>NZ_JBFBGM010000010.1:0-243709 GCF_040684695.1 Streptomyces erythrochromogenes
GCCCACCGCGGGAACCATCGAGACCCCCGGCGGCCGCCCCGCCCTCATGTTCCAGGAACACGCCCTCTTCCCCTGGCTGACCGCCGGCAAGAACATCGAACTCGCCCTGCGCCTGCGCGGCGTCGCCAAAGCCGACCGCACCACCGAGGCCGAACGCCTCCTCGACCTCGTCCGCCTCGGCGGCGCCCACGGCAAGCGCGTCCACGAACTCTCCGGCGGCATGCGCCAGCGCGTCGCCCTCGCCCGCGCCCTCGCCCAGGACAGCCGCCTGCTCCTCATGGACGAACCCTTCGCGGCCCTGGACGCCATCACCCGCGACGTCCTGCACGGCGAACTCACCCGCATCTGGGAGGAGACCGGCCTCTCGGTCCTCTTCGTCACCCACAACGTCCGCGAGGCCGTCCGCCTCGCCCAGCGCGTGGTCCTGCTCTCCTCCCGCCCCGGACGGGTCGCCAAGGAATGGACCGTGGACATCCCGCAGCCGCGCCGCATCGAGGACGCCGACGTCGCGGAACTGTCCCTCGAGATCACTGAACACCTGCGTGGGGAGATCCGCCGCCATGGCCAGCACTGAAACGAAGGCGAAGACGGACGACCTCGCGGGGCTGGAGGCCGGACTCGACGCCCTGGACGCGGTCCAGACCCACCGCACGCCGGTCCGCGAGGTCCTGGTGAAGAAGGTCCTGCCGCCGTTCCTCGCGGTCGCCCTGGTCCTGGTGGTCTGGCAGGTCCTGGTCTCCCTGAAGGTCACCGACGAGACGAAGCTGCCCGCCCTTTCCGCGGTGTGGGACAGCCTGTCCGACATGTGGCTGAAGGGGACCCTGCTGGAGGTCATCTGGACCTCCGTCTCCCGCGGTCTGCTCGGCTTCCTGCTGGCCCTGGCCATCGGCACCCCGCTCGGCCTGCTGGTCGCCCGGGTGAAGTTCGTGCGCGCCGCGATCGGCCCGATCCTCCAGGGCCTGCAGTCCCTGCCGTCGGTGGCCTGGGTGCCGCCGGCCGTGCTCTGGTTCGGCCTCAACGACGCCATGATGTTCACCGTGATCCTGCTCGGCGCCGTCCCCTCCATCGCCAACGGGCTCGTCTCCGGCATCGACCAGGTCCCGCCGCTGTTCCTGCGGGCCGGACGCACGCTCGGCGCCACGGGCCTGCGCGGTGCCTGGCACGTGGTCATGCCGGCCGCGCTGCCCGGCTACGTCGCCGGTCTCAAGCAGGGCTGGGCCTTCTCCTGGCGCTCGCTCATGGCCGCCGAGATCATCGCCTCCTCCCCCGACCTCGGCCTGGGCCTGGGCCAGCTCCTGGAGAACGGCCGCAACAACATCGACCTCCCCGGCGTGTTCCTCGCGATCATCCTCATCCTCGTCGTCGGCATCGCCATCGACCTGCTGATCTTCAGCCCCGTCGAGCGCTACGTCCTGCGCAGCCGCGGCCTGCTGGTCAAGAGCTGAACGGGCTGAGCCGCATGGGACCCGTACTGCTGGTCATCGCCCACGGCAGCCGCGATCCGCGGCATGCAGCGACCGTGCACGCCCTCACCGGGCGGGTGCGGGCGCTGCGGCCCGGACTGCGGGTGGAGACGGCCTTCCTGGACTTCAACGCCCCGCGCGTCGAGCAGGTGCTGTCGGCGCTGCACGCCGAGGGCGTCCGCGACGTGGTGGCCCTGCCGCTGCTGCTGACCCGGGCCTTCCACGCGAAGGCCGACATCCCGGCGGCGCTGTCGGACGCGCTGACCCGCCTGCCGGGCCTCTCGGTCTCGGTGGCGGACGTCCTCGGACCGTCCCCGCTGCTCGTCGAGGCGCTCGAACGCCGGCTGTCCGAAGCCGGCCTCACCCCGGCGGACCGCGCCACCACCGCGGTGGTGCTCGCGTCCGCCGGCTCCACGGACCCGGAGGCGATCGCAGTGATCGCTGAAATCGCGCGGGAGTGGCGGCACACCGGTTGGTGCGCCGTGCGGCCTGCGTTCGCCTCCGCCGCTCTGCCCCGTACGGAGGACGCCGTACGGGCCCTGCGTGCCGAGGGCTTCGCCCGGGTGGCGGTGGCCCCGTACGTCATCGCCCCCGGCCGGCTCCCGGACCGCATCGCGGCCGGCGCCGAGGCCGCGGGCGCCGACGTGGTGGCCGACGTCCTGGGCGCGGCCCCGGAACTGGCCCTCCTGCTGCTGCGCCGCTACGACGCGGCCGCCGCGGCACCGGCCCGGCTCCGGGCCCTGACGGCCTGAGCCGCCGGCCGGCCTACGCGCGGGCGGCGGCCTCGTCGGCCAGGGCCGTCAGGTCCGCGATGGACATGGCGCCCGGCGGCAGGCCCTCCCGGGCGAAGATGTTCGCCGCGTGCCGCAGGACGTCGTTGACCGGGGTGGGCACGGCGTGCAGCCGCCCCAGCAGCGAGATCTCGCCGTTGAGGTAGTCCGCCTCGACCGAGCCCGTGCCGCGCGCCAGGCTCTGCCAGGAGGATCCGCCGCGCACGCCCGGCGGCTGCTCGACCTTCCCGTCGCGGGCCTGCGACTGCTCCGCGTCCGAGGCGTAGGCGATGCCGGCCGCCCCGAAGGCGGCCTTCGCCTCGCGGACGGCCCGCAGCAGCAGCGCCGCCTTCGCCGGGTCGGGCTCCGGGCCGGTCGTGGCCTGGATGGCGTTGCCCAGGTTCCCCAGGAGCTTCGCGTACTTCCACCGCATGACGTCCTCGACGGGCGGGGCGTCGAAGCCCGCCCCGGCGAGGTCCGCCGCGACGGTCCGGGTGAGCCCGTCCGTGCCGCCGGCGGCCCGGCCCAGGTGCAGGATGCCGGTCCGCGGGGCGCACAGGGCCGAGACCACGCCCGGCTCCAGGAAGGTGGCGGGCAGCCATACGCACACCCCGTACACGCGCGCGAAGCGCCGTAGCGCCAGCCGCTCGCTCTCCACGCCGTTCTGCGCGCAGAGCACCGGGAGCCGCTGGGCGGCCGTGCCGCCGCCCGCGACCTCCGCGTCGCCCCAGGCGTCGAGCGCCGCGATCGCGTCCTGGGTCTTCACCGCCAGCAACAGCACGTCGTCCGGACGCAGTTCGCCCATCTCGTCCGGTCCGGTGACCACCGGCAGCCGGTGCACGCGGCTCCCGTCCGCCGTCGTGAGCCGCAGCCCGTCGGACCGCAGGGCCTGCGCGTGCGCACCGCGTGCGACGAGGACGACCTCGCCGCCCGCCTCCGCGAGCCGTCCGCCGATGGTGGCGCCGACCGCGCCCGCGCCGATGATGATGTACCGCATGGCGATGAGCCTGGCACACCCCGCCGGCTCCGTCGTCCGCGGGGCCGGGTCAGGATGGGCCCATGGGTGGGAACGAAGAAGGCGTGGCCGAGGCGGTCGCGCGCGAGATGCAGTTGATGAGCCCGGGCGTGCGGACGTCGGGGGTGCTGGCGGACCGGCTCCTCGACCCGGAGTTCGTCGAGGTGGGCGCCTCGGGCCGCCGGTGGGACCGGGAGGCGATGCTCGCGGCGCTGGCGGACCTGGAGGGCGGCGCCGAGGACGGTCCGCACTACGAACCCGCCGGCATGACGGGGGTCGAACTGGCGCCGGGGCTGGTGCACCTCACGTACGAGACCGTGATCGACGGGCGCCGGGCGCGCCGGAGTTCGATCTGGCGGAAGTCTGACGACGGGGCCGGCTGGCGCATGTACTACCACCAGGCCACGCCGGTGCCGGAGGAGTAGACGCGGGGCGGAAGGCAGGGGTCAGGGGCCGGTGAGCTCCACGAGCTTGGCGACGGTGTTCCAGTTGCGGGTGGTGGCGTCGATGCCCTTGACGACGGCGGGCCGGGCGAGGGCCTCGGCCAGTTTGGAACGGCCGAGGCCGTCGGGGGCGTAGAGGTAGAGGACCCGGTCGCCGAGCCGGTACTCCTCGGGGAGGAACGCCGCCCGGTCGAGCGCGGCGAAGCGCTCCGGGCCGGGCTGCTCGGAGAGGAAGGTGGCGTGGAGCTGCCTGCCCTCCAGCTCCGCGGCCGGGAAGGGGCAGGCGTCCGCGACGGCCCGCAGGTACGCGCCGTCCACCACCAGGCACGCGACCCGGAAGCCGAAGTGCCCCTCGATGGCCCTCTCCAGCTCCCGGGCGAGCGCCACCGGGTCGGTCTTCGCGCTGCTGAAGACCGCGTTGCCGCTCTGCAGGTACGTCTGGACGTCGCCGTGCCCGAGTCCGTCCAGGACGGAGCGCAGCTCCGCCATCGGGACCTTCTTGCTGCCGCCGACGTTGATGCCGCGCAGCAGCGCCGCGTACTTCGTCGTCGCCGTGGCCTTCTTCGTCATGGGGGCACCTTAGGTGGTGGCTATGACAGTTCGGCCTCGATGAGGTCGGCGGCCCGGTGCGTGCCGCCCTCGGTGGCCATGGCGGCCCGGATCTCCTCGGCGCGGGCGGCGACGGCGGGGTCGGCGACGAGGGCGAGGACCGCCTCGCGGAGGGTGGCCGCGTCCGCGTCGGCCATCGGGACGTGTCGGGCCACGCCCAGGGAGGCCAGCATGTCGGCGTTGCCGAACTGGTCGACGGCCTGGGGGACGGCGACCATCGGGGTGGCGGTGGCGAGCCCCTCCTGGCTGCCGCCGGCGCCCGCGTGGGTGATGAAGGCATCGGCCTGGCGCAGGATGTCCAGCTGGGGTACCCAGCGGTGGACCTCGACGTCGGCGGGGATCTCGCCCAGCTCGGCTTCGTCGGTGAACTTGCCGATCTGCAGGACCAGGTACCAGTCGGGCAGGCCGGCGAAGGCCTCGATGCAGGCGCGGTAGAAGGCGGGCTGCTTGGTGAAGGCCGAGCCGAGCGAGACGAGGACGACCTTCTTGCCGTGCGCGGCCTCGGGCCGGTTCCAGGTGCCCTGGGTGGCGCTGCGGTCGCCCTGGCAGGCTCCGACGAAGGTGTGGACGGACGTGTCGACGCGGTCGGCGTGGGGCTGGAGGGCCCTGGGGATCAGGACGAGGCTGCGGCGGGGGCGGCCCTGGAAGCGGTCGACCTGGTCGTCGAGGCCGTTCTCGGTGAGCCACGCCGCGAACTTGGCGTAGTACGCCTGCCCGCGTTCGGAGGCCTTCAGCCCGGCGAACAACGGCTCGGCCACCTCCTCCTCGTATCCCCCCCAGGCGACGAGGTTCGGGGAGAGGGAGACGGCGGGGACGCCCCAGCGGTGGGCGAGCACGGGCGCCGGGTAGGAGGTGATGTCGTGGAGGACGAGGTCCGGTTCGTCGCCCTCGAAGGCGGCGGCGAGCTGCGGGAGGACCTGGATTGCGTCGTTCAGGAAGGGCTCCAGATTGTCGATGAGTTCGGTGCCCCAGGCCTCCGGCTCGTCGTCGGTGGGGAGGGTCGAGGTGTAGATCACGGGCGTGGCGCCGGTCTCGGCGACCTTCTCGGCGAAGGCCGCGGGGATGGCGTAGCTGACGCGGTGGCCCCGGGCGACGAGTTCCCGGATCACCTCGATGCTCGGATTCACGTGCCCGTGGGCGGCGATGGAGAACATGGCGATGTGGGCGGGCTTGGCTGAGGTCATGATCCGACTCTAGCGAGACGATACGTCTCGTGCAATCTCTTTCAGGCCGACCGCGGCGGGCGGGGCGCGGGCGCGCCGGTGGAGTCGCCGGCCCCGGCCTCCTCGGGGACGTGGCAGGGCGCCAGTACGCGCTCGACGTCGAGGGTGAGCGAGTCGAGCCAGATCTGGGCGGCGAAGAACTCCGCAGGGGCGACGACTTCCGAGGGGGCGGCGGCCTCCGGGGGCGCGACGGCCCCCACCACCTGCGCCGCGCCGCCGCCCTCACCGCCGGTACCGGGTGCCGGCCCGACGGCGACGGCGCCCGCGCCGCCCGCCCCGTGCGACCCGTGCGACCCGTGCGACGCGTCCGCCGACGGGATCGTGGCCGCGTGCTGCGCCGCACCCCGCATCCGGGCGGCCACACCGTCCGCCCGGCCGCTGAGCCGCTCCCCGTTGCCCGGCCCGAGATCCGGGCCGGCGCGGGCGAGCAGCCTCCGCGAGCCCCAGAGCACGTGGTGGCCCGTGATCATGGCCGCCTGCCAGTCGGGCGCGCCGGCCAGCGCCGCCCGCGGCTCGCTCTGACGCTGCGCGTACGCGCTCTCCGCCAGCGAGAGCGCGAGCTGGAGCGCCCGGTCGTCGGGGGCGGTGTCCCGCCGGCCGGCGACCACGGCGGCCGTGGTCGCCTCGACCGTCTCGGCCTCCCGCGCCAGCAGCAGCGCGACCGCACGGTGCAGCTCGGCCTGCGCCCCCCGAGGCCAGGCCATCAGTCCGAACACGACGCCGACCATGCTGCCGATGATCACGTCCATGAGCCGGACCCCGGCCAGCCGCCAGGTGACGGGAGCCAGCTGCGCGAAGACGAAGGACACGACGAGGGTGAACATGCCCTGCGCCCAGCCCACGCCCCGGACCGGCCCCACCGTGAAGGCCACCAGCATCACCAGGGGCAGGATGAGGGCGTAGACGGTGGTGTGCCCGCCGACCAGGGCCAGCACCACGGCGGCCAGGAGCGCGCCGAGCAGGGTCCCGGCGAGCGCCTGGCGGACGGTCGCCTTGGTCTGGGCGACCGTGGTCCGGGTGAGGCTGAGGACGGCGAGCATCGCCCAGAAGCCGTGGGGCAGCGACTCCACGCCGGCGAGCGTGCGGGCGGCCGCCAGCGCGAGGCTGATCCGGACGGCGTTCTGGAAGTGCACCGAGCGCGGCCCGGCGTGCGCCGCCAGCCGGTGCCACCACAGGCGGGGTGCGTGGCGGCCCGCGTACCAGAACCGGCCGGAGTCGGTCCCGGGGGGCAGCGGGGCGCGCCGGCCCCGGACCGCCAGTTCGGCGGCGGTCGCGAAGGCCACGGCGGCGTCCGCCACCTCCAGCAGCGCCGCCCGGCGGCGGCCGCGTACCGCGGGCACCGGCTGCGACTCCCGCGCGGCGGCCTCCCGCACCTCTTCCCGCAGCCGCCGCAGGGCGTCGGCCTCGGCGGTCGCGCGGCCCGTCCCGGCCAGCAGGGCTCCGGTCTCCGCGGCGGACCGGCCGACGGCCTCCAGCAGCTGCTGTCCGGTCCGGTGCGGCGGCTCCCCCGGAGGCGGCGGGGGCAGGATCGCCAGCCGCCCGAGCAGCGTGCGCGCCCCCAGGCCGGTGTGGGCGAGGGCGCGGTCGCGCAGGCCCGGCCCGGCCGGCCGTTCGGCCTCCTCCACGTGCAGGGGGCGCAGCGACTCGCCGGTCCTGCGAGCGGTCTCCACCTCGGCCGCGGGCAGCGTGTACGGGGGCCGGCCCAGCTCCGCGGCGAAGCGGGCGGCGGTACCGGCCGCCCCGGCGGCCAGCTCCCGGTAGGTGGTGCCGCGCTGCTCGGGGAGGATGAACTTCTCGGCGAGGATCAGCAGGATCAGGCCGAAGGTCGCACCTCCCAGCCGCTGGCCGAGGGTGTCGGGTGCGTAGGGCGGGAAGCACGGCAGGATGTAGAGCAGCTGGAGTCCGGGGGCGGCGCCCGCCGCCCGGGGACCGGCCGCCGCCACGAAGGCGATGGCGAAGCCGATGACCAGCATGCCGGCCACGGCGGTCCAGGTCCGTACCGCGAGGAAGGTGCCCGCGGTCAGCAGCACCCACACCACCGGCAGGGTCCTGACCAGGACGGCGGCCCGCTGGCCGCCGGTGCCGGGGATGCGGGAGAGGGCCGCCATCGAGACCACGGCGAAGAGGGCGTACGTCGCCGCCACGGGCCGGTCCAGCCCGTACAGGCACACGTAGAACGCGCCGCACGCGCAGAGGGTGGTGCGGATCGCGCGCCGCGCCACGCCGCTGGGGCCGCGGCCCGCGCTCACGTCTTTTTCGGCACCCACCACTCCAGCATCGGGCCGGTCACCGGAAGCCACCACCCGCCGGCCGGCTTGCCGCGCCCTCGGCCGGAGGGTTTAATGAATGAACAGGCATTCATTAATGAGGAGGAGGTGGCCGGTCGTGGCACGCCCGCGCGGGGTCGAGGACGCGGTGATCCTCCGGGCCGCGGCCCGGGTCATGGGCCGGGTGGGACCGACGGGGCTCACGCTGGCGGCCGTGGCCGGCGAGGTCGGCCTGGTGCCCGGCACCCTCGTGCAGCGGTTCGGGTCCAAGCGCGGCCTGCTGCTGGCGCTCGCCGACGCGTCCGCCGAGGAAGCGGGCGAGCTGGCCGCCCGTGCGCGCACGGCGCACCCGTCCGCGCTCGGCGCCCTGGCGGAGCTGACGTCGCAGACCCTGGCGGACATGGACACGCCGGAGAGCTTCGCCCACCACCTGGCCTTCCTGTGCACGGACCTCACCGATCCGCAGCTGTACGAACGCGCCCTGGCCGTTCACCGGGCCCAGCGGCGGGCGATCGAGGACTTGCTGGCGCAGGCCACCGACGCGGGCGAGCTCCGTCCGGGGACGGACGCCGCGGCCCTGGCCGGCACCGTGCAGGCGATCACCGCCGGAGCGGGCCTGACCTGGGCCGTCGAGCGCCGGGGCGGCCTCGCCGAGCGGGTGCGCCGCGAGCTGGACGCCGTACTGCGCCCGCATCTCCCCCAGCGCCCGGACCTCCCGCCGGGCCACCGCGACGAACCGGAGGAAGCATGACGACCGACCTACGCCCGCTGACGGGCACAGTGGCGCTCGTCGCCGGCGGCACCCGCGGCGGCGGACGCGGCATCGCCGTCGCACTCGGCTCCGCCGGCGCGACGGTGTACGTCACCGGGCGCAGCAGCGGCGCCGGGCGTTCGCACCTGGACCGTCCGGAGACGATCGAGGACACGGCGGCGAGGGTCACGGCCGCGGGCGGCCGGGGCATCGCCGTCCGCACCGACCACAGCCGTCCCGAGGAGGTGCGGGCCCTCGTCGACCGGATCGCCTCCGAACAGGACGGTCGCCTCGACGTCCTGGTCAACTCGGTGTGGGGCGGGGACCCGCTGACCGACTGGGAACACCCGCTGTGGGAGCAGGACCTGGAGACCGGTCTGCGGCTGCTGCGGCAGGCGGTGGAGACCCATGTGATCACGAGCCGGTTCGCGCTGCCGCTGATGGTCGCCCGCGGGAGCGGCCTGGTGGTCGAGGTCACGGACGGCAACACCGCCCGCTACCGCGGCTCGTTCTTCTACGACCTGGCGAAGTCCGCGGTGATCCGGCTGGCCTTCGCACAGGCCGCCGAGCTCAGGCCGCACGGCGTCGCCGCCGTGGCGATCACCCCCGGCTTCCTGCGTTCGGAGGCCATGCTCGACCACTTCGGCGTCACCGAGGCCACCTGGCGCGACGGCGTGGCGCAGGACCCCGACTTCGCCCACTCCGAGTCCCCCGCGTACCTGGGCCGGGCGGTCGCGGCACTGGCCGCCGACCCGCAGGTCATGGCCAAGACCGGCCGGGCACTGGCCACGTGGGGCCTGTACGAGGAGTACGGGTTCACCGACGCCGACGGCACCCGGCCCGACTTCGCCGCCCACTGGGCGAAGTCCCTGGAGGAGGAGCACGGCCCGCTCGGCGACCCCCTCTGACGGACGGTGGTAGAAACAGCCGCATGGACGAGGCGCGGGCGAGGGACGTACTGACGGCGGCGGGCCTGACCGGTGGCGGGGGCGGATCCGCGGAGCCCGTCCTGCTCGCGCTCGGCGAGAACGCCGTGTTCGCCGTCGGCGACCTCGTGGTGAAGGTGGGCCGGGAGGCCGCGCTGCTGGAACGGGCCGCACGCGAACTGGCGGTGGCCGACTGGCTCGCCGCGTCCGGGATCCCGGCGGTCCGCGCGGCCGAGCCGGAGCCGCGGCTGGTGGGCGGGCATCCGCTGACCCTGTGGCACCGGCTCCCGGATGCGGTGCGGCCCGCGGGACCCGAGGACCTGGCGGTGCTGCTGCGGGCCGTCCACGCCCTGCCCGCGCCGCCGTTCGCCCTGCCCGCGCGGGACCTGCTGGGCGGGGTGGAGCGCTGGCTGCGGCTGGCGGGGGACGCCATCGACCCGGCCGACGCGGCGTACCTGCGCTCGCGCCGCGACGGCTACGCGCAGGAGGTGGCGGGCCTGTCCCCGCACCTGCCGCCGGGCCCGGTCCACGGCGACGCCCTGCCCCGCAACGTCCACGTCGGCCCGGACGGCCCGGCCCTGGTGGACCTGGAGACCGTATCGGTGGACCTGCGCGAGCACGACCTGGTGGTGATGGCCCTGTCCCGCGACCGGTACGGGATGCCCGCCGGGGAGTACGAGGCCTTCGCCGCGGCGTACGGATGGGACGTCCGCGACTGGGAGGGCTGCGCGGTCCTGCGCGGCGCCCGCGAGACGGCCAGCTGCGCCTGGGTCGCCCAGCACGCTCCCGCCGACCCGGCGGCCCTGGCCGAGTTCCGCCGCCGCGTGGCCTCCCTCAGGGACGGCGACCCGCGGACGCGGTGGCGCTCCTTCTAGGGATCGGGGGGTGGTGGGCACCGCGCCGACCTGCGAACATCTGCGGATGATCACACTCTCCGATGATCTCGGACACCTCTCCTACGTCGTCACCGGCGACGGGCCGCCCCTCGTGCTGGTGCACGCCGGGATCGCCGACCACCACATGTGGGACGCGGTCGTCCCCGCCCTCGCGGAACGGCACACCGTCATCCGCTACGACCTGCGGGGCTTCGGGCAGTCCGCGCCGCCGAGCGGGCCGTTCAGGGAGACCGACGACCTGCGCCGCCTCCTGGACCACCTCGGACACGACCGGGTCCGGCTCGTGGGCGCGTCCTGGGGCGGCCGGGTGGCCGTGGACTTCACCCTGACCCACCCGGACCGGGTCCACTCCCTCGCGCTGCTGGCCGCGCCGTGGCCGGGATACGACTGGTCGGCGGAGATGATCGCCTACGACGAGGCGGAGACGCGGGCCCTGGCCTCGGGCGACTTGGACGCCGCCGTCGCCACGAACCTGGAGATGTGGGTGCGTGGTCCGGCCCGTGCATGGGAGGACGTCGCCGCCGGAATGGCCGACCGGCTCCGCGAGCCGGTGCGCACGTCGCTGGTGAACCAGGACGTCGTCGGTGAGCACTCCCAGGGCGTCGTACGGGGCGACCTGTCCGGGATCCGCGTCCCCACCCTGGTCGGGATCGGCGGGCTCGACGTCGCCGACTTCCAGGACATCGGCCGGCGCTACGCCTCCGAGATCCCCGGGGCGACCCTGGTCGAGTTCCCGACGGCCGCGCACCTCATCGCGATGGACGCGCCCGCCGAACTCACCGCGGCACTGGCCCCGTTCCTGACCCGCTAGCCGTCCACCCTCCCTGCGCCGGCCCGGTCGGCCGGCGCAAGGACGGTGGTTCCGGCGCTACTTCGTGAAGTAGCCGGCGACGTCGGCGATCAGGTCCACCGATCCCGCGTTGTTGTAGAAGCTGACCTTCCCGTTCACCACCGGGACGACGACCAGGTTCGGAATCGTCTGCCCGGTGGTGAAGTTGAGGTTCGACGCACTGGTCCGGGTCGTACCGTCCGGGTACACCGACACATAGCTGCCCGTGGTCGGGTCGGTCGCGGTCACGTTCAGCACGACGGCCGTCACACCGGACGCCGGGATCCCCGGCGCACCCGCGACCTGCAGGGTCACCGTGCCACCCTGGCCGACCTTCGCCTTCGGCACGCCCAGCCCGCTGCGCGTGTCCATCAACCGGGCCGGCGTGACCGGCTTGTACGAGGAACCCGAGCCGTCCGTCGTGTAGTAGCCGGCGACGTCGGCGATCAGGTCCACCGATCCCGCGTTGTTGTAGAAGCTGACCTTCCCGTTCACCACCGGGACGACGACCAGGTTCGGAATCGTCTGCCCGGTGGTGAAGTTGAGGTTCGACGCACTGGTCCGGGTCGTACCGTCCGGGTACACCGACACATAGCTGCCCGTGGTCGGGTCGGTCGCGGTCACGTTCAGCACGACGGCCGTCACACCGGACGCCGGGATCCCCGGCGCACCCGCGACCTGCAGGGTCACCGTGCCACCCTGGCCGACCTTCGCCTTCGGCACGCCCAGCCCGCTGCGCGTGTCCATCAACCGCGTCGGCGTGACGGGCTTGTAGGTCGAGCCGGAGCCGTCCGTCGTGTAGTAGCCGGCGACGTCGGCGATCAGGTCCACCGATCCCGCGTTGTTGTAGAAGCCGACCTTCCCGTTCACCACGGGGACGACGACCAGGTTCGGAATCGTCTGCCCCGCCGTGAAGTTGAGGTTCGACGCACTCGAACGCGGTGTCCCGTCGGGGTACACGGAGACGTGGCCGGCCGTGGTCGGGTCGGTCGCCGTCACGTTCAGCACGACGGCCGTGACACCGGAAGCCGGAATCCCGGACGCACCCGCGACCTGCAGGGTCACGGTCCCGCCCTGGCCGACCTTCGCCTTCGGCACGCCCAGCCCGCTGCGCGTGTCCATCAACCGGGCCGGCGTGACCGGCTTGTACGTGCCCAGGCCGGAGACCGGGGGCGGCGTCACCGTCAGCGTGCCCGCCGCGTACTGGTGGTTCAGCGCGCTCACGCTGATGTTCCAGTGGCCCGCGGGAGCCGTGCGCAGGTCCACGGTCGCCTTCAGGGTGCGGGCGTCGTCGGAGACCGAGACGGTCTTGGCCGTCAGCGGCGCCGGTCCTCCGGTCAGCTGGACGGTGGTGCTCATGCCCAGTGCCGTGCCCTGCAGGGTGAGGGTGGCGACCGTACCGCTCTGCACGGTGGTCGGCGTGATCGTCCCGATGGTCACCTGCTCCGAGCCGCAAGGCGCGGTGGTGCAGACGAGTTCGGCGCGGTAGGCCGTGCGCTCCGTACGGTCGGGCAGCGCGAGGACGAACAGGCCCTGGTCGGAGCCCTGGCACTCGTACGAGGACGGCCTGCCCGTGCAGAGGTTGGTCCCGGCCTTGGTGTACAGCAAGGGCTCCGGGATGTCCGTCCCACCGTCCGTGGCCGTGATGTCGGCCCTGAACCGGTCGCCCGAGACGCTCGGCAGGACGGCGCACACGCCGGTCCGCTCCTCGGAGAGCGTGCCGGTCAGCGGACCGTACCCGTACGCGACCGACTCGACGCGCTTGCAATCGGCGGCGGGACCGGCGGCCGTGGCGATCCGCCAGGCGTCGAGGCGGTACGAAGCAGGCAGGGACCAGTTCTCGGGGGCCTGGGTGACGACCTGGTAGCCGGTGGACCCGGTGGGCGTGCACGCCCAGGTCCGCGGGTGGCAGGCGATGCCGCCGGCATTGTCCATGATCAGCATGTTCGTGCTGTCGTGGGCGTCCCGGACGTCGACGTGCAGCCGGTCCGTGGCGGCGGCCGTGGTGACCCGGTGGCAGCGCAGGGCGCCGCTCTGGCCGGAGGTCCCGGTCTGTGCCGGGGCGCCGACCGTCGTTGCGGCCGAGGTGGCGCAGCCGCGGGCCGCGGCGGTGACGTCGCGGCGGTCCAGGATGTGGCCGCGCGGGACGTCCTGTCCCTCCAGGAGCACGGTGTAGGCCTTGCCCGCGGTGAAGGAGCAGCTGGTGAGGCCGTCGGTCCGGAGCTGCTGGCCCGGGGTGGGGTGGCTGTAGCACGAAGGCCCGTCGCCGTCGGTGTCGATCATGGTGATCGCGTAGTCCGGGAACAGGTCCGCGTCCTCGGGCCGGCTGTAGCGGATGCGCAGGAGTTCGGAGGTGGAGTGCGCGTCGGCCGGAATCGTCAGGCAGTGGGAGAAGACGCCGTTGCCGGTTTCCAGCCGCACCGTCCCCGAGTCGTCGGCGAACGTCCCCGCGGGCAGCGTCCCGCACTCCTTCTGGAGTACGTCCGTGCGGACGAAGTGGACCCCGTACGGACCGGTGGCCTCGGTGCCGTCGGCGTGCACCAGCGCACGGAACGGTGCCGTACCGGTCAGTGCGCACTCGCCCCGCACCAGATCACCGGCGGTGCACTGCGCGGTGCCGTTCCGGTCGACCACCTCGACCTCGACGGTCAGGCCCGCGCCGCCGCGCGAGGTGAGGGCGGCGATCCGGGCGCCCTGCGGGCTCGGCAGCTCCAGGCAGTGGGTCTTCCCGGCCGTGGTGAACGTACCGGCGTACCGCCCCTCGGTGACGGCGACGCAGTCCTCGGCGGCCGGTGCGGCCTGAGCGGCACCCACCGGGAGCAGCAGCGCCGCGAGGACGCCGAGCAGACAGGTCAATACGGTGTGAATCGGGCGTCTTCCCGACGCCGCTGCGGTTCTCATGGACCCCCCATGGTGATGTGCGACGAGCGATCGTCGCACACCCGTACGGGGGTCGGCGCGGCCAATATCCATGGGCCCGCCACCGCCCGGCCGGGCCCCGTCCCGACGGGTCCGGTCGGGCCCCGTCCGGTCAGGCCGGAACCAGGTCGCGCAGGGGCCAGGCGGTGTCGATCACCGCGTCCGGGGTGCCCTGGCGGCGCAGGTAGGACTGGAAGTCCCGGGCCCAGCGGGCGTGCCAGGTGCCCTGCTGGGCGTGCAGGTCGGCCGGGGTCAGCGCGGCCACCTGCGGGTGCCGCTCGGCTATCGCGCGGGCCACGTGGACCGCGGCCAGCGCGTCCGCGCCCGCGTCGTGCGCCGCCTCCAGCGTGACCCCGTACACACCGCAGACGGCCTCCAGGGTCCGCTTGCCGCGCCGGAAGCGGTCCACGGCCCGGTCGATGGTCAGCGGGTCGACCACCGGGCCGGTCCGCGCCCCGCCCAGCCGGTCCGCCAGCGAGGGCAGCCCGTGCCGGGCCAGCTCGGCGCTGAGCAGCGTGAGGTCGAAGGCCGCGTTGTACGCGACGACCACCGCCCCCGTGCGCCAGTGCGCGACCAGCGCCTCCGCGACCTCGTCGGCGACCTCCCGCACCGGACGGCCCTCCGCGACCGCCCGCTCCGTACTGATCCCGTGGATGGCCGCGGCCTCCTCCGGGATCGCTATCCCCGGATCCGCGAGCCAGCCCCGCCGCTCGTGCACCGCGCCGCCGCGCACCTCGACCACGGCCGCCGTCACGATCCTCGACTCGCCCGGCTCCGTGCCGGTCGTCTCCAGGTCGAACCCGATCAGCACCCGGCCGTGCCAGCCCCCGATACCGCGCTGGTCCTCCACCCCTCGTCCCTCCCCCGTACACCTTCGGTCAACGGGTTTCAGCCTGCCACGGGCCACTGACAAGCCCGGCGACACCCCCTGCCCGGAGGTGCTCACGACACCGGCCGGGAGTCCTCCCACATCGACTCGAACTCCTCCCGGTAGGTCGCGAAGAGTCCGTGGTCGGCGTCCTTGGGCACCCCGCGGCCGCCGCCCCGCAGCACCAGCACGGGCGATTCCATACCGCGCGCCCGCCGCAGGTACGACTGGACCACCGCGATGCCCGACGCCTGCCCCTCCACCAGGTAGGCGGTGAAGCGCGGCGTCTCGTCGAAGACATGGATCTCGAAGCGCGAGGGGTCCCGCAGGCCCGCCCGGACCCGCCGCACGTGCAGGATGTTCATCTCCACGGAACGGCTCAGCTCGCCCTTGCGCAGCCCCAGCTCCCGCTCGCGCCGTTTGACCGCGCTGCTCGCCGGGTTCAGGAACAGCAGCCGCACCCGGCAGCCCGCCTCCGTCAGCCGGACGAGTCTTCGCCCCGAGAAGTTCTGCACCAGCAGGTTGAGCCCTATCCCGATGGCGTCGAGCCGCCGCGCGCCCCCGAAGAGGTCCTCGGCGGGCAGGTTGCGCTGGAGGCGCACCCGGTCCGGGTGGACCGAGACGACGTCCGCGTACCGGTCGCCCACCAGGTCCTCGACGGCGTCGATCGGCAGCCGGTCGGCGGCGGGGCTGCCGGAGCCCCCGCCCAGCACCTCCAGCAGCCGCGCCGAGGCCCGCTCCGCCTGCTCCAGCACGGGCCGCGACAGCGCCCGGTTGCGGGAGACGACGTTGCGGGTGACCTCCAGCTCGTCCAGGGCCAGCTCGATCTCGCGCCGGTCGTCGAAGTACGGCTCGAAGCACGGCCAGTGCTGGACCATCAGCTCCCGCAGCTGCGGGAGGGTCAGGAAGCTCAGCACGTTGTCGTCGGCGGAGTCGAGCAGGTAGCCCTTGCGCCGGCTGACCTCGCGCACGGCCACGGCCCGCTGCACCCACTCCTGTCCGGCGGGCCCGGCGGCCGCGACGACCCAGTCGTCCCCGCCGTGCACCGGTTCGTAGATCGGCCGCAGCACCGCGCCGACCACCGACCGCAGCCGCTGTTCGATCAGGTTGAGCCAGATGTACGCCCGGCCGGCCCGCTGCGCCCGCGTACGGACCTCGCTCCAGGCCTCCGCGCCCCAGTCCAGCTCGGCGCCGGCCCGGGCGCTCCCGGCCTCCGCCGGCCCGCCCGCCAGGGAGACCGCCCCTGCCGGGATCCCCGTCGGCGCCCCGCCGGGGACACCACCTGGGGCGTCCGCCGGGCCACCCTCGTGACTGCTGTCACCAGGGGGCAGCTCCAGACCTCCCGAGCTCACCCGTGCACCGCCTTCTGCGTCTGGACGCCCGTCTCCAGTGATCACGGAAGGGTATCCCGCGCGCGCGGCCCGGTGCAGCCCGATGGCCCGCACACGGGCCGCCCATTGACCCATTATCGGATGCACCGACAGTCCGCCGACCTGACGGTCGGTTCTGCGGGTCACCCGGTAGGACCACTCCCAAGTCCGCGCGTGGGGCCCCTCTTTCGGGGAAGATCTGGCAGTGACGCGGTCCACGCCGGATCATCCGGGAGTCTTTCGATACCGAGGGAAGAGTCGTTGTCTATGCAGGTCTGGCCGGGACAGGCGTATCCGCTCGGCGCCACGTACGACGGCGCCGGAACCAACTTCGCCGTCTACTCCGAGGCGGCGCGGCGCATCGAGCTGTGCCTCCTCCACGACGACGGCTCCGAGACCGCCGTCGAACTGCGCGAGACGGACGCCTTTGTCCGCCACGCGTACCTGCCCGGCATCATGCCGGGGCAGCGCTACGGCTTCCGCGTGCACGGCCCCTACGAGCCGGAGCGCGGCAGGCGCTGCAACGCGGCGAAACTGCTGCTGGACCCCTACGCACGGGCGATCAGCGGCAGGGTTAACTGGAACGAGGCGGTGTACGGCTACCACTTCGGGCGCCCCGACTCGCGCAACGACTTGGACTCCGCCCCGCACACGATGAGCTCGGTGGTGGTGAACCCGTACTTCGACTGGGCCAACGACCGGCCGCCGCGGCACGAGTACCACCACACCGTGCTGTACGAGGCCCACGTCAAAGGGCTGACCATGCGTCATCCCGATCTGCCGGAGGAACTGCGCGGCACGTACGGGGCGCTCGCGCACCCGGCGGTCATCGGCCACCTCGCCAAGCTCGGGGTGACGGCGCTGGAGCTGATGCCGGTGCACCAGTTCGTCAACGACCACCGGCTGGCCAACGACGGGCTGAGCAACTACTGGGGCTACAACACGATCGGCTTCTTCGCCCCGCACAACGGCTACGCGTCGGGCGACCGCGGCCAGCAGGTGCTGGAGTTCAAGTCGGCCGTGCGGGCCCTGCACGAGGCCGGCATCGAAGTGATCCTCGACGTGGTCTACAACCACACCGCCGAAGGCAACCACCTGGGCCCGACGCTGTCCTTCCGGGGTCTGGACAACGCCTCGTACTACCGGCTGTCGGACGACCCGCGGCACTACATGGACACCACGGGCACCGGGAACTCGCTGCTGATGCGCTCCCCGCACGTGCTCCAGCTGATCATGGACTCGCTGCGCTACTGGGTCACCGAGATGCACGTGGACGGCTTCCGCTTCGACCTCGCGGCGACGCTGGCCCGGCAGTTCCACGAGGTGGACCGGCTGTCGTCGTTCTTCGACCTGGTCCAGCAGGACCCGGTGGTCAGCCAGGTGAAGCTGATCGCGGAGCCGTGGGACCTCGGCGAGGGCGGTTACCAGGTGGGCAACTTCCCGCCGCTGTGGACGGAGTGGAACGGCAAGTACCGCGACACCGTACGGGACCTGTGGCGCGGGCAGCCGCGCACGCTCGCGGAGTTCGCGGGGCGCCTGACGGGGTCCTCCGACCTCTACCAGGACGACGGGCGGCGCCCGCTGGCGTCCATCAACTTCACCACCTGCCACGACGGGTTCACCCTGAACGACCTCGTCTCGTACGACGAGAAGCACAACGAGGCCAACCGGGAGGGCAACCGGGACGGCGAGAGCCACAACCGGTCCTGGAACTGCGGGGTGGAGGGCCCGACCGAGGACCCGGAGGTCCTGGCGCTGCGCGAACGGCAGATGCGCAACTTCACGGCCACCCTGCTGCTCTCGCAGGGGGTGCCGATGCTCAGCCACGGCGACGAGTTCGGCCGCACGCAGAACGGCAACAACAACGCCTACTGCCAGGACAACGAACTGTCGTGGGTGGGCTGGCCCGAGCCCGGCAAACCGGCGCCCTCGCTGCTGGAGTTCACCCGGCGGATGGTGTGGCTGCGCCGCGACCACCCGGTCTTCCGGCGGCGCCGGTTCTTCCACGGCCGGCCGGTCGAGGGCACGCACGACGAGCTCTCCGACATCGCCTGGTTCACCCCGCACGGCGAGGAGATGCGGGCGCGCGACTGGCAGGCGCAGCACGCGCGGGCGCTGACCGTGTTCCTCAACGGGGAGGCGATCTCCGAGCCGGGCAGCCGCGGGGAGCGGATCACGGACGACTCGTTCCTGCTGATGTTCAACGCGGGCGCGGATCCCCAGGACTTCACCGTTCCGCCGGGGCACGGCGCGCAGTGGCGGCTGGTGGTGGACACCTCCCGGGCGGAGGTACTGCCACCCGGCACCGGGCCGCAGTACGCGGCCGGCGACCGGGTGGCGCTGACGGGACGGTGTCTGGTGGTGCTTCAGCGGCCGGCGTAGGCGGGGGCCGGCCCGGCGACCGTGGCGGGGTCCGGCTCTGCGGCCGGGGCGATGTGCGGCCGGGCGGCGGGCACGCGGGTGACGAGGGCGAGGGCCAGGCTGAGCGCGGCCGCGCCCACCGCCACGGCGAAGGCTCCGCCCGGGCCGTACCGCTCGGCGAGGCGCCCGGCGACGACGAGCGCCACGGCCTGGCCGGCGACCAGGCTGCTGGCGGCGAAGGCCATCGCGGTGGCGAGCCTGGCCGGTTCCACGGCCCGCTCGGTGAGCGCGAACGCGGTGATCAGGTGGGGTGCGTAGGCGGCCCCGAGTACGGTGACGACCGCGTACAGCGGCACCAGGCTCTCGGTGACCAGCAGGGGCGCCGAGAGCACGAGGGCGGCGCCGGTCGCCACCCGCCAGCGCAGCCGCAGGCCGAAGCGGGCGGGCAGCGCGCCGAGCGCGAGGCCGACGGCGGCGCTGACCACGCCCATCGCGGAGTAGACGACGGCGGCCTGGTCCGGGACGCCGAGGCGGAGGGTGAGCGCGGTGATGCCCGCCTGGCAGGCGCCGAACATCACGCCCTGGAGGGCGAGGGAGCCCCGTACGGCGTGGACCACGGCGGGCGGCCGGACCCGGCGGCCCGTCCGCCGTCCGCGCGCCGGGGAGCCGGCGGTGGCGGAGGCGGTCGGGTGCAGGGCGAAGGCACTGCCGAAGACCGCGACCAGGCCCGCCGCGCCGGCCAGGGCGAAGGCCGGGTGCGCGATCAGGGCGGCGAGTCCGACCAGGGCGGGCCCGAAGACGAAGGAGACCTCGTCGAGGGTGCCTTCGAGCGCGTGCACGCCGCCCACGACGCCCTCGTCGGCCTCGGCCCGGTGGGCGAGGGCGACGGAGCGGGTCCGGGCGAGCGGCCCGATGAGCGGCACGGAGGCGCCGGTGAGGGCGCCGATCGCGGCGAGCGGGAGGGTCGCGAGGTGGGTGAGCGCACCGGCGACCAGGGCGGCGGTGGCGACGGCGTTGACCGCGGCGGCGGCCAGGACCACCGGCCGCTGTCCGTGCCGGTCGGCGAGCCGGCCGAGGACGGGTCCGCAGAGGACCTGTCCGGTGGAGAGCGCGCCTCCCACGATGCCCGCGGTGGCCAGGGAGCCGCTGGTCTGGGCGACCAGCAGGAAGCTTCCGAACTGGGACATCGCGACGGGGAGGCGGGCGAGGAAAGAGACGAGCGGGAGCAGGGGCCCGGTCAGGGCGATGACGCTTCGATAGATGTTGACGGTTCCGACCACTTGATCGACACTAACCCGGCGCAGTCACTCGGATGCATTGGGTCATGGCACGGAATCCGGCAGGCTGGGTACGTACGTTCTCATGAGCCAGCCGCGCCCGACCCCCGCATCGGAATCTGATGTTCCGAAACCCGTCACCCCGGCGTCGACGTACCGTCTCCAACTGCGCCCGGAATTCCCCTTCGCGGCGGCCGAGGCGGCCGTGCCGTACCTCGCCTCGCTCGGCGTGTCGCACCTGCACCTCTCCCCCGTCCTGGAGGCGGTGCCCGGATCGGCCCACGGGTACGACGTCACCGACCATTCGCGCGTACGGGCCGAGCTGGGCGGCGAGCCCGGCCTGCGGGCCCTGGCCCGCTCGGCCCGGGAGCACGGTCTCGGCCTGGTCCTCGACATCGTGCCCAACCACATGGCGGTGCCGACGCCGCTCCGGCTGAACCGGCCGCTGTGGGAGGTGCTGCGGGACGGGCCCGACTCGCCGTACGCGCGCTGGTTCGACATCGACTGGGAGGCCGGCGGCGGGCAGGTGGTGCTCCCGCTGCTCGCCGGGCCGGCGGACTCCTGCGACCTGCGGGTCGACGGCGGGGTGCTGCGCCACGGGGAGCAGGAGTTCCCGCTGCGGGAGGGGACCGAGGGTCTGGCGCTGCCGGAGCTGCTGGCCGCCCAGTGGTACCGGCCCGCCTGGTGGCGGGAGACCTCCACCGCGCTCAACTACCGCCGCTTCTTCACCATTTCCGAGCTGATCGGGGTCCGGGTGGAGGATCCGGACGTGTTCACGGCCACGCATGCGAAGGTGCTGGAGCTGGTCCGGGACGGGGTCGCGCAGGGGCTGCGGATCGACCACGTGGACGGGCTGGCCGACCCGGAGGAGTACCTGGGCCGGCTGCGGGCCGCCGCAGGCGACGACTGCTGGGTGGTGGTCGAGAAGATCCTGGCGCGCCACGAGCGGCTGCCGGCCGGCTGGCCGGTGGCGGGGACCACCGGGTACGACGCGCTGCACCGGGTCGACGGGGTGTTCACCGACGCCGGGGGTGCCACGGAACTGGCGGCCCGGTACGGGGAGTCCACCGGTCTGCCGCAGTGGCCGGAGACCGCCCGGGCCTGCGCGCGGGAGGTGCTGACCGGCGACCTGGCCGCCGAGCTGGGGGCGCTGGAGCGCCGGGCCGGCACGGAACTGGCTCCCGCCGTACGTGAGTTGCTGATCGCCTTTCCCGTCTACCGGCCCTACCCCGGCGAGCCCGAGCTGCCGCCGCAGGCGCTGGAGCGGGCGGCCGAGCTGGCCGGTCCGGCCGCGGTGGCCGGCGTACGGGAGCTGTTGCTGCGCGATCCCGCCTTCGCCGCCCGCTTCGCCCAGACCTCGGCCGCCCTGCGCGCCAAGTCCCTGGAGGACCGGGCCTTCTACCGGTACGCACCGCTGCTTTCGGCCACCGAGGTGGGCGGGGAGCCGGGGCGTCCGGCGGTGTCGCCCGAGGAGTTCCACGCGTACTGCGCCGCGCTGGCCCGGGACTGGCCGGAGACGGGCACGGTGCTGTCCACGCACGACACCAAGCGCAGCGCCGACGTCAGGGCCCGGATCTCGGCCCTGTCGCAGGCGCCGGAGCTGATGGACGGGGAGAGCGCGGCCCCCGACCCGCACCTGGCCTGGGTGGCGCGGCAGACCGCGCTGGGGCTGGGCCGGGCTCCCGAGGCGGTGCCGCGGCTGGCCGACGCCCTGCTCAAGGGGGTCCGCGAGGCGGCCCTGCACACCAGCTGGACCGATCGGAACGAGGAGTACGAGACGGGCGTCCCCGGCTACGCCCCGGCCCCGCTCGACCTGCCGGCGGAGCTCGCGGAGGCGGCCCGCGCGAACCTGCTCGGCATGGCGCTGCTGCACCTCGCGATGCCGGGGGTGCCGGAGGTCTACCAGGGCGCGGAGACCGAGTACCGGGCCCTGGTAGACCCGGACAACCGGCGCCCGGCGCACTTCCCGCGCGAGGTGCTGGCGCGGCTGGACGCGGGGGCCGTCCCGCACGGCCCGGCCGAGGAGAAGCTGGCCCTCACGGCGGTGCTGCTGCGGCTGCGCCGGGACCGGCCGGAGCTGTTCCGCGGCTACGCCCCCGTCGCGGTCCGGGGCCCGGCGGCCGGCCACCTGGTGGCCTTCACCCGCGCTCCGGGCCTGCTGGTGGCGGCCACGCGGCTGTCCCACCGGCTGGCGGCGTCGGGCGGCTGGCACGACACCCGCGTGGACCTGCCGCCGGGCACGTGGACGCCCGTCCTGCCGGCGCGCGGTGGGCGGAGCGCCGCGGCCGCGCACAGCGGCTCAGCCGGGGTGGCCACACTGCTGGACGACCACCCGGTGGGGGTCTGGGTCCGCCGGTGACGCACCGGCCGCCACCGGCTCGATGACGGCCGGCCCGGTGGCGGCCGGCCCGGTGGCCGCGGGCCCGGGCCCGCCGGCCGTCCGCAGGAGCTCCGCGAAGGCGGCGGCCGCGCCGGTCAGCGGGACCCGGGAGAAGACCGCCAGGGGCCGGTGCCACGGCGGGTCGAGGGAGAGCAGGACGCAGTCCTCGCCGACGGCGCCCCGGGCCATGTGGGCCGGGGCCATGACGATGCCGACCCCGGCGGCCGCCATCCGCACGGCCGTCGAGGTGTGTTCGGTACGGAGCACCGTGCGCGGGGTGAAGCCGACCTCGCCGCAGGCCCGGTCGAGCACGAGAACGCCGTCGACGAGCGGCTCCATCGCGCAGCGGATCCAGTCGCGGTGGGCGAGCTCCGCGAGGCGGACGCAGCCCCGGCGCGCCAGCGGATCGTCGAAGGGGACGACGACGACCAGCTCCTCCCGGCCGAGGCGGAGCAGCGGGCCGGTCCAGCTCGCGGGCTCCGGCCCCACGGCGAGGTCGGCGACACCCCGTTCCAGCTGTTCCTCCAGTGCCTCGGTGGAACCGTATTCGCGCAGCACCAGCGACACCCCGGGGTGCAGGGCCCGCCAGCGTGCCACGACGCCCGGCAGCAGCCCGACGGCGACGGCGTGCACGGTGGCGAGGTGCAGTTCACCGCCGGCCACCCCGGCCGCGGCCCGGGCGGCCCGCTCGGCCTGACGGGCGCTGCGCACGGCGAGCTGGGCGTGCGGGAGGAAGGCGCGGCCCATGGCGGTGAGCCGGACCCCGCGCGGCATGCGCTCCAGCAGGGCCCCGCCCACGGACCTCTCCAGGGCCTTGACCTGATGGGAGAGCGCCGGCTGGGTGACGTGCAGGGAGTCCGCGGCGCGGGTGAAGGAGGACTCCTCCACGACGGCGAGGAAGTACTCCATCTGGCGCAGGCTCATGGCCCCGAAGCATAAACATCCTGCATGGCAACCAGAAGATCATTTCCTTGGACCGGAGGGCAACGGGCGCTGCACGCTGGGGACATGACCAACGACAGCACCGTGGATGTGATCGTGATCGGCGGGGGCACCGGCGGCTACAGCACCGCCCTGCGCGCCTCGGCCCTGGGCCTGACCGTTCTGCTGGCGGAGCGCGACAAGGTCGGCGGGACCTGCCTGCACCGGGGGTGCATCCCCAGCAAGGCCATGCTGCACGCGGCCGAACTGGTCGACGGCGTCGCCGAGGCGCGCGAGCGCTGGGGGGTGCGGGCGAGCGTGGAGTCCGTGGACTGGGCCGCGCTCACCGCGACCCGGGACGACATCGTCTCCCGCAACCACAGGGGTGTGGAGGGGCACTTGGAGCACGCCGGGGTGCGGGTGGTGCGCGGCTCCGTGCGGTTGACCGGCCCGAGGTCGGTACGGGCCGAGGACGGGCGGGAGTTCACGGCCACCCGCGGGATCGTGCTGGCCACCGGGTCCCGGCCGCGCACGCTGCCCGGTCTGGAGCCCGACGGACACACGGTGGTGACCAGTGACGACGCGCTGTTCGCCCCCGGGCTGCCGGCCTCGGTGCTGGTGCTCGGCGGCGGGGCGATCGGGGTGGAGTACGCCTCCTTCCACCGGTCCATGGGCGGCGCGGTGACCCTGGTCGAGGCGGCGGACCGGCTGGTCCCGCTGGAGGACGCGGACGTGTCGCGCCATCTGGCGCGCGGGCTGAAGAAGCGCGGGATCGACGTACAGACCGGCGCCCGGCTGGAGGGGGCCGAGCGGCTCGCGGAGGGCGGTGTGCGGGCGGTCGTGCGCACCGTGCGCGGGGAACTGCGCGAGGTGCGGGCGGAGCGGCTGCTCGTGGCGGTCGGGCGGGTCCCGGTCACCGACGGGCTGGACCTCGCGGCGGCCGGGCTGACGGCCGACGGGCGCGGGTTCGTGGCGCCGGCCGACTGGTCGCGGCTGGAGACGGCCGTCCCGGGCGTCCACGTGGTGGGCGACCTGCTGCCGCCGCCCTCGCTCGGGCTGGCGCACGCGTCCTTCGCGGAGGGGCTGCTGGTCGCCGAGACCCTGGCCGGGGTGGCCGGCGCACCGGTGGACTACGCGGCGGTGCCGCGGGTGACGTACTCGGCGCCGCAGACCGCCGCCGTCGGGCTGACGGAGGCGCAGGCGCGCGAGGCGGCGTACGACGTGGTGGTGAACACGATGCCGCTGACGGCCGTGGCGAAGGGCATGGTGCACGGGCAGGGTGGCACGGTGAAGGTGGTCGCGGAGCGGGACGGGCGGGTGCTGGGGGTGCACCTGGTGGGGCCGCACGTGTCGGAGATGATCGCGGAGGGCCAGCTGATCGTGGGCTGGGACGCGGAAGCCTCGGACGTGGCCCGGCACGTGCACGCCCACCCGACCCTCTCGGAGGCGGTCGGCGAGGCGTTCCTGAGCCTGGCGGGGCGCGGTCTGCACCAGCGGTAGCGCGCGGGGCCGGAGGAGGTGCGGGGAGGGTGCGGGGAGGGTGCGGCATAGCCTTGGCCAGGGCTTTCGCCGGAGTTCGGGGGAACTGCGGGGCCCGCGCAGCAGTAGGGGGCGGGCCCGGCGGGCATGGCATCCCTTGTGACTCTCCTCCGTGACATGTGCTACCCCACACCGCAGGAACTCGGGCTGGCCGCCCGCGCTCTGGCGGACGAACACCCCGGCGAGGTCCGGCTCCGCCAGGCCGGCACGTCGCGGGCCGGGCAGCCGATCTGGGTGCTGTCCGTCGCGGCGACCTCGGGACCCGGCACGGACGGCCCCGGCGGCGCCGAGGGCCCCGGCGGCCCGGTCGCCGCGGCACGGGCGGACGGCTCCGGTGGCGCGACCGGCCCCGTAAACCCGGCCTACCCGGCGCGCGAGGACGGCTCCGGCGGTTCGGCCGACGCGGCGCGCGGGGACGGCGGCCCGGCGCGCGGGGACGCCCGTAACGTCCTCGTCGTCGCCGGGGCGCACGCCAACGAGCCCGTCGGCGGCGCCACGGCGCTCTCCCTCGCCCGCCGGCTCCTGCGCGACCCCGCGCCGCGCGCGGGCTGCGGCTGGCACTTCCTGCTCTGCGCCGACCCGGACGGCGCGGACCTGCACCGCACGCCCCGTCCGTACACGCTGCTGGACTACCACCGGTGGTTCTACCGGCCGCCCGGACCCGAACAGCCCGAGTGGGCGCCCTCTTTACTGGCCGCGGACCGGCTGCCGCCGGAGACCCTGGCGCTGCTCGCGCTCATCGACGAGCTGCGGCCCGTCCTCCAGGTCTCCCTGCACGCCACCGATCTCGGCGGCTCCTGGGTGCAGCTCACCCGGGACGTACCCGGCCTCGCCGAGCCGTTCGGCACGTCGGCCGCCGAGCTGCGCATCCCCGTGGAGAACGGCGCCTCGGACGCGGCCGGCTGGCCCTCCCCCGGGCCCGGGATCTTCGTGATACCGCAGCCGGGGAGCGAGGCCGCCGGGGCGTTCCACCCGGAGGACACCCGGCTGAGCACCTGGTACCACGCCCACCGGTACGACGGCACCACCGCGATCGTCGAAGTCCCCATGTGGGCCTCCGACCTGGTGGACGATCCGACTGCGCACCCCGACCCGCGCGGGGCCCTGCGGATGCTGGCCGGGCGGCTCACGGCGGACGCCGCGCTCGTCGGCGCGGCCCGTGAGGAGACCCACGGCCGGGACCGGGACCGGCCGGGTCCGGGCCCCTACGAGGACCCGGCCGCGGCCGCGCTGCTGCGCGCGGTGGACTGGACGCTCGCGCTGATCCCGCGGATCACCGCCGAGTGGACGGGCGCCGGCGCCCCCACCGAGGCCACGGCGGCGTACATCGCCAGCATCGACGCCTTCGGGCGGCGGCTGTCGCTGCGCGCGGCGGCGATGCTGCTGCGGGTGCTGCGCGCCGAGGGGCATCCGGCGGCGCCCGGACTGGACCGGCTGGTCACCGGGTGGTGCGAGGAGTTCGCGGCCCGGTTCGGGGCCCGCTGGATCCCGGTGGCCACCCAGGTGGAGCACCAGTCCCGTACGGTCCTGGCCGCCTACGACAAGCTCGTGGCGGCCGGCCGCGCCACGGGCAGGGCGTAACGGAACTTGGGGTTCGATGCGGCGCCGAGGCGGTCGTAGAACCGGATCGCCCCCTCGTTCCCCGATGCTCCTCAGTACCGCTTCTGAGACTAGTGCACGCCGAGCAGAAGTGAAGCCCCGCCCGACACTTGGCCGAACGGGGCTTCCTCTGCGGCCCTACCGGGCTACTCCGGGGGGTGGGGCAGCACCGGGGAGGGTGTCCAGCCCGTTCCCCGCTCGCCCGGCATGGGACCTGGGGCAAGTTCCTCGGCATGTTCGGGGCAGGCCCACAACGTCGTTCCGGGGCCGCTGGTGCTCTGGATCTCGCGTACTGCCACGGGGGCAGTCGTGATCTTCTTACAGGCCACGCACACCGCTACATCACCGGTCGGGGGTGCTGCGGTCAGTCCGTCCCGGGTCACGCCGAAACCACCGCAGCAGTGAACGCGGACGCGGGAAACGGGGCACCGTCGTACGTGTACGGGTAGTCCACGCCCTGAGCCGCGTACTCAACAGCGCGCCGACGTTCGCGGATCACGCCCAGCTCTATCGTCTGCTCGGCTTCCCGGGCGAGCAGCCACGGTCCGATGCGGTGAAGCCACGGGGACGGAATCGAGCGCGCCAGGACGTGAGTGGGAATCGGGCTGGTCGGAGCGCAGATCACACGGGGAAGGGTCGTCGGCTCAGGGATGGGGGCTGCCGCGTGTCGTCCTCGGGCGGGCAGGAGTGTCCGCAGTACCCACAGCAGTGCACGGGCGATAGAGTCGCGCATGTCGTTTCAGCTCCTGTTAGCTGATCGGCGGAGCCCCGGCGGACCGGTCCTAAGCGGTCCCCGGGGCGTTTTCATGCCTGACGCTAGGCCAACCTGTATAGGTCCGTCTAGGCATGTTCAAGCATGTCTAGATGATGGCTGGAGCTAGGCGGGTTGACTACGCTTCCGCCCATGGCAGCGCGCGAAATCGACCCCCGGGCCCCGGAGCCCCCCTACCGGCAGATTGCTGCGGACCTTGCCGCGGAAATCGCCTCCGGCGTCTTGGCCCCTGGTCGGCCGCTTCCGTCCGAGAAGGAGTTGACGGAGCGGTACGGGGTAGCTCGGAACACGGCTCGGTCTGCGCTTGCGGTACTTCGGGAACGCGGACTGATCTTCACCGTGACGGGCAGGGGGTCATATGTGACCGAGCCTGCCAGCGGGAACGACTAGCGGTTCGGTGGGGCTCCACCCGTGTGCGCAGCGAGTAGAGCCCGGAGCGCTGAAGTCAGTCACCGAGGATGGCGGCAACGGCGGATTTCCCAGGGAAGTCCTCCGGCACGGCGTCCATGATCAGTTCGTCCACGGGCTTGCCGAGCCAGAATCCGGAGCGTCGCAGCCGGCCCGCGGAACGGAACCCCGCCTTTTCGTACGCGCGGGTTCCGACCGAGTTGGGCTCCAACACCTTGAGCCACACCGCCCGCAGGTGGGCGAGGTGAAACGCCCAATCCAGCGTGAGCCGAGCCGCTTCGCTCGCGTAGCCCTTCCCCCGTTCCTCGGGGGCGAGAACCATCACGAACTCTGCGGTGCGGACGTAGGTGTTGACTTCCAGAATCGTCATTCCCACGGGCGTGCTGTCGTCCAGCCGGACCACTTCGAACTGCTGGAATCGGTCGTTGCCCCGTTGCCGCTCGTATCCGGCGGCGCGAACCTCCCATGCCTGCGCCCACTGGTTTCCGTACCCCGTGATGGTCGCGGGGTCGTTCTCCCACTTGTGGTACTCGGGCAGCATGTCCGCGCGGGGCATGGCGAGGGCGAGGGTTTCACCGCGCAACAGGATATGCGCTTCACTCACGGTCGTACCTCCTGGTGGCCCGTGCCGTTCCGGGGCCGTCTGGTGTGTAGGTGGGGGTATACAGGGCGGTGTCCGCCGGTTCTTCGACCGGAGCCCCGTCCGGGCCCGCAATCCACGCGTGCAGCCGTACGGGGTCCGCTGCTACCCCGTGTCGCCACTCGGCGCGGCGTCGAACGACTGTCAGTGCGAGTGCAGCAGCCGCGGAGTCCTCCAAGCACGCCCAACGCATCGGCATGCACTGAGCGGCCCAGCGAACGGCCCGGACAGCGTGGCGAGCCTGCCCCACCGTGGCCGGTCGTAGGTCACGCCCCGAACACGCGAGGCGGACAAGCCGCGAGAACCGGTTCCGGCGGGGACCGCAGACCCCCGCTGCGGCAGTAGCGAGGACTACCGGCACCGCGAGGATTCGCCACCGTAGCGGTGCCGGAGCCGGCTCGGGCGGGGCTGCCGACTGTTCTACGGTTCCCCATGTCAGAACCGTCTCGGGCAGGTGAACTACGGTTGCCCCGAGTGCAGTTACAGCATCAAAGGTAGGACGTAGCTCGGTGCGGCCCGTGTCGTAATTGATCACCACGGATGCATGGGGTGCACGGGCAACCACGGTGTTGACTCGGCTCACTGTGCACCCGCCGGGGCCTGTACGGGGCGTGCCCACTCGGTTCCGGGCGAGCACTTCACGGCCTCCAGCCACATTTCGGCTGCGAGGGCGGACAGCAGCGGGGGCCATACGGTTTCCGCCCCGAGGGCAGCCGCGTGAACCGTTGCGCGCAGGGGTTCCGGCCTGATGAGTCCGAGGGCCGCTAGGTGCCCGTCCGCGAGGCTCAGCACGCGGGCTCGGTTCGTCCGTAGCCCTAGGTGGAAGTCGCCGACCATGAGTCCTTTGGCGGCCCTGGTGCGGTGCGCGTCGGGCAGCAGATCGGCGAACGTGTCGGCGAGCATCGGTTTGTACCGCCGAGCCGAGTAGCGCTGTTCCACTGGGGCCGAGACCACCGCGTCCAGGACCGCGCCGTCAAAGTAGGGGTTGTGGAGTGCAAGGCCGAGCGCGTCCGCGAGCTGGTGTTCCGAGTGCGCCGAGCGTGCCACCGTGCGGAGTTCGGTGACCAACGCCATGTCCGGATCGGTGCCCGAGGGGGCAACCACCCTTGGTACGGGTGCAGCAAGCCACGGGGGACGCCCGAAGTTCGCACGGCCTATCCGGTAGGCATTGCCCCGCAGTGCGGCAGCGATCAGCGGTCGCGGACTCTTGCGGCGTAACCGGGCCCAGTCCCTCGCGTCCCCGAGCATTCGCACCCAGTTCCCGCTACGGGCGAGACTGGCCAGATGCGCGGGGGTGGACAAGAACAGGTTGTCCCCGCCGTCCCCGGTCAGGTGACAGACGGATCCGGCAGCGGCAGCCGTGACGAGCTGGTCCGAGAACATCGCCCACACGGCTGTTGACGGGGCCGGCTCGTCGGTAGCAGGCAACAGCACGTCGGTTGCCGTGAACGGCAAGTGCCGGGCGTCCAACGGGAACGGGAAGTGCTTCAGACCCGGAACGCTCAGAGCCCGCGCGTACCGCAGGTCCCCGCCACTGGCGATGTCCCTCGGGTGCGCGGTCATGCCGGTAACAGTCCCGTGCTGTGCGGCAAGCAGCGTGACCGTGGTGGAGTCCATCCCAGCAAGGTCCGAGGACACCGACACCCCCGCGACCCGAGCCCGAACCCCCTCGCCGAGTGCGTGCCGCAGCGCTTCCGATGCATCCAGGGGCGTGCGCCTCCTTGGCGACCACCAGCGCGTAACCGACGGACCGCCCTCGGTGCCGAGCGTCAGCAAATGCCCCGCGGGAACGGGGGCCACTCCAGTCCACGCACTTCGGTCCGCGGCGGGACTGTGCCGGTCCCGCAGGAACGCAGCGAGCCACCCGAGATCGACGCGTCCGCCGGCGAGTGAGGACAGGGCGAGGGAACTGGACCCCCACACCGGCCCGTCCGGCGTGCTGACCGTATAGAGGGGCGAGGCGGCCCCTGTGTCCGCGACCACTTCCACGCGGACCCGCTCGGTCAGACGAACCACCGTGTGCGAGCCTGCCCACGTCCGCACGATCGCTGCAAGATCGGGAGCGGCAAGAGCACGGGCAATGTCGTGGACGGTCGCCGAGCAGGGGCCGAGCACAGCGATTCGCGCGGATCCGAGTTCCACGGTTCGGATGTGCTCCCGCTGCCAGTCTCCACAGACCCATAGCGCAGGGTCGTGCCACAGCACGCGCGCTCCTGCGGGCAGTGGGGCGGCTCGGCTGCCTGGTGCGCGTCCGCCGTACCACCGTGCCGTGTGCTTCTGCATCTAGTCATCCCTTCCACGGCTGAACCCGAGCGGCCCCCATTGGGATCACTCCCGCAGGGGGCCGCCGGGAACTGGTCTAGCTGTACGGGGTCTGCTTCGACTCCGTGGATTCCGACGTAGCGCCCCGCGTCAGCGCGGCAGCGTCACCGAGAACGATTACCGGCGGGGTGTCCAGCTCTTCAGACATCCCCGTGTTGGGTTCCTGGTCCATGCGTTTCCCTCCTTTCCGAATCGTTGGGACAGGACCCGCCCTGGTCGTCGGGGGGAGCCATGAACGGCCAGGGCGGGAATCTAGGGGGTTGCGGTGTCGTCGGGCAGGCCGTAGCCCGCACCGCGCAGGATCTCGGGCGCCATGGCTTCCACAGCGGCATGCAGTACGTCGATGACCTGCCAGGTGTGTCCTCCGGGGTGTGCCTTGTACTGCGAGCATCCGTCCCCGGTTCCGCCCGGCTCGTCATCGGTGAAGGGACAGTCAAGGCGAACCCTTAGAGCCTCGGGCGGCTCGTCCCCTACCCATTCGGCCCACACCGCGGAGTCGTCGGGCAGGGGCCGCACGATGTCTTGATGGGGGCCGGCCGTGTGCTCCAGCGTGCAGCGCAGATCTGTAGTCACCGACTCCGGGGCCCCGAGGGCGAACCCCTCGATGTGGAGTGCAGCGAATGCGAGATCCTGCGGCAGTTGAGACATGGCACCGCACACGTAGCGTCTGAGCATCAGCGTTCTCTCTCTGTGTGCGATCAGAGCTGCAACGTGGCGATTGGTGCCGTTGCCGTCACGGTTCGCGCTCCACAACCGCCATGTCCGTGAACGTGCGCTGGAACGAGCGGTGCCCGGTTCTGCCCGAGTGACCGAGACAGGCCAACTCACATTCCTTCACGGTGAGACCGTCCCGGGCCGTCCACTCGCAGTCGATCTTGAGGCACCGTGCTCCTACGGTCGCTTCGGTGCCCGGGTGTCGCCGGATGGTGTGCTTGACGTGCCGAAAAGCCGTACCCACGGCTGCTCCTCTCCGTAGCAGTGTCGCTACCGGGGAGCATCAGCGTGGCCTAGGCTCAAGTTGTCTTCAACTTACGGTGATTGACAGACAAGTTGGGAGTCCCATGGCCAACCGCAAGGATCTCGACCCGGAGCGTTCCCCGGCTGCTGCCTTTGGCGTGCTTCTACGCAGCTTGAGAGATGAGCGCGGTTGGACACAGGATGAGCTAGGCGAGCGAATGGGGTGCTCAGGGGCGCACATCTCCGCTGTAGAAAATGGTCGCCGGTCACCAACTCAACGGTTTGCCGCAAGTGGAGACAGAGCCCTGGGGACCGGTGACCGGCTGGTCCGCCAGAGTCGAGCGGTTCGACACACCGCGCTCCTTGAAGGGTTCCCCGAGTACGTCACCCATGAGGGACGCGCAGCAGAAATCCGGCTGTATGAGGTCGGCGTGATACCTGGGCTCCTTCAGGTCCCCGCCTACGCAACAGCCCTGGAGGCTGACGCCGTTCGCAGGGAGGCCATCACGGTTGACCAGGCCAACGAACGGGTGGAGCTGGTTGCGCGTCGGCAAGCCGTCTTGGCGGCTCGGGCCCCTTCACCACTGATCCACATCGTTCTTGATCAAGGATGCTTGTTGCGCCCGATGGGATCGCCAAGGATCATGACCGCCCAGTATGAACGGTTGATTGAGTTCGCCGCGCGGCCGAGTACCGTTCTGCAAGTCGCCCCGTTCAGCATGGGTGCACGACGCCCGTTCAGCCTGCCCATCACCGTGCTGACGATGCCCGATCGCTCGCTACTGTCCTACGCGGAGTCGTCTCAACGCGGCCACCTGGAGCGAGAAAGTGCGGCGGTCATACCCATGCTGACGGCCTACCATCAGCTACAGGCCGAATCGCTGTCCCAGGCGGCATCAGTGGCCATGATCAAGAAGTTACGAAAGGGCACCCCGTGACGACCACGACCGAATCCCCTCGTTGGTTCAAGTCCTCGTACAGCGGCAACGGCGGCCAGTGCATCGAAGTCGCTTTCAACCTTTCCGGCCCCCTCGGCCTGGTTCCGGTCCGAGACTCGAAGATGGTCGGCGGCCCGATTCTCAGCTTCGCCGCCCCCGCCTTCAGCTCATTCGTCACGAGCGTCAAGGCTGACCAGCTCGGGGCAGTCTGACCAGCACACACCACCAGGGCCCCGCCACTCCCCATCGAGCGGCGGGGCCTCGCCGTATCACGCAGCCAGGGACGAAATCGACAGGCCAACGGGCGGAGCCTGGTCGGGGGTACGGTCGGTGAGGTAGACACCCCACCCATCATCGCCACGACTTCCGACGATCCGGCGCGTGCTGACTCCATACCGCTTCACCAGGCCGGTACGGCGGAGCGCAGCAGCCAGACGGAACATCTCCGCGGCAGCATCCTCGCGGGCCCCGTGCCCGCCAACGAAAACGCGTGTGCTCACGCTGCGGCCCCCATGGTCGAGCTGCCGACGGTGCGGGGCCCGTGCTGCCCCCACTCGCAAGCTGTCCACACTTCATCCCACAGCACCCACAGCCCGGTTCGGCTGTCTCGGACGTACTGAGCGGAGCCGGCCAGCCCGCCCGTTCGCCGGTACCGCGTCAGCAGTCGGAAGCTGGGATACGGACCTCCCAGCAGCCGGGACACCATCTGTCCCGCGGTGCTGACCACCGTGAACAGCCCCTCACACGAACACACAAGTCCATCCCCCACAATTCCGGGCATGTCGGGACACTCTTGCCATGTCCCGTCAGTCCCCCACCCGCGATCCCCCGTGGCCGGAATGATCACGTACGACTCAACGGCAAACCTCTCGCTGTGCGTAACCATGGGGAGGACTGTATCCCGAGGCACTGACAACCGGGAATCGTTTTTGATCACGTTCGATATCACGACAGGATCACGCACTCATCCGGCACCTTGACTGTCTGACCAGCGGATTAGTTGTAGGTCTAGACCAGACGTGATCGATTCGTTACCAAATCCATGGCGCTCCGGAAAACAGAAAAACCCCCGCCGGAGCGAGGGTTTCCCTGCGGAACCATAGGGACTAGATGTCACTCAAAGTGATATCCATGCATGGCAGTTGGCGTAAAATCACCTGCACACGAGTGGGGCAGGAACGACAACCCCACCATTAGGCCGGGAAGTTGGTCAAGCGGGCATAAGCGGCATGCCCATGCAAGATCTTCGCTATCAACGGGTCGCCGGCCGGGCGGACCACCGTAGCGACGGTCTGGCCCTCGCGGTCCCGGACATGCACGTCCACCAGGGCGCCGCTGCGGGTGATCTCGACAGTCTCGCCGTCGCGGGCAGGCAGCCGGATCACGCTGCGGCTCCGGCCTGGTACAGCTCCGAGAACCGACCCTTGCCCTTCACCCGAGCTTGCTTGACCTGATACGGGGTCACCCCCATGTCTTCAGCAAGCACCGCGTCCGGCCCGTCCCCGTAGAACCCCACGGGGGCAACCCCGTGATCCGCCTTGAGTACATGGCGTTGCCTGTCGCTCAGCAGCCCCAACGTCCGGTGCACCTGTTCACGGACTGCCTTGCGGGACGCACTCGCGTGGTCTGCGGACTCCACAAGGTCCGAGGGCACACCAACTTCCGCAGCCACCACGTCCCCGAGGGTGAATTCCTGCCCGAACTCCCCTGCGTTGTAAGGGCGATCCAGGGAATCCGTGCCGAGCCAGGAAAGCAGTGCCGCATAAGCCCGGTCGCGGGTCATCCTCCGCGGTCCCATTTCATCGGTGCACGCGATGCGTACCGCGTCGTACGGGTACCCGCCTGCAAGGGTGATGGCAAGCTCAAAATCTCGGGCTGTACGCTCAGAAACCCCGGGCCGGCGAATCGTGCGCCGCTGCTCCGACATGGCCGTATGGAGGGCCTTGTCAATGTAAGACATGAACTCGCGAGGGGTGTCCCCGTCGAACTTGGCGAGGCATTCCCATATCCGAATCCGTCCGGCCTGCGCAAGATCGTCGGCAAGATCGGCGTCCACCCGACCCGCGCGCTTCGCGTACTCGTTGGCTCGCTGCTGTACGAGCGTTTCGGTTTCGGCAATCAGTGCGGCAACCGCTTCGATGTCATTTTCCTTGGCCGCTGCGATCTGCTCCGCGGTGAAGTGCGTCATGGGGCGTGCTCCGTGCTCGGGTGGCTTTGCCCTCTGTGGAGGGCGGAGGTTTCCCGGAACAGGGCGCACGGGGCCCACAAGGGGCCCGAGGCCATGACTGAATGCGCATTGAAAAGGGCATGGAAAAGCCCCGTCCCGGATTAGCAGGACGGGGCTTGCGCATTGCCGAATCGCTGCGTGGCAACGAATCTAGGAATGCATCATTGAGTGAACAATCGGAAAGAACAGGCGCTTTGGGGCAGTCTTGGACAGAACACCCCTCATTGACTGTGGAGCCGTTACGGATACAGCACGTTCGGTGAAATCGTTATCGCTGATTTCAACAATCGGTGACGGAGAGCCCTAGATGATCAACGCCTTGTGACCGGGCTGTGATGCGTAGCCGTACAACCATCTGCCCGAACTGAATATCCGCACGGGGCGGATCCTTCAGTAGTCGGCTCCGTGGAGGGACCCCCACGACCGGCCGCCGATTTCTGTGTCTGCTTCGATGGGCACTCCGTAGAGGGTCCACGTCATGCAGCGCTTGAATTCGCGCGCCATCTCCTCGGCATCTTCAGCCGGGACCGACGCCAAAATCTCATCATGAATTGGCAGGCGGCAATACTCCAGCAGGCCGGCAGCCTCGATATTCAGCATGGCTTGCCCGAGCACATCGCGGGCGACGCTTTGACAGGCATAATTTACAACGGCGTAACTGCGGTCCCGATCGAGTGGCAGCCTGCGGCCGACAGCCGAGACGAAAACCATGCCGTTCTGATAAGCCTCACGCTGCCACCGTGAGGACGCACGCTTAATCTCAGGAAATGCACGGTCGTACGCGGCTACCGCTTGCGCAATCTCCGCTTCGGTCGCCCCGGTCTGCCTCGCAATGGTCTTGACCCCGCCGCCATATACCTTTCCAAACCCGGCTCCCTTGAAAACTTTGCGATCCCGCGGCGTGGCAGCTTCGCCCTTGATTAGGCGCGCAGTGTAAGTGTGGATATCGAATTTTTCTCCACCGCTTAGAAATCCCTCCTTCATCTGGCGGACGTTGGCAAGGGCGGCGAGGACCCGCATTTCGATTGCCTGAAAGTCGCTGGAAACCATGACGTGTCCGCGCTCGGCGAGGATCGCGCGCCGGATCAGGTAGTCCGAACTCGGAAGCTGGTGCAGCCCGTCCGTCACCGACATGCGGCCCGTGCGTGCCGCCAAAGGCGAGATCACTGCGTGCAGCCGACCCGCGGCATCGAGCTTGGTCAAGAACCGCTCGGCGTACGTCCCGCCCCACTTGCTCGCCCTCTTGGCCCGAAGCACCGCGTACGCAAGGGGATTTGGCTCGCGGGCCCCGATGCGCTGCCAGTCCCGGTCAAGGTCCGCGAGGGGCAGCAGGACGGCCTTATCCACCTTGAGCGCGCCCGAGTCGGTCCGCTCGGTCAGCGTCTCCCCCATGCCCGCGAGGGCTTCCGCCACCTGTGCGGGGCTGCCCACCGACACGACCCCGTACCGCGCTGCAACGGCTCCGTAAGTCTCGGCTTCCTCGGCGAGCCGGCGGGCAAGCCGTTTCGCGTACTCCTGGTCCACCAGCAGCCCGCGGCGCTGCATGACCGCACAGAGCCGAGCTAGTTCGTGTTCGTACGTCACCAGCTCGGGGCGCACGCCGAGCCGGTGCAGCTCGCGGCGAAGCACAGGGGCTAGCCGAGCCGTGAATATCACGTCGAGACCGGCATAGAGCAAATAAGTTTCATGCGTGAGCGGGATTCCCGCCCATCCGGTTTCTTTGGTGAATCCAAGGCGGTTGAAAACCTTGGTAAGACCGCCCTGCGTATCCGGTGCCGTGGGGTCGATCCATTTCGCCGAAAGCGGTTTGAGTGCTGTCCCCGCCCCGCCCTCGGAGGGCTGCCGCGGATCAATGAGGGCTGCAAGAATTCGGGTATCCGTGCTGCGCGGTGCGAGGTCTTCCAGTGGGATTCCCGCGCACTGCCCGATTACGAGCCAATCGTAGGAAGCATTGTGGATGAGGATTTCCCCGCACCGAAGCAGTGCGTCACGAGCGTACGACTCGTGATACCCGCCCCGCTCGTAAAGGATCACCCACGCGTCGCGCTCATCACCGAATTGCACGGTGCGCAGACGAAATGATGGACTGAATACCTCTAGCCCTGTTGTTTCAGTATCAACGGCAATGGGGCCCCGCGCTCGCGCCCGGTAAAAGCCACTCCCTGAACGCGACTAGGTCTGATTCCGTCTCGGGCACGTGGACGGTTATGGTCTCGCCGGCCACGTCGTGGCGTATCTCAATCAAGCTTTCCCCCGAAAGCAAAAAGGGGGCCACCCACCGGTTAAGGTGAGCAGCCCCCTTGCGTGCTGTGTGTTTACTTGCCGAAGATCCCCGGGCCGACCGCATCGGGGCTTTCGTCAGCGACGCGCAGGCAGCCAAGTGCAATTCCCTTGTTGGTGCGCTTTCGCACTGCCCCGCGTTCCTCCATAGCCTCATAGAACGCCCGACGGGTCCACTGCTCTTTAGCAGGCAGGTTCTCGGCCTCGCACCAGTCGCGGTAATGGTTGAATGCGTCGTTGCCGTTCATCACAACGGATTCGTCAGCCCATTCGAGAACACCCGGAATGAACCCGGCGAGCGGATCCGAGGTCTCTCGGTACTCTTGCGAGGCACCCGTGATGACCTGCGGGTCTCTCAGGCCCTCGCGGTACCAGGCCACTGCTCCGGCTACCGCCCACGCGGCAATGCCCTCGGACTCGGCCAGTAGCTTCCGGTCCAAATCAGGGTCGCGCTCGTCAGGCGCAAACCACCTTTTGAACGGCAGCAACTTGACCCGTCGCCAAAGCCCCTCATCCTGGGACCGAAACTTCGGCTTGTGATTCGTGGCGAGCAGCAGCAGGAAAGAGGGCTTAAATTCGAAGTATTCCTGCCGCAGGAACCGCGCCGAAATCATGTCCTTACCGGTGACCCGCTTCAGGATGGATTCCGACATGGCCTTGCCGGCCTCGCCCTCGGACGCCATGACGAGACGAGATCCGCGGAGCGCTGCAACATCGTTGGGAATGCCGCCGCTCTTGCGCTCCTCGAACGTTGCAAACGGCGTGGTTCGCGTGATGGACCGGAACACCGATGTGACCGTGTCCACCAGAACCGATTTTCCGTTGGCGCCCTTGCCCCAAAGAACACCAAATGCCTGCTCCGTGGTGTGCCCGGTGATGCCGTAGCCGATGAGCCGCTGAATGTACGCGGGCATCTCGGGCATGCCCGGGAAGATCTCGGCGAGGAACGTTTCCCACCGCGGACACTCCGCGTTCGGGTCGTATTCGATATCGAGCCCGTACGTCAGTAGGTCGGCCTGGTCGTGCGGGCGGAGCCGGCCCGTACGCAAATCGACCGTACCGTTGCGGAAGTTCAACAGGTCGGGGCGGTCGTCAAAATCGGTTGCCGCAATGGACACGTTGGGGACGGAACACAACTCGGTCAGCAGCGCGTCAATTCGGGAAGTCATGGTGAAGCCCCGGGCGAGCTGGTTTTGCCCCGCAAGCACCAGGGCGGCCCCCATGCGGTGGATTTCCTGCCGGACCCGCATGTCCGAGCGCACCCACACCCGCCCATCCCACGTGTAGAACCCGAGCCCCGACGCGTACCGGATGCGTCCGCCCGACCACGCGACCAGCGCGTGAGCGTTCATGGCGTCGCTCTCGCCGTACTGCGAAACGAGCTTGGCGAGGATGTCCGCCGCTTCCGCGCCCTGGTCGCGGGACACGGTGTCGGCCCCGGTCCGGGTTGCCAACTCCGCTGTACGGGCCGCCGCTTCCCGCTCGGCGGTGTCCCTCGCAGGTCGGGCCGCCTTGACCGCGCGGTGTAGCTCGGCGGGGAACGCAGCGGGGTTCCGCTCGCGCCAGTCGGTCAGGTCGTCGCCCGGGTGCGGGATATCGAGCACCAGGGCCGTAACCCCGTGGGCGGTCAGGCCCTCGGCGAGCCGTGCCGAGAACCCGTTGCCCGCGCGGTCCGAGTCCCCGCAGACGATGACGAGTTGCCCCCGCAAGCCTTCGGCGAGTTCGGCAATCAGCTCGGGCGAGCCGGCGAGCGAGGCCCCGCGAACCACCACCGCGTCATAGCCCACGGCCACGGCTGTGAGCCCGTCCCCGGGGCCCTCGGTGATCAGGACCGTTCCGTATCCGCCCTGACCGCGCATGACCCCGTACGGGGCCCACCGGTACCCGCGGGGGTTCATCAGGGACACCCACCGCCCGGGGCAGTCCCCGGTCAGGTCCCGCCCCTGTAGGCCGCGCGTTACTCCGTCGAACCCGCGGAGCGGAACCGTCAGACGGGCAAAGGCCCGGTAGGCGCGGGACAGGTGCGGGAAGTCGGCACCCTGGTGCCCATCGTCCACGCCGATCCCGAGGTCTGCGGCGCTCTCCAGGTCAAGCCCGAACCGGTCGCCAAGGTAGGCCCGTGCCCGCTCGGCCCACTCGCCGGCGAAATCCCCGAGGGCGAGCGAGCACCGGTCCGCATACGCCGCGAGGGCCGCCGTGTGCGCGACGGGCACCAGCTCGGGCCGCTCGGCCGGAACGGTGGCACCCGGGCCGGTCGCATCGAACAGGTCCCCCCACCCGAGCCGTACCGCGGTAATCACGTCGGCCGTGGGACAGCCCGCACGGCAGGTAAGGCGGACTTTGTTGTCCTCGCCCCGCCATACCCGCAGCGAGGGCCGCGAGTCGGGGTGCGCGGGACACAGGGCCGCGTAACCGCCGTCCGCCTCGCTGGACACCGACTCGAACCGGGCAAGCAGATCACCGAAGAGCACGTGCGCTCACCCCCGGAACGGTGCGGCGGTAATCGCGGATCAGGTCTGCAAGCTCCCTCACGGTGGTGGTGAGGTACCACCGCGACGTGTCGAGCCCCCGGAGGGAGACAGACCAGCCGTACAGCTCGCGGAACGCGCTGGTGCTCATTCCGAGGGCGAGCCGGATCCGGGTCCACGTACGAACGGAAACGTGCACACGGCCCATGTGGGTGTGCTGCAACCTCACCTTCCGCACGACCAGCCCGTAGGGAAATCCTGCGTGCTCCGCTTCCCTCTCTGCCTGTCGGATCCAGGTAGGCACGGCGGGACGCTTTGTGTTCTTCGCTTCCAGCACGAACGGTGCCGCGTGGATATCTCCAACATCCCTCGAACCTTCCTGCGCCGCCCGGCGGATGTTCTCACCGCTCATCGGGTCGAAAAACGTCCCGTAGTCGTTGACTAGGTCAAGCTCATAGTTCAAGTAGTCCCGGATGGCGCTTTCCCATGCGGTCCCCTTGGCCTTGTTCGGGTTAGACAATGTCGGCCCCCTGGTGGATCACGCAGCCTCGGCCCATGGCGTGAGCAGCCGCAGCCATATACCGAATCCAGTCCGGCCGCTGCTTCCAGTCCGGCAGCAGGTATAGAACGTCCCCCGCCCCAAGTTCGCGAATATCTCCGAGTGGTGGCGCACTCGTTGCTCTGATCTCGTAAATCATGCTTCCCCCCGCGCAAAGAGGGCCGACCACACCTCACAGCGCAGTCAGCCCTCTTCTTCGTACGTCTTACTGGTCCCGCTCGCCGGGCACCACTAGCCGGACATGCTCGGCGCTGATCCACTCCTTCCGGAGGGACTTCCGCTTGGCGAATCCGGACTCAATCCCGGTCGGCCTTACGCGCAGCATCGGCCTGGTCCGTCCCTCAACCAACGGGAAAATAACCCGATCAACAATCGCGTCAGCCATGCGCACTCGGACACCCTGCCGCGCCGCGTAGGCGATAAGGTCCCCCGGATACAATTCCTCGCCGCTGTAGTCGCAGACGATCCCCCGCTTACCCATTCCCGGCCTCCTCCTTGTAGTTCAGTAGATGCAGATACGCCGCGAATGCCTGCTGTGAAACCACGCCGTTGCCGGCTGCCTTGAGTTGCCGAGAGCGGTTCAGGCCCGGGATGTGCGTAACCCAACCTCGGGGCAGCCCCATCAGCCACTCGGCGAATACCGCGGCGAGGCGGCGACCACCGCGCGGCCCGAATTCAACCGGGATCGGGGCCGGCGAGCCCATGAGAGTTTCCCAGCGGTGCACGGCAGGACCGTATTCGGCCCACCACTCGGGCGGGCTGTGGTAGGCGCCCGGGGTTTCCTCGGCTACGTCAGGATCTACGGGCAGGGTGAATGAGACTTCATCGTCTAGGGTGGGACCATGCCCACCAGCACGCCGCTTATCGGGATGCTGCGGTGCCCCATTGGTGCCCAAATTCGCGGTCGGAGTCTTGAACAGCTTGTGTGCCCGCTCCTTGTCGAAAAGACGCGCTACCGCGGTAACGAGATCCTGCCCGCCGCTTCCCTGTCTCGTATCTCTTGCAAAATCAGGACCTTTGGATGCGTCCGACGCTAGCGGAGTCGGCAGCAGGGGCAGCGATGAGAAACCATCTATCTCGGTGGTGGGCGGCTCCAACTGCGGACGCCCTATGGCAACACCAGCGAGCGTCATACCCGATCTCGGCCAGCCCCCCGAGTACGTGCGCGAGGCCCCTGTTTCGGATGGCGGATACGTTCTCCAAGAAAACGAGCCGTGGTCGAAGAACGCGAACGGCCCCGAGGACGCTTTCCCAGATACCCGACCTCTCGCCATGAATCCCCGCCCGCTTACCTGCGTTAGAAATGTCCTGACAGGGGAATCCTGCCGTGACAATGTCCACCTGATCTTTCAGCGTGGACCAATCAAATTCTGTAATGTCGCCGATGTTCGGTGCGTGCGGATAGCGGGTGGCCAAGATCAGGGACGCATACGGATCCACTTCCGCCACGTACCTGATCCTGTCGCCGGTCAGAGCCTCTACGGCGCGACCAATCCCCCCATAGCCCGCGCACAGTTCCAGGATCGGAATTGTTCCTACCCCCTTGCTTAGAGGGGTCCCGAAGGTCAGCCGGGCCCCCCTCGGCCGGCTAGAACTTCGGCTCGGCAACCGCGTCGTTCCAGGACTTCAGAACGCGGATTGTCGGCTTGCGGTAGCTGACATCCCGGCCCTTCTTGGTGGTGTACTCGACCAGCTCAAGTTCAAGGGTTGCCAGTGCTTCCCCGTCGACCTTGTTCAGAGCATTCTCGACTTCATGCAGTACCTCGGCGAGCTTCCAAGAACCCGTCTGGAGGCGGAAAAGTCCGAGTTCGTAGTCATCAGCCAGCCGGAACGTTACTGCAATGCTCGGAGAGGGACCCCGCTTGGCCTTGGCAGCAGCCTTGCGATCCTCCATCAGCTCAGGGCAGCGGCAAAGCTTCCCGCGGTCTTCATCGGGCGAAAGGAACTCGACACCGTCACAGTGGTGGATAAGCGCAGAGCCGTTCCAAAGCTTCAGATCGGACGCAATGGCGTCAGGGCCGGAAAGAACAATCTTGACCTTGTCTGCGGCCGTCAGAATTTCAATGAAATTCTCCGAAGTGGAATCGGTCTCGACCGGAGCACCGCCGAAAAGCTGAGAGACAGCCGCGGCAACTTCCGGGTCGCCGGTCGTCACCCGCCATTCGGAAAGAGCGACGGGAAGATTGTCCACCTGCTTCCCTCCGTGAAAGCGGCCAACCGTGTCGTCGGAAAAAATCTGCTTGGGCTTGGCGTTCGGGTCGGTCTCAAAAATGCGAAGTGCCATGTGCTAAAATCCCCCTGATTTTGGGCATGAAAAAAGGGCGGGCCGTTTTCGGCTTCGCCCTGCGATGAAAGTTTGAAGTTAGCTCGCTCGGCGCTGCGTTCCGGTGATGAGCCGGCGAACGCTCTGAGCAATCGGGCTACCAAATACCGTCTTGGACAGGTCCCGGTCCCAGTGGAAGACATGCCGCAACGTAAGAAATACGTTGAAGATTTCTTCGTCAATACGGACAGGCTTGAATACCCAGCCTTCCGGCGTGATGTGGAGAACCGCCGCACCATCAACCTTCGGCATGGGCTCAGACGTGCCATCCGGGGAGACGATCCGGTCAGCATGCGCGTACGCCGAGAGCTGTAGGGCCACGTCCGGATAGGCAGATTTTGATGTCTTCCAGTCCACTAGCAGCGTGTGCCACTCGCCATTTTCGTGGTCGGGCTTTCCATCCTCGCCGAGCCTGACACGGACAATGGCGTCGAAAGAGCCCGCGTACTGGTGCTCATCCGACCAGCAGACATCTTCAGCGCGGATAAGCTGCGGACGGACCGCTAGCAGGAACTCAGCGAATCCGAGCCGGTAGGGTTCAAGGTCGGGATGCACCCGCCCGATTTCCTCCAGCCGGATCATGCGCTCAAAGAGGTCATGCGCGTCACTGCCGACTTTTGCCCGGAGGCTGGTGTACCGGGTGTGCGAGTTCCGTAGGAAGTCGATTGCCCCGGCGGGATCCCGCTCGGCGATGGCGCGTACGGCGTCCAGGTTCTCGACGGCCGTTTCGGCGGTCATGCGGGCCGCCCAGAAGGTCAGGAACGGCTTAGGAAGCATCCCGACGATGGAAGTGACACCCGGGACCTTTTCTGCGGTCTCGGGGCTGATATAGAAGCGCGAGCCACCGCGCTTGATAGTCCGGATGGCTCCAGGCATGGGGGTCCCCTCGGGGTTTGAGTTGGTGTGCAAAGGGGTGGCAGAGTGACGGTTCTAACCTGTTTTTTGGAACGCTAGAAAAAACAGAGATAAGAGGGGCTAGGGGCCACTCTCGCCACCCCGTCACGCTGTGGTCAGCGCGGGACCGCGAGGCGGTCAACGGCCTGGTGCAGCTCGGCGACCGTTCCGCCGTTGGTAAGCACCACGTCAGGCCGGTAGCCGGCTAGCGCGGTCTCGCTGATGTGCTCGGCGCCCCGGTGCTGATCGAGCGAGGGCCGATCCACCCGAACAAGGAGCGCCCCCGCGGAACGTAGGGCAGCAGCCTCGTTCGGGTACCGGCAGTCCGTGACGACCACGGGCAGCCCCCACCGGTCGGCGGTTCGGATCTTGTCGAGCGCGAGGCGGAGCCAGTAGTCCGGATCGTGCTCGCGCACTGCTTCACCGAGCCGCTGAAGGGTCCTGCGAACCTCCGGGTACTCCGTCTTGGCGCGCTCCCACCCGTACCGCTTCACGAGATCAGACAGCCGGATCGGCAGGGCCCCGTACACCGACGCGTCGGCCCCAACGATCGGGTCCAGGGACATGGCTGCCTCGCGCAGCGGGTCCGCGAACGCGACGCGTACGAACTGGTGGGCCGAGACGAGCCGAGCCGCCGCGGTGTCCTTCCCGCTGCGTGCCCGACCCATCAAGGCGACGTGCCGAAAGCTCACGCGGGCAGCTCGTCGGCGTCGGTCTGGTCGTCGGCCTGGTCGTCGGCCTGGTGCTCCGCGACGGCTCCCGCGGTCTTCCGGTCCTCGGTGCGCTGGACAGCCTCACCGGTACCGAGGACGGCCGCCGCAAGACCGAGGATCAGCGCGGACGGCAGCTCGGGTACGTAGTGCGCCACCAGGGCGAGGGCGGCCACGGCCACCGCGTAGATACGGGCCGGATGGGTCTTGATGAACTGCATAGTTGTTCCCCCTGAGAGTTGCTGAGTGTGGACGGGATGCGTTCGCATTCCCGAGCTGGTCCCCGCTGAGAGGGACCGTGGTCAGACCGCGGGTACCTTGAGCGCGTCCCACGTGGCCTTGCCGGGCCACCCGTCCGCGTCGGTACCGGTGAACCCCTGCGCGCGCTGCCACTTTGCGTATGAGTTGCGGTCTGCGTCGGTCCACTGCGGCCCCGGGCCCTCGGAGTAGGCGGAGCACCCCACGGCGACCAGCCGGCGGCCCATGGCAGTGATCAGCGGCGAGCGGGGGTTGCCCTTGAACCAGGCCGTCCCCGGAAACGGCGCGAACCCACGCGGCTGGTCGTACGCAGGGCGACCGAACCCGAGGATCACGGACCGAGGACGGCTCCGCCGGTACACCCCGTCCCCGTTGTCCTGAGAGCCCGCGGCGCCGGAACTGGTGTTGCCTTCGATAGTGCGGACGGGCGAGCCCGGGGCGGAGTCCTCGGTCACGATGCCGACGTGATCGGCGATCGGACCCCCGTCCCAGGAAAAGAACACGATGTCCCCGCGCTTCGCCGGGCTGTTCCTGCCGATCCACTGTCGGCGCGCCTTGAACCAATTCACGTGCGAGGGACAATAAGCGAACCGTCCGACTGCGGCCCCATTGCCGCTGTCCTCGGCCCACTTGCTGACCGCCATATCGCACCACGGGTTGTAGTTCAGCCCGTACCACTTCCCGTACGTCGTGCTGTTGTTCCGACCTTCCTTGTACCCGAGTGCCGCTGTGGCAGCGCTGATCATTGCGTCCACGGTTCCCACTATTCCCCCTGATTTTGGGCATGAAAAAGCCCCACCCGGTGTTCCGGAACGGGGCTCGTCTTCTGTGCTGCCTGTTCTGCTATGCCTTGCCGGTCGCTTTCGCTACGGTGACCCCTGCGGCTACAACTCCTGTAACTGCGGCCACCGGTAGCGCGTACCGCCACCGCTCTAGGTCGCGGATTCGGGATTCGTGGTCGTCCACGTCCGCCCGTAGCTCCTCGCCCTTTTCGGCGACGGACCGCATGTCGGTTCGGAGTCCGACCACTTCGTCATAGATTTCGCGTGCGCCGATCTCAACCACGCCGAGCCGGTTTTCCTGCTCTCGCTCTGTCATCAAGTCCCCCTCGTTCATGGCGGGGGCGCGTCCGGGTTAACCGGCGGATCGGGGGTCAGCCCTGTGTCTGCCGGAACTCCGTTTGCCCGCGTTCCGCGGAGCGCCAAGCTCTGCACAATGCGCCCCCCTTCCCCGCTTGCCTTGATTCCGACCACCCATGCGAGGGTGTCGAGTGCTGCCCCCGTGGTGTCCACGACGCGTACCACGTCCCCAAGTTCTAGCCGCGGATCGGGAAGAATCTCGACCGATTGCAGCGCCGGAATCGGGTACGCTCCCGCCGACAGAATTGCGTTGGCCAATTCGAGGGCGGTTTCCCGGTACTGGATCCAGCCGGCTCCCTGGTGCTCGTAGGTCTGCACGCCGTGGGCAGTCTGCGAAGTGCGGTTCTGCACTGTCGCAAGGGCATCAGCGGGGCCGGACGGGCTGCCGGACGCTGTGGTCCGCGCAAGGGCCGTAACCCCGTGGTAGTAGACCGTGGTGGAAGCCCTGTTGCGCATGGTCAGCGTGACCGTGCCCCCGTCCCGCAACAGAGTGACTTCAACGGCGCCGTAGACCCCTGCGGACGCACTGTCGGCTGTGGCTCGGATGGACACGCAGTCCGTCATGGGGTCCACGTAAGTGTTCGGCGTGCGGGGGTCCCACTGATCTTCTCCGATGGTGAACGTCCGGGTGAGTGTGGCCCCGGCCGCAATCGCTGTGCCTGGTCGGTTCTCGCCGACCGTCGCAACGTTGTCGCCTACCACACGAGACCAATTCGCCCACTTGACTGCGACGTGATTACGGCATGCGTCGATTTCCTCGGATAGCTCCAGCCCTGCGAGTTCGCGAACCGAGGAGACCGTCAGATTCGGTTGTGTCGGTGGCGTGGCCCATCGGCTGTAGTCCCGCCATCGGAAGTAGCCGTTGCTGTCGAACTCGGCTGTGGCAAGGGTGGCCCTCGCAATCTGTGTGATCATCTCCCATGCGCTTCCTTGAGCCTGTGGGATCGTCTCCATGGGCAGCGTCGGGATATCGAGGGTGGCCCCGCGCTTCCAACTCCCGGTCTGCGTGACGGCTGCGTATCCGCTCGGCTTGGATGCGAGTTGTGAAATCTGATAAGCCTCTGCCCGCAGATTTTGAAGCGTCAGCCGGACATCTTCGAAGTTGCCCGGCGGGCAGGGGGTCGTGGACAGCACAGCGTCAGAAAAGACAACCGGTTTGTTGCTGCTGTCAGTGATCACCGGCGCAATGGTCGGGACACCGCTGGTAGACCACGTGAGCCACCAGCCGACATGGAAAGTTCCCCAAGTTTGAAGCGGTGTATGCGTCCACTGGAGAGCCTGGTTCTTCGTGTGATCGATATTGGTGCCGTTCCACGCGGTCAGTTTCCCCGTCGTGAAGTTCACTTCCATGATGGTGAAGTGGCGTGTCCCGCCATTTGCCAGCCACGTGATACTAAGCCGGACAATTGAGTCCGTCACCATGTGGCCCTGCGTGTTAGCCCAGAATTCGAGCCACAGACCGTCAGTGCGCCGGTTAACGGGTTTCAGTCGCGGGATATAGGTCACGCTCTGCGGGGTGGTCTCAGCTTCCGCGGCAGACTCAAACGGAGAATCCTTTTTTTGCCAATCGGTCCACGTCCCGGTGTGGGTGTGTAGATAGCCGATGTTGGCGGCGAGTCCACCGTGAAGCGAGGCGTACAAGATCGCCGACGACCTCGGGGGCGGACAGGTGTGGATCCCGCCGAGCCGTAGCAGGTGGTCCACGGTCCACACGGGTGAGGCCACCCACGACGTGACCTGTCCGAAGCCAAGGTTGTTGTCCAGCACCCCATCAGGGCGGGGCAGTCGGGCCGGCTGCCGCAGCCGCTCGGCTCCGTCCAGCGCGGACACCCGCACCGTGTCTTCCCCTGAGACAGCAGACCGGGCCCGGACCGTCCCGCGGAACTGCGGGATCGGGTGGGGCCCAATTCCCCAGTCATGCACGACGCTCTGTCCCGGCCTCGCGATATCCCCTGTGGCCCGAGGGGCCCAAGGGCCGTAGAGGGCCGGAGCGGTCTTCCCGCCCGTCCCCGAGACCCGAAGGTCAAGCTGTGCCGCGGAGCTGCCGGAAAACGCGCGCATCGCGTCGGGCAGGTCGGTGGCGTACGCCCGGTCTAGAGACCAGCTCTGCACCTGAGCCCCGAGGACCCGCCCTGCGAGCCGGGAGGTGTGCGAGGCGTACCGCTCTCCGCGTGTGAGCCACTGTGCGGCCCCGGGCATAAGCAACTTCATTCGGTCACCTCCACCAGTTCTAGGGACACATCCCGCTCGCGGACCCGTCCGGGGGCAGGGGCCACCGAGTAGCCCGTGATGCTGTACGGCCTGGTGCCCTCGCCTGGTGGGATTTCAGGTGCACTCGTGATCTCCAGCGAGGCAGCACCGATCGCCGTAGCGGTCGCTACCGCCCCCACTTCCACGCGAGGCCAGACGTAGGCGGCCCCCTCGGGAGCGCGACCAATCAGGGTGTCGCGGGACTGAGACACGGTCTCGCCCTCGCTGTCCGTCCACACCAGGACCGGAGTCACAGCACCAGGAACCGCGTGCGTCAGAGAAACGATCTCTCCGGGGGTCACCCCGTAGGTTTTGGCCCCGCCGAAGTTCAACGCGGAGCCGGCCACACCCGTACTCGTGAGCATGGCCTTACCGCCACTCACCGAGAGCGTGACCCCGGTTCCCGCGGTGTACGCGGAAACGGCCGCGGTGCCCCCTTGCACAGCAGCGTTGAACGCTTGCCGGGTGCTGGTGCGGCTGGTGCTGTCCTCGGGCCGTGCCTGTCGAAGGTAGGCGCCGGACATTGGCAGGTTGGCAAAGAGCTTGCCGAACCACATCACAGGCACGATGTGTGAAATTCCCTGTGGGACCGTGAAAATGAAAGGCCGGTCAATGTTGGCGGGGCCCGCCCCGAACGATCCGACCGAACCCGCCTGCTTCGCCGATGTGTAGGTGTAGATTCGAATATCGTTGAGAGCACCCACCATCCCCGGCACCCACCATGCGACCCGCATTCCCGGAGTAACCGGGTACGCGGATCCATCGGGGCGCCGAAAGATGATGCGGCGATTGCCGCTAGTTGCTTGCAACGAGACCCGCATGACGTCGTAATCGACCGGTGCCGGATCAAGAATCATCGTCGCGTCGGCTACCCACTCGCTGTAGTCCGCAAGGGAAATCCTTCCCGCACCGAGCGAGGAGGAAAGCCAATTCTCCGAACCGGGGTCAATCACGTGAATAGGCCCCGGACCGTCCACCCGTCGCGCCAAACGGTCAAGGTGGTACGCGTCCTCCGCCTGCATGGACTCCCAGGAGAGGGACAGCCGGCGGGGTGCTGCGGGGGGTGCCCAGGTAGTCACGCCACCGCCAAGCGAGCGGAATTCCTGCACGCCGAGATCCGGCGAGCGGTCGAACTCCGCGGCCCCGTCGGCGATTTCGCGCATGGCACCAGCGCGCCCGATCCACAGATTCAAGGTTTCACCTCCTTGCTAGCTGACGTTGCCCTGATGCCACCGCGCGGGCTATCTCCTGCTCGCCGACCCTGAGAACGATCTCTCGCCCCTGGTCGGCCTCCAGGGCCCGCAGCACTGCCGCAAGGGCCCGATCCTTCGCACTGGATTCGCGAGCGAGGCGGACCGGGCCGGCTGCCCGCACCGAGCCGATGTCCGGCACCGTCACCATGGACCTGATCCGTGCATCGAGTGCCGGTTGTTCGTCGTCGATTCCCTCTACGACACCGCCCGGAATCCAACGTCCGATCTCGTCCCGCATCAGCCGCGAGGGCGAGTGGATTCCGAGCGCGTCGGCAATGGGCCCGGGAATTGCTGACTTCGCCCAGCCAACAAGCGTGTCCCGCAACCAGCCTCCGAGGGATTTCACACCCTCCCAGAGGCCAAATACCAGATCCCGCCCCTTGTTGTAGAGCAGGCGTCCAAAATCCCCCAGAGAATCCCGGATCCGGCCCGGCAGGCCACGCATCCAATCTGTGAACTCGCCGACTTTTCCAATGGAGTTGCGGGCGAACTCGCCCACCCATCGGGCTCCGTTGACAAAGGCAGTTCCGAGGGATCCTATCCACCCGATGATGTTGCCGAGCCAGCCAATCGCAGTTCCTACGGCTGAGAACAGCAGCGAGAACACGGGACCCGCGAGCCGGATCACGACCGGTATTACCGCGCCGAGAACGTTCGCGGCCAGACGTGCCAGCCACTCAATCAGGGTCACGACAACCGAGATAACCGGCTGCGCTTTCTCCACCAGCTGACGGAGCTTTTCACCGATCATCTGAACGGCGGGATTCACCCGCGTCGTAATGAACTGCGCGAGAGCCGCCAGGATGGGCGTCACGTTCTCGTAAATCGCTGTGTAGATCCGCATTACCGCGGGCAGCACGGTTTCCGTGAAAATCAACGCAATGCGCGTCAGAACAGGAGCGAGCGCGCTATAGAGAGTCGAATAGAACGACATGAACGCCGGAACGAGTTGTCCGGAGACAACCGACCAGACCCCTTGCAGGGCGGGCAGGACATTCGTTCGGAATTGCTGGCCGAGCGCGGAAAGACTCGGTGAAAGATCGTCTCGTACCGTGGCGCCGAGTCCGAGCAAGGTTTGCCCGAACGAAACTACGGCCGCCCCTCCGGAGCCAGAAGAGAAAGACGACAGGAACCCGCCTACAAAATCCTTTGCGGTGCCCAGTGCCGGCGCGAGCACGTTTTTTGCCGTGGATGCCAGCGAGATCATCGGCGGCAAGACCTGATTACCGATGAAGTTGGAAATTGCTACTTGCGCGGTCCGCTTGAACTGCTCCAGCCGGGCTGACGCATTGTTGTGCAGCGCGTCACCCATACGGTTTGCCGCACCCGCGGTATCCCCCAGAGCCTTTACGGCCGTGCTGGGGTCCATTGCAAAAAGCGCGCGTCCGAGGTCTTCGGCTTTAGTACCGAAGAGCCCGACCGCCACCGCGTTCTGCTCGGCAGGATCCTTAATGGCCTTGATGCCATCGAGAACCTGCTGTAGGCCCTGCTTCGCACCTGCCCCACCACCCGCAATCTTGCGGGTCATTTCCTGCGCGTTCAGGCCAATAGCCTGGTACGCGTCGGCACTCGACTTACTGCCATCCGTGGCCCGGATCTGAAATTCCTTCAGGGCATCGGCCATGGTGTCCGTGTCGCGAGCACCTGCCTGCATACCCTGGGACATCAGCCCCATGGCCTCCTCGGCGGACAAACCGAGGTCGCGGAACTTGGTCGAATACTCGTTGAACGTATCCGCCATATCGTCGGCCCTCGGACCCATCCGCTGCATTCCAGCGGTGAGGATGTCGAGAGCAACCGTACCGTCCTTGGCCAGACCATTTTTTAGGATCTGACCGACTGCGTTACTGGTCTGGCCTAGGTCAAGCTCGAACGTATCGGAGAGGTTTTTGACCTTCCCCGTTATGGATTCGATCTGCGCGTTGGTCGCATCCGGCGGAAGGATGCCGGAACGCATAACCCCCGCAATTGCGTCCGCGGCATCCTGGACGCTCTCACCGACTCCGTGCGCATAGAGCTGCCCGGCTACCTCGCCGTAACGTTTTGCTTCGGCTGGGGTAGTTCCGAGCTGCGCCTGAATTTTTCCGTCAATGCGGGTCTGATCCAGGGCGTCCGTGAATCCCTTGGCGAGGACGGCCGCAGCGGCAATGCCGACAGCAGCCAACCCACCTTTAAGGATTCCGCCCATCTTGCCGGTGAATCCCTGGCCGGCTGCCTGTCCGGCATTCTGTCCCACAGCGTCCGCGGGCCCCGTGACCTGGCGGTCAAGCTCAGCGGCAAAGCCCTGAACCTCGGGAACTACAGACACATAGCCCATGCCAACTTCTACGGCAGCCATTACGCCTCACCCCCGGAGGGCTGTAGGCGTGCAAGAACCGCGGCGACTTCCTGCGGGTTCCGGCGGGTTCCTCCGATCCGTTCGGGTCTGTGCCCAGGACGGGGAATCGGTGTCGGGCGCCTAGTCGGTGTTTTCGCCCCCGTATTTCCGCGCTGCCAATTTGCCTCGGCGAGGCGGTCGTGAAGTGCCGCGAGCAGGTGTGTTTCCAGCGACCAGCCCGCATCCTCACCGGCCATCGAGCGGGCAAGGGCGGAATCCGCGGGCAGGTAGGCAACCAGGACCCGCAGGCGGCGCCACGTGAGATCGGAACCGGGGCGGTAAAGGTCCCGGATATCGGTGCCGTAGTAGCGTTGGAGATCGCTTTCTATGGCCTCCCCGTGCTCACTCAGGAGTCGGCAGAGGCCGAATGTTCCCCCAGCGGAGCGCCCTCGTGTGCCTGCCACTGGCGGAACAGCTCACCGAGAGCGGCGATCGGTGCGGGCTCTTCGTTGAAGCGTGCCCACTGAGAATTGAGACCGGCCTTCAGCAGGGTCTCGATATCCGCCGCGGAAGGACTGGAAAGGTTGACCTTGGACAGGATCGCCTTATCCAGCTCGCCCGCAGCCGGCATACTGTATTCGTGGTCGGCAAGAGTAAATCGGAAAGGCTCCCGCTTGGCCTCGCGCACCCAAACATCAAGATTAAAAGTCGTGCTCATGGAACTATCCCCCGTGGAACTGTGCTGTGCCGTGCCGTGCTGGTGGAACGTTTCTGCTAGGCGGCCCAAGCAGGATCATTGCTGTACTTGATCGCAACGGTTCCGTCCGCACCTGGATAGGCGGTCACGGTCAGCTCGTAGGCAATGGCCTCATCGCCCTTGTACGTGATATCGCCGGTCTCGGTGACCTCGCCGTCCGGAACGACAATTCTGATCAGGGAATCGCCGTCCACGACATCGAAGCCAAATACACGCCGGTCCGGTCCCGGAGCCTTGATATTCAGAACGGACTTGCCGGAAGCAGACGTGACCTTGGAGCCCTTGTGGTACAGCTCAAGAACGGACTTGCTGGTCTCGATCGCAGTAAAGGAGAACGTGACCTCGCTGGACGAAATCACCTTCCGGACGGTCTGCCCGCCCTGCCAACCCTTGATCTCGTTCGTATCCGTCGAGTTGGATTCGGTAATGCCGTCGTCGGAAATCCAGCCGATATCCTTGACGGCAGCCGGCCAAGCGGTCGTGGCATCGGTCGGTAGACCTGTGGTCTTGTAGGGGCCGACATACGCGGCTCCGGTAATTGCGACTCGGACCGCATTAGCGGAAAGAGGCATGGGTATCCCCCTGTAAGTAATTGAGTGGGTTTTACGCAGCAGGCTCGGGGGTGTCGAGCACCCGCCCGCGCATGTGGATTTCCACGGCGAATGCGAACCGTGCCGCGCTGCTCTTTTCATCGGGCAGCCACATCGGGCCCCCGACTTCCTGCACTCGGTAAACCGTGACCCCGCCGCGGACACCCGGCATGGCGCCGACCAGCCCGCGGGAGAGCGCGGCAAGGTCTGACGCGCTGGACTCACTCTCGGCCCAGCAGTGAATATCCAGCCGTGGGCGGTCCGACACGGGGGTTTGCTGCGTGCCCCCGACGCGCTGCACCCGGACGAATTCACGGGGCCGCGGGGACGGAACTCGGGAGACGACCGGGACGGCCCTCCCGTGCATTTTGAGGGCTCCGCGGAGATAGGCGGTCACTACGGCCACAGCGTCCGGCATGACGACTACGGGGCGGTTCACTTGGCACTGTCCAGCCCGCGAAGCAGCTTTGCGCGCGTCCCCTCGGCGTCGCGGTGCTTGGCGTAGTTGCCGATCACAGCGGCTCGCCACCGAGCCCCGGTCATGCCCGAGTCAGTGCGGAAGTCGTCGCCCTCGCCGGCTGCCGCTTCCGCGATACGTTCGGCATGTGCGACCACGGCAGCTCGCGCCTGGTCGGACTTCATCAGTGCGGCAATGGCCGCTCGGTTCGGCCGGAAGCGCGTCATCCGACCACCTCCTTTAGCCTCGCCTCGATGTGGTGCAGTCGCCCCCCGACGACCCACCGCGCAACGTCCCCGTCGGTCTCCAGCAGCCGGCCCACGGCAACCACCCGATCCCCGGGGGTCAGGTCGATATCGACCCCTCGGCGCGTGGTCAGCCGTAGGCCCGTGGTCACCGCAGGGCGGTCCCCACCGTCCTCGGTGGACGTGTCGGGCTGGACGGACACCCTGCGGACGGTCGTCCTGGTGGCGCTCGACCAGTCGCGTTCCGACGTGGCGTTGCCATACCGGTCGGTGACGTGCGGGGCTCGGAGGATCACGACCGTCTGTGTGTAGTGGAGCGTCACCAGTGCCGCCCCTTCCCGAGCTGCACCACGGCAGCCCGAGGGCGATACCGGGCGAGCTGGTCCCGCTCGATGGGGGCGAGGCTCGCGCCGATCGTCTCGGCCGCGTAGGTCACGCTCACGCTGCCGACGCTCTCTTGCCGCAAGTCGCTCGGGTTGGTTAGCACCCGGCTGGCGAGCGTGAGCACGATGGCCCGTACGTCCGCCGGGACGGTCACGTATCCGTGGGAGTACGTGACCACCACGGAGCCGAACCGCCCGGCGAGCCACAGTTCATCGCGCCACACCCGGAACTCATCCGGACGCAGCACGCGCCCCCCGGCGCGAACCAACTCGACCGCCACGACCGGCCGTTGGGGCAGGGTGACCACCTGGTCCTGCGGGGCGAGAGCAACCGTCGTCGTCCCCCGGGTGAACCGCTGCCGCGCCTCGGCGCGAACGATCGCGGACGCGGTGTCGAGCAGCAGGGCGGCCCCCTCGGGCAGCTCGGCCGGTTCCCGCTGCATCCACGCCGCAAGTTCGTTCACGGTGGCCAGTGCGGGAAGTACCACGGGCACCCCTATTCAATTTCCTGAGTGCCGCACTCCAGACAGCGCCGCACGGTCCGTGGGGCCCCGGAGGAATCGAGAACCGGGAAGGACTCGACCCGTTCCGGGGCACCGCAGGAATCCGTGTGCGGAATCCGGGGCGTGGACACTGCGCGCTTACGCGGCGGCATGCTAACCCCCTGGATTACTTGGCGAGGACGCCGTTAAGGCGAGCAGCACCACGGCCACCGAACACAGCAAGACCGGTGTAGAACTCAATCCGCGTGCGGTAACTCGGCTTGGACTCCAGCTCGCCGAGGTCCGTCACCTGAATTCCGCCGTTCGTGAGACCGGTCACCGCGCGGTCGTCCTCGGCCTGGCCGAACCGCACCGCGTAAACGGACGACGCGTCGGTTGCGGTGCCCTGAGTCTCTGTCTGCGGGAGAATGTCAGCGCCCGCGGCAGTCTGACCCGGGTCGAGCAGTGGAATGCCGTTGTAGGTGGGAATCCACTTGCCCGTAAGCGATTCGTTGACCATTTCATAACCGCCGAGCCGGCGGGCAGCGCTCTTGATCTTGCTGATTACCTTGCGGTTGGCGTAGATCGCACCGTTCGCGCTGGTCAGACCCGGCACAGTGGCCACCAGCTCATCGAGTCGGTCGAAGAACGCGTGACTGTCGTTCGCGGAATCACCCACGATCGGAGCACCATTCGTGCCCGCCGAAATCACCTGACCACCGGTGAGACGCTTACGCAGACCGTCAAAGCCCTTGGGCTCGGTCGCAACGTCACCGTTGAAAAAGGAATCCTGGAACTTGTAGGCAGCAGCCTTGATCTTCATGCGGGTCTGAATCGCACGCTGATCATTGAGATTGCCCCGGGTGCGGACGATGAACTTGTCAACGTCGGCGTCGCCACCGAGGATGACCAGGCTTTCCGACTTCTGGTTCACGGTGCCGGTGCTCTCGGCGTACGACTCGTTTACCGCTCGGAACTGCACGCCGGGCAGAGTCGCTTCCTCGTTGTAAGCGTAGGAATTGCCCTCGATGGTGAGCAGCGGCAGCCGGTCAAGGATGCTGGATTCCTGTACGAAAGTCTCAATCACGCCCCGCTGAAGATCGGTCGTGCTGAGCTTGGCAGCCTCGGGAAGAGTAAGTGCCATTTGCTTATTTCCCCCTGATTTTGGGCATGAAAAAAGGGGAGGCACCAATTAGGTGCGTCCCCTGGAATGGGTGGCAGGATCGTTCCTGCGGTGGTGCGGTTAAGCGGTGTACGCGCGCCGCAGACGGTCAAGCGGGGTCGCCGGCTCGGGCTCCGCGGTCTCTCGCTGACCGGCGCCCACGTCGCCCCACATCGGGGCGGGGCCATTCTGGTCGGCGACCGCAAGATAGGGCTTGTCCTTGACGAGCTGGTCCACGGCAGCAGCCACCGCGGCAGCGTCGATATCGCCCCCGGAGCCGGCAAGCGAGGCCACGTCCAGCAGCGCAAGAGCGTCCGCAGGATCACGCAGCTTGCCCGCAGCAGCCGCGCGCAGCTCGGCGCGAACGAGTGCTTCCGTGAACTCGGCCCGCACCTCGGCGCGCAGTGCGTCAAGGTCGGTGCCCCGGGTTGCCGCATTCGACCGGCGGAGCCGTGCCGCTTCCTGCTCTGCCTCGCTCGCGCGCTTCTCGGCAGCCGCTCGGGCAGTCTCGGCGGTCTTCACCGCGTCGGCCTGGTCGCCCTCGGCGCCCTTGCCCGCCTCGCGCTGCCGTTCACTGCCGGTAGCCGTACCGGGCGCCCCCTCGGGCTTGACCTCGGGATCGTTGTCCGGGGTGTTCTGCGGGTCATCTGCCATCGGTAATCCCCCTGTTAAACGATGTAGCCATGTTTCTTGAGCATCGCTATTTGGTGCTCGCGGTTGTCTCCAGCGAGCCGGAAAATCGTCTCGGGCATCAAGCGGGCTTCCTTCGCCCGCTCGTATCGCTGTCCGGGCCTCTTTTCAAACCCGGCATTGAGTACCTGACCGCCAAGCCCGCGTTTCGTGGTGCCCTCGGTAGTAACAGCCATCGGGCCCCGCCCCGTGGTAGCCGTGGCGATTCCCCGGCGAGAGTTGATGATCTGCCCTAGATCAGCGCCGGATTCAAGGGCCTTGACCCCTGCCGCGCCGAGCCTCCTGTGTTGCTCCTCGGGGCTCATCTCGCGGAAAAGGTCCTCGGGCGATTTGCTCGCCTTCCACTCGGCATCGGTCATCGGCTCCATGCCGCAGTCACAGCGGGGGTGCCTCTTGAAGCCCGTAGAGTAGGAATACTGACGACCGGCCAGGATGATGCACCGTGCACACGCAGGCAGCCGCACCACTCGTACGTACGAAATGCAGCGCGGGTGTGCTGCCATGCCGATGGAAGTAGCAGCACGGGACGCATCGACTATCTGCGTGCTCGCCATCATGGCCATTTGGGTAAGCCCCCGGGCTGCCGCAAGTTCGGCGCTCTCGCCGGCTACCAGTGCCCGAGCCGTTGTGATGGCGGGCAGTTGCAGCAGAGTGGCGAGGGGCCGACCGTCCGCAGCGATACCGACCAGGGCCGCGGGGTCGAGCAGCCCGAGAGGGGCCGCAGCGGCACCCTGTAGGGCCATGGCGGCCCCGACGAAAGCCTGAGCCCCTTGCACGACCGACAGCTGACCAGCGGTCACCGCGGCGAGGATCGCCCGCCCTGTCTCACCCTGCATCGCGGAGAGAATCCGGTCTGCGGGAACATCCCGCCAAAGACCCTGTATCGCCTCCAGAACGCCCCGGGACACTGTCTGCACTTCGGTGTACCGATCCGCTGCCAACTCGCTTGCAGCGGGCATCAGGCAGCCTCGGGCAGCTCGTCCGCAGGATCCTCGGCCACGTCAGGCTTAGGGCCGAATAGGGCAGCCACATTGCCCCCGAGAATCGCCCCCGCAGCATCCGTGCGCATCTGCTTCCATCGCTCGATTTCGTCCGGGGTCACTCCGGGGATCCGCTCCCAAAGGGCTTCATCGGGAACGTTGATCGCCTTTAGTTTCGTGAGCGCGTCAGCGTACTGCGCGTCACTCCGGAACTGCGGGTCACGCCAAACGACTTCACCGAGCCGCAGCGATTCGGCGCGTGCCGGCTCACCCGCTGCAAGCGCTTCAATCCGCATGATCTCGCGGAGCGCTGCCCCCGTGTACCGGTGACGCTCCCGCACCTTGGCGACTAGTCCGGCTTCATCGGCATCGAGCGTATCGGCTGCGATATTGGCCAACCGCCCCACCAGATAGCGACTCGGGGTTCGGGTCTGCGCGGCGATGTGCTCGACCAGAGTGCCAATCACGTCCAGGAATCCGCCGAGATTGGCCCCTGTGAATTCAGCGATCTGCGCCCCGGGCTTCTCAAGCCACAGCAGACGGTCCGAGCGGAAACGGCCGATCGGCAAGTCCTCCTCGCCGACGACTTCCCCCGTCTCGGGATCCACGATTTCCCGGACCGGGCGGTCCATCCCGAGCACAGCACGCGCCGGAAGTGCCACCGAATCCGCGGCAGTGAGTACGTGGGACCACAGCGTGTTCACGGCATTCTGTAGCGGGATCACGTTCTTGATCTCGGATACAGGCGAGGACACAAGGCGCGTTCGGTTCGGAATCTCCACCAGCGGCACCACCCCGATAGGGTTCTTAAAGTGCGCGCTTTCAGAGCGCCGCAGACCAGACGAACGCTCTAGCCACTCGCCCCCGTTAACACGCCGTTCCCAGCGATACACCATCTCAGGGAGAAAGAGAGTCGCAAACTCTAGCTCGCCATCACGCCACACCTTGAGACCAGCCGCACGAACCCGCCGACGCCCCGGGACGTATTCAACAATCGCTTGACCCTCGGGTTCAAAGGTGATTTCAGTATTCACCCCGTCTGGCTTCCAGACCAGGGCATAACACCGGGCAGAGACCAGGCTTTCCAGCATGGACAGCCCGATCTCTACATCACATTCGCTGGACTTCCATGCCCGTGCAGCAGCCCTATCAAGCGATCCGTCCTCCAACCGGAAGCCCAGCGGAGACATTCGCTCAACCATGGCCGTGGGGATGGTCGAGCACCAGTTGTCGGAAAACTCGTCAAAAAGCCCGCCTGTCTGCGCGCGGAACTCGGGGCTCGCGAACTTAAGCGGCTGGTCACCATCGAAGTAGCTGCCCCACACCTGGGACCGCACCTTACGAGCTTCAATCTTGCGCCGCAGCCGCTCGGTCATCTCCAGCGGAGTTTCCGCCATCTATCCCCCCATACTGGAAGTTTGGAATATAGGGCGTGAAAGACCCCGTTTCGGTCGGATGATCCATCAGAACCCGTGACACTGCGGGCAGTTGGGCGCTAGCGTTTCCCCTGCGAAGCCGCATATGCGCGCGCCTTCGTCTAATCCCATGGGCTGGCACTGGAAGCAGGAGTATCCGCAGGAGACCAGCCCTCAAGAGGAGAGAGAAAACATGCGCAACGGCCCTTAGTCCCAGGCATTGACAAGTGAGGCGGGCGGCCGATGCCCCCGACTCCGTCAGCCAAGACAGGGACGTGATATATGGCAGAAATTTAACCAATAGGAGAAATACTTTGAGTACTCAGACGCAAAACCCCACCCCAGTGAACAGCAAGGTCCTGGCAATGCTGCTAACTTTGGCCGTAGCTGTCATCGGCGGTCTTTTGACCGGCATCGTGGTATACGCAATGGGGCTAGGATTTGCCGCAGCAGTAAGCGCCACGGGCGGCGGGTTCATCACCCTGCTTCTCGCGGTCGTCGGGCTACAGGCCATGTGGCGAAATATGTAATTTGCGACCCCCGCAGCATCCAGCTACGGGGGACGTAAGCTCACGCACTCGCAGCACGGGCCCGCTTCAGCGGACGCCGGACATACCCGTCCAGCGCCATAACCGCGGCAACGATCCCGTCGATTCGAGCGCTGGACTTTCCACGGTCCGGCTTGACCGGACGCATGTTGTCGTTTCCGTCCCGGTAAACTTCGACCACGCTTGCATGCCAACGGAGGACCGGATTTCCTCCGTGATGAATCCGCCCCTCTCGCAGCAGCCTTTCAAGTTCCTTGCTACCGGGGCTCATTCCTAGATAGGTCTGCGCGACCGGCACCACGTCCACGCCGCGGGTTTTCTGCTCGATACGTTGAACGAGCTGACCGGCAAACATCCGGTCGTAGCTGATTCGCTGAACATCCAGCCGGCGACAGTCTGCGATGATCTGTTTCTCAATGGACCCGTAGTCGATCGCGTCCCCCTCGGTAAGGGTCAGAAACCCATCGGCAGCCCATTGCTTCAATGGCACCTGTAGCTGTTGCTCCAGCTCGTCTATTCGCTCCTCGGGCAACCAAAAGCGCGCGATGAGTTCCAGCTCAACCCCGGGTTTCCGAGATTCCACAGCGAGCACCCATGCCGTCAGGTCGGAAACCGCGGACAGGTCCACCCCGCCCCAAGCCCGCCGATAGCGGAAACGTTTCTCCTCGACTGCACCAGCGTTGGCATCCCACAGCGGAAGCGGCAGCCACCGCGAGGACGAACGCATACGGCGGTTGAGCGACAGCCGGCAGAACGTCGGGAAGTAACTCGGCGTGGATTTAGCCTTATTGGCCTCACGCCGCATGTAGGCGAGTGAAGGGGACGCACCGAGCCCGGGATTTGCCTTACGCCAAGTGGCCTCGGCGTAGGGGTCGTCTCCTTCCTCGGCAGCCCAGATAACCCCGTAGTGCCCGGGGTCGGAAACCACGCTGTCCGCACAACGGCGGGTGTACGTGTGTTTCTCGTCGTAAATCGAACCTTCAATACCCTCGTCGGCAGTCGTAATGAAGATGACCAACGGCTGATCTCGGGCACCTGTACCGGTCTCGATAGCGTCGATAAGGTCACGACGCTTGTGCACGTGGACTTCATCCACAATCGCCCCGCTCACGTTCAGCCCGTGGGCGGTCTCGGCGATTTTGGAGAGGGCCCGGAAAACACCGCCGGTCCTCGGCACGCGGATGAGCCCCCGCAGGACCTCTACGCGGCCCCGTACGGCGCGGGAAGTGAGCGCCATGCGCTTAGCGTCATCGAAAACGCGTTCCGCCTGCGGCAGTGAGCCGGCAGCCGCGTAAACCTCCGCGCCTATCTCGCGGTCGGCGAGCAGCAGCACCAGCCCGATACCGCTGCTAAGCGTGCTCTTGCCGTTCTTGCGGGGTACCTCGATCCACGCCGAGCGGATAACCCGCACAGCGCGCCCCAACTCGGGGTCGTAGGCGAGCCAACCGAATACGGGGGCGATCACCCAAACGACCTGCCACGGGTCCAGCTTGAGCCGAGTAGAGCCCCATCGGCCCTTTGTGTGCCGGAAGCTCTGTACGGCATCGAGAGCGCGCCGCGCGGAAGCAACGTCGAAGTATGCGCCCGGAGCCTGCGAGGCTTGTGCAGCGACCACCAGGGGCCGCGAGTCGAGCGCTGCGGATATCTCCTCGGGAGTCACCCCGAGTTCTAGCAGCGCGTCATACGGGACCGGCAGCCCGTCAGTCAAAGACTCCGTCATCATCGCCCCCGCTTTCCGGCGGGGTAATCCGCGTGGCTGACGCGGGGCTAAGCCCGAGTTCGCCGACCAGTGACCGGAAGTGCGACCGGTACTGACCAGCAATCGTCACCCACGGGGACTTCACGTTCCCGCGTTCCGTCTCGACCACCAGGCCGCTACGGCTCAACTCCCTTTCGGCCTGCCAGAGTCGGGCGACCGTTACGCAATACTCGATGGCGGTTTCTCGCTGCGGGTCAGTGAGACCAGCGGAGTGCACCAGGGCGGGAATCGTCCTCGCCCACACATCGGCAGCAGCGCGCCGCACGTCCGCGGAACCAGTACCGGGCAGCCGGTCCGACCAGTCAGGCTCGACAGGAGCCATAGGGGCGAACTTCGCGCCCTCAGTATTTCGGTCAGCGCGGAAAGTACCCTCGCGCACCGCCTGAATGTGGGGTTTGGGTTTCTGCCCCGGAACTGCCATGGAATTCACCTCCACCGAAACGGCCCAATGAGCCATGCGAGTTTTTTGCCTCCCTGCCGTGCAATCGCGGGAGGAGCAGGGGTCACCCCCCTGGGGTGGGGTCAGAACGGCGGACGCTCGGTCGCCTCACGGTGCGAACGGCGCTCCGCGGCGAACCCTCCGGGCTGATGCCTCGCCGTCTCCCTGCTGTGGCACGACAGGCACAGCGGGCGCAAACGAGCGGCAACGTCCGGATCGGCAACACCGCGAGCCACCAGGGCCCGGCGCGACTCCGGGAAGTGGTCGGCCACCGTGGCCGGCCTGCCGCACAACAGACACCAGGGATGCCGGTACAGGTACGCACGGCGGATGTACGGCCAACGGGGCCCGTACGCGCTCGTCCCTGGGGTCACCCGCTGCGCAGTCGCTTCCCGCTCGTGGTCGGCACAGCGGCCCCCACGGGGGGTTAGCTCAGGACACCCGGGTACGGAGCACGGGGGGCGTGGTCGTCGCGGCACGGAGGTCACCTCCAGACAGGGGGATGTGTGACGGGGGCAACAGGTCTTGTGTGCCTGCGGAACAGTGGAGTGCGGACCGATGGCCAAGACTGACCACAACCAGCAGGAAGGGTCCTACGACATGAGCGGCTTTCCCATCTCGGAAACCGAAGACCTAGTCAAGCGATGGGTCCAGAAAGCCCGAGAGAACGCAAAGCAGAATGGTGAACGCCCCGTCTACTACTCGCAATTATCCCAATCCGATCGAAGGAACCTTTTCCGTGAAGCAGCACAGTTCATCCAGCTTGCAAGGGGCGAAATGCTGGAACGCTGCGTACCGCCCCGACCCACACAAGAGAACATCACAGCAATGGGCGACCGTCTCGCACACTGCGTAGCAGCACTCACAGCACGTATAGACGCACGTGGGGACGACTTCCTTCCCCCAAGCACTCGGCACCAGCTCGAAGTATTGGAACAGCGGATCGCCGTAGCGCTGGACATCGTGCAGAACGCACCCGAATTATGGTCCCGCGAAGCAGATGCAGCGTGGAGCGAGCTAATGCGCTGGGCTCACAAACTCGACGACCGGCCGTTTGACGGACGACGCAAGGACCCGTGGGCCCCGGAAGGATGGGGCCGCTATTCCTTCTGACAGGGAGCGTGGACACCCGGCCCGAACTCGGTAGCGGTCTTGAGCTGGTGGCAGCCGTGGCAGAGCACCTGCACGTTGCCATCTGTGTCCTCACCACCGAGGGCGAGGGGCCGCACGTGGTCCACGTCCACCCCGTCCGCGGGGAAGTCGTCAAGGCACCAGTCACACCATGCGGTGCCCCGTTCCTGAACCCGACTGCGGAGCCGTGCGGCAGCGTCGAACCGGGCCGCTCGTCGTCGGCTCCGTGCCCGGCGGGAACGGACGCTCGGTCGTCCCTCGTAGATGGTGTGGTGAGCCTTGCAGCGGCCCCGATGGGTCGCGGGCTCGGTGCAGTCGATACAGCGCATGTGCGGCCCCTGGTGGTCGTCGGCCTGGTCGTTGTCGTGCCCGCCCCCGGGCTCGAACCGGGGAACTCTGCGGAGTGATCCCGGATCTCCCCGAGGGGGCCGGTACCGCGCACCTCTGCCGTTGGGTCAGCGGGCAAGGGATCGTCCTCGCCGGCTCGGGGCCGGTCCGGACAGGGTGGGGACCACACGCGCTTACGACCCCTTTCGGCACCCCGAAGGGCGGTTACTCATGGGCGGTGTGGTCCCCGCACGTTGCCGCACGACCCCCGCGGCCACCCCCGTAACGGGAGGGTGCGTGGTGCACGGGCAACGCTTTCTCCGAGAGCGGGTACTCAGTCCGCCGAATCCCCCGTGTTGGGTGGGTGCGCGGTAATCCCGGTCTCGGAAGTAGTGGAGGGCGAAGGTTTCCCACAGCCCTTTCGGGCTTTAGGACTCTTTGCTTCCCCCGTAGTGGAGGGCGAAGGTTTCCCGCACCGTTCAGTCGGTCGGATATTTCGTTCTCCCCCACTGTGGAGGGCGAAGGTTTCCCGCTCGGTCAGTATCCGTTCTGGATACTTCCGGGCTCGCAGTAGTGGAGGACGAAGGTTTCCCGGGGCCGCACAGTGATGCAGTGCCGAACGTGACCCCGGCTTCTCTTCTCTCCTATTTTTTCTACGTGTTCTAAAAAAGTGGTGTAAACCGTCACTCCAACACCACCGTCCCGCTGTGGGGCAGCTCGACCGAGCCGGCGGGCTCCGGATGCGTACTGCGGGGCGGGGCCCGAGGGTGGACCCATGGCGGACCGCGCAGAAGTAGTGGTGCACCCCGTAGGTCCCACGGGCGGACGGGCGGTCACCGTGCACGTACATGGGCAGGACACACCCCTCGGTACCGCGTACAGCAGCCGGGACCTGGTGGTGTTCCTCGGTGCCGCGGGGCTAGACGATGCCGAAGCGCTGGTGGACCGCCGGGACCCGCTGATCCGCTGGCAGCGCGAGGGGCCCGACGTGTGGACCCGCGAGGACGGCTGAGCGCCCATCGACGGGCATGAGAAAGCCCCGGCGGTCACAAAGGGACTACCGGGGCGGGGCGGGCCGGGTGTACTGCATTTCCGGGCTCTGGGACCGTAGTGCTCCAGCCCTACCCCGCACGCTCCATGTCGGCGCGGGGCAAGGGCAGCGTACCGGGGACTACGCGGCCAACGTGGCGGCAAGCTTCATCCGCGAACCGGGGGACGGGGGTGCATCGCCCCGGTTCTCTGCCTCTAGGTCTCGGTCAGCCGTTGTCCACGCATCCACGGCCGGATCCAACTCCCCGGACATCGAGAACGTCACCCGTCGTACGTCCAAGCGTCGCCAGCCCCCGCGGGTACCCGGCTTCACCTCCAAACGTGCGCCCGCTTCAGTCAGCATCCTGCGTTGCTTGTTGGAATCCGACGACCATTCATCAGCGAACGTCAAACCGGTGGGTGTAGTAACGCGCTGCGGTTCCCTCTTTTCCCGCGATTCAAGATCGGCAATCCGGGCGTCCAAGGCATCGGCCCGCTCTTGCCACGCTTTCCGCGCGTGGTTTGACTTTTGACGCCCTCGCTGCTCCTGATGCTCCGCGAATTCTGCGAGCGTTTCCAATAGTTCCGGCTCGGGGTCGTATCCAGGGATTTCCGTAACTCGCGTTGTCTGTATGGAGCCAACCAGCTTTAGAAATTCGTCCCGCACATACTCTTCCACCCAGTCGGCCCTAACGTAAGTCGGGGAAATGCATTCCAATCCCCTAGATCGCGCGTTACAAACATAGCGCGGCCTTCCCGTCTTGTGAGTGGTGCGGATGTCCAGATACATCCGCTCGCCGCATCCCGAGCAATGGATGACGCCCAGTAGCGCGGCATTTGTGTCCACGCGTTCCCCATGCTGCCGAGACTTGGGCGTTGGCTTCAATATTGCGCCCACGCGGTCAAACTCTTCGCGCGTCAGAATTGGGGTCTCACTGCACATGACAGGGTTGCCCTGCGCATCGCGCACCGGCTTACCTTGGTGCATTTTCCAACCAAGGAGAACTTGATTTTTCAGGAGTCGAGTAATCACGGTGTACGTCCAGCGGAACTTGCTGCGGACCGCCCGAGACTTCCCGCCCACGCATCCACCTGTCTTCCGGCCCTTCTTAAGTGACCAGTGGTCCCGGGGCGTAGGAACGTTCTCTGCGTTGAGGGCGAGCGCAATAACGGCAACCTTCAGCCCGTTGACGAGATCACGGATAATGCGCTCAATCACAGATACGGCATCCGGATCAGGTGCGAGCGTCCATCCCACTCCCCCGAATTCCTTCGGCATAGGTACCGGCATGTAGCCGTATGGGGGTTTGCCGCCACCCGCCCAACGGAGCGGCATTTTACGTAGGGCTGCAAGCGCCCCCGTAACACGATCCTTGATACTCTGCGCTTCCACTTGAGCCGCAAAGGCAAGCATCATCATCATGAGTTCCGACGTGGGATCCATCGGATTGCGAAAGTCGAATACAAGACGGCCGCCGCCGATACCCTCGGCGAATACCAGCATCTTGTGATGCCGCTTCGCCCACTTGGCGAGATCGTGCATGTCGCTCATAGACCGGATGGCCCGGTCAAAACGCCACCAGACAAGCACGTCGAAATCATCGGGGCGATTTAGCCAAGCTCCGAGTTCGGGGCGATCAAAGGGTGAAAATTTAGACGCGCTTACGTCGAGGTCTACCGCTTCACGGGTCGTGGTTCCCTCGGTGAAGTCGATACCTAGTGACGCGGCGGCTATGTCGCCTGCCTCGCGCTGCCGTTCGGGGCTGGTCGTTTCATCGGTCAAGACCGACAGGCGCACACACCGCACGCCCCGAAGCGTCTGGTGGAAGGCCGTTCCTGCGAGTGGGTTACGTACTGCGGTGGTCATGCCCCCTGTAGAGGGCGGGGGGTTCCCGGCATCGTCCCTGGTCAGCGTCGCGGTTGCCACGTAGCCCACTCCAGAAGTAGAAGTCTGGAGCAACCGGATTCCAGTCGGGGGTCTGCCACTGGACCTGCTCCAGGCCCAGCTCGCGGGCCAGCTGCGTGACGCCGTCCATCAGGGCGGCGCCGAGGCCCTGGCCGCGGGCGGCCGCCGCCAGGTAGAGGCAGTCCATGTGGAGGTGGTCGCGCGCGTCCCAGAAGGCGAACTCGGCCGAGCAGGCGGCGTATCCGGCGACGACGCCGTCGGCGTTCTCGGCGAGCAGCACCCACAGCCGGGAGTCCTCGGCGAACAGCCGCGGCCCGAGCCGCGCGGCGAGGTCCGCGGGGCGGGGAGCCGACTTCTCGTAGGCGACGTGCTCGTGGATGAGTTCGACCAGCCGGGGCAGGTCCCCGACCCGGGCGCGGCGGACGACAGGCGTGTGTTCCATACCCGCCATCCTCCGCGCCCCCTCCCGCAGCCCGACCGGCGGGGCCGCCCCGAACCCGCCGCGGCACCCCGGGCGGGCCCCACGGCTACGGCCCTCAGCCCGCCGAGAGGCGGAAGGTCATGTTTCCGAAGCTGACCTGGTCGCCGTCGCGGACGACCGCGGAGCCCGTCACACGGCGTCCGTTGACGCTGGTGCCGTTGGTGGAGCCGAGGTCCTTGAGCACCCACACCCCGTCACGCAGGCTCAGTTCCGCGTGCATCCGCGAGACGGTCTCGTGGCTGAGCCGCAGCCCGTTGCCGGGGTCGCGGCCGATCCGCAGGGCCGCCGCGCTCGGGTGCGGCAACAGCAGTTTGGGCAGCCGCTCGGCGTTCCAGGCGCGCCGGACACCGGCGGACACCGCCGAGACCCGGCCGACCCAGCCGAACAGCCGACGGGTCCACGGGCTTTCGGCGGCCTCCCTGGACTGGAGGTCGGCGGTGAGGACCGCGAGGTCCTCGGAACGGCGGGCCACCAGGGCGAGTTCCATGCGGCGCAGGAAGGTGTCGTGGGACAGCTTGCCCAGGGCCGCACCCTCCCTGAGCTGGCCCAGCGCACGGTCTCGCTCGGCGTCCGACAGCCGCGGCGCGGGGAAGGCAGGAAGTTCGAAACTCGACGTCACAGGGTGATTGTCGGCCCGTCGGGGGCGGAGTGTCCAGAACTCCCCCGCCACGCCCGGAATGATGGGCACGATAAGCATGCTGGACACCGCCGGAGACGAGGGGACCGCCCGTGCAGTTCGAGGTGTGGGCACCGCTGTCGGGCCGGGTCGCCCTGCGACTCGACGACGTGACGTACGACATGGCACGCGATCCGGACCGGGACGGCTGGTGGACCGCGCAGGCCCCGGCCGGGGACGGGAGCCGCTACGGCTTCCTCCTGGACGGTGAGGCCTCCCCGCGGCCCGACCCGCGCGGCCGGCGGCTGCCGGACGGGCCCGACGGCCTGTCGGCCGTCGTGGACTTCGAGGCCCTCGCCCCGCACCACGCGCCCGCGCCCGCCCCGGCGCCGCGCGTGCCGCTCCAGGACGCGGTCCTGTACGAGCTCCACGTCGGCACCTTCACCCCCGAGGGCACCTTCGACGCGGCCGCGGCCCGCCTCGGCCACCTCGTCTCCCTCGGGGTCACGCACGTGGAGCTGATGCCGGTGTGCTCCTTCGCCGGCCGGCACGGCTGGGGCTACGACGGGGTCGCGCCCTGGGCGGTGCACGAGCCGTACGGCGGCCCGGCCGGCCTGGCCCGGTTCACGGCCGCCGCGCACGCGGCCGGGCTGGGCGTGGTCCTCGACGTGGTCCACAACCACCTCGGGCCCTCCGGCAACCACCTGCCCGCCTACGGACCGTACTTCACCGACACCCACCACACCCCGTGGGGCTCCGCGGTCAACCTGGACGCGCCCGGCTCCGACGAGGTGCGCGCGTACCTCATCGGCAGCGCGCTGGCCTGGCTGCGCGACTACGGAATCGACGGCCTGCGGCTGGACGCCGTGCACGCGCTGGCCGACGGGCGGGCGCTGACCTTCCTGGAGGAGCTGTCCGCGGCCGTCGCGGGGCTCGCCGCCGAGACCGGCCGGCCGCTCTTCCTGATCGCCGAGTCCGACCGCTGCGACCCGCGCACCACCACCCCGCGCGCCACCGGCGGCCTGGGCCTGAACGCCCAGTGGAACGACGACTTCCACCACGCCCTGCACTGCGCGCTGACCGGTGAGTCCCAGGGGTACTACGCCGACTTCGCCGAGGCCCCGCTGGCCGCCCTCGCCAAGACCCTGAGCCGGGTCTTCTTCCACGACGGGACCTGGTCCTCCTTCCGGGGCCGCACGCACGGCCGGCCCGTGGACCACCGCCGCACCCCGGCCCACCGGTTCGTCGGCTACACCCAGACCCACGACCAGATCGGCAACCGGGCCCTCGGCGACCGGCTCTCGGCCTCGCTCTCCCCCGGGCTGCTGGCCTGCGCGGCGACGGTGGCGCTGACCGGGCCCTTCGTGCCGATGCTGTTCATGGGCGAGGAGTGGGGCGCCCGCACCCCGTGGCAGTACTTCACCGACCACCCCGACCCGGAGCTCGCCGAGGCGGTGCGCAGCGGCCGGCGCCGGGAGTTCGCGGCGCACGGCTGGAAGGCCGAGGAGATCCCCGACCCGCAGGACCCGGCGACCAGGGACCGTTCCTGCCTGGACTGGTCGGAGCCCGAACAGCCGCCCCACGCGCGCCTGCTGGACTGGTACCGCACCCTGGTCGCGCTCCGCCGGACCCACCCGGACCTGCGCGACCCGGACCTTGCGGCGGTCCGGGTCGCCCACGACGAGGAGCGGCGCTGGCTGACCTTCCGGCGGGGCGACGTACGGGTGGCCGTGAACCTGTCCGCCGAGCCGGTGACGATCGCGCTGGGCCGCAACGGGGTGCGGGTGCTGGCGGCCTGGGAGCCCCTCGAACACCCCGGTCCCGACGGGCGGATCCACCTGCCGGGCGAGTCGGCGGTGGTCCTGGGCCCCTGAGCGCGCGGCCGGGTCCGCGCAGGGGCTACTCGACGACGGCGAGTTCGCGCGGGGCGCCGTTCAGGCGGCGCCCGCCGTCCTCGGTGACGGTCACGATGTCCTCGATGCGGACGCCGAACCGGCCCGGGAGGTACACGCCCGGCTCGACGGAGAAGCACATGCCGGGGACCAGGGGCCGCTCCTCGCCCTCGACCATGTACGGGGGCTCGTGGGTGGTGACGCCGATGCCGTGGCCGGTGCGGTGGATGAAGCGGTCGCCGTACCCGAACTCGGTGATCACGGCACGGGCCGCCCGGTCCACGTCCTGGCAGGCGGCGCCGGGCCGGACCGCCGCGAAGGCGGCCTGCTGGGCCTCGCGGACGATGTCGTGGACCCGCTGCTCCTCCGCGGTGGGCTCGCCGACGTGCACCGTGCGGGAGATGTCGGAGCCGTAGCCGAAGCGCAGGCCGCCGAAGTCGAGGACCACCATGTCCCCGTGGCGGATCACGCGCTCGCCGGCCTCGTGGTGCGGGTTGGCGCCGTTGGGCCCGGATCCGACGACGGTGAAGTCGACCTGGGAGTGGCCGTGCGTGCGCAGCAGGGCGGCCAGGTCCGCGGCGACGTCGGTCTCCCGGCGGCCGGCGAAGGGCAGGTGGAGGATCTGGGCGTAGGCGGCGTCGGCGGCGGCTGCGGCCGCTGCGAGGCGCTCCAGCTCCCGCGCGTCCTTCACGGCGCGGAGCATGGGCAGGCAGTCGGTCAGCGCCGCGTAGGAGGTGTCCGGCAACTGCCGCTGGAGGCCGAGGAGATGCAGGGCCCAGGTGTTGTCGCTCACCCCGAAGCGCCCGCGGCGGTCCAGCAGCGGGGCGGTCAGGGCGCAGGGGTCGTTCCCGTCGGCCCAGTCGCGCAGGGTCAGCGCGTCGGCTCCGGGGGCCTTGGCCGCGTCGGGCGCCTCCAGGGCGGGGACGACGAGCACGGGGTCCTGCCCGGCGGCCAGGACGAGGAGGGTCAGCCGTTCGGTCTCGGCGGTGGGGCGGTATCCGGTGAGGTGGGTGAGGTCGGGTCCGGGGGCGATCAGCAGCCCGGCGAGCCCCGCCTCCGCGGCGCTCCGCGCGGCCGCGGCCATGCGGGCCGCGTAGTCGGCCGCGGTGAAGGGGGCGGGGCCGGCGGCGCCGGTGTCATCGGTCATACGGGGGATCCTGCCGTGAGCCGTGCGGCGAGGGCGGCGGCCGCGCCGGTCGGGGCGCCGGGCGAGAGCAGTTCCGTACGGTGCACCAGGCGCGGGGCGGACAGCGGTACGGCGACGCCCGCGCCGGCGGCCTCGGCGACGCGGCGCGGGAGGAGGACGAGGCCGTGCCCGGCGGTGGCCAGTGCGCACAGGGCGTGCAGGTCGGTGCCCTCGTAGCGGACGGAGGCCCGGGCGGCGGTGAGCGGCAGGCCGATGCCGGGGGCGTCGATCCAGCGGGCGTCGGCGAGGTCGTCCAGGCGGACGGCGGCCCGCCCGGCGAGGGGGTGTCCCCCGGGAAGCAGCACGGCCAGTTCCTCCTCGCCCGCGCCGGTCACGGTGAGCGGGGCCACGTCGGGCAGCCGCAGCGGGTCGCTCGGCGCGGCCGGGCCGTCGACCAGCCCGAGGTCGCAGCCGCCGGTGGCCACGGCGGCGGGGACCTCGGCCGGGGGCAGTACGCGCAGGGTGACCCCGGTGGCGGGCAGGGCGGCGAGCAGCCGGGGGCCGACGGCGAGCGGGGACGCGGCGAGCGTGACGCGCCCGGGCGGGGCGGCGGCCAGCCGCAGCACGTCGGCCCGCGCGGCATCGAGCCGCAGGAGCAGCGGTCCGGCGTGCTCCAGGAGCCGCCCCCCGGCCGCGGTGGGTGCGACGGGCCGGCGGGTGAGGAGCTCCGCCCGCAGGTCCCCCTCCAGCGCGGCGATGTGCTGGGAGACGGCGGACTGGGTGTAGCCCAGCTCGCGGGCGGCTCCGGAGAAGGAGGCGAGCCGGGCCACGGCGACGAAGGTGCGCAGGAGGTGCGGATCCATGGTCATCAGGATCACTTATCGCAGGTGCACGAACAATCGTTGGCGCTGAAGCCGATGGCGGTCACAAGATGATCCGCATGACCACCGCACCCGCCGCCCAGGCCGCATCCGCCGAAGTCGCCGCAGCCGCCGAAGTCGCCGCAGCCGCCGTACCTGCCGCATCCGCCGCCCGCACGCAGGTGGCGCGGATCGCCCTCGTCGGCGACCGCTCCCCGCACGTGAAGTCCCACTCCCGGATCCCGCTCCTCCTCGACGCCCTCGCCTCCCGCGACGGCCTGGTCCTCGACGCCTACTGGATCCCCACCTCCGATGCCGAGGCCGAGGCCGCCGCCGGGACCCTGGCCCGCTTCGACGCCGTGTGGGTGCTGCCGGGCAGCCCGTACGCCAGCGAGGCCGGGGCGCTGGCCGCGATCCGGGTGGCGCGCGAGGCGGGCATCCCCTTCCTCGGGACCTGCGGCGGCTTCCAGCACACGCTGCTGGAGTACGCCCGGACGGTGTGCGGGCTGGCCGGGGTCGCGCACGCCGAGAACGACCCCCGGGCGGCCGACCTGCTGATCGCGCCGCTCGCCTGCTCGCTCGTCGGCCACGAGGGCGTCGTACGGGCCGAGCCGGGGTCGCTCGCCGAGACCGCGCTCGGCGCGGAGCGGTCGACGGAGCACTACCACTGCACCTACGGGCCCGCTCCGCGGCACCTGCCGGTCCTCACCGCGCACGGGCTGCGGCTGTCGGGGCACGACGAGGAGGGGCAGGTGCGCATCGCGGAGCTGCCCGGGCACCCCTTCTTCCTGGCCACGCTCTTCCAGCCGGAGCTCCAGGGCGACGGGACCCGGCCCCACCCGATCATCAGGGCCCTCGCCGTGGCGGCCGTGGCGCACGCCGCCGCCCGCGCCGACGGGGTCGCGGCCGGATAACGCGTCGCAGGACCACCCCGCAGATCGGCTATGCTGTGCATGCACATCGACGGGCGGTCCGCCGCCCCTCGTGGTGGGTGTAGCTCAGTTGGTAGAGCACCTGGTTGTGGTCCAGGTGGCCGCGGGTTCAAGTCCCGTCACTCACCCTGATCCCCCGGGGTACGAGGTCTCCTCGTACCCCGGGGTTTTTCGTGTCTTCCGTCCCCCTTCCGTCCCCCTTCCGTCCCCCGCGGCTAGTCGCGGAGGAAGGCTTCCACCTCGGTGGCGAAGGCCACGGGGGTCTCGTGCGGCGGGTAGTGCCCGGCGCCGGGGAGGGTGCGGATGCGGCAGTTCGGGTACCAGACCTGCCAGGTGGCGCGCATCACGTCGGCGGTGAGCGCGAGGTCGTACTCCCCGACCAGGACGAGCACCGGGACGGTGTTGCCCTTGACGGCGGCGGACAGGTCCAGGGACTGCCAGCTGGCGAGGTAGTCGGCGAAGGCCTCCGGGCGGGAGACCTCCAGGGAGTGGGCGACCATCCGGTCGATCCAGTGGGCGCTCGCCCGGTTGCCGGTGACGAGGTCGAGGATGGCGCGCCGGTGCTCGGGGCTCTCGGCGGCGCCGAAGAAGAGCGCGTGGGCGGCGTCGTCCATCTCGTACGGCGCGGCGGGGACCGGGTTGATCCCGACGAGCTTCTCGATCCGTTCGGGGGCGCGGACGAGGACCTGCTGGGCGGCCTTGCCGCCCATGGAGTGGCCGAGCAGGGAGAAGGTGTCCCAGCCGAGCTGGTCGGCGAGTTCGAGGACGTCGTCGGCGATCTCGGGAAGGGTGTGGCGGCCGGCGACGTCCCGGCGTTCGCCGTAGCCGCGGTAGTCGAGGAAGGCGTAGCTGAACCCTTCCGGATCCAGGTGGTCCAGCACCGAGCCCCAGTTGGCGGACGTGCCGAACCAGTCGTGCAGCACGATGACGCGGACGGGTCCGGTGCCGATCCGGCGGTGGGCGATGGCCATGCGTTCTCCCTCGGTGACGGGGCTGGTGACTACCGACGCCGTAAGCAATGCCCACCGCGCCTACCATCACACCGTGAGCCCGACATCGCGCACGGACCGGCTGGTCATGGGGGACTTCTCGCGGCCGGACGGGGCCCGGCACCCCCACCACCCGCGCACCTACGAGATCACCGACCCCGCCGAGGCAGGTGAGGTCCGGGCGGTCAGGGAACTCGGCCGCAGCCTCGCCGCCGCGGCCGGCGACGACGTGTTCGGCTGCTCGTGCGGGGACGACGACGGGACCCGGCACGCCACCCCCGAGTCGAACCGGCTGCTGGACCCGCTGTCCCCGGACGGGATCCCGGCCCGCCACCGTGCCCGCTGGGTGGCCGCGGCCCCCGGGGCGCTGCGCGCGTACGCCGGGGCCCTCGCCGCGGGCGCCGGGGAGCCGGCGCCGCCGCGCGGGGTGCCGCTCAGCGTGGCCTTCGGCTGGCTGGGCGCCGTACGCAAGGAGCCGCGCGACGCGGCGTGGCTGCTCGCCGAACGGGCCCCGATGGGGCTGCTGGCGGGGGCCGCCACCGCGGAACTGGCCTGGGCGGTGCGGGAGTCGGACCGCGCCGGGCTGGAGGGAGCCGTGCGGTTCTTCGCGGGCGAGGAGTTCACCACCCGCCACCCGAAGCGGCGCCGGGTCCCGGACACCGCCCGGGACCTGCTGCTCCGGCACGCCCGCAGCCACCGCCCCGGGGACCTCGCGGTCCTGGAACGGCGGCTGCTGCGCGCGCCGGAGGACCGGATCAAGCGGTCCTGATCCCCGGGTCGGAGACGCCCGGGGCGCCGGTCTCCACGTGCCCCGCGAAGCGCCGCAGGAAGGTGGTGTCGAGGTCGGAGACGACCCTGACGTCGTACCAGCGGCCCGTGGCGGCGAGGCTCACGGTGTGGGTGAGCGTGCCGCCGGCGGCGACCCGGAAGGTCTGGGCCGCGCCGCCGTAGGAGTTGGTCACGGTGAGGTTGACCGCGGCCGTGCCGGAGTTGGTCATGGTCAGGGCCAGGTCTCCGGTGGCGCTCGCGTGGCGGGCCGTGACCTCGGGTCCGGCCTTCTTCGCCGGGCCCTTGAAGGTGCGCAGGAAGCCGTTGGGGCCCCACACCGTCAGGTTGATCTGGTTGCCGGTGGAACTGCTGGTGGACCAGGTGTCGGAGAGGGTCTTGCCCGCCTCGACCGTGTAGGGCCAGGGGCCGTCCGTACGGTTGCCCGAGGTGCTGTGGAAGTGGGCGCCCAGGGTCGGGCCGGAGGCGAAGGTAAGGGTGAACCTGCCCGTGGAGACGGTGCGGGCGCCGTCCACGTACGGGACGTAGCCGAGGGCGCGGGTGGGCTTGGACCCGGCCTCCTGCGGCGGCAGGGCGCCCGTGGCGGGCGGCGTCGGGTGGTAGGAGGGGTGGCGGTCCTTGTCCGGCGGGACGTAGCCGGCCGTGGACGGCAGCGCGGCGGGCGCGGCGTCGGCCCGGGTGAAGTCGAAAGCCGAGGTCAGGTCGCCGCAGACGGCGCGGCGCCACGGCGAGATGTTCGGCTCCTGCACCCCGAAGCGCTTCTCCATGAAGCGGATCACCGAGGTGTGGTCGAAGGTCTCGGAGCAGACGTAGCCGCCCTTGCTCCACGGGGAGACCACGATCATCGGGACGCGCGGGCCGAGCCCGTACGGTCCGGCCGCGTAGCCGCCGCCACCGGCGTAGAGGTCCTTCGAGACGTCGGCGGTGGACAGGCCCCAGGCCGAGGAGGCCGGCGGGTACGGCGGGACGACGTGGTCGAAGAAGCCGTCGTTCTCGTCGTAGGTGATGAACAGGGCGGTCTTCGCCCAGACCGCCGGGTTCGCGGTCAGCGCGTCCAGGACCTGCGAGATGTACCAGGCGCCGAAGTTCGTCGGCCAGTTGGAGTGCTCGCTGAACGCCTCGGGGGCGGCGATCCAGGAGACCTGGGGCAGGGTGCCGGCCGTCACGTCGGCCCGCAGCCGGTCGAAGTAGCCGTCGCCCGCCTTGACGTTGGTGCCGGTGCGGGCCTTCTCGTACAGGGGGCTGCCGGGCTGGGCGTTTCGGTAGCTGTTGAAGTAGAGCAGCGAGTTGTCGCCGTAGTTGCCGCGGAAGGCGTCGTTGATCCAGCCCCAGGAGCCGGCGGCGTTGAGGCCGTCGCCGACGTCCTGGTAGACCTTCCAGGAGATCCCTGCCGCCTCCAGCCGCTCGGGGTAGGTCTTCCAGCCGTAGCCGAGCTCCTGGTTGCCGAGGACCGGGCCGCCGCCCACGCCGTCGTTGCCGGTGTACCCCGTCCACAGGTAGTAGCGGTTCGGGTCCGTGGCACCGATGAAGGAGCAGTGGTAGGCGTCGCACACCGTGAAGGCGTCGGCGAGGGCGTAGTGGAACGGGATGTCGTTCCGCGTCATGTACGACATGGTCGTGGCCGTCTTGGCCGGGATCCACTTGTCGTACTTGCCGTTGTTGTAGGCCTGGTGGCCGCCGGCCCAGTCGTGGTTGAGCCCCTCCAGGAACTGCATCCCGAGGTCCGCGATCTGCGGGTGGAACGGCAGGACGTCCTTCGTCCCGTTCGACTGGTGGAAGATCGTCTTGCCGTTGTCCTGGAGCACCGGCCGGGGGTCGCCGAAACCGCGAACGCCCTTCATGGCCCCGAAGTAGTGGTCGAAGGACCGGTTCTCCTGCATGAGGACGACGACGTGCTCGATGTCCTGGATCGTTCCGGTGGTGCCCTGCGCCGAGATGGCGGCGGCCCGCGCGATGCTCTCGTTCAGCATCGCGACGGCGGCCGTGCCGCCGGCTATCTGCAGGAACCGGCGGCGGTTGAGTTCTGCCATGGGGTGACGACCTCTGGGGGTGAGGGGAGGAGTCGAGGGGCGCCCCAAGGACAGCGGCCCCCGGGTACCGGACGGAGATGCCCTCGTGACGCCGCGCCGTACACCTGGCGAACGGACGGCGCGCGTGTCCGGGCCCTCATCCCCCACCTGCCGCTGCGGCCGGCCCGTACGGCGGCGCTGCCGGGCGGGCCGGGGGCGGTCAGCCGGTGACGGCCGCCCGCGGGTGCTCCGCCTTGTCGATGAGCACGTCGAGGAGGGAGAGCAGGGACGCGCGGACGTCCGTGCGCGAGCGCGCGTCGAGCATGAGGACGGGGGTGTCGGGGTCGCGCAGGTGCAGTGCCGCGCCGATCTCCTCGGCGGTGTAGGGCTGTTCGCCGTGGAAGCAGTTCGCGCCGACGACGAAGGGCAGGCCGCGGCTCTCGAAGAAGTCGACGGCGGGGAAGCTGCGGTCGAGGCGCCGGGTGTCGACGAGCACGATCGCCCCGAGGGCGCCGCCCAGGAGGTCGTCCCACATGAACCAGAAGCGTTCCTGGCCCGGTGTGCCGAAGAGGTAGAGGACGACTCCGGCGTCGGTGAGGGTGATCCGGCCGAAGTCCATCGCGACGGTGGTGAGGGTCTTGGACTCGATGCCGCCCAGGTCGTCGACGCCGACGCCCGCGGCCGTCAGCCGTTCCTCCGTCCGCAGCGGCTCGATCTCGGAGATCGTCTCCACCAGGGTGGTCTTGCCGACTCCGAAGCCGCCGGCGATGAGGATCTTGACCGGGGCCGGTTCCCGGGAGGAGGGCGGGGCGGGCGTGTCATATCCGGGCAAGGTTGTCCCTGATTCTCATGAGCAGGTTGACGTCGGTGGTGTCGGACGCCGCCAGCGGCGGCCGGTGGGTGATCAGTCCGCGGTCGGCGAGTTCGCCGAGGAGCAGCGTCATCGGTGTGAGGCGGATGTTCATCCGCGCCGCTATCTCCGCGACCGCGCGCCCGCCCGGCGGCGCGCACATGACGAGGATCTCCTGCCACTCGGTGGGCAGTCCCCCGTGCGCGTCGCCGGCGACCGCCGCCGTGATGGTGGTGTCCATGGTCAGGACGGTCTGCTCAGCGGCGGTACGGCCGTCGGTGAGGGCGTACAGCCGCGTTCGGCGGCGGCCTGCGGGCTGTGGCGGCTCGTCCTGCGGCATTACGAGTTCGGCGCCTGGCCGCGCTCGGGGGTGCCCAGCCATTCGCCGAGCGCCTGCGCGGTGCGTACGGCCTCGCCGCCCAGCTCGCCGAGGCGCGCCTTGCGGGAGGTCACGACGATGAGCGTGCTGCCCTCGCCGCAGCCGACGATGCACAGGTATCTGTCGTCCATCTCGACGAGCTGGCGGATGACGCGGCCGCCGTCGATCTCCCGGGATATCGCCTTCATCGTGGAGGCGATGCCGGAGGCGGCGGCCGCCATGCGCTCGGCCTGGGGCTGGTCCAGCAGGTAGTCGCTGAGCCGGATGCCGTCGTTGGACAGGAGCACGGCTCCCTGGATGCCGGCGATCCTGCTCAGGTTGTTGTCGAGGACGCTGTAGATGGCGTCGTTGGCCGCGGTGTTCGATGAGGTGGTCATGGCTGATCCCGTCGGAGCTCTTCTTCCACTGTCTGGGTCCCCTGTTCGTAGTCCGCCCAGGCGTCGGCGACCTCTTCGGGTGTCGCGGTGTCCTGGGGGACCTGTGTTTCCGGCGCGTGGGGCGCGCGCAGTTCGTCGGCTATGTGGGTCTGCGGGACGCGCTCGGGGAGGGCCGGCCGCGCGGGGGCGGCCGTCGGGGCCGGCCGGGCCGCGAGCGCGGTGGCGGGCGCGTGCCGGGGCGTCTTCGTACGGCGGCTGGGCAGTCCGGCGCTCGTGTGGGCCACCGGCTCCGGCTCGGGGGCCGGTTCGGGCTCCGGCTCGGGCTCCGGCTCCTGCGCGCGGACCGGTACGGGGTCTGCCGCAGCGGAAGCGGACTCGGCTGCCGGGGCCGCGGCAGGAGCCGGTACGGCGGCCACGAGCGCGGGTTCGCGGCGGGCGGGCTCGCGCGGGGCCTCCCCCTCCCCCGGCAGCAGCAGCTGCGCGGGCAGGACCACCACGGCGCAGGTGCCCCCGTACACCGAGCGGCGCAGGGTGACCGTGGCGCCGAGCTGGTCGGCGAGGTGGCCCACCACGAAGAGGCCGAGCCGGTGGGCGTTCTGCGCGAGGACGGAGTACGGCGGGGCCTGGTGCAGGCGCCCGTTCATCTCCTCGTAGCGTTCGGGGGTGACCCGCGGGCCGCGGTCCTCGATCTCGACGGACAGGCCGTCCGCGACCAGTTCGGCGCGGATGACCACCTTGGACCTGGGCGGGGAGAACCGGGTGGCGTTGTCCAGCAGCTCGGCCAGCAGGTGGCTGATCTGGCTGATGGCGCTGGGCTCCACGCTGGTCTCGTCCAGGGCCTGGCGCTCGATGCGCCGGAAGTCCTCGACCTCCGCGGCGGCTTCGCGCAGCAGGTCGGCGACGCGCATGGGCTCGGTGTGCGGGTCGGGGACCTCTCCGCCCGCCAGGATCAGGAGGTTCTCGATCTGCCGCCGCATGCCGACGGTCAGCTGGTCGGACCGCATCAGCTGGGCGAGCAGGGCCTCGTCGTGGCCGAAGGTGTCCTGGAGGTCCTCGGTGAGGCTCAGCTGGCGGCTGACGAGGTTTCCGGTGCGCGAGGCGATGCCCGAGGCGAACAGGCCGAACCCGTGGCGCTCGGCGGCGAGCTGACGGTGTCCGTCGACCGACACGGCGACGGCCCGGGCGAACGCGTCGCTGATGCGGCCGACCTCGTCCCGGTCCCCGCTCACGGCGGGCAGGGCCTGCGGGTCGACGGTCTGTCCGCGCTGGAGGCGGGCGACGACGTCCGGGAGGGTCTGCTCGGCCACGGTGACGGTGCGTTCGTGCAGGTCGTGCAGGCGGCGCAGGACCGACCGGGTGGTGAAGAAGACCACGACGACGACGGCCAGCAGCCCGCCGCCGCTGCCGGCTATCAGCCAGGCGACCTCGGCCTGCAGCTCCGCCGCCTTGGCCTCGCCGCGGGCGAGCACCGAGCGGGCCAGGTCGATGTTGAGGGTGGTCATCTGCACGGAGAAGTTGGCGTGCGCGGACGACCAGCCGCTGACCTCGCCGGGGAGCTTGATGCCCGAGACGGTGTCCTTGTGCCCGGAGAGGACGGCGTTCTCGATGCGCGTCTTCTCCTGCCAGTCCTCGGAGCCGACGACCCGCTCGTAGAAGCGCTCGTCCCGCGCCGTCAGGTGCGGCACGATCAGGGCTTCGTGGAGGTAGCGCTGGGCTCCCAGGGAGCTGACGAACTGGTCGTAGCCGACGAAGCTCAGTTCTCCGGACGGCCCGGCGAGGGCCAGGACGGTGTCCTCGCGCGCCACCATCTCGGTGGCCTGGAGCATCGAGACGACGGGGCGGCTCGCCTGGGCGAGTTCGGCGTCCTCCGCGTGGCTGAACTCCTGCTGGTAGACCTGGATGACCTTGCCGATGACCTCGGAGTAGTAGGCGAGGGTGCTGTCGGCGGCGCCGCTGCGGGTGTCCGCGCGCTGGCGGTGGGCGGTCAGTTTGTCGAGCTGCCGGGTCACTTCGGTGAAGGACCGCGAGGGATCGTCGGCGAGTGCGCGGAACTCGGCCGCGGCGGAGTCCGTGGCGGCGCGCCGCACGCGCAGTTCGCCCTCGGACCCGTCGGTGCCCGCCCACAGGGAGGCGGTCGCCGTCCGCTCCGCCTGCATGTCGACCATCAGCGTGTAGAGCGGGGCGCCGACCCGTTCGGCGGCCTCCACGTCGGCCCGGAGTTGGGCCGACTGCTCCAGCAACCGTTGCGCGGTCACCGTGACTTGGGCGCCCATCGCCACGGTGGGGACCACGGCCAGCCAGATGAGGAGGGTGCGCAGGCGCACGTTGCGCCACCGACGCGGCGTCGACCGCCCTCTTTCGCCTTCGGGTTCTATGGGAGACATCGGTCCTCGGGAGCGGGGGCGTGGGGACGTCAGGGGTGGCCGAACGGCCGGACCGGGCACGGCACTGCGGAGGGGACGGTCACAACCGGTGTGGTTGTGACGGGATGTGAGGGGCCGATCATAACCAGACAGACGGAAGAAACGGATAGGTGTCTTCACACGCCGACCGTGCTATCTCCGTCGGATCACCCCAGGCCAGAGACCGGATCGGAATCGAAACGCGACGTCCTCGACACCATCCCCGTCCGGTTCCGGCCAGCCGCCGCTCCGGTCGCACCGGGCAGGGGGCGGGGTGACGATGGAAGCAAGGTCCTCGCGGCCTGCGCCCGCGGTCCGCGGCCTCGGTGTTTCCTCCCGAGTGGCCTCGGTGTTTCCTCCCGAGTAAGGAAGACTCATGAACCGGCGCACACGGCTCCTCGTCCTCGGCCCCCTCGTGGCCGCCTCCTTCGTCGCCGCTCCCGCCGCCCTCGCGGCGGTCCCGGACGCCCCGCCGGCAGCCGTCCCGGCCGCGTCGTGTTCGACCTCCGGGGTGCTGGAGAACGGGAAGGTGCACCTGTCGGGCGGCGGCTTCACCCCGGGCCCGGCCTACGTGTACGGGTCGGCCGGCTTCGGCGGGACGGTCGAGATAGCCCAGAACGGCGGCTTCCAGGTCATGAACGTGCCGCCCGGCCAGTACAGCGTCCGCCAGGGCGGCGAACTGACCCAGTGCAGCGGCTGAGCGCACACAGGGGTGGGCCCTCCCGGCCCCGTGCGGGGCCGGGAGGGCCCACCGATGTCCCGTGCGGCTCGGATCCGCCCCGAGCGGCCCCGGTGCGTCCGGCCGTCAGCCCGCGTCCGGGGCCGGGGTCAGGCGCAGCGAGATGCTGTTGATGCAGTACCGCTGGTCCGTGGGGGTCGGGTAGCCCTCGCCCTCGAAGACGTGGCCCAGGTGGGAGCCGCACTTCGCGCAGCGGACCTCGGTGCGGACCATGCCGTGCGAGGTGTCGGCGAGCAGCTCGACGGCGTCGGTGTCCTTCGGGTCGAAGAAGGACGGCCAGCCGCAGTGCGACTCGAACTTCTCGGAGGAGCGGAACAGCTCGGCCCCGCAGCCGCGGCAGGAGTAGACGCCCTCCGTCTTGGTGTCGGTGTACTCACCGCGGAAGGCCGGCTCGGTGCCGGCGAGGCGCAGCACCTGGTACTCGGACGGGGTCAGCTCCGCCTGCCACTGCTCGTCCGTCTTCTCGACCTCGTACGACATGACTCTTCCGCTCCCTCGTTCCGTCAGCTGGAAAGGCGGGCGAGGATGGCCGGACCGAGGTCCGTGACGTCGCCCGCGCCCATGGTGAGAACGAGATCGCCGGGCTTGGCCATTCCCGCGATGACGTCGGCGACGGCCGCCTTGTCGTGCTCGGCGCTGACGTCGGCGCCCGCGGCGCGGGCGGCGTCGATGATGATGTCGCTGGTCACGCCGGGGATCGGGTCCTCGCGGGCGGGGTAGATGTCCAGGACGACGGAGGCGTCGGCGAGGGCCAGGGCCTGGCCCATCTCCTTGCCCAGCTCCTGGGTGCGGGAGAAGAGGTGCGGCTGGAAGACGACCAGGATGCGGGAGTCCCCGGCGGCTCCGCGGATGGCCTCCAGGTCGGCGTTCATCTCGGTGGGGTGGTGCGCGTAGGAGTCGATGACCTGCACGCCGGCGGCCTCGCCCTTGAGCTGGAGGCGGCGCTTGACGCCGGTGTACTTGCCGAGGGCGGAGGCCAGGTTGTGCGCGGGGATGCCGAGGGCGACGCCCGCGGCGAGGGCCGCGACGGCGTTGTGCGCGTAGTGGCGGCCGGGGACGGAGACGGTGAAGGTGAGCATCCGGCCGTCCAGGACCACGGTGACCTCGCTGGTCAGGCCCCGCGGGGTGACCTTGGTGATCCGGATGTCGGCGCCCTCCTCCTCGCCGTACGTGACGACGGTCAGGCCCTCCCGGCCCGCGACGCGGCGGGCGATCTCGGCGGCGCCCTCCTGGCCGTGGGCGACGACCAGGGTGCCACCGGGCACGACCTTGCCGACGAAGGTCTCGAAGGACTCGTAGATCTCCTCGATCGACGCGTAGTTCGCGTGGTGGTCGAGCTCGGCGTTGAGGATGATCGCGACCTGCGGGGCGTACTTGTGGAAGGAGCGGTCGCTCTCGTCGGCCTCGGCCACGAAGATGTCGCCCTCGCCGTGGTGGGCGTTGGAGCCCGGGGCGTCCAGGTCGCCGCCGATGGCGTAGGAGGGGTCCAGGCCCAGGGCCGAGAGGGAGACCGCCAGCATCGAGGTGGTGGTGGTCTTGCCGTGCGTGCCGGCCACGGCGATCGGGCGGAGCCCGTCCATCAGCGCGGCGAGGGCGTCGGAGCGGTGCACGACGGGGATGCCGAGCTCGGCGGCGCGGGCCAGCTCGGGGTTGTCGGCGCGGATGGCGCTGGAGACGACCACGCAGGTGGAGTCGGCGGCGAGGTTGCCGGCCGCGTGCCCGCCGTGGACCGTGACGCCGTGGGCGCGCAGCGCCTCGGCGGTCTCGGAGTCGCCGCGGGCGTCGCTGCCGGCGACCTTCCCCTCGCGCTGGGCCAGGATCTTCGCGATGCCGGACATTCCGGCGCCGCCGATGCCGATGAAGTGGGGCCGTTCCATGGCGGTCGGCAGGCCGGGCTTCATTCAGGTCGCTCCAGGATCGAGTGCGGTGCTTGTGTACGTCGGGCTGTGGGGCTGCGGGACCCAAGCCTATTCGTTGTGGGCGAAGAGCTTGAGCACGGGAACGCCCACCTTGTGGCGCGCCCGGGAGGCCCAGTCCCGGTGGAAGAACTCCTCCACGAAGTGCGGGGAGGTCAGGACGATCACCTCGTCGGCGCCGGTCTCGTCCACGACGGACTGCAGCTTGTCGAGCGGGTGCTTCCCGACGATCTGCCCCACGGCCTTGGCGCCCTTCTGGCGCAGGGCGTTCAGGGAGTGCGCGAGGGCGTGCGCGGCGGGGCCGAGCGCGTCCTCGCCCTCGGGCTCGTCACCCTCACGGATGGCTTCGGGCAGCTCACCGAGCGCTACGTCGTCGATGGCGCGCAGCAGTCGGTCCTGGTCACCACGGGGTTGCATGAGGACGACGAAGGAGACCGGGTCGTCTCCGTGGAGGCTGGTGACGAAGTCCACGTCCACCGTGGTCAGCGGCTGCTCGATCATCAATACGCTCGTGAACACGGACGCCCTCTCCTTCATGGGCCGAGGCCGGCCGGCCGGCCCCTGCGGAAACCATCCTGCCCCGCTCTCGCACGGGGCCTGCGCAGGTATATGTGCCCAGCGGAAGCAAAGCGGAACGAGAAATTCCGCCCCTTGTCAGATCCGACGGTAGCTCGTGAACAGGAACCCGGCCTCCTCCAGTACGCAGGCGGGCGCGAGCCGGTGCGGAACCGTGACGGAAGGGCCTCCGGCGATGCGCTGGGCACCGCCCGCCGTGAGCGTCGGGGAGATCGTCAGGCACAGCTCGTCCAGCACGTCGGCGGCCACGAACTGGCCCAGCAGGCGGGGCCCGCCCTCGGTGAGCTGGCGGCGCAGCCCGCGCGCGGCGAGCTCCCGTACGGCCCGGGCCGCGTCCACGGCCGCGCCCTCGCCGGCCACCACCACCTCGGCGCCGGCGGCCTTCGCCGCGGCCACCCGGTCGGAGGGCGCCGCGGCGCCGGTGACCACCAGGGTCGGCACCAGCGGGGAGGTGAACAGGGGCAGCGAGAAGTCCAGGTCCATGCCGGCGGTGACCACGGCGACGGCGGGGGCCGGGCCCTGTCCGGCGGCCTCGCGGCGGGCCGCGAAGGCCTCCCGGGCGCGGGCCGGGCGGTAGCCCTCCTGGCGAACCGTTTCCGCGCCGACGACCACCACATCGGCCAGCGCCCGCAGGGTGCCGAAGATCCGCATGTCGGTCTCGCCGGAGATGGGCTGGGAGCGGCCTTCGTGCTGGGCCGCGCCGTCCAGGGTGGAGACCATGTTGGCCCGCAGCCAGTGCCCGTCCGCCGCCAGGGCGGGGTAGGCGTAGGCGTCCGCGAGCTCGTCGAGCGACCACTCCCGGTCCGCCCCCTCCTGGCTGCGGGCTGATGTCTGATCGGTCACAGGGAACAGGCGTCGCATCGGTGCAGTGTGCCACGCCCCGTAGAGTTAAGGGCTGTGTCGACATCACTCTCCACCTCCGGTTACAGCTCAGGCCGGCCCCCGATAGCCGACGCCGGGCCGCAGGCCCTGTGCGCGCGCGAGCCGCGGGTTCCCGCCGAGCGGCTGGTGGCCGAGATGGTGCCGCCGCCGCGGTTCGACTCCGTCCGCTTCGACACCTACAACCTCGACCCGGCCCAGCCGAGCCAGGCCGAGGCCGTCACCGTGCTGAGCGGCTTCGCCGCGGGCCTGGGCGGGGCGCACGCGAGCGGCTCCGGCAAGAAGCGCTGGTTCTCCAAGAAGCCGGCGGCCCCCGCCGCTCCCCGCGGGGTCTACCTCGACGGCGGCTACGGCGTCGGCAAGACCCACCTGCTCGCCTCCCTGTGGCACGCCACCCCGGCCGAGCCCGCGCTCAAGGCCTTCGGCACCTTCGTGGAGCTCACGAACCTGGTGGGCGCGCTCGGCTTCCAGCAGACCGTGCAGACGCTCGGCGGGCACCGCCTGCTGTGCATCGACGAGTTCGAGCTGGACGACCCGGGCGACACCGTGCTGGTGTCCTCCCTGCTCAGCCGTCTCGTCGAGCAGGGCGTGGCACTGGCCGCCACCTCCAACACGCTGCCCGGCAAGCTCGGCGAGGGCCGCTTCGCCGCCGCGGACTTCCTGCGGGAGATCCAGGGGCTGTCGGCGCACTTCCGGCCGCTGCGGATCGACGGCCAGGACTACCGCCACCGCGGCCTGCCCGAGGCTCCGGCGCCGTTCTCGGACGAGCAGGTCACCAAGGCCGCGTACGCGACCGAGGGCGCGAGCCTGGACGACTTCCCCGGCCTGCTGGAGCACCTGGCCCGGGTGCACCCCAGCCGGTACGGCGCGCTGACCGACTCGATCACGGCCGTCTGCCTGACCGACGTCGGCCCGGTGCCGGACCAGTCCACGGCGCTGCGGCTGGTGGTCCTCGCGGACCGGCTCTACGACCGCGAGGTCCCCGTCCTGGCCTCCGGGGTCCCCTTCGACAAGCTGTTCAGCGACGACATGCTGAACGGCGGGTACCGCAAGAAGTACTTCCGCGCCATATCGCGGCTCACCGCGCTGGCGCGCGACGCGAAACCCCTGGTGTCCCAGTAGGTTTGGGAGCGCCGGGCACCCTTTCGGGAGCCCGGCCGTTTCCCCACCTCTGCGAAGGGATCACCATGGCCACCACGCGTCACGCGCACACCGTCTGGGAAGGCGACCTGCTGAAGGGCAAGGGCGTCGTCAGCCTCGACTCCTCGGGCATCGGTTCGTACGACGTCTCCTGGCCCGCGCGCTCCGAGGCCGCGAACGGCAAGACCAGCCCGGAAGAGCTGATCGCCGCCGCCCACTCCAGCTGCTACTCGATGGCGCTCTCGCACGGCCTCGCGGGCGCGGGCAACCCGCCCACCCGCCTGGAGACCAAGGCCGACGTCACCTTCCAGCCGGGTGAGGGCATCACCGGCATCCACCTGTCCGTCGAGGGCACGGTCCCGGGTCTGGACGAGGCCGCCTTCCTCGCCGCCGCCGAGGACGCCAAGAAGAACTGCCCGGTGAGCCAGGCCCTGACGGGCACCACGATCACCCTGAGCGCCAAGCTCGTCTGACCGCGGGATCACACCGGCACCGCCGAGGGGGTGCGGGCCGCACTGCGCGGTCCGCACCCCCTCGGCGTGTCCCTCGGGCCGTCAGGCCGTCGCCAGCTGCGGGATCAGCCGCATGGCGTTGTCGTGGTAGATCCCCCGCAGCTGCTCCGGGGTGAAGGCCGGGTCCGCGTCGAGGGCGGGCAGGGCCAGGTCCATGACCGTGTCGGCGGGAGCGGCGGGCCAGTCCGTGCCGAACAGGACGTGATCGGCCGGCACGTGCTCCAGCAGCGTCGCGGCGGGCGCCATGGGACCGGCGGTGTCGTAGTAGAAGCGGCTCAGGTGGTCGCGGACGGCGGCGGGCTCCACACTCGGCTCGCAGAACCGCCCCAGCGCCTGCAGGCGCGTCGCGATGTACGGCAGGAAGCCCCCGGCGTGCGGCAGGACCACGGAGATGTCCGGGAAGCGGTCCAGGGTCCGGCGGCTGATCATGTTCACCGCGGCCCGGGTGGTGTCCAGCAGGAAGTCGCACATGAAGTTCGGGATGCCCGGGACGGTCGGGGCGCCGGGCGGGCCGGGCGGGCCGCCCGGGAGGTTGTGCGGGTGGGTGTCCACCACGGCGGAGTGCTCGTTCAGCTCGTGGAAGAGCCGGTCGTAGGCGGGGTCCCCGAGGTAGACGCCCCCGTAGTTGGCGGTCACGTTGACGCCGACGGCGCCGAGCTGCCCGAGACCGCGGCGCACCGCCCAGGACGAGGCCTCCTGGTCGTCGAGGAAGAGCGGCACGTAGTACGAGAACCGTCCCGGGTGCGAGGCCGCCACCTCGATCATCGACCGCAGCGTGATGTTGATGGCCTCGCGCAGCTGGGCCGAGGAGCGGTAGCGCGCCGGCAGCATCGGCTTGAGGACGGCCGTGGTGATGCCCGCGCCGTCCATGAAGCGGATCGCCGCCGCGGTGTCGAGGCGGGTCCACGGGGGCAGCTGCTCCGGCTTGATCAGACCGTGGTGCACGGCCCACTCGCGCCACTCCGGGGCGCAGAAGTGATGGTGCATGTCGATCTTCGAGTGCACCGTGCCCGCCGTGTCCGCGGCAGGCGCGGAGGGACCCCGGGCGATCCGGATGACCTCGCTGGTGCCCACCGCGGCGATGCGCAGTTCGTCCGCCGGCGTCCCCAGGAGGCGCAGTGCCGGGGTACTCACGGAATCCGTCATGCCAATCCACCGCCCATCGGCTCTGGTTACTTTCCGGAGGCCACGGAGGCCAGGGTCGGCTCGTCCGGGTCCGCGTCGGAGGCCGCGTCGGGGGCCGCGTCGGAGGCCGCGTCCGGGCGCGTTCGCGAGGGCTCCAGGACGATCCTGAGGTGTTCGAGTCCCCGGAAGGCGGGCACCGGACCCTTGAGCCAGGCGCCCCGGGTCTCCTCCAGGTCGGCGGGCTCCATGTCCGGGAACTCCCGCAGCAGGCAGGCGAGCGCGATCTCGAGTTCGAGCCGCGCCAGCGGCGCCCCCAGGCAGTAGTGGGTGCCGTGGCCGAAGCCCAGGTGGGTGCCCTGGAGTCCCTCGCGGGTCACGTCCAACTCGTCGGGCGCGTCGAACCTCTCCGGGTCGCGGTTGGCCGAGGAGATCGCGATCTGCACCAGGGAGCCCTTGGGGATCACCGTGTCCCGGATCCGGGCCTCCTCGGCCGCGTACCGGAAGGTCGACGTCTCCACCGAGCCCTCGAAGCGCAGCATCTCCTCGACCGCCCCCGGGATGAGCCGGGGGTCCTCGCGGAGCCTGGCCGCCTGGTCGGGGTGGAGCAGCAGGTTGAGGACGGAGTTGCCGATCTGGTAGGCGGTGGTCTTGTGCCCGGCGAAGAACAGGACCCACAGCGACGCGACCAGTTCGGGGTCCTCCAGCCGTTCCTCCGCCCGGAGGAGGTCGCTGAGGAAGGTGTCCGAGGGGTTGTCGCGGGTGTCCGAGATCAGCCGCTCCAGCCGGTGCTGGAGCCGCTCCTCGGCCGCCTTCAGCTCCGCCCTGCGGCTGGGGTCGAACCGCGAGCGGGTCACCACCGCGAACTGCTCCAGGATCTCCGGGCGGTCCTCCGGCGGGATGCCCATCAGTTCGCACAGGACCGCGACGGGCAGCGGGAAGGCGAAGGAGGCCATCAGGTCGACCGTGCCGGCCCGGCGGCACTCGGCGAGGATCGACTCCGCGATCTCGGTGATCCGGGGACGCATCTGCTCCACCCGCCGGGGGGTGAAGGCGCTGCGCAGGATGCGGCGCAGCCGCGTGTGCCGGGGCGGGTCCGAGAAGAGGACGTTGTCGTCGAGCGCGTCGAAGAAGCTGCCGTACACCGCGTGGTAGGTGTCGATGGCGCCGCGCATGTCCTTGCTGAAACGGGGGTCCGACAGGGCGTCGCGGGCGTCGTCGTGGCGGGTGATCAGGTACGTGTCGACCCCGTGGGGCGGGGTCAGCCGGCACACCGGGGCCTGCTCGCGCAGGGCCGCGTACAGGGGGTGGGGGCACTGCCGGTACTCCGGCGCGCCCCTGGAGACCGCCGACACGATGTCGTGCAGTTCTCCGTCGCCGTTCGGTGCCGCATCCCGCTGCGCCATGTTCCGCACCCTCCGTCGCACTCCGCCGTGGCTGTGGCCGTGGCCGTCGCAACGGCCGTCTGCGGACTCACCGGTTCCCCGTGCCGGTGCACCGCGAAACGGCCCGGCTCCCGTTCGGGTGAGCCGCCCGCCCGCCCGCCGTCGGCCGATCGGCGGTCGCCCGTCCGTGCCGTGTACGGGGCGGGCGCGGGGCGGGCGCGGCGGCCCGCGGGAAGGGCTGCTGTGCCACCAGCCAGCCCGTCACGAGGAGCCCGCGCATGGCCCGACGTCTCGCCCCCGCCCTCACCGCAGCCGCCGCGCTCGTCCTGGCGGCCGTCGCCGCGCCGCCGGCGTCCGCCGGCCACGGCCCGGACGCCGGCCGGGCCCTGGCCGACCGGGCGGCCGCGTACGCCGCGACCGCCCGGTTCCAGGTGCACGCCAACGCGGTGGCGGCCGGCTACGTGCCGGACAAGTACTGCGTGTACGACCGGGTGGGGAAGACCGGAGCGCTCGGCTACCCGCACTTCAACCACGCCTACGACAACTCCGTCGACCCGACGAAGCCCGCCGCGCTGTACTACGAGGACGACGGGCGCGGCGGCAAGCGCCTCGTCGGCGTGCAGTGGCTGGTCTACGACCGCGACCAGAAGCTGACGACGGACGACGACCGCCCCACGATGTTCGGCACGGCCTTCAAGGGCCCCAAGCCGGGCAACTTCCCCGGCCAGCCGGTCCACTACGCCCTGCACCTGTGGCTCTGGAAGAAGAACCCCCGCGGCCTGCACGAGACCTTCAACCAGGCGGTGACCTGCCTCCCCGGCACCACCCGGCCGTAAGGGTCTTCCGGCGGCTGTGTCCTGACGGCCGGGCCGCGGCGGGACCGGCATGATCGGCGGGACACGCCCCACGGGGCCCGACGTCCTCCGGAGCCGCCGATGTCCGTCACCCGACGCAGCCTGCTCGCCGCCGGCGCGATCGCCTTCAGCGGAGCGCTGGGCGCACTGTTCGCCGGCGGCTCCCCCGCCTCCTCACGGGCGGCCCGGGCCGGGGGCGGGTACGGGCCGCTGTTCCCCGACCCGCGCGGGCTGCTCGATCTGCCCGCCGGGTTCACCTACCGGGTGCTCTCGCGGGCGGGCGAACCACTGCGCTCCGGTGAGGGCCCCGTACCCGCCAACTGCGACGGCATGGCCGCCTTCGACGCCGGGGGCGGCCGGGTCCGGCTGGTGCGCAACCACGAGAACCGGGCCACCGCCGCCCTGCGCGTCCCCGCCGTGGCGGGGCTGACGTACGACCCGGGGGCGCTCGGCGGCTGCACGGCCCTCGACCTCGCCCCGGACGGGCGGCTCACCGGCGAGCGGGTCGCCCTCGCCGGCACGGCCGTCAACTGCGCGGGCGGCCGCACCCCCTGGAACACCTGGCTGAGCTGCGAGGAGACCGAGGACCGGGCCGGCACCTCCGGCTACGACCGGGACCACGGCTACGTCTTCGAGGTGGACCCGGCCCGCCCGCGGCGCACGGGCGCGGTCCCGCTCACCGCGATGGGCCGGTTCGCGCACGAGGCCGTCGCCGTGGACCCGTACCGCGGGGTGGTCTACGAGACCGAGGACGCCTTCGTGCGGCCCTTCGGGCTGTTCTACCGCTTCCTGCCGCAGCGCCCGCTCGGCGGCACCGGTTCGCTGCGGGCCGGCGGCGCCCTGGAGGCCCTGAGGGTCCCCGGCCTGGCCGACCTGGCCGCGGTGGACGAGCCCGGGGCGGAGTTCCCGGTGGAGTGGGTGCCCGTACCGGACCCCTCGGCGGCCGTCACCCCGATCCGGCACCAGGACTTCGGGCCGGGCGGCATCACCCACGCGCAGAAGCTGGAGGGCTGCTACTGGGGCGGGGACGGCGTCCACTTCGTGTCCAGCTACGCCCGCAGGGGCGAGGGGGCGCCCGCCGACCACCACGGACAGGTGTGGTTCTACGATCCGCGCCGGTCCCGGCTCCGCCTGGACGTGCTCTTCGGGCCGGCCACCGACGTCCGGCTGCCCGGGGACTCCCCCGACAACATCTGCCTGGCCCCGGACGGCGGGCTGATGGTGTGCGAGGACGGCGGCGGGGCGCAGTACGTGTTCGGGGTGACGGCGGGCGGCGAGGTCTATCCGGTGGCCCGCAACGCCGACGACATCGGCGGGCCGGGCGCCCCGGAGTGGGGGGAGTTCGCCGGGGTGACCTTCTCCCCCGACGGGCGGACGATGTACGTCAACGCCTACGCGCCGGGCACCACCTTCGCCGTGAGCGGCCCCTGGCGGCACTGACCGGGGGCCTGCGGCACGCGGAGGAGTGCCGCAGACGTCCACTTGTCACATAGTCATATATTTTGCGTGCGTGACCATTTCTGTGCGCAAGGTTGCGGCCGCCGCCGCACTCAGTGCCGCCCTGACCGCTTCCCTCGCGGGCTGCGGCGGCGGCTCCGGCACCAAGGACGCCGCCCGTGAAGCCCGCCTGGGCACGCCCGCGGCCTCCGCCCCAGCGGCTTCCGCCCCCGGCGCCGGGGCCGCCTCCGCAAGCTCCTCCCCGAGCTCCTCCCCGAGTTCCTCCCCCGGCGCCCCGGGCGCCCCGCTCGCCGGCGCGCCCGGCAGGGCTCCGACCCTGGCACCCGGCCCGAACGGCCTGACCCCCGTCTTCGAGCGGGCGAAGCAGCGGACGGACAAGACCGTGGCGCTGACCTTCGACGCCGACATGACCTCCGACCAGGGGCCGCGCGCCGCCGGCGGGGAGCGCTTCGACAACCCGCAGCTGATCTCGACCCTGCGCACCCTCAAGGTGCCCTCGACGATCTTCATGACGGGCCGCTGGGCGGAGGAGTACCCGGACCAGGCCAAGGCCATCGGGACCGACGCGAACTTCGAGATCGCCAACCACTCCTACAGCCACCACGCCTTCAAGTCCCCCTGCTACGGACTGCCCGCGCTCGACGGCGCCGCCGCCCGGGCCGACGTGGACCGGGCCTTCGCCGCCTTCCACCGGGCCGGCGCCGTCAACACCGTCCCGTACTTCCGCTTCCCCGGCGGCTGCTACGACGACCCGGCGCTGCGGGCCCTGTCCACGGCCAAGGTCACGGCCGTGCAGTGGGACGTGGTCAGCGGGGACGCCTTCGCCTCGGACCCGGACGCGGTGGCCGAACAGGTCCTCGCCGGGGTGAAGCCCGGCTCGGTGGTGGTGATGCACTGCACGCGCAGCGCCGCCCCGGTCACCGAGGAGGCCATCCAGAAGATCGTCCCGGAACTGCGCAAGCGCGGCTACCGGTTCGTGAAGGTGTCCGAGCTGATCGGTACGTAACCCCTCGGGCCCAGTGCCCGCATGCGGTCGGAGGGCGGTCCGGCGCAGGCCCGGGCGGCTCATCCCGCCGGCGGCCCGGGGGCGTCGGCCCCGTCGTGGTCGAGGGGCCGGCGGACCGGCCGACGCCCCTGTCGCCACGCGGCGAGAGCCGCTCGGACCCGCCGGAGGATCCGGGCTCCGACGATCAGGGTGGCGGAGGCGCCGATGCTGCCGAGGAACTCGGGCAGCATCGCGTGGAGCACCGCGCTCATCGCGCCGTACCCGACCCGGCCGAGGTCCGCTCGGTGTGCCGGGCCCCGAGCCTCTTCAGTTTGCGGCGCACGCGCTCCCCCAGGGCGAAGGGGGCCGTGCCGCGAAGCCGGTCCGCATCGAGGGCGATCACGCGGGCCGCCGCCTCGGACCAGCTCGTGCTGCCGGGACGGGCCCAGTGAAGGGCGACGAGCCGCTCCGAAGGTCTCAGCTGCCGCAGAACGGCGGGGATCCGCAGGTCGGTGAACTCCTCCGCCAGCACGACGTGCTCCGGAGTCGTCGAGGTGACGAGCAGATCACCGAGGACCAGGCCGTCACCCACCGGACTGCCGAGCAGGATCGTGCGGGCTCCTCGCACCTTGCGGTCCCACAGCGGCTGCAGGTCCCGGTGCTCGGCCTGCACCCGGGGCACCAGTCGGCCGATCAGGGCGTGGGTGTCGGCGGTGCCGTCGCCCAGCGTGCTCACCCAGTTCCCCAGCAGGGCCATCTCCACCGCCGGGCGCCACGAGGCCGGCCTGTCCAGCCTCAGCCAGAGCCGGCTGAAGGTGTCGACCTCCACCCTGTCCCCTTCGATCGCGGCGTTCCGGGCCGTTAACGCCGACCTCATGGCAGAGCGGTCCGGCCAGCAGATGCAGTGCCGCAGCTCCTCCGCCAGGTCCAGCAGGATGCAGGCGAAGGGGGTCGCCCAAGCACGCCGGCAGGTGGGGCATTCCGGGTGCTCCAGCGGGACGAGTTCGGCGGCCGCGGCCGAGATGCGGCCCAACGCCCTGACCGTCGCGGAGGTGAAGGCCTCGCCCTGTGTCTGGTGCCAGAAGTGGAACAGGCTCAGCAGATGCTCCGACAGGCCCGGATCCGCGGGCACCGGCCGGGGCAGGCAGTCGAGGCACAGCCGCGAAGACCTCAGGGTGATCATGATCGTTCCTTGCCGTTCGTCGATTCGGGTCCTACTCCTTTGGCCCGGCCGGGCACCCGAACGGCAAAGAATCGACGGATCTCCCGTGTGATTCACATCACTTCCGCCGGGCGGCAGCCAGGGAGGCTGCCGTGCCCGCGGCGGCGGCCAGCGCGAGCGCGGCCGCCAGGGCCGTGAACGGCAGCGGTGCCGGGCCCGATCGCCCTGCCGTGACCAGGGCGGACACCGCGCCGTGGGCCGGTGAGGGCGCGAGGACCAGGGCGAGCAGGGAGCCGAGCGCCGCGGCCAGGACCCCGTGGCCCCGGCGCCGGACCAGGGGCCGGGCGCACAGCGCGCCGACGGTGGCCCCGGTCAGGGCGCACACCGCCGTCACCAGCCCGCCCGCGCCGGCGGCAGCGGCGGGGCCGGCCGCGGCCCGGTCGCAGACCAGGAGCGCCGCGCCGGCCGCCAGGGCTCCGGTGAGGAGCGCCCCGGCGAGGCCGGTGAGCAGGGCCGCCGCGTGCACCCGTACCGGACCGGCCGCGGCGGCAGCGCAGTCCCGGGCGGCGGCGGGCTCGGCCGTGACGCAGACACGGACCAGCCAGGCGGCGAACGGAACGAGGCCGGCGGCCGCGTAGCCGAGCGAGTCCAGCACGGGATCGCCCGGCCGGATCCCGACGGCCACGAAGGCCGCGTACGCGACGAAGGGGGCGAGCCACCGCTGCGAGCGCAGCAGCAGCGCGGCCCGGTAGCGGAGCAGGGCGGTCACGGCAGTTCCTCCACGGTCCGCACGTGCCAGGGCGGGTGGGCGCCGAGCAGGGTCCGCAGGACCTCGTCGGAGCGGGCGGCGTCCGCGGTCAGCTCCACGACGCCGTCGGGGCCCGGCCGGCCGGGCAGGCCCGGCGGCAGGACGGTGCCGGGCGCGGCGGCGGCCCGGATCCGTACGCGGGGGCCCGCCGGGGCCGGGGGCGTCCGGGGCGGGGGCGCGACCGGCACCAGTGACGTTCCTTCGACCCGGTGGTGCGCGTCGGGGGCCCCCGCGAGCCGCGCCGGGTCGTGGTCCACGAACACCACGGCGGCCCCGGCCGCGGTGCGCTCGGCCACCGCGAGGTCGAGTTCGCGCCGGGCGGGGGCATCCAGTCCGGTCCAGGCCTCGTCGAGGACCAGCAGCTCCGGTCCGGCGAGCAGCGCCTGGGCGACGGCGACCTTCTGGCTGGTCCCCTTGGAGAGTTCGGCCATGGGGGTGCGGGCGTGCCCGGCGGCCCCGAACCGCTCCAGCCAATGGGCCGCCCGCCGGGCCGCCTCGGCCCGCCCGAGCCCGTGCACCCGCCCCAGGTGCGTCAGGTAGGACAGGGCCGTCAGCGGCAGCGCCACCGGGAAGCGCTCCGGGACGTAGGCCGTACGGCGGGGCCGTCCGCGGACGCGCCCCTCGGTGGGTGCGTCGATCCCGGCGACGAGCCGCAGGAGCGTGGACTTCCCGCCCCCGTTGCCGCCTTCGACCCGGACGAGCGCGCCGGGCGGCACCTCCAGGCAGACGCCGCGCAGCACCCAGGGCCGGCGCCGGCCGTAGCGGCGGCCCACTCCGGTGAGGTTCAGTGCGCGGCCGCCGTCTCGGTGAGCTCGCTCGGGCGGACGATGACGAAGCCCTCGCCGCTCAGCTTCAGCTGGACCGCCTCGCCGGAGCCGCCGCGGATCATGGAGCCGACCGACTGGGAGCGGTGCAGGCCGGTCTCCAGCTGGGCGCTCCAGCCGACGACCGCGTCCGTGTCGACGTGGACGGGGGCCTGCGGGGTGACCGGGATGATGATCGGGTGACCGTCGCAGACGACGGCGAGCCTGCCGGTGCCGGTGAAGACGCTGTTGAAGAGGCCGCCGCCGGTCATGCCGGCGCCCTTGACCATCTTGATCTCGTAGGACAGCGTCGGGTCGAAGCACAGCACGTTGCGCCCGTTGACGGTGAGGGCGTCCCCGTGCTCGATGTCGATGATGAAGCAGTTGCCCGCCTGGTGGGCGAACCAGGCCTCGCCCTGGCCGCGTACGGACATCAGCGCCAGGCCCTCGCCCGTGACGGCGCGCTTGAGCATGCCGCCTATGCCCTGCCCCTTGCGCTCGAACTGCAGATTGCCGCGGAAGGCGACCATCGATCCCTGACGGGCCAGCATCTCCCCGTTGACGTTGTACTTCACGGACTTGGCGTTCTGCAGGCTCATGCCGGGGGTGGCGGCGGCCTGCGCCAGGTTCTCGGACGCGAAAAGATCACTCTTCATGGCCCCGATCCTCACCCGGGCCGGCCACCCGGGACATCCTCCTCAGGGCGGAGCCTGGCATCCTTGGCGGGATGAGCAGCCAGCACACGAACGACACCTCAGGCGTACCCGCGGTCGGGGCCGACAGCGCCTTCCGGCGGGAGCACGTACTGCGCGACGAGGCCCCGCAGTTCGTCCTGCCGCTGGTCGTACGCATCGAGAAGGCGGAGCCGCCGGCCCGGACCGACGCCCTGGAGACCGCGGCCCGGGCCGTACTGGTCCTGCTCACCGACGAACGGGCGCACGGCGACGGCGAGTGGGCGCAGGCCGTACGGGACTGGCAGGACGCGCGGATCCGCAAGGTGGTCCGGCGGGCGCGCGGGGCGGAGTGGCGCAAGGCGGAGACCCTGCCCGGCATCACGGTCGGCGGCGACGCCGCACAGGTACGGGTCTTCCCGCCCGTGCCCCTCGACGGCTGGCCCAAGGAGCTGGCCAAGCTCCAGGTGTCGGGCACCGACCTCGACGACCCGGAACCGGTCCCCGCGGCCGACGGCTCCGCCCTGCCGGTGCTGTGGCTCAACCCCGCTCTGGAGATGTCGGCCGGCAAGGCGATGGCCCAGGCCGGGCACGCGGCCCAGCTGGCGTGGTGGGAGCTGACGGGAGCGGAGCGGGCCGCCTGGCAGGAGTCGGGCTTCCGCCTGGCCGTACGGACCGCCCCGCGCGAGCGGTGGGCGGAGCTGAGCGGGAGCGGGCTGCCGGTGGTCCGCGACGCCGGGTTCACCGAGATCGCCCCGGGCAGCGCGACGGTCGTGGCCGACCACCCGGCGCTGCGGGCCCGGCTCTGACGGCTGCCCCGACGCCTGGTCGGTGCCTGCCCGACGCCTGCCCGGCGGCGGCTCGGCAGCCACCTCCGACCTGCCGGGAACCTCAAATGTTGCTCTGAACGTCCCCTCGTGCGGGTTGGCGTGACCGCGTCGGGTGCATGACATCCGCACACAGTGCTTTGAGAGGGGGCGAGGGGACATGAAGCCCATGGCACACCTGGGGGTGGGCATCGGCTGGCGGCCGGAGATCGCGGACGCGGTCGACCGGCTGGACGGCCTGGACTGGGTCGAGGTGGTGGCCGAGAACATCTGCCCGGGCCACCTGCCCGAGGCCCTTCGGCGGCTGCGCGAGCGGGGCACGCGCATCGTGCCGCACGGGGTCTCGCTCGGCCTCGGCGGCGCCGACCGGCCGGATCCGCAGAAGCTGGCGGAGCTCGGGGAGCGGGCGGTGGCGCTGGGGGCGCCGCTCGTCACCGAGCACATCGCCTTCGTACGGACCTCCTCGCCGGTGCTGGAGGCCGGGCACCTGCTGCCGGTGCCGCGCACCCGTGACGCGCTGGACGTGCTGTGCGCGAACGTGCGGATCGCGCAGGACGCGCTGCCCGTGCCGCTGGCGCTGGAGAACATCGCCGCGCTGTTCTCGTGGCCGGGCGAGGAGATGACGGAGGGGCAGTTCCTGACGGAGCTGGTCGAGCGGACCGGGGTCCGGCTGCTCATCGACGTGGCCAACCTGCACACCAACCGGGTCAACCGGGGCGAGGACCCGGCGGCCGTCCTGGACGCGATCCCGCTGGAGGCACTGGCGTACGTCCACGTCGCGGGCGGCGTCGAGCGGGACGGCGTCTGGCACGACACGCACGCGCACCCCGTACCGCCGGTCGTGCTCGACCTGCTGGCCGAGCTGCGCTCGCGGGTGGAGCCGGCGGGCGTCCTGCTGGAGCGGGACGACGACTTCCCGCCCGAGGCGGAACTCGCGGGCGAACTGGCCGCGATCCGCGAGGTCGTCACGGCCGGCGGCACGGCGGCGGCCCGCCCGAAGCCGAGCGCGCCGAAGGCAGCGCCGCTGCCCGAAGCCGGGGCACGAGACGGAGCCGAGGCACGGCCCGAAGCCGGGGCCGGGGCCGGGGCACGGGCCGAGGCCGGAGCCGAGGCGCGGGCCGGGGCCGGGGCACAGCCGAAGACCGGGGCCGAGGCCCAGGCCGGGACCGAGGCCCAGGCCGGGGCGCAGCACGAGCCCGAGGCACGGACCGAGCCCGGGGCACGAGCCGACGCCGGGGCGCCGGCCGGGGCCCAGCCCGAAGCCGGGGCGCAACCCGAAGCCGGGGAGGGGGCTCGGACTCGGGTGGCGCTCGGGCAGGCCGCGCTGCTGTCGGCGCTCGTGGCCGGGACCCCCGTGCCCGAGGGCTTCGACCGCGCGCGCATCCGGGTGCAGGTGCGGGCGCTGGCGGCCAAGCGGGCCGACGTGGTCGCCAAGGTGGCTCCCGAGCTGCCCGGGATCCTCGGCGGCCGCACCCCCTACCGCACGGCGTTCCTCGCCTACGCGAAGGGCCGCCCCATGACCGCCGGATACCGCAGGGACGCGCTGGACTTCGCCGAGCACCTGCTGATCCAGGACCTGCCGGCCGACCCGGCCGCCCGGCGCCGGCTCACCGCATGGTGGCGGGAGCGGGCGGGGGCCAGGCCACCACGCCGCATCGTGCGCTGGGCCCGGACGCTCGCGGGGAGGGCCGCGTGAACATCCTCGCCGTCGCGATCTGGATCGCCGTCGCCGTCTCCTCCGTCCTGCTCCTGCTCAGGCTGCGCCGCGCCCGCCCCGGAGCCGCTGCCGCGTCGGCCGCCCTCCACGACCTGTCCGAGGCCGCGTTCCTGGTCGGCGGCCCCGGCACCGTCGTGGACGCCGCACTCGTCTCGATGCTCGGGGACGGCCGCCTGGTCGTCGGCGGTCCCGGCATCGTCCAGGTGCGCCCGGGAGCGCGGGCCGCCGACCCGGCCGAGCGCGCCGTGCTCCAGGCCCACGCCGCGGCTCCCTCGGGCTGGCTCTACCAGGTGCGCTACGGCGCCATGTGCGACCCCGCCGTCCAGGAGATCGGGGACGCCCTGGCCGACCGGGGGCTCATCGCCCCGCCCGGCAGCGCCCGGCGCGGGCGCCGCTGGGGGCTGGTCCAGGCCGTGGCGTGCGTGGTCTGGCTGGTGGCGTCGATCCCGCTGACCATCGTGGGCCTCGCCCTCGACCCCGACCCCGGCGTGCCGTTCATCGCGATGGTGGCGCCCGTGCTGCTGGCGGGCATCGTCCTGGGCCTGATCTGCATGTCCCGCGCCGGCAACCGGGTCACCCGGGCCGGGCGGCGGGCGCTGCTCGCGCTGCGCTCCGCGTACGTCAACGACCGCACCCCGCACGTGCAGACCGCGCTCTTCGGCCTGCGCGGCCTGCGGGACCCCTTCCTGCGCCGGCAGCTGGTGCCCGCCGCGCGCGGCACCCGGCTCGCCGCGGCCCAGTCGGGTGCGCGCCACCACCGCCCGCACACCCACTCGTCGTCCTCCGACTCCTCTCCCGAGCTGCTGCCGGTGATGTGGTGTGCGGCGAGTGACGGGGGCGGCGGGAGCGGCTCGGGCTGCGGGTCCTCGGGCAGCAGCTGCGGGGGCGGCTCCGGCTGCTCGGGCAGCAGCGGTTCGAGCTGTGGTGGCTCCTCCGGCTCCAGCTGCGGTTCGAGCAGCTCGAGCTGTTCCGGTTCGAGCGGCTCCAGCTGTTCGAGTTCGAGCAGTTCCAGCTGCTCCAGCAGTTCCTGATACGGCAACCGGGTCATGGCCGCCGACACCGGCCGGTGATCCTTTACAAGTGCGGCGCCCAGGCCTCTCATCGGTTCATCGGATGAGAGGCAGGGGTGCCATGCGAACGAGAACCGCCCGCCGTGGCCCCGTCGTGGCCGCGCTCTTCCTCGCCCTGTGCGCGCCCACCGCCGTGGCCGCACCCGTCCCGCGCACCCCCAGCACGGCCGACACCGCCGACACCGCCGACACCGCCGACGAAGCCGACGCCGCCGAGAGCGCGGGAGCCGCGCTCGTCGCCCGCCGGGCGGCCCTCGCCGCCGCCTCCCGGGGCGGCGGCGCCTCCGGTCTCGACTTCCGGGCCTGCCCCGCCGTGGAGGACCTGCCGTCCCGCGTCCGGTGCGCCACCCTGCGCGTTCCGCTCGACTACGCCCGTCCGGACGGCCCGCAGCTCTCCCTGACCGTCAGCCGTGCCGCCGCCACCGGGGCCGGCGGCGCCGCCCGCCAGGGCGCGCTCGTCCAGAACCCCGGCGGCCCCGGAGCCTCCGGGATGTCCTTCCCACTCGTCGCCGGCCTCCCCGGCTGGGAGCGGATCGCCGCCGCCTACGACCTCGTCGGCTACGCCCCGCGCGGGGTCGGGCGCTCCGCCCCGCTGTCCTGCGCGGACCCGGCGGCGCGCCCGCAGGGCCCCGTGCAGGAGCCGGTCCGCCCCTCCCCCGCGTACAAGGCGGAACGGCGCGCGCAGGCCCGGGAGTACGCGAACGGCTGCGCGCGCCGGGCCGGCGCCGCCCTGCCGTACTACACCACCCTGAACAACGCCCGCGACCTGCACGTGCTGCGCGCCGCGCTCGGCGAGGACGAGCTGACCTTCATGGGCGCCTCGTACGGCACCTACCTGGGTGCCGTCTACGCCACCCTGTACCCGGGCCACGTCCGCCGGATGGTCCTCGACTCAGCGGTCGATCCCGACCCGCGCCGGGTCTGGTACCGCAACAACCTCGACCAGGCACGCGGGTTCGAGGGCCGCTGGCACGACTTCCGCGCCTGGGTGGCCCGCCACCACGACACGTACGGGCTCGGCACCACCCCGGCGGCCGTGCAGGCCGGCTACGAGCGGGTCCGGGACGCGGTGGCCCGTACCCCGGCCGGCGGGACCGTCGGGACCGGGGAGCTGCGGGCCGCCTTCCTCCAGGCCGCCTACTACGACGACGTCTGGCCGGACCGGGCGGCGGCCCTGGCCGCGTTCCTGCGCGGCGACCCCTCGCTGCTGGCCGCCCAGGCCGCGCCCGACCCGGCGTCGGCGGCCGAGGCGGAGAACGCGACGGCCGTCTACACGGCGGTGCTGTGCAACGACGCCCCCTGGCCCGCCGACTGGGAGACCTGGGACCGCGACAACACCGAACTGGCCCGCACGGCACCCTTCGAGACCTGGGCCAACGCCTTCCTCAACCTGCCGTGCGCGTCCTGGCCGGCAGCCGGGCGGCGCACGCCCGTGGCGGTCGGGTCCCAGCCGGAGCGGCTGCCGCGGACCCTCGTGGTGGCGGCGGAACGGGACGGCGCGACCCCGTACGCGGGCGCGCTGGAACTGCAGCGGCGGCTCGGCACCGGGGCGTCACTGGTGACGGAGACGGTGGCCGGCTCCCACGGCGTGGTCGGCGGACGCAACGGCTGCGTGGACCGGCACGTGGAGCGGTATCTGCTGACGGGCGCCACCCCGGGGTGGCGCGTGGGATGCGCGCCGCATCCGGAGCCCGCACCGGTGTCGCTGGACGACGGGGCGGCGGGCGCCCGCAGGGCGCTGCTGCCGCCGGTCGTCTGAACTTCCGGGCGGGGTCTCCGGCTGCGTCGTTTCGGGGGCTGTGCCTCCCGATCCACCGGAGGCACTCACCTGACGGTGTGGTCGTCCTCCGGTCCTTCCCCCCAGGGGAGGTATCAGGCGAGCCCGGCCACCAGGTCGGCGACGGACTTGCGGCGCCCGGTGTAGAAGGGCACCTCTTCACGGACGTGCATACGGGCCTCGGAGGCACGCAGGTGACGCATGAGGTCGACGATGCGGTAGAGCTCGTCCGCCTCGAAGGCCAGCAGCCACTCGTAGTCGCCCAGCGAGAAGGAGGCGACGGTGTTGGCGCGCACGTCGGGGTAGCCGCGGGCCATCTTGCCGTGGTCGGCGAGCATGCGGCGGCGGTCCTCGTCGGGCAGCAGGTACCAGTCGTAGCTGCGGACGAAGGGGTAGACGCTGACGTAGTCGCGGGCGACCTCGTCGGCCAGGAAGGCCGGGATGTGCGACTTGTTGAACTCGGCCGGGCGGTGCAGGGCCATGTTCGACCACACCGGCTCCAGAGCGCGGCCCAGCTTGGTGCGGCGGAACAGGTTGTACGCGGTCTGCAGCTCGTCCGCGGTCTCCGCGTGCCACCAGATCATGATGTCGGCGTCGGCACGCAGGCCGGAGACGTCATAGGTGCCGCGGACGGTGATGTCCTTGGCGGCCAGCTGGTCGAACAGCTCCTGGACCTCGTCGGCGAAACCGGCGCGGTCCTCCGGCAGGACGTCCTTCAGCTTGAAGACGGACCACAGGGTGTAGCGGATGACCTCGTTGAGGTCCTTCGCCTTCTTCCCCGCGTTGGGAATCTTCTCTGGTGCAGTCATGTGCCTATTGTCCCGTGCGCTGATCAGTGGTCGGAGCCAGGGGTGCCGTAGGCGCACCGAGCGAGGCGAGCACCGCGTCCGCGGCCCGGCCGGCGCTCGCGACGCAGGCCGGAATGCCCACCCCGTCGTAGAGCGCGCCGCACACGGCGAGGCCGGGCAGGGCCTCGACGGTGCCGCGGATCCGGGCCACCCGGTCGAGGTGGCCGACCGGGTACTGCGGCAGGCCGCCGTCCCAGCGGGTGACGGTGGAGGCGACCGGCCGGGCCGCGAGTCCCACGGCCTCGCCGAGGTCGGTGAGGGACACCTCGACGAGTTCGCCGTCCTCGCGCTGCAGGTCGCGCTCGTCGGCGTACCGGCCGACGGAGGTCCGCAGCAGGAAGAGGTCGGGGTCGCGCCCGGCCCAGGCCCACTTGTTGCTGGAGAAGGTGGACGCCTTGATGGTCCGGCCGTCGACGGGCGGTACGAGGAAGCCGCTGGCGCCGCCGCCGGTGACGGCCGCCGGCAGGTCGCGGCGCCGGAAGGCCATGGTGACCAGCGCCATGGAGGCGTATTCGACCCGGTCCAGTTCGGCCGCGGCGGCCGGCGCGAGGGCGTCCAGCAGCCGGGCGGCGGGACCGGCCGGGACGGCGAGGACGACGCCGTCGGCCTCGAAGGTCTCCGCGGCGGCCACGACCCGCCAGCCCCCGGCCGTACGGAGGACCTCGCGCACGGGGGCGCCGGTGACGATCCGCGCACCGGCCGTGCGGCAGGCCTCGGCCACGGCGAGCGGGAGGCGTCCGATGCCCCCGTCGATGCCGGCGAAGACCGGTCCGGCCTGCTGGGGCGCGCTCTGCGCCCTGCGCTGCAGTTCCCGTACGCCGTCGCCCAGCAGGGCGTGGGTGCGCGCGGCCTCGAAGAGCTGGGGCACGGCGGCGCGCATGGAGATGCGGTAGGCGTCGCCCGCGTAGACCCCGCCGAGCAGCGGTTCCACCAGCCGGTCGACGACCTCGCGGCCGAGGCGGGCGGCCACGTACTCCCCGACGGCGACGTCCTCGCCGATCTCGGCGGGCGGCAGCGTCCGCTCGGCCTCGATGCGGGCCAGGCCCTCGGCGGAGAGGACCCCGGAGGCCGCGAGCGGTCCGAGGTCGCCGGGGACGCCCATGACGTGGCCGCGCGGCATCGGCCGCAGCGCGCCCCGGGTCCACAGGTGGGCGGTGGCGGTGGCGGGCGGCTGCACGGCGTCGGCGAGGCCCACGGCCTCGGCGAGGGCGACGGCCTCGGGGCGGCGGGCGAGCATGGACTCGGCTCCGAGGTCCACGGGGGCGCCGGCGAGTTCGCCGGAGTACAGCTTTCCGCCGAGCCGCGGTCCGGCTTCCAGCAGGGTGACGCGGGCGCCTTCGGCGAGCAGCCGGTGGGCCGCCGCGAGGCCCGCGATGCCGCCGCCGACGACCACGACGTGGCCCGGGGAGCCGGCGGGCCGGGTGGGGCTCCCCGGCCGGTCCGTACGCATGTCCGCTTCGTGCATGGACACATCGTCTCAGACCGATCACCGAGGCCGGACCGTGACCGCATCGGGACCGGCTCGGAACCGGGCGTGCGCAACCCGCGACGGGCCTGCGTACGTCGAAACGGCAACACCAGCCGATCTTGGGGGGTTTCACAGCGATGCACAGCATCAGCAGACAGCGTTCCGCCGCGGCCCTGGCCGCCCTCTCCCTCGTGGGGGTGCTCGCGCTCACCGGCTGCGGCGCGGACGGACAGGGCGCGGCGGCCGACAAGGCGGCGGTGGCGCCGCCCGCGGCGGACGGGAAGGCCCCGGAGGGAGCGGCGGGCGCCGCGGCGGCCCCGGCACCGGCGGGGTCGGCGGGGGCGGCCGCCAAGAACGACGGGGCGCCGGTCGCGGTCCGCCCGAACGTGATCCGTACGGCGACGCTCGGCATCGAGACGGCCGAGGTCCAGAAGACCCTGGCGGCCGCCCGCAGCGCGGCCGACGGGGCGGGCGGCTACGTCGGCAGCGAGTCGACCAAGCGCGGCGAGAGCGGCCGGATGACCTCGACGGTGATCCTGAGGGTGCCCGGCGATCGCTACGACGCGGTGCTCGGCGCGATGGAGGGCAGCGGGAAGCTGCTGCACCGCAAGGTCGACGCGCAGGACGTCACCGAGAAAGTCGCCGACATCAACAGCCGGGTCTCCTCGCAGCAGGCGAGCGTGGCCCGGGTGCGGGAGATGATGGGCAAGGCCTCGGCGCTGAGCGAGGTGGTGATGCTGGAGGGCGAGCTGAGCCGGCGTCAGTCGGACCTGGAGTCGCTGCTGGCGCAGCAGACGGCGCTGAAGGACCAGACCTCGATGGGCACGATCACGCTGGAGGTCTCCGAACCGGCCCCCGCGGCGGAGGAGGCGAAGAAGAAGGAGCCCACCTTCCTCGGTGCGCTGAGCAGCGGCTGGGAGGTCTTCACGAAGATCCTGCGCTACCTGCTGGTGGCGCTCGGGGCGCTGCTGCCGTTCCTGCTGACGGCCGCGGTGGTGGTACTGCTGGTCCGGCTGTACCGGCGGTGGCGGCCGGCGCGGCCGAAGACGGGCCTGACCCCGAAGCGGGTGCCGGTGCCGGCGGCCCGGAAGGCGCAGCAGGCCGGAGCCGCTGCCGCCGCCCCGGCCGGGGACGCCGGGGCCGACGTGCGGGACTGAACGCGCGTTCGCCCGTAGCGTGTTCACCATTCGACGGCGGTGAAGGGGCGGTACGGGTGATGGCGACGGAACGACTTGTGGTGGTCGGGGGCGACGCGGCGGGGATGTCCGCCGCGTCGCAGGCCCGCAGGCTGAAGGGTCCGCGGGAGCTGGAGATCGTCGCCTTCGAGCGCGGCCGCTTCACCTCGTACTCGGCGTGCGGCATCCCGTACTGGGTGGGCGGCCTGGTCCCCGAGCGCGACGACCTGGTCGCCCGCACGCCCGAGGAGCACCGGGCGCGGGACATCGACCTGCGCACGCGCACGGAGGTGGTGGAGATCGATCCGGCCGGGTCGCGGGTCCGCGCCCGCGATCTGGACGGCGGATCCGAATACTGGACGCCCTACGACAAGCTCGTCCTGGCCACCGGCGCCCGGCCGGTGCGCCCGCGGCTGCCCGGCATCGGCGCGCACGGGGTGCACGGCGTGCAGACCCTGGAGGACGGCCAGCGGCTCATGGACTCGCTGGAGCGCACGCGGGGCCGGCGGGCGGTGGTCGTCGGCGCGGGCTACATCGGCGTGGAGATGGCCGAGGCCCTGGTGCTGCGGGGCTACGAGGTGACCGTCCTGCACCGGGGCGAGCAGCCGATGGCCACGCTGGACCCCGACATGGGCGGTCTGGTGCACACCGCGATGAACCGCATGGGGATCGTCACGGTGGCGGGCGCCGAGGTCACCAAGATCCTCACCGACGAGGAGGGGCGGGCCCGCGCGGTGGCGACGTCCGCCGGCGCGGAGTACCCGGCGGACGTGGTCGTGCTCGGCATCGGCGTGGAGCCGCGCACGGCGCTGGCCCGCGCCGCCGGCCTGCCGCTCGGCCCCTCGGGCGGGATCCTCACGGACCTGTCGATGCGCGTGCGCGGTCACGAGGACATCTGGGCGGGCGGCGACTGCGTGGAGGTCCTCGACCTGGTCGCGGGCCGCACCCGGCACATCCCGCTGGGCACGCACGCCAACAAGCACGGCCAGGTCATCGGCTCCGGGGCGGGCGGCGGCTACGCCACCTTCCCGGGGGTGGTCGGCACGGCGGTCAGCAAGGTCTGCGACCTGGAGATCGCCCGTACGGGGCTGCGCGAGCGGGACGCCCTGGAGGCGGGCCTGCGCTTCGTGACGGCCACCATCACCTCGACCAACACGGCGGGCTACTACCCGGGCGCGGTGGAGATGACGGTGAAGATGCTGGCGGAACGGCGTACGGGCCGCCTCCTGGGCGTGCAGATCGTCGGCGGCGCCGGTTCCGCGAAGCGGGTGGACGTCGCGGCGGTGGCCCTGACGGCGGGCATGACGGTGGAGCAGGTGGTCTCCCTCGACCTCGGCTACGCGCCGCCGTTCTCCCCGGTCTGGGACCCGGTCCTGGTGGCGGCCCGCAAGGCGGTCTCCGCGGTCCGCGCGGCGGGCGTCTGAACCGTGCCCGCGGCGCGCAGTTCCGAGCGGACCAGTTCCAGGAGGCGGCCCATCCAATTGCGGCCGCCCCCGCGGCCCTCGTCGCGCCAGAAGCGGGCATCGGAGGACCCCGTGTAGACGATCGGAGCCTCTCCCGTGGCGAGCAGGACCTCGGCGAGGCGGGGATGCTGGTCGAATTTGGCCCGCAGCAGCCCGGCCATGACGGCGAGCCGCACGCCGGGCCAGTCGGCCCGCCGGGCCGCGCGCCCGCCGGCTTCCTGCGCCTCACGGGCACCGGCGGCGCCGAGGATCCGATCGTGGTCGGCCGGGTCGGCGGCCGACAGCGCCCAGTAGCCGTGCGCCACGGTGGGACAGGTTCGCCCCGCGTACGTGAAGGGCGCGTCGTAGTCGTTGCGCAGGACGAAGTCACCGGGCTCGGCCGGCCATCCGCCCGGGTGGACCGCCTCGTACAGGACGACGGGGGGCCGCGGTGCGCCCTCGGGGTCGTCGGCGTGGAGAACGGCCTGCCGCTCCAGGGCGGCGGACTCGCCCTCGAAGAGGCCGGCGAAGTAGGCACGGGCCCACTCGTGCCCCTTCTCGGTGGCCACCGGACCGTCCCCGTCCACGGCCTCCCCGAGGCCGGTCAGCAGCATCCGCAGCGGCCGGTCCTGCTGGTCCATGTCGCCGAGGACGTAGACGCGCATGTGGGCGGGGACGGCGAGGTAGGCGTCCCGGAGCGATGCCAGGGTGGCCTCCGCCGGGTCCCGCCACCAGGCGCCGAGGGCGTCCCACAGCAGGTCACGGGCCCTCGGCCGGCCCGCCAGTTCCGAGATCTTGTCGGCGACCTCGGCGAGGAAGCTCTCGTCGGTCCGCGGCTCGGGGTACCGGGTCTCCCACTTCGACCGCTGCGGCGGCTTCGGCGGCTTCGGCGGCTCGTCGTGCCGCTCGCGCGCGTGCGGCGGGTCCAGGGCGAGCCTCCCCGTGGCGAGCAGCCGCTCCAGCCCGGCGAGGTCGGTCGCCTCGTACCCGCCGCGGGTGATCAGGCCGTCCGCGTAGACGAAGAGGTGCTCGACGAAGTGCTCGTCCAGCAGGTCGTGCCTGCGCCGGACGAGGCACCAGGCCCCGTCGATGTGTTCTCCGTCGGATATGCGAAACGTCGGTCCGTGCCATGTCATGCAGGGCACGGTACCGACGTTTCGATCTTGCTCGGGTGCGGTTTTCCGCTCAGCGGGCCGTCTTGGTGTGGACGTAGTCCACCAGGCGGGTCAGCGCCTCGGGGTCGGTCGTCGGCAGGACTCCGTGGCCGAGGTTGAAGACGTGTCCCTCCAGGCCGGCGGCCGCCGCGAGGACCTCGTCCGTCTTGGCCTCGACCGCCTCCGTGGTGGAGAAGAGCACGGCCGGGTCCAGGTTGCCCTGGAGGGCCTTGCCCGGACCGACGCGGCGGGCAGCCTCGTCGAGCGCGACCCGGTAGTCGACGCCCACGACGTCCGCGCCGGCCTCGCCCATCAGGCCGAGGAGCTCGCCGGTGCCCACGCCGAAGTGGATGCGCGGGACCCCGTAGGAGGCGACGGACTGCAGGACCTTCGCCGAGGCGGGCATGACCGAGCGGCGGTAGTCCGCCGGGGCGAGCGCGCCGACCCAGGAGTCGAAGAGCTGGACGGCGGAGGCGCCGGCCTCGATCTGGACCTTGAGGAAGGCGGAGGTGATCTCCGCGAGGCGGTCGAGCAGGTCGGCCCACAGCTGCGGGTCCCCGTACATGAGGGCCTTGGTGTGCTCGTGGTTCTTCGAGGGGCCGCCCTCGACCAGGTAGCTCGCGAGGGTGAAGGGCGCGCCCGCGAAACCGATCAACGGCGTGGAGCCCAGTTCACCCGTGAGCATGCCGATCGCCTCGGTGACGTACGAGACGTCCTCAGGGGTGAGGTCGCGCAGCTGTGCGAGGTCCTCGCGGCGGCGGATCGGCTGGGCGACGACCGGGCCGACGCCCGGCTTGATGTCCAGGTCGACGCCGATGGCCTTGAGCGGGACCACGATGTCGGAGAAGAAGATCGCCGCGTCGACGTTGTGGCGCCGCACCGGCTGCATGGTGATCTCGGTGACCAGGTCGGGCCGCATGCAGGACTCCAGCATCGCGGTGCCCTCGCGGACCTTGCGGTACTCGGGGAGGGAGCGCCCGGCCTGCCGCATGAACCACACCGGCGTGTGCGGCACCGGCTCCCGCCGGCACGCCTTCAGGAAGGCGGAATCGTACGTCTGGCTCGGCTGGCCCTGGGGGCTGTCGTTGGCGCTCACGACCCAAATCTTCGCACGTATGAAGAAGTGCCCGTCCCGGCACGGGTGTCCCTGCGCCGTACGGCCGCACATACCGCCTAGTCTTCCCCGCATGGCTGCGGCTCAGGGACGATTTTCAGATGGCGCCGACGGTACGGACAGTGCGAAGGAGAGCTCCGTCCCACTCCCGTTCCGCCGGGCGGTCGAAGGATTGAAGAAGGCCCGGCTGCGCCCGGGGGTCGAGATCGATCCGACGAAGCCGCCCCAGCGGCTGGCCCCGTACGCCTACGCGCTGGAGGCCGCGGTGGTGGACGGGGAGGACGACCTGGCCGACGGCCGGCTCATCCTGCTGCACGATCCGGCCGGGCACGACGCCTGGCACGGGACCTTCCGGCTGGTGACGCTCGTACGCGCGGAGCTGGAGCCCGAGATGGCCGCGGACCCGCTGCTGCCCGAGGTGTGCTGGTCCTGGCTGACGGGGGCCCTGGAGGCACGCGGGCTGGCCTACGGCGAGGCGAGCGGGACGGTGACCATGGCGAGCTCGCACTACTTCGGCGGGCTCGCGGAGCGGCGGCCCGCGACGCAGATCGAGATCAGGGCCTCCTGGACGCCGCGCGAGGGCGTGGGCGGGGTGCCGGACACCCCGGCGCACCTGTCGGCGTGGTGCGAACTGATCTGCCAGATCGCGGGGCTGCCGCCGGTGGGTCCGACGGACACGGCGACGGGTGTGGTCTCCCTGCCACAGCGCCGCGGTCCGCACCACCCGTAGGCACGGGGCCGTACGGCCCCGCCGGGACGGGGAACGCCCGGCCGAAGCCCGCAACGGAGTGTCACAACCCGGCCTCCGTTGCGGGCTTCTGATCACCCGATGATCGATCGTGCGTCCGAATTGCCCGAATTGTTACTCACCAAATCGTGATCATTCTCTAAAGCCGGGCGGGTGACGTGCCGAAGGAGTCAGTGACCATCCGCACGGTTCGCACCGGCTTCCCTTCCCCGAGCCGGCCGTCCCGCCACTCCCCCAGGAGGCCTAGGTGTCCGTTCTTCTCGAGCAGCCCGCAAGCCTGGTCGCCTACCGCCCGAACAAGCCGACGGCCATGGTCGTCGTGGCCGACCCGCGCGTCCGTTCCACCGTGACCCGCCATCTGTGGGCCCTCGGAGTCCGTGACGTGATCGAGGCGTCGTCCATCGCGGAGGCCCGCCCCCGCGTCGGCAGCCCGCGCGACATCTGCGTGGCCGACGTACACCTGCCCGACGGTTCCGGTCTCACCCTGCTCTCCGAGACCCGTGCCGCAGGCTGGCCGAACGGCCTGGCCCTGTCCGCCGCCGACGACATCGGCGCCGTGCGCAACGCCCTCGCGGGCGGCGTGAAGGGCTACGTCGTCACCGGTACGCGAACCAACATCGGGCTCCCCACCCGGCCCGGCGCCGCCCCCATCGGCGCTGCAGCCGCCCGTATGCACCGCCGCCCCCCGGGTGCCCCGAGCCACCCGGGCGGCTACCGCGAGCTCTCCGGCCGCGAGGTCGAGGTCCTGCGCCTCGTCGCGGAGGGCCAGTCCAACAAGGCCATCGGCGTCTCGATGGGCCTGTCCGCCCTGACCGTCAAGTCCCACCTCGCCCGCATCGCCCGCAAGCTGGGCACCGGTGACCGCGCGGGAATGGTCGCCGTGGCCCTGCGGACCGGGATCATCCACTGAGCACGGGCCGGAGCGCCCGGATAGACGTCCGGGATACCCCCGGAAAACACCCCGCATACTGATCGCGCCCGTCGACGGAACGTTCCGGCGACGGGCGCGTCGTATACACGGATACCCTTGACCGGTGACCGACGCCCAAGAGACCGCAGCAGACCTGCGCACCACCACCGGGGGCGGCCCCCCGGACGACGTCGTTGTTCCGCCCGGTGGGGTGCCGATTCCTTTGCTGGAGCCCCGCGAGGGGATTCCACCGGTGGTCGCCGACGCGGACGCCCTCGCCGAAGTGGTCGCGGCCTTCGCCGCGGGCACCGGCCCCGTGGCCGTCGACGCCGAACGCGCCTCCGGATACCGCTACGGCCAGCGCGCCTACCTCGTGCAGCTGCGCCGCGAGGGTGCCGGGTCCGCCCTGATCGACCCGGTGGGCTGCCCCGACCTGTCCGCACTGGGCGAGGCCCTCTCCGGCACCGAGTGGATCCTGCACGCCGCCACCCAGGACCTGCCGTGCCTGCGCGAAATAGGCATGGTCCCGACCTCCCTGTTCGACACCGAGCTGGCGGGCCGGCTCGCCGGCTTCCCGCGGGTCGGCCTCGGCGCGATGGTCGAGAGCGTTCTCGGCTACGCCCTGGAGAAGGGCCACTCCGCCGTCGACTGGTCCACCCGCCCGCTGCCCGAGCCGTGGCTGCGCTACGCCGCCCTGGACGTGGAGCTGCTGGTGGACCTGCGCGACGCCCTGGAGGAGGAGCTGGACCGGCAGGGCAAGCTGGAGTGGGCCCACCAGGAGTTCGACGCCATCGCCGCCGCTCCCCCGGCCCCGCCCCGCAAGGACCCCTGGCGCCGTACGTCCGGCATGCACAAGGTGCGCCGCCGCCGGCAGATGGCCGTCGTACGGGAGCTGTGGGAGTCCCGGGACCGGATCGCGCAGCGGCGCGACGTGTCGCCGGGCAAGGTGCTGGGCGACGCGGCGATCGTCGAGGCCGCGCTGGCCCTGCCCACCAACGTGCACACCCTGTCGGCCCTGCCCGGCTACGGGCAGCGAATGGGCCGCCGCCAGCTCGACCAGTGGATGGCCGCCGTGGACCGGGCGAAGGCGCTGCCCGAGAGCGAGCTGCCGCAGCCGGGTGCGACCCCGGCCGGCCCGCCCCCGCCGCGCTCCTGGGCCGACAAGGACCCGGCCGCCGCGGCCCGGCTGGCCGCGGCCCGCACGGCCGTCTCGGCGCTGGCCGAGCGGCTGAACCTGCCCCAGGAGAACCTGATCACCCCGGACACGGTCCGCCGCCTGTGCTGGGAGCCCCCGCAGCGGCCCGAGGCGGACGCGGTGGCCCAGGCCCTGGCCCTGCACGGCGCCCGTCCGTGGCAGATCGAGCAGGTGACCCCGGTCCTGGTCACGGCCCTGGCGGCCACGGCCTGACCCCCTCCCGCGCAGCACGAGAGCCCCCGGCCCCCGGCCGGGGGCTCTTGCGTCGCCCGCCACGGCGGCGCGGGCCGAGTGTGACCTTCGCCGCTCCTCGGGGAGGGGGTGTGCACATTGGTTACCCGCAAGTAGCATGGTCGGGTGAGCGGGCGCTCAGCAACGTATGCCGAACGCGCCCCCGCGCAGCAGTGCCATCCCGCACCTGGAGGAGAGCCAACGTGCCTCGTACCGTCAGGGACGTCGTCTTCGTCGACGGCGTCCGCACCCCGTTCGGCAAGGCGGGCCCGAAGGGCATCTACAACGAGACCCGCGCCGACGATCTCGTCGTGAAGGCGATCCGGGAGCTGCTGCGCCGCAACCCGGACCTGGACCCCAAGAAGATCGACGAGGTCGCCATCGCCGCGACCACGCAGATCGGCGACCAGGGCCTGACGCTGGGCCGCACGGCCGGCATCCTCGCGGGCCTCCCGCAGTCCGTCCCGGGCTACTCCATCGACCGCATGTGCGCCGGCGCGCTGACCGCCGTGACCGCCGTCGCGGGCGGTGTGGCCTTCGGTGCGTACGACGTCGCCCTCGCCGGCGGTGTCGAGCACATGGGCCGCCACCCCATGGGCGAGGGCGTCGACCCGAACCCGCGCTTCGTCTCCGAGAAGCTGGTCGACGAGTCCGCCCTGTTCATGGGCATGACCGCCGAGAACCTGCACGACCGGTACCCGACGATCACCAAGCTCCGCGCCGACGAGTACGCCGTGCGCTCGCAGGAGAAGGCCGCCAAGGCGTACGCCGACGGCAAGATCCAGCAGGACCTGGTCCCGATCTCGGTGCGCAACACCAACGAGGCCGCGGGCGAGACGGGCTGGGGCCTGGTCACCACCGACGAGCCGATGCGCCCGGGCACCACGCTGGAGAACCTGGCCGGCCTGAAGACCCCGTTCCGTACGCACGGCCGGGTCACCGCGGGCAACGCCGCCGGTCTCAACGACGGTGCCACCGCCGCGATCATCGCGTCCGAGGACTTCGCCCGCGAGAACAACCTCCCGGTCAAGATGCGCCTCGTCTCGTACTCCTTCGCGGGTGTCGAGCCGGAGGTCATGGGCTACGGCCCGATCCCGGCCACCGAGAAGGCCCTGGCCCAGGCCGGTCTGACGATCGACGACATCGGTCTCTTCGAGATCAACGAGGCCTTCGCGGTCCAGGTGCTCGCGTTCCTGGAGCACTACGGCATCGCCGACGACGACACCCGCGTGAACCAGTACGGCGGCGCCATCGCCTTCGGTCACCCGCTGGCCTCCTCCGGCGTGCGCCTGATGACGCAGCTGGCCCGCCAGTTCGAGGAGCAGCCGCACGTCCGCTACGGCCTGACCACCATGTGCGTCGGCTTCGGCATGGGCGCCACGGTCATCTGGGAGAACCCGAACTTCAACGCCGAGGGAGACTCCAAGTGAGCACCACCGCTGAGCTCCTGAAGGGCGCGGCCGAGCTGTTCCCGGACGAGGTCGTCACGTCCGCGCACGTCCGCCACCTGGACCTGCCGTTCGGCGCCGGGCGCTTCGCGCTCATCACGCTGGACAACGGCTTCGACCACACCAAGCCGACCACCTTCGGCCCGCAGTCCCTCGCCAACCTGAACGCGGCGATCGACCAGGTCGAGCAGGAGGCCACCGCCGGCACCATCGTCGGCGCCGGCATCACCGGCAAGCCGTTCATCTTCGCGGTCGGCGCCGACCTCAAGGGCGTCGAGCTGCTGAAGAAGCACGACGAGGCGCTCGCCATCGGCAAGGGCGGCCACGACGTCTTCAAGCGCCTCTCCGCGCTGGCGGTCCCCACCTTCGCGTACTACAACGGCGCGGCGATGGGCGGCGGCGTCGAGGTCGGTCTGCACTGCAGCTACCGCACCGTCTCCAAGGCCATCCCGGCGTTCTCGCTGCCCGAGGTCTTCCTCGGCCTGGTTCCGGGCTGGGGCGGCTGCGCCATCCTGCCGAACCTGATCGGCGCCGAGCGCGCGGTCTCGGTCATCATCGAGAACTCGCTGAACCAGAACCGCCAGCTCAAGGGCAAGCAGGTCTTCGAGCTCGGCATCGCCGACGCGATCTTCGAGGGCGCGGACTTCCTGGAGCAGTCGCTCCTGTGGACCGCGAACGTCCTGAACGGCACCACCGAGGTCGTCCGCGCGGAGATCGACCGCGGCGAGGCCTGGGACGCGGCCGTCGCCAAGGGCCGCTTCATCGCGGACTCCAAGGTGCACGGCGCCGCTCCGGCCGCCTACCGCGCCCTGGACATCATCGCCGCGGCCAAGGACGGCGACCTGCAGGCCGGCTTCGACGCCGAGGACACGGCCCTGGCCGACCTCATCATGGGCGGCGAGCTGCGCTCGGGCATCTACGCCTTCAACCTGGTCCAGAAGCGCGCCAAGCGCCCGGCCGGTGCCCCGGACAAGTCCCTGGCCCGTCCGGTCACCAAGGTCGGCGTCGTCGGCGCGGGCCTGATGGCCTCGCAGCTGGCGCTGCTCTTCCTGCGCCGCCTGGAGGTGCCGGTGGTCCTCACCGACATCGACCAGGAGCGCGTGGACAAGGGCGTGGGCTACGTCCACGCCGAGATCCAGAAGCTGCTCGGCAAGGGCCGCATCAACCAGGACAAGGCCAACCGCCTGACCGCCCTGGTGACCGGTGTCCTGGACAAGGCCGAGGGCTTCGCGGACGCGGACTTCATCATCGAGGCCGTGTTCGAGGAGATGTCCGTCAAGCAGAAGGTGTTCGCGGAGGTCGAGGCGGTCGCCCCGGCGCACGCGATCCTCGCCACCAACACCTCCTCGCTGTCGGTGTCGGAGATGGCCTCGAAGCTCCAGCACCCGGAGCGCGTGGTCGGCTTCCACTTCTTCAACCCGGTCGCGATCCTCCCGCTGCTGGAGATCGTCCGCGGTGAGCAGACGGACGACGCCTCGCTGGCCACGGCCTTCGGTGTCGCCAAGAAGCTGAAGAAGACCGCGGTCCTCACCAAGGACGCCCCGGCGTTCGTCGTGAACCGCATCCTGACCCGCTTCATGGGCGAGATCCAGAACGTCATCGACGAGGGCACCCCGGTCGTCACGGCGGAGAAGGCCATCGAGCCCCTCGGCCTGCCGATGTCCCCGCTGGTGCTGCTGGAGCTCGTGGGCCCGGCGATCGGTCTGCACGTCTCCGAGACCCTGAACCGCTCCTTCCCGGAGCGCTTCACCGTCTCCCCGAACCTCGCTGCGGTCGTCAAGGCCGGCAAGCGCGGCTTCTACGTCTACGATTCCGGCAAGCCGGAGCTGGACCCCGAGGTCGCCGCGCTCCTGGTCCAGGGCGACTCCGTCCTGACCGAGGAGCAGGTCCGGGACCGGGTCCTGGACGCGGTGGCGCAGGAGATCGGCCTGATGCTGGAGGAGGGTGTCGTGGCCGAGGCCCAGGACATCGACCTCTGCCTCATCACCGGTGCCGGCTGGCCCTTCCACCTGGGCGGCATCACGCCGTACCTGGACCGTGAGGGCGTCTCGGAGCGCGTGAACGGCAAGAAGTTCCTCGCCCCCGGCATCGCGAGCGTCCCGGCCTAGTCCGGGTCGCAGGCGGCTGTTCGACGGCCGGGCCCGCTCCCTCCGGGGGGCGGGCTTCGGCCATTCGAATACCTGTCTAAGATTCACCCCCATGACGGAAACGCACGCGCGCCCCAGGCGCCGCCGACGCCGCATTCTGCGGATCACCCTGCTGCTGGTCGCCGTGCTGATCCTGGGCGCGGCCGGGGCGGGCTGGTGGACGTACAGCCACCTCAACGGCAACATCGACAGCGTCGACCTGGACCAGGCGATCGGGGACAACCGGCCCGCCAAGGTGGTCGCGAACGCCCAGAACATCCTGGTGCTCGGCTCGGACTCGCGGGCCGGGGCCAACGGGGACCTCGACCACGGCTCCGTCTCCGGGGCCCGCTCGGACACCGCGATGCTGGTGCACATACCCGAGGGCCGGGCCAAGGCCACCGCGGTGAGCATCCCCCGCGACACCCTGATCACCCGGCCCGAGTGCAAGGACGCGAAGGGCAAGACCGTGCCGTCCGCGAAGCGGGTCATGTTCAACTCCGTCTACTCGCTGGCCGGCCCGGCCTGCGTGGTCAACACCGTCGAGCAGATGTCCGGCGTGCGCGTGGACCACTTCGTCGAGGTGGACTTCGCCGGCTTCAAGGGCCTGGTGGACGCCCTCGGCGGGGTCACCGTCACCCTGGACAAGCCGATGAGCGGCGCCAAGGGCGGCCTGAAGCTCGACGCGGGCACGCACCGGCTGAACGGCACCGACTCGCTCAAGTTCGTCCGTACCCGGTACGGCTACGGCGACGGCAGCGACCTCGGACGCATAGGCCTGCAGCAGCAGTTCATGCTGGCGATGCTGTCGGAGATCAAGAAGCAGGACGCCCTCGGCAACCCGGCGCGGCTCTACAAGCTCGCGGACGCCGGCACCAAGTCGCTGACCACCGACTCCGATCTGGCCTCGCTGACGGCGCTGTCCGACTTCGCGCAGAGCATGAAGGGCGTGAACCCGGAGACGATGGAGACCATCATGCTGCCGGTCGCCTACGACAAGGTGGACCCGAACCGCGTGATCGTGGCCGAGCCGCAGGCGACCCAGCTGTGGGACGCCCTGCGCAAGGACGAGAAGGTCCCCGCCTCCGCGAAGGACTCCCCCGCCAAGGGCACGGGCTGACGGTCCCCCGCGCACACACGGAGCCGGCCGTACGGGTGACCCGTACGGCTGGCTCCGGCGTTCGCGTGGCTGTGTTGTTCGTGTAGCGCGGGTTCAGTACTCGGCGTCCGCGCCGACCTTGCCGAGACGGCTGTGCTGACGCCCGTAGAGGAAGTAGACGACCACGCCGATGGCCATCCAGATGCCGAAGCGCAGCCAGGTCTCGGCCGGCAGGTTGAGCATCAGCCAGAACGAGGCGGCGATCGAGACGATGGGGATGAACGGCACCCACGGGGTGCGGAAGGACCGGTGCAGGTCGGGGCGGGTCCTGCGGAGGATGATCACGCCGAGCGCGACCACCACGAAGGCGAACAGGGTGCCGATGTTCACCAGTTCCGCGAGGCTCTCCAGGCTGGTGAAGCCCGCGACGATCGCGATGATCCCGCCGAGCAGCATGGTCGCCCGGTAGGGGGTGCGATACTTCGGGTGGGTCACGGAGAACACCCGCGGCAGCAGTCCGTCACGGCTCATCGCGAAGAACACGCGGGTCTGGCCCAGGAGCAGGATCATGCAGACGGTGATCAGACCCACGGACGCGCCGAGACTGATCGCACCCGAGAAGAACGGTTGGTTCACCGATTTGAAGGCCTCGGCGAGCGGGGCGGTCGCGGACATCTCCGAGTACTTCTGCATGCCCGTGACCACGAGGGTCACCGCCACGTAGAGCACGGTGCAGATGAGCAGCGAGCCGAGGATGCCGCGCGGCATGTCCCGCTGGGGGTTCTTGGTCTCCTCGGCCGCCGTCGCCACCACGTCGAAGCCGATGAAGGCGAAGAAGATGAGCGAGGCCGCCGTGAAGATGCCCATGACGCCGAAGTTGGTGGGTTCGTAGCCGAAGAGCAGCTGGACCAGCGGCGAGTGCCAGCCGCTGACGCCTTCCTCCTGCGGCTGGGCCGGCGGGATGAACGGCGAGTAGTTGTCGGCCTTGATGAAGAACAGGCCCGCGACGATGACCAGCAGGACGACGGTCACCTTGATGGCGACGACGACGGCCGTGATGCGGGCCGAGAGCTTCGTCCCGACGACCAGGATCCACGTCAGCACCAGGACCAGCAGGAAGGCCAGCAGGTCGAAATGACCGCCGGCGTCGGGACCGGACAGCGACGTCGGCAGGGTCCAGCCGAGGTTGGTGTCCATGAGATGGCGTACGTAGCCGGACCAGCCGACGGCGACCACCGCCGTGCCGAGCGCGAACTCGAGCACCAGGTCCCAGCCGATGATCCAGGCGGGCAGCTCGCCGATGGAGGCGTAGCTGAAGGTGTACGCCGATCCGGCCACCGGCACGGTGGACGCGAACTCGGCGTAGCAGAGCGCCGCGAGGGCGCAGACGATGCCCGCTGCCACGAAGGCGAGGGCGGTCGCGGGTCCGGCGTTGTTGCGGGCCGCGATGCCCGTCAGGACGAAGATGCCGGTGCCGATGATGACACCCACACCGAACACCGTCAGGTCCCAGGCGGAGAGCGACTTCCGGAGCGCGTGTTCCGGCTCCTCCGTGTCACGGATGGACTGCTCCACCGTCTTGGTGCGGAAGGGGCTGTTCATATCCCTACTCACCGACGCACCTCCGAAACAGGTGTCGACGCACGCGAACGGGCCGGGAGGCCCACTCCTCAAGAGTGATCTCCCGGCCCGTGACGTGCAACCGCGCGGCGATCTAACGGCTCGCGGCCGTCCTAGTCGACGGTGGCGGCCGGTTCGCTGTCGTAGCGGCCGTCGAGCTTGGCCACCAGGCCCGTGACCTGCCGGGCGATGTCCGGGGCGGTCAGGCCGATCTCGGCCAGGATCTCCTTGCGGAGGGCGTGGTCGAGGAAGCGCTGCGGGATGCCGAAGTCGCGCAGCGGTACGTCGACGCCCGCGTCGCGCAGGGCCTGCGAGACGGCGGAGCCCACGCCGCCGGCGCGGCCGTTGTCCTCGACGGTGACGACCACGCGGTGGCGGTCGGCCAGCGGGGCCAGGGCCTCGTCCACCGGCTTGACCCAGCGGGGGTCGACCACGGTGGTGGAGATGCCCTGCTTGTCGAGGAGGTCGGCGATCTCCAGGCACATCGGGGCGAGTGCGCCGACCGAGACGAGGAGTACGTCCGGACGGGTGACCTCGGGGGCCGGGGTGCGCAGCAGGTCCATGCCGCCGATGCGGCCGACGGCCGGTACGGCCGGGCCGACGACGCCCTTGGAGAACCGGACCACGGTCGGGGCGTCCTTGACCTCGACGGCCTCGCGGAGCTGGGCGCGCAGCTGCTCGGCGTCGCGCGGTGCGGCGAGGCGCAGACCGGGGACGACCTGCAGGATGGACATGTCCCACATGCCGTTGTGGGAGGCGCCGTCGTCGCCGGTGACGCCGGCCCGGTCCAGGACGAAGGTGACGCCGCACTTGTGCAGGGCGACGTCCATCAGGACCTGGTCGAAGGCGCGGTTGAGGAAGGTGGCGTACACCGCGAAGACGGGGTGGACGCCGCCGGTGGCGAGGCCCGCCGCGGAGGTCGCGCCGTGCTGCTCGGCGATGCCGACGTCGTAGATGCGGTCCGGGAAGGCCTCGGCGAACTTGTTGAGGCCGACCGGGTGGAGCATGGCGGCGGTGATGCCGACGATGTCCTCGCGCTCGTGGCCGATCTTGACCATCTCGTCGGCGAAGACGGAGGTCCAGCTGGCGGCCGCGGTCTTGACCGGCAGGCCGGTGTCCGGGTGGATCACGCCGACGGCGTGGAAACGGTCCGCCTCGTGCTCCAGGGCCGGGGTGTAGCCGCGGCCCTTCTGGGTGAGGCAGTGGACGATGACCGGGCCGCTGAAGCGCTTGGCGCGCTGCAGGGCGGACTCCAGGGCCTCGATGTCGTGGCCGTCGATGGGCCCGATGTACTTCAGGCCCAGGTCCTCGAACATGCCCTGCGGGGCGATGAAGTCCTTGAGGCCCTTCTTGGCGCCGTGCAGGGTCTCGAAGAGCGGCTTGCCGACGACCGGGGTGCGCTCCAGGAGCTCCTTGCCGCGGGCCAGGAAGCGCTCGTAGCCGTCCGTGGTGCGCAGGGTGGCCAGGTGGTTGGCGAGGCCGCCGATGGTGGGGCCGTAGGAGCGCTCGTTGTCGTTGACGACGATGACGAGCGGGCGGTCCTTGGCGGCGGCGATGTTGTTCAGCGCCTCCCAGGCCATGCCGCCGGTCAGGGCGCCGTCGCCGATGACGGCGGCGACGTGGTGGTCCTCGCGGCCCAGCACCTCGTTGGCCTTGGCCAGGCCGTCGGCCCAGCCGAGCACGGTGGAGGCGTGCGAGTTCTCGATCACGTCGTGCTCGGACTCGGCGCGCGAGGGGTAGCCGGACAGGCCGTTCTTGGTGCGCAGGCCGGCGAAGTCCTGGCGGCCGGTGAGCAGCTTGTGGACGTAGGCCTGGTGGCCGGTGTCGAAGAGGACCTTGTCCTTGGGCGATTCGAAGACCCGGTGCAGGGCGATCGTCAGTTCGACCACGCCGAGGTTGGGGCCGAGGTGCCCGCCGGTCTTGGAGACGGCGTCGACGAGGAAGGACCTGATCTCTGCCGCGAGCTGGATCAGCTCCTCCTGGCTGAGCCGGTCCAGATCGCGCGGTCCCTTGATGCGGGTCAGCAGCACCCGTGCCTCCTTGCAGTTGCTTGCTGGTCTGTCGAGTCTAATGTTCCGTTCGCGGGCGCGGTCATCGGGCCGTCCCGGCGGAGTTACAGCTTTGTCATACATGTGCACACCACCGCACGGCCACACATCGCATACGGGCGTATACCCGCACAGGAGTACCCGCATTTGTACGCACGGATGCCCGGCGCCACACGAGGTGGCGCCGGGCACTGTGACCGTTCTTACCGCCGCGGTGCGCACCGGCGGGCAGTCGGGCGCGCGGTCAGGCGCGTCCGGCCGTCTTCTGGGTCTTGCGGGTGACCGAGTCGATCACCACGGTGGCCAGCAGGACCGCGCCGGTGATCATGTACTGGATCGGCGTCGCGATGCCCTCCAGGGCCAGACCGTACTGGATCGAGACGATGACCATGACGCCGAGGAGGGCGTTCCAGGTCCGGCCTCGGCCGCCGAAGAGGCTGGTGCCGCCGATGACGGCCGCCGCGATCACGTTCATCAGCAGGTCGCCGGCGCCGGCGCTCTGGTTGGCCGCCGCGATCTTGGAGGCCCAGAACAGGCCGCCGATGGCGGCGAAGGTGCTGGAGATCGCGAAGACCGTGATCCGGATCCGGGTGACGTTGATGCCGGCGCGGCGGGAGGCCTCGACGCTGCCACCCAGTGCGAAAACGTTTCGCCCGAAGGTCGTGCGGCGCAGCAGGAAGTCCGTGACGACCAGGGCCAGCAGGAAGAGCACCACCGCGAGCGGCAGGCCCTTGTACTGGTTGAACAGCACGGCCGGGCCGAAGGTGCACAGCGCGAGCAGGCCGGTGCGCAGCAGGATCTCGGCGAGCGGCCGGGAGGGCATCCCGGCGGCCTCGCGGCGCCTCGCGTCGAGGAAGGCCGCGAGGAAGTAGCCGGCCACCGCGAGCGCGGCCAGCCCGTAGGCGACGGCCACGTCCGAGAAGAAGTACGTGGTCAGCTGGCCGACCACGCCGTCGGAGTCGATGTTGATCGTGCCGTTGCTGCCGAGGATCTGCAGCATCGCGCCCAGCCAGAAGAGCAGGCCCGACAGGGTGACGGCGAAGGCCGGTGCGCCGACCTTGGCGAAGAAGAAGCCGTGGATGGAGCCGATCAGGGCGCCTCCGACGATGGCCGCGAGGATGGCCAGCCATTCGTTCACGCCGTGGGTGACGGCGAGGACGGCGACGATCGCGCCCGAGACACCGCTGACCGAGCCGACCGAGAGGTCGATCTCACCGAGGAGCAGCACGAAGATGATGCCGATGGCGATCATGCCGGTGCCGGTCATCGTGATCGCGATGTTGGTGAGGTTCTCCGGGGAGAGGAAGTTCGAGTTCAGCCCCTGGAAGATGGACCAGATGACGATGAGGCCGATGACGACCGGGAGGGAGCCCAGGTCGCCCGCCTTCATCTTGCGCTTGAACTCGCCCCAGTAGCCGGCGAGGCCCTCTTCCCTGACCAGCAGGCGGGGGTCGACGGCCGGGATCGCGTCGTGCGCGGCCGCCGGGTTGACCGGGTCGATGTGCTCCTGCGCGACGGCGCCCTTGTCCAGTGGACCGGTGGCAGGGTTCTGGGTGCTCACTTGCCGGCCTCCGAGGTGCGGGCCGCCCGGCGGGTCACGGCGTTGTCCGTGGCACCGGTGATGGCGGAGATGATCTCTTCCTGCGAGGTGTCGGCGACGTTGAAGACACCGTTGTTGCGGCCCAGCCGCAGGACCGCCACCTTGTCGGCGACGGCCTTCACATCGGCCATGTTGTGGCTGATGAGGATGACGGCGTGGCCGCGCTCGCGCAGCCGCTCCACCAGGTCGAGGACCTGGGCGGTCTGCTCGACGCCGAGGGCCGCGGTGGGCTCGTCGAGGATGACGAGCCGGGGCTCGCCCAGCATGGAGCGGGCGATCGCCACGGTCTGGCGCTGACCGCCCGAGAGCGAGGCGATGGGGATCCGGACACTGGGGATCCGGATCGACAGGGTGGTCAGGAGCTCGCGGGCGCGCCGCTCCATCTCCACCTCGTCGAGGACGCCGAACTTCTTGAGCTCCCGGCCGAGGAAGAGGTTGCCGACGACGTCGATGTTGTCGCACAGCGCCAGGTCCTGGTAGACCGTCGCGATGCCCAGGTTCTGGGCGTCGTGGGGCTTGCCGATGGAGACCGGGCGCCCCTCCCACTCGATGACGCCTTCATCGATGGGGTGCACGCCGGCGATCGTCTTGACCAGCGTGGACTTTCCGGCACCGTTGTCGCCGACGAGGGCGACCACTTCACCGGAGTGGATCTCGAGTTCTACGTCGGTGAGGGCCTGAACGGCGCCGAACCGCTTCGAGACCCCTCGCAACGCCAGCACGGGCGCAGCGGACACATGAACCATCTCCTTCGCCGCCTGACCGGCGGGGATGTCGTGCAAAAGAGCAGGAGCGGGACGAATGGGGGAGGAACGTTTCTGCCCGGCGCCCCGCCCGGTGGCGGGGATGGAGGGGTGGGGCGCCGGTCAGGCACGTGGGGCCGCCTCGCGGGGAGGCGACGGGGGCCGCTACTTCAGGCCGGCGGCGGCGCAGGCGGCCGCGTACTTGTCGGTGCAGATCTCGTCGACCGTGTAGACGCCGTCCTTGACGACGGTGTCCTTGATGTTGGCCTTGGTGAGCGAGACGACCGGGATCAGCACGGAGGGGACGCCCTTGGTGGTGGGGCTGTCGACCGTGGAGGTGGTGCCTTCGGGCTTCCCGCCCTTGGCGAGGGCGACGGCCATCTTCGCGGCGGCCTCGGCCTCGGGGGCGTACGGCTTGTAGACGCTCATGAACTGCTCGCCCGCGACGATGCGCTGCACGCCGGCGAGTTCGGCGTCCTGGCCGGTGACGGGGGGCAGCGGGGAGACGCCTGCGGCCTTGAGGGCGGTGATGATGCCGCCGGCCATGCCGTCGTTGGCGGAGTAGACGCCGATGACCTTGTCCTTGCCGAGCGCGGAGAGCGCGGCCGCCATGTTGGTGTTGGCGTTCTCCGGCTTCCACTCGACGGTGTCGTACTCCTTGCCGACGTTCACCTTGCCGTCGAGCTCGGAGTGCGCGCCGGACTTGAAGAGCTTGGCGTTCGGGTCGGTGACCGAACCGTTCATCATGACGATCTGGCCGTCCTTGGCCTTGTCGCCCAGCGCCTCCAGCAGCGCCTTGCCCTGGACCTTGCCGACCTCTTCGTTGTCGAAGGAGGTGTAGGCGTCGATCGGGCCCTCGGCCAGGCGGTCGTAGGAGACGACCGGGATGCCGGCGTCCTTGGCCTTCTTGACCGAGCCGGCGATGGCCTTGGAGTCCACCGCGTCGATGATCAGGACGTCCACCTTGTTGGTGATCATCGTGTCGACCTGGGAGTTCTGCGTGGTCGCGTCCTGCTTGGCGTTGGCGTAGACGACCTCGCCCTTGCCGCCGGTGAGCTCGGCGACCTTCTTCTCGATGAGCGGCTTGTCGAACTTCTCGTAACGCGCGGTCTGGTTCTCCGGCAGGAGCAGACCGACCTTGATCGCGTCGCCCTTGGCAGCGCCGGAGGACTCCTTCGTCTTGTCGCCGGCCTCCTTCGCACTGCCACAGGCGGCGAGGGAAACGGCCATGGCACCGGCGGCAACGGCTACGGCGGCTCTGCGCATACGCGTGTTCATTACTTGAACCTCCCTGACGAGGCCGCTACGCCGCGGCCGAGGTGGATGTGAGTCAACCCCGGCCGCGTTTTGCCGTCAAGGAGTGAATTCTTAACGAGATGACAACGGTGCCATTCGTTATCTACCTGAAGGCAAGACGGCTGGAGCTCGCACTCCACTTCCATGATCTGACAAAAGCGTCGAATCGCCCATCTCGCTCAGCACGAGAGCGAGCGCGCCGAGCACCTCGGCCCGGCCTCCCAGGGACCCCGTCAGCACCGACAACTGCCGGGCCGCGCTGGGGATCGCGTACCTCCCCACTGATTCACGGATGGGGGCCAGGACCAGTTCACCCGCCTCCGCCAGCGAGCCGCCCAGCACCACCCGGCTGGGGTTCAGGAGGTTGCACAGGCTCGCCACCCCGCTGCCGATGTGGCGGCCCACGTCGGTGATCACGCGGCGGCATCCGGGGTCCCCGTCGCGGGCCAGCTCCACCACCCGCTCCATCGTCAACTCCGGCCCGTGGGTGCCCTGGAGCAGCGGCAGGACGTACCGGGCCGCGGCGAAGGTCTCCAGGCAGCCGCGGTTGCCGCAGCGGCAGACCGGGCCCGATTCGTCCAGCGTGATGTGCCCGATCTCGCCCGCCGTGCCGCCCGGGCCGCGGTAGATCTGGCCGTTGATCACCAGGCCGGCGCCGACGCCGCTGGCCACCTTGATGTAGGCCAGGTCCTTCACCCCGCGCCCGCTCCCCCAGACGAGTTCGCCGAGGGCGCCGAGGTTGGCGTCGTTGTCCACGTAGACGGGCACGCCGAGGCGCTGCGAGAGCTCCTGGCGCGGGTTGATCCCCGCCCAGCCCGGCAGGATCGCGGTCGAGCCCAGGGTCCCGGACTCCACGTCGATGGGGCCGGGAACGCCGAGGCCGACGCCGATGACCTTGTCCAGCCCGACCTCTATGCCCGCGATCAGCCGCCCGACCAGTGCTTCCGCCCGGTCGAAGCCGTCCGCCCAGGAGGCGTCGACGTCCAGCGGCTCGGACTCCTCGGCCAGCACCTGGTGGGCGAGGTTGCCGACGGCCACCCGCAGGTGGGTGTGGCCGAAGTCGACGCCGATCACGATGCCCGCGTCACCGCTGAGGGACACGCTCCGTGCCCGCCGGCCGCCGGCCGAGGTGTCGGTGACCTCGACGGTGCCGCCGTCCTTCAGCTCCCGGACGATGTTGGAGACCGTGGCCGCCGACAGTCCGGTGGTACGGGCGATCTCCGCCTGGGTCAGCGACCCCGCGAGCCGCACCGCCCGTACGACCCGTTCGAGATTCGCGCGGTGCAGCGACGACTGCGATCCGGGAGTCTGCACGACTCATCCACTCCTGCCCATTAGCGACGGCAAGCCGTCGCCCCCCGGCCGGGACACATCGCGGCTTCGCGCTCCGAGACCCCGGCGTCTCTCCAACTTGTGAACCTTAAGTCGAGCCTTTACCCCTGCGCACGTCAAGAGGCTGACGCGAGACGAAACGGGCCTACCGGCCGAAAGAGGGAGGGAGCGGCCCACCGGATCGTGTTACGGTCGCTGTGGCGCCGGTCCTCTGCGGCCCTTCCGGCCGGACCGGGCGCCTGCCATGTCAGCGCGACGCGAGGAGGTGTTCGGGATGAGTCCCGATCGAAGTCTTCGCAGCGCTCTCTCCGGCTGACCCGCCGTACGACCGACCCGTCGAACGGCCGGCCGACCTTTCCACGAGTGCGCACGGCAGCGGTGTCCCGCTGATCCCGTGCGCTGCTGCGTTCCTCTCGCGTTCCTCACCTTCCGCATGACCGGACGGCTCCGTCCGGCGTGCGCCATCCCTTTGCGTCGGCATCGCCGACGGCCCGCGCGGCCGCCGCACGCCGACTCCTGATCACTCCACGTGACCGTGCGGCTCCGCGCTGCCCGGAACCGTGGAGGGAGGTATGTGCCATGACCATGCTCACCCCCCGTACCCCGGCCAAGCTCGCGCCGCCGGGCCGGTCCCGCCGCGAGCGCAGGGCCGCCGAGCTGGAGTCCCGTACCCGGCTCGTCGGCGAGCACCTCGCGGACCTCAGCGCCGCCCCGGGCGTACGGGCCCTGCAGTCCGTGGACGCGTCCGCGGCCGGCCTCACCCACGCCGAGGCCGCACTGCGCCTGGAGCGCCACGGCGCCAACGTCGTCGCCCACGAGCGCGCCCCGCGCTGGTACGTCCAGTTGGCGAAGGCCTTCCGCAACCCCTTCATCGCCGTCCTGGTCTTCCTGGCCGCCATCATGTACTGGCAGGACCCGGCGGACCCGGGCGTCGTCATCCTCTCCGTGATGGTGGGGATCAGCGGGCTGCTGCGCTTCTGGCAGGAGTACCGCTCCGGCCGCGCCGCCGACGCCCTCAAGCAGCTGGTCACCACCACCTGCGCGGTCCAGCGGCGGGCCGGCAGCGGCTCCGCCCCCACCACCTTCGAGGTGCCCATGGACCAGGTGGTCCCGGGCGACGTGGTCCGGCTGGCCGCCGGCGACCTGATCCCGGCCGACCTGCGGCTCCTCACCGCCAAGGACCTGATGATCAGCCAGGCCGCGCTCTCCGGCGAGTCCCTGCCGGTGGCCAAGGCCGACACCCGGGCGCCGGACGTGGGCCAGCAGGCCACCAGCGACCCGGTCGAGGCCGACAACCTGGCCCTGATGGGGACCTCGGTCACCTCCGGCACCGCCACCGGCGTCGTCGTCGCCACCGGCGCCGACACCTACTTCGGGTCGATGGCCGGCTCCCTGGTCGGCGAGCGCCCGCAGACCAACTTCGACACCGGCGTGCGCAAGGTCAGCTTCCTGCTGATCCGCTTCATGCTCGTCATGGTCCCGGTCGTCTTCATGATCAACGGCCTGACCAAGGGCGACTGGGACGAGGCCTTCCTCTTCGGCATCGCCGTCGCCGTCGGCCTGACCCCCGAGATGCTCCCGATGGTCGTCTCCGCCAACCTGGCGCGCGGCGCCGTCGCCATGGCCAGGCACAAGGTGGTCGTCAAGCGGCTCAACGCGATCCAGAACCTGGGCGCGATGGACGTGCTCTGCACCGACAAGACCGGCACCCTCACCGAGGACCGGATCGTGCTGGACCGCTACCTGGACGTCCACGGCAACGAGGACGGCGAGGTCCTGGAGTACGGCTACCTCAACGCGCACTTCCAGACGGGCCTGCGCAACCTGATGGACCAGGCGGTCATCGACCGCGTGGGCGAGGGCGAGGAGGTTGTCGTCGACGCACGGTTCTCGATGGTCGACGAGATCCCCTTCGACTTCGCCCGGCGGCGGATGTCCGTGGTCCTGGCCCGCAACGCCCTCGTGGGCGGCTCCGGGCCCGGCGAACACGTCATGATCACCAAGGGTGCGGTCGAAGAGGTCCTGGACCTGTGCACGCACATGACCGACCGCGGCGAGACCGTGGAGCTGACCGAGCAGCTGCGGTGGCACGTCACCCGGATCGCGGAGGACAACAACCGCCGGGGCCTGCGCGTCCTCGCCGTCGCCACCCGCACCGTCGACGTCCCGCGCGACACCTACTCCGTCGCCGACGAGGACGGGCTGACCCTGGTCGGCTTCCTCGCCTTCCTCGACCCGCCGAAGGCCGACGCCGCCCGGGCCCTGGAGGCCCTCGCCGACAAGGGCATCGCGGTGAAGGTCGTCACCGGCGACAACGACCTCGTCGCCGCCCGGGTCTGCGCGGACGTCGGCATCGACGTCGGGACCGTGGTCCTCGGCGCCGAGACCGACGCCCTCGACGACACCGCGCTGCGCGCGCTGGCCGCCCGTACGACCGTCTTCGCCAAGGTCAACCCGGTCCAGAAGGCCCGGATCGTCCGCGCCCTCCAGGCCGAGGGGCACACCGTCGGCTTCCTCGGCGACGGCATCAACGACGCGGCCGCGCTGCGCGACGCCGACGTCGGCATCTCCGTGGACACCGCCGTCGACATCGCCAAGGAGTCCGCGGACATCATCCTGCTGGAGAAGGACCTCACCGTCCTGGAGCAGGGCGTCCTCCAGGGCCGCACCACCTTCGGCAACACGATCAAGTACATCAAGATGACGGCCTCGTCGAACTTCGGCAACGTCTTCTCGGTCCTGGTCGCGAGCGCCTTCATCCCCTTCCAGCCGATGCTCGCGATCATGCTGCTGGTCCAGAACCTGGTCTACGACATCGCCCAGCTGGCCACCCCGTGGGACCGGATGGACGAGGAGTACCTGCGCAGGCCCCGCAACTGGGACGCCAAGGGCATCGGCCGCTTCATGGTCACCATCGGCCCGATCAGCTCGATCTTCGACATCGCGATGTTCCTGATCATGTGGCACGTCTTCGCCGCCAACAGCGAGGCGAGCCAGTCCCTCTTCCAGTCGGGCTGGTTCATCGAGGGCCTGCTCTCGCAGACCCTGATCGTCCACATGATCCGCACCCGGAAGATCCCGTTCATCCAGTCCCGCGCCTCCTGGCCGGTGATGGTCATGACCGTCCTCGCGGTGCTGACCGGGCTCTGGCTGCCCTTCTCCCCGCTGGCGTCCTCGCTGGGCTTCGTCGCCCTGCCGGCGAGCTACTTCCCGTGGCTGATCGGCGTGCTGCTCGCGTACTGCACGCTCACCCAGCTCGTGAAGACCTGGTACATCCGCCGCTTCGGCACCTGGCTGTAGGAGGAGGAGGAACGTCCGATGCTGCTCACCGAATGGCAGATGGCCGCACACCTGGCCGCCGCGCTCGGGCTCGGAGCGGTCATCGGCCTGGAGCGCCAGTGGCGGGCCCGCCTCGCGGGTCTGCGCACCAACGCCCTGGTGGCGGGCGGGGCCGCGCTCTTCGTGCTGCTCTCGCAGTACGGGTTCCTCAGCGCGGTCTCCGAGGTGAACTACGACGGCTCCCGGGTCGCCGCCCAGATCGTCTCCGGGATCGGCTTCCTCGGCGCCGGCGTGATCATGCGCGACGGCCTGAGCGTGCGCGGGCTGAACACGGCCGCCACCCTGTGGTGCTCGGCGGCCGTGGGCTGCCTGGCCGGCGCGGGCCTGTTCGTCCTGGCCGTCTGCGGCACGGCGGGTGTGGTGGGGGCCAACCTCCTGCTGCGCCCGCTGGGCCGGCGCCTCGACCGCGAGCCGCGCGGCGGGGCCGAGGTGGCCACCGACTACCACTTCGAGGCGGTGTGCCTGGAGGCGGAGGAGGCCCACATCCGCCGCCGGCTGGTGGACGCGCTGGGCCGGCCGGGCTACCAGCTGCGCTCGATCCGCAGCCAGGACGGCCCGGCGGCCGGCCGGGTGACCGTGTCCGCGCTGCTGACTGCCGAGGGCACGCAGGGCCGGGCGCTGGAGGAGGCGGTCAGCAGCCTCTCGCTGGACCCGTCGGTGTCGGCGGTCAGCTGGTCGGTGGTCCCCTCATGAGGCGGCCCCGAAGAATGAATTGAACACGTTCAGCCCGGCTGGCACTATGGATCCAGGATTCGCCGGCCGGGCTGATGCGTCGTTCCACCCTGCCACGACGGGGGGTTGAGCATGCGTCAGAAACGGTCGTACGGCCGCGTGCTGGTGGTCTCGACGCTGGTGGGATGCCTGGAGGTCGTCCTGACGATCGTGGTGGTCCTGGTGTACGTGCAGACGCAGCCACCGCAGGACGAGCCTCCCGACTGGGTGACCATCGGGGGGTCCCTGGTCGCCACCATGCCCCTCGTCGGTTTCATCGCGTTCGTGCTGTCGCTGGTCTTCGTCGTGCCGGCCGTCGCACTGGCCGACCTGATCGTCCGGGGACTCGGCGGGCGCGCGGCGTGGTGGGCGGCGGTGGCCTCCCCTCCGGCGGTGGCCGCCCTGCTGGCGGCGCCCGTCCTGATCTACGCCACGCACAACGACACGGAGACGGAGTCCACGCTGCTCTTCTGGGCCTCGGCCACGGCCCTGCTCTCCCTGGGGGCGTTGATCGCCCTCCCCCTCGGCGATGGCCTGGTGCGGCGGGTGGCGCTGTGGGGCGCGGCGGCGGTGGTGGGGACCGCGGTGTTCGGCGCGCTCGGACTCGCGGTCGGCCTCGCGTACGAGCCGCCGAGGATCGGGCCGCAGACCATGCCGGGCACCTGGATCGACGAGACGCGCGGGACACTGGTCTTCACCGCCGACGGCCGGGTCGAGGCCTCCGGCGTGGGCGTGCACCGCCGCGGAGACCGCCCCGGCGAGCCCTATCGACGGTGCTCGGGCTCCGGCACCTGGTTCTACGAACCGGGGCACGACGTGTGGTCGCAGAGGGTCCGCGTGGAGATCCCCGTGTGCCACTGGCAGGCCTGGCACGTCGACGGCACCGGGCAGGAGCCCCGGATCAGCCAGGAGGTCGGCGACCCGGGGTCCGGGCTGCTGTACAAGCTGCGGAAGGCCTCGGACCGCACCTCGCGCGGCACCGGAGGCGGGCCGGCCGCCTCCGGGCCGGCGCCGTGCCGCCGGGGCGCCTCCGCCGGGGCCGCCGGGGCCGCCGGGGTGCCGCTACTTCAGCGTCGCCGAGGTCAGGCCCGCCTGGATCTGCCGCTGGAAGGAGAGGTAGACGACCAGCATCGGGATCATCGCGATGGTCACGCCGGCGAAGAGCACGGGCAGGTCGGTCTCGTAGCCCTGCTGCTGCTGGAGCTGGATCAGGCCCTGGGTGAGCAGGTAGCGCTCGGGGTCGGATCCGGTCTGGGGCTGCATCAGCACGGAGGGCAGGATGTACTGGTTCCACTGGCCCAGGACGTTGAAGATCCCGACGCTGATCAGGCCGGGCTTGGCCATCGGCACCATCACCTGGAAGAAGATCCGGGTGTCGGAGGCTCCGTCGATCACCGCCGCCTCGTGCACCGCCGTCGGCAGGGTGCGGAAGAACGAGTGCATGAAGAAGACGGTGAACGGCATCGAGTACGCCACGTACACGAGGATCAGGCCCTGGTAGGTGTTCAGCATGTCGAACCGCTTGACCATGAAGAACAGCGGGACGAGCGCGAGGAAGACGGGGAACATCGCCCCGCTGACGAAGAAGTAGTAGATGAACCGGTTGCCCGGGAAGGGGTAGCGGGCCAGGACGTACGCCGCCATCGAGCCGAGCAGCATCGTCAGCGGGACCGAGAACACCATCACGATGAGGGTGTTGGCGAAGTAGTCGCCGATGCCCTTGTCCCAGGCCCGCCCGAAGGCATCCAGGTTCCAGTTGGAGGGCCAGCTGAGGGCCGAGCCGCCGATCTGCGCGTCGGTCTTGAAGGAGCCGAGCGCCAGCCAGATCAGGGGCAGCACGATCAGGACGGCCCACAGCACGAGGAAGCCGTGGGAGAAGACGTTGAGGACCATGCCCTCGGAGCGTCCGGCGCCCTGTTCTCCGCTCGTGCCGGCTCCGCCGGACCGCTCCGCGGCGGATTCGCCCGGAGCCTTGATCACTGTGGTCATGACGGTCTCCGGCTCAGAACTCGATGCGCTCGCGGCGGGTGGCGCGCAGCGTGATGACGGAAAGGATCATGGTGAGGACGAGCATGACCACACCCATGGCGCAGGCGTAGCCGCTCTTGCCGAAGTAGAGGAAGTTCCTCATCAGCACCGTGGCCATGACCTCGCTGTGATGGTCGGGGCCGCCGCCGAACTGGCCGGAGGTCATGGTCGACACCAGGACGAACATGTCCATCGCGGCGATGCCCAGATAGACCGCGGAGGTCTGCACGGAGTCCCACAGCAGGGGCAGGGTGACCCGGAAGAAGGTCTGGGCGCGGCCCGCCCCGTCGAGGAGGGCCGCCTCGTAGATGTCCTTGGGGACGGACTGCATGGCCGCGGAGAACAGGACGAGGTAGAAGCCCACGCCGTGCCAGACCACCACGAGGAGCAGGCACCACAGGACGAGCCTCGGCTCGTTGAGCCATTCGATGGGGTGCATCCGGTCGACGATGCCGAGCCTGATGAGGACGCCGTTGAGCAGGCCGCCCTCGTCGGTGCGGTACACGGCGCCGAAGAGCACCGCGAGGATGGCCAGGGAGAGGACCTGGGGGAAGAAGTAGACGACCTTGTAGAAGCGCGAGCCGGCCACGCCCTGCACCCCGCCGGCCCCGCCCCGCCCGCCCGCGTTCACCATGAAGGCGAAGAAGAGGGCGAGCAGGATGGTGACGACGGGGACGAACACCAGGAGCAGCAGGTTGTTCCAGAGCGCCCCGCGGAAGACCTCGTCCTTCATCAGGGCGGAGTAGTTGTCCATGCCGACGAAGTCGAACGTCGGGGACTGCCCCGTCCAGTTGGTGAAGGAGTAGCCGAACGTCTGTACGTACGGCCAGATGACGAAGGTCAGATACAGCGCGAGGGGTGCGAGGAGGAAGCCGGCGATGAAGCCGGTCCGTCCCCTGCCCCGGACTACTTGGCTCATGGTGTCCGTCCCTGGTGTGCCGGTGACCGGTGGGGCGTGCTGTCAGCTGCGACGGTTGTTCTTGGCGTTGGGATCCTGCGCCGCCTTGTTGACCGCCGCCTGGGCCCGCTTGATCCACTCCTTCGGCTGAATCCGCTTGGCCATCAGCTCGTTGGACGCGTCCTGGATCGCCGTGTCCATCTCGCTGTACCAGTCGGGGTAAAGGTAATTGAAGGTGTTGGTTCCCGCCGCCTTGAGGGCGGTCACCGCCGACTGGGTGCCGGGCCGCAGCTTCACGCTCGGGTCCACGCCGTCCTTGACCACGGTGAGCGAGTTCGCCTGCTGCGCGAAGATCGTCGACCATTCGCGGGACAGCATCGAACGGATGAACTCCAGACCGCCGGGCTTGTTGGCGGCCTTCTCCGGGACGATGAAGGGCTCGCCCGCGCCGGCCCGGATGGCCTCGAAGGGCAGCTTGCTGTCCGCGAGCACCGGGACCGGCAGGAACTGCATGTCGAAGTCGTCGGGCGTCTGCTTGAGCTGCTCGTTCTCCAGCCAGGAGCCGGAGGGGATGAAGGCGGCCTTGTACTGGTTCCAGGCGGTCTGGGACTCGGTGTGGGTCAGGCCGTTCGTCCCCGGGAGGAGCAGGTCCTTCTCGACGACCTCGTAGACCGCCTCGACGGCGGCGAGGGCTGCCGCGTTGCCCTCGAAGGCGTTCGGCTCCAGGTTGTCGATCGCCTTCATGGCGTCCAGACCGCCCTTCTTGGCGATCAGGTCCATGATGACGACGTTGATGTAGTACGGGTACTTGCCCTGGTGGGCGAGGCCGCCGAGGCCGGCCTCCTTGGCCTTGGCGCAGATCGCGAGGAACTCGTCCCAGGTCTTGGGCGGCGTCCAGCCCTTCTCCTTGAAGAGCTTCCCCGAGTACCAGAAGCCGTAGACCGTGTAGACGTAGTTCAGCGAGACGAACTTGCCTCCCTGCGTGCCCTGTTCGATGGTCCCCGCGATGAGCGTGTCGCGGACCTTCTTGGTCGGGTCGTCGAGGGAGGGGGCGTCCAGCACGGGGGTGAGGTCGGCGAGCTGGTTGCTCTTGAAGAGCACGTCCAGCTTGATCTTCTGGGCGCCCGAGTTGTCCACGACGTCCGGCGGGTTGCCGCCGTTGAAGCGGGTCTGCAGCTTTCCGGTGATCTCCTGGGTGCCGAGGTGGGAGCTGGTGGTGCCCCACTTCTTGTCGAAGGCGGCCTCCCATGCCTTCGCGTAGTCGTCGCCGAAGCCGCCCTTGAAGACGACGACGTCCATCTTTCCGCCCTTGGCGACGCCGAAGGGGTTCTCCTTGGACACGGCCCCCTTGTCGGGGCCCTTCGTGGTGTCCTCTCCGCCGGAGGCGCAGGCGGACAGGAAGCTCATCGTCGGCACGCTGATCAGTCCGAGCGCTGCGGAACGCTTGATCAGATCACGGCGGCCGAAGCCCTCACCAGTGGATCCCATGCTCATGTCCTCACCTTCGTCAGGAGTGTGAAGGAGGCCGGAAATCGCGGCAGTTGCCGTGCATGCGGGCGTCACCACAGGTCCCCCCGGCATCCCCCGGCCCGGGACCGCTCATCACGCCAGTGGCCCGGACGGGCACAGGTATAGTCCACTTCCGCTCGGCTGAGCAAGATCGTGCACAAGGATCGTTCCCGGCTTTTCCGAGTTGAGACCTGTCCGTCACATGGGACCACCGCCGCGGAAAAGCGACAAGGGCCGCACCCCCTGGTCGGGGGTACGGCCCTATGGTGCCGACAGACGGCGGATCGCTCCGCCTGGCGCGCCCTTAGCCGCGGATGAGGTTCCGCAGGACGTACTGCATGATGCCGCCGTTGCGGTAGTAGTCGGCCTCACCCGGCGTGTCGATGCGGACGACCGCGTCGAACTCGACACCGGTGTCGGTGGTCACCTTGACGGTGCGCGGGGTGGTGCCGTTGTTCAGCTCCTCCACACCGGTGAAGGAGAAGGTCTCCTCGCCGGTGAGGCCCAGGGAGGCCGCGGAGGCGCCCTCGGGGAACTGCAGGGGCAGGACGCCCATGCCGATCAGGTTGGAGCGGTGGATGCGCTCGTAGGACTCGGCGATGACGGCCTTGACGCCGAGCAGCGCGGTGCCCTTGGCCGCCCAGTCGCGGGAGGAGCCGGAGCCGTACTCCTTGCCGGCCAGGATGACCAGCGGGATGCCGGCGGCCTGGTAGTTCTGCGAGGCGTCGTAGATGAAGGAGACCGGGCCGCCCTCGACGGTGAAGTCGCGGGTGAAGCCGCCCTCGGTGCCCGGCGCGATCTGGTTGCGCAGGCGGATGTTGGCGAACGTACCGCGGATCATGACCTCGTGGTTGCCGCGGCGGGAACCGTACGAGTTGAAGTCGCGGCGCTCGACGCCGTGCTCGGTGAGGTACTTGCCGGCCGGGGTGTCGGCCTTGATCGCACCGGCCGGGGAGATGTGGTCGGTGGTGACCGAGTCGCCCAGCTTCGCCAGCACGCGGGCGCCGGCGATGTCGGAGACCGGGGTGGTCTCCATGGTCATGCCCTCGAAGTAGGGGGGCTTGCGCACGTAGGTGGACTGCGGGTCCCACTCGAAGGTGTTGCCGGTCGGGATCGACAGCGCCTGCCACTGGGCGTCGCCCGCGAAGACGTCGCTGTAGGACTTGCTGAACATGTCCTCGCCGATGGCGTTCGCCACGACGTCGTTGACCTCGGCCTCGGAGGGCCAGATGTCCGCGAGGAAGACCGGCTTGCCGTCGGTGTCGGTGCCGATGGCGTCCTTGGTGATGTCCACCTTCATGGAGCCCGCGATGGCGTACGCGACGACCAGCGGCGGGGAGGCCAGGTAGTTCATCTTGACGTCGGGGTTGATGCGGCCCTCGAAGTTGCGGTTGCCCGAGAGCACCGAGGTGACGGCGAGGTCGGCCTCGTTGATCGCCTTCGAGATCTCCTCATCCAGCGGACCGGAGTTGCCGATGCAGGTGGTGCAGCCGTAGCCGACCAGGTTGAAGCCCAGCTTGTCCAGGTACGGGGTCAGGCCGGCCTTGTCGAAGTAGTCGGTGACGACCTTCGAGCCCGGGGCCAGGGTGGTCTTGACCCACGGCTTGCGGGTCAGGCCCTTCTCGGCCGCCTTCTTGGCCACGAGCGCCGCGGCGACCATGACGTAGGGGTTCGAGGTGTTGGTGCAGGAGGTGATCGCGGCGACGGTGACGGCGCCGTGGTCGATCTCGAAGGAGGTGCCGTCGGCCAGGGTCACCAGGGTGGGCTTGGTGGGCACACCGTTGGAGGACGCCGGGGCGTCGGACGCCGGGAAGGACTCCTTGCCGGCCTCCTCGTCGTCGCTGACGTAGTTGCGCACGTCCACGGCGAACTGCTCGGCGGCGTTGGCGAGGACGATGCGGTCCTGCGGGCGCTTGGGGCCGGCGATGGAGGGGACGACCGTGGAGAGGTCGAGCTCCAGCTTCTCGGAGAAGTCCGGCTCGGCGGCCGGGTCCAGCCACAGGCCCTGCTCCTTGGCGTACGCCTCGACGAGCGCGACCTGCTGCTCGGAGCGGCCGGTCAGGCGCAGGTACTTCAGGGTCTCGCCGTCGATCGGGAAGGTCGCGGCGGTGGAGCCGAACTCCGGCGACATGTTGCCGATGGTGGCGCGGTTCGCGAGGGAGGTGGCGGCGACGCCCTCACCGTAGAACTCGACGAACTTGCCGACGACGCCGTGCTTGCGCAGCATCTCGGTGATGGTCAGCACCAGGTCGGTGGCGGTGGTGCCGGTGGGCAGCTCGCCGGTCAGCTTGAAGCCGACGACGCGCGGGATCAGCATGGAGACCGGCTGGCCGAGCATCGCGGCCTCGGCCTCGATGCCGCCGACGCCCCAGCCCAGCACGCCGAGGCCGTTGACCATGGTGGTGTGCGAGTCGGTGCCGACGAGGGTGTCGGGGTAGGCCTGGCCATTGCGGACCATGACCGTGCGGGCCAGGTGCTCGATGTTGACCTGGTGGACGATGCCGGTGCCCGGGGGGACGACCTTGAAGTCGTCGAAGGCGGTCTGGCCCCAGCGCAGGAACTGGTAGCGCTCCTTGTTGCGGCCGTACTCCAGCTCGACGTTCTGCGCGAAGGCGTCCTTCGTGCCGAACTTGTCGGCGATGACCGAGTGGTCGATGACCATCTCGGCGGGCGAGAGCGGGTTGATCTTCGCCGGGTCGCCGCCGAGGGCCTTCACGGCCTCGCGCATCGTGGCGAGGTCCACGACGCAGGGGACGCCGGTGAAGTCCTGCATGATCACGCGGGCCGGCGTGAACTGGATCTCCTGGCTGGGCTGGGCCTGGGAGTCCCAGCCGCCGAGCGCCCGGATGTGGTCGGCGGTGATGTTCGCGCCGTCCTCCGTGCGGAGCAGGTTCTCCAGCAGCACCTTCAGGCTGTAGGGCAGGCGGGCGGAGCCCTCGACCTTGTCCAGCCGGAAGATCTCGTACGACTCGTCGCCCACCTGCAGCGTGCTGCGGGCGTCGAAGCTGTTCGCCGACACGACAGTCTCCTTCATGCATGAATTCGCGCGTTTACCGCATCCTGCCGCCACGCCCCTTGGCCAATCCGCTAAGGTAAGGCTAAGTTAGGTAACCCTTACCAGCGGGGGCGGCTGCGGTACGCCTTCGGCAGATATCTCGATGTCGAGATAACTCTAGTACATGTCCGGGTGCGGCGACGAGGCACGCACCCGCGCCCGGAGGGGCGAGGGGTCGGGAGGGCGCTTCCGCATGCCCTCATTCGGCTCACGATCAGGCATTGAACGTGTTCAGAATTTCTGTCAGGATGCGTCCAGCCCTCGGGGGGAGGGCCTGACGAGAGGACGCGTCCATGACGAGCTCGCTGCTCAGGCCCCGGGGCCGGACCCGCGCGACAGCCGGTGCGGAGGGTGCGGAGTCCGGGACGATGACGGCCGGGATGGCCGTCGGGTTGGCCGTCGGGGTGTCGGGCGGGGTGAGGGGCGGGGCGGTGCCGGAGGGGAGCACCGCGCCGACCCGGATCCTGGACTGGCGCGACCCGCGGGTCGCCGCACTGGTGCGCGAGCTGGGCCCGGCGGGCCCCCCGGCCCCCTTGGACCCCTTGGCTCCCTTGGCTCCCTTGGACCCCGCGCGGCAGATCGAGGTCCTGCACCGGGCCCATGCCTGGATCTCCGGCGCCGTCCGGCCGGTCTACTCCGTTCAGGACGAGCGGCCCGTGTCGCAGGTGCTGCGCCGGGGGCGGGGGTCGTGCAGCCAGCGGCTGGCCGTACTGGAGGCGGTGGCACGGGCGTACGGGGTACCCACGCGGGTGCGCGGCCTGCTCGTGGACGGCACGTTCTGGTACCCGCGCTTCCCCCGGCTGCGCCGGATCGTCCCGGACCAGGTGCTGCTGGCCTGGCCGGAGTTCCGGCTCGGGAGCCCGGCGGGGTCGGAAGGGGCTCCCGCCCCCGCGTCCTGGCTGACGGTCTCGCAACTCCTCGACGGGATGCGCCCCGGGGGCGGGGCGCAGGGCGGTGCGCAGGCCGGCGGCTTCACCAACGCCGGGTCGGAGACCCTGTTCGAGGCCCTGTCGCGGACGGCGATCGACTGGGACGCGGCGCCGGCCCTCTGCCCGAGTTCGGGCACGGGCACGGGTACGGGCCACGGAGCGGGCGCCGCCTGCGACCTGTCGGCGTACGTCCTGGCCGACCTCGGCCACCACGACTCGCGCGACGAGTTGTTCGCACGGCACGGCCAGACCCTGTGCGGCCTGGCCAGGCTGGTGGCCGAACCGGTCCTGGGCCGCCGCGGCGCGGCGTAGGCCCGGCCCACCCGGTCCGCCCCGTCCGCCCCGTCCATCCCGTCCGCCCCGGTCACTCGGCGAGGGCGTGGCGGGCGGCCCAGGCGTTGACGGCCGCGGCGATCTCCTCGGGGCGGTCCTCCGGGCAGAGGTGGGCCGCGCGCCCGCAGTACTCGCTCTCCAGCGCCGAGATGTTCCGCTCGCACCAGGCGGCCGCGTCGGCGCCGATCATCAGTGCGGGCGAGCCGTCGAAGGTGAGCAGGAGCTTGGGCACTTCGGGGCTGTCGGCCAGCCAGGCGTCGTAGCGCTCGACGACGGCGACGACGTCGGCCGGCTGCCGGGCGATCGGCAGTGAGCGGGCCCACTGCAGCATGGGCAGCCGGCTCTCGCGGGTCGGGTAGGGGGCGCCGTAGACGGCGCGGTCCGTCCCGCTCATGGGGTCGAGCACGGTCTTCAGGATGCTGTCCTCGATGAAGACGTTCCGGTCGAGGACCATCTCCTCCCCCACTCCTGGGGTACGTATCGCCTCGAACCGGGCACGCGCGGCAGGCGGGTACTCCTCCCACCCCATCGGGCGCACGATCGTCTCCATGAAGGCGATCCCGCGAACCCGCCCGGGGTGGCGGGCGGCCCGGTCGAAGGCGAGCGCACCGCCCCAGTCCTGACCGACCAGCACCACCTCGTCGAGCCCGAGGGCGTCGAACCACGCGTCCAGGTAGCGCGCGTGGTCGGCGAAGCGGTACTCCCCGCCCGGCTTCCCGGAGCGGCCCATGCCGATGAGGTCGGGGGCCAGGGTGCGGACCGGGCCCTCGATGCGGGGCAGCACGCCCCGCCAGAGGTGGGAGGAGGTGGGGTTGCCGTGGAGGAAGACGAAGGGCACGCCCTCGCCCCGGTCCTCGTAGTACATCGTGGAGTCGAGTACGTCGATCGTGGGCATCGCAGGCCCCTCCCTCAATCGTTCGGGTGACTAACGTTGGTGGCACAAACGAAGCTAGACCGTTAGTGCCACTAACGCAAGCGGTAGCATCACCCCATGACCACGGGAGAGAACGGGGGCGCGGCCGTCCCCGCGCGACTGCGCGAACTGCCCAGCCGGCTGCTGGGGCAGGCGTCCACCCACGCGCAGCGCCTGGTGACCGACGCCTTGAGTCGGGCAGATGCCCGCAAATGGCACTATGCGGCCATGGTCGCCCTGGAGGAGTCCGGGCCGGCGAGCCAGGCCGCGCTCAGCGAGCGCACCGGCATCCACCGCAGCGACCTGGTCGCCGTCATCAACGAACTCGCCGAGCGCGAACTGGTCGAGCGGGCCCCCGATCCCGACGACCGCAGGCGCAACGTCATCACCCTCACCCCGCTCGGCCGCCGGCGGCTGCGGCGGCTGGAGCAGCTCCTCGACACCGCCCAGGACGAACTCCTGGCCCCCCTGTCGGCGGCGGAGCGCGGGCAGCTCACCCGGCTGCTGGGCCGGATCGTCGAGCACCACGCGTACGGCGGCCCCGCCATGGGACCTGACGGTCAGTAACGCGCGGCAGGGCGCGGCGACACGCGCCCGACGCCCGCCCGACACGCCGCGACACGCCGCTCGACACACCCGTCCGCCCCACCCGGCGCAGGAGTCATCTCATATCTGAGATACGGTGCCCCCATGGCAGACGACTACCTCGTACGCATCGGCAAGCTCATCCGTGACGCCCGGCAGCACCGGGGCTGGACACAGAGTCAGCTCGCCGAAGCCCTCGGCACCAGCCAGAGCGCAGTGAACCGGATCGAGCGCGGCAATCAAAACATCAGCCTTGAGATGATCGCCCGAATCGGTGAAGCTCTCGACAGCGAGATCGTCTCCCTGGGCTACGCCGGCCCCATGCACCTGCGCGTGGTCGGCGGCCGCCGGCTGTCGGGCGCCATCGACGTCAAGACGAGCAAGAACGCATGCGTCGCGCTGCTCTGTGCCTCGCTGCTCAACAAGGGCCGTACGGTCCTGCGGCGGGTGGCCCGCATCGAGGAGGTCTACCGCCTCCTGGAGGTGCTGAACTCCATCGGCGTCCGCAGCCGCTGGATCAACGACGGCGTGGACCTGGAGCTGGTCCCGCCGGCCCGCCTCGACATGGAGGCCATGGACGCGGACGCGGCCCGCCGGACCCGGAGCATCATCATGTTCCTGGGCCCCCTGCTGCACCGCATGGAGACCTTCCGCCTGCCCTACGCGGGCGGCTGCGACCTCGGCACCCGCACCATCGAGCCGCACATGATCGCCCTGCGCCGCTTCGGCCTGGACATCACCGCGACCGAGGGCATCTACCACGCGAAGGTCGCGGCCGGGGTCTCCCCCGACCGCCCGATCGTGCTGACCGAGCGCGGGGACACGGTCACCGAGAACGCGCTGCTGGCGGCCGCCCGGCACGACGGCGTCACCGTCATCCGCAACGCCTCCTCCAACTACATGGTCCAGGACCTGTGCTTCTTCCTGGAGGCACTGGGCGTCAAGGTCGAGGGCGTCGGCACCACCACGCTCACCGTCCACGGCGTCCCGAACATCGACGTGGACGTGGACTACTCCCCCTCCGAGGACCCGGTCGAGGCGATGAGCCTGCTGGCCGCCGCGGTCGTGACGGAGTCGGAGCTGACGATCCGCCGGGTGCCGATCGAGTTCATGGAGATCGAGCTCGCGGTACTGGAGGAGATGGGCCTCGACCACGACCGCTCGGCGGAGTACGCGGCGGACAACGGCCGCACCCGCCTCGTCGACCTCACGGTCCGCCCCTCGAAGCTGGAGGCGCCGATCGACAAGATCCACCCGATGCCCTTCCCCGGGCTGAACATCGACAACGTCCCCTTCTTCGCGGCCATCGCGGCCGTCGCCCAGGGCCAGACCCTCATCCACGACTGGGTGTACGACAACCGCGCCATCTACCTGACGGACCTGAACCGCCTGGGCGGCCGCCTCCAGCTGCTGGACCCCCACCGCGTCCTGGTCGAGGGCCCCACCCGCTGGCGCGCGGCGGAGATGATGTGCCCGCCGGCCCTCCGCCCGGCGGTGGTCGTGCTCCTGGCGATGATGGCGGCCGAGGGCACCTCGGTCCTGCGCAACGTCTACGTCATCAACCGCGGCTACGAGGAACTGGCCGAACGCCTCAACTCGGTGGGCGCCCAGATCGAGATCTTCAGGGACATCTGAGCCGGTCCGTGGGTCGGGGCCCGGTCAACTGCCGGGCCCCGTGCGGAGAAGGCGCAGGTCACCGCCGTTAGACTCGGCCCATGGGGGATTTCGCGAGCAGGGGCCGCACGGTCCTGTGCAAATGGTGCAACCGGCAGCTTCCGCAGGAGCGGCGCTGGTTCCCGAGCCAGTACTGCAACCGCCGGCACAAGTGGCGGCACCGGCTCACGGAGATGTTCGGCAGCCTCCTCGACAGCGTCTGATGGGCCGCGCCGAGGACCGGGGTGACCCCTCCGGCGCGTCCCGGGCGGCGCGGCTGGTCACCGACGGGCTCGATCCCAAGACCTGGATCATCGCCGACAGCGTGCTCGTCGGCTGGCACACCGCCGGCCTCGCGGGGGTCGGATGGGGGCTGCTCGGCTGTCTGTTCGCCGCCGGCATCCCGCTGGCCTTCATCACGTACGGGATCCGCCGGGGCCGTTGGGCCGATCGGCACGTCGGGCCACGGCCGCAGCGCATCCTCGTGATGGCCTTCGCCAGCGCGTCGGTCGCCACCGGCACCCTGCTGATGTGGGCCTTCGGCGCTCCCCGGACGATGATCGCGCTGATCGCGGCGATGCTGCTGACCCTGGCGGCCCTCCTCGCCGTCACCCCCGCGTGGAAGATCAGTGTGCACGCGGGCGTGTCCTGCGGGAGCGTGGCCATGCTCGCCCTGACGTACGGGGCCTGGGTGCTCCTCGCCTGCCCGGTGGTCGCCCTCGTCGGCTGGTCCCGGGTGCGGCTCCGTGACCACACCCCCGCCCAGGTCCTCGCGGGCGCGGCGCTGGGCGGGGCCGTCGCGGCCGCCACGTTCGCGCTGGCCCGGTAGGGGCGGGCACGGGGTGCGGGGGTGCTCCGCGGGGAGCGCCCTGATCGGATCGGTCCGCAGTAGTCGGGTGCGGCGGGGGCGTCCGCTGTCAGGGTGGGAGTCGAAAGGAGGCCCCGTGATCTCTGCACTCAACCAGCTGGTCGATCTCGTCGAGGAGCGTCTCGCCGAGGAACCCGACGTGGCCGGGCTGGCGGGGGCGCTCGGTACGACCGAGTACCACCTGCGCCGGATGTTCTCGTCCCTCGCCGGCATGCCGCTGTCGGAGTACGTGCGGCGGCGGCGCATGACCGTGGCCGCCGCCGACGTCGTCCGCGGCAAGGCGGACCTGCTCAGCATCGCGGTCCGGCACGGATACGGATCGGGAGAGGCGTTCGGACGCGCGTTCCGCGCGGTCCACGGTGCCGGGCCCGGTGAAGTGCGGCGTACCGGAGGCCCCTTGCGCACACAACCGCAGCTCAGGTTCCGCCTGACCGTCGAAGGGAGCATCCCCATGGACACCCGCCTCGTCAGCCGACCCGCCTTCCGGCTCGTCGGACACGCCACCCGGGTCCCGCTCATCCACCGGGGCGTCAACCCCCACATCCAGGAGCACATCGCGGCACTCCCTCTGGAGGAGCACCTGCGGCTGAAGGCCCTGGGCGACACCGAACCGGGCGGGCTGCTGCAGGTCTCCGACGACGTCGACCCCGACGGTGCGGAGGGCACCGAACTGACCTATCTGCACGGGGTCGCCCTCGACGGGGACACACCGGCCCCGGACGGCCTCGACGCCATCGAGGTGCCGGGCGGGATGTGGGCGGTCTTCCGTACCAGCGGGCCGCACCCGCAGGCCCTGCAGACGACCTGGGCGGCGACCGCGACCGACTGGTTCCCCTCCAACCCGTGGCGCCTGCGACCGGGTCCGTCGATCGTCGCCACCCTGGAGCGCGCGGCCGACTTCAGCACCGCCACCTGCGAGCTGTGGCTCCCCGTCGAACCGGCGTAGCGCACCCTCGCTACCCTCGTGACGCGGTTACGTCGTGTCCGAACAGGTGGTGAGCCATGAGCGATGACGTCCTGTCGGTCATTCCGACCGATCCGGGGTGGCAGCCCGGCGAGGAGGCGGCCGACCGTGCCTGCGCGCTGATCGAGGGGCTGGCTCCCGGCGTCGTCGACGGGGTGGACGTGGAGATCGACGTCACGTGGCACGACGCGGTGACCGCCGTCGACTGCGGGGGCAACCTGGTGCGGATCGGCTGCCCGCTGTGCGGGGCGTCGATCGACACGCAGTGGTGGGCCGATCTCCTCGAGGACCACTGCGACGACGGTTTCGCCACGCTCGACACCGTGACCCCGTGCTGCGCAGGGGCGACGACCCTCGATGCGCTGCACTACGAATGGCCGTGCGGCTTCGCCCGGTTCGAGATCGCCGTCTGGAACCCCGAGCGGCTCTGGTTCGACGACGCCGAGCTGGCCGCCGTGGCGGACGCCCTCGGGCATCCCGTCCAGCAGGTCCGGGCCCGCATCTGAGCACCGGCACCGGGCACGGCCGGCCGGCCGGCGGGCTGGCGGGCCGGCGGTAATCGGTGGTTCGGTGGTGGCGGCGTGGCCTACCGTGGCGCGATGGTGCGGGTGCGTGAGATGGAAGAGGCGGACATCGAGGCCGTTTCGGCGGTCCGGGTCCGGGGCTGGCAGGCGGCGTACGCCGGTGTCGTGCCCCAGGACCACCTGGACGCGATGACGGTCGAGGACGACGCCGCCCGGCGGCGGCAGTGGTTCCGCAGCCCCGGGCGCGAGTCCGCGGACCTCGTGGCGGTCGGCGGACACGGTCCGGTGGGGTGGGTCTGCTTCGGTCCGGCCCGGGGCGAGGTGTCCGGCGTGGCGGGGCGGGTGGGCGAGGTCTACGCCCTGTACGTGGCGCCGGACCTGATCGGCACGGGCGTCGGCCGCGTGCTCCTCGGCGAGGCCCATGCAGCGATGAAGGGCCGGGGCTTCGGGACGTCGGCGCTGTGGGTCCTCCAGGACAACCTCCGGGCCCGGCGCTTCTACGAACGGGCCGGGTACCGGGCCGACGGCGCGACGCAGGACGACGTCTACGACGACGTCACCCTCTGCGAGCTCCGCTACCGGCGGGGGCTCTGACGGCGTGTTCGAGTACCACGGCTGGATCAACGTCCAGGAGAGCGCCGGCGCCGACGACAGCGGTGACGGTGACGTCCTCCTCGGCCGCGTCTCCGAGACCCTCGGGGCCCGGATCCGGGAGATCGACAGTCCCGGTCTGCTCGACCTGCGGTGGATGAACGGAGAGCTGTTCCTCCACCTCGGCGGCTTCCGCAACCACAGCGACCCGGAGGTCCTGGACCTCTTCGGCGAGGTCGGCCGCCTGGCACCCGGCTCGTACGGGGTGATGCACGTGCGCGACGACGAGGACCGCGGCCGCGAGAACGAGGTACGCGTCCTGCGGATGGTCCGGGGACGGGTGCACGAGGACGTGGAGACCGCACTGTCACCGTGCATCCCGGTGCTGGAGGACCCCTACCCGGCCTAGGGCGCACGGTCCGGGCGGACTGCCTCCATGGACGCGAACACGGTCCGGCCGCCGTACGCCAGCGCGAGGGGCACGTCGCGCGACGCTAGCATCGGCACTCCACCGACCACTGGAGTCTGCCGCCATGTCGTTGCCGCGCATCGGAGTCGTCATCGTGACCATGGGCACCCGCCCACGGGAGCTGGAGGCTCTGCTCGCGTCGGTGGAAAGGCAGGACGTCCGTGCGACGCGGGTGGTTCTGGTGGGCAACGCGACACCCCTCACCGACGTCGCGACGGACGCGACCAAGATCCCGCTGGAAGAGAACCTGGGCTGCCCCGGCGGTCGCAACGTGGGGCTGGAGCTGTTGCGCGACTCGGGCGACGTCGACGTCGTCATCGAGCTGGACGACGACGGCCTCCTGATCGCCGACGACGTCTTCCGCACGGTGCAGCGACTGTTCGCGCAAGACCCGGAGCTGGGGATCATCGGGTTCAGGGTCGCCGACGAGCACGGGCAGACCGAGCGACGCTGGGTTCCCCGGCTGCGGGCGGACGATCCGATGCGCCGCGGTCCGGTGACCGCCTTCCTCGGCGGGGGCCACGCCTTCTCGATGCCCATGCTCCGGCAGACCGGCCTGTGGGCGGGGGAATTCTTCTTCGGGCATGAAGAGTCCGATCTGGCATGGCGTGCGCTCGACGAGGGATGGAAGATCCTGTACGAACCCGGTCTCGTCCTCCAGCACCCGAAGACCTCGCCGGCCCGGCACGCGGTCCACTACCGGTTCACCGCGCGCAACCGGGTCTGGCTCGCCCGCCGTCGGCTTCCGCTCCCCTTGATTCCGGTCCATCTCGGTGTGTGGATCCTGCTCACCATGACGCGGACCCGGTCCCTGACGGGTCTGAAGGCGTGGTGGGGCGGCTTCTTCGAAGGCGTACGGACGTCGTGCGGCCCACGCAAACCGATGAGGTGGCGCACGGTGTGGCGCATGACGCGGCTGGGGCGCCCGCCGATCCTCTGAGGTCACGTGAGTGGCCGGGAGCCGTTCGAGCATGACGGCGGTCCGATGCGGCGTGATGGCGCACGCGGTCTCGCCAGGAGCGGGGGCGGGCGGCAGAATCGGGCTCCGGCAGGGGACGAGGGGACGGGCATCGGCATGTCATTCGTGAGGAACGCAGGCGGAGTCGGCGCGGGGGCGGAGGTTCCCGTGCTCCCCGGGAACCCGCTGCTCGGATCGCTCCAGGACCTGAAGTCCGACTCCCTCGGCACCTATCTGCGGGCGCAGCAGCGGCGCGGTGACGTCGTACGGGTCTGCGCCGGGCCGCCCGGCATGCGGGCCGACCTGTACTGCGTGTTCTCCCCCGAGGGCGTCCAGCAGGTGCTCGCCTCCCAGGCGGCCAACTTCCGCAAGGACAACGCCTTCTACCAGGAGGTCCGGCACTCCTTCGGCAACGGCCTGCTGACCAGCCAGGACGAGGACTACCTGCGCCAGCGCCGGCTCGTGCAGCCGCTGTTCACGCGGCGCCGGGTGGACGGGTACGCGGGGGCCGTCGCCGCCGAGACCGCGTCGGTCGTGGCCGCCTGGGAGGAGGCCGTGGACGGCGTCGTCGACGTCTCCGACGAGATGACGCACCTCGCCCTGCGGGCGGTCGCCCGGATCCTCTTCGGCACCGACGTGGAAGCCACCGCGGACGTCGTGGCCCGCTGCTTCCCGGTGATCACGGACTACGTGCTGCGCCGCGGGTACTCCCCCGCCAACATCCCGCGCCACTGGCCGACCCCGGGCAACCGGCGGGCGGCCGCCGCGATGGACGAGCTGTACGGGGTGTGCGACCGGATCATCGGGCAGCGGCGGCGGGCCCGCGCCGGCTCCCCGGCCGAGGGCGCCGCCGGTGGAGGCGCCTCCGGTGAAGGCGCCGCCGGCGAGGACCTGCTGACGCTGCTGGCCACCGCCCGGAGTTCGGACGACGGGGAGTTCGACGCCGCCGAACTCCGCGACCAGGTACTGATCTTCCTGCTCGCCGGGCACGAGACGACCGCCACCTCGCTGTGCTTCGCCCTGCACCTGTTGTCGCGCCACCCCGAGCAGCAGGACCGGGCCCGCGAGGAGATCACCCGCGTCCTGGGCGACCGCACGCCGCAGGCCCGCGACCTGGACCGGCTCCCGTACCTCTCGCAGGTGGTCAAGGAGGCCATGCGGCTGTACCCGGCGGCCCCGGTCATCGGCCGCAAGGCGGTCGCCGCGACCCGGATCGGGGAGCACGCCATCCCCGCGGGCGCGGACGTCATCCTGGCGCCCTGGGTGACGCACCGCCACCCGGAGCACTGGCCCGACCCGGACCGCTTTGATCCGGACCGCTTCACCCCGGAGGCGGAGGCGGGGCGGCCGCGCTACGCGTGGTTCCCCTTCGGCGGCGGCCCGCGCGCCTGCATCGGGCAGCACTTCTCGATGCTGGAGTCGGTGGTCGCGCTGGCGATGATCCTGCGGGCGTACGCGTTCGAGGCGGTGGACACGGAGATCCCGGTCGGCGCGGGGATCACCCTGCGGACGGAGGGTCCGGCGCGCTGCCGGGTCCGTCGCGTGGACCGGTAGCGGCCGCCCGGCCATCATGGCCGGATGGACGAGGAGATTCCGGGCCGTCTGTCCCCGTACGTACGCAGACCGCGGCGCGCGTTGCTGCCCGGCTCGCCCGCCCCGGTGCCCCTGCGGCGCCGGATCGGCGGCTTCTTCCTCTTCCGCTTCCTGACCGCGCTGCCCGACGACCTCGCCGACGCCGTGGCCGCGCTGCTCGATCCCTTCGCACGGGCCGCCCGCCTGGCCGGGCGGCTCCTCCACGGGCCGGCCCTGCGCGGTGGCTGGGCGAGCGGGGCCGGCCGTTTCGCGCTGGCCCTGCACGGCTTCCACTGGACGCACTGGCAGGCCGAGACCGAGGGTCCCGCGGGCATGTTCACCGTCCGCCGCGGCGACGGCCCCGGGGGCGGGGCAGCGGTCACCGCCCGGCCGCCCTGGGGCCGCGGCGACCCGGCCCGCGGGTCGTACACCGCCGTCTGCGCGCTGCGCCGCGTACCGCGGCTGCGCCGCAGGCCGGCCCGGGTGGACCTGGTGTTCGCCGACGGCTCGTGGCTGGCGCTGCGGATGGGCACCCGGGCGGACTCGGCCCGGCTGCGCGCCGTGCTCGGGCCCGCGCGGCGTACGGCCGCACCGGGCGCGGCCGCGAGCCGGATATCGGGGTGCGGTCCGGCCGGGGCAGGCCATAGGGTCGATGCCCGTGGAACCACTCAGTGAGAAACAGATCCGTGCATCCTTCGTGAACTGCACCAAGGGCGAGGCCGCGCGCATGCGCCTGCCCCTCGATTTCGCCGAGCTGCCCTGGGCGGACCTCGAATTCCTGGGCTGGGTGGACCCGGGCGCGCCGCTGCGCGCCCATCTGGTGCTGCCCCGGGAGGAGGGTCCGCTGGGGATCTCCCTGCGCGTGCCGTCCGTGGGCCGTACCAGCGCGGTGAAGTCCAGCCTGTGCCAGATCTGCCTGACGGGCCACGCCTCCTCCGGCGTCACCCTGCTCGCCGCGCCGCTGGCGGGTGCCCGCGGCCGCGAGGGCAACACGGTCGGCACGTACATCTGCGCCGACCTGGCCTGCTCCCTGTACGTACGCGGCAAGCGGCAGCCGAAGCTGCGCGCCGGCCGGCAGGAGGAGTCGCTGACCGTGGACGAGCGCCTCGCGCGCATGGAGGCCAACCTGAACGGTTTCGTCTCCCGGGTCACCGGCGTCACGGTGGTCTGAGCCGTCCGCACCACCACGGGCGGCTCGGACCTCAGATGCGGTCGGCCGCCGGTTTGTGGTTGCCCTGGAGGCGTGCGAGGTCGGAGGGGCGGACCTGGATGACGAACAGCGCGATGGCCGCTCCGACCAGGGTGAAGGCGGCCGCCACGACGAAGGCGGTGCTGATGCCCGAGGTCAGCACCTGGTCGCCCCACGGCTTGGGGAGCTGGCCGGTGCGTTCGAAGAAGGCCCTCTGCACGGGGCCGGCCGTGGCGAGGAAGTCCGGCACCTGCTCCTTGGCCTCGTTGCGGCTGGCGGTGCCGAAGACGGTCACCAGGATCGACAGGCCGAGCGAGCCGCCCACCTGCTGCATCGTGTTCAGCAGTCCGGACGCCGCTCCCGACTCCCGGTCGGCGACGTTGGAGAGGGCCATCAGCGTCAGCGAGACGAACTGCAGGCCCATACCGAGGGCGAAGAACAGCATCGGGCCCAGGATGCTGCCGAGGTAGGTGGAGTGGACGTCGATCTGGGTCAGCCAGGCCAGCCCGACCGCCGAGGACAAAGCGCCGCACACCATGAACGGTTTGGGCCCGAACTTCGGCAGGAGCTTCGCCGTGAGCCCCGCGCCCACCGCGATCACCGCGCTGACGGGGAGGAAGGCGAGGCCTGCCTGGATCGGGCTGAAGCCGAGCACGTTCTGCACGAAGAGGGTCAGGAAGAAGAACATGCCGAAGATCGCGCAGGCGAGCATGAGCATGATCCCGTAGGTCCCGGCCCGGTTGCGGTCGGCGAACATGTGCAGCGGGGTGATCGGCTGCGGCGAGCGCCGCTCGTTGAGGATGAACAGCGTCAGCAGGACGACAGCGGCGCCGAAGGAGCCGAGTGTGACCGGGTCGCGCCAGCCCTCCTGGGAGGCCCGGATGAAGCCGTAGACGAGCGCGACCATGCCCAGGGTGGACAGCAGCGCGCCCGCGAAGTCGAAGTGTCCGGGGTGGCGTTCGGACTCGCGCAGGACCTTCGAGGCCAGTACGGCGATCACCACCGCGATGGGGACGTTGACGAAGAGGACCCAGCGCCAGTCGAGCCACTCGACGAGGATGCCGCCCGCGAGGAGTCCGATGGCGCCGCCGGCCGCCGAGACCCCGGCGAACACGCCGAACGCCCGGTTGCGGGCGGGCCCTTCGTGGAAGGTGGTGGTGATCAGCGCGAGGGCGGTCGGCGAGGCGATGGCGCCGCCGACGCCCTGGAGGGCCCGTGCGCCCATCAACTGGCCCTCGTTCTGGGCGAGTCCGCCGAGGAGGGAGGCCAGCCCGAAGAGCAGGACGCCGAAGATGAAGACGCGTTTGCGGCCGAGGATGTCGCCGGTGCGGCCGCCGAGGAGCAGCAGGCCGCCGAAGGCGAGGGTGTAGGCGTTGACGACCCAGGAGAGGCTCTCGGTCGAGAAGTTCAGCGCCGTCTGGATGTGCGGCAGGGCGATGTTCACGATGGTGATGTCGAGAACCACCATGAGCTGGCAGGACGCGATGACGAACAGGGCGAGTCCGTTGCCGCTTCCTCCGGCCGTGCCGTCCTTGCCGTCGGTCGGCTTGCTGCTCGGCGTTGCGTTCGGGTCCACCCTCCCGACGCTAAGCCCGCACCCCTGGGGCCACCACTCGAACAGCCTAGTGCCGGTGACATTTCACATGTCACACTACGATCATGGATGACTTCCTCAGGCTCTCCGCGAGCACGGCCCGATTCACCCACGGCGCCCCGCGGGCACTGACCTTCGGGGACGACGGCCGGCTGCTCTGGTTCCTCCGGTCGACCGGACCCGCCGACGCCTTCGACAGCCTCTGGGTGCTCGATACCACCACCGGCGCAGAGATCCGGCTTGCCGACCCCCGCGAGCTGTGCCCCGAGCCCGGCCCCCTCCCCACCGCCGAGCGCCGGCTGCGCGAGCGGACCCGGCTCGTCGCCGCCGGGATCGGCTCCTACGCCCTCTCCGGCGACGGGCGCCGCGCCGCCTTCGCCCTGTACGGACGGCTCTTCGAGGTCACCGCCGACGGCGCCGGAACCCTCAGGGAGATCCCCGCCGCCGGCCCCGCGCTCGATCCCCGGCCCGACTCCGACGGCCGGCGCACCGCCTACGTCGCCGACGACGCCCTGTACGTCGCCCCGGGCGGCCGGGTCAGCCCCGACGACGGAGCCCGCTGGGGCCTGGCCGAATTCGCCGCCGCCGAGGAGCTCGGCCGCTCCCGCGGCCACTGGTGGTCCCCCGACGGAAGTGCGCTGCTCGCCGCCCGCGTCGACGAATCGGACCTGCAGCGCCGGTGGTTCGCCGATCCCGCCCACCCCGAACTGCCGGCCGAGGACTTCGCCTACCCCGAGGCGGGCGGGCCCAACGCCGAGGTGCAGCTGTGGGTGCTCGGGGAGACCCGGGTGCGCGTCGAGTGGGACGCCGAGGCCCACCCCTACGTCTCCGACGCGGGCTGGGAGTCGGCCGAGGAGATCCTGCTGACGGTCCAGGACCGGCTCCAGCGCACCGTGCTGCTGCTCTCCGCCGACCCGGCCACCGGCCGTACCCGGGAGCTGTCCCGCACCACGCACCCCCAGTGGGTGGACCCCCTCCCCGGCACCCCGGCCCGCCTGCCCGACGGGCGCATGCTGACCTCGGCCGACACCCCCGGCGGGGCCGCCCGAGCCCTCGCCGTGGACGGGGTCCTGCTCACCGGGGACGAGGTACAGGTCCGCGCGGTGGCCGGGGTCCACGAGGGCCGACTGCTGATCGAGGCCGGACTGCGCGACCCGGCCGAACAGCAGGTGCTGCTGCTGGACACCGCCACCGGCGAGGCGGTCCCGCTCGCGGACGGGCCCGGCGTCCACAGCGTGACCGCCTCGGCCGGGTTCCTGCTGCTGACCTCCGCCGACGCCGACGGCGTGCGGCGCGTCGTACGCACCCCCGACGGGCGGGAGCTGACCCCGGCCGACCTGTCGCAGCCGCTGCCGTACCGGGTGGCCCCGGCCTTGGAGCGGGTCACCGAACACGGCGTCCCCACCGCGCTGGTGCTGCCCCGCGGGCACGTCCCCGGACGGAGACTGCCCGTCCTGATGGACAGCTACGGCGGCCCCGGCGCCCAGGACATCACCGCCGACCCGCGCCGCTGGCAGCACCGCCAGTGGTGGGCCGACCAGGGCTTCGCCGTGGTGACCGTCGACAACCGCGGCACCGCGCACGTCTCGCCCGCCCACACCCGTGCCATGTACCGCGGCTTCTCCGAGGTCACCCTGGACGACCAGGTCGCGGCGCTGCACGCGCTGGCCGCGCGCCACGGCGACCTCGACCTCGGCCGGGTCGGCATCCGCGGCTGGTCCTACGGCGGCTATCTGTCGGCGATGGCCGTGCTGCGCCGCCCCGACGTCTTCCACGCCGCGGCCGCCGGGGCCGCGCCGACCGACTTCCGGCACTACGACACCGCGTACACCGAGCGCTACCTGGGCCTGCCGCAGGACCACCCGGAGGTCTACGAACGGGACTCGCTGCTGCCGGACGCCCCCAAGCTGTCCCGGCCGCTGCTGCTGGTCACCGGCCTCGCCGACGACAACGTCCACCCCTCGCACACCCTGCGACTGTCGCAGGCTCTGACGGACGCGGGCCGCCCCCACCAGCTGCTGGCCCTCCCCGGCGTCACCCACATGACTCCGGGCGGCACCCGCGAGAAGGTCATGGCGCTGGAACTCGACTTCTTCCGCCGCGAACTCGCCTGACGGGGTCCGCGGCATCGGTCGACAACGGCCCGACGGGGCCGACGGCTGCAGCCGTCGGCCCCGTCACTCAGCGGTGGGGATCAGCAGGTACCGGCCGGGCGTTCCCGGACCACCAGGTCCGTGGAGCCGGTCGTCGCGTCCAGCCAGGCGACCTGGCGGCCCGTACCGGCCGCCGGGTAGTTCTGCTCACCGCGGTTGCAGGACACCCGTTCGCGGCGGGAGCCGTCGGTGGTCAGCTGCCACAGCTTCGGCAGCGACTCGTTGCGGTACCGCGTGTCGGGCGTCCGGGCGACCAGGGTCAGCGCGTCCTGCGAGACCGTCAGGTCGGAGGCCATGAACGCGCCCGGCTTCTGCTCGCTGCTCACGATGAAGGCGCCGCGGCCGTCCAGGCCGGCGCTGACGACCGACATCAGACCGCCGTCGCTCTCGTCGCTGTCCGCCAGCCAGAACACGTTCTTGCCGTTGATGCCGGTCTGGCCCAGGCTCACCGGCTCGTCCAGCTGCTCGGTCAGCACCGCCTTGCCGGTGGCCAGGTCGACCACCTCCACGCCCAGGCGGTACGCGCCGCCCTGCGAGTACAGCTTCGCGTAGGCGATCCTGTTGTCGCTGATCGAAGGCAGTGCGGTCAGGGTGTTCCACTTCTTGCCGTCGGTGAAGACCGGCGCCTTGTCCGTGGGCCGCATGTAGCCGACGTGACGGCCGCCGAGGATGTCGTACTCCTCGAACACGACCGTGTTCTTCTCCACCCGCAGGCCCGCGACGCCCGTCGTCGAGCTGTAGAGCGTCTTGACCGGGCCGCCCGCCACCGGACGGGAGAGCACGTCGACCGAGGTCGCGCCGTACGCCGTCCACACCACCGTCTTGCCGTCCGTCGCCGGGGCGGTGTGGTAGCGGCCGTCGTTGGGGCTGATCACCTTCGGCGCGCCCTTGCCGTCGAGGCGGCCGGCGTAGACCGAGTAGGGCTCGGAGCCGTCGTCGTTGGACTTCGAGGCGGTCCACCAGCCGCCGCCCGCGCCCACCCCGGAGTCGGTGGTGTTCAGCGTCCCGAAGAGGGTGTCGCTGTCGACGCCGAGGGCCTGCTCCCAGCCCGGGACGATGCCGTGGGCGTTGAACGACCGCTTGACGGTGTTCTGCTGGGCGGAGGTCGCGCCCAGCGCCTTGGCCGCGGCGATCACCGCGCCCCGGGCCTCGGTGAACCCGTCGATCGGCGTCATGTACTCGGTGACGGCCTTGTAGACGATCTTGTCGGCGAGTTCCCCGCCGAGGTCCTCGCGCATGTCCCACAGCGCGCCGGAGAAGATCGTCGAGTTCAGGTGGACGCCGCCGTTGTCGGTGGCGAACGACACGCCCAGGAAGCTCTTCGACGTGGTGGCACCGTCGTTGAGGTCGCGCAGCGCGCAGTCGGCGGCTGCCTTCGTGCGGCACAGGTCCTCGCCGATCAGGCCCGCGGCCGGATCGTTCATCGGAGTGCCGCTCGCGGTGACGTCGATGGCGTTGCCGAAGTAGTCGGCCAGGGCCTCGTTGAGGGCGCCGGACTGGCCCGCGTAGACCAGGTTCGCCGAGTGCTCGATCACCCCGTGGGTCATCTCGTGGCCCACGACGTCGGTGTCGGCGGACAGCGGCTTGAACTCGTCGTCGCCGTTGCCGTAGACCATCTTGGTGCCGTCCCAGAACGCGTTGGCGTAGGGCAGGCCGTAATAGGTCACGCCGACGAGGGAGTTGACGGCGCCGCCGGCTCCGTCGAGGCTGTCGCGCCCGAAGTTCTTCTTGTAGAAGTCGTAGACCTGGCCCGCGTTCCAGTGGGCGTCCACGGCCCCCGAGTCCGTCGCCGCCCCGCCGAAGGTGGTGTTCGGGGAGGAGAACATCTTGATGCCCGACGGCCACTTGCCCGAGGTCTCCGACACCGACTTGCCGCGGGCGTCCCACGTCGACAGCAGGCTCTTCGACGTGGCGCGCATCCGGCCCGCGTCCGCGAGGAGGTAGTTCCCCGCCGCCGGGTCGTAGGCGATGTCCAGCGAGGCCGCGGCGCCGCCGAGCCGGGCGCCGGAACCGGTCTCGGGGACCAGGTTCGCAGGAGCGGCGGGCGGGCCGTCCTCCGTCGCACCCTCCGCGGGCTGAGCGGCCGTTCCCGTGGCGGCCTTCGGGGCCGTCAGCGTCTTCAGCGCGCTGTACTGCAGCGCCGGGTAGCCCGAGCGGGCGTCCACGTACACCTCGTCCATGACCGGCGCGCCGGTGCCGGGGGCGGTGCCGTGCACGGTGACGCGGTAGGCGAGCACCCCGCCGCCCTTGGGCAGGACGACGAGGCCCTTGGCGACGCCGGTCATGCCGGTGGCCGCCGGATCGCCCGATTCCGAGCGGGGCGCCTGGCTCTTGTCGAGGGTGACACCCAGCCGGCGGGCCGTGGCGGCGACTGCGCGGCGGACCGCGACGTCCTCGGCGACCTGGGGGGTGACGTCGGTCTTCAGGGCCGTGAAGTAGTGCCCCGAGGTGCCGGTGACCACGCGCTTGCCGTCCTGCTTCTGCATGCGCACCACGTACTGGCCGCCCAGGACGTCGACTCCGCGGTGCTTCTGCTGCAGCCGGACCGTCTCGTCCTGGGCGCCGGTGGCGGTCGCCGACAGGGTGGCGAGGTCGCTGCCGGCCCGCGGGATCTTGTAGCGGCTCTTGTTCGCCGCGAGGTGCTTGCGGGCCGCGTCGGCCGGGGCGGCCTTGGCGTCCACGGACTCCCGTATGCCCTCGACGAGCACCGGGGTCGCCGTGTCCTGGCCGGGCAGGACGTTCGAGGGGCCGGGGTCCGCGGCCCACGCCGGCGACGCCTGCAAGGTCATTGCGGCGGCCAGCAGAACCGCTATTCCTCCGGCGGATCGGAGCTCTTTGCGCCATATCCGTCGTGCGGTCGGAGTCGGAGCCGACGAACCTGCGCTGTACTTGGGCAAGGGGTCTCCTCAACCATGAGTGCCTGATGCGTTGCTGTGAGTCGCCGCCATGCAAGCGCCGCGGGCGGCTCGCGGCCAGAGCCGGGAGCCCCTCAGAAGTGGCCATGCACAGTTGTGGGGGCCCTGTGAAGGCGGCAAAAATCCCCGGCATGATCGAAACCGACCCGAACGACCGGACTCCGGCCCGCACTCAGGAAGACAGCAGGGCGACGACCCACGCGGCCGCCGGCCCGGCCACCGACCCAGTCGTCGGCTCGACCCCTGGCCCACCCGTCGATGCGCCCGCCGATCCGGCCGCCGATCCGGCGGCCGTACTGCGCACCCTCATCCAGCGCCGACAGGCCCTCCTGCACCGCGAATCGGCGGAGCTGAGGTCCCTGCGCAGCTACGCCGACCGGCTGGCCCACGAGCTGCCGCCGACGCCCCCCTTACCCCCCGGACCCCCGGCCGGCGTCGAGGTCCTCACCGGCACCGAAGCCGTCACGGCCCGCCTCGACACCATGCTCGACTCCGCCGAGACGGAAGTGCTCGTCCTGGGCCGCAGCGCGCTGACGACGTCCCGGTCCGCGGGAGCGGGAGGCGGGGCGGGAGGCGGGGCGGGAGAGGCCGGCGACACGGGGGAAGCGGGGGAAGCGGGCGCCGACCGCATACGCCGTCTGCTGGCCCGCGGCGTCACCGTACGGGCCGTCACCGACCGGCGCGGTACCGACTTCCCCGACCGGGCCCGGGAGTTGGTCGCCCTCACCCGCATCGGCCTCCAGGCCCGGATCGGACAGCATCTGCCCACCGGCCTGGTCCTCGTGGACCGGCGCACCTGCCTGCTGCCCACGCCGCCCTCGGACGACGCAGGAGCCGACGGAGCGGCGCTGGTCTTCGGCGATTCCCTGCTGCACGGCGCCGCACTGCCGCTGTTCGAGTCCCTGTGGGCGCGGGCCACCCCCGTCGGCAGCCCCGTCAGCCCCCTCAGCGCGGAGCAGGGGGAACTCCTCGGGCTGCTCGCCTCCGGCCTGAAGGACGAGACCATCGCCCGCCGGCTCGGCGTGCACGTGCACACCGCCCGCCGCCGGATCACCCGCATGCTGGAGGAACTCGACGCCGACACCCGCTTCCAGGCCGGAGTCCAGGCCGCCATCCGCGGCTGGCTGCAACCCCACCCCGCCGACCCCCAGGGCGCACCCCGGCCGGCCGGGGCGAACTGACGGACGGCCGGGACGGCCGGGAGGGCCGGGAGGGCCGGGACCGCCGGGAGGCGTCCCGCGACCGGCGCCGGGTCCTGCGCTGCCCTGACCGCCCCACCGGCGGGGCGGTCAGGGCAGCGGGGCGGTCAGGGCAGCGGGGCGAACACCGTGCGGACCAGGGCGGTCAGGGCCAGAGCGGCGACCGGCGCGTACCACCAGCGCCGCAGCCGGCCCGTGTTCACGGCCGCCGCCGTCCCCGCGAGGGCCAGCAGCTCCACCGCCAGCCCGAGCCCCGCCATCAGCCGCACGGTGCCCGTCACCGTGCGGTCCCAGGAACCTTCGGAGTGGGTGAGCAGAGCGCTCAGCACGAAGAACCCCGCCACCGCGTGCAGCCCCAGCAGCACGGCCGCCCACACGGCCGTGGCCACGTGCCCGCCGACGGCACCCGCCGTCCGCTGTTCGCTCATCCGCCGCCCGCCCCGTTCCGGCTCCGCCCGTGGTCCTTCGCCACAGTCTCGCGCCCCCGGGAACGGCCGGAGGACCCGGGGCCGATCGTGTCGGCCCCGGGTCCCCTCTTCCCGTGATCCCCGTCAGTCACCCGGGAAGTGGCACGCCACCTCTCGCGAGGCGGCAGGACGCAGGAGCGGGCGCTCCGTCCGGCAGATCTCCCGGGCCTTGGGGCAGCGCGGGTGGAAGGTGCAGCCCGGAGGTGGGGCGGCCGGGCTCGGCGGGTCGCCGAGCAGCACGATCCGCTCCCGCCGCCGCTCCGCCGCCGGGTCGGGCAGCGGTACGGCGGACAACAGCGCCCGGGTGTACGGGTGCTGGGGGTCCTCGTAGAGGGACGCCTTGTCCCCGATCTCGACGATCCGGCCGAGGTACATGACGGCGACCCGGTCGCTGACCCGTTTGACGACCGACAGGTCGTGCGCGATGAACACGTAGGCGAGACCCAGTTCCGCGCGCAGCCGCTCCATCAGGTTGACGATCTGCGCCTGGACGGAGACGTCGAGCGCGGACACCGGTTCGTCGGCGACGATCAGCCGCGGGCTGGTGGCCAGCGAGCGGGCGATGCCGATGCGCTGGGCCTGGCCCCCGGAGAACTCGTGCGGGTAGCGGTCGATGTGTTCGGGGATCAGCCCGACGAGTTCCATCAGGTCGACGGCGCGGCGCCGCGCGTCCCCTGCGCCCATGCCCTGGACCAGCAGCGGTTCGGAGATGATCCGGGCGACGGTCTGGCGGGGGTTGAGCGAGGAGTGCGGATCCTGGAAGACCATCTGGATGTTCCTGCGCAGCGGGCGCAGCGCCCCCTGCGACAGGCGGCTGATGTCCTCGCCCTCGAAGGCGATCCGGCCGGAGGTGGGCTCCAGCAGCCGTACGAGCATCCGTCCGGTGGTGGACTTCCCGCAGCCCGACTCGCCGACGAGGCCGAGGGTCCGGCCGGCCTCCAGGTCGAAGGAGACCCCGTCGACGGCGCGCACGGGCGCCCCCCGGCGCCCGGTCGCGGACCGCCGGCCGGGGAAGGTCATGGTGAGGTCCGTTACGGACAGCAGTGGTGCGGTGGTCCGCTTCTCGGTGTCGGTCGTGGTGTCGGTCATCGGGCCGCCTCCTCGACGGCGCGGGCCCCGGCGAAGTGGCAGGCCACGGTCCGCCCGTGCGCGTCCCCGTACGCGGCCGGCTCCGGCCGCTCGGTGGTGCAGCGTTCGGCCGCCCGGGGGCAGCGCGGTGCGAAGGCACAGCCGGGGGCGGGTGCGAGGAGGGACGGCGGGGAGCCGGGGATGAAGGGCAGCGGTTCGTCGTCGGCGGTGTCGAGGCGGGGCAGCGAGTCGAGCAAGCCCCGGGTGTAGGGGTGGGCGGGGTCGGCGAAGAGCGCGTCCACGGGGGCCTGTTCGGCGGCGCGGCCGCCGTACATGACCAGGACCTCGTGGGCCACGCGGGCGACGACGCCCAGGTCGTGGGTGATCATCACGACGCCGAGTCCGCGTTCCTGCTGGAGCCTCGCGATCAGTTCGAGGATCTGGGCCTGCACGGTGACGTCCAGGGCGGTGGTCGGTTCGTCGGCGATCAGCAGGTCGGGTTCGCAGGCCAGGGCCATGGCGATCATCGCGCGCTGGCGCATGCCGCCGGAGAACTGGTGCGGGTACTCCCCCGCCCGGCGGGCCGGTTCCGGGATGCCGACCTCGCCGAGCATGTCGACGGCGCGTCTGCGCGCGGCGGCACGGCCGGCCCCGAAGTGGACCCTGAAGTGCTCGGAGATCTGCTCTCCGACGGTGTAGTAGGGGTGCAGGCTGGAGAGCGGGTCCTGGAAGATCATGGCCATCCGGCGGCCGCGGATCTTGCCCAGCTCGCGCTCTCCCAGGCCGATGAGGGGTCGTCCGGCGAGCGCGACGGAGCCGCCGACCTCGACGGCGCCGCGGTGCAGGCCCATGACGGCGAGCGAGGTGACGGACTTGCCGGAGCCGGATTCGCCGACGATGCCGAGGGTGCGGCCGGCCTCGACGGTGAAGCCGACGGAGTCGACGGCCCGGACGGTCCCCCGAGGGGTGGTGAAGGTGACGCGCAGGTCGCGTACTTCGAGGAGCGGATCGGCCATCAGTACCTCACTCTCGGGTCGATGACGGCGTACAGGAGGTCGACGACGAGGTTGGCGACGACGATGAAGAAGGCCGCGAGGAGGGTGACGCCGAGGACGACGGGCTGGTCGGAGTTGACGAGCGCACCGTAGAAGAGGCGTCCGATGCCCGGGAGTCCGAAGATCGACTCGGTGATGACCGCGCCCGCGAGCAGCCCGCCGAGGTCGATGCCGAAGATGGTCAGGATCGGCGTCATCCCGGAGCGCAGGCCGTGCTTGACGACGACCGTCCGTTCGGGCATGCCCTTGGCGCGGGCGGTGCGGATGTAGGGCTCGGCCATCGCCTCGATCATCGAACCCCGGCTCTGGCGCGCGTACATGGCGGCGTAGAGCAGCGCGAGTGCGGTCCAGGGCAGGAGCAGGTTCGAGGCCCAGCCGAGCGGGTTGTCGGTGAAGGCCTGGTAGGTGGGGTAGGGCAGGAGGCCGGCGATGCGGATGACGCCGTAGATGAGCATCACGGAGGTGAAGTACACGGGCAGGGAGGCGGCGGCGACGGCGCCGACCATCAGCGCCTTGTCCGTGGCGGTGTCCTTGCGCAGGGCGGCGGCGACCCCGGCGCCGAGGCCGAGGATCAGCCACAGCGCGGCGGCTCCGAGGGCGAGGGAGGCGGAGACCGGGAGGCGGTCCATGAGCAGGTCCCACACGGGCAGGGAGCTCTCGTAGGAGTAGCCCAGGCAGGGGAAGTCGCAGGTGACGGCGTACTGGCCGGTGCCGAGGGTGCGGCCGGTGAAGATGCCGGTCAGGAAGTCGGCGAACTGCTTCCACAGGGGCTGGTCGAGGCCCAGGTGGAGGCGTACGTCGGCCAGTCGTTCGGCGCTGCAGGTCTTGCCGCAGGCGGCCGCGGCCGGGTCGGCGGGCAGGACGTAGAAGATGAGGAAGGTGACGGCCGCGATGGCGAGGAGCACGCCGGCGAGGGCGAGGAGGCGGCGGGCGAGGTAGACGATCAACTGCGGCCGCCCCTCGGGTCGAGGATGTCGCGCAGCGCGTCGCCGAGGAGGGTGAAGGCGAGCACGGCGAGGAAGAGGAAGACGCTGGGGATGACGAAGTACATGGGGTCGGTCTCGTAGTAGGCGACGGACTCGGCGATCATCTGGCCCCAGGAGGGGGTGGGCGGGCGGACGCCGACGCCGAGGTAGCTGAGGGCGGCCTCGGTGCTGATCATTCCGGGGATGAGCAGGGTGGTGTAGGCGATGACGGGGCCCGCCACGCCCGGCAGGATCTCGCGGGTGAGGATCCGCCAGGGGCCGGCGCCGCCGACGCGGGCGGCGTCGACGTACTCGCGGTGTTTGAGGGAGAGGGTCTGGCCGCGGACCACGCGGGCGATGCCGGGCCAGCCGAAGACGCCGATGACGACGGTCATGAGGACGAGCCGGTTGACGTCCTTGGCCACGGACAGCATGGCGATCATGAAGATGAGGGAGGGGAAGGACATGGTCAGGTCCATGAGCCGGGACAGGACCGTGTCGGTGCGGCCGCCGAAGTAGCCGGCGGCGATCCCGGCGGCGGTGCCGGCGAGGACCACGATGGCGGTGGCGGCGAAGGCGATCAGGAGGGAGACCTGCGCGCCGTGGACGACGCGGGCGAACAGGTCGCGGCCGGTGACGGGTTCCACGCCGAGCCAGTGCTCGGGGCCGATCCCGCCGAGGGCTCCGATCGGCTGGCCGCCGAGGTAGGGGTCGACGGCACTCTTGTCGAACTCGTGCGGGGACCAGCCGCCGAGGGCGCCCAGCCAGGGCGCGGTGGCGGCCATCAGGACGAAGAGGACGACGATGCAGAGGCTGACGCGGACGGCGGGGCGGCGGCGCAGTTCCCGCCGGGCGAGCTGCCAGGGGCTGCTGCCGGGCGCCGCCGCGGGCCCGGCCGGGGGTACGGCCGCGGGTCCGCCCGGGGCGGCGTCGGCGGCCGGTGCTGTGGTGGTCATGGGGTCGGGGGCTCCGGTGTCCCTCAGCCCTGGCCCTTGGAGGGGTCCTTGAGGCCGACCGTGGCGTAGTCGATGGTGCCGGTCCACACGGGGTGGCCGAAAGCTCCCGCGATGTTGGTGCCGACGAGGAGCGGCTTGCGCTCCAGCAGGAGCGGGACGTTGGGGGACTTGGCCATGAGGGTCGCGTCGAGGTCGATCCAGGCCTGGTTGGCCTGCTTGGCGTCGGCCATGGCGTTGATCTCGTCGATGCGCTTGATGACCTCCTCGTCGCGGAACTGGCTGTAGTTGCCCTGGTTGCCCTTCGGCTTGATGGTGCGTCCGTCGAAGACGAAGGGGATCCAGGTGGAGCCGGAGGGGTAGTCCGGGCACCAGCCGCTGAGGGTCATGTCGGGGGTGGTGGACAGGTCGCCGATCACGTCGTAGTAGGCGCCGGGGTCGACGGTGTCGATGACGACCTCGATGCCCGCTCGGGACAGGCCCTGCTGGATGGCCTCGGCCTTGCCCTTGTCGCCGGTGGAGACGGAGAGGGAGACCTTCAGGGTCTCCTTGCCGGCGGCCTTGAGGAGTTCCTTGGCCTTGGCCGGGTCGCCCGCCGGGGGGATCTTCAGGGTGTCGGCCTGCTTTCCGCCGGAGAGGGCCGGGGGCAGGTAGGCGGTGGCGATCTCGTTGAGGGCCGGTCCGCCGCCCGCGGTGACGACGGCCTCCTTGTCGACGGCGTACTGCATGGCCTCGCGCACCTTGGGGTCGTCGAACGGGGCGCGGGAGTTGTTGAGGTGGAGCATCTCGGTGCAGCCCTGGGACTCGGCGAGCAGCCGGGACTTCACCTCGGGCTTGGGAAGTACCTTGGGGGCGCTCTCGGGGCGCATGTCGGCGTACTGCACGGTGGAGGCGTCGGCGCCCTCGCCGGCGATGATCCGGTCGTCGATCTGGCCGCCCTTGAGGCCCATGACGACGACGAACCGGTCCGGGTAGGCCTTGCGGACGGTGTCGGTGCCCGGGTCCCAGTGCTCGTTGCGGACGAGGACGAGCTTCTTGTCGCGGTCGTAGGACTCGATCTTGTACGGGCCGGAGGAGAACGGGCGGGCGTCGTACTGGGTGCCCTTCTCCTGGGACTGGGGCACGGGGGCGAAGGTCGGCAGGGTGGCGGTGGCGGAGAACTCGGCGACGGGGCGCTTCAGTTCGAAGACGATCGTGCGGTCGTCGGGGGTCTTGACGGAGTCGAGGTGCTGCCCCTGGAGGGGGCCCTTGTAGCCCTCGGTGCCGGCCAGGTACTGGGCCGCGTAGTCGGGGCCGCCGGTGAGGTCGGGGGCGAAGGAGCGCTCGACGTTGTACTTGATGTCCTGGGCCCTGACCGGGGTGCCGTCTTCGTACTTCACGCCCTCCTTCAGGGTGAAGGTCCAGGTGCGGCCGCCGTTGGAGGGGGTGCCGAGGTCGGTGGCGAGGTCGGGGACCAGTTCGCTGCCGGCCTTGCCGGGCTCGGCCTTGAAGGTGACGAGGGTGCGGTAGAGCAGGCGCGTGCCGAAGTCCATGGTCGGCATGACCCAGTTGCGGGCGGGGTCGAGGTGCGCGAAGTCCTGGTTGGACAGGACGGTGAGGGTGCCGCCCTTGACCGGGGTGCCGCCGAGGATCTTGCCGTCGTTGGCGGCGGCCGGGTTCTCGGCGCCCGCGCCGTTCGAGCCCTTCTTGGTGCCGGAGCAGCCCGAGGCGCCGAGTGCGAGTGCGGCCACCAGGGCGGTGGCGAGGGCGAGTTGGGTGCGCTTGGTCATGGGTCACTCCAGGGAAGGGCACGCTCAGCGGCTCTACGATGTGACCGGTAACATAGTAATGTGAAATTGCACTGACAAGGGGTTGGGTCCCCCGTTATCCAGCCGTGTCCAAATCCCCCGGCCCCGGGCCCCGTTGGGGCGCGTGAGGCGCGTGAGGCGTGTGAGGCGCGTGAGGCGCCCTAAGCCGTGCCGGCCGGGCGGCGGGCGGCGATCTCGCGGAGTTCCTCCTGGGTGAGGGCGATCCCGAACACCTCGCGCAGGGTGGCGTCCAGGGCCTGCGGCGCGATCTCCTCGGTGGTGCTCGTCCCGTCGGGGAGGGTGGTGACGAGCGTCAGGTCGTCCAGGCTGCGGTGGGCGGCCGGGGTCATGCGCTGCGCGAAGAGCCGGCGGACGAACGGGGAGCGGGCGTTGGTGCCCACGAAATGACTGCCGACGGCGTAGTCGACCGGGTACTGGGCGGTGAGGGTGAAGGTGTGCCGGTCGATCCAGGGGGTCCGGACGCGGCCGGGGACGTCGTCCGGGCCGGCCGGGCCGGGCGCGGTCTGGTACAGCCACCACTGGTCGATGCCGTGGGCGCCGGGCCGCCGTTCCAGCCGGTGCCGCCAGCCGTCGTACGCGATCCGGGCGCCGTCGGCCAGTTCGATCGGTCCGAGCGGACCGGCCCCGAAGCCGACGTCGCACAGCCACTCGCGGTCGTCGTCGCGGGCGGTCACGGCGAGCAGGCCGTGGGTGGCGGGCAGGACCTTGGGCGCCCCGAGGCTGACCCGGCCGATCATGCCGGTGACGTGGAACCCGAGGCGTTCGGTGGCGGCGGCGAAGAGGAGGACGTGCTCGAAGCAGTACCCGCCGCGACGGCCGCGGACCAGGCGGGCCTCGACGGAGGGCAGGTCGAGCGGCAGGTCCCGGCCGAGGACGGCGTGGACGTTCTCGAAGGGGATGCCGGTGGTGTGGGCGCGCTGGAGGTCGCGCAGGACGGCGAGGGTGGGCTCGCGGGGGCCGTCGTACCCGATCCGGGCCAGGTAGGCGTCGAGGTCGAGCAGCTCGCCGGACCACCGGTCGGGGCGGTGATCGGTGGGGCTGGGCCCGGGCCCGGGCACGGGCGGGAGGTGGTCGGCGGAGGGGCCGACGGCCGGGGTGCTCCCGGTGTCGGCCGGCTGGATGTCCATGGCTCCAGCGTCCTACCTCGACCTACCTCGAGGTCAAGCCGGCGTGCGGACCCTCCGTGCACAGCCGCAGGCCGAGCCGGGAGCGCAGGGCCCGGGCGGTGGAGCGCACCTCGTCGTCCATGGAGCCTCCGGCGACGACGTCGAGCACGGCGAGCGCCAGGTCGGCTTCGGCGCGGGTGAGCAGGGGCAGCCGTTCGGGCTCGGCCGAGGATTCGATCTCCTCGGCCACGATGCTGGTGTACAGGTCGTCGAGCGTCACGCCCGGGCAAACGCTCCGGCCGGACCCCGGTCACGGGCCGGGCGAGGACTTTGCCGCCCGATGACCGATGACCGGTCCGGCCGGATCGAGGGGCCTAGCGGACCGGGCCCAGGCCGCCCGGGGTGCGGCCCACCGGTTCGTCGCGACCCTGCGCCCAGAGGGAGCGGACGTGGCCGAGGTGGCGCTGCATGCAGGCCTCGGCCGCCTTGGCGTCGCCGCTGATCATCAGGTCCAGCAGCTCCAGGTGCTCCTCGGCGGAGGAGACCAGCTTGCCCGCCTCGTCCAGGCCGGTCAGCCCGTACAGGCGGGAGCGCTTGCGCAGGTCGCCGACGGTCTCCACGAGCCGTTCGTTGCCCGCGAGGCCCAGCAGCGTGAGGTGGAAGCGGCGGTCGGCCTCCAGGTAGCCGATGAGGTTGTGCTCGCGGGCGCTGGTGACGATCTCCTGCGCGATGGGGCGCAGTTCCTCCAGCTGCTCGGCCGTGGCCGTCTTCGTGATGCGGCCGATGGTCGGCACCTCGATCATGGTGCGCAGCTCGGTGTACTGGTCGAGGTCGCGCTCGCTGACCTCGGTGATCCGGAAGCCCTTGTTGCGGACCGGCTCGACCAGTCCCTCGCGGGCCAGGTCGAGCATGGCCTCGCGCACCGGGGTTGCCGACACGCCGAGTTCGGCCGCGAGGCCGGGGGCGGAGTAGACGCTGCCGGGGCGCAGCTCACCCGCTATCAGAGCGGCTCGGAGGGCGTGCCCGACCTGGTCGCGGAGTCGTTCCTGGGCCTTGATGAGACTGTGCTGCTTCAGGTCACCCATTGCGTTCCCTCCGAGACCCTTTCACCTGCCGACGAGCAGACGAACAGCGTACAATGTCACGTTGCGCTGCTCACACTCCAGCGGCCTCGTACAGCGCGACCGCCACGGCAAGATCTTCCCAGGCCATGCCCACGCTCTTGAAGAGCTGTGGACAACCCCGCTCCCCTCCCGCCGGCAGCCGTCCGGCCACCAGGTCCGCGAGCGTGCCCGTGATGTGCCCCGCCCCGATGGCCCCCTCCGCCTCCGGGACGAGCAGGTCCCCGGCCTCCCGCAGCGCCGCCGCACGCGACTCCACGTACACCGCCGCGCGTCGCACGAGGGCGGTGTCGGTCTCCCGGGCGGTCGGCTCGTGCGAGCCGACCGCCACGACCACCGCGTCCGGCCGCACCAGCCGTCCGTCGAAGAGCGGTTCGCGGGCCGTGGTGCAGCAGACGACCAGGTCGGCGTCGGCCACCTGCTCGGGGCCGCCGGTCCGGGCGGCCGGCACCCCCAGGGCGCGGGCGTGCGCGGCGAGCCGCCCGGCTCCCTCCCGGTTCCGGGCGACCACCACGACCTCGGCCAGCTCCCGCTCCGCCAGGGCCGCCTCCAGATGCCCGTAGGCCTGCGGCCCGGAGCCGAAGAGGACCATCCGCAACGGCCGCCCCGCCGGGACCAGGTGACGCAGCGCCAGGGCCGAGACCGCCGGCGTGCGCAGGGCGGTCAGGGCCGCGCCGTCGAGCAGGGCCAGCGGGTGCAGGGTGGGCCCGTCCAGCAGCAGGTAGGAACCGGTGATCCGGGGCAGCCCGCGGGCCGGGTTCCCCGGCGCGACACCGGCGATCTTCACTCCGGCGTACGCCCCGGACGCGGCCGGCATCAGCAGCAGTTCGCCGTCGCCGGGCACGCCGATCGCGGAGCGCGGCGGGCAGCCCTCCGGGTCGAGGCCGCCGCGCAGGGCGGCGGCCAGGGCATCGGCGGCCGCGGCCGGACCGAGAGCGGCGGCCATGGCCGCGGCGCCGAACTGGGGGATCCCCGTCACAGCAGGAACCCGGTGCCGAGGGCGTCGTACGGGTCCGCGCAGAAGGCGTGTTCACCGGTGCGGTAGGCGCTGCCGGTCACCTCGGTGACCCCGCCGTCCAGCATCCGGCCGGTGAACACGGTCCCCGTGACGGACTCGCTCAGCAGGTCCTCGCCCGGGCCGAGCCGTCCGTCCTCCGCCAGCAGCGCCAGCCGCGTCGAGGTGCCGGAGCCGCAGGGCGAGCGGTCGACCTGCCCGTCGGCGAAGACGGTCACGTTGCGCTGGTGCGGCCCGAACGGGGTGTCGGGCAGTTCCTCGTACAGGATCACCCCGTAGACCCCGGACAGCAGCGGGCCGTCGGGGTGCCAGGTGGCGGGATGCGCGGCGAGGGCGGCCCGGACCTCCTGCCCGGCGCGCACCAGCGCGGGCAGCGCGGCGCGCGTCACCTCCAGCCCCAGGTCGCGTGCGCGGACGGAGGCGTAGCAGGCGCCGGCGTGCGCGATGTCCGCCTCGGCCAGTCCGAGCGAGGTGGCGACGGGGACCTTCCGGGCGCCGACCCGGGCGGGCACGTTGCGGAAGGTGACCCCGGTGGTGCGGCCCCCGCCGCGGTGGACGGTCGCGGTGACCCGCCCGGACGGTACGTCGATCCGCACCGGGACGTCCCCGTCGTCCGGGGCGGGGACCCGGCCGCTGTCCACGGCCCAGGCCCCGAGGGCCATGGTGCCGTGGCCGCACGCCGTGGACCAGCCGTCCTTGTGCCAGAACAGCACGCCGAAGTGGGCCCCGTCGTCGTCGGCGGGGACCACGAACCCGCCGTACATCCCGGCGTGCCCGCGCGGCTCCTGCACGAGCATCCGCCGTACGTCGTCCAGCGCGCCCCGGCGCGGCGCGGTCCCCGATCCGCCCGGGCCGATGGCGGTGGCGCAGCGCTCCGCGACGGTGTCGCCGGGGACGGGCGGCATGCCCGCGGCGGCGGTGTCGACGATCCGGAAGGGCTCGCCGGCGGTGTGGTAGTCCACCGTTCGGACGGTCATCACAGCAGGAAGCCTCCGGGGAAGGGGTCGGACGGGTCGAGGAAGTACTGCGCGGTGCCGGTGATCCAGGCCCGGCCGGTGACGGTCGGCACCACGGCGGGCAGGCCGCCGACGGTGGTCCGCCCGACCAGCCGGCCGGTGAACGCGGTGCCGATGAACGACTCGTTGACGAAGTCGGCGCCGAGTTCGAGCAGGCCCCGGGCGTGCAGCTGGGCCATCCGCGCACTGGTGCCCGTACCGCACGGCGAGCGGTCGAACCAGCCGGGATGGATGGCCATGGCGTGCCGGGAGCGGCGGGCGTCGGATCCGGGCGCGGCGAGGTAGACGTGCTTGACGCCGGCGATCGCGGGGTTCTCCGGGTGGACGGGCCGGTCGGGGCCGGCGTTGACCGCGTCCATGACGGCCAGCCCGGCGGCGAGCAGGTCGTCCCCCCGCGCACGGTCGAAGGGCAGCCCGAGGGCGTCGAGTTCGACGAAGGCGTAGAAGTTGCCGCCGTAGGCGAGGTCGTAGGTGACCGTGCCGAGGCCGGGCACGTCGGCCTTGAGGCCGAGGCCGACGCTGAAGGAGGGGACGTTGGTGAGGGTGACGGCGGTGGCCGCCCCGTCCTCCACCTGTACGTCGACGCTCACCAGCCCGGCCGGGGTGTCGAGCCGGACGGTGGTGACCGGCTCGACGACGGGCACCATGCCCGTCTCGACGAGGACGGTGGCCACCCCAATGGTGCCGTGCCCGCACATGGGCAGCAGCCCGGACACCTCGATGTACAGGACGCCGTAGTCGGCGTCGGGGCGGGTCGGGGGCTGCAGGATGGCTCCGCTCATCGCGGAGTGCCCGCGCGGCTCGTACATCAGCAGGGTCCGTACGTGGTCCATGTGCTCGATGAAGTGGAGCCGTTTCTCGGCCATGGTGGCGCCGGGGACCACCCCGACTCCCCCGGTGACGACCCGGGTCGGCATGCCCTCGGTGTGCGAGTCCACCGCGTGGTAGACGTGGCGCGTACGCATCAGGCGTCCCCTCCGGCGGGTTAGTTGAGGCCCTCGGCCAGGGCCTTCTCGGTGGCAGCGCGGACGGCCGCCTCGGTGTCGCCGGTGAGCGGGAAGCGCGGCGGGCGGGTGGCACCGCCGGGGCGGCCCGCCAGGTCCATGGAGAGCTTGATGGCCTGGACGAACTCGGTCTTGGAGTCCCAGCGCAGCAGGGAGTGCAGGGACTTGTAGAGCGGCAGCGCGGTCTCCAGGTCGCCGGCGACGGCGGCCCGGTAGAGGGTGGCGCAGGACCGCGGCAGCGCGTTGGGGTAGCCGGCGATCCAGCCGACGGCGCCCGCGAGGGCGAGTTCGAGGAGGACGTCGTCGGCGCCGATGAGCAGGTCCAGGCCCGGGGCGAGCTCGGCGATCTCGTAGGCGCGGCGCACGTCCCCGCTGAACTCCTTCACGGCGACGATGGACCCGTCGGCGTGCAGGCGGGCGAGCAGGGACGGGACCAGGTCCACCTTGGTGTCGATGGGGTTGTTGTACGCGACGACGGGCAGCCCGGCCCGGGCGACCTCGGCGTAGTGGGCGCGTACGGTCTCCTCGTCCGCGCGGAAGGCGTTGGGCGGCAGCAGCAGGACGGAACCGGCACCGGCCTCGGCGGCCTGATCGGCCCAGCGGCGGGCCTCGGCACTGCCGTAGGCGGCGACGCCGGGCATCACGCGGGCGCCGTCGCCGGCGGCCTCGACGGCGGTGCGCACGACGCGCGCCCGCTCCTCGTCGGTGAGGGTCTGGTACTCCCCGAGGGAGCCGTTGGGGACCACGCCGTCGCAGCCGTTGGCGATCAGCCAGGCCACGTGCTCGGCGTAGGCGTCGTGGTCGACGGTGAGGTCCTCGCGCAGGGGGAGCGCGGTGGCGACCATGATTCCGTGCCAGGGACGGGTGCGGGGCGCGGGGGTGTGCGCGTTGGTCATGTGAGGCTCCCTAGTGTGGTGTGTGACATTTTACTAGTGGGTGCGGCGCGGCCACAAGAGCCGGGACACCCTTGATCAGCGGTCGGTGGCCGGAAGTCCGGCGAGGTCGCGCAGCGGGACGGGGCAGGAGAAGGGGCGCCGGTCCGCCGCGGGCTCCGCCCCGGCGAGGGCGGTGACGGCCGGTCCGCACATGCGGCCCTGGCACCAGCCCATGCCGGCGCGCGTGAGGAGTTTGACGGTACGGGCGTCCCGCGCCCCGAGGTCCTCGGCCGCCTCGCGGATCCGGCCGGCCGGGACCTCCTCGCAGCGGCAGACGACGGCGTCGTCCCGCAGCCAGCCGGTCCACCCGCAGCCGGGGCGGTGGGCGGCGGCCATCGCGTCGGCGAAGGCGCGCAGCCGGGCGCGGCGGCGGGCGAGGCGGGTGACGTGGCGGTCGGCGCCCGGGGCCGGCCGCCCCGGGAGCAGCGCCGCGGCGACGGAGTGGGCCGCCAGCTCGCCCTCGGTCAGGGCCAGTTGGGCACCGCCGATGCCGCCGGTCTCCCCCGCCGACCAGATGCCGGGGACGGTGGTGCGCTGTTCGGCGTCGAGGACGAGGGCGACGGTGCCGTCGGGTGAGGGCCGGGTGGCGCAGCCGAGTCCGGTGGCGAGTTCGAGCTGGGGCACGAGCCCGTGGCCGACGGCCAGCGCGTCGCAGGGGATCCGGCGGGCGGTGCCGGGCAGCGGGCGCCAGTCGCGGTCGAGCCGGGCCACGGTGACGGCCTCGATCCGGCCGGTGCCGTGGGCCTCCGTGACGGCGTGCCGGGTCAGCAGCCGGACGTGGTGGCGGGCCAGGGCCCCGCCGTGGACGGCGGCCTCCACGAGCTTGCCGGGATTGCGCAGCAGGGTGGGCACACGGCCCGCGTACGCGGTGTAGGCGGCGGCCTCGACCACGGCGGGAACGGTGGCGCCGGCGGCGGCGAGGGACCCGGCCACCGCCAGCAGCAGCGGACCGCTCCCGGCGACCACCACGCGCCTGCCCGGCAGCACCAGCCCGGCCTTGAGCATGGCCTGCGCCCCGCCGGCCCCGACCACTCCGGGCAGGGTCCAGCCGGGGAAGGGCAGTTGGCGCTCGTAGGCGCCGGTGGCGAGGAGCACGGCGCGGGCCGTGACGGCCGCGGCGCGCTCGTCGGGGGCGTGACCGGCGACGGCGTGCAGGGTCCACCCGCCCTCGCCCGGTGTCACGGTCCACACGTGATGGAGCGGGAGGTGGGTGATCCGGCCGGCCGACTCGTGTGCCCGCAGGGCGGCTTCGCGGGTCGCGAACGCGGCCCAGCCGTGGTGCAGGGCCTCGGGTCGGGCCGCGCCCAGGCCGGGCGCGGGGTGGCGGTAGTACTGCCCGCCGGGGCGGTCGCCCGCGTCGAGGACGGCGACCCGGAGGCCGAGCCCGGCGGCGGTGACCGCCGCGGCGAGCCCGGCCGGCCCGGCCCCGACGACGGCCAGGTCCACCGGATCCGCCCCACCGCACGCGCCCTGCCCGGCGGACGCGGACCGCTCGGCGGGCGCGGACCGCTCGGCGGGGTCAGACGGCGAGGTCGGCATGGCCGGTTCCCTCCTGGGTGGTGACGGTGTCGCCCGGCCGGGCGGGGACCAGGCAGGCGCGCTGGTTCGGCGCGCCGTTGACGGTGACGAGGCAGTCGTAGCAGCTGCCGATCCCGCAGAAGGCACCGCGCGGGGCTCCGCCCTCCCGGGTGGTCCGCCAGGCGAGGATCCCGGCGGACCACAGCACGGCGGCGACGCTCTGCCCCTCCAGGGCGGGCAGTTCACGCCCGTCGAAGTCGACGGTGAATCCGGCCTGCGGGCTGCCGCCCACCAGGGAACGGGGACTGCGCATCAGGGGGTCCTCCTCGGGTGGACTGCGCCGTACCGCGGACAGTGGTGCGGGGCCGGGGCAGGGCGCCGGACGGTCCGGCCCGCGCCCGCGCCCTGACCCGCGGGGTGGTCGCGGGGCGCGTCGGCCGACGGCCGCCCGGCCCTCACGCCGGCCCGCCTTCGGGGCCCGCCGCGCCGTCCCCGCCGAAGCGGTCGGGCCGGAAGGGGTGCGGGGAGAGCGCCGGGGCCGTTCCCGTCAGGGCGGCGGCGATCAGCAGGCCCGTGGCGGGGGCGAGACCGATGCCGGCGCCCTCGTGGCCGCAGGCGTGCAGCAGCCCGGGGCGGCGGGGGTCGGGGCCGATCGCCGGGAGGTGGTCGGGCAGGTAGGGGCGGAAGCCGTGGTAGGTGCGCAGCACCCGTACGTCGGCCAGGACGGGGAAGAGCGCCGCCGCCTGCGAGGCCAGCCGGCGCAGCGCCTCGGTCGACAGGCTCCGGTCGAAGCCGACCCGTTCGCGGGTGGCGCCGATGAGGACGGGCCCCGAGGGAGTGCCTTCGACCACGGCCGAGGACTGCAGGGCGGCGGAGCCGCTGGCGACGTCCGCGATGTAGTCGGCGGCGTAGACCTTGTGCCGTACCACCCGCGGCAGCGGTTCGGTCACCAGGACGAAGCCGCGGCGCGGGAGGACGGGCAGGTCCGTGCCGGCGAGCCGGGCGATGTGCCCGCCCCAGGTTCCGGCCGCGTTCACCACGGCGGGGGCCAGGAGTTCGCGGCGCGGGGTGCGGACCCCGCGTACGGCGCCCCGGGTGTCCAGCAGGACCTCCGTCACCTCCTCGCCGAGGTACGTCTCGGCGCCGGACGCGGCCAGCAGCCGGGCCGCCGCCTGCGCCGGCTGGACCTGGGCGTCCTGCGGGTAGTGGAATCCCCCCGCCAGGCCCGGGGCCAGGTGCGGCTCCAGGTCGTGCAGGGCGTGCGCGGGCACCTCGACGGCGTCGACCCCGGCAGCGCGCTGCCCCTCGGCGAAGGTCCGCAGGGCCTTCACGGTGGCCTCGTCCGGGGCGACGACGAGGCCCCCCTTGGGCTCGTACTCGACCTCCCGCGGCAGCACCGCGGCGAGTTCGGTCCAGAGCCGGGCGGAGAGCAGGGCGAGGTCGAGCTCGGGGCCCGCCTCCTTGTCGGAGACGAGCAGGTTGCCTTCGCCGGCGCCGGTGGTGCCGCCCGCGACGGGTCCGCGGTCGACCACGGCCACGGTGAGGCCGGCGCGGGCCGCGTAGTGGGCGCAGGCCGCTCCGACGACGCCGGCGCCGATGATCACGGCGTCCAGGTGGTGTCTCTTGAGCACGACAGTAATATGTCACATTCTTTAGTGCCTGCCCAGACCGGTCCTGCGCCCTCCTCAGGCGCAGGACCGGTCCGGTGTCCGTCAGCTGCGCAGCGGTCCTTCACAGCTGTAACTCGAGGTCGCCGCGACCTTGTTGCTCCAGATCTCCGGCGGACCGAAGGAGCAGTTCATGTCGGCGAGGTTGTTGGAGGCGGCGCCCGCCCGGTCGAGGATGAAGTAGTCGACCGTCTCCGACATGTCCTTGAAGTTCTGGTCGTCGCTGCGCCAGTTCTTCAGGTTCGCGGTGATGCGGCCCGTACAGGTGAAGCGGCGCTTGCCGGGGTCGCCGTTCTCCACGCAGTCCGGGGTGTTGTAGGTGGCCGTGGCGAACGCCGACTTCACGGAGGCGAGCGCCGCGTCACGCAGCTGCTCGTTGGGGGTGAAGGTGGTGTTCGGCACGAAGAGCTGGTCGACCTTGGCGATCTGCGCGTTCAGGAAGCGGTCGTAGTCGCGCTGGAGGTAGGTGTCCGCGCCGAGCCGGTGGCGCCAGGCGTCGTACGCCGCGACGTCGTTGTTGCGCAGGTGGGTGTACATCTCGCGCAGCAGCGAGGGCTTCTCGGTCCACAGGAACTCGAAGAAGGTGCCGGCGTAGCTGTAGAAGCGGAAGCCGTCGCCCTCGTAGGTGGCGTTCAGCAGCTGCTCGACGCTCATGCGCGGGCCGCCGCCGGCCGTGTCGCTGATGATGGACTTCACGAGGGACTTGCGGACGGCTATGCCGTTGTCGCGGGTGGCGCCGTCGAAGAACTCGGCCGTGCCCTCGTCCATGGCGGTCGTGCGGTCGCTCTCGTACCAGGGGCCCTGGCCGAAGAAGCCGGGGACGGCGAAGCGGCCGTTGAGGTAGTGCGTGTACTCGTGGCGGAAGAGCTCCTCGAGGGTGAGGGAGGAGTCCTGCGGGACCCGGCGCTGGTAGGTGTAGAAGGTGGCGCCGTTCTCGATGTAGATGCCGCCGTTGTTGGTGTCGTAGCCGGTCAGGATCGGGTGGTAGTTGACGTAGTCGGCGCGGGAGCCGTAGAGCACGATGTTCAGCGTGGCGTTGGGGTCGCCCGCGAGCGGCTGGTCGGTGCCGAGGACGCGGTGGTACTGGGCCTTGACCTGCTTGCTCGCGTAGTAGAGCTGGTCGACGGTGGCCCGGTCCAGGCCGGTGCGGACCTTGATGGCGCCGTTGTCGTAGGTGTAGGTGTAGGGGAAGAGCTGCTTCTCGATGTCCTCCTTGCACACCCCGTACGGCTTGCAGGCCTCGTAGAAGTTGAGCCAGGAGACCACCTTGGCCCACGGCTCGCTGCCGTCGCCGAAACCGGCCCTCAGGGGCCCGAGCATCGCGCCGAGGTCGGCGACGACCGGGTCGCGCAGGCCCTCGACCTGGCCGAAGCGGGCGTACTCGCTGAGCGCGTCGCGCACCACCCAGGCGTTGCCCGTGCCCTTGAGGTGCGTGTACCCGGCGAAGGCCTTGAAGGCGTCGCGGTAGGCGGGGTCGGCGGCCACGGCGGCATGGAAGGCGGTGTCCTGGTTGCCCGGGTACACGCCGAGGTAGTTGGTGGAGAGGGCGGCGAGCACGGCGCCCGCCCAGGCGGGGTCGAGGTGGGTGGCCGGGTGGGCCGGGTCCATCGTGGCCAGGACCTTCTTCACCAGGCCGAGCTGGTGCTGGCGCAGGCCGGGGCCGGCGGCGTAGAGGGCCTCGCGCAGGGTGCGGGCGTTGGTCGGCGTGACGTCGAAGCTCCGCGCCGCGTTGCCGTAGTCGTCGATGGCCCTGCGTATCGCGGCGGTGGTCGGGGCGTCTGTGACGTCGATCTCGTCGCGTGAGAAGTCGTGGTAGGCGACGGCGTGCAGGTAGGTGAACATCTCCTCCAGGTGGGAGGAGTTGCGGCCGTCGTGGGCGGCGGCCAGGGCGGATATCCGGCGGGACACGGCCTGGACGTGCGCGTCCGACATCACGGGCGCCAGGCGGGCGTCCCAGGTCCAGATCAGGCCGCGCAGGCAGCCGTCGGCCAGGACGGCCTGGTCGGCGAGGAAGTCCGCGAACTGCTCGGGCGCGAGGTTCGTGATCCCGTCGAGGGTGCAGGGGACGCCCGCGGCGACGCTCCTGGCGGTCGGGGCCGACTTGGCCGCCCTGCCCCGCTTCTCCAGCTCCTGGGCGGGCGCGCTGGCGGGGGCCGCGCCGGGCACCTGGCCGGAGAGGTTCAGACCGCCCGGGGCGGGGGCGGGTGCGGGGGTGTTGTCCTTCGCCTCGGCGAAGCGGTCGACCTCGTCGAACGGGTTCCCCGTGGGGCCGTGGGCCGCGCCGGCGGGTGCGGCGGCCGTGGTGCCGGCGAACGCGGCGGGGGCCGCGGACTCTGCGGCCTGCGTGGTGCCCTGCGCCGCGGTGGCGACGAGGGTCACCGCTACGGCGGAGGCGAGGAGGGAAGAGCGCACAGCTCTGTGCTTGAGCACCGAGAACTCCTGTTCGGAGAGGGTGAGGTGGGGGGTGGTGCGTGAACTGCCCTGCGTCACACGGCGTTTGACGGGGATTAACGTGCCGCGGTGTGAGCTGTAACATAGTAATGTGAAATTGCACTGACAAGACCTGTGCGCCCACCAGTTCGCGTCTTCCGTGAAGGAGCACCCGTGACCGACTCCCCAGCCCGCCTCAACACGGGCAGTCACGACCGTCCGGTGTCACCGGAGTTGTCCCGGTTCATGGCGGGCGACTGGGCCGCCTCCCCGCTGCCCGCCTCCGCACGGGTCGCGGCCCACGACGTCACCCCGGCCCGCCGGGCGCGACTCTCGGCCCGCTTCCCGGGCGAGCGGCTGATCGTCCCGGCCGGCGAGCTGAAGGTCCGCTCCAACGACTGCGACCACCGCTTCCGCCCGCACAGCGCGTACGCCTGGCTGACCGGCCTCACCGGCGAGGACCAGGCCGGGCACGTGCTGGTCATGGAGCCGTCGGGCCCGCACGCGCACGAGGCCGTGCTGTACCTGCGCCCCCGCTCGCCGCGGGCGGACGGGAACGGGGAGTTCTACCGGGACCGCAGGTACGGGGAGTTCTGGGTGGGCCGCCGCCCGGACCTGGCGGAGGCGGAGCGCCTCACCGGCACCCGCTGCGCGCACCTGGACTCCCTCGGTGCGCCGGAGGGCCGCCACGCCGCCACGGACGCGGAGCTCGGCGCCGCGCTCTCGGAGCTGCGCCTGATCAAGGACGCCTGGGAGGTCGAGCAGCTCCAACTGGCCGTCGACCACACGGCGGCGGGCTTCGAGGACGTCGTACGCGCCCTGCCGCGCGCCCTGGCGCACCCGCGCGGGGAGCGCTGGATCGAGGGGGTCTTCGGCCTGCGCGCCCGGGCCGAGGGCAACGGCACCGGCTACGAGACGATCGCCGCGTCGGGTGCGCACGCCTGCACCCTGCACTGGATCCGCAACGACGGCCGGCTCAACGGGAACGAACTGCTCCTCCTGGACGCGGGCGTGGAGACGGACACCCTCTACACCGCGGACATCACCCGCACCCTGCCGCTGTCGGGCCGCTTCTCGCCCGTCCAGCGGCAGGTCTACGAACTGGTACTGGCCGCCCAGGATGCGGGCATGGCGGCACTGCGCCCGGGAGCGAGCTTCGGAGACTTCCACCGGGCCGGGATGCGGGTCATCGCCGAAGGCCTGGCCGAATGGGGCGTCCTGAAGAACGCGGAGGGCGACCTGCACCGGCGGTACACGCTGTGCAGCAGCGGGCACATGCTGGGCCTCGACGTGCACGACTGCGCGAAGGCGCGGGCGGAGGCCTACCTGGACGGGGCCCTGGAGGAGGGCCAGGTCCTGACGGTGGAACCGGGCCTGTACCTCCAGCCCGACGACGAGACCCTGCCGGCGGAGCTCCGGGGCATCGGCGTCCGCATCGAGGACGACCTGGTGATCACGGCGGACGGCGCCCGCCTGATGTCGGGCGCCCTGCCGCGCACGGTCGACGGCATCGAGGGCTGGATGGCCCGCCTCCTGGAGGGCGACCACGCATGAACCGGTGGGGTGTACTAGCAGTACACCCCACCGGTGCGTATTATCAGTGCATGCCACTTCCCCGTTTCGACCGCCTGCCTGCCGAGCGCCGGGAGCACATCCTCGGCGTCGCGCGGCGCCACTTCGCCGAACACGGCGCCGAAGGCGCCTCCTACAACAAGATCATCGAAGCTGCCGGGGTCTCCAAGACGGCCGCCTACCACTACTTCGACGGCCGGGAGGACCTGCTCACCGCCGTCCTCGACGGGGTCCTGGGCCGTCTGCTCGACGCCCTCGGGCCCTGGGAACCGGCCCGCGACGAGGAGGACTTCGCGGCCCGGTTCGCCGCGGGCTCCGCCGCCCTCGCCGCCCACCTGGGCGGCCACCCCGAGGACCTGGCCCTCGCCGACGCCGCCATCGGCCGCACCGCCGACGGCCCGTGGCTCGACTGGTTCGGCGCCCTGGTCGCCGACGGCCGCCGGCTCGGGCTGGTCCGCACCGACGTGGACGCCTCGCTGATGGTCGCGGCGACCGCGGCGGTCGTCCGCGCCGCCGACGCCTGGGCCCTGGCCCGCATGGCGACCGGCACCGACCCGGGGGATGTGCCGGGGCAGCTGTGGACCCTGCTGCGCGGCCTGTGGGGCGCGGCGCCGACCGGACAGGAGCCCAGCCATGCGCTCTGACCTGCGGATCTCCTGGGAGATACCGGCCACCGCGCCGGGCCTCGCCGGGCGCCTGGAACGGTTCATGGGCCCGGGGAAGTCCCGTTCCGAGAACGCGGTGGAAACCGTCGGCCTCCTCGGCTGTGCGCTGCTGCTGGCCGCCGGAGTGTGGAACTCGGGGGCGGCGCGCGACTGGTCCACCGCCCAGCTCGTCGTGGTGGCCCTGGCCGGACTCGACCTGATCGGCGGGGTGCTGACCAACGCCACCAACGCCGCCAAGCGCTGGTACCACCGGGCCGGCCCCGCGGCCCGGCGCGCCCGGCTGCTGTTCGTCTCCGCGCACCTGGTCCACCTCGCCGCGATGGGGCTCTTCGTCCTGGACGGCGACCTCGACTGGACGCTGGGCAACGCGGCGCTGCTCCTCGGCGGGGCGGTGGCCGTGGAGTTCGCGCCCGTCCGGCTGCGGCGGCCGGTGGCGATGGCCGTCTTCATGGCCGCCGTCCTGGTCAACCTGTTCTGGCTGCCGGTCGCGACCGCCCTGGCCTGGTTCGCGCCGCTGTTCTTCCTCAAACTGCTCGTCTGCCACCTCGTACCGGAGGCTCCGCTGGAGGAGGTGCGCGATGCCGGTGCCGATACCCGTGCCTGAGGCTTCCTGGCGGATCGACACCGACCCCGATCCGGTCGCCTGCGCCGACCTGCTCGCCGCCGCGTTCGCCCGGGAGCCCGCCGTCTCCTGGATCTGCGGCGACTCGGCCTCCGCGCGCACCCACTGGTTCCGCAGCACCCTGCGCACCCACGCCCGCCTCGCCGGTGCCCGGCGGGCCGCCCTCGTCGGACCGGACGGCCGCATCCTGGCGGCGGCCGTGCTCACCCCGCCGGACACGGCGCCGTCGGCCGTCGCCCAGGCCGGCTGGGCGGCCCGTACGGTACTGGGCTGCGGGCCGCGCGCCCTCGGGCGGACGCTGAGCTACGTGCGCGCCACCGAGGGGGGCGCGCCGGCGGGGGCCGGGACGCTGGAGTTCATCGGGGTCCGCCCGGACCTGACCGGCCGCGGGGCCGGCCGCGCCCTGCTGGACCACGTCCTGACCACCGCGCACGGCACCTACCTGACCACGGCGGACCCGTCGAACGTCCCCCTGTACCGGCACTTCGGCTACACCGTCCTGCGCGAAACCCCACTGGGCCCGCTGACGATCACCTCAATGGCCCGCCTGCCCCTTTAGCGGGGCCCCTCGCGGGGGGGCCGAGCAGGATCCGGGCCCGGTGGCGGGCGGGTCGCGGTGCGGGTTCCCTCGCGGGAGGCGGGGCGGGATCCGGCATCGTGCGGGGGGTCGCGGTGCGGGTTCCCTCGCGGGAGGCCGGGCGGGATCCAGGCGCGGTGGCGGCCGGGTCGCGGTGCCGCCGAGGGGTATCTCCTCGGCTCGGCGCGTGCGGCCACTTCTCGGCCGTACCCGGTGGTCGCGCGCTCGTCCTGCGGGGACACCCCTCACCGTCCCCGCTCCAGCCGTACGGGCCCGGTTCCGCGGGCGCCGAAGCACCGGCGTGGGGTGGGGACACGGCGGAGTGTCCCCGCAGGACGAGCGCGCAACCTGGGCCGCCTGGCCGCGACACCCCGCAGGCGCCGAGCCGAGGAGACACTCCGCCGGGGCACCGCCCCACCCCTCGCATCCCGCCCCGCGAAAACCCGGCCCCATTCAGCCTCGCCGGCGATTGAGGCGCGGGGTCCTGGGCGGAGCCCCGGGAACACCGGCCGAGCAGGACCGCCCGGCCCGGCCGAAGCAGACCAGACCCGCAACCCCGGCGGGAGCCGAGCGGCCGAGCCGGAGCCACACCAGGACCGCAACCCCGGCGGGAGCCCAGCGGCTACGGGAGGACCGCCACGCCGTCCAGTTCCACCTGGGCCGCCTCGTCCCAGAGGCGGACCGCGCCGATGACGGCCATCGCCGGGTAGTCGCGTCCCGCCAGCCTCCGCCAGATGCGGCCCAGTTCGGCCGCATGGGCCCGGTACGCGGCCACGTCCACCGCGTACACCGTCACCCGGGCCAGGTCCGCCGGTGCGCCGCCCGCCGCGGCCAGCGCCGACAGCAGGTTGGCCAGGGCCGTCTCGAACTGCTCCGGCAGGGTCTCCCCCACCACCTTGCCCGCGCCGTCCAGCGCCGTCTGCCCCGCCAGGAACACCAGCCGCGAGCCCGTGGCCACCACCGCGTGCGAGAAGCCCGTCGCCGGCGACAGTTCCGCCGGGTTGATCCGGTCGAGGCTCATCGCCCGGCCACCTCCCCGTCCAACGCCCCGTACAGCTCCTTGGCGATGATCGTGCGCTGCACCTCGCTCGCCCCCTCGTAGATCCGCGGCGCCCGCACCTCCCGGTAGAGGTGCTCCAGCAGGTGGCCCCGCCGGAGGGCCACCGCTCCGTGCAGCTGGACCGCGTGGTCCACCACGTACTGGGCCGTCTCCGTGGCCAGCAGCTTCGCCATGGCCGCGCGCCGCGGCACGTCCGACGCCCCCCGGTCGTACGCGCCCGCCGCCGCGTACACGAGCAGCCGGGCCGCCTCGGTGCGGGTGGCCATCTCGGCGACCCGGTGCGCCACCGCCTGCAGGTCGCTCAGCACTCCGCCGAACGCCGTACGTCCCGCCGTGTGGGCGAGCGTCGCGTCCAGCGCGGCCCGGGCCATGCCCACCGCGAACGCGCCGACGCTGGGCCGGAAGAGGTTCAGGGTGTCCATCGCGACGCGGAAGCCCCGCCCCGGCTCGCCGAGCAGGTCCCGCGGTCCGACCGGCACCCCGTCGAAGCGGAGGGACCCGATCGGGTGCGGGGACAGCATGTCCAGCGGCTCGCCGGTCAGGCCCTCGCGGTCCGCGGGGACCAGGAAGGCCGACACCCCCTTCGCGCCGGGCCCTTCACCCGTCCGGGCGAACACGGTGTAGAAATCCGCCTCGGGGGCGTTGGAGATCCAGCACTTCTCACCGCTGAGCCGCCAGCCGCCGCCCCCGCCGCCCCCGACCCCGCCTCCACCCGCCGGATCCGGCTCCGCGGCCAGCGCCAGCGCCGCCGCGTCCGACCCCGCCCCCGGCTCGCTCAGCGCGAAGGCGGCCACCGCCCGCCCCGCCCGCACCTGCGGCAGCCACCGCTCCTTCTGCGCCTCGCTGCCGGCCCGCAGCACCGGATACGCCCCCAGCCCCTGGAGGGCCAGCGCGGTCTCGGCCTCCGTGCACCCGTAGGCGAGGGACTCCCGCAGCAGGCACAGGTCCAGTGCCCCCGAGGCGAACACCCGCTCCAGCAGGCCCAGCTCACCGAGCGCCAACAGCAGCGGCCGGTTGACCCGGCCCGGCTCCCCCTTCTCGGCCAGCGGCCTCAGCCGTTCGGCCGACAGTGCGCGCAACCGCCCGCACCACTCCTCCTGGTCCACCCCGAGCGCGAATCCGGTCATCCGAATGTCCCCGCATCTATCGCGTCCTGTTGACTGCCGTCACCATCACGATACGCTCCATGGAGTACCTCCCGGTGGTCGCCGGGAGAAACGACCGCACGGCCGGCCCCACCCCACTCCGGACCGCTGCAAGGGGGGCGAACCCGCCTTGGACCTCAAGCCTTCCGCTCACATCGACACCTTCGCCCGCGACCGCCTGCCACCCGCGGACGCCTGGCCGGAGCTCCTCTTCGATCTGCCCGAACTGGCCTACCCGGACCGGCTGAACTGCGGTGCCGAGCTGCTCGACGCCACCATCGCCCGGTTCGGCCCCGAGGGCGCCGGCCGCCCGGCCTTCCGCGACGGCGCCGGCGGGGTGTGGACGTACGGCGAACTGCGCGACCGCGTGGACCGCCTCGCCCACGTGCTCACCACCGACCTCGGCGTCGTCCCCGGCAACCGGGTGCTCCTGCGCGGTCCCACCGCCCCCTGGCTCGCCGCCTGCTGGCTCGCGGTCATGAAGGCGGGCGCGGTGGCCGTCACCGTGCTGCCGCAGCAGCGCGCGCAGGAGCTGGCGACGGTGTGCGAGATGGCCGAGGTGCGGCACGCCCTGTGCCACGCCGACGTGCTGGACGACCTCGTGAAGGCCGAGGTGCCGGGGCTGCGGATCACCGCCTACGGCGGCGCCGGCGCGGACGACCTGCTCCGGCTGGCCGAGGCGCACGGCGGGAAGCCCTTCCCCGCCGCGCAGACCTCGGCCGACGACGTCGCCCTGATCGCCTTCACCTCCGGCACCACGGGGCGGCCCAAGGGCTGCATGCACTTCCACCGCGACCTGCTGGCCGTCGCCGACACCTTCTCCCGCCACGTGCTGCGGCCGCGCCCCGACGACGTGTTCGCGGGCAGCCCGCCGCTCGGCTTCACCTTCGGCCTCGGCGGGCTCGTGGTCTTCCCGCTGCGCGCCGGCGCGTCCGCGCTGCTGCTGGAGGACGCGGTGCCGCGCCGGCTGCTGCCCGCGCTCGCCGAGCACCGGGTGACGGTGCTGTTCACCGCGCCCACCGCCTACCGGACGATGCTGGACGCCCTCGGCCCCTACGACGTGGGCATGTACGACCTGTCCGCGTTGCGCCGCTGCGTCTCGGCCGGGGAGAACCTGCCCGCGGCCACCTGGCGGGCCTGGTACGAACGCACCGGCCTGCGCATCATCAACGGCATCGGGGCGACCGAGCTGCTGCACATCTTCATCTCCGCCGCCGACGAGGACATCCGCCCCGGCACGACCGGCCGGGTGGTGCCGGGCTGGCAGGCCCGCGTCGTGGACCGGGCCGGACGGCCGGTCCCGGACGGCGAGCCGGGGCTGCTGGCCGTGCGCGGCCCCGTGGGCTGCCGCTATCTGGCCGACCCCCGGCAGGCGGAGTACGTACGGGACGGCTGGAACCTGACCGGCGACACCTACGTGCGCAACCCGGACGGCCGGTTCCGCTACGTCGCCCGGGCCGACGACATGATCGTCTCCGCCGGCTACAACATCGCGGGCCCGGAGGTGGAGGAGGCCCTGCTGCGCCACCCGGACGTGGCGGAGGCGGCGGTGGTGGGCCGCCCGGACGAGCGACGCGGGCAGATCGTCGTTGCGTACACCGTCCCCCGCGAGGGGGCGGCCCTGACGGAGGAGGCCCTGCGGACCTTCATGCGGGCGGAGCTGGCCCCGCACAAGTGCCCGCGCTCCTTCGTCTTCCTGCCGGCGCTCCCGCGGACCGCCACGGGCAAGCTCCAGCGCTTCAGGCTGCGCGATCAAGGAGCCCGGCCCGATCGGCACGACACCCCCTAGAGTGAAGCCGTGGTCGAGCAGCACACTCCGCGATCCCTGATCGTCACGTTCTACGGAGCCTACGGGCGGGCCTTCGAGGGCCCGGTCCCGGTGTCCGCGCTGGTCCGCCTGCTGGGCGCGGCCGGCGTCGACGCCCCGTCGGTCCGCTCGTCGGTGTCCCGGCTGAAGCGGCGCGGCTTCCTGCTGCCCGCGCGCACCGCGGACGGCTCGGCGGCGTACGAGCTCTCCGGCGAGGCGCGCCGGCTGCTGGACGACGGCGACCGCCGCATCTACGGCGGCCCGCAGTCGTCGGACGCATGGCTGGTGGCGGTGTTCTCCGTGCCCGAGCAGGAGCGGGCCAAGCGGCACCTGCTGCGCTCCCGGCTGGCCGGCCTCGGCTTCGGCGCGGTGGCGCCGGGGGTGTGGATCGCCCCGGCCGGGCTGGCGGAGGAGACCGCGCACACACTGGAGCGGCTGCACCTGACGCCGTACGTGGAGCTGTTCCGCGGCAGCCATCTCGGCTTCGCCCCGGGCGCCGAGGCCGTGGCCCGCTGGTGGGACCTGGCCGCGCTGGCCAAGCAGCACGAGGAGTTCCTCGATCTGCACGAGCCGGCCCTGCGGGCCCTGCAGTCGGGCCCCCGGCCGACGCCGGAGGAGGCGTACCGCGGCTACCTGCTGGCGCTGGACAGCTGGCGCCGCCTGCCGTACGCCGATCCGGGCCTGCCGCACGAGCTGCTCCCGGCGGGCTGGCCGGGCGACCGGTCGGCGGCCGTCTTCGCCGAACTCCACGCCCGCCTGCGGGACATCGGGGCGCAGTTCGTGGACCTGCGGGCCGCGTGAAATGACGGTGCGGGTGGTGACGCCGCCGCGGCAGGATGAGCCATGACCTGGACCTTCACTTCCGACCTGGCCGCCTGGCGGGCCGCGGCGGGACCTGCCGTGGCCGCGCGGCCCGTGCCCAACACCATGCTGCTGAGCGTGGCCGACGCGCTGGAGCGGCGCGGACTGCACGCCTTCGGCCCCGAGGCCCCCGTCTTCGGCTGGTGGACCGGCCCCGACGGGACCGTCTCCGGTGCGCTGGTGTGCACTCCGCCGCACCCGCTGCAGCTCGGCGCGCTGCCGCAGGAGGCGGTCCGTGCGCTGGCCGACGTGCTCACCACCGAGCCGCTGCTGGCCGGGCTCGGGGCGGTCAACGCCCGCCGCCGGGATGCGGAGGCGCTGGCCCTGGCCTGGGGCCGGCCCACCGTCGTGGCCGAGGAGCACCGGCTGTACCGGCTGGACGCACTGGTCGCCCCGCGGCCCTCCCCCGCCGGCCGGGTGCGGGTCGCCACCGAGGCCGACCTGCCGCTGCTGACCGGATGGCTGGAGGCGTTCCACGCGGAGGTGGAGATCCCGGCCGGTCCCACCGAGGCGCAGGTGCGCGACCGGCTCTCGTACGGGGGCTTCCTGGTGTGGGAGGACGGCGGCGTCCCCGTCTCGCTGGCCGCCTTCTCCCGTCCGATCGGGTCCGCCTCGCGCGTCGGGCCCGTCTACACCCCGCCCGGGTTCCGGGGCCGCGGGTACGCCGCCGGGGTGACGCACGCGGTGAGCGAGGCGGCGTACGCGGCCGGCGCCGAGGAGGTGGTCCTCTTCACCGATCTGGCCAACCCGACGAGCAATGGCGTCTACCTGCGGCTGGGCTACCGGCCGGTGGAGGACCGGGCCCGGATCGTCCCGGCCTGAACCGGTCGCGGCCGGGCCGTCAGCCGCGGCCCGTCGGGGGTTTGCGGCTGCCGGCGCGGTAGGGGGCGGGCCAGGGCGCCGCCGGGCCCTCGTAGGCCTGGTCGGCGGCGGCGTGCAGGGTCCAGTGGGGGTCGTAGAGGTGGGGGCGGCCCAGGGCGCACAGGTCCGCTCGGCCGGCCAGCAGCAGGGAGTTGACGTCGTCCCAGGAGGAGATGGCTCCGACGGCGATGACGGGGACGCCGAGCGCGTTGCGGATCCGGTCCGCGTACGGGGTCTGGTACGAGCGCCCGTACTCGGGGGCCTCGTCGGCGACGACCTGGCCGGTGGAGACGTCGATGGCGTCGGCGCCGTGGGCGGCGAACGCGGCGGCGATCCGCACCGCCTCCTCGGGCGAGGTGCCGCCGGGTGCCCAGTCGGTGGCCGACAGGCGCACGGTCATGGGGCGCTCGGCGGGCCAGACCGCGCGGACGGCGTCGAAGACCTCCAGCGGGAAGCGCAGGCGGTGCTCCAGGGAGCCGCCGTAGGCGTCGGTGCGGTGGTTGGTCAGCGGGGAGAGGAAGCCGGAGAGCAGGTAGCCGTGGGCGCAGTGCAGTTCGAGCAGGTCGAAGCCGCTGTCGGCGGCGCGGACGGCGGCCGCCGCGAAGTCGGAGCGCAGTGCGGCGAGGTCCGCGAGGTCCAGGGCGCGCGGGGACGCGGAGACGCCGGGCCGGTACGGGAGTGCGGAGGCGGCCACGAGGGGCCAGTTGCCGTGCGGGAGGGGGTCGTCCATGCCCTCCCACATGACCTTGGTCGAGCCCTTGCGGCCGGCGTGGCCGAGCTGGACGCCGAGTGCGGCGCCGGGCGCCGAGGTGTGGACGAAGTCGGCGATGCGCCGCCAGGCGTCGGCCTGCTCCTGGGTGTAGAGGCCGGCGCAGCCGGGGGTGATGCGGCCCTCCTTGCTGACGCAGACCATCTCGGTCATCACCAGGCCGGCTCCGCCGAGGGCCCGGGCGCCGAGGTGGACGAGGTGGAAGTCGCCGGGCACGCCTTCCTCGGCCGAGTACATGTCCATGGGTGAGACGACGACGCGGTTGCGCAGGGTCAGGCCGCGCAGGGTGAGCGGCGTGAACATGGGCGGGGTGCTCTCGTCGGGGCAGCCGAAGTCCCGTTCGACGGCGCGGGTGAACCGCTCGTCGCGCAGCCGCAGGTTGTCGTGCGTGACGCGGCGGCTGCGGGTGAGGAGGTTGAAGGCGAACTGCCGGGCGGGCTGGTCGACGTATCCGGCGAGTTCCTCGAACCAGCGGCTGCTGGCGGCCGCGGCCCGCTGGGTGCTGGCGACGGCGGGGCGGCGGGCCGCCTCGTAGGCGGCGAGGGCGGCCGGTACGTCCCCTTCGGCGGCGTCCAGCGCTTCGGCGAGGGCGAGGGCGTCCTCGACGGCGAGTTTGGTGCCGGAGCCGATGGAGAAGTGGGCGGTGTGCGCGGCGTCGCCGACGAGCGCCACGTTGCCGTGGGACCAGTGCTCGTTGACGACGGTGCGGAACTGCGTCCAGGCGGAGCGGTTGCCGTGCAGGGGCCGGCCGCGCAGGGCCTCGCTGAAGATCTTGGCGCAGCGGGCCGCCGATTCGTCCTCGTCGCACAGGTCGAGGCCGGCCGCCCGCCAGACCTCCTCGCGCATCTCCACGATGACGGTGGAGGCGTCGGCCGCGTACGGGTAGGCGTGCAGCTGCATGACGCCGTGCTCGGTCTCCGCGATCTCGAAGCGGAAGGCCTCGAAGGCGAAGTCGGCGGCGAGCCAGATGTAGCGGCAGCGGCCCGGGGTGAGGGTGGGCCCGTAGTGGGCGGCGTCGGCCTCGCGGATCGCGCTGTGCACGCCGTCCGCCGCGACCACCAGGTCGTGGGAGGCGCGCAGCTCGGTGACGTCCGGGGCCCCGGTGCGGAAGCGGAGCCGGACGCCGAGTCCGGCGCAGCGCTCGTGCAGGATCTCCAGCAGGCGGCGCCGTCCGATGGCGGCGAAGCCGTGGCCGCCGGAGGTCAGCAGCCGTCCCCGGTGCACGACGTCGACGTCGTCCCAGCGTACGAACTCCGCGCTCAGGGCGGCGTGGACGACGGTGTCGGCCCGTTCGATGCCGCCGAGGGTCTCGTCGGAGAGCACGACGCCGAAGCCGAAGGTGTCGTCCGGGGCGTTGCGTTCCCACACGTCCACGCTGTGCCCCCGGCGGGCCAGCAGTGCGGCGGCGTACAGCCCGCCCGGTCCGCCGCCGACGACGGCGACCCGCAATGCGCTGCCGAGCGGCATGGCGCTACCTGCCCTTCCACTCCGGCGGCCGCTTCCCGGTGAAGGCCGCGTGGAACTCCGCGTAGTCCTGGCCGTTCATGAGCAGGGCCTGGGTGGCCGCGTCCAGCTCGACGGACGCGGCCAGCGGCATGTCGAGTTCCGCGGTGAGCAGCGCCTTGGTCTGGGCGTGGGCGAGGGAGGGGCCCGCGGCGAGGCGGGCGGCGAGTTCGGCGGCCCGTAGGTGGGCCTTGCCCTCTTCGGTGAGCTCGCTGAGCAGACCGATCCGCTCGGCCTCGGGTGCGTGGACGGGTTCGCCGAGCATCAGCAGGCGGGTGGCGTGGCCGAGGCCGACGACGCGCGGCAGCAGGTAGGCGGCGCCCATGTCGCCGCCGGAGAGGCCCACGCGGGTGAAGAGGAAGGCGAAGCGTGCGGTGGGGTCGGCGATCCGGAAGTCGGCGGCGAGCGCGAGGACGGCGCCGGCCCCGGCGGCCACGCCGTGCACGGCGGCGATCACCGGGAAGGGGCATTCGCGGATCGCGCGGACGACCTGGCCGGTCATCCGGTTGAAGTCCAGGAGCTGGGCGGTGTCCATGGCGAGGGTGGCGCCGATGATCTCGTCGACGTCTCCGCCCGAGCAGAAGCCGCGGCCCTCGCCGCCCAGGACGAGGGCGCGCACGGAACGCTCGCGGGACAGTTCGGCGAGCAGATCGCGCAGGTCGGCGTAGGCGCCGAAGGTGAGCGCGTTGATCTTCTCGGGGCGGTCGAAGGTGACGGTGGCGACGCCGTCCTGCCGGGTGATCCGGAGGTGGTGCCACCGTTCGGTCGCTGGTGTGGAACCGGTGAAGGGGCTCACGCGACCGACGGTATCACCAGATCGTGACTACCGTCAGAGAAACGCGAGAGAAGGGACCTCGGGCCCCCCGTACCGATGGCGGGGTGCCCTACGGGATCAAATTTCGACTCCGTATCGTTGAAAGGGATAGTTCCCCCATAGACCCGTGCACCCCGTACACCCCATGCACGCCACACACCCCACGCACCTCCGGCGCGAGCCGGCCGGCACGGACCCCTCGTGCGAGTCCCCGGCCCGGCTCCCCGACACGATGCGGCCCATCCCGGAGAGGAAGATCCTGCAGTGCCCGAAAACCCCGCCTGGCGGATCACCCTGCCCCACTCGGCGGCCGCTGTACCCCTTGCCCGCGCCCTCGTCCGCACGGCGCTGGCCGACGCCGACGCGCCCGCGGACTGCGACACGGCGGAGCTGCTGACCGCGGAGCTGGTCGCCAACGCCGTCGAGCACACCCCGGCCTGCGAGCCGATCGAGCTCGTCGTGGAGCTCCTGGCGAACGGCTGCCAGGTCGAGGTCCACGACGGCGACCCGCAGCCGCTCGGCGAGCTGTCGGCCGGCCCGGACGACGCCCACCCCGACCCTTGGCAGGAGCACGGCCGCGGACTGCTGCTCATCCGGACGCTGAGCTCCACCTGCGGCCACCGGCGCACGCCGCACGGCAAGGCGGTGTGGTTCACCCTGCCCTCACGGCGGCTGCTGCCGGCCGACGCGTGAAACCCCCGTGCGGTCGCGTATGACTATGCGTCACTCGGGCCGTACGTCACCCGGGCCGGGACGGCCGAGCGTGGCGACCAGTACGGCCTTGATGGTGTGCAGCCGGTTCTCGGCCTCGTCGAAGACCACCGAGTGCTCCGACTCGAACACCTCGTCCGTCACCTCCAGCGAGTCGAGCCCGTGCCGCTCGTGGATCTCCCGGGCCACCTTGGTGCCCAGGTCGTGGAAGGCCGGCAGGCAGTGCATGAACTTCACGTCCGGGTTCCCGGTGGCCCGCAGCACGTCCATGGTGACGGCGTAGGGCGACAGCGCCGCGATCCGCTCGTCCCAGACCTCCTTGGGCTCCCCCATGGACACCCAGACGTCGGTGACCACGAAGTCCACCTGGGCGACCCCCTCGGCGACCTCCTCGGTCAGGGTGATCCGCGCGCCGCTCTCCGCCGCGAGCCGGCGCGCCTCGGCCACCACGTGCTCGGCGGGCCAGTAGCTCCTGGGCGCGACGATCCGTACGTCCATGCCCAGCAGGGCGCCGGTCACGAGGTAGGAGTTGCCCATGTTGAAGCGGGCGTCGCCGAGGTAGGCGAAGGCGATCCGGTGCAGCGGCTCGGTGCTGTGCTCCGTCATCGTGAGGACGTCGGCCAGCATCTGGGTGGGGTGCCAGTCGTCGGTCAGGCCGTTGAAGACCGGCACGCCCGAGTGCGCGGCGAGCTCCTCGACGGCCTCCTGGCTGTCGCCCCGGTACTCGATCCCGTCGAACATCCGGCCCAGCACCCGGGCGGTGTCCCGGACCGACTCCTTGTGCCCCATCTGGGAGCCGGCCGGGTCGAGGTAGACGGTGTGGGCACCCTGATCGGCGGCGGCGACCTCGAAGGCGCAGCGGGTGCGCGTGGAGGTCTTCTCGAAGATCAGCGCGATGTTCCTGCCCCGGAGCAGACGCTGCTCGACCCCGGCCTTCTTGGCCGCCTTCAGGTCGGCGGCGAGCTCGACCAGGCCGCGGAACTCGGCGGCCGTGAAGTCCAGCTCCTTGAGAAAACTGCGGCCTTTGAGGGCGGGGGCCATGGGGTCGCTCCAGCGTCACGGTGACAGGGGATGCTGGAAGTCTATACGACGCTCTGTATTGATATACAGGACGGCGGTGTGACCTTTTCCCGGGTCGACCCGGGACCTGCCTGCTCAGACGGCGTCGCGCTGCACGGGGCAGCTCATGCAGCGCGGCCCGCCGCGGCCGCGCCCCAGCTCGCTGCCCGGGATCTCGATCACCTCGATGCCCTGCTTGCGCAGGTGGGTGTTGGTGGTCACGTTCCGCTCGTAGGCGACGACCACCCCCGGCTCGACGGCGAGCACGTTGCACCCGTCGTCCCACTGCTCGCGCTGCGCCGAGTGCACGTCCTGGGTGGCGGTCAGCACCCGGATCGAGTCGAGCGAGAGGGCCGCGGCGATGGCCCGGTGCATGTGCTCCGCGGGGTGGTCGGTCACCTTGAGCTCGCTGCCGCCGTCGCCCGGCTCGATCGTGTACGAGGGGAGCATGCCGAGCCCCGCGTACTGAGTGAACGTATCTCCGTCGACCATCGTCATCACCGTGTCCAGGTGCATGAAGGCCCGGTGCTTCGGCATGTCGAGGGCCACGATGGACGTCGCCGAACCGGCGGCGAACAGGCCCCGCGCCAGCATCTCCACCGCCTGCGGCGTGGTCCGCTCGCTCATCCCGATCAGCACCGCGCCGTTGCCGATGACCAGGACGTCGCCGCCCTCGATCGTCGAGGGATAGTCCGCCTGCCCCTGCGACCAGTAGTGGAAGGCGCCGGAGCCGGTGAAGAGCGGGTGGTGGCGGTAGATCGCCTCGAAGTGGACGGTCTCGCGCCGCCGGGCGGGCCAGCGCATCGCGTTGATCGACACCCCGTCGTAGATCCAGGCGGAGGTGTCGCGGGTGAAGAGGTGGTTGGGCAGCGGCCCCAGCAGGAAGTCGTCCAGGTCCAGGGCGTGGAAGCGCACGGACACCGGCTCGGTGTGGCGCTCCAGGAACTCCCGCTTGGTCATCCCGCCGACCAGCGCCTGCGCCAGCTCCGCCGAGGCCAGCCCGTCGAAGGCCGACCGCAGGTGGTCGGTGGCGAGGGGGCCGTACTCCTTCTCGTCGAACACCCGGTCCAGCACCAGGCGCCTGGCCTCGGGGATCCCCAGGGCCTCGCACAGCAGGTCCCCGAAGAGGTGGACCTCCACGCCCCGGTCCCGCAGCACGTCCGCGAAGCCGTCGTGCTCCTGGCGGGCCCTGCGCACCCACAGCACGTCGTCGAAGAGGAGCGCGTCCTTGTTGCTCGGTGTGAGCCGCTTCAGCTCCAGGTCGGGCCGGTGGAGGATGACGCGGCGGAGCCGCCCGGTCTCGGAGTCGACATGGAATCCCATGCCGTACACGTTCGCAGACCGGGCGGCCTTTTGAGGCGGCGTCGGCTCAGCGGGGCAGGGCGACACCGAGAAGTGCTTCCGGCGCCCCCGTGATCTCCGGCGTGAGGATCCCCAGCTTGGGCGCGGTCAGGTTCGGCAGACCGGAGTTGGAACCGTCCGGCATCGTGAGCGGGGAGCCGAGGACCGCGCCCGGGGTGCGGGTGCGCACGGTGGTGGCGGGCGACTCCAGGGAGCCCTCGCCGTCCGTCTCCGGCCGGCCGGCCAGGTTCGGCAGCGGGGAGGTGACCAGGGTCTCGCCGAGCTCGGTGGCGATCGGGACCGCCGGGAGCAGCGGCGTGGGAAGCATGTCCCCCTTGTGCATGCGGGGGGCCTCGGGCGCTCCGACGACCGGCAGCGGCACCGCGGTGGCGATCCGCGGCACGTCCAGGCCCGTCGTGGTCTCCACACCTTCGAGCGGCACACCCACCGGCACCCCGTCGGCCACGGCCGGGGTGGCCACGCCGGCCGCGGCGATACAGGTCAGGAGCGCCGCAATGCTTCCGCGCGCGGTCATCTTCATAGGTGGTGTTCCGTCCTTCCGGGGTCACGGTCGTTCCGCTGCTCTGGATGAACGATCCCGCCGGTGGTTTTCCCGGAGTTCTCCGCGAAAGTTCCCCCATACGACCTAATTCGAGGCCGTACGGGGGCTCCGCCTTTACGCCGCGGCTGCAGTCGTGGCCGTCGTCGTGGCCGTCGTCGTGGCCATTGCCGCGGCTGTCACCGCAGCCGTCACAGCCGCGGGTCGACCGGCTCCGACTCCAGCGCGAGGACCGCGAAGACCGGCTCGTGGACCCGCCACAGCGGTTCGTCGGCCGCCAGCCGGTCCAGCGCCTCCAGTCCGAGCGCGTACTCCCGCAGGGCGAGCGAGCGCTTGTGCCCGAGGAACCTCTCGCGCAGGCGCTCCAGCTGCTCCGGACGCGTGTACTCCGGCCCGTAGATGATCCGCAGGTACTCCCGCCCGCGCACCTTCACCCCGGGCTGGACCAGCCGCCCCTTGCCGTCCCGGGCGTAGGCCCGGAGCGGCTTGACGACCATGCCCTCGCCGCCGGCCGCCGTCAGCTCCAGCCACCAGTCGGTGCCGGCCCGTACGGAGTCCTCGTCCCCGGTGTCCACCAGGATCCGGCCGGTGCGGCGCAGCAGTCCGCTGCCGCCCGCGGTGCCCGGGTCGTCGGCGTCGACCAGCCGGTCCAGCCAGGCCAGCTGCTCGTCGTGGGGCACGGCGGCCAGCGACCGCCCGGCCGCGGCCAGCAGCTGGAACGGCGCGAACCGTACGCCCTCCAGCCCGTCGGTGCTCCAGCAGTAGCGGCGGTAGGCGTCGGTGAAGGCCGCCGCGTCGACGGCCCGGCCGCGCTGGCGCTCCAGCAGGGCGCCGGTGTCGACGCCGCGGGCGGTCGCCGCCTCCAGGGCGGCGACGGCGTCCGGGAAGACGGCGCGGGATGCGGCGCCCACGGCGGCGTACTGGTTGCGCAGCAGGCCGCCCGACTTCAGCGACCAGGGCAGGAGTTCCCCGTCGAGCAGCAGCCAGTCGGTGCCCAGCTCCTCCCACAGCCCGGCGCCGGTGACCGCCGCCCGCAGCCGCGCCAGGACCTCCTCCGTGACCTGGGAGTCGCGGAAGAAGGGCCGTCCGGTGCGCGTGTACACGGAACCGGTCGGACCGTCCACGCCGAACCGCTCGCGGGCGGCGTCGGCGTCCTTGCAGACCAGGACGGTGGCGCGGGAGCCCATGTGCTTCTCCTCGCACACCACCCGGTCGATGCCGTCCTTGCGGTACTGGGCGAAGGCCTCGGCCGGGTGCTCCAGGTAGCCGTCCTCGCGGGAGGTCGCGGTCGGCGCCATGGTGGGCGGCAGGTACGGGACCAGCCGCGGGTCCACGGCGAAGCGGCTCATGACCTCCAGGGCCGCGGCCGCGTTCTCCTCCCGGACGCCCACGTTGCCCAGGTGCCGGGTCTCGACGACGCGGCGCCCGTGGACGTCGGCCAGGTCGATCGGCCGGCCGTCACTGCCGCCCGGCACCTCGGTGACGAGCGGCTTGACCGGCTCGTACCAGACCTTCTCGGCCGGTACGTCGACCAGTTCGCGCTCGGGCCAGCGCAGGGCGGTCATGCGGCCGCCGAAGACGGCTCCGGTGTCGAGGCAGATGGTGTTGTTGATCCAGGCGGTGTTCGGGACGGGTGTGTGGCCGTAGACGACGACGGCCTTGCCCCGGTAGTCCTCGGCCCACGGGTAGCGCACGGGCAGGCCGAACTCGTCCGTCTCGCCGGTGGTCTCCCCGTAGAGGGCGTGCGAGCGGACCCGGCCCGAGGTGCGGCCGTGGTACTTCTCGGGCAGGCCGGCGTGGCAGACTACCAGCTTGCCGCCGTCGAGGATGTAGTGGCTGACGAGGCCGCGGATGAACTCCCGCACCTCCTCGACGAATTCCGGCGGCTCGTGGGAGAGCTGCTCGATCGTCTCGGCGAGGCCGTGGGTCTGCTGGACCTTGGAGCCCTTGAGGTAACGGCCGAGCTTGTTCTCGTGGTTCCCGGGCACGCACAGGGCGTTGCCGGACCTGACCATGCCCATCACGCGGCGCAGGACGCCCGGGCTGTCGGGGCCGCGGTCGACGAGGTCGCCGACGAAGACGGCCGTGCGGCCCTCGGGGTGGACGCCGTCCTCGTAGCCGAGCCTGCCGAGCAGGGTCTCCAGCTCGGAGGAACAGCCGTGGATGTCACCGACGATGTCGAAGGGGCCGGTGAGGTGGGTGAGGTCGTTGAACCGCTTCTCCAGGACGACCTCGGCGGCCTCGGCCTCCTCCACGGAGCGCAGCACGTGCACCTTGCGGAAGCCCTCGCGTTCCAGGCCGCGCAGGGAGCGGCGCAGGTCGCGGCGGTGCCGCTGGATGACGGCGCGGGGCAGGCCGGCCCGGTCGGGGCGGGCGGCATTGCGCTCGGCGCAGACCTGTTCGGGCATGTCCAGGACGATGGCGATGGGCAGCACGTCGTGTTCGCGGGCGAGCGCGACCAGTTGCCGGCGGGCGTCGGCCTGGACGCTGGTCGCGTCGACGACGGTCAGCCGGCCGGCGGCGAGGCGCTTGCCGGCGATGTAGTGCAGGACGTCGAAGGCGTCCCGGCTCGCGCTCTGGTCGTTCTCGTCGTCGCAGACCAGGCCACGGCAGTAGTCGGAGGAGATGACCTCGGTGGGCTTGAAGTGCTTGCGGGCGAAGGTGGACTTGCCCGATCCGGTGGCCCCGATCAGGACGACGAGGGACAGGTCGGTGACGGGAAGTGTGCGCTTGGTCTCGGTGGTCATGCTGCCTCGCCCTCCTTCGGGGAGTCGGTGGTGGTGGAGCCGGCGGTGGTGGTGGCGGCAGCGGTGGAGGTGTCGCCAGCGGCGTTCCGGGTGAAGACGGCCATCTGCGTCGGAGGCCCGACCTCGGGGTCGTCGTCGCCCACGGGGACGTACGCGACCGTGTAGCCGAAGCGCTCCGCGACCCGGCCGGCCCAGTCGCGGAACTCCTCGCGGGTCCACTCGAAGCGGTGGTCGCCGTGCCGGACGTGTCCGGCCGGCAGGGTCTCCCAGCGGACGTTGTACTCGACGTTCGGGGTGGTGACGAGGACCGTGCCGGGACGGGCCGAGCCGAACACCGCGTACTCCAGCGCGGGCAGCCGGTCCAGGTCGAGGTGCTCGATGACCTCGCTCAGCACGGCCGCGTCGTAGCCGGCCAGCCGCTTGTCGGTGTAGGCGAGCGAGCCCTGCAGCAGCGTGACGCGCGAGCGCTGCCGCTCGCCCATCCGCTCCAGCCGCAACCGCCGGGCGGCGATGGTCAGGGCGCGCACGGAGACGTCCATGCCGACGATCTCGGTGTACGCGGGGTCCCCCAGCAGCGCCTGCACCAACTGGCCCTGGCCGCAGCCGAGGTCCAGCACCCGCTGGGCCCCGGCGGCGCGCAGGGCGGTGAGCACGGCCTCGCGCCGGCGCACGGCGAGCGGTACGGGCCGCTCCTGCGTGTCGCGCGTCTCGTCCACGGCGTTGTCGATCTCCTCGACCTCGCTGCCGTCGGACTCGGCGAGACGGACCAGTTCCAGGCGCTCGACGGCGGTCTGCGTCAGCCGCTTGTGGCGGGCCAGGTAGCGGGAGCTGATGAGCGCGTTCTCGGGGTGCGCGGCGAGCCAGCCGTCTCCGGCGCGCAGCAGCTTGTCGACCTCGTCGGCGGCGATCCAGTAGTGCTTGGCGTCGTCGAGGACCGGCAGGAGCACGTACAGCTGGCGCAGGGCGTCGGCGAGGCGCAGCTCGCCCTCCAGTACGAGGCGCACGTAGCGGGAGTCCCCCCACTCGGGGAACTGCTCGTCGAGCGGTACGGCCTCGGCCTGTACGAGGTCCCAGCCGAGCGGGTCGAACAGCCGGTGCACCATCGCGGCGCCGCCGCGCGCGGGGAGCACGGGGATCTCGACGCGCAGCGGGCGCGTCCGATCCGGGAGTTCCGGGCGCAGGACGCACTGGCCCTTGAGAGCGGTGCGGAACACCCCGCTGAGCGCGACGGCGAGCAGCGAGGAGGCCGCGTACGGGCGGTCGTTGACGTACTGCGCGAGCGCGGCGTCGGGCGCCCCGCCCCGGCCCTTGCCCTTCCCCCGGCGGACGAGCGCGACGGGGTCCACCTCCAGCAGCAGGGCCGCCGTGCACCGCTGGGCCGTGGCCTCGGGGTAGAACACGTGGGCGGTGCCGTGGGACTGGTTCTCCACGCGGACCCGGTCCGGGTGCTTGTGCAGGAGAAAGCCCAGGTCAGTCGCCGGATTCTCGGCGGTCCCGGTGGTGGTGATCGTAAGGAACATGCGCTTCAGCATGACGGTCGGATCATCCTCGGGCCAACGGATTTCCAGCGAAAACAAGTACGATCTTCAACCTTCTGGATAGGCTCGCGCGCCCCGCACCGAGTTCAGCCTCCAGGAGCGCCATGTACCCTCCCCCGCACGCCTACGCCCCGGCGCCGATGCCCGCGCCCAAGCCGCCACGGCGCTGGTGGCAGCACCCCGCCCTGATCATCACGGCGCTCGTCCTCCTCCCGCCCGCGGGGATCGCGCTCGCTTGGACGAGCCAGTGGGAACGGACGCAGAAGGTCCTCGCCACCGTGCTGTCCGGCGTCTGGTTCCTGATACCGCTGTTGTCCGACTCGCCGGAGGAGACCGGGCCCGAGGGCAAGGCGCAGACCGCGGCGGCCTCCGCCGCCCCCGCCCCGAGCAACAGCCCGACGCCGACGCCCACCCCGACACCGACACCGAGCGCCGCACCGCAGATGCCGTCGGCCGTCGGCTGGCCCTACGCACAGGCGGAGAAGACGGTGGAGGAACTGATCGACGGCGAACTCAAGGCGCTGAGCGCCTACGCCGACGTCACCCTGCCCGCCGACCACGGGACCTGGCTCGTCTGCTTCCAGGACGTCGCCGCCGGCAGTGGACTCCCGCCGCAGAGCGCCGCTCCGGTCGTGCACCTGGTGGCTCCGGGCACCGGCTGCCCCGCGACGCCCGGCACGAACCTTCGTCCTGCGCCGGCCGCCCCGGCACCCGCCCCCACGACGGCGGCTCCCCCGGCAGCCCCGACGCCCGAGGACGAGACGGACGGGAGCGGGGGTGGCGGCGGGAACGTCTCGTACCGGAACTGTGCCGCGGTGAGGGCGGCGGGCGCGGCCCCCATCCGCCGCGGCGACCCCGGCTACGGCCGGCACCTCGACCGGGACGGCGACGGCGTCGCCTGCGAGCGCTAGCGCGGCCACAGCACCAGGCGTCGGCGGGTCAGCGGGGGCGGGAGGAGACCCGGGGCATGGCGACGATGGCCGGGTTGCAGTCCCCGAAGGCCACGCGCCGTCCCCCGGCTGCCGACTCGACCAGCACGATCCCGGTCGGGGGCGGCCCGGAGCCGAGCCCCGCCTACTCCGCCTGCAGGGTTGCGCCCCTGAGTTCAAGATCTTCGAGCGTGGCAGCCTCTTCCTGGGCCGCCGAAACGCTGCCTGCCTTGGGATGAGCCGTCCTGCCTACCCAACTACGGAGGGCCTGAAGCGGAGTCAAACCTTCGGATTTCGCCTGCCGCAGCAGAAGGGACCAGGCAACGGACGTGTTGTAGGCGTCGTCTCCGGCGGATTGCAACACGACGAACCCCGCGGCATCGTCCGCCGTCGCAGCCCACAGGAATCCCATGGTTTCACCTCCTCGAAGGACGGCGGCGTACAGGACGGAGGATCGTGTGCGATGGGGGAACGATTCCGGAGCGGACACGGTACGGAATTCGGGATCCCCTGAGAGCGGACCGGACAATGCAGCGCACCTCTTTCTCGAACTTCACATCACTTGCGAAACCCTAGGGAAGGACCCTTCCATAGACGTGCCAACGCCCTCCCATGCGATCCACGTCGGTCACTTCATAGCGCAGACCACGGTCCAGCAGCAGTTCCCTTTCCCCGGGATTCAGGGTCAGGCCCTCCATGTACATGGCTCGGGTCCCCGGCGGAACATCAAGGTGAAGGACCACTTCCTTCCCAGGATCGAACGTGGGATCCGGTCCGAGAGCCGTCGACAGGTATCCGGGGTCACTCTGTACGGAACCCGGGAGGTCACCGACCGGCCGGTCGAAGGCATTGACGCCCGTCTCCCGCACGACCATCAGCCGGTCGGGGGTCCTCTGCCGGTCGAGTGCGTCATCCATCCCCCTGATGTGGTCGTCCACCTCGCTGGTCCGCGGCACGTGTCCGCGGAGGCCACCGTTGATGTCCTTGTAGTCGGGCGGACTGCTGAAGCCCGGCGGATTCTCGTTGGAATAGTTCTCCAGGGCTCCGCGCTGCTCCGGGGTCAGATTCCTCAGCGCGTCCCCCCAGACACTGCGGCCGTAGGCGTCCGCCTCGGCGTTGGTACCGAACTCCCTCAAGGGACCGGCCGGAACGCCTGACGTCGCGTCTGCTCCCGCCTCCGCCTCCTGAGGTTCGCCATCGTTCGGCGGCTCGCCGACGTCCGCTGTTCCCTCCTGCACCTCGCCTCCGGCAAGTGGTGCAGTGTCCGAGGGCAGGTCACCTTCGAAGCCTCGGGTCAGTTGCCCGGCATGCGCGTCGAAGGACGCGCCCGCGGCGACTTCGTCCACGGCATTCACGGCCTGCCCGGCGAGGGCTGCCGCGGTCTCGGCCACGGCCACACCCACTTCGGCCGCCCCTTGGGCCGCCGCCACCATCACGTCGCCGATCTCATCAGCAGGCTGCCGGGCCGCCTGTTCGTTCTCGGCCGGTGACCAGCTGTCCGTGTCCCCCTCGTCTTCCTGGTGATCGCGCTGATCCGCCATCGAGCCCGGTTCCGATGCTCCTGCGTCCGACCGCTGGGAGTCGGTCTGGCCAGGACTCGGCTCCTCCTCCTGCGCCGCATCGGTCGCTGCGCCCTCCGAAACATCCTGCTCCGCGTCTCCGGGCTGCTGCCCGTCCGCCGCTTCGGCCCCCGCCTCGTCAGCGTCAACCGGGGCGGTGACCTCCTGGGCTCCGCGTTCCTGTACGGGCTCTTCTTCGGGCCGCGGCGCCCGCTCCGCTGCTGCGTCGTCAACGGATTCCGGCTCAAACTCAGGTTCCGGCTCCGGTTCCGGTTCGGGCTCGGGTTCGGGTTCGGGTTCGGGCTCGGGCTCGGGTTCGGGTTCGGGTTCGGGTTCGGGTTCGGGTTCGGGTTCCGGCTCGGGTTCCGGCTCCGACTCGGGTTCCGGCTCCGGCTCGGGTTCTGACTCCGGCTCGGGTTCTGACTCCGGTTGTTGCTGGTCCGTGGCGGCTTCCACCTCTTCGGGCTGAGGCGGTTCGGCCGGGTCCGGTCCTGCAGCGCGCTGCTCCGGTAAGCCGTCGTCACCGGATGCGTTCTCGCCCGCTTCCCCCAAAGGCTGGTCGGCGGCACCGCGATCGTCGTCCAACGGCGGCTCGTCTTCACACCCGTTGGTGTCCGCGTCCGGGCCGGTCGTCACCTCGGACGTCGGGCCGTCAACCCCCTGATCGTCGTCCAACGGCTGCTCGTCCTCGAACCGGTCGCCGTCCGCGCCCGGGTCGGCCGTCCCTTCGGCCTCGGTGCCCGCTTCCCGGGACTCCCCCTCCTTGCTCACCCCCAGTTCTTCCTGCGGCGGAGGAGGAGGTGGCGGCGGGGGCGGGGCGTCGGTGGCGGCGTCGACCTCGCTCATGATCGGGTCTCCCTCCCCCTGACGCATTCCTGCGCCACCCGCACCGCTGTCTCCGCCACCACGGCGTCCAACCGCGGCCCCTCCGCACAGGCCTGTCCGAAGGCTCGTTTGACGTGTTCCTCCGTCGTGCCACCCGTCACAGCGGCCACCGCATCCCTCAGCCCGCTGCGCTCCACGTCGCCGACCCGGCCGTGAACCCTGTCCGCCCCGTAGCCCGGCCGGGCACGGACCTGGAGGCGGTGCTCCACCCCCGATGAGCCGGTCAGGATCAGGCCGCGGGCCACCCAGCGGTCCGCCCGCTCCGGGTAGTCGTGAGGCCCTTCCGGGTCGTCCCTGACAGCTCGGCGGATGATGTCCAGGACGTCCCTGAAGCGGTAGTTGGCGTACGCGTAACGGCGCAGATCCTCAGCCGCCGGTTCCGTGCCGAGCAGGGCCGCGGAAAGGACGGCGTAGAGGCGTTCCGCGAAGTCCGCCGGGTCGACCTCGTCGCGCATCAAGGGCTCACGGGCGGCGACCGCCCGTTCGACCGCGTACACGAGGGTGCATTCGAGGTCACGTTCCGGGAGCGCGTTCAGCGAGGCCCGGACGCTGTCGGCCGGACCGGGAGCACTTTTGCCCATCGCCTGGGCGGAGGCGGCCGCTTCCACCCAGATGAGGTGGAGCGGTTCCAGGGAGCGGTGGTGGGAGTCGTTCATCGTGCGCAGGGTGCACGGCCTGCGGTGGCACGCCGCGCCGCAGAGGGGGCTACGGCTGCCCAGCAGCGGTGGCTGCGCGGACGCCTCCTTCGTGCTCTCGTCGTGTTCGCCGTGCGGGACGGCCGTGAGGACCGGCCGGTCCATGCCGTCGGAGGAGACGGCGGCGCGCCCGGGCGGCAGGGCGACGACGTTCTCGCTCTGGTCCTGCTGGAGGTTCATCGTGGCGCCGACCGCCCGGCGGTCGTCCTCGGCCGGGAGCCGGTGCATGATCTTCAGCGCGCTGTTCTTGATGACGTCCGGGAGGATCTTGCTGGGGATCTGCTCGACGATGACGACGCCTTCGCCGTACGCGCGGATCTCCGCGAGGAGCGAGGCGAAGAGTTCGACGGCTGCCGCCGCCGGGCCGTCCTCCACGTTCTTCAGGAGTCGGTGTGCCTCCTCCACCACCAGCACGTGGCGCAGCGGTACCCCGCCCGCGCCGTGATGGACGCGCAGGTGTTCGACGAGGCGGATGAGGACGGCGCCGATGAGGAAGGCCTTGTCCTGGTCGTTCGTGATCGTTTCCAGTTCGAGGACGACGTTGCCGGAGAGCAGGCCCGCGATGTCCAGCGGGTGGCCGCCCTCGAAGAAGCGGCCCGGCGTGCCTTCCCGCAGTGAGCCCATGCGGACGTCGACGAAGCCCCGTACGTCGGCGGTGACCTCCTTGCCGTAGCCGATCATCTCGACGACCTGGCGGGCCGTCGCCTGGAGCGCCCCGAGGGTGGGGTAGACCGCCGAGCGGGGTTCGTCGGGCTCGTCCAGGACGAACTTCGGTTTGTGGGCCGGGCGGGGCTCGCCGGTGACCAGGTCCCATCCGGCGTCGGTGTAGCACTGGGACAGGGCCCGGGCGAGCACCTGCGGGAAGGGTTCGTGCCCTTCGAAGGCCGCCAGGAACAGGGCCCGTACGAGGTCGACGTGGCTCTGCAGCGGGAAGCCCGGCTCCGGTTCCAGTGGGTTGAGGGACGCCGGCGGTACGTCCACGTCCCCCGGCCGGATGACGGTGACCCGGCGCGCGGTCTCGGGTCCGTCCGCCGCGGCGAGGCGGCCGGCCATGCGTGCGTACTCGGCCTTGGCGGGCTCGATGGCTAGCCACGGGACGGGCCGCTCGTGCGTGGACAGGGCGGTGAGCAGGCTGCGTACGGTCTGGGACTTGCCGGAGCCGGTGGCGCCGCAGACGAAGGCGTGCCGGTTGAGGGTGGAGCGCGAGACGTGCAGCCGGTCCGCGGCCGTGAGGGACTCGTCGAGGATGTCGCCGATGAGGAAGCCGTCGGAGCCCGAGCCGGTGTCGTCGGCCGTGACGTCGAAGCGGTTGGGGGCCACCGTGCGGATGCCGGGCAGTTCCCGCGCCGGGGGGCGGGCGAGCGCGGCGACGAGTTCGGCGGGGGCGAGGAAGGGCGATGCGCCCGGTGATCCGGGGCCCTGCGGGCGGGCGGCCGTCAGTGCCTCGGCGAGCGGTACGGGCCGCCGCGCCGGTACGAGGACGTACGGCAGGTCGTCGAGGTCGCCCGAGCCGCACAGGAGCGCCGCCGAGGCGAGCGCCGACTCGGGCCGGCGGCCGCCGACCAGGACGCGTACGTTCCACACGCCGGTGGCGAGCGCCCGTGTCAGTTCGCGGTAGCGGGCCTCGGCCCGTTCGGCGGCCACCCGGTCCGCCGCGGAGTTCTCCCGCTGGCGCAGCCTGGGGAGCTGCACGGACAGTGCGGCGCGCTCCTGTTCCAGTCGCTCGTACGGGACGGGCTCGGCCAGGACCAGCCAGGCGAAGGCGTCCGGCAGGTGGGCCACGGCGTCGTCGAACGACCCGCGGCGCTCCGACGGCAGGGCGCGCTCGTCGTCGCCCATGCGCAGCGCGTCGTGGGAGCCGAGGCAGGGCAGCCAGTACGGCATCGCCTCCAGCAGCGCCGCGGCTTCGCCGGACGGGACGTCCCGGGCGGTGGAGCCGGGCGGATAGCCGAGCGGGCGGTCTGGCGGATGGCCTGGCGCATGGCCTGGCGGGCGTTCCGCGGCCCCGTGCGGCTCGTTCCCGGCGGGCGGGAAGTAGGGGGCTCCGCCGACGAGGAAGTGCATAGGCCGGTGCCGGCCCGGACGTATCCAGGCCGCGGCGAGGCCGGTCGGACCGCCTCCCGCGTGATGGCCCAGGATCGCGTGGGAGGCGGTCACCGCCGCGGTGAGCTGCGCGGCCGTACGGTCCTCCGCGTGCGGCTCCTCGGGCCGTCGGGGGACGGTGAGCAGCCGGTGGAAACGGTGGGCGCGGAGCGTGGCGGGCCCGGCCGCGGCGCCGTCGGCCGGTGTCACGTCAGGCTCGGGCGCGGTCGGGTGGAGAGGCGGGGCAGGAGGGTGATGCCGGGGTTGCAGTCGCCGAACACGACCCGGCGGCCGTGCGGGCCCGCCTCGACGAGGAGGAGTCCGGTGGGGGGCAGGGCCTGGAGCTGGGTGGGTTCGACGGCGAATTCGTAGACCCTGCTGAGGTTCTCGCCGGTCGTGGTGGAGCGGGCGGTGGAGGTGTTGGTGGAGTCCTGCCAACTGCGGGAGAGGGAGGTGGTGGTGGACCGGGAGGTGCCCCAGTTGCTGCCGGAGTTGTAGTCGGAACCGCTCCAGCTGGAGGAGCCTCCGCGGTTGACCCCGTCGGTGTCGGAGACGCCGCGCTGGTAGCTGTAGCTGCTGCCGCGGCCCTCGGTGAGGGTTTCGCCGATCTGGCGGGTGAGCTGGTTGACGAGGAACTTGTGTTCCTGGCCGATGAACTGGGCCGCCGCCTTGGCCTCCTCGCCGTTGCCCATGCGCATGAAGATCGTGGCGCTGTCGGAGCCGCCGGCGACCTGGACGGCGGCCTCCCGCAGGTGTTCGAGGAGGAAGACCAGCCGGACTCCCGCGGTCCGGGCCTGGCGTGCCATGGTTTCGAGGGCCTCGCGGCCCAGGTGGTCGGCTCCCGCGACGACGAGCGTGCCGGAACCGGCGGCGACGGAGCGCCCCCGCAGGGTGTGGAGCAGGCGGAAGAAGACGAAGCGGTCGGTGAGGTCCTTGCGCCGGTGGACGCGGTCCTCGGTGGTGACGATGGTCAGGCTGCCGGGCTTCCACCAGGCGGACGCGGGGGTGTCGGGGGTGTCGGCCGCTTCCGCCTTCGCGAGCAGTTCCATCTGGGCGCGTACGTAGCGGAGCTCGTTCTGGACGCGTTCGCCCTGGCCGACGAGGTCGATGGCCCGGGTGATCGACTCGATCTCGGCGGGGCTGAGGGGGCCCGGCGACGACGGGTCGACGTCGTAGACGCGCAGCAGGACGCGCAGTCCGGCGGCGAGGCGGGCGAGGGTCACGGGGCCTTGGAGGAGGTCGGTGACGGTGTGGATCACGTCGACGTCGATGGTGCGGAGGTCGATGTCCGCGCCGGGCGGTCGCATGCTCGCGAGGGTTTCGGCGAACGTCTCCGCCAGTTCCTCGGAGGTGAACTCCTCGCGCAGGTCCATGCCGAGCAGGGCGCCGGGCATGGGGACGTGGGCGACGTTCACTTCGCGCCGGGCGGCGAGGCCGGCCAGTTCCAGGGCGACGGCCTGCTGGGTGAGGTCCAGGACGACGACCGGGCGGCCGCCACCGAGGACGGGCCCGCCGAGGGTGGCGAGGAGGCTCGCCCAGCCGTTGCCGGTGCCGCCGAAGACGTCGATCCGGCTGGGGCCGGAGGTGAGGGAGATCGGGTACCAGGTGTCGAGCGTCTCGTTGTGGCGCAGGTGCTCGGCGCGGTGGGCTTCGAGGCCGTACTGCCAGGCCTGCCAGCGTGCGTGGTAGTCACGCTGGGCGTGTTCCCGGGCGGATTGCAGGCGGCGCTGGGCGGCCCGCAGTCTGGACTTGGGGGAGGTCGCGATGATCAGGGCGATGACGAGGACCACGACGATGATCGCGGCCTCCGGACCCACCGCGAAGAACGCCGCGGCGCCGGCCATCAGGGTCATGCAGCCGAAGCCCCGGGTGCTGCGGCCGGTCATGGTCCGCTCCAGCGCCGCGCGGACCTCGGCGTCGGAGGGTTCGCTGTGGACCGGCGGGTTCTGGGCGTCGCGGTGCGCCGGAGGTTCGGGGGGTTGGACGAACTCCCAGCCCCAGCGTTCGTCCCCGTGGAAGACCCGCAGCGCCAGCTCGGCGGCGGCCCGCTCCTCGGGGTCCTGGGACTGTCCCGGCTTGCCGAGGGCGCCTTGGGCGGCCTGGTCGGCCTGGCCGCCGGGGCCGCTCGGATCGGCGTCCCGGCCTTCGATCTCGGATGTGTTTTCGGCAGCGCTCATCGCGACCCCCCGTTCAATGTCGGAGCATCGTGCCCGCCCTGATGGCACCTGTCAGCCCAACGACCGCAGACAAATCGCGTTGGCCGGAACTAGACCAAGAATGACCTGACTTGACGGTCCATCACATGATCGATTCGTCGGGACGGCCGGTCTCGCGGGCCAGGTCCGCGATCCGGTCGGGGCCGATGCGGCAGCAGCCGCCCAGTAGGCGGGCCCCGGTGCGGCGCCAGGCGGCCGTCGGCCAGGGGGGCACGGCCGCGGGGGTCCGCCAGGTGCCGGTGGACGCCTCCCAGACGGAGCCGTCGTTGGGGTAGGCCAGCAGGGGTTTGGCGGTGACGGCGGCCGCCGCCTCCAGGGCCGGGAGGACCTCCGCCGGGTCGCAGCAGTTGACGCCGAGAGCGATCACCTGCGGGGCCTGCGCGGCGAGCGCGAAGGCTTCGGGCAGGGGGTGCCCCGACCGGGTGCTGCCGGCGGCCACGGTGTAGGCGAGCCAGGCCGGTGCGCCCGTCTCCGCGAGGACGGTGAGCACGGCCTCGGCCTCGTCGGGGTCGGGGAGGGTCTCCACGGCCAGTACGTCGGGGCCCGCGGCGAGCAGGGCCTCGATGCGGGGGCGGTGGAAGGCGGCGAGCTCGCGCACGCTCAGGCCGTACCGGCCGCGGTACTCGGAGCCGTCCGCGAGCACCGCTCCGTACGGGCCGACGGAGGCGGCGACCCAGACGTCGTGGTCGGCGGCATCGGCCGCCCGGGCGGCGAGCGCGACGCTGCGGTGCAGCAGGGCGGTGGTCGCGTCGCGGTCGCGACCCTGGGCGGCGAAGGCCTCGTAGCCGACCTGGTAGCTGGCGGTGATCAGCACTTCGGCGCCGGCCTGCGCGTACGCCGTGTGGGCGGCCTCGACCTGGACCGGCCGCTCGTCGAGCACGCGGCCGGTCCACAGTCCCCCGGTCAGGTCGCAGCCCTGGGCGGCGAGCTGGTTGCTGAGCCCGCCGTCCAGGAGGACGGTCCGCCGGGCCAGGGCCTCGGCGAGCGGGCCGGTCGCACGCGGCATCGCTATCCCTTCCCCGGCCCCGGGCGGAGCTGAGAGAGCACCTGGGCGGAGATCAGCTCCAGGTGGTCCAGGTCGTCGAGGTCGAGCAGCTGGAGGTAGACGCGGGAGGAACCGGCGGCCCCATAGGCGCCGATCTTCTCCACGACCTCGGCCGGAGAGCCTGCCAGGCCGTTGGCCTTGAGCTCGGCCACGTCCCGGCCGATGGCGGCGGCCCGGCGGGCGACCTCGGCGTCGTCCTTGCCCACGCACACCACGAGGGCGTTGGAGTAGACGAGGTCGTCGGGCCTGCGGCCGGCCTGTTCGGCCGCCTCCCGGACCCGGCCGAACTGGCGCTCGCTGTCCGCGATCGACGCGAACGGCATGTTGAACTCGTCCGCGTAGCGCGCGGCGAGCCGCGGGGTGCGCCTGGCCCCGTGGCCGCCGACGAGGACCGGGATCCTGGTCTGGGCGGGCTTGGGGAGGGCGGGCGAGTTCTCCACGCGGTAGTGGTCGCCCGCATAGTCGAAGGTGGCGCCGGGCGCGGTGGCCCACAGCCCGGTGACGATGGCCAGCTGTTCCTCCAGCCGGGACATCCGGTCGGCCGGGAAGGGGATCCCGTAGGCCTTGTGCTCCTCCTCGAACCAGCCCGCGCCCAGGCCCAGCTCGATGCGGCCGCCGGACATCTGGTCGACCTGGGCCACCTGGATGGCGAGGACGCCGGGCAGCCGGAAGGTGCCTGCCGTCATCAGGGTGCCGAGGCGGATCCGCCGGGTCTCGCGGGCCAGGCCCGCCAGGGTGATCCAGGCGTCGGTGGGGCCGGGCAGGCCGTCGGCCGCCCCCATCCGCAGGTAGTGGTCGGAGCGGAAGAAGGCGTCGAAGCCCAGGTCCTCGGTGGCCTTGGCGACGCTCAGGAGGGTCTCGTAGCTCGCACCCTGCTGGGGCTCGGTGAAAATGCGAAGATCCATACCTTCCATCCTGCCCCTCCCGCGCCGCCGGGGTGAATCTTCGTCAACCGGACGTGTCGGGGCCCCGCGCCGCCAGTGACCGGCCCGGACGGAGATCGTTTGCCCGGGCGGAGCCGGACCGCCCGGCCCGCGCGCCGGCGGCTCCTCGCCGGTGCGTCCACCGCCCCCTTCCCTCGGAAGGGCCAGGGCCGAGGAGGCCGCCATGTCCCACGAGGCCGCGCCGGAGACCCCCCGACAGACCGGCTGGACCGGACGGGCAGCACACGACACGGCACAGCAGGAGTCCGCCGCGGTGCCCGCGCCGGGCGGCGGCGCGCCGAAGGGCCTGTTGCAGCAGATGGAGGAGCTGATGGCCGCGCTGAACGCCGACCTCTCCCGCCTCGACGCCGATCTGCAGTCCTCCGCGGACCGGGACCGCACCGCCGAGAACGGGCGCCCGTCCCACCGGTTCTCCTGACCGTGCGGGTCCCGTCGCGCACGGCGGGACCCCGGCCGGTGCGCCATGCTCGCCGCCCGTGCCGGCCGCCCGTACCTGGCTGGGCACCGCCCGTGCCGCCCTGCGGAGCCCCGTGCCGTGCGGCCTTGCGCCGGGCCGCGCCCGGGTCAGGCCACCCCCGAGGCGGAACCCCTCTCGCGCACCACCATGCGGCGCAGGATCGCCCGTACCCGGTCGCTCGACTCGTCAGCCGCGTCGATCGACTCTATGCACTGCCAGTACAGAGCCTCGTCGTCCGTGCCACAGGCCACCCCGACCAGGGCTATCCCCACTTCGCCCAGCAGCGCCTGGAGTCCGAGCAGCGCCTGACGGACATCCGCCACCACGCTCAGCTGTGCGGCTCGCGGCGGGTACTCGGGCGCGCTGCCCTCGCCGCGCAGGGCCGCCCGATCCAGTACCCCGCATCCTCTGCCTCCCGCTTCCCCCAGTCCCCGTGCCTCCGATCTCAGCTCCGGCGGCCCTGTGACCGCCAGCCAGCTCCCGATCCCCTGCGCGAGCGCCTGGGCCTGCCAGGCCTCGCCCACGATGTCCCACGCGGCCCCGCTCTGTGCCAGAGCGTGCCGGCCGGCCGCGATGAGCCGTACCGCATCCATATGCCGTCCCCCGTCCGCACGACACCCCGCCGTCCTCACCACTACCCAGAGTGAGGGCAACGGGCCAGTAAAGCCAGGGGTATTCGGAAAATGTGGACAGAAACGTGATTGTGGATGAGTCCATCACTCCGAAGAGTGACGATTCGGTGTCGGACCACCCGTTACGGGGAAGCGCAGTTCATTCCTCTCGATCTTCGCGGCGAGCGCATCCAGCACATCCACCCCGAGAACCTCACAGAACTGCAGCAGATACGCGAGTACGTCGGCGACCTCATCGGCCACGCGGTGGGCGGATTCCGGCTTCTCCATCACCTTCGCCGACTGTTCCGGTGTCAGCCACTGGAAGATCTCGACCAGTTCGGCCGCCTCCACGCTCAGCGCCACCGCCAGGTTCTTGGGCGTGTGGTACGGCTCCCAGCCACGGGCCGCCGCGAACTGCGCGAGCCTGCGCTGCAGCAGGTCGAGCCTTTCCTCGGGCCGCGGTTCGGGCCGCTGCTCGGGCCGCGGTTCGGGCCGCGGTTCGGGCTGCCGGGGCTCCTGCGTCTCGTTCATGCCGACAGGTCTACCACCGACACGCCGTCGAGGCGGCGGGCGGCCGCCGCGGTCCCCTCCCCCACCTCTGCCACCAGCCGGACGTGGCCGCGGCCGCAGGAGAGCAGCGCCAGCCGCAGCAACTCTCCGCCCTGCCCGCCGTCGAGGCCACGGTCGAGCCCGTCGGCCAGCACGGTCAGCGCCTGCTGCGCGGAGAGCAGTTCGGCGGCCGGGTCCATGTCCAGCACCCCCGGCCCGGTGAGCAGGACCAGCGCCAGTGCCAGGAAGCGGAGTTCGCCCGCGCCGAGCCGGGCCAGTTCCGTGGCGGGGCGGCCCGGTCCGCGGTCCAGGACCGCGGTGACGGCGTCGCCGCCCCCGGGGACCCGTACGTCCAGGGCGGCGACGGGCCCCGCGCAGCCGGTACGGGCGGCCTCGGTCAGCAGCGCGTGGCGGGTCCCGCATTCGTGGCGGGTCCGGCGCAGTACGTCGGCCAGGTTGGCGCAGTCGCCCAGCAGCCGGCCCTCGCCCTGCGGGACGGGCGCGCGCATCCGGTCCGGGCGAGGGTCGCAGGCGAACACCGAACGCAGGGCCACGATCACCTGCTCGGCGGCGGTCAGCACCTTCCGCTGGCCGGCGGTGGACCCCGCCACCCGCAGCGGAAGGAGCGCGGTGCCGAGGCGGTCGTCGGGCAGCGGGGCCCGGGTGACGCCGACGGCACCGCCGGTCAGCCAGGCCGCCTGCACCGAGCGCCTGCCGGGGTCGCGCAGGGCGGTGGCGAACAGGATCTCCCCGTCCTGCGACAGCCGTTCGCCGACGATCCTCAGGGCGGGTTCGGCCTGGACGGCGAGGTCGAGCCGGACCGGTCCGGCGGGGCCGTCGACCGTGCAGCCGAGGCGGAACCCGCGCCGCCGCTGCGCGTCGGGGAGGGCCCCGTCCGGGATGCGCGCGGCGGGGTCGGGGAAGACCTCGTCGAGGGTGGCGCCCGCGCCGAGCGCGGCCAGTGCCCCGTAGGCGTCCAGGACCTGGGACTTGCCGCTGCCGCTCGGGCCGGCGAACAGGGTGACGGGCCCGATGGGGAAGGCCGCGCCGCGGTGCCGCCCGAAGGCGGAGAGCCGCAGTTCGGTGACCACGGGTCGCGCGTGGCGCTGCGCGGGCCCTGCGGGCCGGGCGGCAGCGCGACGGTCGGCCTGCGCCGGGACGACCTCCCGAACGTCGCCCGCGGAACCGGTCGGCTGCTCCGGGCCCGGGGCCGCGGCCGCGGCCGGCGACGAAGCCCGGCCGGGTCCCGCGAACGGCGTCGCCGCCGAACCGGTCCGCCCGGCGGGGCCGGCGGCCGATCCGCCGGACGGCGCGGCCATGTCCGGGGCAGGAGCCGGAGGTTCGGACATGGCCGGGACCGGGGCCGGAGGCACGGCCGGGGACGAAGGTACGGCCAGGGCCGGAGCCGGTGCGCTCTGCTCGGCGGGAGAACCGGCCGCCGCCGCGGGCGGCGACGAAGCCGGGCCGGGGCCCGGGGCGGCAGATCGCGCTGGAGCGGTGCGCACGGCCGGGACGGTGGCCGCGGTGGCGGCCCGTCCGCCGGACGGCGCGGACACGGCCGGGGACGAAGGTGCAGCCAGGGCCAGATCCGGGTCCGGGCGCACGGGCCGGGTCAGGGACTCGGGCATGCCCGGCTCGGGGGCCGGACGTTCGGGCACGGCCTGAGCCGAAGGCGCAGGCATGGCCATGGCCGGGGGCGCAGCCAAGGCTGCGGAAACGGCCGATACCGGCGGCACGACCAGGGAGGGTGCTGGGCATCCGGCCCCAGCCGGAACCGGGGGCACGGCCACGGTAGGGGCCGTGTGTGCGGGCCCAGCCGCATCCGCGGGCACGGCTGCGGCCGCGGGCGTGGACTCGGTCGGGGGTGGCGGTGGGGTGGGGGGATCGGCGGGCGGTGCCGGCTCGGGGGGATGGGTGCGGGCGTCGCTTAACGCGACGTCGGTGGCGTCCATGCGCCGGACGGTACGGGCCGCCGGGCCCCCCGCGGCCCCGGCGAACCGTTCCTTCGTACGGACCTTCCTACGATCGGGGGACGGCCGCGGCCGCGATCCCCTCGACCTCGGTCCCCACGGGCGCGAGCAGGAAGACGTTCCGGTCCACCCGGTGCATCCCGCTGCCCAGCCCGAAGACAACCCCGCTGCTGAAGTCGAGGATCCGCTTGGCCACTTCGCTGTCCGCGCCGGTGAGGTCGAGCAGGACCGGGATCTGCGCGATCAGGTACTCGGCCACCTCCCGGGCGTCCGCGAAGATCTGGACTCTGATCACCACGAAGCGCCGCTGCTCCGCCGCAGCCGCCCCCGGCGACTTGGGAATCGTGCGGTGGTCCACCCGGGAGGGCCATTCGTTGCGACTGCGCAGGGGTACCACCTGCGCGAGCCCCTCCCACTGTTCGTCGGTGACGTCGTACCTGCTCACCGGGCCGCCTCGGCCGCGCGCTTCATGTGCATCCCCCCATCCTCTCGTGTTTCACCCGTTCAGCCCAACAACGACACGAACCGTGCCGGGTACTCTCTGGGACCAAGATGAGTTAGGTTAGGCATACCTAACCCACACGGACGATGGAGAGATCCGCATGCGCCTGTTCGGTGACCCCGCAACCTCGGCCGCCGCCCTGCCCACCGCCGCCGAGCGGATCCGGTCGATCCTGGCCGCCGCCCACTCCATGACGGTGATCACCGACGGAATGCGCTCCGAAGTCCGCCACCTCGACGGCGGCGACCCCATGGGCCGGCTGCACCTGCACCCCGCCGAGCCGGGCGGCCACGCCGAGCACCGGCCCGCGATCCGGCTGGAGTTCACCGATGTCGCGCCCACCCCCGTACGGGACCGGGTGCGCGCCCGCGTCACCGTGCTGGGACGGCTGCTCACCCCCTACTCGGACCTGTCCGCCGAGTCCGGCGCGGAGTCCACGTGCATGGAGTTCGAGCGGGCCGAGCTGGAGACCGCCGAGGGCATCGCGTACGTCGGCCTGGAGGAACTGGACGAGGCCGGCCCCGACCCGCTCGCCGCCTACGAGGCGGGCATGCTGACGCACCTCCTCGACGACCACCACGACCTGGTGACGCTGCTGCTGCGGCTGGTCCAGCCGCAGCCCACGGCCGCGGTCGTGCGCGCCCTGCCGCTGGCCATGGACCGCTACGGGATCACCCTTCGGCTGGAGGAGCGGCGCGGCCACCGCGACGTGCGGCTGCCCTTCCCCTCGCCCCTCGACGACGTCGAGCAGTCGGGCGCGCAGATCCAGGCGCTGTTCAGCGCGGCGCGCCGGCGCTCGCACCGCAACACGCTGCCGGCCTGAGCGGTCCGGAATAGCCCGGGCGGGGGCCGCGTTGGGGCGATCATGAAGGCCATCACATACAGCGCATACGGAACTCCCGCCTCCTTAACGGTCGTTGACGTCCCGCAACCCAAGGTGGGGCCCGGCGAGGTGCTCGTCCGCGTCAAGGCCGCCGGGGTCAACCCGGTCGACTGGAAGCTCGCCGCCGGCTACCTCGACCCCCTCCTCGAAGTCCGCCACCCGGTCATACCCGGCTGGGACGTGGCCGGTGTCGTCGAGGCGGTCGGCCCCGACACCTTCGACTTCGCCGTGGGCGACGAGGTCTACGGCTACGTCCGCAAGGAGTGGGTCGAGCTCGGCACCTACGCCGAACTGGTCGCCGCCCCCGTCCGCACCCTCGCCCGCAAGCCGCGCACGCTGTCCTTCGAGCAGGCAGCGGGCCTCCCGCTGGCCGGCCTCACCGCCCACCAGTCGCTGACCCGCGTCGGCGTCCGGGCCGGTGAGACCGTCCTGATCCACTCCGCGGCCGGCGGTACGGGATCCTTCGGCGTACAGATCGCGGTCGCCCTCGGCCTGCGGGTCATCGGCACGGCCGGCGCGCACAACCACGACTACCTGCGCTCGCTCGGGGCGGAGCCCGTGCTGTACGGGGAGGGGCTGGCGGAGCGGGTTCGCGAGCTCGCGCCCGAAGGCGTCGACGCGGGCCTGGACTTCTACGGGGACGGCGTCGTCGAGACCCTCCAGTCGCTGGTCCGCCGGCGCGACCGGGTGGTGTCCATCGCCGACCACGAGGCCGCCGCGAAGGGCGCCCACCAGCTGTGGGTGCGTCCGGACAGCGCCGACCTGACCTTCCTCGCGGAGCTGGCGGACGCGGGGAAGCTCGCGGTGAACGTGGAGCACGCGCTGCCGCTCGCCGAGGCGGCCAAGGCCTGGGAGCTGAGCGCCGCGGGCCGCACCCGCGGCAAGATCGTCCTGACGGTCTGACCCCGCCGCGCGTGCCGGTCCCGGCCGCTGTCGTGTCGGTCCCGGTATGCGCGCGTGCCGCCGGAGCAGCGGCCTCCGACGGCACTCGGGCGGCCGACTCCGGACGGCACTCGGGCAGCGGACTCCGACGGCACGCGGGCGGCGGACTGCGGCGGCACGCGCGCGGTCAGGACGTGATCGGCGGCGCCGTCGGGCCCAGCGGCGGGCCGACCGCCCGCAGCGCCCCGGGCGTGCGCCCCTCGCCCCAGCCGATGTCGCGCCGGTAGCTGCCGAGCAGCCCCCTGCGGACCAGTTCGGCCTCGTCGCGCACCGCAGGCTCGTCGGGCAGCGGTCTGGTCAGCGGCGCCACGAACAGCGCGTCCACCGGGCAGTTGGCCTCGCACAGGAAGCAGGTCTGGCAGTCCTCCTGCCGCGCGAGCAGCGGGATCCCCTCCGGTCCCCGTTCGAACACATCGGTCGGGCACACCTCCACGCACTTGTCGCAGGCGATGCACCGCTGTGCCGAGACCAGTTCGATCACGCCGTCACCCCGGCCCTCGGGGCCGGCCGGGTCCACACCCGGTCCAGGCCGCCCACCAGGATCCGGTGGTGCAGCCGGGGGTCCTGGTCGGGGTGGTCGAGCCGCCGGGCCATCCCGCGGCTCTCCGGGCGGGCCAGCGCGGCCGCGTACATCCACCGCGCGTGCGCCGTCATCGCCGCCGCCTGCCGGGCCCTGACGAGGTCCGTGCCCTCGCCGTGGAGCCCGGAGCGCAGTTCGGCCCAGCCGGCGTCGAGCGCCCGCAGCGACGCGGCCAGCCGGTCGCCGCGGCGCAGGTAGTTCTTGTCGTACGGGAGGACCTCCCGCTGTACGAGTTCCACGGCCGCCCGGTGGCCGCCGGGCGCGGCGGGCCGCCCCGTCGGGCGCAGGCCCGCTCCGCCGGCCCCGGTGACCGGCCGGGAGGCGGCCCGGCCCGGGCCGAGGGAGCGGGAGTGGGCGGCCGCGCCGGCTCCGGCCCAGCTGCCCGAGGAGATGGCCCAGGCGGCGTTGTGGCTGCCGCCTCCGGTGAAGCCCCCGCAGATCTCCTCGCGGGTGGCCGCGTCCCCGCCGGCGTACAGGCCGGGGACCCCGGTGGCGCAGTCGTCCCCGGTGATCCGGATGCCGCCGGTGCCGCGGACGGTGCCCTCGGCCAGCAGGGTCACGGAGAAGCGGTCGGTGAAGGGGTCGATGCCGAGCCGGTCGAAGGTGAGGAAGAAGTTGGGCTGCGCCAGGCGCATCGCGGACCGGGCGGCCTCGCCGGCGCGGTCCAGGCGGGCGTGGACCTTGACGCCGTCGAGGAGCGTGCGGGCGATGACCGAGCGGCCGCCCTGGCTGCCCGCCCCCTCCAGCACGCTGCCGTCCTCCCGGTAGAAGGTGGCGAAGGAGTAGAACGCGGTCTTGGTCACCGAGGTGCCCTCGGGGGCGATCCCGTAGGCGTTGGAGAACTCCATGCCGGAGAGCTCCGCGCCGGCCTCGGCGGCGAAGAGCGCGCCGTCCCCGGTGTTGGTGTTGGTGCCGAGCGCGCCGCTGAGGAAGGCGCAGCCGCCGGTGGCGAGGACGACGGCACCGGCCCGGACGCGGTAGTCCTCGCGGGCCTGGCGGCGGTGGCCGGCCGCGCCCGCGACGGCCCCGTCCGCGTCGGTGAGCAGTTCGGTGACCGGGCTGTGATCGAGGATGCGGACCCCGGCGCGGCGGATCCGGATGCGCATCCGCCGCATGTACTCGGGACCCTGGAGGCCTCCCAGGAGCGGTGTCCCGTCGGGGCCGGCCGGGAACGGGTACCGGCCGGCCCCGACGGCCAGCTCGTTCATGCGCGCGTAGGTCTCGTCGAGGACGCGGCCCATCCAGCGCCGGTCGGCGAGGTGGCCGCCGAGGCCCTCACGGCTGGCCATGGCCGCTTCGCGGGCGGCCGGGTCGGGCGGGACGTACCAGACGCCGGTGCCGCCGGCGGCCGTCGCACCGCTCGTACCGCAGTAGCCCTTGTCGGCCAGGACGACGCGGGCTCCGGCCCGGGCCGCCGCGAGGGCGGCCCAGGCGGCGGCCGGTCCGCCGCCGACGACCAGGACGTCGGTGGCGAGGTCCGTCATGAGACGGCTCCCGCGTACCGGTTGGCCGGGCGGGGCAGGCCGTAGTTCTCCCGCAGGGTGCGGCCGGTGTACTCGGTGCGGAAGAGTCCGCGCCGCTGGAGGATGGGCACGACCTGGTCGACGAAGTCGGTGAGGCCGGTGGGCAGTACGGGCGCCATGATGTTGAAGCCGTCGGCGGCGCCCTGCGTGAACCACTGCTCCAGCTGGTCGGCGATCTGCTCGGGGGTTCCGGCGAAGACGCGGTGGCCGCGGCCGGCGCCGAGGCGGGCGATCAGCTGCCGCAGGTCGAGGCCGTCGCGGCGGGCGAGTTCGGCGACGAGCGTGAAGCGGGACTTGTTGCCGTTGATGTCCCGCTCCTCGGGCAGGTCGGGCAGCGGGCCGTCCAGCGGCAGGCCGGTGAGGTCGACGCCGAGCATGCCGGAGAGCTGGGCGAGGCCGTACTCCGGCACCTGCAGGTCGGTGAGCTCCTGCTCCAGGGCCTTCGCCTCGGCCTCGGTGGAGCCGATGACGGGGGCGATGCCGGGCAGTACGAGCAGGTCACCCTCGGCGCGGCCGTACCGGGCCAGGCGGGACTTGAGGTCCTTGTAGAAGGTCTGGCCGTCGGCGAGGGTCTGCTGGGCGGTGAAGACGGCCTCGGCGTACTGGGCGGCGAACTCCTTCCCGGATTCGGAGGAGCCCGCCTGCACGAGCAGCGGGTGGCCCTGCGGGGAGCGCGGGACGTTGAGCGGGCCGGCGACACCGAAGTACTCGCCGCGGTGGGCGGCCGGGTGCAGCTTGTCGGTGTCGGCGTAGATGCCGGCTTCCTTGTCGAGGACGATCGCGTCGTCCTCCCAGCTGTCCCAGAGCTTGGTGGCGACGTCGAGGAACTCGCGGGCCCGGTCGTAGCGGAGGCTGTGCTCCAGGTGCTCGTCCCGGTTGAAGTTGCGCGCCTCGTCGAGGGTGCCGGAGGTGACGATGTTCCAGCCGGCCCGGCCGCCGCTGATGTGGTCGAGGGAGGCGAACTTCCGGGCCAGGTTGAAGGGTTCGTTGAAGGTGGTGGAGACGGTGGCGATGAGGCCGATGTGTTCGGTGACGGCGGCGATGGCGGAGAGCAGGGTGAGCGGCTCGAACCCGCCGAGGGCGTTGTAGCGGGCCTTGCCCCACAGGGCGAGACCGTCGGCGAAGAAGATGGAGTCGAGCCGGCCGCGCTCGGCGGTGCGGGCCAGCTCCTGGAAGTACGTCAGGTCGGTGACGCGTTCGGGGGCGCTGGCGGGGTGGCGCCAGGCGGCGTCGTGGTGCCCGGCGTTCATGAGGAAGGCGTTGAGGTGGAGGGTCCGGGGAGCGGTCATGACGGGTCCTCGTGGTTCCGGTTCGTGGCGTGGCGGGGCGTGGTGGGATGTGGCGGGGCGTGGCGTGACGTGGTGTGCGGCGGGGTGGGAAGGGGTGTGCCGGCCGGCCGGGGCGGGCGGGTCCGCACGGGCCGGCCGGGGCGGGCGTCAGGAGGGGACGCGCCAGGTGCTCAGGCGGCGTTCGATGGTCACCAGGAGCTGGTTGAAGGCGACGCCGATGGCGGAGATGGTGACGATGCCCGCGTACATCTGCGGGATCGCGAAGTTGAACTGCGAGGCGTTGATCAGGTAGCCCAGGCCCGCCTTCGCGCCGATCATCTCGGCGGCCACGAGGACGAGGATGGACACGGCGCCGGCGAGCCGGATGCCGGTGAAGACGGCCGGCACGGACGCCGGGAGGATCACCTTCTGGAAGAGCCTCGGGGTGGACAGGTCCATGGAGCGGGCCAGCCGGACGAGGGTGGGGTCGGCGTTGCCTACGGCGCTGATGGTGTTCAGCAGGATCGGCCAGACGCAGGCGTAGACGACGATGGACACCTTCGAGGTCTCGCCGATGCCGAGCAGGAGCACGAAGACCGGCAGCAGGGCCAGCGCGGCGGTGTTGCGGAACACCTCCAGCAGCGGGCCGAGCAGGGCGGCGACCGGCCGGTACCAGCCGATGAGCAGCCCCAGCGGGACGGCCACGACGACGGCGATGGCGAAGCCGCCGAAGGAGCGGACCAGGCTGGCCCAGGTGTGCTGGCCGAGCTGGCCGTTGCCCAGGAGCTCCCACCAGGCGGCGGCCACCTCGCTGACCGGCGGCAGGAAGGTGGGGTCGGCCAGGCCGAGCCGGGGCGCGGCCTCCCACACGGCGAGCAGGGCGAGGATCGCCGCCGACCGCAGGGCGACGGCCCGCAGGCGGCGGCCCAGCGCCCTGAGGGGCCGGCGGGCGGGGCGTGCCGGGTGCCCGGCGTCGGGCTCCGGACGCGGCGGGGGCGCGGCCTGCCGTACCTCCTCGGCGGGGGCCGGGGCGGCGGGCAGCAGGGCGGGGGCTGCGGTGTCGGTTCCGGTGCTCATACGGAGGCCTCCTCCTTCTCCAGTTGCTGGGCGCGGGCCACCTCGTCGTGGAGGAGGGTCCAGATCTCGTGGCGGTAGCGGGCGAACTCCGGGCTGGAGCGCAGGTCCTCGCCCTGTGGGCCGGTGCCGGTGCCGATCGCGGTGCCGGTTGCGGTGCCGGTTGCGGTGCCGGTTGCGGTGCCGGTTCCGGTACCTGTTCCCGGGCGTTCGCCGAAGGAGACGGGGACGATCTCCTTGATCCGACCCGGCCGGGAGGTCATGACGGCCACCTTCTGGCCGAGGTACACCGCCTCCTCGATGCCGTGCGTGATGAAGACGACGGTCTTGCCGGTGCGCTGCCAGATGCGGCGCAGCTCGTCCTGGAGGGACTCGCGGGTCTGGGCGTCGAGGGCGGCGAACGGCTCGTCCATCAGCAGCACGTCGGGGTCGTACGCCAGCGAGCGGGCGATGGCGACGCGCTGGCGCATGCCGCCGGAGAGCTGGTGCGGGTGGCGGTCCTCGAAGCCGGTCAGGCCGACGAGGTCGAGGAACTCCTTCGCCCGTGCCCTGCGTTCGCGGCGCGGGACGCCGGTGGCCTCCAGGCCGAACTCGACGTTGCCGAGCGCCGTGCGCCAGGGCAGCAGCGCGTACTGCTGGAAGACGATCCCCCGGTCGAGTCCCGGCCCGGTGACCGGCTTGCCGTCGAGCAGGATCCGGCCGGACGTCGGGGTGGACAGTCCGCCGAGGAGGTCCAGGAGGGTGGACTTGCCGCAGCCGCTGGGGCCGACGACCACGAGGAACTCGCCGCTGCGGATCTCCAGGTCGATGCCGTCGAGGGCCGTGAAGTCCCCGAAGGTCTTGCGGACGCCCTCGAACACGATCTTCGCCATGGCCGTCGTCACCCCTTCCCGTTGGCGTTGAACTCGTTGGTGTAGAGGTCGGCCGCCTTCAGCTGGCCCTCCTTGATGTCGCCGCGCTCGGCGAGCCAGTCCAGCCAGACCTGGAACTCCTTGTCGGAGATCCGGCCGCCGGTCTCCGCGACGCCGTAGGAGCGCCAGTACTTGAGGGTGGCGGTGTCCTCGTTGCGGCCGCGCTTGGTGACGATCTCCGTCATCCGGGCGATGACCTGGTCGTGCGGGGTGGTGCGGGACCACTCGATGGCCTTGCCGACGCCGGTGACGAAGGTCCGGACGGTGTCGGGGTTCTCCTTGATGAAGCGCTTCGTCATCACGTAGCTGCCCGCGCTGAACGGGCCGAGCAGCTCGAAGTCGGTGAAGATCGGGCGGAGCCCGCCGGCGGCGAGGGCCTTGTCGCGCAGCACCCCGCCGAGGACGCCCACCTCGATCTGCTTCTGCCGCAGCACCTGTTCGGTGTTGACCGGCGGGACGACCAGGGATTCGACCTTGGCCGAGTCCGCCTTCGACACCCCGCCCCGCTTGAGGTAGATCTCCAGCATGGCCTGGGAGTGGGCGCCCAGGGTGTTCATGCCGACCTTCTTGCCGATGAGGTCGCGGGCGGTCCGGATGGGGCTGTCCTCCAGGACGTAGTAGCCGCTGTAGGAGTGCTGGTCGGAGCCGTAGTAGGAGATCACGGAGGTGATCGGGGCCTTGCTGGCGGCCAGTTTGACCACGGCGCCGTTGAAGGCGCCGCCGAAGTGGATCTGGCCGGTGGCGGCGGACTGGATGTCCTGCGGGCCGCTGATGGTGTTGCCGATCCACTCCAGCTTGACGTCGCCGAGGTAGCCGAGGTCGGCGGCGAGTTCGGGGAGCGTGACGGCTCCCACGCTGCCCTGGTACTTGAGGGTGGTGACCTGGCCGGCGGAACCGGAGCCGGATCCGCCGCCGGCGGTGGCCGTGCCGCAGCTCACCGCGGCCGCCGAGATGCCGAGCAGGGTCAGGAACTGGCGCCGGGAGGTGGTGGTCGAGGTGAGTGCTGCGGGCATGACGGATCCTTGTCGGTGCGGTTCTTGAGGGGCGGGGACGGGCTTACGGGGCGGCGGTGGCGGTGAGGGCGTCGGCGGCGGTCAGCGCGGTGGCCGCGGACGGGACCGGGGTGCGCAGGGCGTCCGCGAACTCGTCGACGGCCTGGAGGAGGTCGAGCTCCGCCTCGGGCCGCAGCCGGTCGGGGCCGGAGCCGCGCTCGACGGTGGAGTCCAGGACGAACCGGCCCGCGGTGACGTGCCGGGCGCCGAGGGCGGAGAGCACGGGGCGCAGTGCGTAGTCGATGGTCAGGACGTGGGCGAGGCTGCCGCCGGTGGCGAGCGGCAGGATCGTTTTGCCGGCGAGGCCGTCCTGCGGGAGCAGGTCGAGGAAGGCCTTGAGCAGGCCCGTGTACGAGGCCTTGTAGACCGGGGTCGCGATGATCAGGCCGTCGGCCTCGGCGACGGCGTCCAGGGCGCGGCGGATCTCGGGCTCGCCGCGGCGGGCGGCGAGCAGGTCCGCGGCGGGCAGCGCGCGCACGGCGAGGCGGGCGGACTCGAAGCCGGAGTGGGAACGGGTCAGGTGGCGCAGGGCGAGGTCGGCGACGACGTCGGTGCGGGAGTGGGCGGAGGGGCTGCCGGTGAGGGCGAGCAGCTTGGGCACGGTGGCTCCTTGGGCGGCGTACGTTCTCTGCGGGATCGGGCCGGGGCGCGGGCGGGACCGGGCTTCTGCCGGATCAGGCGGCGGGGGCGTCGGAGGTGGAGGCGCCCGAGGCGATGCCGAAGGCCGGGTCCGGGACGTTCTCCGGGCTGAGCAGGCGCGAGGGGGCTCCGTCGGGGCCGACCGGGACGTCGCCGTCGACGGTGACGCGGCGCAGGGTGCGCTCGTGGTCGTCGGAGTCGTCCACGCCGTAGTGCTGGGTGGCGCGGTTGTCCCAGATCGCGACGTCGCCGGGCTGCCACTGCCAGCGGACGGTGTTCTCGGGGCTCTCGACGTGGGCCTGGAACAGGTCGAGCAGCGCGCGGGAGTCACGGCCGGTGAGGCCCTGGATCCGCTGGACGAAGTTGCCGAGGAGCAGGGTGCGTTCGCCGGTCTCGGGGTGGACGCGGACCACCGGGTGCTCGGTGAGGAACTTGGTGGAGGTGAACACCTCGCGGTACTGGGCCAGGGCCTCGGGGAGGGCGTCGGGCCGCAGGGCGGCGTAGTCGTACTCGTTGGAGTGGACCGCGCGCAGGCCGTCGGCGAGGGCGCGGAGCGGCTCGGGGAGGTGGGTGTAGGCGGTGGCCGTGTTGGCCCAGAGGGTGTCGCCGCCGTACGGGGGGATGGTCACGGCGCGGAGGATGGAGAAGGCGGGGTAGGCAGGGACGAAGGTGACGTCGGTGTGCCACTGGTTGGCGCGGGCGCCGTGGTGGGAGTCGATGCCGAGGGCGTAACGGCCGTCCGCGGAGGGGACGGTGGGGTGCGCGACCGGGGCGCCGAGCAGCTCGGCGAAGGCTTCGTGGGAGGCCTCGTCGAGGTGGTCCTGACCGCGGAAGAAGACGACCTTGTGGGCGAGCAGGGCGGCGCGGATGCCGGCGACGTCCGCCTCGGGCAGGTCGCCGCCGAGGCGGACGCCGCCGATCTCGGCGCCGATACGGCCGCCGATCTTGGTGACGGTGAGGGTGGTGTCGACGTGGACGTCGGCGCGGGTGGCAGTGGCCATGGTGACTCCCGGATACGGCTGCGGGGGTTATTTCCGCAGCGGAAGAAATGGAGCTACGAAGGATCGGACGAGCGGTTGCGCTGCGCTGAGCTGTGCGGTTGCGCTGCGCTGAGCTGTGCGGATACGGGTGCGGGTGCGCTGCGCTGTGCCGTGCGGATACGGGTGCGGTGTGGTGCGGATACGGGTGCGGTGTGGTGCGGGTGCGCTGCGCGGTGCAGTGCGGGTGCGGGTGCGGATACGGGTTCGGTGCGGTGCAAGGTGCGGCTTCGGGGCCGGGTGCACCGCGGCGCGGGGGCCGGACCGGGGTCGCGGAGGGCCCCCGGTCCGGCGGACCGGTGGTCTGCGGGCCGTCGCCCCGGGGCCGGTCCGTCGGCCGGCCGCCGGGACCCGCAGACCACCGGGCTGGTGGCCCGGCCGGCCCGCGGTGCGCAGACGGCTGCTGTCCCCGTCCGCCCGTGGACGGTCGGACCGGCGAGCCGACGACCGACCGGCCGGCTCGACCGGCCTGTGGGCCGACGAGCCCGGACCACCCGCCATGGGTCGACGGTGGGCCTCAGGCCTGCGGACCGCCGGACCGCCCGGACGACGACGCGGGCCACCGGGCCGTAGGACCTGATGACCGCCCGGCTACCGGTCCGCCGGACTGGTGGCCTGCGGGCCGCCGGACCGCCCGGACGACGACGCGGGCCGCCGGGCCCTAGAGCCTGCTGACCGCCCGGCTACCGGCCCGCCGGACCGCCCGGACGACGACGCGGGCCCACCGGGCCGTAGGGCCTGCGGGCCGCCCGGCTACCGGTCCGCCGGACTGATGGCCTGCGGGCCGGGCGGGCCCGGTCGGCTCGTGCGGAGCGCGAGCCACCGGGACGGCCGTCCGCCGGTATTCGCGGGCCGCCGGTGGCGGGGTCCGCGCCGCGGGCGGGGCCGGGGCGGTGGGGTCAGGGGCGACAGGGGGCCTGACAGCGGCCCGGACACCGGCCCGGCGCGGTGCAGGGGCCGGGGGTGCGGAGCCGCGGGGCGAGGTGTTCGTTCGCGGACATGTCCCGGAGCGTGTCAGCGCCCCAGACCCGGGTCAACCCCCGTCCTCGGCCACCGGACGCACCCCCGACCGGCCCCCCGGCCCACCCCGTACACCCCCTACGACCTGCCCTTTCCCCCTCGCCCAGGCCTGTTCCCCGCCCCACCCCGGCGGCCGAAAAGCGTGGCCGGATTTCACGGTGCCGCAATGCGGCCGCCACGCGTTCGCCGGGATCCGCCCCCGGGCCGGACCACGTGCCGGACCCCGGGCGGGCCCGAGCCCCTCTCCCCCGCCGGGCACCCCGCGGGAAACCGGCATCATCGGGGGACGCACCCCACCCCCGAGGAGACCGCGTGACGCGTATGGCCGGTGACAGCCGGACGGCCGCCAATGCCGCCACCGTGCTGCGGACGGTGCTGGACCACGGCCCGGTCGCGCGCAGCGCGATCGCCCCGCTCTGCGGGCTGAGCCCCGCCGCGGTGTCCCGGCAGGCCACCGGGCTGCTGCGGGGCGGGCTGCTGCGCGAGCTGCCCGGGCCCGGCGGCGGGGTGGGGCGGCCGCGGATCCCCCTGGACCTGCACACCGGGGCCGTCGGCGGACCGGTCGCCGCCGGGCTGCACATCGGTGTGCCCGCCTCCACCTTCAGCCTCGTCGACCTGCGGGGCCGGCTGCTGGCCCGGCGGGCCTTCCCCCACGAGGGCCGGGACCCGGCCGGACTGTCCGGCGAGATCACCGCCGAACTGGGCCGCTTCCTGGCCGCGTTCGACTCCGGGCGGCCGCTGCTCGGGGTCGGCGCGGCCCTGGGCGGCTGGGTCCGGCCCGACGAGGGGGTCGTCGTACGCCACCCCGTGCTGCGGTGGCGGCGCAAGCCGCTCGCCGCCGAGCTGTCCGCCGCCCTCGGGCTGCCCGTGTGGATCGACAACCACGCCCGGGCCGTCGCGCGGGCAGAGATCCTCTTCGGCCGGCCCGAGGCCCGCCGGAGCCTGGTGCACCTGTTCATCGGCAACGTCGTCGACGCCGCCTTCGGGATCGAGGGCACCGTGCACCAGGGCCCCGGCTCCGCCGCAGGCGACGTGGCGCACCTGCCGGTGCCCGGGGCGACCGTGCCGTGCGCGTGCGGCCGTAGCGGCTGCCTGCAGGCGACGGCCTCCGACACGGCGCTCGGCGCCGAGGCGGTGCGCCGCGGCATCGTGCCCGACCCCTCCGTCCCGCTGCTGGTGGACGCGGCGGCAGCCGGGGACCCGCGCGCCGACCGGCTGCTGCGCGAGCGCGCCCGCGCCGTGGGCCGTGCGGCGTCGCTTCTGTTGGATGTCTTCAATCCGGCGGTCATGGTCGTGACCGAGCTGGCGAGCGTCCTGCACGACGGTTATCTGGAGGAGCTCCGGGCGGCAGCGCTGGAGCTCTCGCACGTCTGCGACGACCCCGAACGGATCGTCGTCCCGCACGCGGGTCCGGCCGTGCTCCCCGAGGCCGCCGCAACCGTGCTGCTCAGCCGGGTGTTCCAGGACCCCCTCGGTACCCTCCGAGAGGGGGAGATCACACCCGTCGGTATGGTGCCACCTGAGCGCGCTCCCCTACATTCGAGCCATGACGGTCCTGCCTGACGACGGGCTCTCCCTGGCCGCCGAGTTCCCTGACGCGACGCATGAGCAGTGGCAGCGCCTTGTAGAAGGCGTACTGCGCAAGTCGGGCAAGGAAGCATCCGGCGAGGCCGCAGAAGATGCGCTGTCCACCCGACTCGAGGACGGGCTCACCACCCGCCCGCTGTACACCGCGCCGTCCGACGGGACGGTGCCCGACACCGGTTTTCCCGGCTTCGCCCCCTTCGTCCGCGGAGGCAGGCCGGAAGGCACCACCGCGAACGGCTGGGACGTGCGCCAGCGCCATGCCGGAACCGACCCGCAGCGCCTGAACGAGGCGGCCCTCGCCGACCTGGAGAACGGGGTCACCTCCCTCTGGCTCACCGTGGGCAGCGGCGGCATCCCCGTCGACGCTCTCGCCCGGGCCCTGGACGGGGTCTACCTGGACCTCGCCCCGGTCGCCCTGGACGCCGGCGCCGACTACGCCGCGGCCGCCCGTGCCCTGCTGGACCTGTACGCCGAGCGCTCGGTGGCACCGGAGGCTGTGCGGGCCTCCCTGGGCGCCGACCCGCTGGGCCATGAGGCACGCACCGGCGAGGCGCTGGACCAGGACGCCGCCGTCGAGCTGGCCCGGGAGGCCGCCGCCGGCCTGCCGGGGGTGCGTGCCCTGACCGTGGACGCCCTGCCCTACCACGAGGCCGGCGGCAGCGCGGCCGAGGAGCTGGGGCTCTCGCTGGCCACCGGAGTCGCCTACCTGCGCGCCCTCTCCGCAGGTGGGCTGGGCGTCGAAGACGCGCTCGGCCAGCTGGAGTTCCGCTACGCCGCGACCGCGGACCAGTTCCTCACCATCGCCAAGTTCCGTGCCGCGCGCCGGCTGTGGGCCCGGATCGCCGAGGCCTCGGGGGCCCCGGAGGCGGGCGCCCAGCTCCAGCACGCCGTCACCTCGCCGGTCATGATGACCCGCCGCGACCCGTGGGTGAACATGCTGCGGACCACCGTGGCCTGCATGGCCGCGGGCGTCGGCGGCGCCGACTCGGTCACCGTGCTCCCCTTCGACAACGAGCTGGGCCTGCCGGACGCGTTCGCGCGCCGCATCGCCCGCAACACCTCCACCATCCTGCTGGAGGAGTCGCACCTGGCCCGGGTGATCGACCCGGCCGGCGGTTCCTACTACGTCGAGCGCCTCACCGACGAACTCGCCCACGCGGCCTGGGAGTTCTTCCGGACGGTGGAGAAGGCCGGCGGCATGGCCGCGGCCCTGCGCTCCGGGCTGGTGGCCGAACGCCTCGCCGCCACCTGGGCGGAGCGTTCCAAGAAGCTGGCCAAGCGCCGCGAACCGATCACCGGCGTCAGCGAGTTCCCGCTGCTCTCGGAGAAGCCGGTCGTCCGCGAACCGGCGCCCGCGGCGCCCACCGGCGGGCTCCCCCGCGTACGGCGCGACGAGGCGTACGAGGCCCTGCGCGCCCGCAGCGACGCGCACCTGGCGGCGACCGGCGCCCGCCCGCGGATCTTCCTCGCCGCGCTGGGCCCGGCGGCCGCGCACACCGCGCGCGCCACCTTCGCCTCGAACCTGTTCCAGGCGGGCGGCGTCGAGTCCGTGCACGACCCGGTGTCGGTGGACCCGGAGACGGCGGGCGCGGCCTACGCCGCGAGCGGGGCGGACGGCATGGCCGTGCTCTGCTCCAGCGACGCCCTGTACGAGGAGCAGGCCGAGGCGGTGGCCGGGGCGCTGCGCGCCGCGGGCGCCACGACGGTCTTCCTCGCCGGGCGGCCGGGCACCGCAGAGGCTTCCGTGGACGAGTACGTCTTCGCCGGCTGTGACGCCGTCGCCGTGCTGTCCTCCGTACTCGACCGGATGGGAGTGCCCGCATGAGCATCCCCGATTTCTCCGAGCTGGCGCTCGGCCCCTCCGCCGCCGCACCGGTCTCCGAGGAGCAGTGGCGGTCCTCGGTGAAGGAGTCCACCGGCACCGCGGCCGCGGACCTGCTGTGGGAGACGCCCGAGGGCATCGGTGTCAAGCCGCTCTACACCGGGCGGGACGTGGAGGGCCTGGACTTCCTGCGGACGTACCCGGGCGTGGCCCCGTACCTGCGCGGCCCGTACCCGACGATGTACGTCAACCAGCCCTGGACGATCCGGCAGTACGCCGGCTTCTCCACGGCCGAGGAGTCGAACGCCTTCTACCGGCGCAACCTGGCGTCCGGTCAGAAGGGCCTGTCGGTGGCCTTCGACCTGCCCACGCACCGCGGCTACGACAGCGACCACCCGCGCGTGACCGGTGACGTCGGCATGGCGGGCGTGGCGATCGACTCCATCTACGACATGCGCCAGCTGTTCGACGGGATCCCGCTGGACAAGATGTCGGTGTCGATGACGATGAACGGCGCGGTGCTGCCCGTCCTCGCGCTCTACATCGTGGCGGCGGAGGAGCAGGGCGTCACCCCCGACAAGCTCGCCGGGACCATCCAGAACGACATCCTCAAGGAGTTCATGGTCCGCAACACCTACATCTACCCGCCCAAGCCCTCGATGCGGATCATCTCCGACATCTTCGCGTTCACCTCGCAGAAGATGCCGCGGTACAACTCGATCTCCATCTCCGGCTACCACATCCAGGAGGCCGGCGCCACGGCCGACCTGGAGCTGGCGTACACCCTCGCGGACGGCGTGGAGTACCTGCGGGCCGGGCAGGCGGTGGGGCTGGACGTGGACGCGTTCGCGCCGCGCCTGTCGTTCTTCTGGGCCATCGGCATGAACTTCTTCATGGAGGTCGCGAAGCTGCGCGCGGCGCGCCTGCTGTGGGCGAAGCTCGTGAAGCAGTTCGACCCGAAGAACGCCAAGTCGCTGTCGCTGCGCACGCATTCGCAGACCTCGGGCTGGTCGCTGACCGCGCAGGACGTCTTCAACAACGTCACGCGCACCTGCATCGAGGCGATGGCCGCGACCCAGGGCCACACGCAGTCGCTGCACACCAACGCCCTCGACGAGGCGCTCGCGCTGCCGACGGACTTCTCGGCGCGCATCGCCCGCAACACCCAGCTGCTGCTGCAGCAGGAGTCGGGGACCTGCCGGTCGATCGACCCGTGGGGCGGCAGCGCGTACGTGGAGAAGCTGACGTACGACCTGGCGCGGCGGGCCTGGCAGCACATCGAGGAGGTCGAGGCGGCCGGCGGCATGGCGCAGGCCATCGACGCGGGCATCCCGAAGCTGCGCGTGGAGGAGGCCGCGGCCCGGACGCAGGCCCGGATCGACTCGGGCCGCCAGCCGGTGATCGGCGTGAACAAGTACCGCGTGGAGAACGACGAGGCGATCGACGTCCTCAAGGTCGACAACTCCTCCGTGCGCGCCCAGCAGATCGCCAAGCTGCGGCGGCTGCGCGAGGAGCGCGACGAAGCGGTCACCCAGGACACCCTGCGGGCGCTGACGAACGCCGCCGAGCGCGGCGACGGCAACCTCCTCGCGCTGGCGGTGGACGCGGCGCGCGCGAAGGCGACCGTGGGTGAGATCTCGGACGCACTGGAGAAGGTGTACGGGCGGCACGCGAGCCAGATCCGTACGATCGCGGGCGTGTACCGAAACGAAGCGGGCGAGTCCCCGTCGGTGGAGCGCACCCGTGCGCTGGTGGACCGGTTCGAGGAGGCGGAGGGACGGCGTCCGCGCATCCTGGTCGCGAAGATGGGCCAGGACGGGCACGACCGCGGCCAGAAGGTGATCGCGACGGCCTTCGCCGACCTGGGCTTCGACGTGGACGTCGGCCCGCTGTTCCAGACCCCGGCGGAGGTGGCCCGCCAGGCCGTCGAGGCGGACGTCCACGTGGTGGGCGTGTCGTCGCTGGCGGCCGGCCACCTGACCCTCGTCCCGGCGCTGCGCGAGCAGCTCGCGGAGGAGGGCCGCGAGGACATCATGATCGTCGTGGGCGGGGTGATCCCGCCGGCCGATGTCCCGACGCTGCTGGAGATGGGCGCCACCGCGGTGTTCCCGCCCGGAACGGTCATCCCGGACGCGGCCCACGACCTGGTGACGCGGCTGGCCGCGGACCTGGGCCACGAGCTGTAGGCGGGCGCCGGTGCCGAAGATCGACATCGAGGCGTACGCGAAGGGGGTGCTCGACGGGAAGCGCGCGTTCGTCGCGCGTGCGATCACCCTCGTCGAGTCCACCCTGCCCGCGCACCGGGCGCTCGCGCAGAGCCTGTTGACGGAGCTGCTGCCGCACTCGGGCCGGGCCCGCCGGATCGGGATCAGCGGTGTGCCGGGGGTGGGCAAGTCCACCTTCATCGACGCCTTCGGCACGATGCTGACGGGGCTCGGCCACCGGGTCGCGGTGCTCGCCGTGGACCCGTCGTCGACGCGCACGGGCGGCTCCATCCTGGGTGACAAGACCAGGATGGAGCGGCTCGCGGTCGACCCGGCGGCCTTCGTGCGGCCGTCGCCGTCGGCGGGCACGCTGGGCGGGGTCGCCAAGGCCACCCGCGAGTCGATGATCGTGATGGAGGCGGCGGGCTACGACGTGGTGCTCGTCGAGACGGTCGGCGTGGGCCAGTCGGAGACCACGGTGGCGGGGATGGTGGACTCCTTCCTGCTGCTGTCCCTGGCCCGTACGGGCGACCAGCTGCAGGGGATCAAGAAGGGCGTCCTGGAGCTGGCCGACGTGCTGGCGGTGAACAAGGCGGACGGCCCGCACGAGCGCGACGCGAAGGCCGCCGCCCGGGAACTGTCGGGCGCGCTGCGGCTGATGCACCCGGTGGACGCGGCCTGGACCCCGCCGGTGCTGACGTGCAGCGCCCGGGAGTCGACGGGCCTGGACGAGGTGTGGAACCGCCTGGAGCAGCACCGGACCCTGCTGGAGGCGGGCGGCCGGCTGGCGGCGAAGCGGGCGGCGCAGCAGGTGGAGTGGACCTGGTCGATGGTCCGCGACGAGCTGCTGGAGCGGCTCCGTGCGAACCCGGCCGTACGGGAACTCGCGCCGGAGCTGGAGGCCGAGGTCCGGGCGGGCTCGCTCACCCCGACCTCGGCGGCGGACCGCATCCTGTCGGCGTTCGGCGGCGCGGGGACCTGACGGCGGACGCCCGGCCGGCACCCCTGCGGGGGCGCCGGCCGGTCACCCCGGTCAGCCGATGACGCCCGGGAGGGTCATGCCTCGACGAGGACCGGGCCCTGCGGGGTGAGGGAGTCGCGCAGGATGCGGGACTGTTCGGCGGTGGCGTCGGTGGCGAGGAGGGCGGAGAGGACCGCGATGCGGGCCTGGCCGGCGCGGAGGGTGCCGGTGGGGACGGCGCCGGCGGCGACGAGGTCCACCGCGCCGCCGTGCGTGTAGATCTCGGTGACCGGTCCGGCCATGACCCGGGTGGTCAGGGCGACCAGGACCCCGCGCGCGACGGCGGCCCGGACCGCTTCGGCGATCTCCGGGGTGGCGTTGCCCGCGCCGGTCCCGATGAGGACGATGCCGCGGGCGCCGGCCTCGACGGAGGCGTTCAGGAGCACCGGGTCGGCGTCGGCGTGGTGCATCACCACGTCGACGCGCGGCGGGACTTCGGGCATCGCGGGGAGCGGGAGCGGGGCCGGGCGCAGGGGGGTGCGCAGGACGGTCACCTTGCCGAAGCCGACCTTCCCGAGCAGTTCCCTGGAGGGGTCCGCGAAGGCGTCCAGGTCCACGGCCTGCGTCTTCACGGTGCCGCGTGCGGCGTGCACGCGTCCGGCGAAGGCGATCAGGACGCCGAGCCCGCGGGTGGTGGCCGCGGTGAGCAGCGCGTCGTACAGGTTGCCCGGTCCGTCGCCGTCGGCGGTGCCCATGGGCCGCTGCGAGCCGGTGAAGACCACGGGGCGCGGGTCGTGGTGGTGGAGGTCGACGAGGAACGCCGACTCCTCCAGGGTGTCGGTGCCGTGGGTGACGACGATGCCGTCGACGCCGGGGTCGGCGAGCACCTCGTGCACGGTGCGCAGGAGGGTGAGCTGGTGGGCCGTGGTGAGCCGGGGGCTGTTCACACTGAACAGGTCGACGACCTCGACGGTCATGCCCTCGGGCAGCGGCGCCGTGGCGATGACCTCGTTGCCGTCGGCGTCCGCCGCGAAGCCTGAGCCCTGCCAGCGGCTGGCTATCGTGCCGCCGGTGCTGATGACGACGATCCGTCCCATGCTGCCTGGCCACCCTTCACGTCACTCGCACATATGTACTCAAAGCAGCAATGATAGAGCGATCTACACGCAATATGCTTGCGTCTTCCGCCGAGGTGGCCGAGAAAGCGTGGGTGATAATTGCGCCATGGACGCTATTGACCGCGATATCTTGCGCGAGCTCCAGGCCGACGGGCGGCTGAGCAACCAGGAGCTCGCCCAGCGGGTGGGGCTGACACCGTCGCCCTGCATGCGCCGGGTGCGCCAGCTGGAGCAGGACGGGGTGATCCAGGGCTATCGCGCCGTGATCGACCCCGAGGCGGTCGAGCGCGGCTTCGAGGTGCTCGTCTCGGTGGAGGTGCGCCGCGACCGCGAGGCGGTGGAGGCCTTCGAGGCCGCCCTCCAGGACATCCCGGACGTCATCGAGGCCTACCGCCTCTTCGGGAGCCCCGGCTGCCTGCTGCGGATCGCCGTCGCGGACCTGCGCGCGTACGAGCGGCTGTGGATCGAGAAGCTGACCGCGCTCACCGGCATCACCGAGGTCAACTCGCAGATCATCATGAAGCGCATCAAGGAGCCGACCGGCCTGCCGGTGGTCTGAGCGGCGCGGACGGACGGCGGGAACGCCCGTACCCGACGGCTTCGGGCCGTCGGGTACGGGCGTTCGGGTCGGACGGTGGCGCCGGGCGCTGGCGCCGGGCGCTGGCGCCGGGCGCTGGCGCCGGGCGCTGGGGTCAGCGCAGGGCGCCGGCCTCCTGCTCGCGGCGCTGCTGGGCGGGCACGACGGGGGCGGTGCGGCTCAGCTTCTCGCCCTCGACGTCCATGTTGGGCAGCACCCGGTCGAGCCAGCGGGGCAGCCACCAGGCGGAGCGGCCGAGCAGGGCGAACAGGGCGGGCACGAGGGCCATGCGGACCACGAACGCGTCGAAGAGGACGGCGATGGCGAGGCTGAAGCCGACCATCTTGACGAATACGTTGTCCTCCATGATGAAGCCGGAGAAGACGCTGACCATGATGATCGCGGCGGCACCGACCACCCGGCCGCCGTAGCGGAATCCGGTGATCACCGCGTCCTTGGGCTGCGCCCCGTGGACGTAGGCCTCCCGCATCCGGGTCACGAGGAAGACCTCATAGTCCATCGCCAGGCCGAACACCACGCCGATCATGAAGATCGGCAGCGTGCTCATGATCGGGCCGGGGTGCTCCACGCCGAAGAAGTCACCGAGCCAGCCCCACTGGAAGACGGCCACGACAGCGCCGAGGGCCGCGCTCACCGAGAGCAGGAAGCCGAGGGCCGCCTTGAGCGGGACGAGCAGCGAGCGGAAGACCAGGACCAGCAGGAGGAAGGCGAGTCCGACGACCAGGCCCAGGTAGGGCAGCATCGCGTCGTCGAGGGTCTGGGAGAAGTCGATGAACAGGGCGGTCTGACCGGTCACCAGGATCTCGGCGCCGCCGTTGCCGGTGCCGAGGGTGCCCGCGGCGCCGCGGATGTGGCCGACGAGGTCCTCGGTCGCGGTCTCGGTGGGTCCGGTCTTCGGGATGACGGTGAGGACCGCGGTGTCGCCCTTGTCGTTGGGCGTGGCGGGGGTGACGGTGGCGACGCCCTCGATCTTGGCGAGCTCCTTGCCCACGCCGGCGGCGGCCGTCGCCGCGTCCTTGGCCTGGACGGTGACCATCAGCGGCCCGTTGAACCCGGCCCCGAAGGACTCGGACAGCATGTCGTAGGCCTTGCGCTGGGTGGTCTCCGGCGCCATGGTTCCCTCGCCGGGCAGGCCGAGCTGGAGGCTCGCGGCCGGCACCGCGACGACGCCGAGGCCGACGACGCCGAAGAGGAGGACGACGAGCGGGCGGCGGACGACGAACCGCGCCCAGCGGGTGCCCAGGTTCGGCTTGTGGCCCTTGGCGGCGCGCCGGTCGGCCTTGCGCTGCTGGCGCTCGGTCAGCGGCTTGCCGCTGTACTGCTTGCGGTCCCGGCGGGGCATGACCTTGATCGGCGCGAAGCCGAGGAGGGCCGGGACGAAGGTGACCGCGATGAGGACCGCGACGGCGACCGTGCCGGCGGCGGCGAGGCCCATCTTGGTGAGCATCGGGATGTTCACCACGGTGAGGCCGGCGAGGGCGACGATGACCGTGAGGCCGGCGAAGACGACGGCGGAGCCGGCCGTGCCGACGGCCCGCCCGGCGGCGTCCTGGCGCTCACGGCCTTCGGCCATCTCGGAGCGGTAGCGGGAGACGATGAAGAGGGCGTAGTCGATGCCGACGGCGAGGCCGATCATCAGCGCGAGGGTGGACGTCGTGCTGGACAGGCCGAGGGTGCTGCCGAGCGCGGTGATGGCCGCGCCGCCGATGGCGACGCCGAGGATGGCCGTGAGCAGGGGCATACCGGCGGCGATCATCGAGCCGAAGGTGAGGACCAGGACGATGGCGGAGACCAGGATGCCGATGCCTTCGGCGCCGCCGCCCGGCGCTCCGTCGACCTTGACGGCGTCGCCGCCGGCCTCGACGACGAGACCGGTGGCCCGGGCGTCGGCGAGGGCCTTGTCGAGACCGTCGTGGGCCTCGTCGGTCAGCTTGAGCGCGGTCAGCTTGTAGGTGGCGACGGCGTAGGCCGTGGTGCCGTCCTGGCTGATGGCGTTGGTCTGGAAGGGGTCGGACGCGGAGACCACGTCCGGTGCCTTGGCGAGGGCCCCGACGAGGGTCTCGACCTTGGCCTTCTGGGCGGGGTCGGAGAGCTTCTCGCCGCCGGGCGTACGGACCACCACGCGGGCGGTGGCACCGTCCACGCTCATGGCCGGGAACTTCTCCTTCAGCAGGTCGAAGGCCTTCTGGGACTCCGTACCGGGCATGGAGAACGTATCGGCGGGCGGAGCCGGCGCGGTGGAGGCCGCGAAACCGACCCCGACCAGGACGGCGACCCACAACAGTGCGACCAGACCGCGTCGCCGGAAGGCGAATCGTCCCACTTTGTAAAGGAAGGTGGCCATAGCGAAAAGAACTCCTGTTTGAATCGATGGTGCGAGCGGGGTGGTTCCGGCGAAGGCCGCGAAGGCGGGGATCAGGGAAGGTGCCGCCGGGATGGGGTCGGCGCCGCTTCCGTGACGCCATCATGGCACACGCATGGCGCCACTGTCGCGCCATATCGGAGCCACGCGAAGGGAGCGGCCGAAAGAAGCCGCTGGTTCGACGGCCGTACGAGGCACTCGGCACGGGCGTGGGAGCACCGCCGACCTGGGCGATCGATGCCTTGGAACGCCTGGAATCCGGTCATCGGCACTGCACTGTGGGGCAGTTGATACCGGCCACGCTTCTCGCCGAGGCCCGCCCCCGGAACGTGGCACCGACCGGGGCCAGATGGCGCCATCGCGGCGCCACCGCGGCCCGCGGATAACCGCACCCGGGCGACCGACCCGCTCACGGCCGCGCCTGCGCCCGGCGCGGTCCCGGCTCGCCCGGCACCCGGGCGCCCGGCGCGGGGTCCGGGTCGGGGTCCGCGTCCGGGTCCGGGTCCGGGTCCGGGTCGGGCACGATCACCGTGCCGACGCCCTCGTCCGTGAACATCTCCAGCAGGACCGCGTGCGGCACCCGTCCGTCGATCACGCGCGCGGTGCCGACACCGCCCCGCACGGCGTGCAGGCAGCCGGTCATCTTGGGGACCATCCCGTCGGCGAGCTCCGGCAACAGTTTCTCCAGCTCGCGTGCGGTGAGCCGGGCGATGACCTCGCCGCCGGCCGGCCAGCCCGCGTACAGCCCCGCGACGTCGGTGAGCATCACGAGCGCCTGCGCGCGCAGCGCGGTGGCCAGCGCGGCCGCCGCCGTATCGGCGTTGACGTTGTAGACGTGGCCGTCCTCGGCGCTGCGGGCGACGGAGGAGACGACCGGGATGCGGCCGTCGGCGAGGAGTGCCTCGATGGCTCCGGTGTCCACCCGGGTGATGTCGCCTACCCGGCCGATGTCCACCGGTTCTCCGTCGATCCACGGGACGTGCCGGACCGCGGTGAGGGTGTCCGCGTCCTCGCCGGTCATCCCGACGGCCAGCGGGCCGTTCGCGTTGATCAGTCCGACGAGTTCGCGCTGGACCTGTCCGGCGAGCACCATCCGGACCACGTCCATCGCGGGAGCCGAGGTGACCCGCAGTCCCGCCTTGAACTCGCTGGCCAGGCCGCGCCGTTCGAGCTCGGCCCCGATCTGCGGGCCGCCACCGTGGACGACGACGGGCCGCAGCCCGGCGTAGCGCAGGAAGACGACGTCGCGGGCGAAGGCCGCGGTCAGCTGCTCGTCGACCATGGCGTGCCCGCCCAGCTTGATGACGACGGTGCGGTTCTGGTGGCGGGACAGCCAGGGCAGCGCCTCGCAGACGGACCGCGCCTTCTCCAGGGCGGACCACCCGCCGGGCATCATGGGGGCCTCGTGCGCAGGGGGAAGAGAACGGCCGGCCGCGCTGGCGACGCTCATCGGCACAACTCCTTCTGTGGAGGACTCCGGCTCCCGGGGACGTGAAGGACCGCGGCAGCAGCCGCGGTCGCCCGTCCAGCATTGCGCGCGAGAAGGCGCGAGAGGAAGTCCGTTCTCAGGAACTCAGGCAGAAACGCGGGAAATGGGGGCAGGGTGTCGGGAGCCGTCCCGTCAACAGGACGGCGGGCGAAGCGCATCGGCAGACCTGTGGGGCGTCCCCTTGTCGCACCGGTCTCCACGGGGCGCCCGAAAGGTGCCATGATCGGGCACGGCGGTCTCGCCAACTCCATCCCCATTAATGGATGACGGCCCGATTCCCGTCCGGGAAACGGGCCGTGAACGGCTTGAATTGGAGTGGATGCATGAGCAGCAACCCGTTCGACGACGCCGACGGCCGGTTCTACGTCTTGGTCAACGACGAGGGCCAGCACTCGCTGTGGCCGTCGTTCGCCGAGATTCCCGCCGGCTGGAACGTCGTATTCGGCGAGGAAAGCCGTCAGCTGTGCCTGGAGCACGTCGAGGCGAACTGGACCGACCTGCGGCCGAAGAGCCTGCGCGACGCGATGGCCGCGGACCGGGTTTCCGCCGACGCCGCATGAAGTGAATCCGGTATTCCGCGCACGGTGCGGAAGAGCCGATGAAGGACGAAGGGTGGGCCCCGGTGCTGTACGGACAGCACCGGGGCCCACCCTTCGGTCGTACCGGGGGGGGGCGGGTCAGGCCCGGACGGCCGCGCCCGCGCCTGCGCCCGCGCCGGCGGGCTCGACGACACGCGACCCGGCCAGTTCCTGCTCGGCCCGGCGCAGGACGATCGAGTCGGCGATCTCCCCGCTGCGTACGGCGATGTTCGACAGCAGGGACGACGACAGGCCGTGGGTGTGCTCGGTGCCGCCCTGGAGGTAGATCCCGCAGGACGGTCCCGACGCGGTGACGAGGCGGTAGTCGCGCTCCACCCGGTGCCGGCCGGACTCGTCCCGCAGGAAGTGCCGGTCGAAGTCGCCGAGCAGGCCGGCCGGGTCCATGCCCTCGTAGCCGGTCGCGAAGACGAGCGCGTCGACGTCCAGTTCCTGCGGCTCGCTGTCGAGCAGCGACGTGAGGGTGAGCCGCGTCTCGTTGCCCGTCCGGGCGACCTCGGCCACCCGGGTGAGGTTGAGGAAGTGCAGCCGCTTGTGGCCGCTGACCTCCTCCTCGTACGAGCGCTGGTGCAGGTCGCGGATCACCTCGTCGTCGACGACGGAGTAGTTGGTGTTGCGGTGGTAGTGCCAGAAGGCCTCCCGCGCCCGGTCGGTGCCGAAGTAGTACTCGTCGACCGCGCCCGGGTCGAACACCTGGTTGGCGAAGGGCGTGTCGTCCGCGACGGAGTAGCCGTAGGACGGGATGACCGCGCTGACGCGGGCGTGCGGGAGCATGTCGTACAGGAAGCGGGTGATCTCGGCCGCGCTCTGGCCGGCGCCGACGACCGCCACGCTCTTGAGCTCGTTCGGGTCCAGGCCGCGGAACCTCTCCAGGAACTGCGAGCTGTGCCACACCCGTTCGTCGGCGGTGACCCCGGCCGGGAGGCGTGGCACCAGCCCGGTCGATATGGCCACGTTGCGCGCCCTGACCAGCCTGACGTCGCCGCCGGGGCCCCGGACCTCCAGCCGGAGGTGGTCGGGGGATCCGGTCGCGGAGTCCGCGGCGGGCCGGATCGCGGTGACCTCGGACCCGTAGGACACGCGGTCGGCGAGGCCGGCCGCCGCCCATTCCAGGTACTGGTGGAATTCCTGCCGGGTCGGGAAGAAGTCCTGGTTGTTGACGAACTGCACGAGCCGCCCGGCCGCGTGCAGATACGAAACGAAACTGAACCTGGACACCGGATTACGGAAGGTGGCCAGGTCCTTCAGGAACGAGATCTGCATGGTCGTCGACGGCAGCAGCATATTGCGGTGCCATCCGAACGACGCCTGACGCTCGAAGAACGCGGCTTTGACAGGGCGGTCCGGAACATTGGCCCGGTGCTCTTCCAGAGCGATGGCGAGCGACAGGTTGGACGGGCCGAAGCCGATGCCCACCACGTCGTGAATCTCGTGTTCATGCGTACTCGTTGTACCCATAGACAATTCTCCCGCTAGCGTCTTGGAATCTCGACCGGTGATCCGGGAGATCTTTATTCAGTATTGCGCCGGAGAACGTCCCGGCGCCAACCTGAAGTCACCAACAAAGCAATCCGAACGGCCTTTGCGCGAACCGAATACCGAAGACCCGTGTCCCGGTGACAGGACGAAGGTACGGTCGGTCCGGATTTCCACGCGTTCGCGCACCGCGCCGACTGAGAGGGTGAATCCCGGATGTTCGTCCCGAGTGACTACCGTGAACCGGACCGTTCATGGATGACAGACCTGATGCGCGACAATCCGCTGGCATTGGCGGTGATCAACGGGACCGCCGAGGACGGCCCGTTCGCCACCCATCTCCCGGTCATCGCCGATCCGCGGGCGAACGAGGAATGGGCGCCGGACCTTTCGGGTGCCAGGCTGCTCGGACACATGAACAAGGCCAATCCGCACTGGGCGGCGATGAAGAACGGCGGCGTCGTCCTGCTGACCTTCACCGGCCCGCATTCCTACGTCTCTCCGACGGTGTACGAGAAATCACCGGCGGCCCCGACATGGGATTTCACCTCGGTGCACGTGCGCGGTGTGGTGGAGAAGATCGAATCGAGCGAGGAGACGATGGACGTGGTGCAGTCCACCGTGCGCGCCTTCGAGGAGGCGAAGTTCGGATCGGGCTGGGACATGACCGACTCGATCGGCTACTTCCACCGGCTCCTGCCGGCCGTGGGCGCCTTCCGGATCACGGTGACCGGCGCCGAGGGCATGTTCAAGCTCAGCCAGGAGCAGCCCGCCGAGGTGCGCGGGCGGGTGCTGGACTCCTTCACCCACAGCGGGTGCACGCGGCAGCGCGACACGGCCGACCTGATGCGGCAGCTCCCCTGAGCGGCCGGACGGCGCCGGGCCCCGGGGAGCCCGGGGTCCGGCGCCGCGGCACCCGGCCCCTCAGGTCCCGCACTCCCCCGCCGAGTGCGGGCCCGACGGGCCGCCGCCGTGCACGGGGTGCTCAGGCATCGGGGGCGGGCCTTCCGGGCTCCACCGCCCCCGTGCCCGCGGGCGGCTTCGGTCCTTCGATCGCCAAGGGGCCCCGGATCTCCCGCGGTTCCCGGGGTCCGGCCGGCGCCGCCACGAGCTCCGCCGGCCCGTTCGCGGTGTCCTCCAGCCGGCCGAGTTCGGCCAGGGCCTGCTTCGCGGCGCTGTCCAGGGTGACCAGCACCCAGCGCTCGAAGTCGACGCCCGCCTGCTCGGCGGCCTTGTGCCACCACTCCAGGCGGCTGCCCGGCACTTCCAGCCTCCGGGTCGGTTCCGCGGGGACCCGGACCCGGTCCTGGCTCTCGCGCGCGGCACGGATGGCGCTGCGCAGCTGCTTGGTGGTCCACCGGCGCTGCTCGGCGCGGTCGAGCCAGGTCTCCTGCTCGTCGTGCGGCAGGGACGCCAGCTCGGCGTGGTGCTGGAAGCTGAGGGAGCCCCGCCGTCGGCCGAAGTCGAACCGGCGGGAGACCCAGGCGTAGTTGCGCAGGGTCTGGTACTGGAGCCCGGCGGCCCGGATCCCGCGCTGGTAGCGGTCGGTGTAGTGGTCCTTCCCGTACACGAGCCAGTCGCCCAGCCACCAGGAAGAGGAATCCACAATTCCGGACAGCTGGCGGCCGGCCTTCTCCCAGTCGTCGAAGGACATCCCCGCGGGCATCTGCAGCCCCACCTTGGTGGTCAGCACCTGCCCGCGCCGCGGGTCCTCGCCCACACCCCTGCGCGGCCTCGGTGCCGCCTCGGGGCCCGCGGGGATCCGACCCGTTCTCGATCCCTCGATGTCGCCGACCTGAATCGCCATCGTGCCTCCACGTGAAGGGGCCAACAGAACAGGTGTGGAGGCTCGCAGCACGTGCTAAAGGCGTGCCAAAGCCGCCCGCCGCACCCACCACGCACCCACCGCGCAGCCGGCGTCCGGCCACCGCCGAGGACCCCGCACCGTCCCGTCGACGGGACGGGAACGACCGCCCGATCGAACAACTGAACAGCCGTTGCCCGCTGCCGCCGCCTGTCGTCGCCGTTCTGTTCTCCGCCTCCCGGCCGAGAGGTATGTTCATTCTCGGCCAGAGTTTCTCCGCAGCGGCTCGGCAGAATTCCCAGCGCCGCCGGCTCGGCTTTTTTCACGAGGCACCAGAGGTAAAGCGGAACGGCTACGGCCATTTCTCCGCGCCCGTACTGCGCCTCCCCATTCATCTCATTCAGTCGATTCGGCATGAGCAGGAGGATCGGAAATGACGCACTCACGGGCCCCCAGGCCACCCGTCTCGTCGCGCGCGGCGAGGCTCAAGGGCAGCGGGCTGACCGAGGTGTTCATGCTGGCGCGGACCCGTGACGCCGTCGACCTGGCCGTCGGCACCCCCGGACATCCCGAGACCTCCGCGGACATGATCGAGGAGGCGGCCCGTGCCGTACGGGCCGGCCACAACCAGTACGAGCACCCCAACGGCGACGCCCTGCTGCGTCGGCGGATCGCGGACTCCCTGGGCACCCCCACCGACCCGGACACCGAGATCACCGTCACCGCGGGCGCGACGGAGGCCCTCTTCGTCGCGCTGCTGGCGACCGTGGACCCCGGCGACGAGGTCGTCCTCCTCGACCCCGGCTTCGACCACTTCACCGCCGCCGTCGAACTGACCGGGGCCGTACCCCGCTACGTACGGCTGCACGCGCCCGACTGGCGCTTCGACCCCGCCGAGCTGGCCGCCGCCTTCTCCCCCCGGACCCGGGCCGTCGTCCTGAACACCCCCGGCAACCCGACCGGACGCGTGCTCACCCGCCGGGAACTCGGCGAGATCGCCGAGCTGTGCGAGCGGTGGGACGTCACCGTGATCTCCGACGAGGTCTACCGCGCCTTCGTCTTCGACGGCCGCACCCACGTCTCCGTGGCCGACGTGCCCGGGCTGGCCGAGCGCAGCATCGTCGTCGGGTCCCTGTCCAAGAGCCACGCCGTCAGCGGATGGCGACTGGGCTTCCTGCGCTCCGACCCCGTGCGCACGGGCGCCCTGCGCCAGGTGCACGAGCTCACCACGCTGGGCGCCGCGGTCCCCCTGCAGGTGGCCGCGGGACGCACCGCCCACGGCGTCGACCTGGCGGTCGCGGCGGCCGAGATGGCCGACCGGCGCGACCTCGCCCAGGAGGTCTTCTCCCGCGCGGGCATGAAGTTCGCCCCCGCCGAGGGCGGTTGCTTCCTCTTCGCCGACATCTCCCCCCTCACCGGAGGCCGCCAGGACAGCCTCGGCTTCGTCCGCGAACTCCTGGACCGGACCGGTGTGCTGGTCGTGCCCGGAGCCCCCTTCTTCGCCGACCCCGCCGACGGTGCGGGTTACGTGCGCATCGCGTTCAACCGGCCGATCGCGGTCCTGCGCGAGGCCGAGCGTCGCCTGTTGAACACCTGACCGCCGACCACAACGGGGAGGAAAGGCATGAAGCACCGCAGCGCCGGCCCGCTGGGCCCGCTTCCGGAGTTCCTCGGTCAGTACGTGGCCGGGGAGGGGCAGGTCCCGGACGGCATCGACGTCGTCCCGTTCTTCACGCCCGCCGGCGACAAGATGTGGCTGGTCTGCGACTACGCGCTGGCCCGCCGGGTCCTGACGGACAAGAGGTTCAGCCGCGCCGAGGCCGTCACCGCGCGGGCCCCGAAGCTCAACGACGCCCAGCCGGTGCCGAATTCCATGATGAGCATGGACGGGGCGGATCACTCCAGGCTGCGGCGCGTCGTGACCAAGGCGTTCACCACCGGCCGCACCGCCGCCATGGCACCGGCCGTGGAGGAGATGGCCGACCGCCACCTCGACGCCCTGGCCGCGGCGGGGCCGGGCACCGACCTGATCGAGGCGCTCGTCGCTCCGCTGCCCCTGGCCGTCCTGTGCTCGCTGCTCGGGGTGCCCCCCGAGGACGCCACCCGCTTCCGCGACTGGGTCGAGGTGCTGTTCGACATCTCCGCCAGCACCCCGCAGGAGAAGGCCCGCCGGCGCCTCGAACTCATCGACTACATGGCCGACCTGATCGACCGCAAGCGCCGCCGGCCGGAGGACGACCTGCTCACCTCCATGATCGCGGCGCACGAGCAGGGCGACCTGTCCATGGGCGAGCTGCTCACCATGGGACTCACCCTGCTGATGGCCGGCTACGAGACCGTCGTCGGGCAGCTCGGCCTGTCGGTGCACGCCCTGCTGCGCGACCCCGCCGCGTACGGGGAGCTGTGCGGGCAGCCCGACCGGCTGGCCCCCACGGTCGAGGAACTGCTGCGGCTGACCCCCTCCACCCCGATCAGCTTCCCCCGGGTGGCGGTGGAACCCGTACCGCTCGGCAGCGTCACCGTCCAGGCCGGGGAGGGCGTCATCGTCTCCCTGCTGCACGGCAACCGGGACGGCAGGACGTTCACGGAGCCCGGGCTGCTGGATCCGCAGGGGCACGACGCCGCCCACCTGACCTTCGGGCACGGGGTCCACCGCTGTCTCGGCGCCCCGCTGGCCAGGCTCCAGCTGCAGATCGTGCTGGAGCGGCTGACGCGGCGGTTCCCGACCCTGCGGACGGCCCCGGGGCCCGACGCCGTGGTCTGGAAGGACGGCCTCGGCACGCGTGGGCTGGCCCGGCTGCGCGTGGAGTGGTAGCCGCCGCGAGCGGGCCGGTCGTACAGGCGGGTCGCCTCCCGGGTGTTCCGGGCGGCCCCCTCGAAGTGCTGCTCCCCGGAACACCTTTGGACTTGGAGTGAGGATCCGCATGTCTGTCGAGACCACCCGCCGCGATGTCGAGTTCGCCGGAGGAGCCGGGACCGCCGGAACCGGTGGGAGCACTGGGGAGCCCGTCGCCGTCATCGGCCTGTCCTGCCGCGTCCCGGGGACGGACGGGCCCGCCGGCCACTTCGACCCGGCGTTCTTCGGGCTCGGGCCGGAGGCGGCCGCATCGGTGGACGCACGGCAGCGGCTTCTGCTGGAACTGTGCTGGGAGGCCCTGGAGGACGCCGGGGTCGTACCGGCCTCGCTGCGCGGGGCCGGCGGTACGGGGCTCTTCCTCGGCCCGGACGGCCCGGACGGCCCGGACGACGGGGACGACGGGGACGAGGACCTCGCCGGTGCGGTCGGGGCCGTGTTCGGCCTGACCGGTGCGCACCGGACCGTGCGCGCGGGCGTCGCGTCCGCGCCGGCGGCGGTGCACCTCGCGGCGGAGAGCCTGCGCTCCGGGGAGAGCCCGATCGCCCTCGCGGGCGCGGCGGACGGGTTCGTCGCCGTCCTCAAGACCCTGCCCCGGGCCGAGGCGGCCGGCGACCGGATCCTCGCGGTGCTCACCGCCACGGGCCCGTCCCCCGACCCGGACCCGGACCCGGACCCGGCCCGTCCCGCGAACGGCACCGACGGCACCGGTGCGCGGCTCGGTGAGGTCCTGCGGGCGGCCGCGGGCGGGCGGGCCGGCGGGGTGCGGGCTGCCGACGCGGACGGGGCGGTGTGGGCCGTGGAGGTCGACGGGGCGCCCCGTGGCGGTGCACGCGAGCCCCGCGCCGGCCGGCCGGCCGCCTTCCGGGCCGGCGTGCTGCCCTGGGTGCTCTCCGGGCACACCGCGCAGGCCGAGCGCGCCCGGGCTGGGCAGCTCCTCGCCCGGCTCGGCAAGGGCGTCGGAGGCGGCGACGGCGACGGCCTCGGCGAAGGGCCCGACCTCGCCGGCATCGGCCGTTCGCTGGCCGTCTCACGGACCGCGTTCACGCACCGATCCGTCCTGCTGGCCGCCACCGGGGCGGAGTTCGCCCAGGAGCTGGCCGCGCTCGCCGAGGGCCGCCGCGGCCCCGGACGCACCGGCGGCACGGCCGTGCCGCGCGAGCGGACGGTCTTCGTCTTCCCCGGCCACGGCGCGCAGTGGACCGGCATGGCCGCCGACCTGCTCGACGCCTCGGACGTCTTCCTCGCCAGTGTCCGGGCCACCGCCGACGCGCTCGCCCCGTACGTCGACTGGTCCCTGGAGGACGTCCTGCGCGGGGTGCCCGGCGCACCCGCGCCCGACCGCATCGACGTCATCCAGCCCGCCCTGTTCGCGACCTCCCTCGGCCTGGCCGCCCTCTGGCGCTCCTTCGGCATCGAGCCGGCCGCGGTCGTCGGCCACAGCATCGGCGAGATGGCCGCGGCCGTCGTCGCGGGCGGACTGAGCCTGGCCGACGGCGCCCGCACCAGCGCGGTCTGCGGCAGGGCCCAGGCCCGCCTCGCGGGCCGCGGCGCCATGCTCTCGGTCCTGCTGCCCCTCGACGAGGTGCGGCAGAGGATCGCCCCGTACGGCGGGCGGCTCTCCGTCGCCGGCGTCAACGGGCCGCGCTCGATCACCGTGTCCGGCGACCTCGACGCCGTCGGTGAGCTCCAGGAGGAGCTCACCGCCGCGGGCGTGCGGGTCCGGCGCGTCGCCATCGACTACGCGGCGCACTCCGCGCACATCGACGAGCTCCGCGAGGAGCTGCTGACCGCACTGGCCCCGATCCGCCCGCGCAGGGGGAGCCTCCCCTTCCACTCGGCCCTGACGGGCGGGCTGCTGGACACCCGCTCGCTGGACGCCTCGTACTGGTTCCGCAGCCTGCGCGAGACCGTGCTGTTCGAGAGCTCGGTCCGGTGCGTGGCCGACCACGACCTCTTCGTCGAGATCGGCCCGCACCCGGTGCTGACGCTGCCCCTCGAACAGACCCTGGAGGCCGCCGGGTCCACCGCCGCCGTCGTCGGATCGCTGCGGCGGGGCGCGGAGGGCCCGCACCGCTTCCTGTCCTCCGCGGCCGAGGCGTACGCGCACGGCGCCCCGGTCGACTGGAGCCCCGTCTTCCCCCCGGACACCCCGGCCGTCGCCCTGCCCACGTACCCCTTCCGGCTCGGGGCGTCCGCCACCGCCGACCCCTTCGGGACCGGCGGTGACCCCGAGCGCACGGCCCGGTTCCTGACGGACCTGGTGCGTTCGGAGGCGGCCCTCGTCCTCGGCCGCGGCACGGGCGCGGACATCGACCCCGCCCGCACCTTCCAGGAGCTCGGCTTCGACTCCGCGACCGCCGTGGAGCTGCGCAACCGGCTCGTCGCCGCGACCGGTCTGAAGCTGCCCACCACCCTGCTGTTCGACCGGCCCACCCCGGAGAAGCTGGTCGCCCGGCTCGCCGAGCTCTCCGGGACGGCCCCCGCCCGCAAGCCCGTCCCCCGGTCGGTCCGGCGCCGCGACCACGCGTCCGACGAGCCCGTCGCGATCGTCTCCATGGCGTGCCGCTTCCCGGGCGGGGTGGAATCCCCCGAGGACCTGTGGCGGCTGCTGGTGGAGGAGCGCGACGCCGTCTCCGAGTTCCCCGGAAACCGCGGCTGGGCGCTGGAGACCCTCTTCGACGGGGACCCCGACCGCGCGGGCACCTCGTACACCCGCCGGGGCGGGTTCCTGCACGACGTCGACCGGTTCGACGCCGAGTTCTTCGGGATCAGCCCGCGCGAGGCCGCGGCCATGGACCCGCAGCAGCGCATGGTGCTCGAAACCGTGTGGGAGGCCGTGGAGCGCGCCGGGATCGATCCGGCGGCGCTGCGCGGCAGCGGGACCGGCGTGTACGTCGGCGCCATGGCGCAGGACTACGGTCCGCGGCTGCACGAGGCGGGCGAGGGCGTCGGCGGCTACCTGCTGACCGGCACGTACACGAGCGTGGTCTCCGGCCGCGCCTCCTACACCCTCGGTCTGGAGGGTCCGGCCGTCACCGTCGACACCGCGTGCTCGGCCTCCCTCGTGGCCCTGCACACGGCCGCCCAGGCGCTGCGGGCCGGCGAGTGCGAACTGGCCCTGGCCGGCGGTGTGACGGTGATGGCGACGCCCGGCATGTTCGTGGAGTTCAGCCGCCAGCGCGGACTGTCGGTGGACGGCCGCTGCAAGTCCTTCGCGGAGGCCGCGGACGGTACGGGCTGGGGCGAGGGCGTCGGCATGCTGCTGCTGGAGCGGCTCTCCGACGCGCGGCGCAACGGGCACGAGGTCCTCGCGGTCATCCGCGGCTCGGCCGTCAACCAGGACGGCGCCAGCAACGGGCTGAGCGCGCCCAGCGGCCCGTCCCAGGAGCGGGTCATCCGTGAGGCGCTCGCCGCCTGCGGACTGTCGGCCGCGGACGTCGACGCCGTCGAGGCGCACGGTACGGGCACCCGACTCGGCGACCCCATCGAGGCCCAGGCCCTGCTGGCCACCTACGGACAGGACCGTGCCGCGGGCCGCCCGCTGTTCCTGGGCTCGCTCAAGTCGAACATCGGGCACACCCAGGCCGCCGCCGGCGCGGGCGGCGTCATCAAGATGGTCATGGCGATCCGCAACGGCCTGCTGCCGCGCACCCTGCACGTGGACGCCCCGACCTCGCACGTGGACTGGTCGAGCGGCGCGGTCGCGCTGCTGACCGAGGCCACGCCGTGGCCGGAGACCGACCGGCCGCGCCGGGCCGGCGTCTCCTCCTTCGGCGTCAGCGGCACCAACGCCCACCTCGTGCTGGAGCAGGCCGCCGAGCCGGAGGCCGAGGAAGCCGCGCCGACCGCAGAGGTGCCCGCCGAAGGCGCCCCCGTCCCCTTCCTCGTGTCGGCGAAGACGGACGGGGCGCTGCGGGCCCAGGCCGGCCGGCTCCTGGACCACCTGCGCGACCACCCCGGCGCCCGTCTCACGGACATCGGCCGTTCCCTCGCCGTCGGCCGCGCCCACTTCGACCGGCGGGCCGCGGTCGTCGCCGGTGACCGCGCGGAGCTGGAGCAGGGCCTGCGGGCACTGGCCGACGGCGCCACGGCCCGCGGCCTGGTCACCGGGCAGAGCCGGCCCGCGGCCCGCCCCGTGTTCGTCTTCCCGGGGCAGGGCGCGCAGTGGGCCGGGATGGCGGCCGGACTGCTGGAGTCCTCACCGGTGTTCGCCCGCCGGATGGCCGAGTGCGCGGCGGCGCTGGACCCGCTGGTGGACTGGTCGCTCCTGGACGTCGTCCGGGGCGCGGAGGGTGCTCCCGGCTTCGAGCGCGTGGACGTCGTACAGCCCGTCCTGTGGTCGGTAATGGTGTCCCTGGCCGCGGTGTGGCGCTCACTGGGGGTGGAGCCGGCCGCCGTGATCGGCCACTCGCAGGGCGAGATCGCGGCGGCCTGCGTGGCCGGTGTGCTGAGCATCGAGGACGCCGCCAGGGTCGTGGCGCTGCGCAGCCGCGCACTGACCGTGCTGTCGGGCCGGGGCGGCATGATGTCCGTGGCCCGGCCGGCCGCGTGGGTGCGCGAGCGCATCGGCGCCTGGCCGGGCAGGATCTCGGTCGCCGCGGTCAACGGCCCGGCCCAGACCGTGGTCTCCGGCGACCCGGAGGCCCTGCGCGCGTTCCTCGCCCGGGCCAAGGAGGAGGGCGCGCGGGCCCGTCTCGTCGACGTGGACTACGCCTCCCACTCGGCCCACGTGGAAGAACTGGAGGGCGAGCTGGCGCGGCTCCTCGACGGGATCGGGGCGGGCCCGGGAGACGTACCGGTCTACTCGTCGCTGACCGGGGCGCTGCTGCCCGACGCGAGCGTGATGGGCGCCGGGTACTGGTACCAGAACCTCCGGGAGACCGTGCAGTTCGAGCAGGCCGTCGGCGCGCTCCTGGCCGCCGGGCACCACACCTTCATCGAGGTCAGCCCGCACCCGGTGCTCACCATCGGCGTGCAGGCGGCCCTCGACGAGGCGGGGGTGCGGGGCACCGCCCTGGGCACCCTGCGCCGCGACGAGGACGAGGCCGGGCGGCTGCTGCTCGCGCTCGGCGAAGCCCACTGCAACGGCATCGGCGTCGACTGGTCCGCCGTGTTCGCCGCCACCGGCGCCCGGCGGGTCCAGCTGCCGACGTACGCCTTCCAGCGGAGCCGCTTCTGGCTGGACACCCCGGTCACGGCGGAGGACCCGTCCGGTCTGGGCCTCACCCCGGCGGAGCACCCGCTGCTGGGCGCGGTGACCAGCCTCGCCGACCGCGACGGCGTGCTGTTCACGGGCCGTGTCTCACGCCGTACCCACCCCTGGGTCGTGGACCACGCGGTCGTCGGCACGGTCCTGCTGCCCGGCACCGCCCTCGTCGACATGGCCGTCTCCGCGGGCGACCGCTTCGGCCACGACCGGCTGCGGGAGCTGGTGCTGGAGGCGCCGCTGCTCGTTCCCGAGGAGGGCGGCGTCCACCTCCAGGTCGCGCTCGGCCCGGTCGAGGAGTCGGGCACCCGGTCCGTCACCGTCCACTCCCGCCCCGAGGGCGCGGGCGACGCGGAGTGGACCCGGCACGCCTCGGGCGTACTGGCCGCCGGCGAGCACCCGGTCCCGCCCGCCTCACCGGCCTGGCCGCCACAGGGTGCGCGGCCGGTCCCGCTCGACGACGTCTACGAGCGCCTCGCCGACCGCGGTTACGAGTACGGGCCGGTCTTCCAGGGCCTGGGCCGGGCCTGGCTGTCGGGCGAGGAGCGGTTCGCGGAGGTCTCCCTCACGCAGGAACAGCACGCCGACGCCTCGGCCTTCGCGATCCACCCGGCGCTGCTCGACGCGGCCCTGCACGCGATGCTGCTCGGTGACGGCAGCGAGCTGGCCATCCCGTTCTCCTTCAGCGGGGTCACCCTGCACGCCGCGGGGGCGACCGCGTTGCGCGTGCACGTGGTTCCGGTGGACGCCAACACCGCCTCACTGACGGCGACGGACCCCGAGGGCCGGCCCGTCGTCACGATCGACTCGATCACGCTGCGTCCCGCCGGTGACCTCCGTGCCGCGCGGAGCGCGGGCGCGGGGCGGCGCTCCGGGCTGCACCGGCTGGTGTGGAGGCCCGTTCCGCAGGCGGCCGCGGAGGCCGCGGCGGGGCTGTGGGCGGTGCTGGGGTCCGATCCGCACGGGCTGGCCGCGGCCGTCTCGGGTGACACGTACGCGGACGTCGCCGAACTGCGGTCGGCTCTGCGCGACGGCGCGCAACTGCCTTCTCACATAGCCCTGTCGGAGAGCTTCGCGGAGGTGCACGGAGCGGTCCAGGACACCCTGGCCACCCTCCAGCAACTCCTCGCCGACACGGCCCTCGACTCCACCCGGATCGTCGTCCTCACCCGCGGCGCCACCGCACTCACCACCGACGAAGACATCCACGACCTCCCCGCCGCCGCCCTCACCGGCCTCATCCGCACCGCACAGAACGAACACCCCGGCCGCATCACCCTCCTCGACATCGACACCACCGACACCACCGAACACCTCGCCACCGCAGCACACACCGCCGCCGCTCACCCCGACAGCCAATACGCACTACGCGCGGGCCAGTTGCACACACCCCGCCTCGAAACCGCCCCCAGCACCCCGGGCACCGCACTCGACCCGGAAGGCACCATCCTCATCACCGGCGGCACCGGCGGACTCGGACGCATCCTCGCCCGCCACCTCGTCACCCACCACGGCGCCAAACACCTCCACCTCACCAGCCGCACCGGCCCCACCGCACCCGGAGCCCAAGCCCTCCACGACGAACTCACCACCGCCGGCGCCCACATCACCATCACCGCCTGCGACACCGCCGACCGCCAAGCACTCGAAAACCTCCTCGACACCATCCCCACCAACCACCCCCTCACCACCGTCATCCACGCCGCAGGCACCCTCAACGACGCCACCCTCGACAACCTCACCCCCCACCACATCACCCACGTCCTCCACCCCAAAACCGACACCGCCCACCACCTCCACCACCTCACCTCCCACCTCAACCTCACC
>NZ_JBFBGM010000011.1:0-240789 GCF_040684695.1 Streptomyces erythrochromogenes
GATCCGCCCCGGCCGGATCCGCCCCGGCCGGATCCGCCCCGGCCGGATCCGCCCCGGCCGGATCCGCCCCGGCCGGATCCGCCCCGGCCGGATCCGCCCCGGCCGGATCCACCCCGGCCGGATCCGCCCCGGCCGGATCCGCCGCGTGCGCCGCGTGAGCCGCCGCCGTCCGCAGGTCCTCGTACGGGTGGGCGCGCAGCCCGACGACTGCCCCGCGGGCTCCCGCCTCGGTAGGCTGGAGCGGCCGGGCGTCCGCGACGGGGAGGTACGGGATGGGGAACACCGCGACCGGACCCGGCGCCGCACCCGGACCCCGGCCCGGGACGGGATCCGGCGCCGACCCGGGCCTCTACGGCCCCGCGTCCGTCACCTGGAACTGCCACGGCGACCCGATGATGTGGATCGCCGGAGTCCGCGCCCTCTACCTCCAGGCCCTCCACCCGCGCGCGGTCCGGGGCGTCATGGAGAACTCCGACTTCCGGCGCGACGCCTGGGGCCGGCTGCTGCGCACCGCCGACTTCGTCGGCACCCTCACCTACGGCACCACCGAGGCCGCCGAGCGTGCCGGTGGTCGGGTTCGCGCCATCCACCGCAGGCTGTCCGCCACCGATCCGGCCACCGGTCGCACCTTTCCCGTCGACGACCCCGAACTGCTGCTGTGGATCCACTGCGCGCAGATCGACAGCTTCCTGCACGTCCTGCGCAGATCGGGCATCGCGCTCACTTCCGCCCAGGCCGACCGCTACGTCGACGAGAACCGCGTCAACGCACGCCTCGTGGGCCTCGACCCGGCCGGCGTGCCCGCCGACACCGCCCAGCTCGCGGCCTACTTCGAGCAGGTCCGCCCCGAGCTCGCCGCCGGCCCCGACGCCCTCGCCGTGGACGACTTCCTGCGCGGCCCGCCCGTCCATCCCCTCCTCGTCCCTGGCCGAAACCTGCTGTGGCGCCCGCTCGCCGGCCTCGCGTACGGTTCCCTCCCCGGCTGGGCGCACCAGCTGTACGGGCGCCCGGCTCCCGCCCCGCGCAGCGTCACCCGGCGCCTGCGCCTCACGGGACGCGTGCTGCGCAGCATTCCCGCAGGTCTGCGGTGGAAGCTGCCGCCAGGTCACATCTTGAAAGCGATGCGTCGCATGGGCCCCGCGAGCCGCCCCTCTCCGTACACACTGCGTACATCAGCGGCCATACTGGACCGGCCGGGGAGGGCGTAGCGCGACAACGGGGGCGACTTTAAGACATGGCGGAGTCCAGACTGATCCAGGGCCGGTACCGGTCGCTCGATCTGATCGGGCGCGGCGGCATGGGCGAAGTATGGCGCGCCCGGGACGAATCGCTGGGCCGGCAGGTCGCCGTGAAGTGCCTCAAGCCCATCGGCGCCGATCAGGACGCCCACTTCACCCAGGTGCTGCGCGAGCGCTTCCGGCGCGAGGCGCGCGTGGCCGCCTCCCTCCAGCACCGCGGCGTGACCGTCGTGCACGACTTCGGCGACGACAGCGCCGCCGGCGGCCCCCTCTACCTCGTCATGGAGCTCCTCGAAGGCCGCAACCTCAGCCAGCTCATGGAGGACAGCGAGACCCGCCCCCTCCCCGTGGACGTGGTCGTCGACATCGCCGAGCAGATGGCCGCCGCCCTCGGCTACACCCACGACCAGGGCGTCGTCCACCGGGACCTGAAGCCGGCCAACATCATGCGGCTCGTCGACGGCACCGTGAAGATCTGCGACTTCGGCATCGCCCGGCTCGCGCACGACATCGGCTTCACCGCCAAGCTCACCGGCGGCGGTATGGCCATGGGCACCCCGCACTACATGTCGCCCGAGCAGATCGCCGGCGGCGAGGTCGACCACCGCAGCGACCTCTACTCCCTCGGCTGCGTCCTGTACGAGATCGCCACGGGCGCCCCGCCCTTCGACCTCGGCGACTCCTGGTCGGTCCTCATCGGCCACCGCGACACCGCGCCCGTGCCGCTGCGCGAGCACCGCCCCGAGCTGCCCGGCTACTTCGAGCAGGTGGTCCTGGACCTGCTCGCCAAGTGCCCGGACGACCGTCCGCAGGACGCCCGCCACGTGCACCGCAGGCTCGTGGAGTCCCGGCTCGGCCCCGGCGGGCTGCCCGGCGCCCTTCCGCCGCTCCCGGCCTGGGCGCGCGGCATGACCGCCGGCCGCAAGGCCGGCATCGAAGCACGTCCCGCGAGCGGCCAGTGGGCCGTGCTCACCGGTTCCTGGACCGCCGTGCGCCCCGGCGGCGAACAGAGCGCCCCGCGCCCCGGCGGCGAGGGCCACGGCACCATCGTGCGCCCCGCGCCCACCGAGGACCCGCGCCTCACCGCGGCCTACGGGTTCCCGCGCCCGGCCGGTCCGCGCGAGACCGGCCCCGACGCGCTCGCGGCCGGCCACGCCCGCGCCCGCACCCTCAGCCGCGCGGGCCGCCCCGAGGAGGCGCTGTCCGTGTACGCGGCCGTGGCCGACGGGCGCGCCCGGGTCCTCGGCGCGGACCACGCCGACACCCTCGCCGCCCGCCAGGAGGCGGCGTACGAGATGGGCCGGCTCGGCCGCCACCAGGAGGCGCACGACCTGTACCGCGCGGTGCTCGTCGCGCGCGAGCGGACCATGGGCCAGCTCCACCCCGACACGCTGCGCTGCCGCCACAACCTGGCCTGCGCCCTGCGGGCGCTGGGCCGGTACGCGGACGCCCACACCACCGCCGTCGCGGTCGCCGCGGACCGCGCGGCCGTCCTGGGCGCCGAGCACGCGGACACCCTGCTGACCCGGTACGAGGCGGCGTACGTGCTCGGCCGCCTCGACCGCTGGCACGAGGCGCTGGCCGGCTTCCGCGAGGTCGCCGCCGCACGGGAACGGGTCCTCGGCCGCGACCACCCCGACACCCTGGCCGCCCGCTACGAGGTCGGCATCGCCCTCGGCCGCACCGGCGGCAGCGCCCAGGCCCTCGACCTCTTCCGGGCCCTGGTCCGCGACCGCACCCGCGCCTACGGGGCGACCGACGCGGAGACGCTGCGCGCCCGGCACGTCCTCGGCGTCAACCTGGGCCGCCTGGAACGCTGGGAGGAGGCGGTGGCCGAGGCCCGGCAGGTGGCCGCCGTACGGGCCGAGGTGCTCGGCGCCGAGCACGCGGACACCCTGGTCAGCCGCCGGGAACTGGCCGTCGGCCTGGGCCGGCTCGGCCGCTGGGAGGAGGCCCTGCCGATCTACCGGGACCTGTCCGGCATCCGCGAACGGTCGCTGGGCGACGAGCATCCCGAGACGGTGCTGGCCCACGCCGACGAGGCCCACTGTCTGGAGCGGCTCGGCCAGGTGTGCTACCAAGAGCCATGACGACCTTCGGGCGGGACGTGTACGACGACGTGATCGTGGGCGGCGGGCACAACGGTCTGGTGGCAGCCGCCTACCTGGCCCGGGCCGGCCGCTCGGTGCTGGTGCTGGAGCGGCTCGGGAACACCGGCGGGGCGGCGATCTCCAGCAGACCCTTCGTGGGCGTCGACGCCCGCCTCTCCCGGTACTCCTACCTGGTGTCGCTGCTGCCCGAGAAGATCGTGCGCGACCTGGAGCTGAGCTTCGCGGTACGCCGGCGCACGGTCTCCTCGTACACGCCGACCGAGCGCGACGGGCGGCCCGGCGGACTGCTCGTCGGCGGGGGCGAGGAGCGCACCCGGGCCTCCTTCGCCAAGCTGACCGGCTCGGACCGGGAGTACGAGAGCTGGCGTGCCTTCTACGCGACCACCGGGCAAGTGGCCCGCAAGGTCTTCCCCACCCTGACCGAACCGCTGCCCACGCGGGCGGAGCTGCGGGCCCGGATCGACGACGAGGCCGCGTGGCGGATGCTGTTCGAGGAGCCGCTGGGACAGGCGGTGGAACGGCACTTCGCCGACGACCTGGTCCGCGGGGTGGTCCTGACGGACGGCCTCATCGGCACCTTCGCCGACGCGCACGATCCCTCGCTGGCCCAGAACCGGTGCTTCCTCTACCACGTCATCGGCGGCGGTACGGGCGACTGGGACGTGCCGGTCGGCGGCATGGGCGCCCTGACGGACGCCCTGGCGGCGGCCGCGACCAAGGCCGGGGCGGAGATCGTCACCGGCCACGAGGTGCTGCGGATCGACACCGACGGGGCCGGCCCGGCCGAGGTGGTGTTCCGTACGGCGACCGGCGAAGGCCGCGTCGTCGGCCGGAAGGTGCTGGTGAACGCCTCGCCGCGGGCACTGGCCGAACTCCTCGGCGAGGCCCCGGCCCAGGACCCGGCGACGGCCCCCGAGGGCGCCCAGCTCAAGGTCAACATGCTACTGCGCCGGCTGCCCCGGCTGCGGGACACCACCGTCGACCCGCGCGAGGCCTTCGGCGGGACCTTCCACATCGCCGAGGGCTACGAGCAGCTCGCCCGGGCCTACGCGGAGGCCGCGGCCGGTGAACTGCCGTCCGTACCGCCGTCGGAGATCTACTGCCACTCGCTCGCCGACCCGACGATCCTCGGGCCGGAACTCGTCGAGCAGGGCTACCAGACGCTCACCCTCTTCGGACTGCACACCCCGGCCCGGCTGTTCGGGCACGACAACCAGCAGGCGCGCGAGGTGCTGCTGACCGCCACCCTCGCGCAGCTCGACGCGCACCTGGCCGAGCCGCTCACCGACTGCCTGGCCTTCGACGCGGACGGCCGCCCCTGCATCGAGGCGAAGACCCCGCTGGACCTGGAGCGCGAACTGAGGCTGCCCGGCGGCCACATCTTCCACCGCGACCTGTCCTGGCCCCACGCGGACGAGGGCGGGGGCCGGTGGGGCGTGGAGACGTCCCGCGCCAACGTCCTGCTGTGCGGCGCGGGCGCGGTCCGCGGCGGCGGCGTCAGCGGGGTCCCCGGCCACAACGCGGCGATGGCCGTGCTGGGGCACTAGGGCGTGTCCGAAACCGGCCGGTCATGGGCGCGGCCGCGCCTAGGGTGTTACCCATGCGTAATGTGAGAGGTGTGAGTGACAACGGTGGCGCGGAGCGCCCCGGCGGACCGTTACGGCGCGGGGTCCTGAAGGCGGCCGTCGCCGGAGCCGGAGCGGTCGCGGCGGTGGGCGCGGGGGCCTCCGCCGCGAGCGCGGACACGGGGAAGCGGGGCGCCCCCGTCTTCGTCCTCGTCCACGGCTCCGGAAGCAACTCCTACGGCTGGAACCCGGTCGTGCGGGAGCTGGGCCTGCGCGGCCACCGGGCGATCGCGGTGGACCTGCCCGGCCACGGGCCCGGCGCCTACTTCCCCGTCTCCTACCAGGCCCCGCAGGACCTGGCACGGCTGGCCACGGAGCCGTCGCCGATCAGTGCCGTGACGCTGTCGGACTTCGCGGCGCACGTGGTCGAGACCGTCCGCGCCGTGCACCGCAGCGGCCCGGTCGTCCTGGTCGGCCAGAGCCTGGGCGGGGCGACGCTGAACGCGGTCGCCAACCGGGTACCCGAGCTGATCGCCCACCTGGTGTACGCGTCCGCGTTCTGCCCGACGCGGCACGGCTCGGTGGCGGAACTGATGACGACTCCGGAGGCCGCCTCCAGCGCCCTGTTCCGGATCCCCGGCTTCACGACCCCGCCGGAGCTGGGCGTCAACCGCGTCAACTGGCGGTCCGGCGACCCCGCCTTCTTCGCGGCGGTCAAGGACGCGCTGGCGGCCGACTGGTCGGACGCGGAGGTGCGCACGCTCCTGAACATCCTCGAGCCGGACGAGTCGGCGGCGATCGGGACCGCCGACGCCCGCGGGCTGCCCGACCGGTGGGGGCGGGTGCCGCGCACCTTCCTGCGGTTCGGCGAGGACCGCGCCATCCCGCCGGCCCTGCAGGACCTGATGATCCGCGAGGCGGACGGGACGACGCCGGGCAACCGCTTCCGCGTACGGTCGCTGGCCGCGCCGCACGCCGGCCCCCGGGATCCGGCGGTGTGGGCGGACGAGCTGGAGCGCGTGGCGCGAACGTGCGCCTGAGGCCGGGCAGCCGGTGACGCGGCCGGGGTGATGCGATCCGGGTGATGCGGCCGGGGTCATGCGGCCGGGGTGACGGGCCCGCCGGCGTGCCTACGCGGCGGGTTCGATCACCACGATCGGGATCTCCCGGTCCGTCTTGGCCTGGTACTCGTCGTAGGCGGGCCAGTGCCCCACCATCACCGGCCAGTAGGCGGCGCGCTCCTCGGCGTTCGCCGTGCGCGCCGTGCCCTGGAGGATCTGCGGGCCGACCTGGATGCGGACCTGCGGCTCCGCGCTCAGGTTGCGGAACCACAGGGGGTGCTCGTCGGCGCCTCCCTTGGAGGCCACCAGCAGGTAGCGGCCGTCGGCCTCACCGTAGATGAGCGGTGTGCGCACGGGCTTCCCGGAGACCCGGCCGACGGTGGTGAGCAGGAGGGTCTGGGTGCCGTTCCAGTACTGGCCCTCGGTGCCGCCGGATCCCACGTACTGCTTGACGTGGTCCAGCTGCCAGCTCCCGGCCCGCGGGTCGGTCGGGTGGTCCCAGTCGATTCCGGTCGTCATGGGGTGTCGCCTGCCTTCGTGTCGAACGGTCAACGAACCTCACCAACGAGTGCCAACGCCGGTGGGTGCGCCCTCCATTCCGGCCGGAAGGGTGAACCCGCCGAAGAGGCCGTCCATCGCCCGGTGCGCCACCGCGGCCGGGGTGGCGCGGACGGCGAGGTCGCGCAGGGCCACGGCGAGGGGGTGGGTGAGGGCGGCGACCCGGCCCGCGCGGCGGGCCCGGACGCGGATGGCGTCGGTGCGGGCGCAGCGGGCCGCGCTGTAGGCGGCGAGGGCCGCCGGAACGCCGGCCGTTCCGGCCCCGTCCAGCAGGTGGGCCAGGACCACCGCGTCCTCGACGGCCTGGCAGCCGCCCTGGCCGAGGTTGGGGGTCATGGCGTGGGCGGCGTCGCCGAGCCAGGCCAGCCGTCCGTGGTGGAAGCGGGGGAGCGGCGCCGCCAGGTCGTAGAGGTCGTGCTGGAGCACGGCCTCCGGATCGATCCGCTCCAGCAGTGCCGGGACCGGGTCGTGCCAGGTGCCGAAGCGGCGCAGGAGTTCGGCGCGGACGTCGGCGGGGCGATGGCCCTCGGGGGCCACGGCGGTGGCGTAGACGTACGTCCTGCCGTCGGCGAGCGGGACCACACCGAAGCGTTCGCCGCGGCCCCAGGTCTCGGCGGTGACCGCCCCGGACGGGCTCGCGGCGGCCGGCAGGACGGTGCGCCAGGCGGTCTCCCCGCTGTGGCGCAGGCCCGGGTGGTCGGGGAAGTACCGGCGGCGCAGGGGGCTGTGGATGCCGTCCGCGGCGACCACGAGGTCGGCACAGCCGTCGAGGTCGCCGGCCGGGGTGCGGACCACCGGGAAGCCGTCGGCGTCGTCCACGGCGGTGACCTCGACGCCGTAGTGGACCGTTCCGTCGGGGAGCGCCGCGGTCAGGGCGTCGGTGAGGGCCGAGCGGTGCAGGGCGAGCGGCGGCCCGCCGTAGCGGGCGGCCAGGGCCGCGGTGTCGGCGCGGCTCAGCCAGCGGCCGTCGGGGCGGCGCAGGCCCATGGCGGCCGGCACGGCGCGCCCCGCGGTGCCGCCGATGTCGAAGCCGATCGTGTCGAGGGCGCGCAGGGCGTTGGGGGCGAGGACGATCCCGGCGCCCACGGCGGCCGGGCCGGGGGCCCGCTCGCACACGGTCACCCGCCAGCCCTTGCGGTGCAGGGCCAGGGCCGCGGTGAGTCCGCCGATCCCTGCCCCCGCGACGACCGCGTGACGCTGAACTGCCGACATGACGGGTCCTGCCTTCCTCCAGGCCTCTACATGTGTAGAGGGCGACGGTTTCACTCTACAGCTGTAGAGTGGTGCGATGTCCACCCCTCCTCCTGCCGATCGCAGGACCCTCATCGCCGACACCGCGATCGGCCTCGTGGCCGCCGCCGGCCTGCGGGGCCTGACCCACCGCGCGGTCGACGGTGCCGCGGGGCTGCCGGCGGGCAGCACCTCGTACTACTTCCGTACGAGGACGGCGCTGATCGCGGCCTGTTACCAGCGGCTGGCCGAACTGGACCTCGCGGACGTGGACGACGGCGGTCCGCCCGGGTCGGTCCCACCCGCGGCCCCGCCCGCCCTCGCGGTGACGCCGCCGGACCGGGACGCGGCCGCGGCAGCCCTGGCCGGGCTGCTGTACCGCTGGCTGACGGTGGGGCGCGAGCGCCAGCTGGCCCGCTTCGAACTCAGCCTGGAGGCCGCCCGAAACCCGGAACTCCAGGCGGACCTCCACCGGGCGGGGCAGGGGGCCCGGGCCCGTGCCGCGGGCATCGCCGCGGCCCTCGGGTCCGACCGGCCCGAGGAGGCCGCCGAGTTGCTCGTCGCCTGGACCGAAGGGCTCCTCTACGACCGGCTGGCCGGCGCCCTGGCCCGGTCCCGACCGGCCCCGGACCTCGCCGAACTGGCCGCCGTCGCACGCCGGATGCTCGCCGCGGCCCTCGCGGACCCGGCCTGACGCACGGGGCCGGCGGGCCGGTCCGCACGCGAAAGAGCCCCGCCACACCGGGGGATGTGGTGGCGGGGCTCTTCCATCGGTGCGCACCGGCGGATCAAGGCGGGAGGGCCGGTGCGTTCCTCCTGGTGGAGTGTGCACACGCTACGCCCGGGGTGGCCGAAAATACACCCCTTCGCATGGCTTGAATTGGGCGCTCGGGAGGGTCAGGATTTTCTGTTCAGGCACCGCCCGAAGTCCGCGCCCACGCCTGCGCGAACAGCTCGTGCAACGGCGCCGTCGGCAGCAGCCGCACGAACGGGGCCAGGATCTCGCCGCGCCACAGCGGCGACGCCAGGTGGCTCGCCAGCTTCACCGTCTCCAGCGGCAGGTGCGGCGCCTTCAGCTCGGTCCACTCCCCGGGCAGGAACACCGTCCGGCCGGCCCGCGCCCGCTTCGCCTCCACCACCGCGCCCGTGGCCAGGAGTTCCGCCCGCGCCGCCGCGTGCTGCTTGGCCGACCAGCCGTTCCACCGCCGCACGTTGCGGTCGGTGGGCGCGGCGAGCGCCGCCAACTGCAGGTAGAGCGCCGCCGCGTCCGCGCCGGTCCCGAGCCCGCCGGCCACCCGTGCGACCAGCTCGGGGCAGGACTGCCGCGGGTCCGCCTCGTACGCGCCGACCGCCACCGCCCCCGAGGCCGCCCGGCGCACCATCCGCTCCAGCCCGCCGCCGGCCAGCAGCACGGCCACCCGGTCCATCGCGTCGGCGAGCCCGGTGATCGCGCGGATCCGCCCCCGCACCTCGGGGTCGTGGGCCGACGCCGGCCGCAGGAAGGCGGCACCACCGGGCGCGCACACCACCAGCGGACCGGAGTCGTACGCCGTCACCGGCGGCTTGCCGCCCTCCTCCCGGGGGTCCTCCGCCACCGGCAGCCGATCCGGGCCGAACTGCTCCGCGAACGGCACCGTGCTGTCCGCGACACGCCCTCCGGGCAGCGCCATCAGCAGTTCCGGGCGGTCCAGTTCGGCGCGCAGCCGCGCATACAGGTCGGCCGCACCGGCCACCGCCGGATCGCCGACGGGCCGGTCCGTCCACGCCCACACCAGTGCGCTCGCGATCTGCCCGACCGGCAGGCCCACCGGGGTGCGGCGCGGCAGGTCGGATCCGGCCGGGGGAACGGCCCGGACCTCCGCCCGGTCCCCGTACCGGGTGGCCGCCAGCTCCCAGCCGGCCGCCTCCACGGTCGCGTCCGCGGCGGCCCCGTAGCCGCCCGCCAGCCGGCGGGCCCACACGTCCGACAGCCCGAGGTCCGTCTCCAGGGCGTCCGCCGCCTCCTCGTGCACCGCCGACCCCGTCCCGAGCAACTCCCGCCACACCGCGGCCATCCGCTCCACGGCCGCCCCGACCCCGCCCGGCCGCCACAGCTCCTCCGGGTCCGCCGGCACGCCCGCCGCCAGGACGGCACGCCGACCCGCGCAACCCAGCCGCTCGCGCAGCACCTCGTACGACTCCGCCGTCATCGGCGTCGCCCGGTACGGGGCCCTGCGGGCCACGGCCCGCTGCTCGTCGCGGTCGGGGCGGCCGACCAGACCGGCCACCACCAGCCGGGCCACCGCCGCGCGCACGCCGGTCAGTTCGGCGAAGCGCGCGGCCGCCGACTCCGGGACCGGGACCGGCCCGTGCGCGTCGACCGCGGCCACCAGCGCCCGCAGCCGGGCCGCGTCGTCCCGGTCCACACCGACCAGCCGGGCCTGCGCGACCGCGGCCGGCACCGGGTCCCCGCCGTCCGGGCCGCCGCCTTGCAGGTCCCCGCCCTCCGGGCCGCCGTCGGCGGCGGGCGCGACGAACCAGTGCTGCGACGCGCCGGCCCGAACGGGCGCGGCCGCGACCACGGTCCCACCGGCCCGCAGAGCGTCCAGCACCTCGGCCGGCGCCCCGCCCACCCACCACCGGCTGCCCGCCCGCGCGACGGGCTGGTCCGCCCACGTGTCCAGGAGCGCCAGCAGGGCCGCCCGCTCCCCGTCCGGCGTCGGCGCCACAGCCGCCCGCCACGCGGCGGCGTCGATCGACCCCAGCAGCTGCGACCAGTCGTGCGGCGGCGCGGGCGGCGAGAGCCGCCGCACCTCCTCCCCGATCGTCCCGGCCAGACAGGCGCCGTCGGCGATGAGCGCGCTCAGCGTCGCCGGCAGGGCCACGTCCGCCGTACGCCGCCACGCGTGCTGCTCGCCGTGGCTGAACAGCCCGAACAGCGCGGGCATCAGCTCGGTGTCCGGAGCCGGGCGGCGCGGCAGGGCCGCAGGCGCCTGAAGCAGCAGGCTCACCCGCCGGTGCAGGGCGCGCCGCCGCTCCTCCACCCGGGCGGCCCGCCCGGCCACCGCCGCCACGGCCTCGGCCAGCACCGGGTCGGTGACCTCCGGCAGTTCCCGCGCCACGGCCGCGCGCAGCGCGCCCGCCCCGTCGAGAGCGGCCTCCAGCAGCGACTGCGCCGCGGCGGACCCCACCGCCCGCAGCGCCCGGGAGCCCGCGGCGTCCCGGGTGCGCAGCAGGTACCAGAAGGCCGGCGGCAGGGCAGCGCCCCCCGAGACGGTGACCCGGCGGGTCGCAGTGCCCCGCGACGACCCGGGCCTGGGGTGCCCGTCCAGTTCCCACAGCAGCGCCCCGTCGGCCGCGTACGCGCGCACGCCCGTCAGGGTCTGCGCCTCGGCGAGGACCACGTCCTGCGCCGCCCCCTCCGGCGGTGCCCACAACCCCCACGGCTGCTGGCCCGGCCGGTCCACGTCGAACCGGGCGCTGCGCCCGTCCACGCTCCGCACCAGGTAGTGGTCGGGCGCCGCGGCGCGGTGCCCCGTACGGAAGAGGACGCGGGTCCCGACCAGGCCGTCGCGGCTGCCCAGCGGGGAGCCGGACAGGCCAGCGGGCAGCGGCGCCAGCTGGAGGGCCTCCATGTCGAGGGCCATACCGGCCTCGGACGGCTCCGCGGCCGGATCGGGGTTCGCGGCCCGCCCGGGGAAGTCGGGCAGCGCGGCCGCGCCCCGAGCCTCCCCGGTGACCGGGTCGACGAGCTCCCAGGGGCGCCGCCCGAAGACGGCGTTGGTCCAGATCCGCGAGCCGTCGCCGAGCTGCAGCTCGTCCCGGTCGATGCCCTCGCGGCCGCCGGGGCACAGCACCCGGTGCCCGCCGTGCCGTCCGCCGCCGTCGGCCGTCTCGAACTGGAAGCCGTACGCGCCGTCCAGGCTGCCGCCGCAGGGCACCAGCCCGCCCGTCTCGTCCGGCGTGAACGGCTCGTCCGGGCGGTCGGCCCAGAAGGCGACGTCGCAGTGGTAGCGGTTCCCGGGCGTCCAGCTCACCAGGAAGGAGCCGCCCACGTAGTGCACCGCGTGCATGGCCGCGTCCTCGGGCACCGTGAACCGGCAGGAGCCCCGCACCCCGTCGGGGGCGACGGCGACCGCCCGGTCCCGTCCGAACACCGTCAGCACCGGCCAGGTCGAGGTCACCCCCGCCACCCCGGGCAGGACCGCCACCGCCTCCTCGGGGCCGGCGTCCGCCGCGAACCGCGCGTACACGGACTCCAGTTCCGGCCAGGCCAGTTCCTCCGGCAGCCCGGCCGCCAGCGAGCGCCGCAGCGCTCCCGCCGCGCCCGCCCCGGCCAGCGCGTCGCCGATCCCGCCGAGGGCCGAGACCGTCGGCCGGTCCAGCAGGGTCTCCAGCTCGGCCACGGCCTCCTCGGCCCCCGCCATGCCCCCGCCCGCGACCGTGTCGACGAGCTTGCCGACCCGTACGGCCACCTCCTGGGCGATGCCCGCGTTGCCCGGCAGCAGCGTCACCGCCGAGCCCGCCCGGCGGGTGGGTCCCGCCGGCCACTTCGGCCTCAGGTCCGCGTGCACGGTCCCCTCCAGCCGGGGGCCGAACACCGGGTCGGCGGCCAGCGCCGCCAGGTCCCGGCGGGAGTCCGGACCCCAGAACCGCATCCGCACCTGCGGACCCGGATCGACGACCGGGACCCCGGCCGCGAGGCACGCGTCCAGCACGTCCGCGTCGAGGCCGTGGTGCCGGTACCGGGTGGTGTGCACCGCGACCGGGTCGCCGGCCGCCCGCAGCCGCGGGCCCAACCGTCCCACCAGGTCGAGGAATTCCTGCGGGAGCGGCTGCCGGGCGACACCGCCGCCCGACTGCGCCGCGTACTGGTACATGCCGACGAAGCCGCCGACCCACTGGTGCAGGCCGCCCTCCGGGACCACGCGCCCCGCCTCCATGGCCTCCGTCGCGCCGCAGGCGATCAGCATCCGCAGCCACGCCCCGCCGTCGGTGGGCCCGTCCGGGAAGACCTCCACCAGCCCGGCGGCGACGGTGTCCGCCGGCGGGTGGGCCGCGAGCACCGGCGCGGCGGCCGTCAGCAGCGCGTCCGGCACGGACTTCTTCCGGGTGACCGACAGGACCGCGCCCACCAGCCGGGCGACCTCCCCGGTCCCGAGCCCCGCGGTCTTGGCGGAGGCGCGCACCCGCCGGACCAGGTCCGCGGGGAGGTCCGCGGCCGAACCGGCCCACGCGGTCAGGAACGCCTCCAGCGCGGTGTGCGCCGCGGCCGGCTCCAACGTCTCGGCGAGGAACCGCTGGTGCGCCCCGAACTCCTTCGCCGGCATGGCGCCGCCCTTGGCGAACAGCAGGGCGTTGGCCCGGCGGTAGGCGGCGTCCACCGGCAGCCCGTGGCGGTCCTCGGCCGCGCGGGCCGCGGCATAGGCGCGGCCGCCCGGGCGGCTGCCGTGGCCGATCAGCCGGTGGCCCACGGTGTCCCAGAACCACGGCAGGTGGGCGGGCGGCAGCCGGCGCGCCCACGCCGTCATCGTGTCGACGAACCGGCCCGGCTTGGACCGGGACCGGTTCAGTTCTCCGCCCATGCCGTCGACCAGGTCGCGCGCGGCCGCGGCGGCGCCCGGGTCGTGGGCGGCGACCCAGTCGGCGTAGGTGGTCGAGCGGTGCGTGCCGTTGGCGGGCAACAGGGCGTCGGGCGAGGCGATCATGCCCCGGATCGTCGCACGCGCCGCCGACAGGGCGGCCGGGCGGGCGCAGCACCTCTGCGCGAAGGGCGGGTTCTAGGATCCGGTCATGATCGCTGAACTGCAGTGCGTGGTCCTGGACTGTCCCGAGCCGCGGGTGCTCGCCGATTTCTACCGGTCGCTGCTGGGCGGCGACGTCGACCGGCCGGACCGGCGCTGGGCCCTCGACGAGGACTGGGCGACGCTCCACACACCGTCCGGGCCGGTGCTCGCCTTCCAGCGCGCGGCGGACCACGTGCCCCCGAGCTGGCCCGACCCGAGCCGGCCGCAGCAGTTCCACCTGGACCTCGGCGTCGCGGACCTGGACCGGGCGCAGGAGGCGGTGTTCGCGGCCGGCGGGACCCTGCTCGACGGATCGGACGGACGCGGCTGGCGGGTCTACGCGGACCCGGCGGGGCATCCCTTCTGCCTCGTACGGGACTGACCCGCCGGGCTGTTCGGGCCGTTCGGGCCGTTCGGGCCGTACGGTGCGTTCGGGCCGTTCGGAACCCGGCCCGGCCCACCGCTCAGTCCGCCGACCGAGTCCAGCCGACGGCCTCGAGGCGGGCGGCGTCGGCGGGCCGGTCCTCCGCGAACAGCAGCCGGGCCGGTTCCGCCACACGCACGACGTCCACGTACACCCCGCGGCCGACGTAGCGGCCCGTGGCGGTGTGGCGGAACCGCAGCCGTACCTCGCGGCCCGCCCGGGTGGCGGTGAGGGGCGCCTCCAGGCGGTGCCAGATCCGTCCGGACCAGCCGCCGACCGAGCCCCGCGGCCACTCCTCGGGGGCACCGCCGGTGGACCGCACGGTGGTGAACGGCAGCGGGGCCCACTCCACACCGTCCGGCGAGACCTCCAGGTGCAGGGCGCCTTCGCCGGGCACGGTGTCCCACCACACCGCGCAGCGCAGCCGGGCGGCGGCCGTGGCCGGGGTGAGCGGCGGCAGGGTGAGGGTGCCCGAGCCGCCGGGGGTGGTGCCCGAGAACCAGGCCGCGCCGCCGTGCCGGGTGCGGACCGGGACGGCGCGGGCGAAGCGGTTGCCGACCGCGACCCGCGGGGCGCTTCCGGCCCGCCAGGTGCGCACGGGGTGGACGGAGTTGCCGAGCAGGATCAGGAAGGAGTCGGTGGAGGGGTCGAGGACGAGGGAGGTACCGGTGAAACCGGTGTGGCCGGCCGAGTGCGGGGTGGCCATGGCACCCATGTACCAGTGCTGGTAGAGCTCGAAGCCCAGGCCGTGGTCGTCGCCTGGGAAGGCCGTGTTGTAGTCGGTGAAGAGCAGCTCGACGGAAGCGGGGCGCAGGATGCGCCGGCCCGCGTAGGCCCCGCCGTCGAGGAGGGTGCGGGCCAGGACGGCCAGGTCCCAGGCGGTGCCGAAGACCCCGGCGTGGCCCGCGACCCCGCCGAGGGCGTAGGCGTTCTCGTCGTGGACCTCGCCCCACACCAGGCCGCGGTCCAGACCGGACCAGGGCGGCCGCTGCACCTCGGTGGCGGCGGTGACGCGGCGCCAGGAGAGCGGCGGGTTGTAGCGCGTGCGGTGCATACCGAGCGGAGCGGTGATCTCGTCGTGGAGCAGGACGTCCAGAGTGCGGCCGGTGATCCGTTCCAGGAGCAGTTGCAGCGCGATGAGGTTGAGGTCGGAGTAGCGGTAGACCGTTCCCGGGGTCTCCTGCGGCCGGACCGACCACAGCAGCCGCAGCCGGCCCTCGCGCGTGGACTCCTGGTAGAAGGGCGCCCACGAGCGCAGCCCCGAGGTGTGCGTGAGCAGCTGACGGACCGTGATGATCTCCTTGCCGCCGCCCGTGAACTCCGGGAGGTAGCGGCGCACCTGGGCCTCCAGCTCCAGGCGCCCCCGCTCCATCTGCTGCACGGCCAGGATGGAGGTGAACAGCTTGGTCAGTGAGGCCAGGTCGAAGACGGTGTCCTCGGCCATCGCGATCCTCTCGGCCGCGGGGAACTCCCGGACCCGGTCGGTCCGTCCGTCGTACTCCGCGTAGCGGACGGCGTGGCCCATGGCCCGGTGCAGGGCGACGGTCCGGCCCCGCCCGGCGAGGACCACCGCCCCCGCGTAGTACGGGTGCTCGGGGGAGGGGCCCAGGAACCGCCGGGCCTCGTCCGCCACCGCCTCCAGGTGCCGCTCCAGCAGCCCGGCCTGGCGCGCGGAACCGTACCGCAGGCGCAGTCCCTGCAGGGCGCGCCGCTCGGCCGGGCTCCCGGCCGCGCCGGCCGCCCCGGGGAGGGCGGCGTGCAGGACGAGCACCCCGCCGAGCGCGAGCAGCCGCGCCCCGAGCCGCCGCCGGCTCAGCCCCCGGCGGGGCTCGTGGGCGCCGTCGTGCTCCGGCTCCGGGCGCAGCACCCGGCCGTTGCGGAGCGCCGGCTCCGGGACGGTCCCGCCGTCGCGCGGCTGCTCGCGGCCGGTGCCGCCCGTCCGGTCCGTGCCGGCCTCCGCCTTCACTTCGGCCCCCGTGTCCGCTGCCATGTCCGGCCCTCCTCGTCCGCATACCGCAACCCGCATACCGCAACCCGCATACCGCAATCCGCAACCCGCGTCCCGCAACCGCGTTCCGTGCCCGCACCACGTGTCCGCAGTGCCGTCCCGACGGGCCTCTTCCGGCCCGCACCGGCGGTGGCCGGGCCCGCCGCCTCCCACCGAGCGCGCCGCGGGCGGACCGGCCCGGGCCGCCCGGATCCGCCGGGCGTGCCGCAGGCTATGGGGTATCTGCCCGTACCTCGGGCACCCTCCCCACCGACCGGGCCGTAAAGAATCTGACACTGCATCAGAAAACCTCTTCCCTCGGCCGCCGGGCTGCGGCATCCTGCCGCCCATGGAGACGGAGCTGAGCAGGAAACTGGGAGTCGAGCACGCCATCTTCGGCTTCACGCCCTTCCCCGCGGTCGCCGCCGCGATCACCCGGGCGGGCGGGTTCGGCGTACTCGGCGCGGTCCGCTACACGGCCCCCGACGACCTCGAGCGCGACCTCGACTGGATGCAGGCGCACACCGACGGCAAGCCCTACGGCCTCGACGTCGTCATGCCCGCCAAGAAGGCCGTCGACGGTATCGCCGAGGCCGACATCGAGGCGATGATCCCTGCCGGACACCGGGCCTTCGTCCGCGACACCCTCGCCAAGCACCACGTGCCCGAGCTGGCCGAGGGCGAGGCCTCCGGCTGGCGGATCACCGGCTGGATGGAGCAGGTCGCCCGGCGCCAGCTCGACGTCGCCTTCGAATACCCCGTCAAACTCCTGGCGAACGCCCTCGGTTCGCCGCCCGCCGACGTCATCGCGCGCGCCCACGACCACGGCGTCCTCGTCGCCGCCCTCGCCGGCAGCGCCAAACACGCCCGCCGCCACGCCGAAGCCGGCATCGACATCGTCGTCGCCCAGGGCTACGAGGCCGGCGGCCACACCGGCGACATCGCCACCATGGTCCTGGTACCGGAGATCGTCGAGGCCGTCGCACCGCTCCCGGTGCTCGCCGCCGGCGGCATCGGCAGCGGCGAACAGATCGCCGCCGGCCTCGCCCTCGGCGCCCAGGGCGCCTGGCTCGGCTCCCTCTGGCTCACCACCACCGAGGCCGACCTCCACTCGCGCGCCCTCACCGACAAGCTCCTCGCCGCCGGCTCCGGCGACACCGTCCGCTCCCGCGCCCTCACCGGCAAGCCCGCCCGCCAGCTGCGCACCGAGTGGACCGACGCCTGGGACGACCCGGACGGCCCCGGCGCCCTCCCCATGCCGCTCCAGGGCCTCCTCGTCGCCGAGGCCGTCTCCCGCATCCAGAAGTACGAGGTCCAGCCGCTGCTCGGCACCCCCGTCGGCCAGATCGTCGGCCGGATGAACAGCGAACGCAGCGTCCAGGCCGTCTTCGACGAGCTCACCAGCGGCTTCGAGAAGGCGATCGACCGCATCAACCGCATCGCCGGCCGAGTCCGAGAGGCGTGAGAGCCATGACCGCCACGACGTCCACCACCCCCGCCGCCGACCGGCAGCCGCCCAACGGCTTCTGGGCCCAGGCCGCCGCCGACCCCGGACGCACCGTCCTGACCGCCCCCGGGGGCGAGGAGTGGAGCGCCGGCCGGCTGCACGCCGACGTCAACCGGCTCGTCCACGGCCTGCGCGCCGCCGGCCTGGAGCAGGGCGACGTCTTCGCCGTCGTCCTCCCCAACGGCGTCGAGTTCCTCACCGCCTACCTCGCCGCCTCCCAGGCCGGCTTCTACCTCGTCCCCGTCAACCACCACCTCGTCGGTCCCGAGATCGCCTGGATCGTCTCCGACTCCGGCGCCAAGGTCCTGATCACCCACGAGCGGTTCGCCGAAGCCGCCACCGCCGCCGCCGACGAGGCCGGCCTGCCCGCGAGCCACCGCTACGGCGTCGGAGCGGTCCCGGGCTTCCGCCCGTACGCCGACCTCCTCGACGGGCAGCCCGCGACGGCCCCCGCGGACCGCACCCTCGGCTGGGTCATGAACTACACCTCCGGCACCACCGGCCGCCCCCGCGGCATCCGCCGCCCGCTGCCCGGCAGGCTCCCGGAGGAGACGTACCTCGGCGGCTTCCTCGGCATCTTCGGCATCCGCCCCTTCGACGGCAACGTCCACCTGGTCTGCTCACCGCTCTACCACACGGCCGTCCTGCAGTTCGCGGGCGCCGCCCTGCACATCGGGCACCCGCTCGTCCTGATGGACAAGTGGAGCCCGCAGGAGATGCTGCGCCTGATCGACGCGCACGCCTGCACGCACACCCACATGGTCCCCACCCAGTTCCACCGGCTCCTCGCCCTCCCGCAGGAGACGAAGGACGCCTACGACGTCTCCTCCATGCGGCACGCCATCCACGGCGCCGCGCCCTGCCCCGACCACGTGAAGCGGGCGATGATCGACTGGTGGGGCGGCTGCGTGGAGGAGTACTACGCGGCGAGCGAGGGCGGCGGCGCCTTCGCGACCGCCGAGGACTGGCTGAAGAAGCCGGGAACCGTCGGCAGGGCCTGGCCGATCAGCGAACTGGCCGTCTTCGACGACGACGGCAACCGGCTGCCCCCGGGCGAACTGGGCACCGTCTACATGAAGATGAACACCGGCGGCTTCAGCTACCACAAGGACGAGGGCAAGACGAAGAAGAACCGCATCGGCGACTTCTTCACCGTCGGGGACCTCGGCCTGATGGACGAGGAGGGCTACCTCTTCCTCCGCGACCGCAAGATCGACATGATCATCTCCGGCGGGGTCAACATCTACCCGGCCGAGATCGAGTCGGCCCTGCTCACCCACCCGGCCGTCGCCGACGCCGCAGCCTTCGGCATCCCGCACGCCGACTGGGGCGAGGAGGTCAAGGCCGTCATCGAGCCCGCCGAGGGCTTCGAGGCCGGCGACGCCCTGGCCGCCGAGATCCTGCACCACTGCGAGCGGCAGCTCGCCGGGTACAAGCGGCCCAAGACCGTCGACTTCATCGGGACGATGCCGCGCGACCCGAACGGCAAGCTCTACAAGCGACGGCTGCGCGACCCGTACTGGGAGGGCCACGAGCGCGCCGTGTGAGCGCACCCGGTCGTCCGTGGCGTGGCGGGGGAACCCGCCACGCCGTGCGGACTCCGTGAGAAATGCCACGTCAAGGCATACGGAGCGCGCCGTGCGACGCACCGGAGGGACACTTCTGGCAAGTTTGACGATATGGGTACGACGAAGCGCAGATCCCCCCTGACCGACTGGACCGTCCTGGTCCCCGTGGTGGCGCTGGTCGCGCTCGTGTTCAGCTGGGGCAGGGAGCTACCCGGCTTCGCCGTGGTGCTCGTCGCGCTCTGCCTGGCCGGTGCCGTCCTGGCGGCCGTCCACCACGCCGAGGTCGTCGCCCACCGGGTGGGCGAACCCTTCGGCTCCCTCATCCTCGCCGTCGCCGTCACCGTCATCGAAGTGGCCCTCATCGTCACCCTGATGGCCGACGGCGGGGACAAGTCCGCCTCCCTCGCCCGGGACACCGTCTTCGCCGCCGTCATGATCACCTGCAACGGCATCGTCGGCGTCTCCCTGCTCGTCGGCGCCCTGCGCAACCGGATCGCCGTCTTCAACCCCGAGGGCTCCGGTGCGGCCCTCGCCACCGTCGCCACCCTCGCCACCCTCAGCCTGGTCCTGCCGACCTTCACCACAAGCAAGCCCGGCCCGGAGTTCTCCACCGGGCAGCTGACCTTCGCCGCCGTCGCCTCGCTCGCCCTGTACGGGCTGTTCATCGCCGTCCAGACGGTCCGCCACCGGAACTACTTCCTGCCCGTGGACACCGGCCGGGACGCGGACCCGCAGGACGACCACGCGGCGCCGCCCACCTCCCGCGCCGCCCTGCTCAGCCTCGGCCTGCTGCTGGTCGCCCTCGTCGCGGTGGTCGGCGACGCCAAGGCGGTCTCCCCGACCATCGAGTCCGCCGTGGCCAAGGCAGGCCTGCCCCAGGCGGTCGTCGGTGTGATCATCGCCCTGCTCGTCCTGCTGCCCGAGACCCTCGCCGCCGTCCGCGCCGCCCGCCGCGACCGCGTGCAGACCAGCCTCAACCTCGCCTACGGGTCCGCCATCGCCAGCATCGGCCTGACCATCCCGGCGATCGCGCTGGCCTCCATCTGGCTCTCCGGCCCGCTCACGCTCGGCCTCGGCCCCGTCCACATGGTGCTGCTCGCCCTGACCGTGGTCGTCAGCGCGCTCACCCTCGCCCCCGGCCGCGCCACGCTGCTCCAGGGCGGGGTGCACATCGTGGTGCTGGCCGCGTACCTCTTCCTGGCCGTCAGCCCGTGAGCCGCGTGAGCCCCTGAAGGGCGTGAGCCCGTGAGGGGCGCGGGCCGGGGCGAGGAAGAGGTACGCGGCCCCGGTCAGCGCCGCTCGCGGACCAGGACCACCTTCAGCCGCGGCGAGGTGAGGATGTCCCGCTCGCAGAAACGCGCCCGGACCCAGCGCTCTTCGGAGAACAGCCGGGTCTGGTCCGCGGAGTGCGGCGAGCCCGGGTCCGAGGACTGGCCGTACGTCAGCAGGGTGCGCGCCACCGGGCAGGAGCTGCCGTCCCAGCCGACCGCCTGGATGTGGCTGGAGCCGTTCGCGACGTCCGGATAGCCGCCGGCCGCCGCGTTCCACCGCGCCTCGACCTTGTTCCAGACGCCGAGCGCCTCCGTACCGCCGCCGACCGGCAGCTTCCGGCCGCCCCGGACCACGAACTGGTGCTCGCCCAGCGGTGCGTCCAGCGCGATCCCGGCCGCCCTCAGCTCCGCCACCGTGTCCGCGAGCGCCCGCCCGATGCCGGGCGCCGCCCGGTTGAGCGTATGCGGCGTACGGACCGGGTCGGCGGCCGAGAACGGCACCAGCCACAGGTCCGCGGCCGGGGTCGACGCCGTCAGCCTGCGCCAGAACCGGTCGAACAGCAGTGCGCCGCGGCTGCCGGCGTCCGTCGTACGGTCCCAGCGCGCCAGCACCGCGCACGCCGCGGAGACGTCCACCACCGAGCCGTCGGCCGCCGTGGCCGTGCCGCCGGGCAGGGCGGAGCAGGCCCGGGCCGCGTCCGCCGCGGCCAGGTCACCGGCCGGCGCCCGGTTCGCGAACTGGAGCTTCTCCAGGTCGGCCACGGTCAGCCGGCCCTTCCCGGCCATCGCGGATACGTCCTCGACCGCCCCGCGGGTCCGCAGCGAGCGCGGCGTGGAGACGTTGCCCCAGATCCGCTCGTAGCCCGTCAGCGGCCGGTCCGCATTGGCCAGCCAGGCGCTGTCGTTGGAGTTCTCGGCGTACGGGGCGTCGCGCAGCGTCGGCGCCTTCCCAGGGCCGAACACGCCCGGCTGCACCGCGTCCGGGTCCGAGCCGAGAGCGCAGTCGCCGCGCGCGCCGTCCAGCACCGCCAGCCCCGAGGCCGGGTACACGGCGCGCCCCAGCGGGGTGGAGCAGCGGGCGGCGAGCTCGTCCGTGATCCGGGGGAGCACCTGGGTCTGGGTGAAGAGCGTCCCGCCCGCCGAGTCCGCGGCCACCGTGTTGACCCAGGGCAGTCCCTGCGTGCGGGCCAGGGCCTGCCGGATCCCGGCGACCGAGCGGGCCTTGCCCAGGGCGAGCGCGGTGTCGGAGCCGCGCAGGTTCGAGGCGTTGGGGTCGTTCAGCGCGTACGCCGACCGGGTGGTCCAGGGCAGCGGCAGGCCGGCGCCGAGGTTCGTGACCACCGGGCCGTAGCGGGTCCACCACTGGGTGCCGGTGACCGGATCGCCGCCCGCCACGGGCACGGTGACGGTCCGCCGGGTCATCTTCTGGGAGACGCCGTCGACGAGGTAGGCGGTCGGATCCGCCGGGTCGAGGGTCAGCTCGTGCAGGTTGACCGGGGTGCCGGTCGCCACCGTGTGGCTCCAGGCCACCTTCTCGTTGAAGCCGATGCTGATCGCCGGCATGCCGAGCAGCGAGCCGCCCGACACGTTCAGCTCGCCCGGGATGGTCTGCTGCGACTGCCAGAAGCGGCGCCCGCCCTGCCACGGATAGTGCGGGTTGCCGAGCAGCAGGCCGCGGCCGCTCGCCGTCGTGGACCCGGCGAACGCCACCGCGTTGGAGCCCATGTCGTACCGGCTCGTGTCGAAGAACTCCCGCGCCGCCTGCGCCGCGGCGGCCGGATCGGCCTCCCGCGGTTCGGCTTCGCGCCGGTCGGCCCCGCGCGGGGCTGCCGCGCGGGTGCCGTCGGCCGGGGCGGGGGCCGGCGGCCGGGCGCCCGTGATGCCGTCGATGCCGCGCCCCTCGCCGCCGAGGACCGCGATCGCGAAGCCGCGGGCGGCCACGTCGACCGTCGTCACCGGGCGGAGCCAGCCCGCGCCCTTGCAGGCCGGGTCGGTGACCTTGTTCTGGGCGAGCCAGGCGTTGTAGCCGGCGGCCCAGCCGCGCATCAGCTCCTTGAGGTCCTTGCTGGGGCCGGCCGGGGCGGGCGTCGCCAGCAGCCTCTCCACGGTGCCCGATTCCCGGACGCCCTTGAAGTACAGGTCGCTGGAGAGGTTGCGGGTGACGGAGGAGAGCGAGCCGTCCGTCGGGGCGTCCTGCCCGAACCAGCGGGAGCGCTCGCCCGACACCGTCACGAACCCGTCCGCGAGGACGCAGACCTGGTCCGCCGCCTGGGCCCAGCCGGTACCGAAGCCGACCTGTGCGTGGTCGCGGCCGAGTATGTGCGGTATGCCGTTCTCCGTGTAGCGGATGACGGCGGACAGGCCGCCGCCGGCCGGTGTGAGCCCGTCGGGCGCGGCCCGGGCCTCGGCGACGGCCGGCGGGACGGCGGCCGTCGCGGCGAGCAGGGCCGCCCCGGCGAGGGCGGCGCGACGGAGCGTCGAACGCGTTCTGCGGTGCAACGTACCTCCCAAGTGGCCTGAGAACGGCCGTGGTTACCCGATGGGCAGGGGGTGCCTGACGTGCCCCCACACTCATTCAGCCGCACCGGCGCCCTGTCAACATCCCGCTCGGTATCCGGTCATTGACCCCGGGCCTCCCGGCGGCGAGGATCACGCCCATGACGTCAGCGCGAGCGGGGCAGGCAGGGCCGGCGGCGGGCGCCGTCCGGGACGGCACGGTCGACGGACTGGTGCGCGACAGCGCCCGCCGGGTCCCCGACCGCCTCGCCGTCCGCTACGCCGGGCGGAGCTGGACGTACGCGGAACTCGACGCGGCCGTCACCACCGGGGCCGCCCTCCTGCGGGAGCGGTACGGGCTCGAAGGCGGTGACCGGGTCGCCACCTTCGCCCACAACTGCGACGCCTACCTGCTGGCCTTCCTCGCCTGCGCCCGGGCCGGCCTCGTCCATGTCCCGGTCAACCAGAACCTCACCGGCGAGGACCTCGCGCACATCCTGGGCGACTCCGGGAGCGCCCTCGTCCTCGCCGACCCCGCCCTGGCCGGGCGGGTCCCCGCCGGGTATCCCGTACGGGCCCTGCGCGACGCCCCCGACTCCTTCCTGGCCGCCCTGGCCGAGCCGCTCCCCTTCGGGCCGCGACCGGAGGGCGACCGCGACCCGGACCGCCTGGTGCAGCTCCTCTACACCTCCGGGACCACCGCCCTGCCCAAGGGCGCGATGATGACCCACCGGGCCCTCGCCCACGAGTACGAGAGCGCGATCGCGGCGCTGGACCTGGCCGAGGAGGACCGGCCGGTGCACTCGCTGCCGCTCTACCACTCGGCGCAGATGCACGTCTTCCTGCTGCCGTACCTGGCGGTGGGCGCCCGCAACACCATCCTGGACGCGCCGGTCGCCGAGCAGGTCTTCGACCTCGTCGAGGCCGGCGAGGCGGACAGCCTCTTCGCCCCGCCGACGGTGTGGATCGGCCTGGCGGGACACCCGCAGTTCGCGGGGCGCGAACTGGGCGGACTCCGGAAGGCGTACTACGGGGCCTCGATCATGCCGGTCCCGGTCCTGGAACGGCTGCGCGAGCGGCTGCCGGGGCTCGCCTTCTACAACTGCTTCGGCCAGAGCGAGATCGGCCCGCTGGCCACGGTGCTCGGCCCCCGGGAGCACGAGGGGCGGATGGAGTCGTGCGGGAGGCCGGTGCGCCACGTGGAGGCGAAGGTCGTCGACGAGGACGGCCAGGACGTGCCGGACGGCACCGCGGGCGAGGTGGTCTACCGCTCACCACAGCTCTGCCTCGGCTACTGGAACGACCCAGGGGCGACCGGGAAGGCCTTCCGGGACGGCTGGTTCCGCTCGGGCGACCTCGCGGTGCGGGACGCGGAGGGCTACTTCACGGTCGTGGACCGGGTGAAGGACGTCATCAACTCGGGCGGGGTGCTGGTCGCCCCGCGGCAGGTGGAGGACGTGCTGTACACCCATCCGGGCGTGGCCGAGGCGGCGGTGGTCGGCCTGCCCGACGAGCGGTGGATCGAGGCGGTCACGGCGGTGGTGGTGCCGCGCGGCGGGGTGACCGAGGCGGAGCTGATGGCCCACGCCCGCGACAGGCTGGCCCACTTCAAGGCCCCGAAGCGGGTGCTGTTCGTGGACGCGCTCCCGCGCAACGCCAGCGGCAAGATCCTCAAGCGGGAGCTGCGGGACCGCTTCGGAGCGCCGGGCCGCTGACCCCCGTACGGCGGCGCGCGGTCAGTCCGGTTCCGGGCTGTGGCGGGCGTCGTCCCAGGGCAGGAGGCCGCTGCGGCGCAGCCGGCGCAGGGTGAGGTGCTCGTGCACGAGGCGGCCGACGAGCGCGCCGCCGTAGACCACGAAGCCGACGCCGACCAGCCAGGACTGGACGACCAGCAGCGTCCCGAAGGGGCCGTAGGTCACGGCGTTGGACGCGATCAGCGGGGAGAACACCAGCTGCGAGAAGATCCGCAGCCCCAGCAGCCCGATGCTGGTCGCCACCGCCCCCGGGACGAGGGCCCGCCAGCGGACCCGGCCGCCGAGCAGCAGGCGCTGCGAGGCGACGAAGAACAGGCAGGTGCCGAAGAGGTCGCCGAGCGTGCCGAGGACCGTGCCGAAGGCGTCGTGCGACGGTGCGGGGATCACCACGAGCAGCGCGAGGTAGCAGACCAGCATGGCGAGCCACACGACGTGCCGCCACATGGTGTGCCAGCGGGCGGTCGGCAGGTCCCACACCTTCTCGTACCCGGTCTGCACGGCCGAGCCGAAGGTCAGGCCGAACACGGCGAGCGCGGCCAGTCCGAAGGCGGTGGTCCGCTCCAGGGCCGTGTCCGCGGCGCCGAACACCATCTCGATCCTCGTCAGCGAGGACGCCGTCACCCCGAGGGCCTGGCCGAGCCAGCGGCCGAACCCCGAGCCGCTGCCGGGCGCGGCGGCGGCCACGACCACCAGCAGGGGCACCAGGGTGAGGAATCCGAGGGCCGCGAAGCCCATCGCCCGGTGCATCAGCTCCATCTCCCGGCCCCGGCTCCAGGCCAGCCCGACGTAGGAGCCCTGGAGCCGGTCGTGGAGCCGCCGGAGGGTCGAGGTCACGCCTCATGCACTACCCGGACGGGCCCGCCGGCTCCCGGGAGCCGGACCGAAATGGGCCCGAAGGGGTGGTTTCGACTGCCGGCTCCGGTGCCGCCCGGGAGGTCAGGGGCTCGGCCAGGGGAGTGCCGGTACCCCTGTCCGCTCCTGGTCCCGCGGGCCCCCCGTGACGCGCCGCCCCCGCCGTCTGGTCAACTGTGGCGCATGACGAGCACCCTGTACCTCCTCTGTTCGGCAGCCCCACCGGTCTTCGACGTCGCCCGTGTGATCGAGGACGCGCAGGCCCGCGGCTGGGACGTGTGCCTCGGCCTGACCCCCACGGCCGCCCAGTGGCTCGCGGAGGGCACCGACGGCCTGGCCGCGCTCACCGGGCACCCGGTCCGCAGCCGGTACAAGCAGCCGGCCGACCCGGACGTGTGGCCCGTGGCCGACGCGGTCCTCGTCGCCCCGGCCACCTTCAACACGATCAACGCCTGGGCGCTCGGACTCACCGACCGGTTCGTCGTCGGCGTGGCGGCCGAGGCCATCGGAAAGGGCACCCCGCTGGCCGTCATGCCGTGCGTGAACACGGCGTTCGTACGGCACCCGCAGTTCGAGCAGAGCATCGCCGTCCTGCGCGGCGCGGGCGTCCGGGTGCTGTACGGCGAGGACGGGTTCACCCCGCACCCGCCGGGCCAGGGCGGCGCGCAGCCGTATCCCTGGGCCCGCGCCCTGGACGCCGTGGACGACCCGGCCCGAGCGGACTTCTAGGCGGTCGGCGGGGCAGAACGCGCTCGCTCGTGCGTGCGAGCCGGGGCTACCCTCGGCGGCATGTCGAACCGCGATCCGTTCCATGACGTGCTGCTGTCCACCGTGGGCACCGCCGAGCAGGCCGAACTCCTCGACAGCAGCCCTCGCTCACGCGTGTGGCGGGTGCGGCCGGCCGACAGCCGGCCGGTGATCGTCAAGCAGGTCACCGACGCCGGGGACACGAGCGCCGATGCCGACACGCGCTTCGCACGGGAGGTCGCCGGGCTGCGCCTGGCCGGGCGGGGGCCGGGGCCCTCGGTGGCCCCCGCCCTGCTCGCCGCGGACCCGTCCGCGCGCGTGATGGTCCTGGAACACCTGGACGACCTCGGCAGGACGGCCGACTGGATGCCGGGGTACGCCGAGTCCCTGGCCCGGCTGCACGCCCGGACCGGTCCCGCCGACGCGGGCGCACTACCGCTCTGGTCGGGGCCCACGGCCGCCGACGCGGAGTCCTTCCTCGCCCTGGCCAGGGCGCTCGACGTGCCCGTACCGTCCGCGGTCCCCGATGAACTCGCAGGCATCCTGGAGCGGTTGGACCCCACCCCGCACCATGCGCTGCTGCACGGCGATCCCTGCCCCGGCAACGACCTGCACACCGCCGACGGTGTCCGCTTCGTCGACTTCGAGCGGGCCTCGCTCGGCAACGGCCTGGTCGAACTCGCCTACTTCCGCATCGGCTTCCCCACCTGCTGGTGTGCGATGTCGGTCACCGCCGCCCCGCTCGCGGAGGTCGAGGACGTCTACCGGGCCACTTGGCGCGGCCTCACCGGCACGGACGTGCCCGGTGACCTCGCGGACGCGTGCGCGGGCTGGCTGATCCAAGGCGACGCGCTCGTCGAACGTGCCCACCGCGGCACGGCCGACCAGTTCGCCCGGGTGCCGACGGAAGACTTCGAGTGGGGCTACGTCTCCGCCCGCGAGCGGCTCGTCCACCGGCTGGGCGTGGTCGCCGACATGACCCGCGACCACGACCACCTCCACGCCCTCGGCCGGCTCAGCTCCGCCATGGCCGGCGGCCTGCTCCGACGCTGGTCGGGCCTGCGCCCGCTGCCCGCGCACGACGCCCTCCCCTGGTGAGCCCCCGTCAGCAGTCCATGCGTGAACCGTCGGGTCGTGCCTCGGCGGACCAGGTGTACAAGGTCTCGGCCTCCACGCCGAGCAGCTCCGCCGGGTGCGGTTGCACCCCGTGGAAATCCTGGAGCTGCTCGGGCGAGGTGAAGCCGAGGGTGATGCTCGGCCGGTCGGCCGATTCGAAGCAGAACACGACGAACCCGAGGCCGAGTCCCTTGTCGAGGCTGTTCACCGGCCGCCATCCCGCTGCCGACGCCTCCCGGCCGTAGTACTCCGCCACTTCCCTCCTGGTCCCGCCGTACGCGTAGAACCGGTCGGCGGTGAGCCAGGCGCCCGCGGTGTCGTCGACGCAGTGGGCCCCGGACCACGGATCGCCGTCGACGGCGACGGCCCCCTCCGGATGCAGGTCCAGCGCGGGAAGCCGGTCGAGTTCGGCCACGGCCGCCTCGGTGCCCTCGCACGTGTCGAAGTGGGGAAGGAAGGAACACCCGCTCAGGCTGGTTCCCAGGAGCAGGGCCGCCAAGACTGCCCGCAGGGCAAGCATGTTCATGGCGAGATTATGGCCGTGCCCGAAATCCGCCCCTCCGACGGGGCGGCCCGCCCCGTGCTCGCCGCCGGAAACGGGCCTATTGCGTGTCGAGTTGGTGGTCGGTCCAGACGTAGCTCTCTGGCAGCAGGGTGGTGATGGGGACGGCTCGGGTGCCGTCGCCGGTGGCGACGATGACCTCGATGGCCGGGAAGTAGTCCAGGAGGACCTGGCGGCACCGGCCGCACGGGGGGACGATCCCGCGGTCGCGGTCGCCCACGGCGACGATCGTCTCCAGCGCGTAGGCCCCCTGGGCGGCCGCCGTGCCGATGAGGACCAGCTCGGCGCACGGTCCGCCGGTGAAGTGGTAGGCGTTCACCGCGGTGATGATGCGGCCGTCCCGGGCGCGGGCCGCGGCGGCCATGGTGTGGTTGTCGCCCCGGCAGCGGGTACGGGCGACATCGGCCGCGGCCTCGATCAGTTCGCGGTCGACGGGGTGGGTCGGGATGGTCATCTTCTGCGCCTTCTCCGCTTCTTCGGGTGCCGGCCCGGGGTCAGGGCGAGGCCGTCTCCTTCGGATCTTGTCGGCCGAGCCCGCGTTGTCCGGTGCCGTGCATCGCAAGGCGGAGGAGCTCCTCGCGTACTGGGCGTACTCGGGAGCCCCGACAACCTGGGGGTCCCCCCGGACGGAGTCTGGGGGATGAGGTGCGGTGCCGGGCAGCGCGGGCCCGGCAAGATCCGAAAGAGACGGCCTAGGCCGGGTCGGGGCACTCGACGTGGGTGTACGGCCATGATCCCGACTGGACGGTGCCGTTGCCGACCGCGTCGGGCGCCGGCAACCCGGCCTCGCGGTCGGTGTCCTTGACGACCGTGCGGGCGGGCGTGGGCCGGCCCTCGTCGCTCATGCCCGCGTGGTCGGCATCGGGGTCCGCGCAGCCGGTGGGGGCGGGCAGGGCCGCCGCGGGGCGGCTGTGCGAGCCCTGTTACCGGCCGGGGCCCGAGGTGCGGAGGTCCACGAGCCTCTTGATCTTGCCCACCGAGCGCTCCAGGGTCTCCGGGTCGACCACCTCGACCCGGACGGACACACCGATCCCCGCCTTCACCGCCTGGACCACGCCGGCCGCCGCGGCCTCCCGCAGGGCGGGGTCCGACTCCCGGCGGGCCTCCACCCGGACCGTCAGGGTGTCCATCCTGCCCTCGCGGGCCAGCCGCAGCTGGAAGTGCGGTGCCAGCCCGGGCGTCCGCAGGAGGATCTCCTCGATCTGGGTCGGGTACAGGTTCACCCCGCGCAGGATGATCATGTCGTCGCTGCGGCCCGTGATCTTCTCCATCCGGCGGAACGCGGGCCGGGCCGTACCGGGGAGCAGCCGCGTCAGGTCCCGCGTGCGGTACCGGATCACCGGCATGGCCTCCTTGGTGAGGGAGGTGAACACCAGCTCGCCGAGCTCGCCCTCCGGCAGCACCGCACCCGTCAGGGGGTCCACCACCTCGGGATAGAAGTGGTCCTCCCAGATGTGCAGGCCGTCCTTGGTCTCGACGCACTCCTGCGCCACTCCGGGTCCGATGACCTCCGACAGGCCGTAGATGTCGACCGCGTCCATGTCGAGGCGCTCCTCGATCTCCCGACGCATCTCCTCGGTCCACGGCTCCGCGCCGAAGATCCCCGTCCGCAGCGAGGTGGCGCGCGGATCGATGCCCTGGCGCTCCATCTCGTCCAGCAGGGTCAGCATGTAGGAGGGGGTCACCATGATGACCTCCGGCCGGAAGTCCTCGATGAGCCGGACCTGGCGGTCCGTCATCCCGCCCGAGGCGGGCACGACCGTGCAGCCGAGGCGCTCGGCGCCGTAGTGTGCGCCCAGGCCCCCCGTGAACAGGCCGTAGCCGTAGGCGATGTGGACGATCTGGCCGGGCCGGCCGCCCGCCGCACGTATCGACCGGGCCACGACGTCGGACCAGGTGGAGAGGTCTCCGTCGGTGTATCCGACGACGGTCGGACGCCCGGTGGTGCCGCTGGAGGCGTGGATGCGGCGCACCTCGGAACGCGGCACCGCGAACATCCCGAAGGGGTACTGGTCGCGCAGATCGGCCTTGGTGGTCAGGGGGAACAGGGCGAGGTCGGCGAGGGAGCGGCAGTCGTCGGGATGCACCCCGGCCTTGTCGAAGGCCTGCCGGTAGAAGGGCACCCGCTCGTACGCGCGGTGCAGGGTGGCCCGCAGCCGCGTGAGCTGGAGAGCGGCCAGCTCGTCGCGGCCCAGCCGCTCGCCCTCGTCGTGGAATCCCGCCTGCGCCGCCATGTCGTCACCTCGTCGTGAGAAGGCCCAAGAGCCCGACCGATCATTCGGTAGATTGCCAGGACTCCGCAGGTTAAATCAATGACTCGAACGAGTGATCGTCTGATCTGATGGCCTCCATGCCGATCTTCGCCACGTACGACGGAACCGAACTGGCCTACCGCACCCTGGGCGAAGGGCCGCCGCTGGTGTGCCTCCCGGGCGGCGCCATGCGCGCCTCCCGCTATCTGGGCGACCTCGGCGGGCTGGCGGCCGACCGTACGCTGGTCATGCTCGACCTGCGCGGCACCGGCGAGTCCGCCGTGCCGGCCGACGCGGCGACGTACCGCGCGGACCGCCAGGTCGCAGACGTCGAGGCGCTCCGCGTCCACCTGGGCCTGGAGCGCATGGACGTCCTGGCCCACTCCGCCGGCGGCAACCTCGCCCTGCTGTACGCGGCCGCCCACCCCGAGCGGCTGGGCCGGACCGTGCTGGTCACCCCGACCGCCTGGGTCCTCGACCTGGCGAGCACCGCCGAGGACCGGCTGGCGGCGGCCCGCCTCAGGGCCGGGACCGAGCTGTACGACACGGCCGCGGAGGCGTACGCGCGCATCCTCGGCGGCGCCGACACGGACGAGGAATGGGACCGCGCGGTGCCCCTCTTCTACGGACGCTGGAACGCTGCCGCACAGGCGCACCACGCCGCGAGCGGGCACGAGCAGAACGAGGCGGCGGCCGCGGCCTTCGCCGGCCCCGGTGCCTGCGACCCGGCCGCCGTCCGCGCCGCCCTGCGCCGGGTCGCGGGGGAGGTGCTGGTCCTCGCGGGCGCACTGGACGGCAACCCGCCGCCCGCCCTCGCCGAGCGGATCGCGACGGCGTTCCCCGCCGGGATCCTCCACGTCCAGCCGGCCGCCGCGCACTTCCCCTGGCTGGACGACCCCGCCGGCTTCGCGGGGCGTATCGGGCGCTTCCTGGCCACCGGGGCCTGACGCGGGCGGGCGGGCCCGGTGCGCGGCCGCGCCCCACGTGCGCCACAGCCCCGCACAGGCCCCGCACCGGACCCGCCGGTCCGCTCAGCGCGCGGCAGGGGCGCCCGCGCCGCCGCCGTCCGCCTCCGTCGCGACCGTCTTCGCCCAGCGGTAGTCCGCCTTGCCGCTGGGCGACCGCTGTATGGCCGGCGCGATGACGAGCTGTCGCGGGATCTTGTAGCCCGCGAGCCTGGTGCGGCAGTGGCTCTGGATCTCGTCCAGGGTCGGCTCCTCGGCTCCCGGGCGCACCTGGACCACCGCGGCCACGTGGCTGCCCCAGGTCGGGTCCGGGACCCCGGCCACCAGGGCGTCGTACACGTCGGGGTGCGACTTCAGCGCCTGTTCGACCTCTTCCGGATAGACCTTCTCGCCGCCGGTGTTGATGCACTGCGAGCCGCGGCCCAGCACCGTGACGATGCCCTGCTCGTCGACGGTCGCCATGTCACCGAGGAGCACCCAGCGCTCCCCGCCCTTCTGGAAGAAGGTGTCGGCGGTCTTCTCCGGGTCGTTGTAGTAGCCGAGCGGTACGTGGCCGCGCTGCGCGAGGCGCCCGGGCTCGCCGACCGCCACCGGCTCGTGCGTCACCGGGTCCACCACCTGCGTACGGTCGTTGACCTCCAGGCGGAAGCCCTTCTCCGGGCCGGAGTCGTCCGTGGCCCGGCCGTTGGAGCCGGACTCGGAGGACCCGAAGTTGTTCAGGAGCAGGACGTTCGGCACCAGCCTCTGGAACTCGGCGCGCACCGTCTCGGACATGATGGCCCCGGACGAGGAGACGCTGAACAGCGACGACAGGTCGGTGCCCTTCAGCGGACCGTTCAGGGCGTCGATGAGCGGCCTGAGCATCGCGTCGCCGACCAGCGACACGCTCGACACCTTCTCCTTCTCGATCGTGCGCAGCACCTCCTCGGGCGCGTACTTGCGGTGGATGACCACCCGCTGGCCGTAGTTGAAGGCGATGAACGAGGTCAGCGTCGACGTCCCGTGCATCAGAGGAGGAGCGGGGAAGAAGGTCAGCCCGGCGCCGCGCGCCGCCACCCGCTCCGCCAGTTCCTCCGGCCGCTTCACCGGCTCCCCCGAGGGCTCGCCGCCGAAGAGCCCCGCGAAGAAGAGGTCCTCCGCCCGCCACATCACGCCCTTGGGCATGCCGGTGGTCCCGCCGGTGTAGATGATGAACAGGTCGTCGGCGCTGCGCGGCGGGAACCCGCGCCCGGGTGATCCGGCCGCCTCCGCGTCCGCGTACGCGACCGGGGCGATCGACGGTTCGGGCGCCCCGTCGGGCGCTTCGCCGACCCGGATCAGGTGCCGCAGCCTCGGCGTCTTCGGCAGCGCGGCCGCCACGCGTTCGGTGAACTCGCCCTCGAAGACGAGCGCCGCGAGATCGGCGTCGTTGTAGAGGTAGACCAGCTCCTCCTCCACGTAGCGGTAGTTGACGTTCACCGGGACCAGCCGGGCCTTCAGACAGGCCAGGACGGTCTGCAGGTACTCGATCCCGTTGTAGAGGTGCAGGCCCAGGTGCTCGCCCGCCGTCAGACCGCTGTCCAGCAGGTGGTGTGCGATCCGGTTCGCCGCCGCGTCCAGCTCCGCGTACGTGAGGCGGCGCTCCGCGCCCGTCCCGGGGTGGTCCACGTAGACGAGGGCCTCGCGGTCCGGGACCACGTCCACGACCGACTCGAACAGGTCGGCAAGGTTGTACTCCACCGTTCCTCCTGACCCCGTTGTTCGCGATGACTGGCCCCCGCGGCCGGCTGCTCAGGCGGTCATTAGAGCGCCGTGGCCGGCAACTGGGAAGGGCACCGCCCAAGAAATCTGACTGGGTGTCAGAAAACTCTTGAACTGCACCCTCCCCTACTGCAACCTGTTCTAGGTCTTGAGACGGGAGGACGGCAATGGGTGGGACGGAACACCTGACCGTGGAACGCCGCGGCGCCACGCTGGTGCTCACCATGAACAGGCCCGAGGCGAAGAACGCGCTCTCGCTGCCGCTGCTGGTGGGGCTGTACGACGGCTGGCTGGAGGCGGACGCCGACCACGAGATCCGCTCCGTGGTCCTGACCGGCGCGGGCGGCGACTTCTGCGCCGGCATGGACCTCAAGGCGCTCGCCGGCAAGGGCATGGCCGGCGACCAGTACCGCGACCGCCTCAAGGCCGACCCCGACCTGCACTGGAAGGCGATGCTCCGGCACCACCGGCCGCGCAAACCGGTGATCGCGGCGGTGGAGGGCTACTGCGTGGCCGGCGGCACCGAGATCCTCCAGGGCACCGACATCCGGGTGGCCGCCGAGGGCGCCACCTTCGGGCTCTTCGAGGTCAAGCGCGGCCTCTTCCCCATCGGCGGTTCCACGGTGCGGCTGCCCCGCCAGATCCCGCGCACGCACGCCCTGGAGATGCTGCTGACCGGACGCCCGTACTCGGCCGGGGAGGCGGCCCGGATCGGGCTCGTGGGCCGGGTCGTCCCGGACGGTACGGCGCTGGACGCGGCCCTGGAGATCGCCGAGCAGATCAACGCGTGCGGGCCGCTGGCGGTCGAGGCGGTCAAGGCGTCGGTCTACGAGACCGCGGGACTCACGGAGCGGGAGGGGCTGGCGTCGGAACTCCTGCGGGGATGGCCGATCTTCGACACGGCCGACGCGAAGGAGGGGGCACGGGCCTTCGCGGAGAAGCGGCCCGCGGTGTACCGCCGGGAGTAGCCGCCCCGAAGCCGTGCCCCACGGAGCCGCGCCGCCCCCGGAACCCGCCGCCCCCCGGAGCCGCGCCCCCCGGAGCCGCGCCCCCCGGAGCCGCGCCCCCCGGAGTCGCGCCGCGCCCCCCGGAGCCGCGCCGCGCCGCGCCCCGCAGGCGGGCGGATCCGCCCACCGGGACGCGGCCCCGCCCGGTCCCCGCCGCACGCGTCGGCGACACCGCAAGGCCCACCCGTAGGACGGGAGCCGGGCCCCGGAGCCCGCGGCCGGGCCGCCGGATCCCGCCCGCACCCGGAATCAACCGCATCGGAGAGCCACCATGACAGCAGCCTCCCCGCCGGAGGTGCTCCGCGCGCCTCTCGTCGTCGAGTTCCCCTTCACCCGGTCCCTCGGACCCGTCCAGAGCGCCTTCCTCACCGGCCTGCGCGAGAGCGTCGTCCTCGGCGTGCAGACCTCGGACGGCCGCGTGGTGGTCCCGCCCGTCGAGTACGACCCCGTCACCTCCGAGGAGATCCGCGACCTCGTCGAAGTCGCCCCCACCGGCACCGTCACCACCTGGGCCTGGAACGGCCGGCCCCGTCCGAACCAGCCCCTCGGCACCCCCTTCGCCTGGGCGCTGGTCAAGCTCGACGGCGCGGACACCGCCCTGCTGCACGCCCTCGACGCCCCCGGCCCCGACGCCGTGCGCACCGGCATGCGCGTCCGCGTCCGCTGGGCCGCCGAACGCACGGGCGCCATCACCGACATCGCCTGCTTCGAGCCGCACGACGACGCCCTCGACGCTCCCGACGCCCTCGACGCCCCCGCGCCCGAGGCCGGGCCCGCCCCGCACGACGGCGTCTTCGAGGACCCCGTCACCGGCATCGTCGCCGAGGCCCGCCTCGACTACACCTACAGCCCGGGCCGCGCCCAGACCGCCTACATCAACGCCCTCTCCGAGCGGCGGACCGTCGGCGAGCGCTGCCCCTCCTGCCACAAGGTGTACGTCCCGCCGCGCGGCGCCTGCCCCACCTGCGGGGTCGCCACCACCGACCGGGTCGAGGTCGGACCCGCGGGCACCGTCACCACCTTCTGCATCGTCAACATCAAGGCCAAGAACCTCGACATCGAAGTCCCCTACGTCTACGCCCACATCGCCCTCGACGGGGCCGGCCTCGCCCTCCACGGCCGGATCGGCGGCATCCCCTACGACCAGGTCCGCATGGGCCTGCGCGTCGAGCCCGTCTGGACCGACGGCGGCCGCTACCCCGACCACTACCGCCCCACCGGGGAACCGGACGCGGACTACGACGCGTACAAGGAGCTCATCTGATGACCGGGCCCAGGACGAGCAGGTACGCACGCGACGTGGCCGTCGTCGCCTTCGCGCAGAGCGACCACCTGCGCCGCACCGACGAACTCAGCGAAGTCGAGATGGTCATGCCGGTCCTGCACGAGGTGCTGGCCGCCACCGGACTGAAGGCCGGCGAGATCGGCTTCACCTGCTCCGGCTCCAGCGACTACCTCGCGGGCCGCGCCTTCTCCTTCACCATGACCCTCGACGGGGTCGGCGCCTGGCCGCCGATCTCCGAGTCCCACGTCGAGATGGACGGGGCCTGGGCCCTCTACGAGGCCTGGGTCAAGATCCAGACCGGCGAGGCGGACACCGCGCTCGTCTACTCGTACGGGAAGTCCTCGCCCGGGTCCGTGCGCGACGTGCTCACCCGCCAGCTCGACCCCTACTACCTCGCCCCGCTCTGGCCCGACTCGGTGGCCCTGGCCGCCCTCCAGGCCCAGGCCCTGATCGACGCCGGCGAGACCGACGAGCCCGCCCTGGCCGCCGTCGCCGCGCGCAGCCGCGCCGACGCCGTGTCCAACCCGCACGCCCAGCTGCGCGGCGCCCTCCCGCAGGGCGATTACCAGGTCCGACCGCTGCGGACCGGCGACTGCCCGCCCGTCGGCGACGGGGTGGCCGCCGTCGTCCTGGCCGCCGGCGACGTCGCGCGAGCGCTGTGCGCCCGCCCCGCCTGGATCACCGGGATCGACCACCGCATCGAGGCGCACGGCCTGGGCCTGCGCGACCTCACCGACTCCCCGTCCACCCGGACCGCGGCGCAGCACGCCGGCCTCTTCGACGCCCCCGTGGACACGGCGGAACTGCACGCGCCCTTCTCCTCCCAGGAGGTGGTCCTGCGCAAGGCCCTCGGGCTCGGCGACGGCGTCGCCGTCAACCCGTCCGGCGGGGCGCTCGCCGCCAACCCGATGATGGCCGCCGGCCTGATCCGCATCGGCGAGGCGGCCGCCCGCATCCACCGCGGCGCGTCCGACCGGGCCGTCGCCCACGCCACCTCCGGCCCCTGCCTCCAGCAGAACCTGGTCGCCGTCCTGGAAGGGGACCGCGCATGAGCACTTCCGGAACCTCCGGCGCCGCCGGCTCACCCGGCGCGACGGGCAAGGAGCCGGTCGCCGTCGTCGGCATCGGCCAGACCAAGCACGTCGCCGCCCGCCACGACGTCTCCATCGCCGGACTGGTCCGCGAGGCCGCCGCGCGCGCCCTCGCCGACGCCGAACTGACCTGGGCGGACATCGACGCGGTCGTGATCGGCAAGGCCCCCGACTTCTTCGAGGGCGTGATGATGCCGGAGCTGTACCTGGCGGACGCGCTCGGAGCCGTCGGCAAGCCGATGCTGCGCGTGCACACGGCCGGCTCGGTCGGCGGGTCCACGGCGCTCGTCGCCGCCAACCTCGTGGCCGCCCGCGTCCACCGCACCGTCCTCACCCTCGCCTTCGAGAAGCAGTCCGAATCGAACGCCATGTGGGGGCTCTCGCTCCCCGTCCCCTTCCAGCAGCCGCTGCTCGCCGGCGCCGGCGGCTTCTTCGCCCCGCACGTGCGCGCGTACATGCGGCGCACCGGCGCGCCGGACGGCGTCGGCTCGCTGGTGGCGTACAAGGACCGCCGCAACGCGCTGAAGAACCCGTACGCGCACCTGCACGAGCACGACATCACCCTGGAGAAGGTCCAGGCCTCACCGATGCTGTGGGACCCGATCCGCTACTCCGAGACCTGCCCGTCCTCCGACGGCGCCTGCGCCATGGTCCTCACCGACCGGGCGGGCGCGGCCCGTTCGCCGAATCCGCCCGCCTGGGTGCACGGCGGGGCGATGCGCAGCGAGCCCACCCTCTTCGCGGGCAAGGACTTCGTCTCCCCGCAGGCGGGCAAGGACTGCGCGGCCGACGTCTACCGCCAGGCCGGGATCACCGACCCGCGCCGGGAGATCGACGCGGTCGAGATGTACGTGCCGTTCTCCTGGTACGAGCCGATGTGGCTGGAGAACCTGGGCTTCGCCGAGGAGGGCGAGGGCTGGAAGCTCACCGAGGCCGGTGTCACCGAGATCGACGGCGACCTTCCGGTCAACCCGTCCGGCGGCGTGCTGTCCACCAATCCGATCGGCGCGTCCGGCATGATCCGCTTCGCCGAGGCCGCCCTCCAGGTGCGCGGCGGGGCCGGGGAGCACCAGGTCCCGGGAGCCCGGCGGGCGATGGGCCACGCGTACGGCGGCGGCGCGCAGTTCTTCGCGATGTGGCTGGTGGGGGCGGAGCGACCCACCACCTGAACGGCAGCCTCCGCCCCGCCCGGGTGCCGGACCGGTCACGAGTGACTCACCGTGGCCTGTGCGGCACCCGCTGCGATGGCTAATCTGGCCCCCGGACGACGTACCGGGAGGAGCACGCACGTGGCCGAGAGCATGACTTCACAACCCCTCGCCGGCTGGGGGAAGCCGGACCTCGATCTCACCGGGGCCGACTGGCAGTCGAGCAGCCGGGGAGCGGGTGACGTCCAGATCGCCTTCGTCGAGGGCTTCATCGCGATGCGCAACAGCGAGCGCCCCGAGAGCCCCTCCCTGATCTTCTCGCCGGACGAGTGGCACACGTTCGTACGGAACGCCCGGGGCGGGGAGTTCGACCTCACCTGACCGCGCGCCACCGCCCCGTCCCCGCCGGGGCGGTGGAACCGGCGGGGCGGGGACGGCTGCTCGGACGGTCCTGAGTACCCCTGTTGAGTACTCCGTTGAGTACTCCTGCTCATGATCCGCGGGATCGCCGCTGCCTACGGTGATCCGCATGAACACCGACCGGACCCCCACCGACACCCCGACCGCGGACACGCCCCGGTGGCTCAAGGGCTGCGCGGTCGCCGCGCTCTGCCTCCTCGGCCTGGCCGCTCTCGGTGCCTGGGCGCTGGCCGAGTTCGAGAAGGGCCTCGACGGCTACGGCCAGCTGGAGCAGAGCGGCCCGTCCGGATCCGTGGCGGACCCCCTCGGCCCGGGCGCGACCGCCCGGTACGAGGACGGCCTGAAGATCACCGTCAGCCGCCCGCGCGCGGAGCCCGACGGCGCCTACAGCCTCACCGTGACCTACGACAACGACACCGACGAAGAGCTCCGCCCCGGCGGCGCCTCGGCCGCCTCCGCCGTGTCCTCGTACCGCGGCAGCGCCCCCCTGGCCGTACGCGCCGGCCGGTCGCTCGACGACAGCGGCTCCGGGTACAGCCTGAACTGGCTGAACGAGGACGAGTCCGCCGCCGCCCTCGTGCCGCCGCTGGGCGCGGACCGCAAGCGCACCGTCCCGGTCCGCGTCAGGCCGAGCGCGAAGGGCGTCCCGGTCACCGTGGAGGTGACACCGCCGACCGCCGGGTTCCGCGAGACGGCCCACTTCCAGCTCACCCTGGACTGACCGGGCCGGTCGGTAGGGTGGTGGCATGAGCGGAGAGAGCGACCTGAGCAAACTGCTGAGCGGCATGCGGCCCGAGCTGAACGAGGGCGTATACGTCTTCTGCACCGTCCCCGGCGGCACGGTCCCCGCCGGGACCGCGCCCGTCGCCACCGTCCTGGAGGCCGAGGGCCTCACCCTGGTCCTGCGCCAGGAGGACGCCGACGCGGCCGGGCTCGCCTACGACTACACCGCCGGCTGGATCACCCTGCGGATCCACTCCGCGCTCGACGCCGTCGGACTCACCGCCGCCTTCGCCGCCGAGCTCGGCGCGCACGGCCTGAGCTGCAACGTCATCGCCGGATACCACCACGACCACCTCTTCGTGGCCGCCGACCGGGCCGCCGAGGCCGTGGCCGTCCTGGAAGACCTCGCGGCACGTTCCGGACAGGACCGGTCGGCTTAGGAGCCTCATCGGAACCCTCCCGGAAACCTCTCGGAACCATCTCGAAACCTCCTTCGAGAACCCGCGGGAACCCCCTCGTCATCCCGTCGGAAAAGAAGATCGGATTCTTTCCGACAGTGGGATCCGCCGCCCTGTGCGCGGGCGTACGCTGATCTCCCGGAACAGGCCTGGGGGGTACCAGCCATGACGGACCACCGGACGCGCATGCGGCGCACCATGGTCGAACGCGATGCCGAACTCGCCATCGTCGACGAGGCCCTGGACCAGCTCACCGGTCCCGGGCCGGACGCCGGCGGCGCGCTGCTGGCCTTCTCCGGGCCCGCCGGCCTCGGCAAGACCACCCTGCTCGCCGAGCTGCGCCGCCGTGCCCACGCCCGCTCCTGCACCGTCCTCGCCGCCCGCGGCGGCGAACAGGAGCAGAGCCAGCCCTTCCACGTCGCTCGCCAGCTCATCCAGCCCCAACTGGCCGGCACCTCCGAACAGGAACTGCGCGCCGCCCTCGGGAGCTGGTACTCCATCGTCGGCCCCGCCCTCGGGCTCTGCGCCCCCGAACAGGGCGCCCCGCCCGACCCCCAGGGCCTGCGCGACGGCCTCGACTGGGTCCTCACCCACCTCGTCGTCAAACGCGCCCCCGTCGCCCTCGTCCTCGACGACGCGCACTGGGCCGACCCCGAGTCCCTGAGCTGGCTCGCCGCCTTCGCCCCGCGTGCCGAACACCTCCCGCTGCTCCTCGTCGTCGCCTACCGCCCCGACGAACTGCCCGCGCACGCCGACGCCTTCCGCACACTGCCCGGCCGGGCCGGACAGCGCCCGCTGTCCCTTGCCCCGCTCACCCCGGCGGCCGTCGCCGAACTCGTCCGCGACGCCATCGGCGACCATGCCGACGACGCCTTCTGCCACGAGGCCTGGACCGTCACCGCCGGCAACCCCTTCGAGGCCGTCGAGCTCACCGCCAAGGTCCGGGGCAGAGGCCTGCGGCCCGTCCAGGAGAACGCCCCGCAGCTGGCCGACCTCGCCGCCGCCCAACGCGGCAGCGGCCTCGTCGCCCGCCTCGAACGCCTCGGACCCTCCACCGTCCGCTTCGCCTGGGCCTGCGCCGTCCTCGGCACCGCCATCCCGCAGGACATCGCCGCCCGGGTCGCCGCCCTCGGCACCGAGGAGGCCGCCGGTGCCACCACCCGCCTGCGGGACGCCCGCATCCTGTCGGCCGCCGGATCCGCGACGCACCACGAACCGGAGAACGGGCTGGAGTTCGTCCACCCCCTCATCGCCACCGCCATCTACCGCGCCATCCCCGACGCGCTGCGCGTCGCCCTGCACGGCAAGGCCGCCGCGGCCGTCGTCGACGCGGGCCTCGGCGCCTCCGCCGCCGCCCGCCACCTCCTGGAGACCCACCCCGAGAACGACCCCTGGGTCGTGCGCACCCTGCGCGAGGCGGCCGGTGAGAACCTCCGCGCCGGAGCCCCCGACGCCGCCCGCCGCCAGCTCGCCCGCGCGCTGCGCGAGCCACCCGACTTCGACGAACGCGCCGCCGTACTGTACGAACTGGGCTGCGCCTCCCTGCTGACCGAGCCCGCCAACACCGTCAACCACCTCCGGGCGGCCCTCGCCGAGCCCTTCGACGACCCCGCCCTGCGTCACGGCATCGTCATCCGGCTCGCCCAGGTCCTCGCCCACAGCGACCGCCTCGCCGAGGCCTCGGAGTCCCTCGCGCGCGAGATCGCCCAGACCCCGGACGTACGGGCCCGACTGCGCCTGCAGTCCGAGCAGTTCATGTGGGACGCCTTCAACGCCGCCGAGACCGACTCCCCGGCCCGCTCCCGGCGCCTGACCCGGCTCGCCGACCGGCTCACCGGCCGCGACCTCACCGAGCGGTACGTCATCGCACTGCGCGCCTGGGACGCCTGCCTGCGCGGCGAACCGGTCGACGTGGTGCTCCACCACGCCGGCCGGGTGCTGGAGCAGCCCTTCAGCTGGGCCCACGAGGACCGCGGCTTCGAGGTCCCGGTGCTGGCCGCCATGGTCCACATGTACGCCGACCGGCCCGGCCGGGCCGAGGAGCTGTTCGAGGCGGGTACGGCCGAGTTCGAGCGGCAGGGCTGGCGCGGAGCCCACCTGTCCTTCGCGTACAGCCTGCGCGCCTACATCCGCTACCGGCGCGGACGGCTCGTGGAGGCCGAGGAACTGGCCCGGTCCGGCCTGCACCTCGCCGAACGCGTGGGCCGGCGCACCCCCGTCCACTGGTACGCCATAGCGATCCTCCTCACGACGCTGCTCGCACGCGGTCGCGTGGACGAGGCCTGGGAGCTGGCACGCGAGCACGAGTTCGGCGCCCCGTTCCCCGCGGCCGTGGTCTTCCCCGACTCGCAGACCGTCTACGCCGAACTGCTGCTCGCACGCGGCGAGGTGCGCGCGGCGGTCGCCGAACTGGAGGCGGTGGACCGACGGCTGACGCCGCGCGGGATCCAGAACCCGGCCTGGTGCCCCTGGCAGCTCCACCTCGCGCGGGCCGTCGCCGCGGACGATCCGCAGCGGGCCCGCGCCCTCGCCGCCGACACCGTCCGGCGGGCCAGGGCCTTCGGCGCCCCCTCCGCCATCGGCCAGGCCCTCAGGGTGGCGGCGGAGGTCGCCGCGCCCCAGGACCGGACCGAGCTGCTCCGAGAGGCGGTCACCCTGCTCTCGGCGTCACCGGCCGGCTACGAACTGGCCCGCGCCCTGAACGCGCTCGGCTACGGGCTGCGCGACGCGGACCTGCTCACCGCGGCCGTGGTCACGGCCCGGGAGTGCGGCGCGGACGCACTGGTGGAGGAGGCCACCGAGACCCTGCTGGGCCTGGGCGGCGCCCTGCCCGGCGGGTCGCCCCGGGTGGACTGGGTCACCGAGGAGGAGATCCGGGCCGCGGACCAGGCCGTCCGCTCCGGGAAGGAACCCGAGCCCGCACGCCCGGACTGGGTGCTCTCCGCGGCCTGCCGCAAGCTCGGCACCGACCGGTCCGGGCTCCGGGCCGCTCTGGAGGCGTTCGCCCGTAGCTCAACGTGATCGCGGCCCCCGCCCGGCGGGCAGGGTGACCCCATGGACCACATCGACAGGATCCCCCTGTTCCGGACCGAGGCGGCCGCCTTCGAGAAGGCGGTCCGCCGTGCGTACGACCGGGGCACTCCGGTGCCGCAGGTCCCTTCGTGCCCCGGCTGGACGGTCACCGACCTCGTCCGCCACCTCGGCGGCGTGCACCGCTACCTCGCGCACGTCCTGCGCGAACGGCTCACGGCCCCGCCCGACCCCGCCGACCTCGCCCTCCCCGCGATCCCTGACGACCCGGAGGCACTGACCGACTGGTTCGCCCAGGGAGCCCGCGAGCTCGCGGAGCTGTTCCGCGCGCTGGGGCCGGACACCCCCGTGTGGACCTGGTCGGCGGAGCGGACCTCCGGCTTCTGGCTGCGGATGCAGCTGATCGAGCTGGCCGTCCACCGGTGGGACGCCGAATCCGCGACCGGTACCCCCGGCCCCCTCGACCCGGTCGTCGCGGTGGACGCCGTCACCCAGACCGTCGACGTCATGGCCCCGGCCCGGCGCACCTGGAAGCAGGCACCGCCGGGCACGGGGGAGAGGTACCGCTTCCGGCGTACGGACGGCCCGGAATCCTGGACCGTCCTCTTCTCGGGTGACCGGGTGCTCCGGGAGAGCGGCTCCACCGCGCCGGCCGCCGTCGAGGCCGCCGGCCCCGCCTCGGACCTGGCGCTCTTCCTGTGGCGCCGCGTCCCGCCGGCCGCCCTGCACGTCACGGGCGACACCGGCCTGCTGCCACACTGGTTCACCCTGGTCCCACCCGTCTGACGGGCCGGCCCGTACACCGTCGCGGGATGAGGGGCCCCCGGACCGTAAAACTCCCGCGGCCACGTACCATGGCCGCATGTCCTTCCTCCGCCGCCACCGCGCCGCCACACCCGCCGGCCCGGACTTCGACGTCCTGGCCATGGACCCGGGGGACTGGCCGGGCAATCTCGGGGCCGGGCTGCTGCCCGCGCCCGACGGCAGCTGCCAGGGCGTCTTCCTCCGCTACGACCTGTTCGGCGGACGCGGCCCCGCGATGATCATCGGCAACCTCCCGGAGGGGTCCCCGGCCCGGGACCTCACCGACGGCCAGGTCCCCTTCGAGGTGGCCCAGCTCCTCGACGCGCTGGAGAACGACGAGGACGTCGAGGTCACCGGCGTCGAGGACTGCCCCGTCATGCAGGGCGACAACCTCCTCATCGTCCGGAAGATCAAGCTGTCGGAGTCCCGTATCTCCTGCGTCCAGTTCGACCGCAGCGACAACGTGCTGGTCACCATCGCCAGCTGGGACCGCCCGATCACCGACGACCTCTACGCCCTCCTGAAGCCGCTCCCCGCCGAGCTCTTCCAGCAGGGCTGACCCCCGCCGGGCCTCCCGGACCGGCCCCACGGGCCGCCCCGGGACGACCCGCGCGGTCGGTCCCACCCGGTCGGTCCCGCCCGGTCACGCGTCCGCGATGTCGTTCGCCGCGACGTAGCCGAACGTCATCGCGGGGCCGATCGTCGACCCGGCCCCCGCGTAGCTGTGGCCCATCACCGCGGCGCTGGCATTGCCCGCCGCGTACAGTCCGCGGATCACCGAGCCGTCCGCCCGCAGCGCCCGGGCCCGCGCGTCCGTGACGATGCCGCCCTTCGTCCCGAGGTCCCCCGGAACGATCTTGAACGCGTAGAACGGCGGCACCCAGATCGGGGCCAGGCACGAGTTCGGGTGCACGTTCGGGTCCGTGTAGTAGTGATCGTACGCGGTGTCGCCCCGGTGGAAGTCGGAGTCCGTACCGCTCCACGCCTGCGCGTTGAACCGGCCCAGCGTGGCCCGCAGCGCGGCAGCCGGTACACCGATCTGGCCCGCCAGCGCGTCCCACGTCCACGCCTTCTTCGCCGCGCCCGCCTGGTACCACGAGTCCGGGAAGGGCAGCGTCGGCAGGATGTCCTTGAACAGGTACCTGTTGCGGTAGTTCTGATCCACGATCAGCCACGCCGGAATGTGCGAACCGGTCGCGCCGCGGTCCTTCTCGTACATCACGTGCACCACATCGCTGTACGGTGCGGCCTCGTTGACGAACCGCGTCCCATGGGCGTTCACGATCAGCCCGCCCGGCAGGGTCCGCTCGGCCAGGCAGAAATACGGCTCCCCGGGCAGCGGGATCGACGGCCCCCACCACGCGTCGTCCATCAACGCCAGCGACGCCCCCGCCCGCTGACCGGCGAGGATGCCGTCGCCCGTGTTCTCCTTCGCACCCACCGACCACTGCGTGCCGATCGGCTGCTGCTGGTACTGCGCGCGCATCGCCGCATTGTGCTCGAAGCCGCCCGAGCCGACGATCACCCCCTTGCGGGCCCGTACGACACCCCGCACACCCTCCTTGTCGACCACCACGCCGGTGACGGCGCCGCCCTCCTGGACCAGGTCCACCAGCGGGCTGTTCAGCCACAGCGGCACCCCGGCCCGCTGCAGTCCGGCCCGCAGTCCGGCCGCCAGGGCCTGACCCATCGTCAGCGGCTTCTCGCCCCGCAGCGCCGCCTTCGTGCCGCGCGCCAGGCACTCGGTGGACACCGCCAGCCCCCTGGCGGTCACCGCCGCGAGGTTCAGCCACTTGTAGTCCTGGCTGAAGACCACCATCCCGGCCGGCACCGGCATGTACGCCGGGTTCAGGCGGGCCAGTTCGCCGCCCAGTATGTTGCCGTCGATCTGGTCCGGCTCGATGGACCGGCCGTTCGGCAGACCGCCGGGCAGGTTCGGGTAGTAGTCGCTGTACCCCTCCATGAAGCGGAACCTCAGCGGGCTGTTCGCCATGACGAAGTCCAGCATGCGGGGGCCGTTCGCGAGGAACGCGGCCTGGCGGTCGGCCGGGACCTCGGGCCCGACGACGGCCGAGAGGTACGTCGCCGCCTTCTGCGGGGTGTCGGGAACCCCTGCGGCCAGGATCACCGCATTGTTGGGCAGCCAGATACCGGCCCCCGAGCGTGCGGCCGACCCGCCGAAGGTGGGCGCCTTCTCGATCACCAGGACGCTCAGCCCGCGCTTGGCGGCGGTGAGCGCGGCCGTCATCCCGGCCGCCCCGGAGCCGACCACCACCACGTCGTACTCACCGAGCGGCGGCCCGGCCGGGACGCCGTCGGCCCGTGCCGCGCCGGACGGCAGCACGGTGGCGGCGAGCACCCCGGCCCCCGTACCGGCGAGGACGGCGCGTCTGGACGGGCGGGGGGCGGGGGACGTGCGTGAAGCGCTTGCGGACATGGGCAGGCTCCAGCGGAGTGGGGAGGGGAGGGTGACTCCAGCATGTCTGATGCTGAGTCAGAAAAGTGTTCGGGGGATCATGTGATGTCAAGGCATCCGGCACCCCGGCACGCGACGGGCCCCTCAGCCCTCCGCCCCCGTCCGCGCGTCCAGCTCCTTCACGTGCCGCTTGAGCGCCACCGTGCGGTAGCTCTCCTCCACCCACTCGCACAACACCTGCGTCGAGGGTGCCCCCTTCTCACCCAGCGGGACGGACACCCAGCCCGACCGGCCCAGACCGTACCCGGTGGGCTCCGCCCCCGGCGCGGCCATCGCATGCCCGTGCAGGGCCTCGTCCTTGAGCTTGACGGACAGCCCGGGCGCCCCCGGCCCGTCGGTGTTGCCCAGGAAGACGAAGATCTTCTTGTTCACCTTGACCACGCAGTCCTCGGGACCCCAGGGATGGTCCTCGACGGCCTCCGGAAGACCGAGGGCGAACTCCCGTACCGCCTCCCACTTGCGCACTCCGGACTTCACCAGCGCCTCCCGTCGGACTTCCGCCACCACGTCGGCCCCACGCTAGCGGAGCCCGGCGCAGAGCCTGGCGGACCACGGACGAGCGAAGTCCCGTGGCGGTGGGAGCCACGGGACCTCGCGTCGGGGGAGGGGGAGGTCAGCGCGTGCCCACCGCCGCGCGGACCGCCCTGCGCGCCATGCCCGCGTCGTCGTGCAGCCGGCGGAGCAGCAGCCGCTGTTCCTCCCCGGAGGACAGGGCGCCCGCCGGCAGCGGCTGGGCCGGGGCGGTCGCCAGCATCGAGCGCTGCACCGCCGTCTCGGACATCCGGATCTCCCGGGTCAGCACCAGCATCAGGTTGATCAGGAAGGCGTCCCGGGCCACCGGACCCGCCGACTGGGCGAGCCGGCTGATCTGGGCCCGGGCGGCGGGGGCGTCGCCGAGCACCGTCCACAGCGTGGCGAGGTCGTAGCCCGGCAGGTACCAGCCCGCGTGCTCCCAGTCGAGGAGCACCGGCCCGGCGGGGGACAGCAGCAGGTTCGACAGCAGGGCGTCGCCGTGGTTGAACTGGAGCGCCGTCCCCGACACCTTGACCCCGTGCAGCAGCTTCTGCAGGTCGCCGAGGTCCCGGTCGGTGAGCAGCCCCAACTCGTAGTCGCGGGCGATCCGCCGCGCGTAGTTCATCGGGGTGCCGAACAGCTCGGCCGGCGGCTGCCATTGGTTGACCCGGCACACCGCTCCCAGCGCGGCGCGGAGGTCCACCCGTGGCGGCGGCTCCACCGGGTGCCGCTGGAGCGCCGCCACCCGGCCCGCCATCCGTTCCACCACCAGCGTGCAGTTCTCCGGGTCGGCGGCGATCAGCCGCGGCACCCGGACCGGCGGGCGGTGCCGGACGAACGCCCGGTATGCCGCTATTTCGTGCCGGTAGCGCTCACGCCACTCCGGCGAGTGGTCCAGTAAAACCTTCGCGACGGCCGTCATGCGTCCGGTGGTGCCCACCAGGAGGACCGAGCGGCCGCTGCGCCGGAGCACCTGCACCGGTGCGAACTCGGGACAGATCCGCTGCACCGAGGCGAGCGCGGTGCGCAGTTGCGCTCCCTGCGGCCCCGAGAGGTCGATTCTCCCGCTGACGGGCTGCGACCCGGCACTGGGCATGCGCCGCGCCCGGAGGCCGCCCTGCGCCGGGGCCGACGGGCGGCCGGGTTCGAGGTAGGGGCCGCCGCCAGCCGGGAGCGTGCGGTGCGACCGGACCGGTGCGGACACGGAGGACGTTGCTGCGTACATGGTGATACGGATCCCTTCGTGCGCCGACGAGTTGCGTACGCCACCCCGCCGATCCCGTGCTTCACCCTGGGGAGTTCCGCCGGTGACCGGGGCGGGGAGGCGCATTCCTACCTGACACCCGGCGGAAGGTGGCGAACCATCGGGCGTGCCCTGGCGAAGCCTGGCGAATAGTCGCTGGGCATCTGACGGGGGGCTACTGTCAACTCAGCCGAGAACCTGGGGGCTTGACGTGAGCAAAGGTCCAAACACCCGCCTGAACGACCTGTTCGGCCTGGCCGGCTGGTCCAAGGGCGAACTGGCGAGGATGGTGAACCGGCAGGCGGCGGCCATGGGCCACCCGCAGCTGGCCACCGACACCTCGCGGGTGCGGCGCTGGATCGACATGGGGGAGAGCCCCCGCGAACCGGTGCCCACGGTACTGGCAGCACTGTTCACCGAGCGGCTCGGTCGTGTCGTGACCATCGAGGACCTCGGGTTCGTACGACAGCGGCGCACCTCCAGACGACAGCCGGACGGGGTTCGCGAGAACCCCGACGGCATGCCCTGGGCGCCCGAACGCACAGCCGCGGTCCTCACCGAATTCACGGGAATGGACCTCATGCTCAACCGTCGCGGTCTGATGGGCGCGGGCGCCGTGCTCACCGCCGGCTCCGCCCTCACCAACGCCATGTACGACTGGCTGCACACCGCCCCCGCCCCGGCGAAGCAGGCTCCGGGGCGCTTCGGGGACTCCTTCCAGGCCGACCCAGCGGGGTACGACCGCTACGAGGCCGCACCGATCGGCTCCCAGGAGATCGAGGCCCTGGAGCGCTCCGTCGAGGTGTTCCGGGCCTGGGACGCCTCCAGAGGCGGCGGACTGCAGCGCAAGGCCGTGGTCGGCCAGCTCAACGAGGTGGGCGGGATGCTCGCCTACCACCACCCCGACCACCTCCAGCGGCGGCTGTGGGGCGTGGCGGCCAACCTGGCGGTTCTCGCGGGCTGGATGTCGCACGACGTGGGCCTCGAACCCACCGCGCAGAAGTACTTCGTCATCGCCGCGCACGCGGCCCGCGAGGGCGGCGACCGCCCGCGCGCGGGAGAGGCGCTGTCCCGCGCCGCCCGCCAGATGGTCCACCTCGGCAAGCCGCACGAGGCCCTGGACCTGATGAAGCTCGCCAAGTCCGGGTCCGGCGAACAGACCCTGCCGCGCACCCGCGCCATGCTGCACACCATCGAGGCCTGGGCGCAGGCCGCCATGGGCAAGGGGCAGGCGATGCGCCGCACCCTGGGCGAGGCGGAGGAGCTCTTCGTCTCCGACAAGGGCGACGTCCCGCCGCCGAGCTGGATGCAGCACTTCGACGAGGCGGACCTGCACGGCATGCAGGCCCTCGCCTACCGGACCCTCGCCGACCACGACGCCACGGCGGCACCGGTCGCCGCGCGCCACGCCAAGGAGGCCCTCCGGCTGCGCGGCGAGGGCTACCAGCGCTCGCAGATCTTCGACTACATCTCCATGGCGTCGGCCTGCTTCATCGCCGACGAGCCGGAACAGGCCGACCGCTACGCGCGCCTCGCCCTCGTCTCGATGAACGAGACCTCCTCGCACCGGACCTGGGACCGGCTGCGCGAGATGTACCGGCTGACCGCCCAGTACGCCGGTTACGCGCGCATCGAGGACCTGCGCCAGGAGATCAAGCTGGCCCTCCCCGACTCCCCGGCACCGGGCGGCCGTCCGGCCACGGGGGTGTAGTCCCCGGCCGGTTCCCGAGCCCACGGTTCCCGCATGCCCCCAGGCCCCCACGGCCGGTGCGAGGACGAGCACCGGCACGTCCGCTCCCGGTACGTCGACGACAGCACGCAGACGAGAAAGGCCGCGCCCTCCGGCGCGGCCCTGAAGTCCGTACGACCGGCCCCGTGGCCGGCCGTGACCGTCGTGACTATCCGCCGACGCGGGCGACGAGCACGCAGGCGTCGTCCTCCCGCTCGCCCTCCCCGAACTCCTCGATCACGAGCCGCACGCAGTCCTGCGCCGACCGTGCCTGAGAGAGCCGCGGCGCGAGGGCCAGCAGCCGCTCGGTTCCGTCCGCCCGGCTGAACTCGATGCTGCGCGGCGTCAGGCCGTCGGTGTGCAGGACCAGCAGGTCGCCCACCTCCAGCCGCTCCTCGGCCTGCCCGTACGCAGCCCCGGAGGTCGCGCCCAGCAGGACGCCCTCCGGCGGTACCAGGGCGCGGCCCGACCCGCGGCGGAACAGCAGGGGGGCCGGGTGGCCCGCCTGGGCCCACGACAGCACCCGGCGCGCGGGGTCGTAGCGGCAGCACACGGCCGAGCCCAGCGCGGGCTGGACGGAGGTCTCCAGGAGCTGGTTGAGCCAGCCCATCAGCGGCCCCGGCGCGATCCCGGCCATGGCCATGCCGCGCAGGGCGCCCAGCATCATCGCCATCCCGGAGGTGGCGGTCACGCCGTGTCCGGTCAGGTCGCCGACCGTCAGCATCGAGCTGCCGTCGGGGAGTTCGAGTGCGTCGTACCAGTCCCCGCCGATCAGCGCGCTGGTCGCGGAGGGCAGGTAGTGCGCGGCCACGTCCAGCGTGCCGGCGTCGCTGTGCGGGAGCCGCAGGGAGCCGCGCCACGGGGGGAGCACGGCTTCCTGCAGCTCGACCGCGAGGCGGTGTTCGGTCTGCGCGATCTCCCGCTGGCGCTGCAGCGAGTCGCGGGACTCGCGCACCGCCCGCTGGCTCCGGCGCAGTTCACTGACGTCCCGCATGACGGCCCACATGGAGGCCGTGCAGCCGTCGGGGTCGAGTACCGGCTCGCCCCTCATGTGCAGGGTCCGCACCCGGCCGTCGGCCCGGACGATGCGGAACTCGCCGTCGATCGGCCTGCCGTCCACCAGGCAGGCGGTGACCCACGCGGTGAGCAGCGGCTGGTCCTCGGAGAAGAGGGTGGAGCCCAGCTCGTCCAGGGGAGGCGCGCCGGATTCGGGGGAGCGTCCGAAGATCTGGAACAGTTCGTCGGACCAGCTGACCTCGTCGGTCAGCAGGTTCCACTCGGCGCTGCCGACCCGTGTCTGGGCCTCGGGCACGATCTCCGGGGCCGCCTGAGGGAACGCGACGGTCTCGGGTGCCGGGGGCAGGCCCTCCTTGAGCTGGCCGAGGTGTTCGCGGAGGTCGTCGAGGTGGTGCACGGCGAGGTCGCACAGCGCGCGCTGCCAGCGGCCCTGGGCGTCGTCGTCGTCCACGACGGTGTCGCGGCGGACCGCGTCCACGTCCCCCCGGAGACGCCGGGTCTGAGAGATCAGTGCGTCCACCGACCCCGGCTCGGGCGGCTGCGCGGGACGGTCCGCGAACAGGTGGGACGGCATGAGAACTCCGATACAGGCGCGGCACGGCCAAGTCTGAAGGAAGGACCGGTAACGACTGTTGCACAGGCAGCGACACTGTGTAAGGCGTTTGGCAACATCCGCTACGTTCTTGCTTCCGGCATATGCCGCAGTCCTGCGGGGCCCTTCGCGGCGTGCGAACGAATCCGGTCAGAGGGGGTTCGGCGGCCTGGTGCGCATGCCCGCCGGTGGGGCGGGTGGTGCGTCCGGAGCGGGCGGCCGGATTCAGGCCATCCACCTCGTGTGACTCGATCAAACGCCCGAGGCGTACGAGGTCTTCACTCGGACGCGTTCGCGCGGTACCCGGTTCGGTGCAGACGCGGGGATACACCCGAACGGATGACCCCGGGTCGGGTGCCGCGGCGGAATCGAGGCTTCCCCGCGGAGCGGACGACCGCTACCCTACGTGTCGGTAACACGCCGGGGAGGTTCGTGCGGGCGGACCCGCGCAGGGCTTGGGGACACGAGGACATTGAGCGGGCAGCACCACGCCTCCGGCCGGAGCCGGCGTTCCTTCCTCACCCACCTCGTGGCGGCGCCCACCCTCGCCCTCGTCACCCGCGCCGCAGCCGACGCCCTGGCCCCGCAGACCGCCCACGCCGTGGTGCCGTCCCTGCCGGCCATCGCCGACGTGATCGACCTCGGCGACCTCTTCATCCTGGCCGGCGCGCCCACCTCCGCCCTGCTCGCCCTCGCGGTCGAGGCCGACGGCACCATCCGCTTCCGGCTGCCCCGCGAGGAGGTCGGGCAAGGGCTGACGACCGCGGTGGCCATGCTGGTCGCCGAGGAACTCGACGCGCCCCTGGCCGACGTCCGCGTGGAACTGGACGACGCCCGGCCCGAGCTGCTCTTCAACCAGCTCACCGGCTCCTCCAACTCCATCCGCTCCCTCTACGGGCCGGTCCGCCAGTGCGCGGCCGCCGCGCGGGCCCGTCTCGTCGCCGCCGCCGCCCGGCGCTGGGGCCTGCCCGCGGCGTCGCTCACCACCGCGGACGGCACCGTCCGCGCCGCCGACGGACGCACCGCCCGCTACGGCGAACTCGCCGCGGCCGCCGCCGACCCCGGCCTCACCGTCCTCGGAGCCACCCCCAAGAAGGCCGCGCAGCACACCCTCGTCGGCCGGCCCACCAGCCGGATCGACGCCCGCGCCATGGTCACCGGCGCCCAGCAGTACACGCTCGACCTCGACGTGCCCGGCGCCAAGCCCTGCGTGGTGCGCCGCCCGCCCACCTTCGGCGGCTCCGTGCGCACCGTCGCCAACCTCACCGAGGTCCGGGCCATGCCCGGGGTCCTGGACGTGGTCACCGTCCCCACCGGGGTCGCCGTCGTCGCCGAGACCTTCGGGCAGGCCCTCACCGCCAAAGAGGCCCTCCGGGTCACCTGGGGCCCCGGCCCCGCCGACCGGCTCTCCGACGCGGAGATCCGCACCAGGCTGCGCGCCGCCACCCCGCCGCTGCTGGTGCCGCCGCTGCTCACCCCTTACGTCGACGCCGAGTTCGACTTCGCCTTCGTCAGCCACGCCCCGATGGAGACCAACTGCGCCGTCGCCGACGTGCGCGAGGACCGGGCCGAGATCTGGTCCGGCCTCAAGTCCCCCATCGTGGCCCGCCAGACCATCGCCGCCGACCTCGGACTGCCCCTGGACAAGGTGACGGTGCACGTCGTCCAGGCCGGCGGGTCCTTCGGCCGGCGGCTCTTCTTCGACGCCGCGCTGGAGGCCGCCCGCGTCTCCCGGGCCTGCCGCCGCCCGGTCAGGCTGATGTGGACCCGGGTGGACGACACCCGGCACGGCCGGATGCGCCCCGCCACCCACCACAGGATCCGCGCCACGCACCTGCTCGGCGAGGTCCTCAGCTTCGAGCACCGCGTCGCCGCCGCCGAGACCGACTTCCGGCACGGCCTCGGCGAGATCATCACCGCCACCGCGGCGCACCTGCCGCTCGGCATCGGCAACGCCACCCTCGCCCAGACCCTGTTCCTGACCACCGTGAAGTCCCCGTACCACTTCGGACTCACCACCCAGGCCCTCACCGAGGTGCCGACCGGCATCCCCACCGCCTCGTGGCGCTCGGTGTACTCCGCCAACACGCGCGGGGCCGAGGAGATCGTGGTCGACGAACTGGCCGCGGCCACCGGCAAGGACCCGTACCGCTTCCGGCGCACCTTCCTGAAGTCCGACGCCCAGCGCGCCGTCCTGGACAAGGTCGCCACCGAGGGGAACTGGGGGCGGACGATGGCGCCCGGCTGCGCGCAGGGCATCGCCTTCCACGAGGAGTACAAGTCCCGCACCGCCTGCCTGGTCGAGATCGACACCCGCGACCCGCAGCGCGTCCGCGTCACCAGGGCCGTCATCGCCGTGGACGTGGGCCTGCCGGTCAACCCGCGCGGACTGGAGGCCCAGATGGTCGGCGGCCTCACCGACGCGATCTCCACCACCCTGCGCGCCGGGCTCCACATCGACAAGGGCCTCCCGCTCGAAGGCAGTTACGGCCAGTTCCACTGGGCGCAGCAGCGCGACACCCCGCGCGACGTACGGGTCTTCGTGCTGCCGGCCACCGGCGCCGAACCGGGCGGGGCGGGCGAGCTCGGCGTGCCCGCCGCTGTCGGCGCCATCGCCAACGCCTGGGCCAGGGCCACCGGTTCGAAGCCGCGCAGCTTCCCCCTCGACTTCGACGTCGACTTCACCCCCTACCCCCGCTAGCCGCAGAGCCAGGAGTACGCCGTGCCCTCGCACACCTTCACCGTCAACGGGCGGAGCGTCACCGTGGACGCGCCCGACGACCTGCCCCTGCTGTGGGTGCTCCGCGACATGCTGGGCGTGCGCGGCCCCAAGTACGGCTGCGGGGTGGACGTCTGCAAGGCCTGCACCAGCCACCTCGACGGGGTGGACGTCCGTCCGTGCGTGGTGCCCGTGTCGGCGTGCGCGGGCCGGGAGGTGACGACGATCGAGGGTCTCGCGAACGGGGACGACCTGCACCCCGTGCAGGAGGCCTGGCTCGAACAGGACGTCGCCCAGTGCGGTTTCTGCCAGCCCGGTCAGATCATGGCCGCCGTCGCGCTGCTGAAGCGCACCGGCGAACCCACGGACGAGGACATCGACGCCATCGCCAACATCTGCCGGTGCGGGACCTACTTCCGCATCCGCGAGGCCATCCGCAGCGCGGCCGCCAGGATGTGAGCGGCGGGTCCCGGTGCCTCCCCCGTGTCGCTTCCCATGGGCTCCGGGACCCGTCCGCTCGTGGACAAACCTATGCGGGCGCGGCCCCGTGCGCAGGGTTCGCCCTGCCCAGTGACCGGGCGAGACGGGTATCACAGCGCACAGTGTGCGGTGGGTGGTTGAATGCGCCGGGTGTCACGCTCCGACGACGTACTCAAGGTCCACCGGCTGGCCCACGGCGGGGGGTCGGCCGCGCTGCTGGAGTGGCTCGCCGCCCGACTCGGCGGCTGGGCCGGGGTGGTGCACCCCGATCCCGCCGCGCAGCACGGCGGCGGCGCCGGTGCCGTGCCTGGCCCGGAGCAGGGGGTACGTCCGCCGGAGGACGCGGTGCGCGGCGCCGCCGAGATGAGCGCCCGGGGGGTCAGGTCGGCCGTCCTGCACGGCGCCGGATCCGCCACCCTGCTGTTCGCGCTGGACGCCGGGCGCGCGCTGGCCGCCGTACTGCCGCTGCCGCACCCGCCCGACGCGGCCGTGCTGCTGGCGGACGCGGCCGTGCCCCTGGCCCTCGTCCTGCGCGCCGAGGAGGCCGAGCGGCGGGAGGGGCGGGCAGCGATCGCCGAGGCGCGTGCCCGTGAGGCCGTGCTCCGCCTGCTGATGGGCGGCGGGCTCCCCGTCGCCCACCAGATCGCCGAGGCGCTGCGGCCGCCGCTGCCCGACCCGATCCGGCTGTACGTCGCCGAGTGCCGGACCGGCCGTCGCTCCGAAGTCACGCGCCTGTGCCAGGAGTTGACCGGGGGCCGGGCCTGGATCGTGCCCTGCCCGGTCTACGTGCGCCACCTCATCATCCTGGTCCCCGCCGACGCGGACGCGGTGTCGGCCGACCACGATCCGCTGGCCGGGGCGCTGTCGGCGGTGGCCCCGGACTGCGTGGTCGGGGTCAGCGGGGAGCTGGCCCTGAGCCAGGCCCCGACCGCCTACACGCAGGCCTTCCACGCCCTGGCCGTCGCCCGCGGCCGGGGCGAGCGGCACGCCCGCTTCGGCCCGGGCCCGGAGCTGGAGCTCGCGGCCCACGAGGCCGGGGCCGACTGGGCCGTGGCCCTGCTCGCGCCCCTGCACGCGTACGAGCCCCGGCGCCCCCAGGACCCCGACGGGCAGGAACTGCGCGCCACCGCCCACGGCTGGCTGAACTTCGGCTCGCACGCGACCCGGTTGCTGAGGGTCCACCGCAACACCCTGTCCGCCAGGATCCGGCTGGTCGAGACGCTGCTCGGGCTGGACCTCGGCCGCCTCGGCGACCAGGCGGCGCTCTCGCTGGCGTTGCGGCTGACCCCCGGCGCGGGGCGGCGGGGCGCCGCCGCGGCCCCGGAGGCCGCCCCCGGGCTCGACGAGGTCCTGCGCGATCCGCGGCTGACGGAGTGGGCCCGGGCCCACCTGAGCAGGCTGACCGGCCCGGACGCCCCGGCCGGCGCCCGCGCCACCGTCCGCACCTGGCTGGCGCACGACGCCCGGCTGGTGCCGGCGGCGGCCGCGCTCGGGGTGTCCGTTCCCGGTGCGCGCAAGCGGCTGGCCCGCATCGAGGCCCTGCTGGAGCGCTCGCTGCTGCAGTCCCCGAGCGTCCGGTACGACCTGTGGCTGGCCCACCGGGCCGAAGAGCTCGCCGAGCCCGAGTGACACAAGCCCCAAAAGGGGTGTTCAACGGACAAAATGCACGATCATGCCCCAATGAGGCGTATCAATGCGAAGCGCGTGCTGGTCGGTGAACCCCTCGACACCGCGCGGCTCGGCGAGACCCTGCTCCCCAAACGTCTCGCCCTGCCGATCTTCTGCAGCGACCCTCTCTCCTCGGTGGCCTACGCCACCGAGGAGATCCTGCTGATCCTCGCCCTCGGCGGCGTCGCCCTGCTCCACCTCACCTGGTACGCGGCCGCCGCCATCGTCTTCCTGCTCGTCGTCGTCATCGCCTCCTACCGCCAGACCTGCCACGCCTACCCCGGCGGAGGCGGCGCGTACGTCGTCAGCTCCGAGAACCTCGGCCAGACCGCCGCGCTCACCGCCGCCAGCGCCCTCCTCGTCGACTACGTGATGACCGTCGCGGTCTCCGTCGTCTCCGGGGTCTCCGCCATCACCTCGGCCGTCCCCGCGCTCAACGACCACGAAGTGGTCCTGTCGGTCGCCTTCGTGGCGCTGCTGACCCTGATGAACCTGCGCGGCGTCAGAGAGTCGGGCCGCGTCTTCGCCATCCCCACCTACGGCTTCGTCCTCGTCATCTACCTCATGTTCGCCGTCGCCGCCGTACGCCTCGGCACCGGCCAGACCATCCGCGCCGAATCCGCCGACCTGCCGATCATCGCCGAGGGCACCTTCACCGGGCTGGCCCTCGTCCTCCTCGCCATGCGCGCCTTCGCCTCCGGCTGCACCGCGCTCACGGGCGTCGAGGCGATCAGCAACGGCGTCCCCGCCTTCCGCAAGCCCAAGGCGAAGAACGCGGCCACCACCCTCGCCGCGATGGGATTCCTCTCGGTGACGATGTTCGCGGGCATCACCGCGCTCGCCATGACCTACGAGGTGCACGTGGCGGCCGACCCCACCGAACTGGGCCTGCCCCCGGGGACCGCGACCTCCACCGCGCTCGCCCAGATCGGCCGGGCCACCTTCGGCAGCTGGCACTTCCTCTTCTACCTGCTCCAGGCCGTCACCGCGGGGGTGCTGATCCTCGCCGCGAACACCGCCTTCAACGGCTTCCCGATGCTCGCCTCGATCCTCGCCAGGGACCGCTACGCGCCCCGCCAGCTCTACAACCGCGGCGACCGGCTCGTCTACTCCAACGGCGTCGTGCTCCTCGCCCTCACCGCCGTCGCCCTCATCGTGGCCTTCGACGCCGAGCTGACCCGCCTCATCCAGCTCTACATCATCGGCGTGTTCGTCTCCTTCACCCTCTCCCAGTCGGGCATGGTCCGGCACTGGAGAAAGGCACTCGCCTCACCCGCCACCCCGCGCGAGGAACGGGTCCACATCCACCGCAGGCTCGCCATCAACGCGGTCGGCGCCGCCATGACCGCCCTGGTCCTCGTCATCGTCCTGCTCACCAAGTTCACCCACGGGGCCTGGCTGGTCGTCATCGCCATGCCCCTGCTGTTCCTCGGCATGAAGGGCGTACGCCGCCACTACGACCAGGTCGCCCGGCAGGTCGACGTGCCCCCCGACACCAGACCGCGCAAGCCGGCCCGGCACCACGTCGTCGTCCTGGTCGCCGCCGTGCACGCCCCCACGCTCAAGGCCATCGGCTACGCGCAGGCGCTGCGCCCCGACACCCTGACGGCGGTGACGGTCGCCGCCGACGAGGCGGAGGCCGCCCGGCTGCGCGAGGCGTGGGAGGCGCACGACCCCGGGCTCCCGCTGAAGATCCTGCACTCGCCCTACCGCGAGGTGGTGGGCCCGGTCCTGGCGCACATCGAGGAACTGGCCGCCGAACCGGCCACGGACATGCTGTCCGTGGTGATCCCGGAGTACGTCGTCGGCCACTGGTGGGAGCAGCCCCTGCACAACCAGAACGCCCTGCGGCTCAAGGCACGCCTGCTGTTCACGCCGGGGGTCGCGGTCATCGACGTGCCCTACCTGCTGGAGTCGGCGAAGGCCGCGAAGGCCGCGCGGGCGGCCGAGGCCGCGGGCCGGGAGGGCCCCTGAGCCGGGGGAGGACCGCAGGGGTCGGCCAGGGTCAGTGCCGGGCAGGGCCGGACAGGGTCCGAGCAGGGGCGCCCGCTACCGTGGGCGAAGCACTGCGCCTGCAGTGATCCCACCGACCGGGAGACCGGCCGGCAAGCCCCCACCGACCCAGGGACCGCCCCTTGCGCCAGAACCCGCAGCGCCGCGCCGCGCTGCTCGACGCCGCCATCGAAGTCCTGGCGCGCGAGGGCTCGCGCGGCCTGACGCTGCGCGCGGTCGACGCCGAGGCCGCGGTGCCCACCGGCACCGCCTCCAACTACTTCGCCAACCGCGCCCAGCTGCTCGTACAGATCCTCCACCGCACCCGCGAGCGACTGGTCCCGGACCCCGCGGACCTGGCCGGCCCGTTCGACACGAGGGTGCTGCTCGGCCGGCTGCTGGAGCGGATGCGGCGCGAGCGCAGCGTCCACATCGCGATGCTGGAGCTGCGGCTGGAGGGCCTGCGGCGCCCCGAGCTCCAGGCCGAGCTGGCCGCCTTCCAGGGCGCGGAGCTGGAGGCGAACATCGACTGGCACATGGCGGCCGGCCTGCCCGGCGACCGCCAGGGCGTGGTCCTGGTCTACCTGGCGATGCTCGGCCTCATCGTGGACGACCTGACCGCGCCGGCGATGCTGGAGGCCCACCCGGTGGAGGGGCTCATCGAGACGATGGTCCGGCGTCTCCTCCCCGAGGAGTCCGCGGACTGACTATCGTGCCGGTGGGGGAAGCACCGGCGTCGCGGGAAAGACCGTGGGGAGCGCAGGATGACCGACATCACCGAGACCAGGACCTACGGGATCCAGTGGCTGGCGGACTGGGGCGAATGGTTCGCCGGCCTCACCTTCGCCCGGGGCATAGGGCCCGACGAACTCGCCGCCCGGCTCGGCGCGGTCCCGGGCGTGTGCCCCGGCCCGCTCGACGCACCGGCCGCCTGGAGCATGGTCGCCGAGACCGCGGACGGCGACGGCGTGGCCCGGGTCGGCAGCTGGGGCGGCTGGTCCTTCGCCGTCGAGCACGGCCTTCCGGCCGGCGCCGAACGCCTCGCCGAGGTCTCCCGGGCCGGCGTCGAGGCCGTCCACATCGACCCGCAGCCCGACCACCCGCCCAAGCAGTTCGCGTACGCCCGCGACGGCGAGCTGGTGTGCTGCTTCGGGCTCGGCGAGGAGTGCTGGCGGGGCGGCCACCGGCCGGACTTCCTGCTCCCCGAGCTCGTCGCGGCGGGCGTACTCGGCCCGGACGGCGAGACCTGCGGACCGGACGGCGAGCCGGACGGGGACCGCGAGCGGCGCACGCTCGCCGTCCTGGAACAGCGCTTCGGGCTGGCCCTGCCGCGCCACCTGATCGCGGACACCCCGCTCCCCGCCTACGTCACCTGCACACGCTAGTGCGCCCCCGGGTCCGGTGATCTTATGCTCGGGTTTACGCGCGTCCGCTGGTTTTGGAGCCGGTGAAGGACTTTGATGGGTCTGCCAGGCGTCGTACCGGAGCAGGGGGACCATTCATGGGAACCGACCGCATCCAGAAGGACAGCACGCCCACCCTGATCGGTTCCGTGCAGCGGGCCCTGCGGCTCGTGGAAGCGATGCACGCGGAGGGCGGAGCGACCGCCAAACGGCTCGCGCGGGTCACCGGGATCCCGCTGCCGACCGTCTACCACCTGCTGCGCACGCTCAGCCACGAGGGCTACGTCGAGCGCGAGGGCGGCTCGTTCCGTCTCGCGGACGATCTTCCGCTGGCTTCGTGATCAGATTCCGACGCGTTCCGGCCAAGCTCTTACACCCTGAATGGCATGTTCCAGCGGAAAATGCCAGAACGCCTTTTCGCACTGCGGAACTTGAGTAAGTTCCCTCCTGTCGCGCCGCACAACCGTGCACACCGCACGTCCGGCCGGGAGGGGAGCCCGCGTGCCCGGGATCGACGAATGCCTGCTCGAAGCCATGGCCCTGCCTGGCGCACGGGGGGCCGCGCTGGTCGACTGGAGCAGCGGACTGGCTCTCGGCACCATCGGGGAATCGCCCGTCGGGGACCACGAGACCACCGCCGCCGAGACCGCCGAGCTGGCCCGTGCCGCCGCCGAGTACGAGTCCTTCGCCCGCGCGGAGGCGGGCCCGGCCCTCGGTGACGTGGTGGGGCCCCCCGGCCCGCCCGTCGAGGACCTGATCGTCACGACCCGCAGCGGCTACCACGTCCTGCGGTTCGTCGAGACGAGCTTCGACAGCAGCGTCTTCCTGCACGTCTGGCTCGACCGGGCCGACGGCAACCTCGCCCTCGCCCGGCTCAGACTCAGGGCCCTGGCCGAAGGGCTGGTGCTCCGATGACCACCCCGGCAACGGCCCCGAACGCCTTCGCGGCCGTCTCCCCCCTCCTCACCCGGCTCGCGGCGGAACGGGCCACCGGCGCCCTGCTCCGCGACCGGGGCACCCTCTTCCTGGAGAACGGACGAATAGTCCACGCGGAGAGCCCCGCCACCCCCGGGCTCGACGTCCTCCTCACCACCGGCGGCGGTCTCGCCCCCGAACGGTGGCGCGAGGCCGTGGACCGGGCCGGGGCCCGCCGCCAGGTCGCGCGCTTCCTCGTGGACAGCGGCGGCCTCGCCGGCGGCGAGCTCGAGATCTGCCACCTCGCCGCCATCTTCGACGCCGCCTTCTTCGCCCTGTCCCCGGGCAGCGGCCCCTCCCGGTTCCGCCGCGGGGCCACCCACTGGATCGGCTCCGTCCGCTCCGTTCCGGCGGCCGCCGTAGAACGGGAGACCCGGCGCCGCCGCGAACTGCTCGACGCGGTCTGGCCGTACCCCCTGCTCGACACCGCCCCGGTGGTGCCCCGGGCCGCCGCGCCGGGGCAGACCGTCACCGCCCGGCAGCGGATCCTGCTGGACCACGCCGACGGCTTACGCACCCCGGCCGACCTGGCCTGGGTACTGGGCCGGCCCGCCTTCCACACCCTGCTCGACGTCCGCCGCCTCGCGGCCGCCGGACTGGTCGAGACGCCGCACAGCCCGGCCCCCCCGCCGGTCGAGGTACCCCTGCCCGACTGGATGACCCAGGCCCAATCCCCGGACGTGGCGCTGCTCCGCCGGTTACGCGACGCACTGGAGGCAAGCCTGTGAGGCTCCCGCTGCGACCGGCCCTGCGCGCCGACCGCTCCGAGCGTAGGCAGCCCGAAAGGAGAAAGGCCGACATGAGTACGCTGCCCCCCGAGGCGGAGGCCGAGATACTCGCCGAGCTCCGCAGGCTGCGGGCCCGCGTACCCCAACTCACCGGGGCCCTGGCCGCCAGCACCGACGGCTTCGTCCTCGCCCAGGACAGCGCCGCCGCCGAGGCCGAGGCCGTCGCGGCCCTGACGGCTGCCGCACTCGGCGTGGCCCAGCGGCTCAGCGACAGCACCGGGCAGGGCGCGTTCCGCGAGCTGCTCGTGCGCGGTGCCGACGGATACGTGGCCACCTACGCCGCGGGAGTGGCGGTCGTCCTCACGCTGACGGCCGAACCGCGCGTCAACGTCGGGCGCCTCCACCTGGAGGCCCGGCGCTCCAGCCTGCGGATCGCCGAACTGATCGAACACACTCTCGCGCGCCGGGTCTCGGGCACCGAGCCCGCCTGATCCCTGACCGGACCGGCCGCACGGTGGTCCCGTCGGATTCAGGACAACTACAGACAGTCACTTCTCAATCGCAACCCGATACAGCGAAACGAAAGAGGTACCTCTCATGGTCAACGTGGAGACCGCGCTCAAGGAAGCCACCACCCTCATCGAGGGCGCCATCGGCGCGGCCCTGGTCGACTACGGCAGCGGCATGGCCCTCGGCACCATCGGCGGCGGCAAGGACCTCGACCTCGCGGTCGCGGCGGCCGGCAACACCGACGTGGTGCGCGCGAAGGTCCGCACGATGGAGCTCCTCGGCCTCAAGGACGAGATCGAGGACATCCTGATCACCCTCGGTACTCAGTACCACCTGATCCGGCTGATGAAGGGGCGGGGCTCCGTGGGCTTCTTCCTCTATCTGGCCCTGGACAAGAAGCGGGCCAACCTCGCCATGGCGCGGCATCAGCTGAAGAGGATCGAAGCAGAACTGGAGATCTGAACGGGTCGGAGACCGGGACGGGCCGCGTCCCGCCGCAGCGTCCAAGTGGCGGACGGCTGAATTCTTTGCCGTCCGCCCCGGCGATCAGTTCCCTATGCCCCATATGGGTGGAGTTTATAGCTCTGTTACAGAGTAAGATGCTGTGAGCTGATCATCGAAAAAGCAAAAAACGCTGGAGAAACCGCCACCCATGCCCCCGCGCCTGAGCATCGTCGTCCCCGTCTACAACGTCGAGCTCTACCTCGACGAGTGCCTGGAATCCATCGCCGCTCAGACCTTCGGCGACTTCGAGGCCATCCTCGTGGACGACGGCTCCACGGACACCAGCGCCGTCATAGCCAAGGCCTTCGCAGCGCGTGACAAGCGCTTCCGGGTCGTCATGCAGGAGAACGCCGGCCTCGGCGCAGCCCGCAACGCCGGCGCCCGCCACATCCACCCGGAGAGCGAGTACCTGGCCTTCGTCGACAGTGACGACACGATGCCGGACTACGCCTACCAGCGCCTGATCGAGGCCCTCGACGAGACGGGCTCGGACTTCGCCGGCGGCAACGTCAAGCGCTTCCGCTCGGTCGGCATGAACCAGTCGTGGGGCCACCGGGCCGCCTTCGCCAGGACGCAGCTGCGCACCCACATCTCCAAGTTCCCGGCGCTGGTCACCGACCGCACCGCCTGGAACAAGGTCTACCGGCGCACCTTCTGGGACGAGCACGGCTTCCAGTACCCGGAGGGCATCCTCTACGAGGACGCCCCGGTCAGCATCCCCGCGCACTACTTCGCCTCCAGCGTCGACATCCTCAGCGACTGCGTCTACCACTGGCGCGTCCGCGAGACCGGAGAGCGCTCCATCACCCAGCGCTCCACCGACCCGGTCTCCCTCATCGACCGCGTGAAGTCCGTCCGCCTGGTCCGCGAGTCCCTCAAGGCCAAGCAGGGCGCCAAGTACGAGCGCTACCTGCGCGACTACGACTACAACGTGCTGAGCGAGGAACTCCCGCTCATCTACAAGTACGTCGCCGAGGGCGGCCCCGACTTCCGCGCCGCCTTCGTCAAGGAGGTCGGCGGCCTCGTCCGCGAGATCGGCACCGGCCCCTGGCCCGACCTGACCGTCGCGGACCGCCTCAAGGCGTACCTCGCCGGCGAAGGCCGCGTCGAGGACTTCATCGCGCTCCTGAACCACCAGCGCGACTACCACTACAGCGTCCCGGTCAAGGGCCTCGCCCGCCCGCAGGCCGACTACCCCTTCCTGCAGGGCCGCCCGCCGGTCCCCGCCAAGATCCTCACCCTGGGCACGCGCGAGCGCCGCGTCGTCAGCCGCCTGGAGCAGGCTGCCTGGTCCGACGGCAAGCTGCTGCTGCGCGGCTACGCCCTGCCCGGCCACCTCGGCGCGGAGAGCCGCCTCGGCTCCCGCAAGATGCTGATCTTCCGCGAGGGCGGCAAGCGCCGCCGCTCGGTGGTCAGCGCCCGTACGGTCGCCTCCCCGATGGCCACCGTGAAGTCCCCGCACCTCGCGCTGCGGCACGCCGACTGGGCCGGCTTCACCGCCGTCGTGGACCCCTCGATCTTCCAGTCGGGCGGCAAGTGGAACGAAGGGATATGGACCACCTCGATCGCCGTCACCGGCGCCGGCGGCCTGCACCGCGCCCGGCTCCGCGGCGGTGAGCACGACACCGGCCAGAACCCGCCCCCGTTCTGGGTGGCCCCCGACGTCCGGATCGTCCCGGCCGTCTCCGGCGCCCTGACCATCCAGGTCGAGATCGCCCGCGCCCGCGGGCTGGACGCCCGGCCCGCCGGCGACGACGCCGTCGAGATCATCGGCGAGCTCTCCGCCGGGGTGGACGCCGTCCGCCTGAAGGCCGTCCACGTCACCACCGGTACCGCCCTGGACTTCCCGCTGGAGACGGGCGCCGCCATCGCCGGCCGCACCCCCTTCACCGCCCGGGTCCCGCTGGCCGACCTGGCCGCCGTACCGGACACCGCGTGCGAGCCCGGCGAGTGGACCCCCGAGCCGTGGAGCCTGTCCGTGCTCGGCGCCGACGGCACCGAGCACCGCCTCGCCCACGACGAGCGCGGCGGCTTCGACGGACTCGTCCTGCCCCTGCCCGGCGGGACCGCCGGCCGCGCCCTGTTCGTCAAGCGCGGCAACACCGGCCACCTCACCCTCTCCGTGCAGCCCTCCCCGCCGCTCGTCGACGCGGTCGAGGCCGAGGACGGCACCCTGACCCTGCGGGGCCGGTTCGCCGCGCCCACCGACGAGCCCTACGAGCTCGTCCTGCACAACGCGCACGGCATGGAGTTCAGCTACCCCGTCACCCGTGACGGCGAAGCCTTCGAGACCACCTTCCGGCCCGTGCTCCCCGAGCCGTACGCCGGCCGCACCACCCTCCCCGAGGGCCGCTGGTGGCCCACGCTGCGCCCGGCCGCCGAGGGCGGGACCACCGCCGGCCTGCTCGGCGTCGACCGTGGCGCCCCGGTCCAGATGGCCCCGGGACTGCTCTTCTCCGGCCCGCACCCCCTCACCGTGCAGGGCCGCCGGATGCGCATCGAGACCCGCTTCCACGACCGGATGGCGCTCGTCGCGGACCCGCTGCTGAGCCCGCACGACCGCTCCCGCTACGCCCAGCGCGTCGCCCGCTTCGAGACCTACCCGGCACAGCGCGCCCTGCCGGTCAAGGACATCGTCGTCTACGACACCTTCCAGGGGCACGGCGCCGGCGACGCGCCGCGCGCCATCCACGAGGAACTGCTGCGCCGCGGCGAGAAGCTGGAGCACATCTGGCTGGTCAAGGACGGCCGCGCCGAGGTCCCCGCGACCGCCCGCGCCGTGCAGTACGGCAGCGTGGAGTCCTGGGAGATCATGGCCCGCGCCCGCTACTTCGTGACCAACGACAGCGTGCCGGCCCTGTTCCAGCGCCGCGCCGGCCAGGTCGTCGTCCAGACCTGGCACGGCACGCCGATCAAGCAGATCGGCCACGACTTCGTGCACGACTACTACACGAGCCCGGAGATCCTGGAGGGCCTCGCGCACGACAGCGCCCAGTGGTCCCTGCTCGCCTCGCCGAGCTCGTACGCCACGCCCGTGCTCAAGCGCGCCCTCGGCTACGACGGCGAGGTCATCGAGGCCGGCAGCCCGCGCACCGACGCGCTGGTGCGACCCGACGCGGAGCGCATCGCCGAGGTCAAGCGCCGGCTGGGCCTGCCCGAGGGCAAGAAGGTCGTCCTCCACATGCCCACCTGGCGTGAGAACTGCGAGGGCTGGACGGGCGGTTACAAGCTCGACCAGCGGATCGACCTGGACCAGGCCCGCCGCGAGCTGGGCGAGGACCACGTCCTGCTGATCCGCGGCCACCACCACGTCACCGAGCAGGTCCGCGAGGGCGTCCGCGACGGCTTCGTCATCGACGTCTCCCGCTGGCCCGACGCCGCCGACCTGCTGCTGGTCGCCGACGTGCTGATCTCGGACTACTCCTCCGCGATCTTCGACTTCGCGCTCACCGACCGGCCGATCCTGCTCTTCACGTACGACCTGGAGCACTACCGCGGCACCCTGCGCGGCTTCAACTTCGACCTGGAGGAGAAGGCGCCCGGCCCGCTGCTGGCCGACTCGGCGAGCCTGATCGAGGCCGTGCGCAACGCGGACGCGGTCGGAGCCGAGTACGCGGCGGCGCGGGCGGCGTTCCGCGAGGAGTTCTGCGACCTGGACAAGGGCGACGCCGCCGAGCGCGTCGTCGACCGGATGCTCGCCATGGGCGCGGAGCCCGCGAAGTAGGCCGTACGGTCGAATTCCCGGCCGCATGAGGACCGGCCCCGGGCCCACCGATGAATTTCGGGCCCGGGGCCGGTCTGTATGTGCGGAGCGGTATCCACCGTCCACGCACCGGCCCGGAGGCAGAGATGAGCGGCAACGGATTCACCACGTGTCTGTGGTTCGACGGCGACGCGGAAGCGGCGGCCGACTACTACCTGTCCGTCTTCAAGGACGGCAGGCTCGGCCGGATCGCGCGCTACACCGAGGCGAACCCCGGGTCGGAGGGCTCGGTGATGACCGTCGAGTTCGAGATCAACGGGCAGAGGTTCGTGGGCCTCAACGGAGGTCCGCAGTTCCGCTTCACCGAGGCGATCTCCTTCCAGATCGACTGCGCCGACGACGCCGAGGCGGACTACTACTACGACGCGCTCACCAGGGACGGTGGCCAGGAATCCGCCTGCGGCTGGGTCAAGGACAGGTTCGGGGTGTCCTGGCAGGTCATCCCGCCGGGCGCCGTCGACCTGGTCAGCGACCCGGACCCGCAGCGGGCCGCCCGGGCCATGGCCGCCATGATGACGATGAAGAAGCTGGACGTCGCGGAGATGCGCCGGGCGGCGGACGCGGGCTGACCCGGCAGGACCGGAAGGGGACGGCCCGGATGCGGACCGGGTGAGGCCCGGGCGAGGCCCGGGTGCGGACCGGGTGCGGCCTAGGTGAGGCCGCCCTCGGCGATCCGGGTCAGCAGGGCCGGGAGGGCGGTTCCGATCGGTTCGCGGACGACCTCGTCGGCGAGGGCGTCGTACGGGGTCTCCTCCGCGTTCACGATGATCAGCCGGGCCCCGGCCTCCGCGGCCATCCCCGCCAGCGAGGCGGCCGGCTGCACCTGCAGCGTCGACCCCACGGCGATGAAGACCTGGCACCCCTTGGCCACGGCCATGGCCTGCCCCAGCACCACCGGGTCGAGCCGCTCGCCGAACATCACGGTGGCCGCCTTGAGGATCCCGCCGCACGTCAGGCAGGCGGGATCCGGTTCCCCGGCGGCCACCCGGGCCAGCGCCTCGTCCATCCCCGACCGGGCGTGGCACGCCGTACAGACCACCGAGCGGGCGCTCCCGTGCAGCTCGAACACCTTCCGCGCGGGCATCCCGGCCCTCTGGTGCAGCCCGTCGACGTTCTGGGTGACGACCCGGACCGGGGTGCCGCCGCGCTCCAGCTCGGCCACGGCCACGTGCGCGGCGTTCGGCCGCGCTCCGAGCGCGCCGATCTCGGCCCGCATCAGCCAGGACCGCCGCCGGATCTCCGGATCGGCCATGTAGTACTCGTAGGTCACGAGCTTCTCGGCGTCGGGCTCACGGCGCCACAGGCCCTGTGGCCCCCGATAGTCCGGAATTCCGGAATCCGTGGACATTCCGGCCCCACTGAACACTGCGACGAGCGGTTTCCCCATGCGCCGACCCTACGAAGGACGGCCGCCCGTCCGCGACCCCATTACCGCGCGCCGACCACAGGCGGGAGGCGGGGGCGTTTCTGCGGTGAATCGCGCCCTCCACAGGAGTGAGATCCGCGCCGCGCCCTCCCGATGGACCGGCCGGGCGGGTACAAACCGAACATGATCCTGAAGCCCTACCGCCTCGGTGCCCTGCTGCTGGCCCTGTCGGCGCTGCCGGCCCTGCCGTCCGCCCCCGCCGTCGCCGCCCCCGCCCCCGCGGCCGCCGCCGTGTCCGCGGCAGCCCCGCAGGGGCACACCGCGGATCAGATCGGGCGCTTCCTCGCCCGCTTCTACGGGGAGCACGGCCCGTCCGCCCACGACCGCCGCCACCACGTCTCGCAGGTGCTCCAGGAACGGCAGCAGACGCATACGGAATCGGACGTCCTGCTCTGCGCGCAGAACGCACCGCACGACATCGGCATCGGCCCGGTCACCGTCGCCGAGGCGGCCGGGGTCGGCTGGGCCACGGTCACCACCCACTGGGGCACGGACAAGACCGACACCTTCACCGCGTACGTCCGCCTCGACTCCAGGCCGATCCGCGTCGACGACGTCATCTGCGCGGGCTGACCCGCCCGTTGGGCGGACTGCTGCCTGAGAAGGCGCCGAAAGGGCGGCCGCGTCCGCACCGGGCAGGTGCCCGAGCGGCGTCGGGTCCGCGCTCATATCCTGAGCGGATGTACGAGACCTCCGCCGCTCTGGCGGCCGTCCGCTGGCCGCTCGCCGCGTCCGCGGAGACCGACTGGCTGAAGGAACTGACCGCCGGGGACGGGCTCACCGGCTTCATGCCGCCGGCGCTGCCCGACGCGGCGTGGGTGCTCCATGCCATGTACGAACACGAGCGCGGGCCCTTCGACATGCCGTACGCCGAGTACCTGCGGGCCTTCCTGAACAGGAACGGCACCGGTCCCGAGATCATCCCGGGGCTCGACCCCGCGGACGTGTTCGCCGACCTCTCGGACCCCTTCGCCACGTCCAAGGGCGAGCACCCCGGACCGCGCCATCGCCGTCTGCCATGGGCGGAACTCGCCCGGCGGACCGGCGATCCCCTGGCTGTCGAAGGGCGCTTGCCCGACCACAGGTCCTTCCCTTCGCTCCGCGATTCGGGCGGGTGGCCGGTCGGCATCACGGGCCCCTCCGAGGGCCGCCTGAACCGTGCCGACTGGAACCGGCTGGCCGAGATCCTCATCGAGCACAGCCCCCGAGGGGCCGACACCCCCTGCCTCGCCTACTACACCCCGCTGGGCCAAGGGGCCGAGGACTTCGACGACCTGCACGTCCGGGCCGCACGGCTCGCGGACGCGAAGGTCCTGTACGACCACCCCGATGAAGACTTCTGGAGCCCGTCCAATCTCTGGGCACAGGATCGGTCCTGGGTCCTGTGCACGGACTACGACCTGTGGGCCACCAAGGTCGCCGGCCCGGCCCCGCTCGTCGAAGCCCTCCTCGGCGACGGGGAGATCGAGGCCGTACGACTGCCCTGAGGGAATCCGGTGCGGCCCGGGAGCGGTGTGCGCAGGGCTCGGGGCATTCCGAACGACCTCCGTGCACACCGGCCGTATCTGGTACAACACGGCTATGACGGGATTCGAGATCACCGGGGCGAGCGCCGCCGACATGGAGATGATCCGGGGCTGGGCCGACGAGGAAGGCTGGAATCCGGGGGACTCGGACCGTTTCGCCTTCGCCGTGGCCGACCCCGAGGGCTTCCTCGTCGGCCGGCTCGACGGGGAGCCGGTGGCCTGTATCTCCGCCGTCCGCTACGGAGCCGGCTTCGGCTTCATCGGCTTCTACATCGCCCGCCCCGCCTTCCGCGGCCGGGGCTACGGCATCCGGCTCTGGCGCGCCGGGATGGAGCGCCTCGACGGGCGGCTGGTCGGCCTGGACGGGGTCGTCGACCAGCAGGACAACTACCGCAAGTCCGGCTTCCGTTCGGCCTGGAACAACGTCCGCCTCGAAGGGGTGCCCCAGGCCGGCGGCGACGCCGCGGACGGTGACGGCGGGGTCGAGATCGTGGACGCCGCCACGCTCCCCTTCGGCCTGCTCGCCGCATACGACCGGCGGTTCTTCCCCGCGCCGCGCGACGCCTTCCTGTCCGCCTGGACCGGGCTGCCGGGCCGGACCGCCCTGGCTGCCGTCCGCGACGGCCGGATCGAGGGCCTGGGCGTGATCCGCCCCTGCAGCGCAGCCCACCGGATCGGCCCCCTCTACGCGGCCACCCCCGCGGTGGCGGCCGCCCTGCTGCGCCGGCTCGCGCGGCACGCGCCCGGCTGCCTGGTGGCCGTGGACGTCCCGGACGCGAACCCGGAGGCGACCGCACTGTTCAAGGGGCTCGGGCTGGTCCCGACCTTCGAGGCGGCCCGGATGTACACCGGCCCGGCTCCGGACCTCGCCCTGGCCGAACTGTTCGGCGTCACCAGCCTCGAACTCGGCTGAGCGGGGCCCGGAGGGGCGCGGTGGGCCGGGCGGCGGTCGCACGGCACCGCCCGGCCCGTCTCATGACGCGGGATCAGAAGTCGAAGAGGGCGCCCGCGGTGTTCCGCAGACCGCACGGATTGGCGAAGGTGTAGGTGTAGTTGAGCCGACGGCCCTGCCAGACGCCGTCGGCCGTCACCGTCATCGGGTCCCACTCCCTGGTACAGACGGCGTCGGCGGCCGGTGCCGCGAGCGGGTCCAGCTGCGAGCCGGCCGCACGTAACTCACGGCACGCGGCCTTCGGGTTCGGGTGGGTCCCGGCGGGCCGGGGCGCGCAGACGAGCGTCACCGCCCGCATCACCGTGCCGGTGTCGGCGTCCGGGCCGGCCGTCACGCTGAGCACCAGCGCGGAGGGTGCGTACAGACTCTGCGCACCGGTCGGCGCGGCGCCGGCCGTGCCGGGCCAGGCCAGCGCGGTGAGCGCGGTGAGCGCCATGGCGGCGGAACCGAGTCCGAGACCCCTTGCGATGGACCGCATTTCGAACACTCCCTTGGGTTGGTGTTTCGGATAGCGGACGCAGTCTTGCCGACGCGCGCCACGAACGCCCGTTCCCACCCCCATTTTTCGTCACCGATCGTGTACGGATGACTGCAGACCGCAGCCGTGCCGGAGGGGTGACCTGTGGGGGAGCGGGCCCCCGAATCGGCCGAACACCGACCGGGAGACGTCCTCGAAACATGCGGGGGCCCGCCGTCACGCACCGGAAACGGGGCCCGGACAGACCCCGGGGGTAGGGCCCGCCCCACCCCCGGAACACCCTCCAGACCCGCTGTGCCGGGCCGCCCCGCCCGGTTGGCTCGGAGCATGGAAAACGACGCGATCCGACTCCGGGACGTCAGCAGGGTCCACACGGCCGGCGGCCACCCGGTCACCGCCCTCGACCGGGTGTCCCTCGACTTCCCCCGCGGTACCTTCACCGCCGTCATGGGCCCTTCCGGCTCCGGCAAGTCCACCCTCCTGCACTGCGCGGCCGGACTCGACCGGCCCACCTCCGGCACCGTCACCCTCGGCGGCACCGACCTCGGCCGGCTGAGCGAGACCCGCCTGACCCTGCTGCGCCGCGACCGGATCGGCTTCGTCTTCCAGGCCTTCAACCTCCTGCCCGCCCTGACCGCCGAGCAGAACGTGGCCCTGCCGCTGCGGCTCGCGGGCCGCCGCCCCGCCGCCGCGGAGGTCCGCGAAGTCCTGGCCCGGGTGGGCCTCGCCGACCGGGCCCGGCACCGGCCCGCCCGGATGTCCGGCGGCCAGCAGCAGCGCGTCGCCCTCGCCCGCGCCCTGATCACCCGGCCCGAGGTGCTCTTCGCCGACGAACCCACCGGCGCCCTCGACTCGCGGACCGGCCGCCAGGTGCTCACCCTCCTGCGGGACATGGCCGACACCGAACACCAGACGATCGTCATGGTCACCCACGACCCCGTGGCCGCCTCCTGCGCCGACCGGGTCGTCTTCCTCGCCGACGGCCGCCCCAGCGGCGAACTCGCCGGAGCGAGCGCCCAGGACATCGCCGCGCACATGACGGCACTGGAGGCCGCCCCGTGCTGATCGCCGCCCTGCACACCGCACGCACCCGCTGGGCCGCCTTCGTCGGGAGCTTCGTCGCCCTGGCCCTCGGCGCCGGCCTGATCGCCACCATGGGCCTGGCCCTCGCCGCCACGCTCGACGCGCCCGAGCGCGGGCCGGAACGCCTCGCCCTGGCGCCCGTGGTCGTCAAGAGCGACGACATCCTGCGCGTGCCGACCCCGATCGGCGACCGCACCCCAACCCTGGCCCACCCGGGGCCCCTCACCCCCGCACTCGTGGACCGGCTCGCCGGCCTCGGCCCGACCACCCAGGACCGCTCCTTCCCCGTCCGCGTCCCCGGAGGACCGGAGCAACTGGTCGGCCACCCCTGGTCGGTCGCCGCCTTCGCCCCGTACGCCCTCGACGCCGGCCGCGCCCCGAACGCCGACGACGAGGTGGTCACCACCGGATGGGCCGGCCCCGGCTCCCGGCTGGCCACCGACCGCGGCCCCGTCACCGTGGTGGGCACCGTCACCGCCCGCGGCTTCGAGGACGCCGTGTTCTGGACCGACAGCCGCGCCGCCCGGCTCTCACCCGCCGTCGACCAGCTCGTCGTCGCCGCCGACCCCGCCGCCGTACGGGCCGCCGTGGGCCGGGAAGCCGGCGTACGGGTCCTCGCCGGGCGCGACCGCCGCTACGCCGACCCCGACCCCGAGCGCGACGCCGAGGCGCTCCTCGCCGTCAACGCCCTCCTCGGCACCGCCGGCGGGATCACCGGCTTCGTCTCCGTCTTCGTCGTCGCCTCCGCCTTCGCCTTCGCCGTCGCCCAGCGCCGCAAGGAGTTCGCCCTGCTGCGCACCGTCGGAGCCACCCCCGGCCAGGTCCGGCGCACGGTGTACACCGAGGCGCTCGTCCTCGGAGCGGCGGCGTCCGCCGCGGGCTGCCTGCTCGGCGCGTTCGGGGCACCCCTGCTCGCCCGCCGGCTGGCCGAGGACGGCACCGCACCGCCCTGGTTCGCCATCGGCGACGCGGTCTGGCCCTACCACCTGGCCTTCTGGACCGGCCTGCTCGTCGCCCTCGCGGGGGCCGCCGCCGCGTCGTGGCGGGCCGGACGCGTCCGGCCCGGGGAGGCCCTGCGCGAAGCCGCCGCGGAGACCATGGCCATGACACCGGGCCGCTGGATCCTCGGCGCCGGGCTGCTGCTGGCCGGGCTCGGCACCCTCGCGCACGCCCTGTGCACCGACCCCTCGGACCTGCTCCACCGCAAGACGTACACCAGCCGCCCGATGCTGTTCATCGTCGCCTTCGCACTGCTGGCCCCGGTCCTGGTCCGGCCGCCGGTCCGGCTGGTCGCCGGGCTCGCGGCGCGGCTGCCGGGGGCCGGCGGGATGCTGGTCGGGGAGAACGCCGCCGCGGGCGTCCGCCGCACCGCCGCCGTCGCCGCGCCCGTACTCGTCACCGTGGCCCTCGCCGGCTCCCTGCTCGGCACCACCGCCACCCTGGAGGAGGCCAGGGCCGACGAGATCCGGCAGCGGACCACCGCCGACTTCGTGATCGCGGCCCCCGGACCCGGCGGGTTCGGCCCGGAGGCCGTGGAACGGGTGCGGGCGGTACCCGGCACGGAGGTCGCCGCCACCGCCGCGACCGAGCTCCACGTACTGGAGGAGGGCGTCGCCCTCGTCCGCTCCGAAGCCCGCGCCGCCGATCCGCGCGCCCTCGCCGAGACCGCCGACCTGCCCCTCGTCGCGGGCACCGTCGCCGACCTCGACGACGGCTCCGTCATCGTCACCGAGGAGTGGGAGCGGCACACCGTCGGCTCCACCGTCGACGTCCGGCTCGGCGACGGCACCCCGAGGACGCTGCGGATCGCCGCCGTGATGAGCATCGGAACCGGGAACAACGGCGCCTACGTCACCCCGGTCAACGCGCCCGGAGCGCCGGTCGACCGGATCGACGTACGGCTCGCCCCGGGCACCGACACCGCGACGGCCGCCACCGGGCTGGCCGACGCCGCCCGGCAGGCCGGGGGCCGGCTCCTCACCAAGGAGCAGTGGGTGGCGGACAGTTCCCCGCGGACCGGGCGCACCACGCGGACCGGCTTCCTGCTGGTCCTCGGCATCGCCCTGCTCTACACGGGCATCGCCCTCGCCAACACCCTCGTGACGGCCACCTCCGACCGGACCCGGGAGTTCGCCCTCCTGCGGCTGGCCGGAGCCACCCGGGGGCAGGTGCTGCGGCTGGTGGCGGGGGAGTCGCTCGCGGTCGTCCTCGCCGGCGCCGCCCTCGGCACCCTGGTGGCCGCCCTGAACCTGGCCGGGGTCCAGGGCGCGCTGCGGCTCCTGGGCGCCGGCGGTGCGGTCGTGGTCCCGTGGGACGCCCTCGGCGCGACGACGGCCGCCTGCGCGGCCGTCGCGGTGGTCTCCTCCGTCGCCCCGGCGGCCCTGTGCCTGCGCCGCCGGGCGGTCGACCTGGCCGGCCTGCGGGACTGAGACACGGACCGGGCCCGGTCCGGCCCGGTCCGGTCCGATCGGCCGGGGGCCCGCTAGCCGGTCGCGCCCAGGCGCGGGGCGTACAGGTCCAGCAGACGGGTGCGGGTCTGCTGGAGGCGCATCGCGAGCACGCGGCCCACCCAGTGCCCGATCGCGGAGCCGAACGCGGGATCGGCGTCCATCAGCATCCGTACGGCCGCCGCGTCGAACTCGTACGCACGCACCGGCGTCATCGCCTCCGCTCCGAGCTGCCACACGTACGGAGGGAACAGCCAGGACCAGCCGACCAGCTCGCCGGGTCCGAGGTTCTCCACCTGCGCGGGCCGACGGCCGGCCACCGGGACCTCCAGGGTCACCGTGCCGGAGCGCACGATCCAGAAGGACTCCGCCCGGTTGCCCTCGTCGAAGATCCGTGCGTTCTCCGGGAAATTGACCTCATGGGCCTGCGCCATCAGCCGTCCACGGTGCTCCGTGGACAGCACGGCGGCGATTCGGATGGGGGAAGGTGTGCTCACGACGGCCTCCGATCGGACCCCCCGCGACGCTCCTGCTGCTCCCAGTGTCGCCGAAGCGGCCCGAACGGGACCGGCCCGCGACGCCCCTTTCTCGGCTGCGGGGGCGGCGGTGCTGGGGCGGGGGACGGCACCGCCGAGCGGCGCCCAGGGGTCGTCTCCCGCGCTACCCGGCTCCGCTCCGTCGGATCCCTCCCAGGCCGTGTCTTGGAAGTGGGCTGTGCTCCTCGTCCCGTGCCGTGATGATCTCGGTGTGGGGCGAGGGGGTCTTTCTGACGACCCCTGCGCCTCATCCTCTTCATGTGACCAGCTCCGCTGTCACTGCCCAGTCCCGCTTCAGGACTTGCACAGCCCAACCCTGCGTTTCGCAACTCTGCGAAGCGACGGCTCAGGCATCACGCCGACCGCCTCGGCCGGCGTCACTCGAAGCCGCGCACATCTGCGACCCCTGCAACCCCCTCGCAGGACACAGTCTCAGTCGAACCCCCGTACAGCGCGGTTGCGCCGTCCGTTGCTCGGTTGGCAGACGCTCGCCGAGCGACAGACACTGGAAGAAGGGTTCCGGCTCCGAGGCCCAGCCGTTGGGGAGCTGCCCACGATTCGCAGGCGGTGGTCCCACAGCTCCCAAGAGGAGCAGACGATGCCTGATCAAGCCGACGCTGCAGGTCGTTACAGATTCAAGGACATTAACGGTCCTCAAGATCCATTGGTCGACGAGTTGCGGCCGACACCGAGCGAGCCCCCAGTCGCGGGTTTGACGCTGAAGGGTCTCTTGGGAGACAGCGACCGTCCGGGGCATCGGCGCTTGTACTTCACAGAAAGGCTCGACCATTTCGCGGAATTCGCCACCGAAGACGTGGTGAGTGTCTCTCGTATCCCTCCGGATCGCCCGCCATTCCCCGATGAGGAAGCGACTAGAATCACCTTCAAGAAGGGGGCGGAGATCGAGTACACGCGTAGCCGCTCAGTACGCTATCCCGATGAATTCGATCTCGATATCCAGCGCATTCCCAGTAGATCCCGCCGCACGTATGAGAATTCCACTCAAACGGGATATTATACCGACTGCTGCAATAGCAGTGAAACGTGTCCAGAGGAGCAGTGGTCGGACAGTTGGACCTGTACCTGCTATCTCACCTGCGGTGAGACGTGCTCCACCTGTGGAGAACTGACCTGCCGGGGTGAGGGGCGCGGCTGTTACACGGATGACCCGGACCCCATTCCGAACCCGACCGATGTCCCCACCTTCTGCGTTGGCACTTGCTAGCCGTCACCGTCGCGCGAACGCTTTCCTGAGCAGGCACGCCTTCCAACCTTGGAGGTCCGGTGCCGGATTCCCCTCTCCAGACGAAGTCCGCTCGTCCCTGGACGAGCATCCTCAGCGCGGGCCAGCAAAGTGCAGCGCTGTTCGTTGCCCAGGACATCGTCGGGCGCGTCACCAACCATAGAATCCTGATGGAGGCGCTGGCCGCTGCACATCGCCAGACGCAGTTTCCGGACGCGATCGTTTGGCAACCACACGGGCTTGCCAGTGGTAACGCCGGGATCGCCATGGTGTGCTCCTACGTCGATCAGTGTCTGCCGAACGCGGGTTGGGACGCGGTCGGCCACGAATTCCTCGTCGCCAGCACGCGCGCCGCACAGCGGTCCCCCCAGCTCAGCTCTGGCCTCTTTGCCGGTCTGAGCGGCCTGGCTTTCGCAGTACATTCGCTCAGCCGGGACGGCGAGCGATATCGACGCTTGCTATCCGCCCTCGACCAGGATCTTGTGCCCCGCGCGGCGTCGATCGCGGCGCAACTTCGGAGGGATGCCACCGGCATGCCGGTGAGCGCCTTCGACGTGGTCTCCGGGGCGAGCGGGATTGCGGCGTACCTCCTGGCAAGAGACCCGTACCGCCTTCTGCCAGAGCTCCTCACGGCTCTGGTCCAGCTGGCCGCACCGACGGATGGCATCCCTCGCTGGGCCACCCCGCCCGAGTTCCTCCGCAATGACCCTATGCGCGACTTCTTCCCGTCGGGATGTCTCAACTGCGGTCTTGCGCACGGCATACCGGGTCCGCTGGCCGTGCTGTCGCTTGCCCTGTGCGCGGGGTACGAGGTGCCCGGGCAGGCCGAAGCCGTCAGCAGTCTCGCCGGATGGCTCGTCGCCCATCAGGTCCACGATGCCTGGGGAGCCGCTTGGCCGGCGGCTCTTCCGCTTGCCCCGCCGACCGGGCCACTGCCACCCGCCGGTGGCTCCAGGCGCGCACGCAGCGCCTGGTGCTACGGAGGCCCCGGGGTCGCCCGAGCCCTGTGGCTGGCAGGCGAGGCGCTGGAGCACTCAGGCTGGCGTCGTCTGGCGGTCGAGGCGATCGCAAGCGTGCTCCGGAGCCCCGTCGACCAGCGGCACGTCGATTCATCGACCTTCTGCCACGGAGTATCCGGTTTGCTTCACATCGTTCTGAGATTCGCTCACGACACGGGCGACGAAGTGCTGGCCGGCGGGGCCCGAAAGCTCGTCGATCAGTTGCTGGGAGCCTACGAACACGACAGGCCCTTCGGCTACGCGGACTTGGAACGGGGAAGCAACTACGTGGATCGAGCAGACCTTCTCAGCGGGGCATCCGGGGTTGCGATGGTGCTTCTCGCCGCCGCAACCGGTGCCGAGCCGGCCTGGGACCGAATGTTCCTTCTGTCATGACCAGGAACGAACCCGCGGCCAGGTCGCGCCCCAGCAGCGAGGGGAACCCCGGCCGAGCTGCCGGGACGGCGAGTACATCACTGTACGAGCCGCTGCCGTGGGCGCTGGCGAGAGCTCCGCTACTTCCCGTGAGTGCCCGGTGTGCATCGGCGGCGGCTACTTCCAGCGGCTCTCTCCTGCCCCGTGATCCGCGGGTACGGGTTGCGATCGCGCTCGCAAGTCCCGATCTGGCCGCCGCGCTGGAGAGAACACGTCCGTCGAGCCAGGAAGCACCGCGGCTACGCCGGAAGGTGCGACGGTACGTCACAAGGATGAGTACCCGGCCGACGCCCTTCGGGCTCTTCGCGGGTGTCGCACTGCTGAAATGGGCCTCGGCGACGGACCTCGCCCTTGCTGCCTCGCCCCCGCGCACGCATACCCGCCCCGACATGTCGTGGTTGCTCGATCTGGTCGCTCGAGCCGAACGCGACCCCGCCATCCGCGCCGGGCTGCGTTACATCACGGATTCGACGGTCACGATGCAGGGCAATCGGGCCTTGGTGCCCGATGGTCCCCATGCCGGCACATCCATTCGCGCCACCGAGGCGGTCCGGTGTGTGCTCGAAGCAGCCCGGGTCCCCGCCACACCGGCACAACTGGCGAGCGAAGTCCTGCGCATTCCCGGCGCCACGCCCGAGATCGCCGCCCACTTGGTGGACGAGCTCTGCGCCCAAGGCTTCCTCCTCTCGGAACTTCACCCACCTCTCACCGGAGGCGACCCGGCTTCGCATGTATTCACATGCCTGGCCGCGATTCCCGCAGGCCAGCAGACGGCTTGCGAGCTCGAAGCGCTGATGGAGGAGCTGGCCCGCTGGGACCTGATCGCACTCACCGAGCGAGCCGCGCACTGGTCGGCCCTTTCCCGCCGTATGGAGCGGATTCACCCAGCTTCGTCGGACGCTGGTCGGGCCACCCGAAGCCTCGTGCAGACCGACATGGCACTCGCCCTCCAAGGCATGGGATTGCACACCACTGTGGGTGCCGAAGCAGCCACCACAGCCGAGCTCCTCCTCCGGCTCAGTCCTCGTCCGGCCAGCACACAGGCGTTGGAAAGCTACCGGCATGCTTTCGAGGCCCGGTACGGGGCCGAGCGTCAGGTCCGGCTGCTGGAGTTGCTCGATCCCTCAACGGGGCTTGGAACTCCGTACGATCGCACCACGAACGGAGGCGAGACACGAGACCATCAGAGGCGCAACCAACTGCTTCTCACTCTCGCACTGCAGGCCAACCGTGATCATCGAACAGTAGTGGAGCTCGATGACGAACAGATCGCCTGCCTGACCACCTCGAATCCCACCCCCGACAACTGCCCTCTGTCGCTGGACCTCTCACTGTTCCTCACGGCCCCGTCCCTCCCGGCCCTCGATGCCGGCGATTTCCAACTCGTCGTCGGGCCAAACCTCGGTGCACCTGCTGCGGGCCGTGGCCTCGGGCGCTTCGCCGCGCTGCTGGGACCTGCCGCGCACGCCGCGCTGGAGGAGGTCGTACAAGCAGAGCAGCAGTTGCTCCCTGACACGGTGATGGCCGAGCTGGTCTACGCACCAGAGCGGGCTCGTGCCGCCAACGTGGCGATCAGGCCCGCGATGCGATCACACGAGATCGTCATCGGCAGCTGGCCAGGTGTGCCGACCGAGAGCGTCGTGCCCCTCGAAGAACTCATGGTCGGCGTCCGGTCCGGGCGCTTCGTCGTGAGCTGGCCCGAGGGAGGAGCGGAAGTGGTCGGACATCAGGGACACATGCTCAACTCCCGGATGGCACCCGCCGCCGCTCGCTTCCTGCTCGATGCCGCGACCGACGGACGCTGCCAATTCATGCCGTTCTCCTGGGGCCCGGCCGCTGGCCTCCCGTTCCTGCCTCGGATACAGCGTGGCCGCAGCATCCTTTCCCTCGCCCAGTGGCGCCTCGATCCCGACGGCGAGCTACGTCCCGACTCCAGCGACCGCTTCGCCAGTGCATTGTGTGCGTGGCAAATCAAATGGGGCGTTCCTCGGGACGTCTACCTGGCCGTCGGTGACAACCGGCTGCTCCTTGATCTCACGTCACCACAGGATGTCGAGCTGCTGCGGGAAGAGCTGAAAGGGCTTCCCGCAGGCGGCTCGGCAGTGGTCCAGGAAGCGCTGCCAGGCCCTCATGACGCGTGGCTGCCTGGAGAGGCGGGTGATCACCTGTGTGAGATCGTGGTCCCCCTGGTTCAGCGTCCCACCCGACGCGAGGCCGATACCCCCGCATGTCCACTGCCTCCTGTCGAAGTCGTTGAGCCGCCTTCCCGGCTCCGCCCGCCGGGCAGCGACTGGCTTTATCTGAAGCTGTACTGCAGCCTCTGGCAGCAGGACGAAGTGGTTGCGGGTCCGCTGCGGGCCTTCGGGGAATTTGCGACGCATTCGGGGCTGTGCGACGGCTGGTACTTCGTCCGCTACGCCGACCCGGAACCACACCTGCGCGTCCGGCTCCATGGAGAACCGTCCGCCCTCATCGGTCCGCTGCTGGAACAGGTCTGCGCGTGGGCAGCCGACCTGTCGGCAAGCGGCATCTGCACGAGGTTCTCATTCGAAACGTACGAACGCGAGGTCGAGCGCTATGGCGGTGAGGCCGGGATGCGGGCGGCGGAAGCGATTTTCACCGCAGACAGTCCGCTTGTCGGCGACCTGCTACAGGCGAGCAAGGAGGGCCTGATCACAGTCGGCATGCAGGACCTCGCGGTGATCAGTATCGATGACCTGCTCGACTGTTTCGGCGTGGACCCGGAGGAGAGAGCGCGCTTCTCCTACGAGCCCTTCCCGCTCTCCTCACGCATGGGCGGCAACGCCTACCGTGAGCGCAAGGCAACCCTCCGACGCGTACTCGGCTGCCCCGGAGCCTGTGATGCGGAGACCACTCGCCTGTTGCGGGCCCGGCGCCTGGCACTCAGACCGGCCCTCGACCTCCTCGACCTGCTGCACCGCGACAACAAGCTGCAGTGTTCGCGCACCGTGCTGAACCGCCACTACGTCCACATGCATGCAAACCGCCTCCTTGGTACGGACAGAAACCAGGAGCGTCTGGTTCTCGAACTGCTCCGACGAACCCGCGCAGGTTTGTTCCGGGCTCCGTTCGAGCGGTGACCTCGACCTTGTTCGGACGGGTGGCTGAAAGGCCTGTCAGGGGTGAGCGTTCCGAGCGGGGGCGCTGTGAGACTCGACCATGCCGCACTGCCGGATCGTGGAACAGGTCGAGTACGGGGTTCAACGAGACGCGTTCGCCGCGGTGACCGGGTTCCGCGCGGAGATGTACGCGTCCCTGTTCTCCCGGGGTGGCGCCCTGTTCCAGCTGTGCGACGCGTTGTTGTGCACCGACGGTCCGGTCCGCACGCTCGTGGACCTTGCCCTCGCCCCCGAGCGCCGTCGCGGACACGGCGCGCTCTACGCGGACTCAACCGGGGCCGGGTCGACGTCGAACGGCTCCGCCGAGCCCTGGTCGGGGTGCCATTGCCCCGGGCCGCCGACGGGCGTCTGGTGCTCGCGGTGGACGTCTCTCCGTGGTTGCGGCCGGACGCGGACACGTGCTCGGATCGGTCGTTCTGCCACACACGGAGCGGTACGGGACCGCGACCGCCCGGGCGTGGGACCAGGTCCACCCCCGGCTGACCCGCAGGGCCGCGTGGGGGAACTACGAAGGACCGCTGCCGATCATCGAGGGCACGGTCATCCGGTTGACTGTGGCGAAGCTGCCCAGCGGCGGGGTCAACAAGCCGGTCTGGCTGGGGTGGTCGGGCATCGGGGCCGCGGCCTGAGGATGTCGATCGGTGTTGGCGGGCGCTCCTACGAAGGTTCGACGTCGAACACACCTTCCGCCTGCTCAAGCAGACCCTCGGCTGGACCCGGCCCAGGCTCCGCGACTCCGCCGCGGCCGACCGCTGGACCTGGCTCGTCCTGGCCGCCCACGCTCAACTCCGCCTCGCCCGTCCCCTCACCGCGGATCTCCGCCGGCCGTGGGAGCGACCGGCGGAACCGAACAGACTCACCCCGGCCCGCGTCCGCCGGGGGTTCAGGAACCTGCACGCGAAGACGGGCACGCCCGCCCGTGCACCGAAACCCACCCGACCCGGCCCCGGCCGCCCACCCGGCTCGAAGAACCTGCGGCCCGCCGCCCGTTACGACGTCGGACGCGTCCTCGCCACCGGCGAGCCCTACACCCGCCGCGCCCACCACAAGGTCGGCACCAAACCCCGGCGCACTGGATGCAGGCCAAGCCTAGACTCTGACGATGATCGAGATCCTCGACAACCTGGACGTGCTGTCCCGACCACGCCTCGACCTCACGACCGTCGAGATGGGCGGCACGCCCCTGGGAGCACCAGCCGCCAGCATTCCACGCCGGATCATCATCCAGGCCCAGTCCTCCATAGTCGCCCGGTACCGCGGCGGGACCAACATCGACAGCGAGTACTACAACGCCGACGGGCGGCGGCTGACCCTCGACGAGGTCGTCGACCACGCTGCCCAGTCAGACGGGTTCTTGTACTGCGCCGACAAGCTCACCTACAAGATTCGAGCCGGGGCCGTCGTCGGCTTCGCGATCTACGGACCTCATCTCTCCCATTTCGCCCACCTGAACTCGTACGAGGATCTCCTGGCTGTGTTCGGCACACCCGACAGGGCGCACGAAGACGAGGCGTATGGCGACCTCATGGGCTACGACAACTACTACTGGGGCGCGCAGAAGCATGTGCGGTGGGACGCCTGGGACGATCGAATAAGCCTGATCAACCTGGGCGCTTTCGAGGGCAACACAGGCCCGTGACCTTGCCGGATCCAGGCTACGCGAGTGTGCTCCGGCTTGACTTGATGCTGACTGCCTGCCTTGGAACCGTCGCACTGAGGTCAAACGTCAAGCTAATGGGTGTTGCAGCAGGTCTGTTTCGGGCAGGTCTGAGTGATGTCTGGCCTGTTGTTTGACCGTGTCAGGGTGCGGTTGTGCAGGGTGGCGACGGCCTGGACCGCGTGGTGGAGGCAGTCTCCTTTCTGGCGGCAGTCACGGAGGATCTTCCAATTCTTCATGCGGGCGAAGGCGTGCTCGACGCGGGCGCGGACCCGGCGGTGTTCGGCGTTGTCCTCCTCCTGTCCGCGCAGGAGCGGACGTCCTGCTCTCTTGCGGTGCGGGACGATCAGGCCGGTGCCGAGGTAGGCGCCGTCCGCGATCACCGTGGTTCCGGCGGCCGCGGCCGACAGACCCGACTCCCGCCACACGTGGGCATCGGCCTTGTTCCCCGGCGCCGGCCGGGCCGAGGCGACGACCAGGCGGCTGTCCGCGTCGATGATGACCTGCACGTTCGCCGAGAACCGGTAGTTCCTTGACGAGGCGCCGACGGTGCGGTCGCGGACCGGGATCAAGGTTCCGTCCACGATCCACAGCCGGTCGACGTCGGCAACCGGCCGCAGGGCTGGCTCCAGGGCCAGTAACGGACGCAGGCGGTGGACGACCCGGCAGACGGTGGTCGGGGAGATCCCGAACAGTGGGGCGAGCTGCCGCATGGTGAGGTTCGTGCGGTAGTAGACGGCCACCAGCAGGACCCGGTCGGCCAGCGGCAGACACCACGGCCTGCCACCACCGGGACCGGTCCCGCCCCGCTCTTTCACCACTTTCACCAGCTTCGCGAACCGGTCCATCCGCAAGCCCGTGAACGTCTCCACCCACACCGGCTCAGCCCTCAACTCCCCACCCATACAGGCAAAATGCCCGGAAGTGAGCGTTCTGCAACACCCTTTAGTCCTCCGCGTTCGCCTCCAGGCATGCCAGTTCCATCGCGTCCAGCACCGCCTCGTGGCTGCGGCCGCTCAGCTCGGCGACGTTCTCGATCTGGGCCGTGGCCCAGGCCGCCAGCGTCATCACCAGGACCCGGAGCCCGTCGGTGCCGTACTCGGCCAGGACCGCGTCGGCCACGACCATGGCCTCCTCCGGGACCTGCTCGGGCGGCTCCAGGCCGGCGAGGCCGCGCAGCATGACGAGGGTGCGCCGGGAGATCTCGGGCGTCATCCCCGCCAGCCGCATGTCCTCTTCGTCGTTCATCCGCCCCGCCCTCCGCCGTCGCGCCCCCGTTCCCTCAGGGCACGGTAGAGGGGCGCGGAGCGGCGCGGGGCCGTTTCCGCAGGGTGACCCTGCGTGAGCGGGCGCGGGCGGCCGGATCCGGTGGTTCCGGCCCGGGCCGCGACAGCCGCGGAGCACCCCCGAAAGCGTGCGGGCGTTCGACTTCCCCCGGCGGCGACCCGCCGGTAACTTGGCCCGCGGCAACCGCCCGGCCGGGCGGCCGGACCCGGTGGGAGCGAAATGAAGAGCCTGTTACGCGCCGTCCTGTGCGCCCTGCTGCTCACGGCCGGCGCCCTGCCCGCCCAGGCCGCCGCGACACCCGAGGCCGGCCCGGCGCCCGAGGCGGCCACGACCGCCGGCGCCGCCGAGGCCTGGACGCCGCCGCTGTCCACGCGCGGCCGGTACATCGTCGACGCTCAGGGCAACCGCTTCCGGCTGCGCTCCGGCAACTGGGACGGAGCCCAGGGCTCCTGGAACGGCTCGGGCGACCGCAACGACCCCGCCACGCACCACAGCGGCCAGAACGCGAACGGCATCCCGCTCGGCCTCGACCGCGTCCCGCTGCCCACCCTGCTGGCCGACTTCCGCGCCCTGGGCCTCAACAGCATCCGGCTGCCCTTCTCCAACGAGATGCTGCGGACCACCACCCCGGTCCCGGACGCGGCCGTCGCCGCCAACCCGGCCCTGCGCGGACGCACCCCCCTCCAGATCTTCGACGCGGTGGTCGCGGCCCTGACCGACGGCGGTTTCGCCGTCATCCTCAACAACCACACCGTCACCACCCGCTGGTGCTGCGGCCTCGACGGCAACGAGCGCTGGAACAGCGGCCGCTCCACGGCCCAGTGGGCCGACGACTGGGTCTTCCTCGCCCGCCGCTACCGGGACAACCCGCGCGTGGTCGGCGCCGACCTCTACAACGAGGTCCGCCGGGACGTCTGGGACGACCCCAACTGGGGCCTCGGCGACAACCACGACTGGCACGCCGCGGCCCAGGAGGCCGCCGACCGCATCCTCACCGAGGCCAACCCGAACCTGCTGATCGTGGTCGAGGGCATCAACTGGTACGGCCTGCCGATCGACGGCTTCCCGCACGGCCGCCCCACCCTCACCCCCGCGCGGACCCTCTCGCACACCCTGGTCGTCTCCGACAAGCTCGTCTACTCCGCCCACTTCTACGGGTACACCGGCCCCCACCACAGCGGAGCCACCGGCATCGGTGAGACCAGCGACCTGCGCTACCAGGACATGAGCGCGGCGCAGCTCGAACAGACCCTCTACGACCAGGCCTTCTTCGTCTCCGCGGAGACCGGCGCGCACTTCACCGCCCCCGTCTGGATCAGCGAGTTCGGCATCGGGGCCGACGAGACCGGCGCCGCCCCGCGGACCTGGTTCGACCGCCTCACCGGACAGCTGGCCCGCACCGACGCCGACTTCGCCTACTGGCCCCTGGTCGGCTGGAGCACCGACGCGCAGGGCGCACCCGGCGGCGACAGCTGGGCGATGCTCCGCTACGACGCGGCCGGCCGCCGCTCCGGAGTCCTGGACGCGGGGGACTGGCGCACCGCACGCTGGTCGGGGCTCCTCACGGCCCCCGCGCGCACCGGGCCCGTACCCGCCACCACCTCCTGGTACCAGCTGACCACCGACCACCGCGACCACAACGCCTCACTGCTCACCCGGGCCGGCGGGGACTGGGACAGCGGCGCACGCAAGGCGGTCTGCCCCGACGGCTCCCGCCTCACCGGCCTCGCCCACACCGGCGGCCGCGGCCTGTGCACCACCTCCGCCCTGCGCGCCCCGACCGGCGGGCACACCGTGGTCCGCGACGAGCGCTACGTCCCGGCCGGCGGCGACTGGGCCGGCGGGTACACGAAGTTCCAGTGCCCGGCGGGACAGTTCCTCACCGGATACAGCCTGCGCGGCGAGCGGGTCTCGGCCGCGCTGTGCGCCCCGGCCCGCACCGCCCTCCCGGCGGGCGGCCGGACGCTCTGGTTCGACCGCGGCGACAACCGCCCGCCCGGCGGCCCCGGCGGCGACTACGCCCTCGGCCACTACAAGGGCCAGTGCCTGCCCACGGAGTACGCGGCGGGCATCGCCTTCACGACCCGGGTCGCGTCGCGTCCGTCCCCGGCCGCGCTGCTGTGCCGTCCCCTGCCGGGTCCCGACGCGGGGTGAGGTCCGCCGTACGGGCGGCGCCGGACCGGGGCCGGAACCGGGGCCGGAACCGGGTCCGGCCGCCCGCGGCGACGGCGAGAGCGAGAGCGAGAGCGAGGAGGACGAGGGCGGCCGCCACCGCGAAGGTGATCCGGGTGGCGGCGGCCACGGCCGCGGGGGACGCCGTCGCGACGTCGCCCGCGGCCGCCGCGAGCGCGAACACCGCGCCCATGACGGAGGCGCCCGTGACGAGACCGAGGTTGCGCGAGAGGCCCAGGGCGCCGGAGACGACTCCCCGCCGGTCCGACGGAACGTCCGCCATGACGGCCGCGTTGTTCGCCGTCTGGAACACCGCGTACCCGGCGGTCAGCACGGCGAGCGGGGCGACGTAGCCCACGGCCCCCAACCCCGCCGGCCCCACTGCCAGGGCGAGCGCTCCGGCGGCCGTCGCCGCCAGGCCGACGACGGTCGTACGGGGCGCGCCGAAGCGGTCGGCGAGCTGCCCGGCGGGCACCCCCGCCACGGCGGCCACCAGGGGGCCGACCGCCAGGAGGAGCCCGGTGAGGGCGGTGCCGAGCCCGAGTGCGCGGGAGAGCTGGAAGGGGCCGACGACCAGCGTCGTCATCATCACCGTGGAGACGAGCGCGTTCGTGGCGAGAGCGGCGCGCAGGCCCGGGGTGCGCAGGACCGACCGCGGGAGGAGCGGCGACGCCGCCCGCGCCTGCGACCGTACGAAGAGTCCGGCACCCAGTGCGGCGGCCAGCAGCAGCCCCGTGCGCAGGAGACCGGAACCGTCGCGGCCGAGGGTCATGGCGAGGGCGTAGGCGGCCAGGGCCAGAGCGAGCAGCAGCGTGCCCACGCCGTCGAAGCGGGCGCGTCCGGCGCCGGCTCCGGCCGTCGGCCCTGTTCCGGCCGCTGCCCCGGACCCGCCGCGCGGCCGGTCGGCGGGCAGGTGGCGGCGGACCAGGAACAGGGTCAGCAGGCCCAGCGGCACATTGGCGAGGAACAGCGCCCGCCAGCCGAACCCGGCGATGAGGGCGCCGCCGAGCGAGGGCCCGAGGGCGGTGCCCACCGCGGACATCGTGCCGAGCAGGCCCATGGCGCGGCCGGTCCGCGCCTTCGGGACCGCGTCACCGACGAACGCCATGGTCAGGGCCATCATGACGGCCGCGCCGACCCCCTGGGCCGCCCGCGCGCCGATCAGCAGCCACAGCGAGGGCGCGGCGCCGCACAGCACCGAGGCGCCGGTGAAGAGCGCCGTGCCGGCCAGGAACAGCCGGCGGCGGCCGAGGACGTCGCCGAGCCTTCCGGCCCCGACGACCAGGGCGGTGACGGTGAGGAGATGGGCGAGCACGACCCACTGGACCTCCTGGAAGGAGGCGGAGAAGGCGTGCGCCAGCGTGGGCAGGGCGACGGGGGCGATGCTCGTGCCGAGCGCGGTGAGCAGCATGGAGAGCGACAGGCCGACGAGGGCCGGCCGGGCGGCGGACGCGGGGACCGCGGTGGTGTTCATGGCGGGCAGCCTCCGGCCCGCGGTGCCTCTACGGCAAAGCCTGTTGCCGATTCCGGGACGGCGCAGTGCAATGGCGGGCATGGACACACCGCCGAACCACCAAGCGGTCCTCGACGAGGTCGCCCCCCGCCTGCGCAGGCTGCGCGCCAAGAGCGGCCTCACCCTCGCCGCGCTCTCCGAGGCGACCGGCATCTCCAGGAGCACCCTGTCCCGGCTGGAGTCCGGCGGACGCCGGCCCAGCCTGGAACTGCTGCTGCCGCTCGCCGCCGCCTACCGCGTCCCCCTCGACGAGCTGGTCGGCGCCCCGGAGGTCGGGGATCCCCGGGTGCGGCTGACGCCCCGGACCCTGCCGGGCGGCGGGACGGTCGTCCCCCTCACCCGCGGCCCGGGCCCGCTCCAGGCGTTCAAGATGCTCATCCCCTACCGCGGCGCCGAGCCGGATCCCCGGACGCACGAGGGCTACGAGTGGCTCTACGTGCTGGACGGGCGGCTGCGCCTGGTCCTCGCCGACCACGACCTGGTCCTCGGGCCCGGCGAGGCGGCCGAGTTCGACACCCGGCTGCCCCACTGGTTCACCAGCGCGGACGAGGGGCGGCCCGTGGAGATCCTCAGCCTGTTCGGACGCCAGGGGGAGCGCATGCACGTCCGCGCCAAGCCGCGCGGACAGTAGCGGACCGTGGGTGAGGAGTGGCCGGCGGACGGGTTCTGGCGCGATCTCGTCGCCGAAATGCGCCAAGTGGGGTGAACGGAGCGCCGAACCGATCTAAGGTGCGCCCGTAAGCATCGTCGCGGACACCTGTTCGGCGGTTTCCGGCCATGCCTCGCCAGTGGCGCCTTCCGGCCGCACCGCACACTCAACTGGGGGGTTCATGCGCAGATCCCGTAGGCCGGCGCTCTCTCTCGCCCTGTCCTTGTCCCTGACCGCCACCGGAGCAGGGCTGGTGGGCCTCGCCCTCGCCCCGCAGGCGGCCGCCATCACACCGCCCGTCGCCTTCACCGCCGACGCACTGCCCACCTGGCAGCCCAACGGCGTCGTATGGGCCCTCGCCGAGGCCGGCGGACAGGTCTTCGCCGGCGGCACCTTCTCCACCGTGCGCCCGCCCGCGGGCGGCGCCGGCAGCGAACAGCAGGCCGTGAACTTCGTGGCGCTGGACGCCGCGACGGGCGCGCCGACCTCCTGCAAGCTGTCCTTCACCGTGGGCTCCGGCACCGCGACGGTCCGCGCGCTCACCCTCTCCCCGGACAAGACGACGCTCTACGCCGGCGGGTACTTCGGCGCGGTGAACGGCACCGCCGTCTCCAGTCTCGCCGCGATCGACGTGGCGACCTGCACGGTGAAGACGGGCTTCCGCCCGGCCTTCGCGGCCACGGTCCGGGCCCTCGCCGTCACCGGCGACACGGTCTACGCGGGCGGCGACTTCCTCACCGTCGCGGGCCAGCCACGCCAGCGCTTCGCCGCCGTCGGCGCCGCCGACGGAGCCCTCAAGCCCTTCACCGCCGACGCCGACGAGCCCGGACGCGCCGTCGAGGTCACCCCGGATGGCGAGAACGTCGTCCTCGGCGGGGACTTCTTCACCGTCAACGGGACGAACACCCACGCGCTGGCCGTCGTCGACGCGGCGAGCGGCGCGCTCACCAAGTCCTACCCCGGCTTCATCGACACCAACTCCGTCGTCAAGGACATCGCCACCGACGCGACCGGCTTCTACACCGCCAACGAGGGCACCGGCGGCGGCGTCTTCGACGGCCGGATCGCCCTCGACCTGCCGGGCTTCGGCCAGCGCTGGCGCGACACCTGCCTCGGCGCCACCCAGGCCGTCCTGCCGTACCAGAACGTCCTCTACAGCGCCTCGCACGCGCACGACTGCTCCCTCGTGGGGGAGTTCCCCGACGGGCAGCGCCACCACCTGCTCGCCCAGCCCACCGGCGGCATCGGCAAGCTGGGCTGGTCCCCCGACACCAACGACGGCATCGGCGAGGGCATCGGCCCGCGCGTGATGGAGGTCGGTTCGAAGAACGGGGTGCAGTACCTGTGGGTCGGCGGTGAGTTCACGACCGTCAACGGCGCGGCGCAGCAGAGCCTGACCCGCTTCGCCTCCACCGGGGACACGGGTGCGCCCACCGTGCCGGTGGCGAGCGCGGCGAGCTTCGCGCCGGGCGAGGTCCAGGTGCGCTGGCGCACCAGCCTCGACCTCGACGACAGTGCGCTGACCTACCGGATCTACCGCAACGGCTCGGCCACCCCGATCGGCACGGTCACGGCCGACTCGCTGTTCTTCAAGCGCCCGCAGGCCTCCTGGACGGACACGACCGTCGCGGCGGGCCAGTCGTACAGCTACCGGGTGACGGCCTCCGACGCGGCCGGCAACACCAGCGCCCTGTCCGCCACCGCGAGCGTGACCGTCCCCACCGGCCCCGAGAGCTACCCGAGCCGGGTCCGCGCCGACGGGGCCCAGGTCTACTGGCGCTACGACGACCCGGTGCTGCCCTACGTCGCCGACTCCTCCGCCGGCGGCAACCAGAACGGCGTGCACATGAACGCCCCTGCCCTGCGGCAGACGCCCGGCGCGGTCTCCGGCGCGAGCACGGCGATCGGCTTCAACGGCACGGACACCCGGATCTACGCGGACAAGCGGCAGACGGTGGGCAGCGCCTACACCGTCGAGACCTGGTTCCGGACGAACACCACCCGCGGCGGCAAGCTCTTCGGCTTCGGAAGCAACCAGGACCGCGGCAGCAACCAGTACGACAAGCACCTCTACATGACCAACGACGGCCGGCTGGTCTTCGGCGTCTACACCGGCGCCACCCGCACCATCACCACCACCGGCGCGTACAACGACAACCAGTGGCACCATGCCGTCGCGACCCAGGGCCCCGGCGGCATGACCCTCTACGTGGACGGCGTCCAGCGCGGCACCCTGGCCGTCACCACCCACGAGAACTACACCGGCTACTGGCACGCGGGCGGCGACAGCCTCGGCGGCTGGCCCGACCGCCCGACGAGCGAGTTCTGGGCGGGACAGCTCGACGAGAGCGCCGTCTACCCGACCGTCCTGAGCGCGGCGCAGGTGCAGAACCACTACGCCCTCGCCACCGCCCCGGCCGACTCGGTGGTCCAGGTCACCGCCGCGGAGGACACCTACGCCAACGCGGGCGCCCCCGGGACGAACTACGGCACCTCCTCCTCGCTCGCGGTGCGCGGCAGCTCCTTCTACGCGAGCTACCTGCGCTTCGACCTGCCGGCCGCACCCGCGGGCACGGTCCTGAAGTCGGCCGTGCTCGGCGTGAAGACGAGCACGATGAGCGGCGCCGGTACGACGGACACCGTCTCGGTCGTCCCGGTCACCGGCGCGTGGAGCGAGGGCGGTACGACGTACAACAACCGCCCGGCTTTGGGAACTCCGGCCCTCGGGAGCTACCCGGGGATCCCGGACGGCTCGGCGGTGCACACCGCCACGCTGACGACGGGCCCCGTCGCCGGGGCGCTCGGCGGCAGCCTCGGGCTGGCGCTGAGCAGCTCCGGCACGGACGCCCTGTGGCTGTGGTCCTCCGAGGCGCAGGCCGGCGAGGGCACGCCGCAGCTGACGCTCACCTTCGGCGCGCCGTGACCTGAGGCGGCGCGCCGTGACCTGAGGCGGCCGGGCGCCAGGGGGGCGCGGACCACACCGGTCCGCGCCTCCCGGCAGGTCCGGGCCCGGGTCAGGCCAGGGCGTAGCTGAAGGCGTACTCCACGGAGGTGTCGCCGTGGCGGTAGGTGAAGCCGCCGGAACCGGTGAGGCCCACGAGGTCCCCGGTACCGGAGCCGGGGACCACCTCGAAACGGCAGACGGTGCCGCCCGCGTCGAAGGTGCCGCGCTCCTCCAGCACGAAGCTGCCCTTGCGGCCGTCGACGCTGCCCGACAGCAGCTCCATCCCGCTGTAACTCCCGGTGTTCTCACCGGTGTAGGCGATCGTGTAGTCACAGCTGGTGCCGGCCGCCTCGACGCCACCGGTGAAGGCGTTGGTGACGTGGGCACGGGCGAGCCGCGGGGCCGCCCCCACCGGTCCGACGGGGGTCTCCTCCCAGCCGGCGAAGGTGAAGCGGCCACGGGTCTCCACGGGCGTGGGCATGACGGTCCTCCCGGTCGGCCGGACGGTCCCTCCGCCCGGCGTTCCCCCAGGCTGGCAGCCGTACCTGACACCTCCTGTCAGGTACGGCGACAATGGCCGCCATGCGCGCCGACCGGCTCCTCTCCCTGCTCCTGCTGCTCCAGAACCGCGGCCTGACGACCGCCCCCGAGCTCGCCGCCGAGCTGGAGGTGTCCGTGCGCACGGTCTACCGCGACATCGACGCGCTCAGCGCCTCGGGCGTCCCCGTCCTCGCCGACCGCGGCCCCGCGGGCGGCTACCGGCTGGCCGACGGCTACCGCACGCGCCTCACCGGCCTCACCGACGCCGAGGCCGGATCGCTGTTCCTGGCCGGTGCCCCCGGACCCGCACAGGACCTCGGACTGGGTGCCGACCTGGCCGCGGCCCAGCTGAAGCTCCAGGCCGCGCTGCCCGGCCGGCTCGCCGGACGGGCCCGGCGGATCCAGGAGCGCTTCCACCTCGACGCGACGGCCTGGTTCCGCGACGCCGACCCCGTGCCGCACCTCGCGCGCATCGCCCGGGCCGTCTGGGACCAGCGCGTCCTGCACGCCCGCTACCACCGCCCGCGCGGCGAGGTACGGCGCGCACTCCACCCGCTGGGCCTCGTCCTCAAGGGCGGCATCTGGTACCTGGTCGCCGGAGCCGGAGCCGGAGCCGGAGCCGGAGCCGGAGCCGACGCCGTACGGACCTACCGCGTCGCCCGGTTCCTGGAGGTGGACACCGCCGAGGACGGCTTCGAACGCCCCGCCGGCTTCGAACTCGCCGCGTACTGGCAGGAGTCCACCGACCGCCTGGACGCCGCCCTGCGCCGGCGGACCGCGCAGGTGCGGCTCTCCCCGCGCGGCCGGCAGCTGCTGCCGATGCAGTTCGGGGCGGCGGGCACCCGGGCCCTCGCCGATGCCGGCCCGCCCGACGCGGACGGCTGGGTCCGGATCAGCCTCGCCGTCGAGTCCGAGACCCTCGCCGTCGGCGACCTCCTGCGTCTGGGCGCGGAGGCCGAGGTGCTCGGCCCGCCCGAACTGCGCCGCGCCCTCGCCGAAACGGTGGCCACCCTCGCCGGCCGCTACGGGTGAGCGCCGGGCCGGGGGACGGCGGACTGCCAGCGGACCTCGCCGTCCTGGACATGCCCTGTCGGGCGGAGCCCGCAGGCCCGCGCGACCGCCGCCGACGCGGCATGGTCCGGGTGGACGTGGGCGACGAGACGGTCGACGGGGAGCCGCTCCAGCCAGGCCGCGAGGGCGCGGGCGGCCTCCGAGGCGAAGCCCCTGCCCTGCCAGGGGACACCGACGACCCAGGCCAGCTCCGCGAGGCCGCGGGCCGGGGTGATCGTGGCCTGGACGGTGCCCACCAGCCTCCCCGTCCCGCGCAGCCGCAGTACCCAGTTGGCCCAGACGACTCCCGGGTCCGGGGAGCCCGCGGCGAGCCGCTCGTAGCGGGCGCGCAGCGCCTCCCGTGACAGCGGCACACCGCCGGTGAAGGCGTGCAGGGCCGGATCCGCGAGGACGAGGCCCATCTCGTCGGCGTGCTCCGGCAGCAGCGGGAGCAGCTCCAGGCGGGAGGTGGCCAGGGCGACCGGACGGACCGGTGGCCTGCGCACCTTCGAGGCCGCCCCCGGCCGGGGCACGTCGTCCACGGCAAGACAGATGCCCAGCACCCGGTCGTGCCCGGTCCAGCCGTTGACGCGGCCGCGGTTGTTGCTGATCTGCACGCGCCGGCGGGGTGCGTCCACCGCCGACACGAGGTGCAGGTGGACCGTGCCCGCCACCCGGGCCAGGACGATGTCGCCCACCTCGACCAGGGCCGGGTCCGCCGGTGCGACCCGCACCTTCTGCCGACTGTGCACCAGCGGCACCATCGACCCGCCGGTCGGCCGGAATTCCACGGTCTCGCCGCGGCCGACGCGGTCCGCCTGTGTGTCGAGCATGCCCATCGGGCCAGTCTCGCCGCGCGCACGGCCCCGCGGCCACCGGATTACCCCCGGCCCGGTGCGGCCGCCGGCCCGGCGCGGCCCCCGGCCGTGGCGGTCAGCGCGGGGGCTCCACCTCCAGGAAACGGCGCCGGCGCGGGCCCCGGTACAGCAGGCACACCCACCCCGACTCCTCCAGCACCGCCGCGCAGGCCGTCAGACGCTCCTGCTCCTCCCCGGCCGCGCCACCGCCCGGCGGCCCGACCCAGGTCACCTCCACCCGTTCCGGTCCGGACCCGGCGGCCACCCGGTAGCCCGTCCGCGTACGGCGCCCCTGCGGATCCAGCGCCGAGGGCGTGAACCCCGCCGCCTCCAGTACGAGGGCCACCGCACGCGGCACCTGCCGTACCTCCCAGGGCGCGGGAACCCCCGCCCCCGCGGAGCCGCCCACCAGGCGGCGGATCTGCAGCAGGCCCTCGTACGCCGTGCGCACCTCGGCCTCCCGCAGCCCGGGCGGCGCTGCGGCACCGTCGCCGGTCGCCGGTTCGAAGCCCCGCCCCGGATCCGTCACCACCCCCACCACCCACCCGTCCGTGTGCCACACCTGAGTACCTCACGCCCAACGGCCTGAGTATCCGCCCCGATTCCCCGGAGCGCCGCCGCTGGTCGAATGGGGCCATGAACGACGACGCCCCGCGCAGCGCGACCGCCCGCCCGCGCATGCAGCACGTGACCACCGCCGGCTCGGCCCTGGCCGTGGCCCTGGTCCCGCTCGTGGTCGGCGTCCTGTTCGCCAAGGCGATGGCCGCCGACCCGATGACCCCGGTCAACGCCCTGATCGCGGGCGGCGGACAGCGCGCCGCCCTGCCCCGGGGCGAGTGGAAGCGGCGCGGCCACACCACCCTGCACCGGCTGCGCACCGCACGGCGCGACACGGTCCGCCGCTGCGCCCGCGCCCGCGGCCTGCGCCCCCGCGACCGGGTCCACGCCGGCTGAGGCTGCCCGGTCAGCGTTCGTACTGCCGCACGCACAGGTCGACGATGGACGGCGGCACGACGCCGTCGGCCGCCGCGCACAGCTCGTCCGGCCGGGGCGGCGCCACCGGCCTGCGGCGCGGGTGCGCGGTCACGGCCCCGGGCACGCGCGTCCGCCGGGGCGGGGCCGCCTGCTTCGCGCGCGCCCGCTCACGGGGCGAGACCCGGGCGGGAGCCCGGTCCCCGTCACCCTCCGCGGCCGCGTCCCCGTCCGCGGCCGGTCCCCGGTTGCTGTCCGCAGACGGCTCGGGCGCCACGGCCGCGGGCAGTTGCCCCAGCGGCAGGCCCGGCGAGGCGGCCCGCCCGGGCGCGTCGGCCGCCGGCACGGCCCCCCGTACGGGAGACGGAACCGCAGCCGGGTCCTGCGGACCGACGGAGACACAGCCGGCGCTCGCCAGGAGCGCGACGAGGGAGAGGGGCAGGGCCCGGCGTAACTGCATCCGACCACCTTGCCGTACGGCCCGGCGCGTCCCGCCCACCGCCTCACGCGTCCGGGTGACAGCGGGCGGCCGAGGGCACGGACGGGCGTGTGGGAGCCCCGGCTGACGGATCGTGCCCGACAGACCGGACGGAAGTGAGCAGACCGGACACGGGGCTTGACCCGGCCCGGGCCGGAGGGCGAGAGTGCGCCCGATCAAGAACCACCGTTCGGGCCGCACCTCGGAGATACGCAGATGTCCATACCGGTTCGCTCACCCCTCGCCCCGCCGGTGATCTGCGGTTCTCCGGCACCAGGCACGTCCGGCGCCCGGGGCGCCGACGCGCCCCAGGCTCCCGCCGCCCGGCGGCGCAGGGCCTGACCGGCCGGGCGGGGGCCGGCACCGCACCGCCGCGCCGGCCCCCGCCCCAGCCGGGAGACAGCCATGTCCCAGCACCCTGATGAGAACGGGCTCGCTCCCGACGACGCCCTGCTCGTACGCCCGTACGTGGCGCCCTCCGGCCCGCCGGCCCGGGCGGAGACTCCCGCCTGGCCGCAGACCGGGCCGTCCGCCTTCCCCGGCCCGGCACACGGCGCGGCGGCGTACGGCCATGCGCACGGCCCGGATTCCGCGGTCACGGCGCCGACGGGCGCGCCCACCGCGGCCCGGAGGCCCGCCGCGCACCCGGTACGGGAGGCGGCGGGGCCCGGACGGCGCAGCCGGCTCCCGGTGGCCGTGGCCGGCCTGTTCGCCCTCGCCGCCGTCGGTGCCCTCGTGCTCCTGCTGACCGGCCCCGATCCGGAGCCGCCCCGGGCCGGGCCGCCGGCCGACCTGTCCCTGCCGGTGCTTCCGGCCCGCAGTCCGGAGGCCGCCGCGCAGTCCCCCGGTACGGAGCCGTCCGCCCGGTCCGCGCGACCGTCGGCCACGGCCTCCGGCACGCCGGAGGCGACGGCGGGCCCGGGCACGCAGCAGCCCGCCACGCCGAGCGCGTCGGCCCCGCGGCCGTCGAGCGGGTACGCGACCCTGCGCATGGGCGACAGCGGGCCCGAGGTGCGCGCCCTCCAGGAGATGCTCTACGGGCAGGGGTTCACGTACGTCTCCGTCACCGGCGTCTACGACGGCCAGACCAAGCGCGGTGTCGGCCAGCTCCAGCGCGACCGCTCCATCAAGGGCGACCCCCAGGGCGTCTACGGGCCGAACACCCAGGCCGCCCTGCGGTAGGAGGGGTCCCGCGCCTCAGCGGCCGCCCGCGACCCGCAGCACGGTGCCCGTGGTGTACGAGGCGTCGGCGGACAGCAGCCAGGAGATGGCCCCGGCGATGTCCTCGGGCCGTCCGGGCCGCCCGAGCGGGGTCGCGGCCCCGATGCGGGCCGCGCGGCCGGGGTCGCCCATCGCGGCGTGCATGTCGGTCTCGATGGTGCCGGGCGCCACGGCGTTGACCCGGATGCCGTCCGGGCCCAGCTCCTTGGCGAGCCCCACCGTCAGGGCGTCGGTGGCCGCCTTGGTCGCCGCGTAGTGCACGTACTCCCCGGGGCTGCCCAGGGTGGCCGCCGCCGAGGAGACGTTCACGATCGCCCCGCCCCCGGACGCCGCCATGTCGCGGGCGGCCCGGCGGCAGCACAGCAGGTACCCGAGGAGGTTGACCTCGACGACCCGGCGCAGGTCCTCGGTGCGGGCGTCGGCGAGCCGGCCCAGCGGTCCCGTCACCCCGGCGTTGTTGACCAGGCCCGTCACCGTGCCGAGTTCGGCGCCGGCGATGTCGAAGAGCCGCTCGACCCCGCATTCCCCGGACGTGTCGGCCCGTACGGTCACGCAGCGGGCCCCGGCGGCCCGTACGCGCCCGGCGACGGCCTCGGCCGACACCTCGTCGCGCACGTAGCCCAGCACCAGGTCGTGTCCGTCGGCGGCCAGCCGCAGACAGGTCGCCGCGCCGATGCCCCTGCTGCCGCCCGTGACGACGGTGACCGGACGAGGTGACATGTGAGCCTCCTGCGGGACGCGGATCGTGGAGCGGGCGCGTGCGGGCGCCCTTCGCGTCGCACAGTGCGGCAGGCTAACACCGTGATAATCGCTGGACCAGCGAAAATGGCGGGACGGAGAGTGGCGTCACCGATGCGCCGCGCCAACCGACGGCCGTGAATCGCGCGTGTCGGAACCGTCCATGACGACCCGTTGGAGCCCTCCCATGTCGACCTTGCGCGTCACAGCCGAAGAGCTGACCGTCCACGACCATCCCAACGCCGACGCGCTGGAACTGGCCCAGGTGGGCCTCTACCGAGCGGTGATCGCCAAGGGCGCCTACCGCACCGGCGATTTCGCGCTCTACATACCCGAACAGGCCGTGCTGCCCGCCGGACTGATCGAGGAGCTGGGACTCACCGGGCGGCTCGCCGGCGGCAACGCCGACCGGGTCAAGGCGGTCCGGCTGCGCGGCGAACTCTCGCAGGGCCTGGTGTGCCGGCCCCGCGCCCTGGCCGACGTCGACCTCGTGCAGGCCGCCAAGGAGGGCACCGACTTCGCGGAGCTGCTCGGCATCACCAAATGGGCCCCGCCCATCCCCACCACCATGAGCGGCGACGTCGAGGCCGCCGCCGACCTGATGCCGTGGGTGGACATCGAGAACCTGCAGCGCTATCCGCACATCTTCGAGCCCGGCGAGCCCGTCGTCCTCACCGAGAAACTCCACGGAACGGCCGGCCTGTTCACGTACGTCGTCGAGGGCGGACGCTCCATCGTCTCCTCGAAGGGCTTCGGCGCCAAGGGGCTCGCCCTGAAGGAGGACGAGCGCAACCTGTACTGGCGGGCGGTGCGCGGCCACGGGGTGCCGGCCGTCGCCCAGGCCCTGGCCGAACGCCTCGGCGCGACACGGGTCGGGATCTTCGGCGAGGTGTACGGCGCGGGGGTCCAGGACCTGGGGTACGGAACCGACGTACGCACCGCCGACACCCCGCCCGGATACGCCGTCTTCGACGTGTCCGCGGAGATCGACGGACAGGTCCGCTGGCTGGACCCGGCCACCGTCCTCACGGAGGGCGAACTGCCGCTGGTGCCGCGGCTGTACGAGGGCCCGTACGACCTGGACACGGTGCTGGAGCACGCGAGCGGCCGCGAGACGGTCTCCGGGCGCGCCGTGCACCTGAGGGAGGGCGTGGTCATCCGCCCGGCGACCGAGAGGTACAGCCCGGTCGTGGGCGGCCGCGCCATCGCCAAGGCCGTCAGCCCCGCCTACCTGACCCGCAAGGGCGGCACCGAGTACGAGTGATCGCCCGTCAGGGGACGTCCCGCCGGTCGGGCCGCGCTCACGCCGACCGGCACGGCACCCCTTAGGGTGACCGGATGCCTGCCACCGATGCCCTGACCAGGGCCCTCGAAAGCCCGGGGGAGCCGCCCGTGCGGCCCCTGCCGCCGACGGTGTCCGCGCTGCTGCGCACGCTGACGGCCCCGCCCCGGCTGGCCGCGCACCTGCGGCTCGTGCACGACGTCGCGCACGATCTGGCCGACTGGCTGGCCGCGCACTGCCCGGCCCTGGAGTTCGACCGGGAGGCCGTGCTGTTCGGGGCGGCCACCCACGACATCGGCAAGGCGGTGCACACCGCCGAGCTCAGCGCTCCCGGCTCCGCACACGAGCCGGCAGGCCGGGAACTCCTGCTCGCGCACGGGTTTCCCGAGCACCTGGCCCGCTTCGCCGCGACCCACGCCACCTGGCACGGGAACGCCGTGAGCGTGGAGGAGCTGCTGGTCAGCACCGCCGACAAGGTGTGGAAGGGCAAGCGCGTCCAGGACCTGGAGGACCTCCTGGTGGGCCGTCTCGCCGCGGCGACCGGCGCCGAGCGCTGGGCCGCGTACCTGGAACTCGACGGTGTGCTCGGGGGGATCGCCGAGGGGGCGGACGGGCGGCTCGCGTTCCAGGCCGCGTTCCGCGCGGAGCCTTGAGCGGGCGGTCGTGTCCGAGCGGCCGGGGCGCCGCGCGCGTGGTGGGATGGGCCGGGGCGGGGTCCACCAGCACACGGAGAGGTCGGGTACATGTCCGAGTCGGGCCGGAGCGGTCAGGAAACCATGCGGGCGATGGCGTACGAGACGTACGGCGGGACGGAGGTGCTCTCCGAAACCCGGCTGCCGCTGCCCAAGCTCGGCCCCGGCGAGGTCCTCGTCCGGGTCAAGTGCGCCGCCGTCAACCCCGTCGACTGGAAGATCATGGCGGGCGGACTCGACCCCCTCATGGACGTGGTCTACCCCGTGGTCCCCGGCTGGGACGTCGCCGGCACGGTCGAGAAGGTCGGCATCGACGTCCCCGAGTACGCCGAGGGCGACGAGGTCATCGCCTACGCCCGCAAGGACTACGTCCACGGCGGGACCTTCGCGGAGTTCGTCACCGTGCCCGTCCGCGCCCTCGCGCACAAGCCGACCTCGCTGAGCTGGGCCGAGGCGGCCGGGCTGCCGCTCGCCGGCCTCACCGCCTACCAGCTGCTCACCCGCCTCGGCACCGGCAAGGACGACACCGTCCTGATCCACGGCGCCGCCGGCGGCGTCGGATCCCTCGGCGTGCAGATCGCCCGCTCGCTCGGCGCCCGCGTCATCGGCACGGCGTCCCCCCGCAACCACGACCGGGTGCGCGAACTCGGCGCCGAGCCCGTCGCGTACGGCGACGGGCTCGCCGACCGCGTCCGCGCCCTCGTGCCCGACGGGCCCACCGTCGTCGCGGACTTCGTCGGCGGGGTCGGCGGCGTCACCCGCGAGGTCCTCCACGACGACGGCCGGCACGCGTCCATCGCCGACCCCAGCGTGCTCGGATCCGGCGGCGAATGGATCTGGGTCCGCCCCGTCGGCAGCGACCTGGCCGAACTGGGCCGGCTCGCCGACAGCGGACAGCTGAAGGTGCCCGTCGCCAAGACCTTCCCGCTGTCCGAGCTGGCGGCCGCCTTCGAACTCAGCCAGGGCGGCCACACCGCGGGAAAGATCATCATCGAGATCTGAACCCGAGGTCCGAGCCCGAGGCCTGACCCCGAGGTCTGACCAGCGCGCCGTCGGCCGCCGGTTCAGGCGCGCAGGTCCGGTACCTCGCCGCCCGCCGCCCAGGACACCTCGACCCCCCGCAGGCCGGCCCGCCAGAGGTCGGCCGGCCCGGCCAGCCGCGCCGCGTCCGGCGGCGCGGCACCCAGGCCGATCGCGTACCGGGCCAGTCCCGGCCCGGACTCGAAGGGGCGGGGCCACGCGTGCACGCCCGTGAACTCGGCCTCCTCCAGCGCCCCGAGGAGCGCCCGCAACCGCCCGCGCACCCGGCCCCGTACCTCCTCGAACTCCGCCTCGGACGCCCGTACGGTCACCACCGCCCAGGCGGCGTGCCGCCGGTGCGGCGGCGGCGCGGCCGCGGCCAGGGCCTCCGGCCCGAGCCCCGACTCCAGCAGCTCCCAGGCCGTGTACAGCTCCTGCACCAGGAGGTCCCGCAGCCCCGCTGTCACCTGCGCGGTGCAACTGCGCACCGGCTCCGACGGGGTGAGGACCGTGACCGGATCCGGCCCCGCGGCGGACGCCCGCCACGCGACCGGCTCGCGCCAGTCCCAGGCGGCCCACCGCCCGAAGAACTCCCGTACCAGGACGTCGGGCGGCAGGGCCCCCGCCTCCTGGACCGTGCGCGCCGCGAGGACCGACCAGGCCAGTCCCGGCAGGCCCCCGAACGGGGCCGAGTCCAGCCCCCGGGCCCGCGCCCACGCCTTCACCCTGCGCGCGAGCGCGGCGAACGCGGCGTGCTCCGCACCCACCGCCTCCCGTACGGCGTCGGCGTCGCTCACCGCGCTCAGCGCGACGGAGGCGGCCTCGCCCAGCTCCGCCCGGCGCGCCACGGCCAGCGCCGGATCCAGGTCGCCGGTGGGGACCACCACCAGGTCCACGGACAGCGGGCCGACACCGAAGCGCAGGCCCGGCACGCGGGCCCCCGCCACCTCGCGCAGCCCGCCGGCCCGGGGCAGCGCGGCCGCCACCCGCTCGCGCACCAGGCCCACGTCGACCGACCCCGGCAGCGCCGCCACCAGGTCCAGATCGGCACCCGGCAGTTCGCAGCCCATCCGGCGGGAGCCGGCCACGTGCACCCGCGCGCCGGGCAGCGCCGCCCCGATGCGCGCGGCGACCGACTCGGCGTGATCCCACTCGGCGTGATCCGGTTCGGGGTGATCCGACTCGCCGAGACCGGCCCCGGCTCCCGACGGGCGCTCCGCCGGCGCTTCGGGCGGCTCCGGCGGCTCCGGGGTCCAGCGCACCTCGCCCGTACCCAGGGCCACCGTCGCCCGGACCCGCATCGGCCCGTCCCCGCGCCGCGAGAGCACGGCGAGCTCCCCGACCCGCGCGGACACCGCCCCGCCCAGACGCGCCGCGAACGCGGCGACCGCCCGCTGCGGGTCCCGGCTGCGTCCCAGCGTCAGGTGCGGCGTGTACCCCCCGGACGCGCCGGAACGCCCCCGGCATCCGGGGAACCGCTCCGCCAGCGCGCGCCGCAGCTCCTGCCACGGCGCCTCGCCGGCCGCCGCCGGATCCAGCCAGACGGTGGCCTCCTCACGGTGCCCGAAGCTGTGCACGCCCTCCAGGCGGGCCTCGAACGGAGCGGTCCCCGCGGCCACTTCGGCCAGCAGCGGGACCGCCTCGGCGAAGGAGGACTCCGGCACGAAACCGAAGAGCAGGTTCACGTGCGCGGGCCAGCGCCCGGCCGCCGGGTCGTGCTCCCGGCGCACCTGACGCACCGCGTCCGGGAGGTGCGGTGGCAGCCACGCCACCGCCGTCCGCACCGTCGCCGGCACGTCGAGCCGCGCCGGCCCGCCGTCCGGCGTCCCGAACTCCACCGTCGCCTCCACCCCGAAGTGGTCCGAGACGAACAGCCCGTCGGGGGCGGGGGAGTCACCGCGCAGCGCCGCCCGCGTCACCCGGGCCGGGGCGGAGCCCAGCAGGATCCGGTCCAGCCGGGCGGCACGGCCCGTCAGCGAACCCACCGCGGCCAGCGGATTGGCCACCGGGTCGAAGGTCGGCGTGGCGTCCGCCGCCCCGTGCACCTCGCACCAGGCGTCCCGCATGCCGAGCGCGGGCGCCGGGCCCTCGGCCCCGTGGCGGCCGTCGTTGAAGTCGCCGAGCAGGGCCACACCGGCGTCGACGCCGCCCAGGCCCTCCGCGAGCCGGGCCAGTTCGGCCTCCCGCCGCTCGTGCCCGTTCTCGGTGTGGTCGCTGGTCAGGTGGGTGGCGGCGACGACCAGCGGCCCGGCCGCGGTGTCCACCGTCACGGCGGTGACCGCCTTGTGCGCGCGGAACACGTGCAGGCCCGCCTCGCGCACCGGCAGCCGGCTCAGCACCAGCAGCCCGCACTCGGCGACGTCCCGGCCGCCGGGATCCGTGCCCAGGGTGTAACCGGCCCGCACCCACGGCGCCGCCAGCAGCATGCCGAGCAGCTCGGGCTCGACCTCCTGGAGGGCGATCACATCGGCGTCCGCGACGGCCAGATCGTCCAGCAGGAGCGGCCTGCGCCGGGCGGTGGCGATGCGCGGGGCGTCGTAGCGGTCCCACAGGGTGTTCCAGGTCAGCAGCCGCACCGAGGACGGCGCCGCCGCCGCGTCCACGGGGCCGGCCTGGGCGGGACGCCAGGCGCCGCCGCCCGCCGGATCCCACGCGTACGGGGTCCGCGCGCCGAAGAAGGGGGAGCGCAGCAGGCGCGGATCGCGGACCCGGCCCGCCGCGTTCGAGTCGATCAGGTCCACACCGGTGGCCCGGTCCCACACCAGCTCGCCGTCCGCCTCGACGAACAGCACCCGGTGCCAGGGGATGTCGCCGCCGGGCACGAAGGAGGGCAGCGGGACCCGCTTGGGCGGTGCTCCGCGCTGGAGCAGGCCGAGCACGAACCGCGCCGGATCGAACCGGGGGTCCCAGCGGACCTGGTGGTAGAGCTGCTCACTGGTCCGCATCGCGACCTCCGCCCGCCGTGACCGGGCCCGCCACGAGGGTGCCCGCCGTGTCCTGAACGTCCCCGCCCGCACCGACGTACCACGTACGGTGTGCGCGGCCCGCGTACGGCGGGCTGAACCGGCGCAGCTGCGAGGCCAGTACCGCGGGCGGCACCGGGTGCGGGCGGACACCGTTGCGGCGCTCCAGCTCCGCCTCCTCGACCAGCACCACGGCATGGGTGACCAGCGCGTCGCGGCGGCGCGCCACCGCGGCGGCAAGCCCGCGCTGCTGCTCGGTGAGCGAGGTGGCGTCCCACACCACGGTCCCGCCGCGGGCCAGGGCGGCGTCGAGCCGGTCCAGGCCCTCGCGCAGCACGTCCGGGTTGGCCCGCTGGTCCGTACGCGAACCCCGTTCCGTACGAAGGTCGTCGAGAGACACGTACGCGTCCACACCGGGCAGGCCGCGGCCGAAGGTGCTCTTCCCGCTGCCCGAGGGGCCGCACAGCTGCACCAGCCGGGGAAACGATCCGTCGCGCCACTGCCACGTCGCCGCCACGGCCTCCTCGACCGCGGACCCGGAGATCCTGCCGTCCGCGAACGCGCTCCGGGCCTGCGCCCAGCAGCGGTCGGCCGCGTCCGCGCCCAGCCCGGCGAGGGGCTCCCGCAGCGCCAGGCGCAGGGACTCCAGTGGATCCGGACCGCCGAGCAGACCCGCCTCCTCGGCCCACAGCGCGGACCACTCCACGCACTCGCGCGCCCCGGGCCCGTCGGCCAGGGCCCCGGCGAGCGCGTGCAGCACCCCGAGATCGGCCGCGGCGGCCATCCGTACGAGCCCCGCCCGCCGGTCCGCGTCGGGGAACGGCCGCTGGAGGCGGGGGTACAGCCCGAGCAGGTCGCCGACGCGCCGGGCCAGGCGCATGCCGGCCGGTCCCGCGGCGAGCCGCGCCGCGACCCGCGCCCGCGGTTCGCGGCGCAGCACGGCGGCGAGCACCCCGGCCAGCCGGTCCTCGCCGGTCCGCCCCGAGGCGTCGATCCGCCCCGAGGCGTCGATCCGCCCCGAGGCGTCGATCCGGGCGGCGGCCTCGGCGACCTCCGAGGCATCGGCGAGCGTGTCCGTGTCCGTGTCCGGGTCCGGGGCCGTGCCGACGGCGGCCGACAGGGCCGCGGCATCGGGCTCGGCGCCCGAGCGCACCGCCCACAACGGGGCCGCCGGACCGAGCCCGTTGGGCACGACCTCCGCGTACATCCAGTGGGTGTCGGTCTGCACGTGGCCGCCCCGCACCCACTTGGCCACACGACCGGCGAAGTCCGCACGGTCGAAGCCGGCGGCCGTGCGCACGACGTAGCCCTCCTGCCGGGCGGTGTCGAGCCTGAGCCCGCGCAGCGCGCGTTCGTCGAAGGTGCCGCGCCACAGCACGCGGGGGGTGGGCACGCCCAGGCCCCGCAGGAACCCTGCGGTGCGGTCCCAGTCGAGGCAGTGGTCCCCGTCCCAGACCGAGAAACCGTAGAACCAGCTGTCCAGGTCCTCGTACGGGATGGAGTGGCGGGCGTAGAGGTTCTCCCCGCACACCCGCCATCCGTCCGGGATGCCGGGTCCGATCCGCCCCTGGAGGCCCTTGACCCAGGCCCGTGAGGGGTGGTGCCCGGAATCGAGCGAGCGGGCGTGCAGCCCGTCCGCGTACAGGGTGGTGTTCTCCCCGTCGAGCTTCTCGGTGACCACGACCTCCCGTCCGGCCAGCCCGGCCGACCCGACGGCCCGGACGTCGTCCGCCGAAGCCCCGGGCGACCAGGGCAGATGGTGCGTACGGGGATAGTGGGTGCGCATGATCCGCTCCGGCTCGACGACGTGGTCCGCCGTCACTGTAGGTATGCGGGAGCGGGCGGCTCCACCCAATTCATCGGCAGAGGGCCACGATGGCCGGCGACACCGTCCCCTTCGCCGCCTCGCACAGGGGCGCCATGTCGTAGGAACGCCCCGGGGCGGGCCGGGACTTCGCGGGCGCCGCCGGCTGCCGGCGGGCCTTCGCCCGGGCCTTCGGCCCCGCCGCTTTCACCGGCTTCGAGGCCCTGGGGGGCTCGGCCCCGCGCGGCCGGCGCACCTGCGGGGCGGGCCGTTCGGGCGCGGCGGCCGGCGGGTGCGGCGCCGACGCCGGCGGGGGAGCGGGTTCGCCCGGATCCGAGGCGGGCTCCGCGGCCGTCGCGGACGGCAGCAGGACCAACGGCCCTGCCGCATGGGTGGGTTCACGCCGCACCCCGTGGTCCATGCCGCGGTGTCCGGCGGTGTCCGGCTGTGGCGCGTCCGGCGCGCGGGCGGGAGCGGGATGCACCGTCACGCATCCGGAGGCCATGACGAGGGCGGCAAGTGTCAGGGGCAGGACCCGGCGCAGCTGCATCCGTCCACCCTGCCGCACCGGCGCCGCGCGGGCCGCGCCGATCACACGGTCGGGTGACGGTGGCCCGCCGACCCGGAACCCTTCGGCGACCGCACCGGCGACACCGCTCCCGCGTGCTCGGCGGGGGAGCGGACGCGCACGCTCCGTGACGGCCCGGAGCGGATCGGCTCCCGTTCCGGAGCGGATCCGGACGATCGAACATACGATGGGCGGGAACCGGCGCGGGCGGCTCGCCGCGCCGCCGGACCGGGCCGCCCCTGGGAGACGCATGACACAGGCCGCCGAACCGGCGCGGACCGTCATCCTGACCGTGGACGACGATCCCGGGGTCTCCCGTGCCGTCGCCCGCGACCTGCGGCGCCACTACGGCGCCGGGTACCGGATCGTGCGCGCCGAGTCCGGCGAGTCCGCGCTGGAGGCACTGCACGAGCTGAAACTGCGCGGCGACCTGGTGGCGGTGATCCTCGCCGACTACCGCATGCCGCAGATGAACGGCATCGAGTTCCTCGAACAGGCCCTGAACGTGTACCCGGGCGCGCGGCGCGTCCTGCTGACCGCCTACGCCGACACCGGCGCGGCCATCGACGCGATCAACGTCGTCGACCTCGACCACTACCTCCTCAAACCCTGGGACCCGCCCGAGGAGAAGCTCTACCCGGTCGTCGACGACCTCCTCGCGGCCTGGCGGGCCAGCGACTACCGGCCCGTGCCCGCCACCAAGGTCGTCGGGCACCGCTGGTCGGCCCGCTCCTCGCAGGTACGGGAGTTCCTGGCGCGCAACCAGGTGCCGTACCGCTGGTACTCCTCCGACGAGCCCGAGGGGCGGCGGCTGCTGGAGGCCGCCGGGGCCGACGGACAGCGGCTTCCCCTGGTCGTCACCCCGGAGTGCACCGTGCTGATCGAGCCGGAGGCGGCCGACCTGGCCGCCCACGTGGGTCTCGCGACCACACCGGCCGCCGACTTCTACGACCTCGTCGTGATCGGAGGCGGCCCGGCCGGGCTCGGCGCCGCCGTGTACGGGGCCTCCGAAGGACTGCGGACCGTACTGGTCGAGCGGTCGGCGACCGGCGGGCAGGCCGGGCAGAGCTCACGCATCGAGAACTACCTCGGCTTCCCCGACGGCGTCTCGGGCGCCCAGCTCACCGAACGCGCCCGCCGCCAGGCCGGCCGGTTCGGCGCCGAGATCCTTACGGCACGGGAGGTCACCGGCCTGGAGGTCAACGGCCCCGCGCGCGTCGTCCGCTTCTCCGACGGCTCGTCCGTCGCCGCGCACAGCGTCATCCTGGCGACCGGCGTCTCCTACCGCCAGCTCATGGCGCCGGGCTGTGACGACCTGACCGGCCGCGGGGTGTACTACGGCTCCTCGCTGACCGAGGCCGCCTCCTGCCAGGGCCACGACGTGTACATCGTGGGCGGCGCCAACTCCGCCGGCCAGGCGGCCATGTACCTGTCGCGGGGCGCGAAGTCGGTGACGCTGCTGGTGCGCGGGCAGTCCCTGACCGCGTCGATGTCGTACTACCTGATCCAGCAGATCGAGGAGGCGCCGAACATCTCGGTGCGGACCCGTACCGTCGTCGAGGCCGCGCACGGCGAGGAGCACCTGGAGCGGCTGGCCCTGCGCGACGTCGACACGGGTACGACGGAACTCGTCGACGCGCAGTGGATGTTCGTCTTCATCGGCGCGGCCCCGCTGACCGACTGGCTGGACGGCACGGTACTGCGCGACGACCGCGGCTTCATCCTGGCCGGCCCCGACCTCACCCCCGACGGGCGGCCGCCCGCCGAGTGGCCGCTGGACCGGCCGCCCTACCACCTGGAGACCAACATTCCCGGCGTGTTCGTCGCGGGCGACGCGCGGGCCCAGTCCGCGAAACGCGTCGCGTCCGCGGTCGGAGAGGGAGCCATGGCCGTGATGCTCGTCCACCGCTACCTGGAGCAGTCATGAGCGGGCAGTTCGTGCACTGCGACCCGCAGGAGATCGCCTCGCTGTTCCTGTTCGAGAAGCTCACCCCGCAGCAGCTCGGGCAACTGTGCTCCGAGGGCGGGGTGGAGCGCTTCGACACCGGCCCCGTCTACACCGAGGGCGACCCGGCCACCTGCTTCTACGTGATGATCGAGGGCACCGTCGTGCTGTCCCGCCGGGTCGGCGGCGACGACATCGAGGTCAGCCGGACCTCGCAGCGCGGCGTGTACGCGGGCGCCATGCAGGCCTATCTCGGCGACCGCGTGCCCCAGACCTACACCAACTCGATGCGCGTCACCGAGCCGACCCGGTTCTTCGTGCTGCCCGCGCAGGCGTTCGCGGACTTCATGCAGCAGTGGTTCCCGATGGCCGCCCACCTGCTGGAGGGGCTGTTCTTCGGTGCGAGGAACACCCAGCGGGCCATCGGGCAGCGCGAACGGCTGCTGGCCCTCGGATCGCTGTCCGCGGGCCTCACCCACGAGCTCAACAACCCGGCCGCGGCGGCCGTCCGGGCCACCGCCACCCTGCGCGAACGCGTCGGCAAGATGCGGCACAAGCTCGCGGTCATCGCCCAGGGCGATTACTCCCGCGAGGCGATCGCCGACCTCATCGAGGTGCAGGAGCGCACGGTGGAGCGCGTGGCGAAGGCGACGGCGCTCAGCCCGCTGGAGGCGTCCGACCGGGAGGACGAGCTCGGGGACTGGCTCGAGGACCACGGCATCGCGGATGGGTGGCGGATCGCACCGACCTTCGTCCAGGCCGGACTCGACGTGGACTGGCTGGAGCAGGTCGCGGCGGCCGTGGACGAGGAGATCCTCCCCGGAGCCATCGGCTGGCTCAACTACTCGGTCGAGACCGAGCTGCTGATGGACGAGATCGACGACTCCACCACCCGCATCTCCCACCTCGTCGACGCCGCCAAGCAGTACTCGCAGCTGGACCGGGCGCCGACCCGGGTCGTCGACGTCCACGAACTGCTCGACAGCACCCTGCTGATGCTGTCCGGCAAGATCGGCCCCCGGGTGAGGGTGGTCAAGGACTACGACCGCTCCCTGCCCGACGTGCCCGCGTACCCGGCGGAACTCAACCAGGTGTGGACCAACCTCATCGACAACGCCGTCTTCGCCATCGGGAGCACCGGGCAGGACGGCACCCTGACGGTCCGCACGGCACGGGAGGGGGAACGGCTGCTGGTGGAGTTCCGCGACACCGGCCCCGGCATCCCCGCCGACATCCGCAGCCGCATCTTCGACCCCTTCTTCACCACCAAACCGGTCGGCGAGGGCACCGGCCTCGGCCTGGACATCTCCTGGCGCATCGTCGTCAACAAGCACCACGGCAGCCTCCAGGTCGAATCCGCCCCCGGCGACACCCGCTTCCAGGTACTGCTGCCGCTGACCGCACCGGAGCCCGACGACGCGCCCGGGACCGAGACCGCCGAGGAGCCCGCATGAGCGACATCAAGGGGATCGAACCGACCGCCCCGCCGACCGGCACCGGCTGCGCCGACTGCGACGCGGTCGGCGGCTGGTGGTTCCACCTGCGGCGCTGCGCACAGTGCGGCCACGTCGGCTGCTGCGACTCCTCGCCCGCCCAGCACGCCACCGCCCACTGGAAGGCCACCGGGCACCCGCTGGTGCAGAGCTTCGAGCCGGGCGAGCAGTGGTTCTGGGACTACGACACCGGCGAGATGTACGAGTCCGGGCCCCCGCTGGCCCCGCCGGGCGAGCACCCCGCGGACCAGCCGGCCCCCGGACCGGCCGACCGGGTGCCGGAGGACTGGACGCGCCGGCTGCACCGCTGACCCGCTGACCCGCCGCCTGCACTGCCGACCCGCTGACCCGCCGTCCCGCCGGGGCGTCGGCGCGAGCGCGCTACCGGGCGGGCTCCAGGGCCCCGGCCTGCCGGTCGCCGGCGCGGCGCAGCGCGGCGGGCGTCGTGCCGTACCAGCGCCGGACGGCCCGGCGCAGGGCGCGGGCATCGGCGTAGCCGCTGCGGGCGGCCACCGCGTCGACGCTCAGCGCGGTGGTGTGGAGCAGCCGCGCGACGTGGTCCCGGCGTACGGCCTCGACCTCGGCGCTCCAGGTGGTGCCGTGTTCGTCGAGCCGGCGCTGGAGCGTCCGCGGGCTGACGGCCATGCGCCGCGCGACGGTGGACAGGGCTGGGCCCCCCTCGTCCTGGACGGAGACGAGCGCGCTGCGGAAGAGGTCCAGCCAGTCGCGCAGCGGGACGGCCGCGGCCAGGGTCTGGTCGGCGTGCCTGCGCAGCACCGCCGACAGCCCCGGCTGGGCGTGCGGCGCCGGTGCGGTCAGGTCCGCGCTGCGGAAGGTGATCGAGCTGACCGGGGCCCCGAACTCGATGGCGCGCGTTCCGTACAGCTCGATCAGGGCGTCGTACCGGCGGGGCGCATCGGCGGCCAGGGCCACGTGGAGGGGGACCAGGGGCCGCTGGGCGGCCTCGCGCAGCCGGCGCAGGTACAGGCCCAGGGCGCAGGCGCGGACGGCGCAGGCCGCCTCGTGGGCCAGATCGCCCCTGTTGAGATGGCTGAGGGTGACGCGGCCGCCGTCCTCGGTGACGCGGAGGTCGTCCGTGCTGGTGTCGAGGACGGTGGCGAGGTGGGCCGCGGCGTCCCGGATCCCTTCGAGCGGAGTGGGCGCGGAGGTGATCAGGTAGTCCCAGACCCCTAGGCTCCCGACGTCCGCCTGCCGGGCCAGCAGCAGGGCCACCTCGGTCCAGTGTGCGTGGACGGTCGCCAGCTCCGCGATGCGGATGCTCGTGAGGGCGGGGGGCCGGTACAGGTCGTCGTTGAGGTGCTCGGGCGACATGCCCAGCAGATGCGCGTACCCGGTCGGGGGCAGCCCGAGCAGACGTGCGGCACTGACGTTCAGGCGGGTGAGGGCGGAGGACGTCGTCCCCGGATGCGCATGCGAGACCACAGGTGGTGAGCATAGACGAGCGCGAAATGCCAGCACATCGTCGCCATGTGGGTCCTGATGTCCCCAATTCGGCGTGGCCGGTCCCTCCTTGGCGCGTTCGGTCCCCTTGCTGACGTCCGCTGCCATGGGTCGGGTCGGCCTCCCCGGCCTAGCGTGGTGATCGTTCTCGCGGGGTGCCCCGGCACCCGGAGACGTGTACGGGAGGCCCCGTCCGGATCGGAGTCCCCCCACGGGGGTGGGGGGCTCGGACCGAGGACGCGCAGGCGCCTCCCGTCCCTCGCGGCGGACGCTGTTTGACCCTCGACCTGGTGGAGGGCGCAGAGTTCGGGTGTGGAGAACGACATGCGCAGCATCGGTGAGATGGCCGGGGACAGCGGCCTGAGCGTGAGCGCGCTCCGGTTCTACGACGGTGCCGGCGTGCTGGTCCCGGCCCGGGTGGATCCGGTGACCGGGTACCGCTGGTACGGCCCCGAACAGCTCGACGAGTCGAGGGTGCTGGCCCGGCTGCGCCGGGCGGGCATGCCGTTGGCGGACATCCGGCTGGTGCTGGCGGGCCTGTCCGGTGCGGACACCGACCTGGTACGGGGGCTCCTCCAGGCACACCTTCGCCGCCTGGAGCAGGGGCTGAACGATGCCCGCAGCGAGTTCTCCGCGGTCCGAGCGCTACTCGAACGCAGGGAGAACCCCATGACTTCGCTCCGCACCGCCACCGTCCGGCTCACCCTCCACGCACCGGAACTGGCCGAAGCCCTCGACTCGGTGCGCTTCGCCGCCGGTACCGACCCGGAACTGCCGATGCTCGCAGGCGTCCTGTTCGACATCGACGGCGGGGCGCTCCGGCTCGCGGCCACCGACCGGTACCGGATGGCCGTCGCCCGGTCCGGGGCCGCCGGGTACGACGGACCCCGCGTCCAGGTGATCGTGCCCTCCCGGCTGGCGGACGCCATGCGGGCCCTGCTGAGCGAGGACGCGTCCGTCCTGCTGACCGTGGACGGCGACCGCGTGGCCCTGCGCTCGGGGGACCACGAGGCGGCCGGCCGGTGCCTCGACCACGAATTCCCCGACCACCGCCGCCTCGTACGCCTGCCGGCGGGACGCCGGGCCCTCGTCGACGTCGCGGCGCTCCGCCGCGCGGTGGAGACCGGCCCCGTCCGGGAGGGCGAGAGGCCCGAGCCGGACGGCCCGCTCGTCGACCTCAGCGTGCTCAAGGTGGCCGACGGCGCCGTGACCGTGTGCGAGGACGGCCGGGGCGCCCCGGACCACGTCGCCGTCAACCGCACCTTCCTGCTGCAGGCCCTCGCGGCCGGGGCCCGGGACCGGCTGGTCGTCGAGGCCGGCGCCCCCACGGCGCCGCTGGCCGTCCGGCGGACCGACACCGAGGACACCTTCTCGATCCTGATGCCCGTCCGCCTGGACGACTGACCCGGAACGACCGACCGTCACGGCGTGCCGGTGAACGAGCGGCGGTAGGAGCGGGGCGGCACTCCCCGGCGGCGCACGAACTGGTCCCGCAGGATGGCGGCGCTTCCGTAGCCGACGCGGCGTGCGATCTCCTCGACGGGCAGGTCCGTGGTCTCCAGGAGTTCCTCGGCGCTGCTCAGGCGCAGGTTCCGCAGCCAGGCGTGGGGGGTGGTGCCGGTCGCGGCGGCGAAGCGGCGGGCGAAGGAGCGCTTGCTCATCAGGGCCCGCCGGGCCAGTTCCGCGACGGGAAGCGGCTCGTGGAGGTTCTGCACCGCCCACGCGAGCACCTCGGCGAGACGCTCGTCGCCGCAGTCCTCGGGCACGGGAGCGGCCAGGTACTGTGCCTGCCCGCCGTCGCGGTGGGAGGGCAGCACCATGTCCCGGGCGATCGTGTTGGCCACCGCGGCTCCGTACTCCCGCCGCAGCAGGTGCAGGCAGAGGTCGAAGCCCGCGGCGGCTCCGGCGCCGGTGAGGACCGTCCCCTCGTCGATGTAGAGGGCGTCGGGTTCGACGCGGACCCCGGGGTGGCGGCCGGCGAGCAGTTCGGCGAACCGCCAGTGGGTGGTGGCCCGCCGGCCGTCGAGCAGTCCGGCGGCGGCGAGCGCGAAGGCGCCGACGCAGTGGGCCGCGACCAGGGCGCCGCGTCCGTGTGCGGCCGACAGCGCAGCGAGCACGGCGGGAGCCGGGGGCGTGCGGAAGCCGGTCCACGGCAGGGCGATCACCAGATCGGCCTCGGCGAGCCGGTCCAGGCCGTGCGCGATGGCGAGCGGCACCCCGAGGTCGGTCGGGACCGGCCCCGGCCGCTCGGTGCACAGGGCGAAGTCGAAGCCGGGCAGTTCTCCGCCGCGCGGGCCGAAGACCTCGCTGACGATCCCGACGGCGAGCATGCCGACTCCGGGCGGGGCGTACGCGGCGACGGACACGAAGGCAGGCACGCGTGCAGTGTGGCACTAATCCTGCGATGGGTGGCAGATGTGCCACTCGTGAACGGCCGCCCCCGGCCCGGAGGATGGGGGCATGACAGACGCACCGCTCGGCCGCAGCGCCGTACACACGATTCTGACCACCGGATACGTCGGCTCCACCGGCCCCGGAGTCGCCGCCACCGTCTCCTACGTGTCCGACGCCGGCCGGCACGTGATCTTCGACCCGGGCATGGTGGCGAGCCCCGACCTCATCCTGGCCCCGCTCGCGGAGCTGGGGCTCGGGCCGGACGACATCACCGACGTGGTGCTCAGCCACCACCACCCGGACAACACCATGAACGTGGGCCTGTTCGGGCGGGCCCTGGTCCACGACCACAAGGTGGAGTACCGCGGGGACCAGTGGCGCAACCGCGACGCCGAGGGATACGAACTCACCCCGTCGCTGCGGCTGATCCGCACCCCGGGCCACAGCACCGAGGACATCACGCTGCTGGCCGGCACGGACGCGGGCGTGGTCGCCTTCGCCGGTGACCTGTGGTGGCACGCGGACGGCCCGGCGGACGACCCGGTGGCCCCCGACCGCGAGGTCCTGCGCGCCTCCCGGCTGCGGGTGCTGGCGGCCGCGGACCTGATCGTGCCCGGCCACGGCGCCCCGTTCAAGGCCGACGACAGCACGCCGCGCTAGTACCGCGACCGCAAGGGTTCAGCGGGCCCGGCCGCCCGCCTGTGTGGCCAGGCGCAGGGCGTGTTCCACCGGCCCGCGGCGCAGGGGGCTGTCGGCCCAGATCCGCTGCCAGACCCAGGTCAGGGTGAGGGCGGCGCCGCTGAAGGCGAGCAACGCCCACCAGGAAGCGGCGCCGTGGGCCGGGCCGGCCAGGACCAGTGCGTGGGCGACGTAGGCGCTCAGCGCCATCGCCCCGAGTACCGTGAGCGGCCGCAGCAGGCGGACGCCCACCGCGTGCCGCGCGGCCAGGGCGCACAGGCCGATGAGCGCGCACCCGACACCTGCGTTCCCGAGGGTCTCCAACGGGGTCTGGCTGTACGGATCGGCCAGCAGCAGCCAGTCCCAGGAGGTGCTCGGCACGGCGCCGAACTGGCCGCTCAGCACCTCCCGTACGGGGTCGGCCGCGGCCATGGCCTCCGGATGGTGGACCGCTATCGCCTCCAGCAGCCGCTGCCGGGTACCGAACACATGGGTGGCCAGCCAGGCGGCGCCGTACCCGGCGACCGCGGCGGCCGTGCCCCACACCGCCATCCGCCGGGCCATCACCCGCTCCCGCACGTCGCACAACCGGGCGAGGGCCATTCCCACCAGGACGTACGGGAAGTAGGTGGCCAGCGGATACGCCCCGGTCAGCAGCAGTTCGACCACCACCGCGCCCGCTCCCGGCCAGCTGGTCAGGTCGGCTGCCTCGGGGACCAGGCCGCGCCCGGAGGAGCCGTACCCGAACAGCGGGCCCAGGAGGAACGACAGCAGCGGCCCCACCACCACCGACGCACCCGCGACGGCCGTGAGGACCGGGGTGGAGAGCCGCGTGAAGGGCTCGGCGGCGAGGAAGTACACGGCGAAGAAGGCGAGGATGACCAGGATACCCGGCCACAACGAGGCCAGGCACAGGCCGAGTACGGCCAGGACGGCGCAGCGGATCAGCAGCGGACGCCACCGCGACGCCCAGCCCTCGGGGCGCCGCGCCGGGTCCGTCCCGCGCTGCGCGAGGACCAGGGAGAAGCCCGCGAGGAGGGTGAACAGCGCCGGGGCGCGCCCGTCCGCCGCGACGAGCAGGTACCCGGCGCCCTCGGGCTGCGGGCCGGGACCCACGTGTACGGCGAACATGCCGAGGACGGCTATGCCGCGCACGGCGTCGACCCCGGCGAGCCGGCCGGATCCGCCGCCGCGCCCGCCCGCCTCCGCTTCCTTCCCGGCACCTGTCGCGGCACCCGTCCCGGCCCCTGTTCCCACCGCTGTCCCCGCCACTGCCGTTCCGCTCCGCCCCGAAGTTGGTCGGACCGGCGGTGTTCATGCCGCCAGTCCGCTCACGCACGGTACCAACGAAGACATAACCAGGTAATAAGGAGGTATAGGGGTGGCAAAGCGGGTCTGCCGGTTCCGGCGCACCGGCGCGCCGGCGCACCGGCGCACTCGCCCACCGGCTCACCCGCCCGCCGTAACCCGCGGGCCGTGCCCGCTGTTGCACAGGCGGCGGGTCCACCCAGGTGAACGGAGTCCCGATGCCGCAGCTGACCGACCACGGCGCGACCGACGACCGCGCGTGCGCGCCGGGGACCTGGATGACCCCGCAGGAGTACGGAGCCTCGCGCGCGGCCGTCTGGACGGCGGCCGTCGTCCTCGTCACCGACACCGACGGCCGGATCCTCGTCCAGAGCGTCGACTACCGCGCCGACCGGCTCCTGCCCGGCGGGGCGATCGACGCGGGCGAGGCCCCGTCCGCGGCGGCCGCCCGGGAGCTGCGCGAGGAGCTCGGCGTCGACGGCCGCTACCCGCGCGGCCTGGCCGTCGACTGGATCCCGGCCGACACCCCCGGCTTCCCGCCGGAGATGCGCTTCCCCGGCGAGATCCTGCACGTCTACGACGGCGGCACCTGGACACCGGACCGCATCGGCGCCGTCCGCCTCCCGGAGCAGGAGATCACCGGCATCGACTTCGCCGAACCGGCCGACCTGCCCGCCCTGATGGACCCCGGCGACGCCCGCCGCGCCCTGTCCGCCCTGCGCGCCCGCATCAACGGCTGCGGCGCCGCCCTGCTGGAGGACGGCCGCCCCACCGCCCCGACCGCCCTGGACCGGCTCGGCGTGCTCCGGGCCCGCCGGACCCCTCAGCGCGGCGCCTGGCACTGCGGCCCGGTCCCCGCGCACCTGCCCGTACGGTCCGTCTCGGCCTGGCTGTTCGCCCCCGACGGCCGGGTCCTGCTCCTGATCTCCCGGGCCACCGGTGCGGCCCACCTCCCGCCCCCGGCGGCCGCGGGCTCCGCAGCCGCCGCGGCCGCCGCGCCGCTCGGCTACCGGTACGGCGAGGAGGGCGCCCGCGTCCGCGTCTCGGCCCGCCTCACCGGCCTCGCGCCGGCCGCGGACCCGGACTGCGCCCGGCTGCTGGCCACTCCCGAGCAGGTCCGCGAACTCAGTGACTGGGGACCGGCCGGTGAGGACGAGGTCGCCGCGGTGCACGCCGCCCGCGCCCGGCTGGGCCTCCCGGCGCCCGCCCGCATCCCGCTCGCGGAGCTCCCCGAGGAGGGCGTGCGCTGGTGACCGGGCGGCGGGGCCGCCCGCCACCGCCGTGATCGGGAAATCCCCCGTCCGCGGTCCGCGGTCCCGCAGCATGGGGCCATGAGCGACGACAGGGCGATCACCTACACCCTCTACATCCAGGCCGACCCCTCCCGGGTCTGGCAGGCCCTCACCGACCCCGCCCTCACCCGCCGGTACTGGGGGCTGAGCTTCGAGACCGACTGGGCGGTGGGCTCGGCGATGGCCTGGGTCGAACGGGGGGCCCGCACCAGCGACCCCGGACAGCTGGTCCTCGGCTGCGTACCGGACCGCCTGCTGTCCTACACCTGGCACACCTTCAGTCCGCAGTGGGCCGCCGGCGTCGGGATCGACGAGGAACTGCGGTCCGAACTGGCGAAGGAGCCCCGTACGAAGGTGACGTACGAGATCGAGCCGGTCGGCGACACCCTCGCCCGGCTGACGATCCGCCACGACGGATTCGAGCCGGGCGGCACCCTGATCGGCATGTGCCGCCAGGCCTGGCCGATGCTCGCGTCGAGCCTCAAGACCCTGCTGGAGACGGGGGCGCCGCTGCCCGAGCCGCAGCAGGGGACGAGCCGGGGAGCCGGCGCCCGGGGCGGCCACGAGACCCGCGAGGGCTGATCCGCCCCGCCCCAACGGCCGCGCACCGCACCTGAGATCATGTGTATCGACCACGAATCAGGAGCGCAGGCATGACACTCGAACAGCACCGCGTCGTCATCACCGCCGCCGGCCGTGACTTCGGCCGTACCCTCGCCCTCCGGTTCGCCGGCCGGGGCGCCGAGGTCCACCTCTCCGCCCGGACCCTGCGAGCCGCCGAACGCGTCCGCGACGAGATCCGGGCGCAGGGCCACGACGCCGACCGCGTCCACGCCTACGCCTGCGACCTCACCGACCCCGCCTCCGTACGGGAGTTCGCCGCCGCGGTGGCCGCGCGCACCGCCCACGTCGACGTGCTCGTCAACAACGGCTCCCGCTACCAGCACGGCACCGACCTGCTCTCCGCCTCCGACGAGGACGTCGTCGACACCCTCGCCTCCGGAGCCACGGGCACCGTACTGGCCACCAAGGCGTTCCTCCCGCTGCTGCTGGAGTCGGCCAAGCCCGACATCGTCACCATGGTCTCCGGCTGCGGAGACGCCGGCCACCACCGCTCCGACGCCCACGACGCCTTCTACGCCGCCAAGAGCGCCCAGGCCGGTTTCACCGAGATCCTCTCCCGCAGGCTGCGCGACCGGGGCGTCCGCGTGATCTCGCTCTACCCGCCGGACTTCGACAACCACGACCCGCTGTCGCCCGCCTGGGAAGACGCCCCGCGCACGGCGAAGGACCCCCTCACCGCCCAGTCACTGGTCGACTGCGTCTTCTTCGCGATCGGCCAGCCCCGCGACTGCTTCATCAAGTCCTTCCACTTCGAGCAGGTCTGACGACGCGGGCCGCACCGACCCCGGTCACCCGCGCGTACGCAGGGACCTGCGCTGCCGTCGGGACGTACGGGTCCGGTCGGCCGACGGGGGAGTCCTCGTCCCAGGCCCCGGGGTGGCGGGCCGCCGGATACCGGCCGGTCGGCGCGGGGGCCCCGATGCTGCCTGCCGGACCCTGAGCGGGCCCCGGGAACGCCCGGACGGCACCCTGACCACCGGCCCGCCGCGATGATCGTGTGGAATGGGTGTCATGCGGAAAGGCACGAAGCAGCGGCGACCCGCCATAGGCATGACGCCGAAGGCGCCGGTCACACCGGCGCAGGCAGGCCGGAAGGCGCCCGTCACGGACGTCGGCCGGACCGGACGCGTCCACGAGGGGGCCGTCCGATGAGCCTTCCCGACGCCGACACGCCCCCCGAGCACTGGCGCTACGCCCGCCACCTGGAGTCGCTGGCCGCCGCGCCCGGCGGTACCGCCGAGGCCGAGGCCGGGGTCGTGACCGCCGTGCTGGGCGACCCCGACCGGGTGATGGCCGAGGCCGCGGTGGTCACCCACCTCGACCGCCGGGCGGCGGGCCTGCTCGCCGACGACGGGTTCACCGTCTGGGCGCGGGCCATGGCGGGCGTGCTCGCCGGCCGGGCCTTCCCCGAGAACCGGCTGCGGGAGTGGAGCCTGCTCAAGGCCGTCACCCGGGGCGAGCCCTGGTCCGCCGCCGAGCTGACGGCCGCCTCCGACTGGTGCCAGCGCACCGCGGTCCGGCTGCTCGACTCCCACGAGGCCCTGGAGCTGCTGGCCGCCGACGCCCGCACCCGCCGCGTCCGCAACGCCGCCGCCGAACGCCTGCGCCGGGGCACGGTCGCCTGAATCCGGGTGACCCGCCGCGGGCCCGCGGCCTAGTCTGCCCGGGTGACAAGCGAACACCTGTCCAGGATCAACGCCTTCATGGCGGCCTTCGCCCGCCGCCAGGCCGCCCGTACCGTCCGGCTGCCCGGCGGGTTCGCCGCCTACGACGACGCCTTCGCGCACTCCCGCGGGAACAACCAGGTCGTCATCGAGGGGGCGGTCAACCCCGAGGCGCTGCCCGCGCTCGCGGAGGAGGCCCTCGGCCACCTGCCGCACCGCCTGGTCAGCGTCCTCGACGACGAGACCGCGCGGGCGTGCGCCGGACCGCTGGTCCGTGCCGGCTACACCCACTCCGCCTATCTGGTGATGCTCCACACCGGACCGGTGCCGGCCCGCGCGGACGCGCAGGAGGTCGGCCTCGACGCGCTGCGGGGCCCGCTCACCACCCGCTGGCGCGGCATACTCCCGGACGTCGACGACGAGGTCGTGCGCCATCTCGTCGACCGGCGCGAGGCCCGCCTGCGCGGCGCCGACGACGTCCGCTTCATCGGTTCCCGCGCGCCGGACGGCGAGGTCGCCTCCTGGGCCGACCTCTACCTCGACCCGGACGCGGGCACGGCCCAGATCGAGGACCTGATGACCTCGCAGGCGCACTTCCGGCGCGGGCACGCCGACGCCGTCGTGGCTACCGCCCTGAGCCTGGCTGCGGAAGCGGGCTGCGAGACCCGCTTCCTGACCGCCGACGCGGCGGACTGGCCGCGCCACTGGTACGAGCGGCGCGGCTTCCGCGTCATCGGCCACTCGCACGCCTTCGAACGGGAATGACCGGGCACGGGCGGCCGCCCGTGAGCGGTCAGATGCCGCGGCGCACCCTGGCGGCGCGGCGCGCCTCGGCCTGCTGACGGGCCTCCAGCGTCTTGCGGGACTCCTTGCCCTTCCCCGTCCGGCCGGGCCGCGTACCGATGCCGCGGAAGCCGAGTTCCGTCCCCGACGGCCTGCCCTTGGCGTCGGTCGGCGCGGAGCCGGACAGCGGCACGCCGGAAGGCGCCTTCGCGCCGGTGATCCGGCTGAGCGCCGCCTCGCCGGACCGCACCTGCGTGATCGTCGGCCGGATCCGGGCGTCGGACAGCAGCCGCGTCATGTCCCGGCGCTGGTTCGGGGTGACGAGCGTGACGACCCGGCCGGACTCGCCCGCGCGGGCGGTCCGGCCGCCGCGGTGCAGGTAGTCCTTGTGGTCGGCCGGCGGGTCGACGTTGACGACGAGGTCGAGGTCGTCGATGTGGATGCCGCGCGCGGCGACGTTCGTCGCGACCAGCACGGTGACGGCCCCGGACTTGAACTGGGCCAGGGTGCGGGTGCGCTGCGGCTGCGACTTTCCGCTGTGCAGCCCCTCCGCCCGTACGCCCATCGCGCGCAGGTGCTTCACGAACTGGTCGACGCCGTGCTTGGTGTCGAGGAACATCAGCACCCGGTTGTCGCGGGCCGCGATCTCGGTCGCCGCCGAGACCTTGTCGGCCGCGTGGATGTGCAGGACGTGGTGGTCCATCGTCGTCACGGCGCCCGCCTGCGGGTCGACGGACGAGGAGACCGGGTCCTTGAGGTACTGGCGCACCAGCTGGTCGACGTTGCGGTCCAGGGTCGCGGAGAAGAGCATCTTCTGGCCGGCGTGGTGCACCTGGTCCAGGATCTCCGTGACCTGCGGCATGAACCCCATGTCGCACATCTGGTCGGCCTCGTCGAGCACGGTGATCCGTACCCGCTCCAGGTGTACGTCGCGCCGTCCGACCAGGTCGCTGAGGCGCCCCGGGGTGGCCACGACGACCTCGGCGCCGGTCCGCAGGGCGCTCACCTGCCGGCCGATGGACAGCCCGCCGACCACCGTGGCCATGCGCAGCCGCAGGGCCGCCGCGTACGGCTCCAGCGCCTCGGTCACCTGCTGCGCCAGCTCGCGCGTCGGGACGAGGACCAGGGCCAGCGGGCGCTTCGGATCGGCCTGTTGTCCGGCCGTGCGCGCCAGCAGGGCCAGGCCGAAGGCCAGGGTCTTGCCGGAGCCGGTCCGCCCGCGCCCCAGCACGTCGCGCCCGGCGAGGGCGTTCGGGAGGGTCGCGGCCTGGATCGGGAACGGCTGCGTCACCGACTGGGCGGCCATGGTCTCCGCCAGCTCCACGGGCAGGTCGAGCTCCGAGAACGACTCCACCGGCGCCAGCGCGGGCGCCTTCGGCTCGGGCATCGCGAACTCACCCTGCGGCCCGAGGCTCCGGGGGGCCTTGGCGGCGGTCCGGGAACCGGCCTTGGCGCCGCCCTTCACACCGAAGCGGCCATGAGCTGACGGGTTCCTCATGCAGGACCTTTCGAAGCAAGGGGAGAAGAAGAAAAGAAGATGGTCAACCGCCCATGGTACCAGCGGGGGGCATGGCCTCGGGGGCGTCCAGTTCGCCCGAGCGGACCTGGGCGCAGTGGGCCCGGACCTCGGCCGCGGCGCGCTCGAAGAAGTCGGCGATCACGGCGGTCTCGTCCACGGTGTAGTCGGCGAACAGCGCGCCGAGCCGGTCGTAGAACGGCTGGTAGACGGCGAAGACCCGGGCCGCCGCGGCGGGCTCGGGCACGACCCGCACCCGGCGCCGGTCGGCCGGGTCGGGCCGGCGGCGCGCGTAGCCGGCCTTCTCGAGGCGGTTGAGCACGCCGGTGACGGCACCGGTGGTGAGGTCCACCAGCTCGGCCAGGTCGCCGGCGGCCAGGGGGTTCTCCCCGGCGCCCAGGATGTGCCCGAGGCAGGTCAGGTCGGTGACGTTGAGCCCGAGCCGCTGCGCCACCTCCTGCTGCCCGACGATGCCCAGGGCGACGAACTGGTCCATGCGCGAAAGCGCCTCCGCGGCCGTCGCCGCGGGGCGGGGCTTGCCCTGCACGCACATTCTCCTTAGTATCTAAGTTACTTAGCTGCTGAGATACTTACCTTGCGAAATAAGCATCTCCTTGTCCTGAGCCTACTGCCGCCCCTTCGACCTGGGAGAACCATGAGCGCGCACGGTCACGTCGATCTCGGCCACACGGTGGCCGGCTGGACCGGAACCACGCTGGCCCTGCTGGGCTTCGCCGGAGCGGGCGCCGCCGTCTGCGCGGCCTGGCCGCCCGGGATCCTGATCGGCCTCGCCGTCGTCGCCCTGGCCGGGGTCGTCACCTGGCTGCTGCACCTGGCCGGGTGGGGCAAGCCGAGCGGCCCCCGCCCGGAAGCCGAGTGGGACTGGCGCGTCCGGGACACCGCAGCGCACGCCGGGCACGCCGACTGCCTGGGCTGCCGGGCCGGCGGACCCCGCCGGGCCGTCGCTGCCGCCCGTCCCCGCCCCGCCGTGCCGCTGCCCGCCGTCGGCGAGGGCGCGTGAACCCGTGCGGGGCGGGCCGGATCCCTCGTACCACGGACAAGGCGACAACAAGTTCGAATGCGCGACGCGCCCCGGTTGGCCGCGTCCGGCGTGTGCTCCGGGTGACTGTTGGGCAGGATCGAGACGGCCGCGCGTGCGGCCCGCAGTGGACCGTTGTGAAGGATCAGCAAGATGGCAACAGGTGTCGTGAAGTGGTTCAACTCGGAGAAGGGGTTCGGCTTCATCCAGCAGGACGACGGCGGTCCTGATGTGTTCGTGCACTTCTCCGCGATTCAGACCCAGGGGTTCAAGTCGCTGGAGGAGAACGCGCGGGTCGACTACACCGTCACCCAGGGGCCGAAGGGTCCCCAGGCCGAGAACGTGGTCCCCATCGGGTAGCCACCACGAGCCGCGTGCCGTGAACGAAGCCCCGCCGGTCCTCCGGCGGGGCTTCTCGGCGTACCGGGGCCCGGCCTCAGGCCGCGGGAGCCCGGTGCAGGGCCAGGAGCAGCTGCCACAGGTGGTCCGCCAGGGCCGTCGGATCCGCCGGGACCTCCCCGTGCAGCCAGTCCGCGAGGACCCCGGTGAAGGCCGCCGCGACCGCCGAGGCGACGAGTTCGGGCCGGGGCGCGCCCACCGCCGCGCGCTCGGCGCGGGCGCGGGCGCGCAGCTCCCGGTGCAGCCGGTCGCCGAGGGGGCCGCCGCCGCCCGGGAGGAGCAGGGTGCGGTAGAGCGGGGCGCGGGCCGCCGCCTGCGCCAGGAACCCGGCCAGCGCGGCCGGGGGCCTGGCCGGGGGGAGCGGCGAAGGGCCGGTCTGCCAGGCGTGCAGGGCGTCGACCGCCGCGTGCACGACGTCCGCGCACGCGTCGACGGCGAGCGCGGTCAGGTCCTCGTAGTGCAGGTAGAAGGTGGCCCGCCCGACACCGGCCCGCCGGACCACCGCCGAGACGCTGACCTCCGCGAGCGTCCGCCCGGCGCACTCGGCCAGCAGGCTCTCGCGCAGCCGCCCCTTCGTCCGGGCGGTGCGCGGATCCTCCGGACTCATGCGGCCAGTAGCGCCGCACCGAGCGCGAGGGCGCCCGGTACGGCCTGGACGAAGAGGATCCGGCGGTTCGCGGTCGCCGCCCCGAACACGCCGGCCACGATCACGCAGGCGAGGAAGAAGACCTGCGTGGCGAGCGAGTCGATGACCAGCGCCCAGACCAGGCCGGCGGCGAGGAAGCCGTTGTACAGGCCCTGGTTGGCGGCGAGCGGCGCGGTCAGCCGGGCGGTGTCCGCGTCGAAGCCGTGCAGCGCCCGGCCCGGCGGCCGCTGCCACAGGAACATCTCCAGGACCAGGAAGTACGCGTGCAGCGCGGCCACGAGGCCGATCAGGATCTGAGCGACCGTCTGCATGGCCGCCTCCACTTCTGGGAGCAGGAACGGGGGATGGGGCAACTTCCTGGACAACTGTACAGGAAGTCCGCTGCCCGACCCCGACCCCGACCCCGACCCCGACCCCGACCCCGACCCCGACCCCGACCTCGGTCCCGGTCCCGACTCCGCTCGGAGCGGTCAGCGGCGCACCCGATAGCGCAGGTGAAGGACCCGGTCGCCCTGAACCACCTCGTCGGGCCCCTCCAGCAGGTGCTGCGCGCGGACCGACCCGAAGTAGCGCCTGCCGGAACCGAAGACGACGGGTACGACGTCCATGCGCACCTCGTCGACCAGGCCCGCGGCGAGCACCTGGCCGCCGACGTCGCCGGCGGCGACCTCGACCAGGCGGTCGCCCGCGAGCTCCTGTGCCCGCGCCACGGCTGCCTCGACGCCGTCGACGAAGTGGAACGGCGCCGCGCTGTCCCAGCCCGCCGGCTCCGGCCGGTGGGTCACGACGACCACGTGGTCGATCCCGCCCGGCGGCTTCCCGTCCCAGCCGTCCGTCATGTCGAAGACGCGTCGGCCGACGATCGTCGCCCCGATCCGGTCCCAGTACGGGCGGGTGTAGTCGTAGGACGTCCGCGACACCTTCAGCCCGCCGCTCCCGTCCAGCGGCACGTCACCGCCGGACAACCAGTCGAAGAGCGGTCCGGGGTCGTCGTTCTCGTCCGCGACGAAGCCGTCCACCGACACCGAGCTGTACATGACCACCTTGCCCACGGGGCTCTCCTCAGCTTTGGGGCGCCCCAAATTAGCCGAAGGATCCGGCCGGGCCGATCGCGAACACCCCGGTCAGAGGTGGGTGTCGAGGAACGCCCGGAACTCCTCGACGCCCATCGGGCCCGCCTGGCTCGCGACCGCCGCGCCCTCCTCGATGAGGACGACGGTCGGGGCGCCGGTCACCCCGTAGCGCTTCGTCGGCCCGGGGCAGCGGGTCATGTCGGTGCGGACGGCCGTCAACCGCGTCCCGTACTCCCGCACCAGCTCGCCGACGACCGCGTCCATCGCCCGGCAGGCCTCCACCGCCTTGGGCCAGGTGCCGCAGAAATAGGCCAGGACGGGTCCCTTCGCCATCGACAGGACGAAGTCGAACTCCGCGTCCTCCTGTGGCCGGTGCACCCCGTGTGCCATACGTGTCGCTCCTCGCTCGTGCGCCCCTCCGCCGGGAGCGCGGCCCCCATCATCGCCGTCGGCCCGGCGGGCGGCCGCCGGGCCGTTGTCAGTGCCGGCTGTGAAGCTGATCGACATGGACGACAGGATGCTCCGGCGCCGGGTCTACGGCGCCGACCACGAGGACCCCGACCCCGGCCCGCGCCCCGGCCACGCCTACGGCGAGCTGGTCGGCGGCCCGCTCGACGGGCTCCTCCTGGACATCACGGGCTGGAGCGCGCCCCAGCTCGACGAGGAGGCCCGCCTCCCCACCGAGATAGGGCGCTACGGGGCGGGCGGCCGCGCCCACTACCGCCGCCGCGCGGGAGATCCGGGCCACTGGGACTGGACGGGCGACAGCCGCTGACCCGCGGCCCGCCCCTCGCCGGCCGGCCGCTGACAGGCCGCCGACCGGCTCCGCCGGGCGCCCGCCCGCGCCCTCCGGTGGCCGCCGAGAGAAATTCCTCGAAGTATTTCCCGGGAGCTGTCGATCCGGGCGCCTCCCGTTCGACGCAAGGGTGAGAGGCGGGGAAAGGACCCCGCCCCCGCGACCGAGGAGTCACCATGCCGCGCTTCCTGACGATGATCCGCATCAACGAGCAGGACCTTCCCCCCAACGAGTTCCCGCCCGAGTTCGAGCAGCGCATGGGCGCCCTGCTGGAGGAGATCACCAAGGCCGGCGTCATGCTCGACACCGCGGGACTGCTCCCCACCTCCGAGGCGACCCGCCTCAGCTGGTCCGGCGGGAAGATCAGCTACACCGACGGCCCCTTCACCGAGACCAAGGAGGTCGTCGGCGGGTACTCCCTCAGCCAGTGCAAGGACAAGGCCGAGGCCATCGAGTGGACCCGGCGGTTCCTGGAGATCCACCCGGCGGAATGGAACGTCAGCGCCGAGGTCCGGGAGATCCAGGAGATGTGACCGGGGGAACGCCCCCGCCGCTCGTGCCGCGTTTGCCCTGCCTCGTCACGGCTGCTCTGATGGGTGGCCGTGACGGCAGTGGATGCGGCCCGGGCGGTCGAAGCGGTGTTCAGGATCGAGTCGGCGCGCATCATCGCCGGCGTCACCCGCATCGTGCGGGACGTCGGCATCGCCGAGGAGATCGCACAGGACGCCCTCGTCACCGCACTGGAGCAATGGCCGCAGTCGGGTGTCCCGGACCGGCCGGGCGCCTGGCTGATGGCGACCGCCAAACACCGCGCGATCGACCTGGTCCGCCGCAAGGAGACCTACGCGCGCAAGCTCGCCGAGGTCGGCCGCACGCTGGAGGACGAGCCGCCGCCCGCCGAACCGGCCGAACCCGACGACATCGACGACGACCTGCTGCGCCTGGTCTTCACCGCCTGCCACCCCGTCCTCGCCACCGAGGCCCGCATCGCGCTCACCCTGCGCCTGATCGGCGGACTGACGACCCAGGAGATCGCCCGCGCCTTCCTCGCCCCCGAGAGCACCGTCGCCCAGCGCATCGTGCGCGCCAAGCGCACCCTGGCCAAGGCCGCGGTGCCCTTCGAGGTCCCGTACGGGGCCGACCGCGACGCACGGCTCTCGTCGGTCCTGGAGGTCATCTACCTGGTCTTCAACGAGGGCTACTCGGCCACCTCCGGCGACGACCTGGTCCGGCCCGCCCTCTGTGAGGACGCCCTTCGCCTGGCCCGCGTCCTGGCGGCCCTCATGCCCGAGGAGGGCGAGGTGCACGGTCTCGCCGCGCTGCTGGAGTTCCAGGCGTCGCGGATCGCCACCCGCACCGGCCCCGACGGCGAACCGGTCCTGCTCGCCGACCAGAACCGGGCCAGGTGGAACCGCCTGCTCATCGCCAGGGGAGCCCGTGCGATGGGCCGCGCCGGCAGCGGCCCGTACTCCCTCCAGGCCGCGATCGCCGGCTGCCACGCGGCCGCCGTCCGCTACGAGGACACCGACTGGGCCAGGATCGCGACCCTCTACGGACGGCTGGTCCAGCTGACCCCCTCGCCGGTCGTGGAACTCAACCGGGCGGTGGCGGTCTCGATGGCCGACGGACCGGCGGCCGCCCTGCCGCTCGTCGACGCCCTGGCCCGGGAACCGGCCCTGAGCGCCTACCACTTGCTGCCGAGCGTACGGGGCGACCTGCTGGAACGCCTCGGCCGGCCGGGCGAGGCCCGGGCCGAGTTCGAACGCGCGGCCTCACTCACCCGCAACGAGCAGGAACGCGCCCTGCTGCTGCGGCGCGCCGGCCGCCTCTGATCCGCGGACGCGGCCGCGGGCCCGGTTCAGCCGCGGCGCGCGAACGCGGCCACGTCCAGCGGGGTCGTCCCCGCCGGCCGACGCTGCGGGGTCAGGGCGACGGGCCGGCGGAAACCGCCGCTGCGGGCGACCTCCTGGACCGTCTGGCGCAGCGCCTCCTGGAAGTCGCGCATGGTCCGCCGGGCCGCCGGGGTGTCGACGTAGATGGAGTTCATGTGCAGGCCGTCGGTGTCGCGCTGGAACCACGAGCAGGCGCCGTTGGCCCGGGCCGACCACACGTGGGTGGTGGGCCTCCAGTCGTCGTGGCGTTCGGCGCCCGGGCACTTGCGCATGTCGATGTACGAGAAGAAGTTCACCGGGTACGGCCAGGAGCGGGCGGCGAACTCCTCCGGCGCCAGCAGCGCCCACGCCCGCACGAACGGAACGTCGAGATGCGTCATCATCTCGGTGAAACCGTCCCGGACGGAGGCCATCAGCTGGGCGAAGTCCCGGCCGGGCGAGGCGTCGAACTCGATCGGCAGCGTGTTGACGAACCAGCCCACCGAGTTCGTCCAGGTGCTCCGGCCGCGCTCGCTGACCGGCATGAAGCCCCGGTAGACGCCCGGCCCGCCGGCCTCGCGCAGACACACGGCCACCGAGCCGAGCACGCCCATGAACGGCTTGCCGCCGACCGCCAGGCACGTCTTCTCGAAGACCTCCGCCTCACCGGCGTCCAGCAGCATCGACGCCTCGTTGACGATGGGGTACATCCGCCCCGGTTCCACGCCGAGATCGAGGGGGAAGCGCGGGAAGAACTCGCCCTCCGGCCCCATGAAGGACTTCCAGTAGTCCAGCCGGCCGTCGTCGGCGTCGATGGACAGGAAGCGCCGGCGCTGCTCCTCGGCGAAGTCCAGATAGCTGGGCGCGGGCGGCAGTTCGGCGGCCTCGCCCCGGCACAGGGCCTCGTACGCGGTCAGCACCTCGCGGGCGACGATGGGCATCGACATGCCGTCGCAGACGATGTGGTCGAACGCCAGGTAGACGGTCGCCGAGTCCTCGCGCACCACCGCGCCCATGATGAACAGCGGCCAGGACAGGGTGTCGATGCTCCGCTTGAAGCGCTCGACGAGGAAGTCGTTCAGCACCCCGGCGTCGTCGAAGGTGCCCACGGGTTCGGGGTCGAGAGTGAGCGTGGCGGGGGCGAACGGCTCGCAGGCCACCTCACCGGCCAGCCGACGGAACGCGCAGCGCAGGACCTCGTGCCGCTGGACGAAGGAGAGCAGCGCCCGGCCCAGGGCGGGTTCGTCCAGCGGGCCGGTCACCTCGAAGGTGACCGCGACCCAGGACGCGACGGGGTCGTCGGCGGCCCGGCTCTCCTCGGCGACGGTGAAGTGCTTGTCCTGGTTGAAGGACGCCTTCCGGCTCGCCGGGTCACCCGGCCCGTCGGCCTCCGCCGCGCTGGACCTGAGCCGCCACTCGACCACCCTGCCGGGTGCCACGTGGTGCATCTCCAGAGGAAACTGCCGCATACCGCCATCCCTTCGCCCCCGAGTCAACCCCCAGGCCCTAACGACCCCCGGCCCGGGGAGGTGACGGAATCACTCCTGCGGGGCGGGCGGCGGCGCGGCGGAGGCCTGCCGCCTGCGGAGGGCGTCCTCGAAAAGGGTCCAGCCGTCGATCTCCGTGCCGGAGGGTCCGTCGGGACGCCACCCGCAGGCCAGGGCCTCCTCCATCAGGGCCCGGACGGTCGGGACCGCCCGGTCGGCTGTGCGAATGGCGCGCCGACCGTGTGCAGGTGTTTCCGTCGACGACGAAACGCCGCGCCTTGTTCGGATTGCGTGGCATGCGCGGCTCCTTCCTGGGGTGTCCGGGTTCCGGGGGGTGCCCCTATGTTTTTGGTCAAGGTGGTCGGGTGGCAGTGTGTCTGTCATGAGTGATGAGGTGGCTGTTCGAGAGTCGGTGGGTGAGGGCGTGCGTCCGTGTGACTTCTGTGGTCATCCGGTCGTGATCGACTCGGTCGATGAGCGTGACTGCCCAGTGTGCGGCGAGGCTGAGGGTCAGCCGGCTGTGGCTGGCCGGGAGTCGTAGAAGGTGCCGTCGCGGAGCATGGCGAAGAGGACGTCGGCCCGGCGTCTGGCGAGGCAGAGCAGGGCCTGGGTGTGGTGCTTCCCTTGGGCGATCTTCTTGTCGTAGTAGGTCCGGGAGGCCGGGTCGGTCAGGGAGGCGAACGCGGCGAGGTAGAAGGCTCGTTTGAGCTGCTTGTTTCCCCTGCGGGAGGGCTGTTCGCCGCGGATAGACGATCCTGAGCTGCGGGTCGCTGGGGCGAGGCCGGCGTAGGCGGCGAGGTGGCCGGCGGTGGGAAAGGTGCTGCCGTCGCCGACCTCGATCAGGATGCGGGCTCCGGTCCTGACGCCGACTCCCGGCATCGAGGTCAGGACCTTCGAAAGAGGGTGGGCCTCCAGCAGTTCTTCGATCCGCCCGGCCAGCAGTTTCCGCTGGTCAAGCACGGCGGCCAGGGATTTGGCCAGGCTCGGGACGATCAGTGCGGCCGCCTCGGTGCCCGGAACGGTGACGGTTTGCTCGTCCAGGGCGGCGAAGATGTCCTCGACCAGCCGCTCGGCCATCCTCGGGGCCTTCGGCCGTAACAAGGTGACCAGGCGGCGCCGGCCTGCCTTGCGGATCTGGTCCGGTGACCCGAACCGCTCCAGCAGCGTGAGGACGGCCGGGTGCTGCAACCGGGGCCCCAGGACCCGTTCCAGCGACGGGTGGATCTGGGTCAGCAGGCCGTGCAGTCGGTTCGCGACCCGGGTGGCCTCGCCGGCCAGGTCGTCATCGAAGCCGACGATCATCTCCAGCTCGGCGATCGTCTCGTCCTCGCCGTCGATCGCCCGCAGCGTGTGCGGCATCGCCCGGGACGCGTCCGCGATGATGAACGCGTCCCTCGCGTCGGTCTTGGCCTCGCCGGGATAGAGATCGGCGATCCGCCGCATCGTCAGCCCCGGCAGGTAGGCAACCAGGCAGCCCATGTCCCTCGCGACCGCCAGCGGCAGGGCTCCGATCGAGGCCGGCTGGTCGACCACGACCAGCACCGTTCCGTGCTTGGCCTGGAGCTTCGCGAACAGCTCGCGGAGCTTGGGTTCGGTGTTGGGCAGGCGCTTGTCGAACGCCTTCTTCCCGGCCGGGGTGACGGCGGTGGCGTGGTGTTCGCCCTTGCCGACGTCCAGGCCGAGGAAGACGTCGATGGTGCTGGTGTCGATCACGTGCAGAGCCCCTCCATCACGCTTTCGTCCGGCCTTGCCACGGCATCGAGCTGCCACACCCACGTTACGGAGAGCTCTTCCGGCTCGGGTGAAGCCGGTGCTCAAGCCCCTCATCAGCGGTCCGTCGATGCCTCCGGGCCCGGTGACACCACCCCCCGGATCATCAACCGCAACAAGGGGGGGAAGTCATGCCGGACCCAAAGGTCGGTAGCCCCATTGCGGAGCCACGAAGACGGTAACGGGGGGGGCAGCGTACGGAGCCCCGGACGCCGGCCGCATCCGCAATTGCCCCGGCCCGGCCGGCCGTCACGGCACCCGCCGCGCCATCACCTCGGCAGGCAGCGAGGGGTTGCCGGCCGCGGCCTCCACCACCTCCGCGTCCGCATCGTCGAGGAGCCCGACGACGACGGCCGCCGGGAGCGCAGGGTGCGCGGCGGCGCGCACCCGCGCCTTCGTGTCGGACAGGCAGGGCAGCAGCGACTCGGCGGTCGCGTTCGGGTGCGAGGCGATCTCCCGCAACGCCCGCCGCACCGGCGGCTCGTGGCGGGCCAGTTCCACCAGCAGGTCGCCGGGCGCGCCCGGGTTGGCCGCGACCCGGGCGTGGACCTGCTCGCCGTGCAGCGCGACCATGGCCCGCAGCCGCTCCGGCGACAGCCCCGGGTGCGGGGCCACTGCCTTGGCCACCGAGGCGTCCCGATCGGCGGCGAGCCGGTCGCGCAACTCCGGCGGCAGATCGGGACGGTGCGCCACGAGCATCCGTACGCGCCCGTTCGCCGACGCGGCACCCTCCGCGAGTTCCTCCGGGCCGGCGGCGGCGATCCCCGGCAGCGGATGCGGGCCCAGGCGCGTCGTGGGGGTCAACTGCTCCAGGACGTCGAACGGCACCCGGGGATGCTGCGCCACGGCCCGGCGTACCTCCACGTCGGGATCGGCGGCCAGTACGCGGCTCACATCCGGGCCGGTCCCCGGGTTGCGCGCGATCGCGGCCCGCACCCCGGGCACGGGGTCGGCGGCGAGCCGGGCGTAGACCTCCGCCGGCAGACCGGGGTGCTCGGCGACGGCCCGGCGCAGCCACACGGCGGAATCCTCCGCGAAGGCCGCCACAGCCTCCGGGGGAGCGGCCGGATTGGCCAGGGCCCGCGCCCGCGTGCCGTGGACGGTCGAGCGGTGCGTCCCGTCGCACGCCGCGCCGGCCGGCAGGACGCAGTCGAGGTCCTGGCAGTGGGGGTCGTGGGCGAAGGGGGTCTCCCGGCTGTCGCACACCAGGCAGGAGAGGGCGGGCGGCAGACCGACCCCGGTGAGCAGAGCCGCCAGCGCGGCGGGCGGCACGGCCTCGTTGTCGGCGACCGACAACCTGACCTCGGCGTGCGGGTGGCGCGCGAGACGGGCCGCCACCGGGGCGGACGTCGTCCACCACGCCAACTCGGCGGCCACTTCGGGGTCCGGATCGGCGGCCAGGGCGTCCTCGACGTCCGCCGGCAGGCCGGGGCAGGAGGCGAGCTGCCGGCGCAGCGACGGGTCGGGGTCGGCGGCGAACCGGCGGGCCCACTCCGGCAGGCCCCGGCCCTCGTCGAGGAGTGCCAGGGCCGCGAGCGGCCACACGGCCGGGTCGACGTCGCAGGCTTCGAGGTGCCCGTCGCGGACGAGACGTACGGGAGTGTCCTCGTCGAGTGCGGCCAGGGCCGCCACCTGGGCGGGGCCGAGGTCGGTGCGTTCGGACAGGTGCCACACCAGCACGTCGCCGAGGTGGTCGGCGGGGTGGTCGGTGCGGTTCGACGGCCCGGCCGGCGCCGCGGCCAGCGCGATCAGCCGGTCGACCAGCTCGGGCGGCAGCGCGGGATTGGCGGCGAGGCCGCACAGGAGGCGGTTCAGGGACGTGCTCCGATCTGCGGGGCGGTGGCGGTGGCGGAGGCACTGGCCGTGGCCGTGGAAGCATCGGCGGCGGCCGTGGCGGCGGCCGTGAGGGCTTCGGCCAGCGCCTCTGCCCAGGGGTCCGCGCGGCGCCGGCGCGGCAGGACCAGGCCGATGTGGCGGGCGGGACAGGGGCGTTCGACCCGGACGGCGACGGTCTCCGGAAGGCCGGCCAGCGCGACCTGCGGCACGAGGGAGACGCCGACCCCCGCCGCGACCAGGGTCTGGGCGAAGAAGTAGTCGGTGGTCGAGGCACCCACCCGCGGGCGGAAACCGGCGAGTTCCGCGTAACGGCGCAGGAAGGCCTCCGTCTTGAGGCAGCCCAGCACCCACCGGTCACCGGACAGCTCACCGGGGTCCACCGAGGGCCGGCCGGCCAGGCGGTGGCCGCGCGGCAGCACCAGCCACAGCGGATCCTCCATCAGCGGCCGCCAGTCGAGGCCGGGGCGCCCACCCGGACGTACCGGCGGCGGTCCGTCGAAGTGGTAGGCCAGCGCGAGATCCGCCGCGCCGGCCCGCACCATCGGCACGGCGTCCTCCGGTTCGCTCTCCAGCACCGTCAGCTCCACCTCCGGATGCGCGCGCACGAACCGGGAGAGCGCCGCCGGCAGCAGGTGCCGGCCCCCGCTGGTGAAGGTGGCGACGGTCAGCCGCGGCCGGTCCTGCGCCAGCCGGTCGATCGCCCGGCGCACCTGGTCCAGCTCGGCGGAGATCGTCTCCGCCGCCTCCACCAGCAGCCGGCCCGGCTCCGTCAACGTGACACCGCGCGTGCTGCGCACCGCCACCGGGTGGCCGAGCGAGCGCTCCAGCGCCGCGATGTGCTGGGAGACGGCCGACGGGGTCAGGAGCAGCGCCCCGGCCGCCTTGTTGAAGCTGCCGTGCTCGGCCACCGCCCGCAGGACGCGCAACCGCTGCACATCGATCATCAGTTTTCCTTACGACCCGTTCAGCAGCTCGTCGGTTCCGCTGGGGACGATACAACGCGAGAGTCGGACCCATGAAGCGGATTCTTGTCATCGGCGGCAGCCGGTACTTCGGAAAGTCCCTGGTCACGCGGTTGCGCGACGAGGGCGACACGGTCACGGTCCTCAACCGGGGCTCCAGCGCCCCGCCCCTGGGCGTCGGCCGCCTCCTCGCCGACCGCGACGACGAGGCCGCGCTGCGGACGGCCCTGGGACGGCACGAGTTCGACGTGGTCGTCGACCAGGTCTGCTACACACCGTTCCAGGCCGCGGTCGCCCGCCGGGTGTTCACCGGACGGACCGGGCGCTACGTCATGACCTCGACGATGGAGGTGTACGACCCGGCCACCCTCCCGGCCGGCTCCCCGCCGCACGCCGTACCCGTCGCCGAGGCCTCCCTCGATCTCACGCGCCCGCCGCTCCCGCCGGGGGAAGACCCCGGCCGCCCCGCACGGGCCGACGCGGCCCACGCCTACGCGGAGGGCAAGCGCCGGGCCGAGGCCGTCTTCCTGCGCGAGCCGCCCTTCCCGTACGTCGGCGTCCGGACCGCGCACGTCCTCGGCGGCGGCCGCGCGGAGTTCACCGGGCGCCTCGCGCACTACGTGGAGCGGATCGGTGCCGGGACCCCGGTCGACGTCCACGAAGCCCCGTACGGCACCTCGTTCATCCACCACCTGGAGATGGCCGACTTCCTCCGGTGGACGGCGGGGCAGACCTTCACCGGCCCCGTCAACGCGGCCTCGCACGGCTCCCCGGACGTCATCGAGCTCTGCGCGACGGTCGCGGAGCAACTCGGACGCCCGCCCCGCCTCCGGGCCGTCGAAGCGGGCGCCGACGCCTCGCCGTTCTCCTTCGACCGCGCCTACGCCATGGACAACGGCCGCGCCGAGGCCCTGGGCTTCACCTTCGGCAGGGTCGCGGACTGGCTGCCCGGCGCGGTCGCCGAGACCGCACGCGCCACCACCTGACGGGGCCGGCCGCCGGCCCGGTGCCGCTCTGCCGCGGGCCCACCGCCGACCGGGCCGCCGACCGGGCGCCGACGGACAGCGGTCCGGCCGCGTCAGGACATCGGCAGGCCGAGGATCTCCAGGATGCCCTCCGCGTACGCGGCCGTCCCGGAGCCCGGGACGGCCGTCAGTTCCTGCCGGAACCCGTCCACCCCGGTGCGGATGAAGGCGGCGCACTGCCCGTGCAGCCCCGCCTCGTGCGTGCCGCCGTCGTCCACCGTGCACAACAGGGCCAGAAGGGTCCACAGCAGCGCCTCACGGGTCGCCCGCCGGGGCGGACGCGCCGACCACACCGCCATCAGCACGGCGCACACCGCCGGAGCGGGCGGTTTCAGGTGCTGCGCGAAGAAGGCATGGCCCTCCAGCGCGTGGAACGCGGCAGGATGCCCCTCGGCGGCGTCGCGCACGGCGTCCACCAGATGGCCCGCGGACCGGCCGCAGCCGCAGTCGATCCCCTCCCAGTCGTGCCGGGCGATCTCCGCCAGCACGGAGTCCGGAACCATCGGGCTGCGCGGCAGCGCGTTCAGGCGCCGCAGAGCGTGCGGCTGCTTCTCACTCCCCCTCATGCGCCACAGTATGGGCCAGGGCCGATCGCGCGGCGAGAGGGGGCGGAACCGGATCACCCGGCCGGCCGTCCCAGACCGCGTGTGGAGCAAACGAAGGATCCTGATTCTGCTGTTCGCCCTGTTCGCGACGCAGGTGGGCGCGCTGGTCAACCCCGCCTACGCCTGCGGCTGCGGGGCGATGATCCCCGACGGCCAGTCCCGCATCGGTGTCGACCGGGAGACCTCCGTCGTGCGCTGGGACGGGCGCACCGAACAGATCGTGATGCGCTTCACCGTCGGCGGGAACGCGCAGCGAGCCGCGTGGATCATGCCGGTGCCGGGGCGCGCCACGGTGGAGCTGGGCGACGGGGAGCTGTTCGACGAACTGCGCGAACTGACCCGTCCCGAGCACAGGACCCGCAGCCATTTCTGGCCGCGCGACGGCGACTGGCCCTTCTCCCGCACCACGGGCGACGGCGCGGGCGCCCCCGCGCCGGGCGCCGCACCGCCCGTGGGCGTCGTCGGCCGCGAGCAGCTCGGCGACTTCGACGTGGCCCGGCTCACCGCCACCGACCCCGACGCCCTGAAGAACTGGCTGGAGAGCAACGGCTTCCGGCTCCCCGACCGCCTCGCCACCGAGGTCAAGCCGTACGTCGACCAGCACTGGGAGTACGTGGCGGTACGCCTCGCCCCGCGCGGCGGACAGGGCAAGGTGCTCCGGGGCGACCTGGACCCGCTGAAGATCCGCTTCGACAGCGACCGGCTGGTCTACCCGATGCGGCTCTCCCGGATGGCGAAGACACCGCAGTCGCTCGGCCTGTACGTGCTGGCCGACCACCGCATGGAGCCCGCCACCACGATCGGCGGCTCGGCACCGGAGGTGACCTTCGCCGGCACCGTCGAACCGGACGACGGCCCCCTCGCCGCCCTCGCCGACGGCAAGCCGGTGTTCCTGACGGCGATCGAGCAGCGGTTCCCGGAGCCGGGCCGCATCGACGCCGACCACGAACTGCGCGCCGCGCCGAAGGACACCCCGTACCGCCGGACCATCTACCGCGACGAGCTGCTCACGGTGGGGGACGGCATCCCCGTCTGGCTCCTGACGGTCTCCGCGGCAGCCGTGGCGCTCGCGGGCGCGGCCTGCGCACAGGCCCGCCGGACCCGCCGTCGGAGCCGCCGGCCCGCCGGGCTCGCGGCCTAGCGCCGGGGGCGCGACGGCCGCCCGGGAGGCTGCGCCGTACGGATGGACTCGGGCCGTACAGCGCCGAGTACGGGCCATCGGCGTGCGAAGCGTCCTACCTTCGCACTGCTTCCTCCTCCCTCCACGAAAGGCAGTACTCGTGCGTTCGATCCGTTGCGCCCTGACCGCTCTCGCCGCCGGCGGCATCATCCTGGCGGGCGCGTCCGCCGCCTCCGCCGACGACACCTTCACCATCTACGCCCCGGTCAGCAACACGTACTCGATCGTCTTCGGCGACCTGAGCCAGGTCGCGGGCGACGACGTCTTCAACGCCGGCCGCGACAACACGGTCGGCTCCCACAACGGCGCGGCGCCGGCCGGGGACATCGGCATGGCGTCCCTGCCGGGCACCCAGGTCATGAGCAACGAGGCCCTGATGCAGGGTGCCGCGGGCCAGTGGACGGGCAACATCCTCGGCAAGTGAGTCCCGGCTCCTCCGCCCCCTCACCGGGGCGGAGGAGCTCCGGGCCGCCCCGGCGGCTGCGTCGGTCGCACAGGGCCGCGGTCAGACGGTTCGGGGCGGCTGCGTGCGCCAGAACGCGCACTGGTGGTCGGCGTCGAACGACGTGGTCGTCCGTGTCGCCGACGGGTGCAGGGTGAGCACCGTCGCCGTACCGGTGCCCACCGCCGGCCACCGGGCCTGACCGGGGGCGACGGGCGCGCCGAAGCGGGCGAACGCACCCCAGTAGCGCTTCATCCGGTTCCCGAGGGCGACCTGGACCGGGGTCAGCGGACGCTCGCCCATGGTGAAGTCGTGCAGGTAGGCCAGCTCCGCGCTGTGCGCGTTCGACTGGTCCAGCCCCGGCACCTGCGCACCCGCGAGCGTGGGCGAGCCCGGATCGTCGAACTCGTAGAAGAACGTCGGCACCCGGGACGCGAAGAGCTGCGCGGTCCACGCGGTGTGGCAGGCGAAGGTGGAATCCGTCATCAGCGCCGAGAGCGCCAGGTACGGCGAGCCGTGCTCCGCGACCGGGTAGCGGGCCAGCACCTCCGGCCCCGCGGCCCCGTATCCGGCCAGGACCTGCGCCGCGTACTCCTCGGCCGTCAACCGCGGCTGCGTCAGCGCGACGAAGAAGCGGGCCTCGGAGCGGGTGCTCCCGATCAGGACCGGCACCTTGTTCCACGCCCCGCTCCCGATCGCCCGGGCGGGCGGCACGGGGAGCAGCCCGTCACCGGATGCCGGGCCCGGCGTGGGCAGGGTACGGGCCGCCTCGACCAGGGCCGCGCCGGGCGCACGGCGCAGGCAGGCGGTCACCTCGGCGGGGACGGAGCATCCCGCCCGGGCGGCGAAGGAGCGCGCGTGGGCCTCCGCTTCCGTGCTGTCCGGCGGGCGCAGCAGGGTGCAAGGACCGCTCTGCAGCACGGCCCGGTGGAAGAGGCCCGCGGCCGCCGGGGCGGCCAGCAGCGCGCAGACGGAACCGCTGCCCGCGGACTGCCCGGCGATCGTGACGCTTCCGGGGTCGCCGCCGAAGGCGCCGATGTTCGCCCGGGTCCACCGCAGGGCCTCCACCTGGTCCATCAGCCCGAAGGACCCCGACCGCAGGGCGTTCTCACGCCCCAGCTCGGGCAGCCCGAGATAACCGAGCTGTCCGAGGCGGTAGTTGATGCTCACGACCACGGTCCCGGTGAGTTCGGCCATGGTGCGCCCGCCGAACTGGGTTCCCGTTCCCTGGCTGTACGCGCCCCCGTGCATCCAGAGGACCACCGGGAGGCGCGCTCCGGGCCGGGCGGCCCGGGGCCGGTACACGTCCAGGTACAGGCAGTCCTCGCTGACGGCCCGCGGGTCGGCCAGGCCGAAGGGCGAGAACTGCAGGCAGGCGGGGGCCTGTCGGGCGGCGTCCCGTACCCCGTGCCAGCGGGCCGGCGGCCGGGGCGCCCGCAGCCGCTGCGTCCCGACCGGGGGAGCGGCGTAGGGGACGCCGAGGAACTCCTGGGCGCCGCCGTCCCGTTCCTCGCCGCGCAGGATGCCCTGCGCGACGGTGACGAGCGGTCGAGGTGGTCCGCCGGATGCCGCGGCGGCGGGTGGCACCGCGGCGACCGGAGCCGCGAGGGTGAGGGTGAGGGTGAGAGCGAGGGGCAGGGTCAGGGCCAGGGCTGTGCCGAGCAGGGTTCTCACCGCAGACGGCCGCGACGGCCGGTTTCCGGGCCTTTTCATCCGTCCTCCAGGAATTTCGCGGGGGCGTTCCGGGGGTTCCGCTGGGGCTGGGGCTGGGGCTGGGGCTGGGGCTGGTGCAAGGGGGGCAGGGGGCGGAGCCGCAGGTCGCCCCGCCCCCTGCCGGTCCGGGGGTGTTACGGGCGCAGGCCCGCGATGAGGGCGGAGGCGACGGCCCGGTCGGCCGGTCCGGTGTTCCAGTCGCCGTTCATGGGGCTGACGGCGATCCGGCCGGTGCTCAGGGCCTCGACGTCGCCGCCCCGGGCCGCGGGCCGCAGGTCCACCCTCACGGTCATCTTCCAGGTGCCGTCGCCGGCGTCGGTGAAGTCCGGCTCCAGGACGGTCTGCGGATCCTGGAAGGTCGCGGACACGCCCGCGGCCCTGCCCTTGCCGTCCGTACCGACGACCGGGTGGTTGACGTTCAGACCGACGCCCTGGGGCAGCAGCGGACCGGACCGGGCACGCGAGCGCAGCCGGTCGATCAGCTTGACCGCGAAGTCGAGCGTCGGCCCCATCGCGTTGACCGTGGTGACCGGGTCGGGAACGGAAAGGCCCCCGGTGCTCAGCGCGATGGCCGGCACGCCGTGTTCGAGCGCGGCGACGGCGCCGCCGACCGTGCCGGAGTGGGTGGCGAGCCCGGCGACGTTCGGGCCGAAGTTGGTGCCGGAGACGACCAGGTCGGGCGCCTTCGCGGCGAAGACCTCGGCCAGCCCGAAGGCGACGGAGTCGCCCGGGGTGCCGTCGACGGCCCAGACCTTCGGCTCGGGGTGCTTCACCGTGATCGAGGGCGCGTTCGACACCTTCGTGCCGGTGCCGCTCTGGTTCGTGAGCGGGGCCACGATCGTGACGTCGTGCCCGGCGGCCGTCAGGCGCTCGAAGGCCCTGCGGATGCCCGGGGCGTCGTACCCGTCGTCGTTGGTGAGCAGGATCCGCAACGGGCCGCCGGAGGCGGGCGCCGGCGCGGGCGCGGACTGCGGCACGGCGGCCGCGGGCGCCGTGCCGGCCAGGGCCGGCGCGCACAGCAGCAGGGCGGCCAGCGGCAGAACTCGCTTGCGTCTCACAGGGGCTCCTTCGGAGGGGAGGAAGAGGGGCTGGTGAGGGTGAGGGTGAGGGTGAGAGGGGAGGGTGACCGGCGGGCGCGCGACCCTCGGCACGCGCCCGCCGGAGTGCTCGACCGGGCCGGACCGGATCGGGAGAGGCCGTGCCGTGGCAGTTGAGGGGAGTCGAGGGGAGTTGAGGTGGGGGTCAGCGCACGCTGCGGATCGGGAGGATGGCCAGCGCGCCGATCAGGGAGAGCGCTCCGCCGACGAGGAAGAGCGGCGTGTAGCCGCCCAGGGCGGTGACCACGGCCGAGGCGACGAAGGGGGCGACGATCTGAGGTCCGGCGTTCGCGATGTTCAGGACGCCCATGTCGCGGGCGGCGTCCTCGGCGCGGGGGAGGACCAGGGTGACGAGCGCGGTGTCCACGGCCATGAAGCAGCCGAAGGCGAGTCCGTTCAGCGCGCTGAAGACGAGCATGCCGGTCCAGGTCGGGCTGACCACGGGCACCACCATGACGAGACCGGCGAGGGCGGCCGACACCCCGACGAAGACCTTGCGGCGGTTCCAGCGGTCGGACAGCAGGCCGCCCAGCACGGTGGACACGGCCATCGCGACCATCGACACCGGGGTGAGGACCGCCATCGCGGCGGGCGGGGTGAGGCCCTCGGGGAGCGCGATGTGGTCGCCGAGGATGTAGAGCTGGTAGCCGACGACCGAGAAGTAGCCGAGGACCATGAGGGCCCGTCCGATGAAGGCCCAACGGAAGTCGTGGCTGGCCAAGGAGGAGAGGAACGCGGCCAGTTGGGCGCGGAGGGGCACGGGAGCCCGGTCGGCCGCCGGCCCGGTGCGCGGTGCGTCGCGGAAGAAGCCGGTGAGCAGCAGCGCGGCGACGGCGACGATGGCGCCGAAGACGAGGTAGCCGGTGCGCAGGTGCTCGGCGGTCTGGGAGGCGACCAGCACGCCGACGGTCCCGCCGATCGGCAGACCCAGCCCCACCAGGGCGGATGCGGTGCCGCGCCGGGCCGCGGGGACCCGGTCGGGGACGATCGCGGTGACCGCGGCCTGGTAGATGTTCATGGTGGCTTGGACCAGACACCAGCCGATGCCGACGAGCAGGGCGGTGGTCACGCTGCCGAGGAAGGCCAGGCCGGCGAGCGAGGCGAGGGCGCCGCCCAGGATCCAGGGGTTGCGGCGGCCGCTGCGGTCGGAGAGGGCTCCGGCGATCGGGTTGAAGGCGGTCGCGAAGATCGAGCTGATTCCGCCGATCACGCCCAGTACGGCGACCTTGTCGTCGGGGGCGATCGCGGCGACCTGGGTGGGCAGGAGGACGGATCCGGCACCCATGTAGACCGCCATCATCGCGGAGTTCGCGACCAGCAGCAGGAGCATCAGCCCGCGGCGACGGGCGGGTCCGGGGGCCGGAGGGACGGGTGGATCGACTACTTCGTGCGTGGCCATGACGACTCCTCGGGGGACGGAGCGGGGAGGTGGCAAAGCGGGCACCGCGCTGTGCGGGCGGGGGGCCGAGACCTGGACCTGGGACGGGACCTGGAACGGGCCTGGAACGGGAACGGTTGTCACCGGGGGTGGGGTGCCGAATGCGTTCCGGGGAGATGGCGACGTTGTTACACGTGTCACCAAGTGCGTTGGAGACTGTGTAGCACCCATTTCCCGGCCTCGCTAGGTCCTGAGATGGCTTGTTGTGCGGATCGTGATGCGCTCCGGCGCGTGCTCGGCGGAGCCCTGCCATGACGTGTAATCGTCGCTTCACGGCCTCTGGGCAGGGCTGATGTGTCGGAAATCCCTCTTGCGCTTGTGGCGGCCGTCACGCATCGGCAATACTCCGTGCCGCACCGCTGTGACCGCCACCGCCACCGGCCCGGTGCCGGTGCGGTGTCGGTGCGGTTCTCGTGCCGCGTCGTCGGGCGGCCGATCGTGTCCAACCGTGCGGGGCGATCCCCCGCCGGCTCGCTGCACTGCGCTCGACCGGGGCCGTGGCCGCCCCACTCCTACCCCTGCCGTCTCCCTGCCCGCAGGCGGGTCGACCCCTGCCCTGCTCACCCGGCCTGCCGGACCTGGCCGACCCGGCCCATCTCTCCGGCCTGCCCGGCCTGCCCGGTCCGCGCTGCCCACCCCGCATGTCCGGCTTCCTGGGCCTGCCCGGCCCACCCGGCCGGTCCGCCCTGGCCCACCCAGCCCTCTGCCTGCTCGGCCTACCCGGCCGGTCGGTCGCTGTCCGGCCTGCTTGGCCCGCTGGGCCGACCCGGCCCATCCGGTCGGTCGGCCCCTGCCTACCCGGCCGCTCCGTGCTCCTCGGCCTGTTGTGCCCGTCCGGCTCATCCGGCCGGGCGGCCTCTGCCCACTGGTCAGGCCGGACTTCCTTGTCCACGCCGCCTGTTCGGCCCGAGGCGGAGGTCCCCGACGCGGTCAGGTCGTCCTGGCTCAGCCGCCCCGGCCGGGCCGCCGTAGCTCGGGCGGCCTGTCGGTCCGGCCCAGTTCCGGTCGAGCCGTGTTCGCTTCGGCCTACCCGGTCGGGGCCCGAGGCGGTGTGGCCCGCCCGGCCTGTCGGTTCGGCCCGGCTGCCGCCCGGTGCTGCTGCCTGCCTCGGCCTACCCGGCCTGGGGCGCGTGGGGCGGACCTGTCCGGTCTGGTCTGGTCGTCGCGGCTCCCGCCCGGCCGATCGGTTGGCCCGCCTGGCCGGTGTTCGGCTCGGCTCCGACCGGGTCGGCCCGGCCCGGGGTCCGTGTGGCTGGGCAGTCCGGTTGGTCTGACCGGTCTGTCCGTCGGCCCGGCTGCTGCTCGGCCTGCCCGGTCCGGGTCGGCCGCGTGTTGTGGTCCCGCTTCCCCCGTCTCCGTTTCGCGCCGCTGCCCGCACGCCGCGCAGTGGCGCCGAAAGGCCTGCCGTGTCCTCCTCGTACTTCTCCCCGCCGCCCCCGCCCGCGTACGTACCGCCACCCCGCCCGCCCCGGCATCATCTGCCGGCCGCCCCGCCGCGCCACGCGCTGGCCCTCGGGATCGGGCTGATGCTCCTGTCGCTCCTGTGCGCCCTGCTGCTCCGGCTGGACCGCAGGCCCTTCTTCCAGGGGGCCGACGACCGCTGGGCCGCCGCGGTCGACCATTCCTCCGCCGGCGCCTCTGGGGAGCCCGGCGGGTTCCTCGTCGTCCTCGACCGGCTCGGCGGCCCCCTCGGCATGGTCCTGCCGCTGATCCTCATCGGCTGCCTCTGCGTCTACGGGCGCTGGCGTTCCGGGTTGTTCGTGCTCCTGGCGGCTGTGGTCGCCAACGCCCTCGTCGTCCTGCCCGTCAAGCAGCTGGCCGATCGCCCGCGCCCGCCGCATCCCTGGGTGCTGGTCAACGACGGCTCCTACCCCTCGGGGCAGGTGTTCACCGCGGTCACGCTCGTGGTCGTGGTCGCGGTGGTGGTCTTCCCGCCGCGTGCGCGACGCTGGTGGTGGGGCGTCGGAGGCGCGTACGTCCTCGCCATGATGGGCAGCCGGACCTGGCTGCACGCCCAGTGGCTCAGTGACACCGTCGCGGGCGCTCTCCTCGGCGCCGGAACCTGCCTCGTGCTGTGGAGGATCCTCGCGCCACTGCTGGAGACGGAGGCGGAGCGCATGGCCTCGAACAGCCTGTGGCTGTGACGCACCGCCCCGAGCGACGGCCACCCCCGCATGAAATATCTCGGAGCATTGACGACCGTCAAATGTACGCCATAGATTCAGAGGGTCCGGCGCCGGCTTCCCCGGTGCGCGGCAGCCACGAAGAGACAAGGAACGGCCCATGCCCCCTTCCCCAGGCCAGGACCAGCCGGAGGTCCAGCTCTCCGCGGGCCGCCTGCGCGGCGCGACCGAGGGCGGGGTCGCCGTCTTCCGCGCCGTGCCCTACGCCGCACCGGCGGTCGGTGACCTGCGCTGGCGACCCCCGCAGCCGCACCCCGGCTGGAGCGGTACCCGCGACGCCACCGCCGACGGCCCGAGCGCACCCCAGATGTACGCGGAAGGCGGCGATCCGGTGCTCGGCGGCCACGGGTCGCCGCCCTTCGACGACGACTGCCTCACCCTCAACGTCTGGACCCCCGCCGCCGACGGCGCCCGCCGTCCCGTGCTCGTGTGGATCCACGGCGGCGGCTTCGTGTCCGGCTCGGGCTCCCTGCCCGGCTACTCGGGCGAGACCTTCGCCCGTGACGGCGACCTCGTCGTCGTGAGCATCAACTACCGCATAGGCCCCATCGGTTACCTCAATCCGGACGGTGACGACGAGAGCGCCAACCTCTGGCTCGGCGACCAGATCGCCGCCCTGTGCTGGGTGAACGCGCACATCTCCGCCTTCGGCGGCGATCCCGGGCGCGTCACGGTCGCCGGCCAGTCCGGCGGCGCGCTCTCCACCGCCGCCCTCGCCGGACACCCCCTCGCCCAGGGCCTGGTCCGGCGGGTGATCCTGCAGAGCCCGCCGCTCGGACTCGACCTCCCCGACCCCGCCGCGTACCGGGAACGCACCGCCGCCTACCTGGAGTCGGCCGGCGCCGGTGACGCCGCGCACCTGCGCGCGCTGCCCTGGCAGCAGCTGATCGCAGCCGCCGCCGGACTCTTCGCCCGGACCTCGGCGTGGGGGTACTGGCCGACGCCCTTCCTGCCCGTGGTCGACGGCACCTCCCTGCGGACCCATCCGGCCCTCGCCCTGCTGGACGGGCCGGCCGCGGACATCGACGTCATGATCGGCTGGACGCGCGAGGAGGCCACCTTCGGTTTCGCCCTCGACGCGGGGTACGCCGACGCCACTCGGAAGCAGGTCACCGACCGGATCGCCGACACCTTCGGGGCGGAGGCCGCCCCCGAGGTGTACGCGGCGTACGCGCGCGCCCGGCCCGGCTCCCGCCCCGTCGACGTACTCATGGACCTGATCACGGACGAGCTCTTCCGAGTGCCCGCCGTCCGGCTGGCCGAGGCCCGGGCCGCGTCCGGCCACCCCGTGTGGGCCTACCAGTTCGACCTGCCCACGCCCGCGCACGAGGGCCGGCTCGGCGCCACCCACTGCCTCGAACTCCCCTTCGTCTTCGACAACTTCGACCAGTGGGCCCATGCCCCCTTCCTGGCCGGACTGGACCCGGCCGTCCGCGACGGCCTCGCCCACGCGATGCACCGGGCCTGGATCTCCTTCGTCCGCACGGGCGACCCGAACCACCCGGACCTGCCCCGCTGGCGCCCGTACGACGCGCGGTCACGCACCACGATGCGCTTCGACGCGGTCGTGGGCGCCCTCGACGACCTGGCGGGGGCCTCGCGACGGCTGCACGGGCCCGCGCGCACGTCTGCGCAGCCCTCCGCTCCCTTGATTTAACTCGTGTAACCTGAAAGGGAAGGAGTACCAGGGAAACCCGAGCACAAGGAGCGTCGAGGGACGTCATGGCCAAAGACACACACGTCCCCGCATCGATCACCAGCGCCGACGTGGCCCGCCTCGCGGGGGTGTCGCGCGCCACGGTCTCCTTCGTCCTCAACGACACCCAGGGCCACCGCGTCAGCGCGACCACCCGCGCCCGGGTGCTCGACGCGGCCAAGCAGCTGGGCTACGTACCGCACGCCGCCGCCCGCTCGCTGCGCGCCGGCCGCAGCAACCTCGTCCTGATGCCGGCGTCGATCTCCGCCGCGGGCCGTCTCGTCAGCGACTGGGTCGACGACCTGCACAGCGAACTCGACCGCCTCGGCTACACGGCCGTGCTCCACGCGGGCCGCTTCACCGACCCCGTCGACGCCGCCCGGGCCTGGGCCGAACTGCGCCCGGCGGCCGTCGTGGCCCTGGACGGCGACCGTTTCACCGCCCGGGCGGCCGAGGTGCTGACCCGGGCGGGGGTGCGCGGCCTGCTCGCCTTCGCGTCCCACCCCGTCGAGGGCGTGCACACCATCGGCTTCGACCACACCCACATCGGCGCCACCGCGGCCGAGCACCTCATCGCCCGCGGCCGGACCGCCATCGGTGTGGTCATGCCCCAGGAGCGGGGCCTGGGCATCATGGCGCAGCCGCGCCTGGCGGGCGCCGAGTCGGTCGCCGCCCGGCACCCGGCGACCGTCACCCCGCTGGAGCTCGCCTACACCCGGGAGTCCGCCCGCGATCTTGCCCGGCGCTGGCCGGGCCTCGGCCTGGACTCCGTCTTCGCCTACAACGACGAGTACGCCGCCCTGCTGCTCCACGCCTTCCGGGCGGAGGGCATCTCCGTACCCGACGAGGTCGCCATCGTCGGCTGCGACGACCTCGTGCTCTCCGCCCTCCAGCAGCCGGCCCTCACCACCGTCCGGCTGGAACTGCCGTCGGCCGCGCGGATCGCCGAGGCCGTGCACGAGCTGGTCGAGACGGGTACGGCGGCGCCGGTACCGCCCGTGGAAGCCGTACTGGTCCACCGCCAGACCTCCTGAGCGCCGGCGCCACGGCCATGCGGCCCGCCCGCCCGCGCACCCCGTGCGCCGGTCGCGCAAACCGCTCGCGCGGCGCCCGCGTCCGGCGGCGAGTTCGCCGGCCTCGTCGGAGAGCGCGGGCTCCTCATCGGCTTCCAGCGGGTCGACGGCCACGCGCCCCCCACCTGGCCGGGCGGCGACGTGCCGCAGCAGGCCCACCTCGACTTCGAGGTCGACGACCTCGACGAGGCCGAGGCGCTCCTCCTGGAACTGGGCGCGACCAAGCCGGAGTCCCAGCCCGGCGGGGAGCGGTGGCGGGTCCTCCTCGACCCGGCCGGCCATCCCTTCTGCCTGACCCGGGCCCGACGCCCCGATCGGCAGGACGTCCAGGCCTAGGCCGTCTCTTTCGGATCTTGCCGGGCCCGCGCTGCCCGGCACCGCACCTCATCCCCCAGACTCCGTCCGGGGGACCCCCAGGTTGTCGGGGCTCCCGAGTACGGCCAGTACACGAGGAGCTCCTCCGCCTTGCGATCCTTCCCCTCGACCCTGCGGGCCTGGGGAGACCCCATGGCACCGGACAACGCGGGCTCGGCCGACAAGATCCGAAAGAGACGGCCCAGGCCGGCTCCGCGGACCGCGTGACGGCGCTGAGGCCCGCCCGGAGCGTGCCGGGCGGGCCTCCTCCGGTACGGCGTCACGGCGCCGCGGGCGGTCAGTCGGCGTCGGGCGCCGCCACCGCGTCCGGATCCGCCCCCGCGGCCGCCCCCCGGCGGTCGTGGGAGCGGACGGCCTCCCGGGCGAGCGCGGGCTGGAAGAGCCACCACGCCAGGAGCCCCGCCCCGGCGCCGGCGGCGGCCCCGGCCACCGTGTCGGTGAGCCAGTGCGCGTGCAGCCAGGTACGGCTCCACATCATGGCCACGGTGAAGACCGCGCCCCCGTACCACCAGGCCCGCCGCCGGGCGGCCGGCACCAGCAGTGCCCCCGCGACGACGACGAGCAGGGCCGCGGTGGCCGCGTGGCCCGACGGGAAGGAGCCGTGGTCCACGCGCACCAGCGGGTCGGCCGGGCGCGGCCGGTCCACCAGGTGCTTGAGGCCCTGGATGACGAGCATGTTGCCGCCGAGGTAGGCGGTCAGCAGGAGACCGGCCGAGGCCCAGCGCCTGCGGAAGAGGAGCAGGAACAGGAGCGAGAGCGGAAGGACGGCGCCGACCGGCCCGCCGAACCAGTTCAGGACGGTGGCCGCGGCCAGGTACGGCCCGTCGTGGGGTCCGCCCATCCAGCCCAGCCAGCGGTCGTCCAGCCGCTGGAAGGGTGGATCGGTGATGTCGGAGCGGACCACCAGGGCCGTCGCCGCGGCGGCGGCCACCGGCAGGAGGCCCGCCACGAGGAGGCCGGGGCTGCGGCGGACCCGGGACGCGCCGGGCCTGCGGGAGCGCCGGGACCCGTCGGGTCTGTTGCTGCCGGGTGCGTCGGGTGCGTCGGGTGCGTCGGGGCCGGCGGGTCTGTCGTGCGGGGTGGTGGCCGGTCGGGTGGCCGGGTTGGCGGACATGGCTGCCTCTCGCGCCCGCGGGGGGCGCCCGCGGCCGTGTGCGCTGGGAAGGGATGCGGGGGAGGGGGCGGGGGCTGCCGGTGGCGGCGCCCCCGCGGTGGAGCGGGTCCGGGCGTCAGGCGCCCGCGCCGAGGTGGCGGGCCAGGAAGGCGACGCTCTCCTCGACGATCGGCACGATGTCCGGGGAACCGAGGAAGATGTGGTCCGCGCCCTCCACCGGCTTGAGGGTTACCTCGCCCCCGGCGCCCTCGATGGCGGCGGCGAGGACCTCGCTCTGGCTGTACGGCACCAGGCCGTCCCGGGTCCCGTGGACCAGCAGGAAGGGCGGCGGCGGGTTCGAGCCCCCGGCGTACGTGACCGGGCTCGCGGCCCGCGCCAGATCCGGGCGCTCGGCCACCGAGGCCCCGAGCAGGGCTTCGTAGGGGTCGGGGAACTCCACACCGGAGGGCATCGGCGGCATCGGGTGGGAAGCCAGGGCGACCAGGTCGGAGACGCCGTACCAGTCGACGACCGCGAGCACGCCGGTCTCGCCCGATCCGACCCCCTGGGTGCCCTCCAGACCGACGCCGTCCGCGGCGTCCGTGCGGTCAGGGCCGTCCGTGGGGCGGACGAGGCCGGCGAGCGCGGCCAGGTGGCCGCCGGCGGACTCGCCCCAGACGCCGATCCGGTCCGGGTCGATGCCGAGGTCCCCGGCGAAGGCGCGGACGTAGCGGATCGCGGCCTTCACGTCGTGCAGCTGGGCCGGGAAAGGGGCCTCGAGACTGTGCCGGTAGTCGATGGAGACGAGGGCCAGCCCGGCCGCCAGCACCGCCCCGTGCAGCAGCGCGGCCGGCACGGTCGGCGGCGGGTAGCGGCGGTCGCCGTCCAGCCAGCCGCCCCCGTGAATCCAGACCACGGCGGGGAACGGTCCTTCGCCGGCCGGGACCTGCACGTCGAGCAGCCGGGGGCGGTAGCCGGGTGTCGTCGCGTAGGTGATCCCGTCGAAGCGGCGCACTCCGTCCGCGGCCGTCACGGGCGGTACGGGAGGCCGGTACGGCGGGGGCGGCCAGGTCATGTCGGCGATGTCGAAGGCGGTCGGAGGAGATTGCGTCATTGCGGCCCTTCCAAATCGGCGGGTCTCCCGGCGGGGCGGGTGCAGGCTTCGCGTCGTTTGTCCGAAATGCTTGCGCGGGCAGCCGGGGGAGGCGTAGCGTGTTACACGTGTAATCAAGGACTTTAGCGATGCGTTTCCGCTGATGACAAGCCCAGAAATGATCCGACTTTCAGGTCGGTAACACGAGTCACCTCAGCGGTCGCGCCCCCACCTCCCGGAGCGCGCCATGCTCACCACCACCGGCACATCCGCGGCCCCCGTGATTCCCGCGGCCCCCGCGGTCCGGCGCTTCGTCCACCGGGTCGCGGCCCCGGACGTCATGAGCGTTCCGCGGGTCAGGGCCCGTGTGCGCGCCACGCTGGAAGCCTGGGGGGTCCCGCTCGATGCGGCGGACGTCCTGCTGCTGGCCGTGAGCGAACTCGTCGGCAACGTCGTCCGTCATGCCGGGGCCGGCCGGATGCGGGTCGGGGTCGCCTCGGGCGCCGACTGGCTGCGCCTCGACGTCGCCGACCAGGGGGCCGGTCTGCCGCGGCTGCCCGCTCCCCGCGCCGGGCTCGACCTCGATGCCGAAAGTGGCCGCGGGCTGCTGATCGTGCAGCTGATGGCTGCTGAGCTCGGAGGCGAACTCTCCGTCGTGGCAGGCGAGTTCGGTAAATCGGTCCGCGTGCGCATACCGGTCGCGTGAGCCGTCTGCGGCGCGGGCGGAGGCCCGTCGCCGGCGACCGCCGCACCGCCCCACCTCCTCGATCTATCGCGAAATGTTGACGGCCGCCAAATATTCGACATACCTTGCTCCCGTCTCCCCCCGCTGCTCCCCGATCGAGGTGCCGCCCCATGGAGCTCTCCCCTTCCGCGCATGCCGACTCCTTCTGCAGAGATCGGCTTCCGCCCTTCGCCCTCTGGCCCGAACTCCACTTCGACCTACCGGAGTTGGACTACCCGGACCGCCTCAACTGCGCCGGTCGCCTGCTCGACGAAGCCGTCGAGCAACACGGCCCCGACCGCCCCTGCCTGCTCACCCCGACCGAGCGCTGGACCTACGGCGAACTGCAGCACCGCGCCAACCAGGTCGCCCAGGTCCTCACCGAGGACTTCGGCCTCCGGCCCGGCAACCGTGTCCTGCTGCGCGGTCCCAACAACCCCTGGCTCGTGGCCGCCTGGTTCGGCGTCCTGAAGGCCGGCGGGGTCGCCGTCACCACGATGCCGATGCTGCGCGCCGGTGAACTCGCCGAACTCGCCGACATCAGCCGGCCCTCGGTCGCCGTGTGCGACCACCGCCACACCGACGCGCTCGAAGCCCTGCGCCGTCCCACCGCCGTCCCCGCTCTCCCCGCTCTCCCCGCCCTCCCGGTCATCACCTACGGGGGGAGCGGTCCGGCGGACCTGACCGCGCTCTGCGCGGCCAAGGACGGCCGGTTCGACACCGTGGCCACGGCCGCGGACGACGTGGCGCTGATCGCCTTCACCTCCGGCACCACCGGCAGGCCGAAGGCGACCCTGCACTTCCACCGCGACGTCCTCGCCAACGCCGACACCTTCTCCCGGCACGTCCTCAGACCCCGCCCGGACGACGTCTTCACCGGCACGCCGCCGCTCGCCTTCACCTTCGGACTCGGCGGACTGGTGGTCTTCCCGCTGTCCGTGGGCGCCGCGACCCTGCTCGTCGAGCAGTCGACCCCGCTGCAACTGGCCGACCTGGTCGCGGACCACGGGGCGACCGTCCTGTTCACCGCGCCCACGGCCTACCGGGCGATCATGGAGGCCGGGGCGACGGACCGGCTGTCCGGACTGCGCCGCTGCGTCTCCGCCGGGGAACCGCTGCCGGCCGCGGTGTGGCAGGAGTTCCACGACGCCACCGGCCTGCGCATCATCGACGGCATCGGCGCCACCGAGATGCTGCACGTGTTCATCTCCGCGGCCGACGAGGACATCCGGCCCGGAGCCACCGGCCGCCCCGTCCCCGGCTACCGCGCTGCGGTCGTCGACGAGCACGGCGCCCCCGTCCCCGACGGACAGCCCGGCCTGCTGGCGGTCACCGGACCCACCGGCTGCCGGTACCTCGCGGACCCGCGCCAGACCTCGTACGTCAGGAACGGCTGGAACATCACGGGCGACACCTACGTCCGCGACGCCGACGGCTACTTCTGGTACGTCGCCCGCAGCGACGACATGATCGTCTCCTCCGGCTACAACATCGCCGGCCCCGAGGTCGAGAAGGCCCTCCTCGGCCATCCCCACGTCGAGGAGTGCGCCGTCGTCGGCGCCCCCGACGAGCGGCGCGGCATGCTCGTCAAGGCGTACGTCGTCCTCGCCGCCGGGGTCGCGCCGGACGCGGCGACCGTCCGCGAGCTCCAGGCCCACGTCAAGGCGTCCATCGCGCCGTACAAGTACCCGCGGGCCGTCGAGTTCGTCACCGGACTCCCGCGCACCGGAACCGGAAAGCTGCGGCGCGGCGCCCTGCGCGAACGCGCCCGCACCGACGGGCGCGGCCCCCTGCCGTCGCCGCAGGAAACCTCGCCGCCCAGCGTCGTCGTCGAACGCCGCGTCGAGTGGACCGACACCGACGCCGCCGGCCACTACCACCACTCCACCGTCGTGCGCTGGGTCGAGGCGGCCGAGGCCGTCCTGCTCCACCGGCTCGGCCTGTCCCACCTGTTCGGCAGCACGCCCCGCGTCCACTTCGAGGCCGACTACCGGTCCCGACTGTGGTTCGGCGACACCGTCCGCACCGAGCTGAGGGTCACCGAGGTCGGCTCCGCCTCCCTGCACTACGCCTTCACCGTACGGGGCGAACAGGGCGGCGAGGCCGCCACCGGCCGCATGGTCGTCGCGCACTCGGCGGCGCACGCGACCGGTTCGACCCCCTGGCCCGACGACGTACGTGACCTGCTGGGCGCGGCCGGACCCCAGCGAGCGGAACTGCTCACCACCGCACCAGCACCAGCACCAGCACAAGCACCAGGAGGCACGCCGTGCGCGTCGCAGTCATAGGAGGAGGGCCCGGCGGTCTGTACTTCGCGGCCCTCGCCAAGCAGCTCTCCCCGCACTGGGAGATCACCGTCTGGGAGCGGGGCGCCCCCGACGACACCTTCGGATTCGGCGTCGTCTTCTCCGACGAGACCCTCGACGGGATCGCCCAGGCCGACCGGGAGATCCACGAAGCCATGTCGGCGGAGTTCGCGCGCTGGGCCGACATCGACGTCCGCTACCGCGGTACCACCCTCACCTCCGGCGGCCACGGCTTCGCCGCCCTCGGCCGCCGGCGCCTGCTGGGCATCCTCCAGGAGCGCTGCGCCGCCCTGCAGGTCGACGTCCGCCACCGCACCCAGGCACCGCCCGCCGCCGAACTCGCCGCCACCCACGACCTGGTGGTGGCCTGCGACGGCGTACGGTCGGCCACCCGCACCGCCCACGCCGAGGTCTTCGGGACCGAACTCGACGAGCGGGCCGGCCGCTACATGTGGCTCGGCACGGACAAGGTCTTCGAGGCCTTCACCTTCATCGTCGACGAGCACGACTTCGGCACCCTCCAGGTGCACGCGTACCCCTACGAGGCGACCCGCTCCACCTTCATCGTGGAACTGGAGGAGGGAGCCTGGCGGCGCGCCGGCTTCGCGGAGCACGCCGACCGCGACCATCCGCCGGGCACCAGCGACGAGGACAGCATCCGGCGCTGCGAGGAACTCCTCGCGGGCCACCTCGACGGCCACCGCCTGCTTCCCAACAACTCCAAGTGGCTGCGCTTCACCACCGTCCGCAACCGCACCTGGCGGCACGGCAACATCGTCCTCCTCGGGGACGCCGCGCACACCGCGCACTTCTCGATCGGCTCCGGCACCAAGCTCGCCATGGAGGACGCCCTCGTCCTCGCCGCCAGCCTGCACGAACACCCGGACGTGCCGACCGCCCTCGCCGCCTACGAGGAGGAGCGCCGCCCGGTCGTGGAATCCACCCAGCGGGCGGCCCAGGCCAGCCTCGAATGGTTCGAGCACATCGACCGCTACACCGGTCAGGACCCGCACCAGTTCGCCTTCAACCTTCTCACCCGGAGCCGCCGCGTCACCTACGACAACCTGCGCGTGCGGGACGAGGGCTTCACCGCCGCGGTCAACCGCACCCCGGCCGTGCCGCCCATGTTCCGGCCCTTCCCGCTCGGCGGACTCCTCCTGCGCAACCGGGTCGTCGTACCGCCCACCGCCCTGCACACCGCGCGCGAGGGGATACCCGGCGACTTCGACCTCGTCCACCTCAGCACGCAGGCCCTCGGCGGCGCCGGCCTCGTCCTCGCCGGGATGACGGCCGTCAGCGCCGACGGCCGGGCCACCCCCGGCTGCCCCGGCCTGTGGTCCGACGAGCAGGAAGCGGCCTGGCGCCGCATCGCCGGCTTCGTCCACGGGCAGTCCGACACCTGCCTCGGCATCCAGCTCACGCACGCCGGCCGACGCGCCGCCGACGGCGGTGGCGTCCCGCGTCCCATCGCCGCCTCGGCCCTGGCCTGGGACGAGCGGAGCCCCGTACCGCGCGAGGCCGACCGCGCCGACATGGACGCCGTCGTACGGGACTTCGCGCGAGCGGCCCGGCGCGCCGACCGGGCCGGCTTCGACGCCCTGGAACTCCAGTACGGGCACGGCCACCTGCTCTCCGGCTTCCTGTCCCCGCTCACCAACCGGCGGACGGACGAGTACGGCGGCGACCTCGACGGCAGGCTGCGCTTCCCCCTCGAAGTGCTGCGCGCCGTAAGGGAGGTGTGGCCGGCCGGCAAGGCGCTGCTCGTCCGGATCTCCGCCGCCGACTGGGCCGAGGGCGGCACCACCGAGGCCGACGCGGTCGCGATCGCCCGCGCCCTCGCCGGGGCGGGCGCCGAGGCCGTCGACGTCTCCACGGGCGAGGTCGTCGCCCACGAGCGGCCCCGGTACGGCCGCAGCTACCAGACCCCGTACGCCGACCTCATCCGCAACGCCACCGGCATCCCCACCATCGCCGTCGGCGCCATCTCCTCCTACGACGACGTCAACTCGATCATCCTGGCCGGGCGGGCCGACCTCTGCGGCGTCGGCCGCGCCCAGCTCCACGACCCGCTGTGGACCCTGCACGCGGCCGCCGCCCAGGGCTACCAGGGCCCGGCCGCACCGTGGGCGCGCGCCTGGCGGGCGGGCAGCGGCCGGCCCCCGTCCGCCCGGACCGACCGGATCCCGCCCCGGCTCCAACTCCTGCGGCAGCCCGCCGCGTCCGTCCACCGGCGCTGGCTGCCCCGCGCGGCCGCCGCACCCGCCCACGCGTAGCGGAGACGCCCATGCCCAAGCCCATGCCCATGCCCAAGCGCATGCCCACACCCCCTGCCGGGCCCGGGGACGACCTGCCCCGGTTCACGGCGGCGGCCGTCCAGGCCGCACCCGTCTACCTGGACCCCGCCGCCACCGTCGACAAGGCCGTATCCCTGATCGCGGAGGCCGCCGCGAACGGCGCCCGGCTCGTCGTCTTCCCCGAGGTGTTCGTCCCCGGCTACCCCTACTGGAACTGGACGATGAACCCGGTCCAGGGATCCCCCTGGTTCGAGCGGCTCCAGCGCGCCTCCGTCGACGTCCCCGGCCCGCACGTCGACGCCCTGCGCGCGGCCGCCCGCCTGCACGGCGTCGTCCTCGTCATCGGGGTCAACGAACGCGAGCCGCACAGCCTCGGCGTCCTCTACAACACCCTGCTCACCATCGGCCCCGACGGTGAACTCCTCGGCGTCCACCGCAAACTCGTCCCCACCTGGGCCGAGAAGCTCACCTGGACCGGCGGCGACGGCAGCTCCCTCGTCGTGCACCCCACCCCCGTCGGCCCGCTCGGCGCCCTGGCCTGCGGCGAGAACACCAACACCCTGGCCCGCTTCACGCTCCTGGCCCAGGGCGAACTCGTCCACGCCTCCTGCTACATCGCCCTGCCCGTCGCACCCGCCGACTACGACATGGCCGAAGCCATCGCCGTCCGCACCGCCGCCCACAGCTTCGAGGGCAAGGTCTTCTCCGTCGTCGCCTGCTCCACGATCTCCCCGGAGATCGTGGACGCCCTCGCCGGCGACGACGAAGAGCTGCGGCAGCGGTTCACCCGCCCCCGCAGCGCGCTGTCCGGCATCTTCGGCCCCGACGGCCGCCCGGTGACCGAACCCCTCGTCGACGACGAGGGCATCGTCTACGCCGAGATCGACCTCGCCCGCTGCATCCGGCCCCGGCAGATGCACGACATCACCGGCCACTACAACCGCTTCGACGTCTTCCGCCTCGAAGTCGACAACCGCCCCCGGCCGCCGGTGACCTTCACCGTGCCGCCGGCCCGCTGCACCGACACCGCCACCCCCGAGGAGGACGCATGACCATCGAGCAGGACGACACCACGCTCGGCCGCGCCCGCGTGTCCGACACCCCCGAACTCACCGCCTACTACGACGAGCTCGCGGCCCTGGACGCGGGCGCCCTGTGGACCGTCGCAAACGACATCGAGCCCTGGTACCCGCAGCCGAAGTCCGTACCCGTCCTGTGGCGCTACGACGACCTGCGCCCCCTCGTCCACAAGGCCCTCGGCCTCGTCCGCGCCGACGACGCCGGCCGCCGCGTCGTCATGCTCGTCAACCCGGGCCGCAGGGACGTCAGCGCCGCCGCCGGACTCCTCTACACCGGACTGCAGATCATGGGCCCCGGCGAATCCATGACCGCCCACCGCCACCAGGCCGCGGCCCTGCGCTTCGTCCACGAGGGCACCGGCGCCTGGACGATCGTCGACGGCCAGAAGCTGAAGGTCGGCCCCCGCGACTTCGCCATCACCCCCAACGGCACCTGGCACGAACACGGCAACGACGCCGACGACGCCCCCGTCATCTGGCAGGACGGCCTGGACATCCCCCTGGTCAACGCCCTCGACGCCGGCTTCTACGAGGTCCACCCCGAGCTGTACCAGACCCCCGGGAAGGTCATCAACTCCTCGGTCCTCACCTACGCGGCCAACCTCCTGCCGTACGGCTCGCAGAAGTGGACCCGGCCCTGGTCGCCCCTGCTCGCCTACCCCTGGGAGCCCACCTACGAAGCCCTGCGGAACCTGGCGAAGGCGGCCGAGGGCTCCCCGTACGACGGGGTCATCGCCGAGTACACCAACCCGGTCACGGGCGGCCCGGTCATGCCCACCATGGGCGCGCACATGCAGCTCCTGCGCCCCGGCCAGGCCACCCTCGCCCACCGCCACACCGGCTCGGTGATCTACACGGCGGCCAAGGGCCGGGGCGTCTCGGTCATCGCCGGGCGGCGCTTCGAGTGGAAGCAGGGCGACATCTTCTGCGTCCCCTCCTGGGCCTGGCACGAGCACCACAACCTCGACCCGGCCGAGGACGCCTGCCTCTTCTCCTTCAACGACTTCCCCGTCATGCGCTCGCTCGGCTTCCACCGGGAAGAGGCGTACGCCGACAACGGCGGGCACCAGCCCGTCACCGCCGCCTGAACCGCAAGGAGCCCCCGCATGCGCCTGCTGACCTTCACCACCGGCACCGGCACCGGTGCCGGAACCACCGAACGCCTGGGGGCCGAGGCCGACGGCCTCGTCCTCGACCTGGCGGTCCTGGCCGACCACGCCGGTGTCCCGATCCCGCACGACCTCCTGTCCTTCGTCCAGGCCGGACCGGCCTGCGAGGAAGCGGCCCGCCGGCTGCTCGCCGCCGACCCGGCCGGCCGGCCCGCCGCGGCCGTGCACCGCGCCCAGGACGTGACCCTGCGCGCACCGCTGCGCCCCGGGAAGATCATCGGCGTGGGCCTCAACTACATCGAGCACGTCGAGGAGTCCAGCCGCAGCCTCGACACCGACAAGGACCTGCCGCCGCGCCCCGTCCTCTTCGGCAAGCCCGCCACCGCCGTCACCGGCCCCGGAGCGCCGATCCTGCACAACGCGCACCTGACCACCCAGCTCGACTGGGAGTGCGAACTGGCCGTCGTCATGGGCCGCACCGCCTTCCGGGTGAGCGAGGAGGAGGCCTACGAGCACGTCTTCGGCTTCAGCATCCTCAACGACATCAGCGCCCGCGACCAGCGCCGCTCCGGCCAGTGGTTCTTCTCCAAGGGCCAGGACTCCTACGCCCCCTTCGGCCCGGTGGTCGTCACCCGCGACGAGATCCGCGACCCCATGGCCCTCGACCTCTCGCTGCGCGTCAACGGCGTCACCAAGCAGAAGTCGAACACCCGGCACATGCTCTTCCCCATCGCCCGGCTCATCGCCGACATCAGCTCCGGCATGACCCTGGAACCCGGCGACGTCATCGCGACCGGCTCGCCGTCCGGGGTGGGCGCCGGCATGGTCCCGCCGCAGTTCCTGCACCCCGGTGACACCGTCGAGGCGACGGTCGAAGGCATCGGAACCCTCACCAACCCCGTCGTCGACGCCCGCTGACCCGCCAGGCCAAGAGGAGCCGCCCCCGTGTCACCCCGCACCTACCGCATCGGCCAGATCGTGCCGAGTTCCAACGTCACCATGGAGACCGAGGTCCCCGCCATCCTCCGGGCGCGGCAGGCCGTCGCACCCGACGAACGCTTCACCTTCCACTCCAGCCGCATGCGCATGACCCACGTGACCCCCGAACAGCTCAAGGCCATGGACGCCGACTCCGACCGCTGCGCCGTCGAGCTCTCCGACGCCCGCGTCGACGTGCTCGGCTACGCCTGCCTGGTCGCGATCATGAGCATGGGCCTCGGCTACCACCGGACCTCCGAGCAGCGGCTGCACGCCCGGACCGCCGAGAACGGAGCCCCGGCCCCCGTCGTCACCAGCGCCGGAGCCCTCGTCCACGGGCTGCACACCATCGGCGCCCGCAGGATCGTCCTGCTCGCCCCCTACATGCGGCCGCTCACGCGGACCGTCGTGGACTACCTCACGCACGAGGGCATCGAGGTACTCGACCACACGGCCCTGGAGATCCCGGACAACCTCGACGTCGCCGCCCACGACCCCGCCCGACTGCCGGGCCTCGCCCAGGCGCTGGATTACTCCGACGCGGACGCGGTCGTGCTCTCGGCGTGCGTGCAGATGCCGTCCCTGAGCGCCGTGGAGGAGGCCGAACAGCTCCTGGGCAGGCCCGTCGTGTCCGCGGCGGTGTGCACCGCCCACCAGCTGCTCCGGGCCCTGGACCTGGACGCCGTCGCCCCGGGTGCGGGCCACCTGCTCTCCGGCGCGTACGCGAGGACCCCGCTGCCGGGGCGGCCGTAGGCCGCGTCCGCCTGAGCCGGGTGCTCGGGGAACCGGGCCCGCCCGTCACCGCATGGGCGGCGGCACCGTGTAGTTCGGGATCGACGGGTCCTTCGGGTCGAAGGGTGTCGGCTTCCACGTCGGCAGCGGGGGCCGGTCCGGCGCCGGCGGCGGGTTCGGACCCCGGTGGGGGTTCTGCGGGACGGCCGGCGAAGCCGCGGGGGACCGCTCCGGCGCCGGCTTGCCGGTGGCCGCGGGCCTCGGCTCGGCGGCCGGCGTCGAGGGCGGGGCGGAGGGCTCCCCGGTCGCCGGCTCCGAGGGGGAGGGGACCGGAGCTGCCGTCGGCGGTGCGGAGGCGGGCGCCGGCCCGGCCGGCCCCGCCCCGTCCGGCCCGCCCGAACAGCCGCCCAGCGCCAGGGCCGCCGCCAGCGCCACCGTCCCGGCACCCCACACTCCGGCCCTGGTCCCCACACCCACCACCCGCCCTCCCCGCACGGCCCGTCCGTCCGAGGGGGCGATCCTACGGGCCGCCCGCCGCCCGCCGGTACGACGCCGGTGCCCCCACGCCGCCCGATCCGCTGCCCCACGGACGGCGCCGCGGAAGGGACGGGCTAGGGCGCGCCCTCCCCGGCCCGGGACAGGGCGAACACCCCGGCGCAGACCAGGGCCACGCCCAGCAGCTGGGGGAGCAGCCACCAGCCCGAGCGCAGGTGTTCCTCGTACAGGACCACCCCCAGCGCGATGCTGATGCTCGCGTCGCCGAGGGTCAGGGCGGGCTGCGACGCCACCAGCGGGCCGCCCTGCATGGCGTGTTCGAGCAGCAGCAGCGCACAGATGCCGGTGGCGCCGAAGGCGTACGTCTCCCAGGACGCGAAGAAGGCGCCGATGCCGTGCTCGTCGAGGGCGTGCACGGAGGACTTCATCAGGGCGGCCGTGAGCGCGTAGCAGACGGCGGTGGCCGCGCCGAAGCAGACGGCCCGCGAGCGGCCGGGCGGCCGTCGCAGGCCGGCGAGGGCGAGCAGGGCGACGATCACCGCGCAGGCGGGCAGCGCCACCACCCACCGCTCGGTCGGCACGTCGGTGCGGTTGCCCACCGGCGAGGCGGCCGCCAGCGCGACCCCGAGCCCCGCCACCACGCCCGCCACGGCCAGCCACAGCGCCCCCGGCAGCCGCCGGCGGGTCAGCAGGGAGGCGATCAGCAGGGCGAGCGGCAGCTCCAGCACGAACAAGGGCTGTACGAGGGCCAGTGCGCCCGTGGCCAGCGCCGCGGCCTGACCGGCCCCGGCCGCGATCACGGCCAGGATGCCCGCGACCCACACGGGCCGGCGCAGCAGGTCCAGGACCAGGCCGAAGCGGAAGCCGTCGCTCTGCGGCACGGTGAGCGCGGCCCGGCGCTGGAGCACGGTGGCCAGCGCGTTGCTGAAGGCCGCGAACAGTGCGAAGAGGACCGGCAGGACGACGCCCATGCCCCGATCCTCACCGCGGCCGGCGCCCGACCGGGCCACGACACCGGGCCGCGGGCGTCGCGGCGCCCGCATTCCCCCGTCCGGACCTGCCGGAGAGCCGCGTCAGGTGCGCCCGGCCGCCGCCCGGCGCAGGGCCAGCGCCGCGAGGGCCTCCGGGGCACCGGACTGGCCCCGGATGCCGGGGAAGGCATTGACGTCCACGATCAGGGGCGTGCCGCCGCCGGTGTCGATGATGTCCACGCCGTAGACGTCCAGGGCGAACACGGCACCGACCCGGCGCACCAGGTCGGCCCAGCCGGCGGGCAGTTCGTCCGCTGCCAGGGGACGGGTGGGGCCGCGTCCGCCGGGGGAGAGCTCGGAGCGGCGCAGGGCCGAGAAGACCTGGTCGCCGATGGCCCACAGCTTGTGGTCCCAGCCGTTGTTCGGCGCGTACTCCTGCACCACGACCGGCTCCTGCGGCCAGTCCCGTGCCAACTCCCGCAGCCGCGCGGCTCCGTCGGCGCGGGCGACGAGGTCGCCGCGCCGGCTCAGCCGACTCTTGACGACCACGGGAGCGGGCGGCCGGGCCTCCCGCGCCCACGCCCCCAGGGGGCCGACGGTCGAGGTCGCGGCGAAGGGCAGTCCGGCCCGCAGCGCGAGTCCGGCCATCTCGGTGCGGTCCTGGCACAGCGCGGTGGCCGCGGCGGTGTTGACCACCGGCGCCCCCCGGCGCTCCAGGTGGCGCGCGAGTCCCAGGGCGTGCGGCGTCCGCGACTTCAGCAGGTACACATCGGCCAGCGGCAGGGGCACGTCCCCGGGAGCGACCGGATCGAGCGCCACCACCTCGTGCTCCGGAGCGAGCAGCGCGGTGGTGTCCGCCAGCAGCGGATGGCCGGGCTCCGGCGTGATCAGGCCGATCCTCATACCGCGTCACCCGCCGGGGCGGGGACCTGCGCAGTGGCCTGGGCCGGGATCGACAGGGGGAGCGTGTACGGCAGCGTCACGGGTGCCGCGAGCGCCGGACCGTCGGCCCGCGCCAGGTCCAGTACGGCGCGGGCGACGCGCGCGGCGGCGTCCGGCACCTGCCGGAAGCTCGGGAAGTCGTTGACGTCGACGACCACGGGCCCGTCGGGGCCGAGCAGTACGTCCACCCCGTACAGGTCGAGTCCGTAGACCGCGCCGACCTGGGCGGCGATGGCCGCCACCTCCGCCGACAGCGGCACCCGGCGCTCGCGCACCGAGGGGTCGGGGTGCAGCGGGGAACAGCGCTCGGTCGCGAACAGCTCCCCGCCGACGGCGTACACCTTGATGTCCGTGCCGGAGTTGGGCACGTACGGCTGCGCGATGAGCATGCCCTCGCCGGCGAGCGCGGGCAGCAGCGTCTCCAGTCGCGCGGGCGAGGACACCAGGTGCACGGCCCGCCCGGAACTGCCGTCCGCGGGCTTGACGACGAGCGGGTACTCGGCCGCCGGTATCTCCGCGAGCAGCTCGGGGCGGGCGACGGCGTACGTCGGCGGCAGCGGGAGTCCGCGGCCGCGTCCGATGGCGGCGGCGAGCGCCTTGTCGCGTACGCCGCGGATCGACCGGGCGTCGTTGACGGTGGTCAGCCCGGCCGCGGCGGCGGCTTCGAGGAGGGTCAGTCCCGGGCCGCCGGACACCGTCTTGAGCACCCAGGCGTCGTGGGCGCCCGCGTCCACGGCCTCGGTCATGCGCAGCAGCGAGCCGCCGGGCCGCACGACGTCCACGTGGTGCCCCCACGCGGTCAGCTGTCCGATCACCTCGTTCGGCATACCGTCGTGGCGGTAGTGCTCCTCCACCAGGAAGCAGAGCCTCATCGACCTTCCCCAAATTCCCGGACGTCCGCCGAATCCGCCCGGCGAGTTGTGACGTCACAGGATGTCATGGACCGCAATGTGATGATCGGTCCACCTGTGGGCTTCCTTGTAGGCTTCCCGTTTCGGCTGGGCGGGGGAGGACGGGACATGGGTGACCGGCGGACCGATGTGATGCATGCGCTGACGTACAACAGGGCGGCGCCCGCGGACGTGCTGCTGCGGCTGCTCGATCAGGAGGACGAACACCTGCGGCGAGAGGTTGCGCGGCGCGCCGTTCTGCCGCAGGAAGTGATCGAGGCCGTTCTGGTGCACCCGGACCGCCGCGTCCGGACCGCCTTCGCGGAGAACGCCGACGCCGACCCCGAGCAGCGGGCCCGGCTGGTCGACGACCCGTCCAAGTCGGTCCACTTGATGCTCGCCGTGGGTCCCATGCCCTACCGGGGGCCGGTGCCGGCCTTGCCCGACTGGGCGTACGAGCGGCTGCTGAACCACCCCGAGGCCCTGGTGCGCCAGGAGCTGTTCTCGTGGGCCGGGCCGCCCGCCCACGTCCTGGCGGGGCTCGCCGGTCACGAAGATCCGATGTTCCGCCTGGCAGCGTGCCGCGGCGCATGGCACGAGCTGCCCGACGAGGCGCGCGATCGCCTGCTCCACGACGACGACCGCGAGGTGCGGCTCGCGGCCGCCGAACAGGTCTGCCACGAGGACGAGGAACGGACCGCCTGGCTCATCGGGGAACTGGCCGATTCGTGGCGGGTACAACGCGTGCTGGAGACCGGCCGGCTCACCCGGGACCTCGCCGAACGCCTGGTCGCCGAAGGTGATCGACTGGCGACGATCGCCGGCAACCCCTGGCTCCCGCCCGACCTGGTGGCGCGCCTCGCCGCCGACCCCGACCCGGCGGTCCGGCTGGTGGTCTCCGCCCGCCCCGAGCTGAGCGAGGCCGAGCGTGCCGCCGTCGACTACGCCGTGGACGCCGAGGCGCGGCTGGGCACGCTCGACTGGGTGTGGGCGCGCCGGGACGACGCCGGGTTCCTGCGGCAGTGCGCCCGTTCCGCGCACACCTGGCTGCGCCGCAGCGCGGCCGTCTGCCCCGGACTGCCGGACGATGCCGTCGAACTGCTCGCGCGGGACGAGGACTTCGCGGTACGGCTGCTGCTGGCGGAGTTCCACCCGGCACCGCCGCCGGAGCTGCTCCTCGACCTCTACCTGAACGGCACCCACCGTGCTGTCGGCATGCTGGTCGTCCGGCCGGGCTTCCCCACGGCCGGGCTCGCCGCCCGCTTCGGCGCATCGCCGGATCCCCGGCGCAGGAGCCTGGCGCTGCGCGACCCCGGCCTGGAACCAGAACTCCTGGACCGCCTCACGCGGGACGCGGGGACGCGCAGGGACGCGGCGCGGGACCCCCGGCTCCCCGTGGCGCGGATCCGTGAACTGCTCGACGATCCGGACCTGGGCGTCGCGGCCTCCGCGGCGGCCAATCCCGCTCTCCCGCCGCAGGACATGCACCGGATCCTGGACCTGGCGGGCGTGCCGGAAATCCGGGTGAATGATCGGACAAGCGGCTGCTAGGTTGATCACGTGCCGAAGCTGAATCAGATCATCGCAGTCGAAAAGGGCGTCAAGTCCAAGTCCCTCCAGGAGCTCACCCAGGCTCACCACGACGTGCAGAAGCCCGCCCTGCTGGCCGGCATCTCGCGGACGTACCAGCCCAAGGACGAAGAGGGCGAGCAGCTGCCGCCCGAGTCCACCCGGGTGCAGGTCAAGGCGGAGGACGTGCTGCGCGCGACGGCCGGGACGCTCACGCGGCTCTTCGACGTGACGGCCACCAAGGACTGGGCGAACCGCAGCGCGGCCGCGGACGTGGTCGTCGACGGCAACGTCCTGCTCGCCCAGGTGCCCGTCCCGTACCTGCTCTTCCTGGAGAAGCAGCTCACGGACCTGCACACCTTCGTGCGGAAGCTGCCGGTGCTGGACGCCTCCGAATCCTGGAACCTGGACCCGTCCACGGACTCCTGGAAGACGGATCCGGTGCGCACGATCCGCACCAAGAAGGTGCCGCGCAACCACGTCAAGGCCGAGGCCACCGAGAAGCACCCGGCCCAGGTCGAGGTGTACTACGAGGACGTGCCGGTCGGGTACTGGACGACCGTGAAGTTCTCCGGCGCGCTGCCCGCCCGGCGGGTCAACGAGCTGCTCGACCGCGTCGAGAAGCTCCAGCAGGCCGTCAAGTTCGCCCGCGAGGAGGCCAACAGCGCCGAGGTCACCGACCAGAGGGTCGGGGACGCGGTGTTCGGCTACCTGTTCAGGTAGCCCACGAAACCCCTCCCGTATGTCTGCGGGAGGTGCGCGAGAGCGCAAGCTGAAACTGATGTTGAAGCTGAAACAGGGGTGTCAGTTGGGGGTTCGAATCCCTCCCCCGGCATTGCGTGCCGGGGTGGCCCAAGTCGGTAGAGGCGGCCCCTTGAATCTCAGATTCTCGCTCCAGTCTCAGTATTCGCCGCCGAACACCGGATCGACCGAGCGTGGACGACCATCGATGGACGGGGGTTCAAGTCCCTCCTGCGCCTCTTCCATGGCGCGGTAGTTCAAAGGTAGAACACGTCGATCTCAGAATGATCCGCGACTCTTAAACGTGCCGGTGTGCGCAATTGGGTGGCAAACAGGAGCCCGGGAGCTGGATATGCTCCCGGGCTCCGTCACGTCCGCCGCAGGTTCACCCGGTCACCCGGTCACCCGGTCACCCGGGCACCGGGGCACCCGGTCACACGGGGACGGACACGAAGGTCCGGCCGGACTCGTTCTCCACCAGGACGGCCTTGACGTCCGTCCGGTCGACGGCCGCCGAACCGTCCAGCCCGGCACCCTTGGCCTCGCCGTTCTCCTGGCTGCCCACGACCCAGCTGCCCGCGGTGGTGCGCTTGCCGTCCTTGGACACCACGATCAGCCGGCAGCGCTCGCCCGGCGGCACTCCCGTGACCGCCGCCCGCAACCGCACCCACTTGGTGGCCGGTGTCATCTGTACGGTCATCCGCGCACCCGTGCCCGCATCGGTCGCGGAGTGCACGGTGGTCCCCTTGGGCGGGGGAGAGGGGTCCGCCGAAGCGGTCGGCGACGGGGGCACCGGAAGGGCGACCGAGCCCTGATCGCCGCCACCCAGCTGCGTCCCGGCCCAGAACACGGCGGCCAGGGAAGCCGCCACCGCCAGTCCCGTGAGTCCCGCGCGACGGCGTGCCGCGCCGGCCCGCTCGTTGCGCATCTGCCGCAGTGTGCGCTGGAGCAGCAGGTCACCGCCCTGCGGCGGTCCGTCGAGGAACGCCTCTTCGGGCACCTCGCCCAGTGCCGCCTCCATCTCGCGCAACGCGGCCACCTCCTCCCGGCACTGCACGCATCCGCTCATGTGTCCCTCGACCCGGCGGACCTCCTCGTCGTCCAGGACGCCGAGCACGTACGGGCCGAGCAGTTCCTCCTCGTGCCGCTGCCGGTTCATGCCACCACCTCACGCAGTCCGGACGGCTGCTGGGGCGGCCTGCCCGATCTTTTTCCGTCTCTTGTCCCGCTCTCCCGGAAGCCGTCGTCCCTGAAGACGTCGCGCAGGGCCTTGAGCGCGTAGTGCGAACGCGACTTGACCGTACCCGCCGGGATGCCGAGGGTGTCGGCGGCCTCCGCCACGCTCAGCTGCCGGTAGTACAACTCCTTCAGCACGTCCCGGTGTTCCGGGGACAGCCGGTCGAGGGCTCCCAGCACCGTCATGCTGTCCACCACGGAGTCGGCGTGGTCCGCCTCCACCGGGGGAGCGGCCGACGAACCGGAGACCTCCGACGGCCGCGCTGCCTTGGCCCGGTACCGGTCGGTGATGATGTTCCGGGCCACGGTGAGCAGCCAGCCGCGCACCGAGCCCTTTCCGTTGACCAGGACCTCGGAGTGCCGCCAGGCACGTATGAGGGTCTCCTGCACGACGTCCTCGGCCGCGGCCCGGTCCCCGGTCAGCCGGGTGGCGTACGCGAGCAGGGCGTGGCCGTGCTCCTCGTACACCGACTTGATCAGTGCCTCATCGGTCGAGCCCCGCCGAGTGCGGGGCCACAGTGGTCCGGCCATCTCACCCTCTCCGTCTTCCTCGCTTGCGTGGTGCGGTCGGAACACGCCGGTGGGGCCGGTATGGTTCATGTGACCTGCGTCACTCGGAGGTCCGGGTGCTCAAGTCCGGCAGGCGCGGCCCTCGTTGAGGCAGTCGACGACCGAGGCCATCTGCGGGTCGGTCATCGCGTTCACGAACATCGCGTGGTCCGTCCGGGGGCTGTGCCGCTGCTCGGGGAAGGAGTCGATCGCCACGGGTACCCCCGCGGGGACCTCGTAGGCGAGGGAGATGCGCAGCTCGGGCACGGGGAAGGTGTCGGTGGGGCAGACCCCGTTGCCCCCGGGGAACCGCAGGTGCGCGCGGTGCCCGGGGCTCGCGGTGTCGAGGCCGTTCCAGCAGCTGGGGAACACCAGGGTGCGGGTGACGCGGTCGCCGTCGGGGCAGCGCGGGTACAGGGTGGTGGAGCGGTCGGGGGAGCCGGAACAGCCCCAGCGGGCCCGGACGAGGGCGTCGCTGCCCGCCGTGCGGGCGACCGCGTCACCCGTCATCGCGCGCAGGAAGGGCGGCATCGCCACGACCTTGCTCACCGGATTGCCGCGGAACTCGACCCGCACGGAGGTCTCGGGCACGATCTCGCCGGTGTTCCCGTGCCCCGCGGACATCTCGTGGGGTCGCGTGCCCGGCCGGTCCAGGCGGCGCAGGACGGGCCAGTAGTACGTCGACCGGTCGCCGCCCGCGCAGCTCGTGGCGGCGGCAGCCAGCGAGTCGTCGCTCGACATGGCGTCCGTGGACAGGTTGCCCACGTAGGAGTGTGTGTGGTGGGCGCCGCCCCGCAGGCCCGGCGAGACCACCAGGTTGTCCTCGTTGTAGTGCGCCTGCTCGTTGCGGCCGCAGTCCACGGCCACCGACCCCGGCGAGCCGTCGCTCCGGTCGGCGGGCGTGGCCGGAGCGGCGGCCGGGACGGGTGGAACGTCACGTATGTCCACGTAGTCGGAGGGTGCCGGGGCGCCGGCCGCCATGCCGGCGTGCGGACCGGCGGCCCGAGTGGCGCCCAGCACCGCGGCGGTCAGCCCACCCCCCAGGACCAGGCAGATGACGAGAGTGAGCAGTCGGCGTTCTTTCCCCATGGCGGTCACGCTTGCCGGTGGCGACCCCGTCGTCAACCTGGCATCCGCATGACGGCCCCCGCACCGGGTTCGTGCGTTCCGACGGGGCCGTCCTGTGACGTGTGGCGGTGCGCCCGGTCAGTTGCCGACGGGGGCCGGCAGGATCCGGGCGACGACGGCCTCGGCCGCCTGCGGGTGCTCCTCCAGCCACGCACCGAGGTGGTCCCGGACGGCTTCGGCGACACAGGCGCTCACGGCGTAATTGCCCAGGGTCCAGCCCATGCAGCCGGTGAACTCGGGGTCGTCCAGCTTCACCGACACCACCGCGGTGAGGTCCGCCCCGACGTCCTCGGCCCGGAGCGCGGGGTCGGTGGCCGTCAGCAGCCCCTTCGCCCGCGCGTACGCGTCGACGGCGGCCGCGATGCCCGTCCGCAGCCCCCACTCGTGGCTGCCGCCGTGGTGGGTGGCCATGCTGTTGACGAAACTCCGGACCCGTTCCTCATGGGCGTCGGACCAGGAAAGGGCCACCTCCATGCTCCCCGCCATCCGCGGATCCTCCCGCTCGAAGGCGATGACGTCCCGGACGAACGGCTCGCCGGCCTGGACGGCGAGGAAGGTGACGAACTCCCGTACTCCGCCCAGGAACCGCAGCCGGGCCCGCTGGGGCCCGTCCGGGGAGCGCTCGTCGGTCAGTACGAGGTCCAGTCCGGGGTTGAGGAAGGCCAGCTCCGCCAGGCGGGCCGCGAGCGCGGCGAACCCGAACTCGACCGTGCCGAAGACCTCCGGGTCGGGCCGGAACGTGAGGGTGGTCCCGCTGCCGGTCACCGGCCCCGCGTCGGCGGGCGGGGCGAGCGCGACACCCCGCGCGAACTCCTGGACGCGGCGGACCCCTTGGCGCCGTACCTCGGCCGTCAGCCGGCTCGACAGGGCGTTGGTGACGCCGGGGTCGGTCGTCCACGGGGTCACGAGCACGGTGCGGCGGCCGGGGCGCCTGCGCGCCGAGCCGAAGCAACGGGTCAACAGCGTTTCCAGACCGGGATCGCCGGTGTCCCCGCAGTCGTCGAACGGCGCGCCCGGGCCGTCGTCCGTGACCCGAGCGCCTCCGTCGGGAGTGAGGGTGACCTCGACCCGGCCACCGCCGCCCCCGCCGGCAAGGCTCGCGTTCACCGCCCGGCCCACCTCGTCGAGGAGCATGTGGTGCAGGCCGCGGACGTCGGTCGAGCCGATGTACATTCCGGGCCGCTTGCGGACGGCTTCCCGCCCCTCCAGCACCGTGATCCGTGCCGCGTCGTACCCGGTCGTTTCCGCACTCATGAGGTCCCCCTCCGATGGTGTCCGACTGACTTCGCCAGACTAGGCGAACCGAAGGAAAACAGCAGGTCAGAGGGGGTTTGATGCAGGCCTGAGTGGGCTGCTGCGGGGCTGCCCGGAGGAGGTCGGCCGCACGGGTGCGGACCGCCGCGGAATGACGGCCGCGGGCCCGCCGAAGCCGCGCAGGGCCCCTTTCCGGGCGGCTCCGAGGTGCCGGATTCCGCGGGGTGCGGCGCGGGCCTCAGAACGGCCTGGGGGAGGGGTCGAACCCGGCGGAGACGTCGCCGACCAGCTCGGGGCTCTCGGGGTCGAGGGTCATGACCGGGGCACCTGGGGACAGGTCAAATCGGTCGAGCTCGGCCCACAGGAGGTTCGGGCTGGTGGCCAGTTCGAAGAAGTACCGCCTGTTGGTGAGGTCGCAGACCGTGCGGTACTCGGTGTTGTAGGTCCGGAACCTCCCCGCGCGGTACGGGGCACCGAACGGCACCGAGGCGTTGCGGGTGACGGCCAGGATGCTCGCGACCGCCTGCCGGTCGTCCGCCGGCTCGGGCAGCAGGGCGCTGAAGTAGGCGGCGCGCTGGAAGCGGTCGACCGCGTTGACGTTCCCGGGCAGCGGTACCTCGCTGCCCGGCTCGTCGTGGCCGAGCTCCCGGACGATGCGCACCTGTTCCCGCAGCAGGCGGAGCTGCTCGTCGTAGGGCGGTTCGTTCGTCATGACCGTGTAGCTGCGGTCGTGGTGCACCCGCCGGCGGCCCTCGAGGTACTCGACGACCGCCGAGTCCCCCGAGGCGTCCTCCAGGGCCACGTGCACCGTCGCCGCGAAGCCCCGCAGCTCCACGGGCACCAGCTGGCAGGTGTCGAGCAGCTCCAGTGCCTCCGCCACCGTGCCCGCGGCGTCCAGCAGGTACTGGATCCACAGGCCGATCTGGAGGCCCGGCCGGCCGGGGTCGCGGGGGCCGAGGTCGGTGCTGTCCAGGTACAGCATGTGGGCCGCGAGCCCGCCCTCGTTCAGGCCGTCGGCGGTCCCGGCGCCGTAGACGGTCGTCACGATGCTGGCGAACCGGCTCGTCCACCGCAGCGGGTTCTCCCCGACCACGTCGGTGCCGGCCAGTTTCCCGCCGTCACGTTCGATCCCCCGGGGGAAGACCGTCAGGGCCGGCTCCGTCGACTCCGGCCAGTCCATCGTCCGGCCGGCGAGGACGGCGTGGCCGCTGGTGTTCCACAGGATGCGCGTGCACATGGGTGAATCCCTCTCTCGACACCGACCCACCAGGACTGCCACCCGCGCGGGGCGCCCGCCACCTGATGGGGGCCGAAAGAACCTGATCGGCCGTCACCGGACGTCACCGGCGGCCGCCGCGGGGCCGGTGTTGTCCGTGAGGTGCCTTGTCCGGCCGGTCGGCGTGCGGACACAGTGGGCGCATGACACCAGCCGCGACACCCGCCGAGCTCCTGAACGCATTCGCCCGTACCCGTGCCCGGCTCGACGGCGCCGAGGTCACCTACTGGTGGACCGGCGACGTCCACTCCTGGGCGCCGGGCGAGCCCTACCGGCGGCTCTTCGGCTTCGAAGGGCTCAACGTCGCCCGCCTCGTGGCGGACGAGGAGGGTGGCGGCTACCAACTGCTGTCCCGGGAGGCCGCGTTCTACCTGGACCCGGTGACCCGCGAGATCATGGAGACCTGGCAGGACAAGCCCGTGGTCCACGTCTGGAACGACCCGGCCAACCAGAAGTGGCGCCCCTTCCTGATCCCCGTGACCGACCTGGGCGACCAGATCTGCTTCAGTATGGAGATCCCGCTCGCCTACCCCTCGCCGCTGCCGGTCGAGGAGTACCCGGAGCACTCCGCCGACGACACCTACCGCGCGCTGGAACTGTTCCAGTTCTTCGCACCCGCTACCGCCCTGACCACCGACGCGGCGAGCGTCCCGGCGACGATGTCCTGGACCCGGATGTCCCCGTGGCTGCCGTGGATGGAGCAGGGCGCCCGCCCCGGCGGTCTCACCTTCCACTGCCGCGGACGCAAGCTCGACTCCTACGCGCAGGTCCCCGAACGCACCCGCGCGTACATCGCCGACCACCACCCCGAGTTCGCCCACGCACCGCAGAAGTGGAGCGAACCGAACGAGACGAGCTGGACGTACTTCCGCAGGCTCTTCCCGCCGCACCGGGAGGAGGAGCGGGAGGACGCCTGAGTACCGCACCCGCCCACCGCAGCCGCCCACCGGGCCGCGCCTCGGCCGACGATGGCCGGAGCGCACCGGAAAAAGGCCTGATCACACCCCCTGCCGAGGGACCCGAGGGGGGAGTCGCAGGGGGCGGACAAGGGTTTTCCCCGTATCCAGTTCATCCCCGCGTTGCCTACTGTCTGCCCACCGGCGATCTTCCCCAGGCCGGGTGGTACACACTCCAACCCCACATGGCGTGTAGGCCTCCCACCGGGGGAAGCGTGCCGGGACCGCCGTTGCCCCTGCCTCGCCGTTGCGGCCGGGACAACGTGGCGTGCGGCGGCAGCCGGGGCGAGACCGACCAACTCGCTCCCGGCCCCGCGGCCGCCGGAACCTCCCACACTGCACCGAACCGGCCGCTCCGGCCTGCCCGGAACCGGCCCTCGAAAGGGATCACGTGCACGCAACGAGACGCAGGCTCATATCCGTGGTGGCCATGTCCGTCACCCTGCTCGCCGGCACCGCCACCGCCTCCGTGGCCGTGGCCTCCGAGACCCCCGCCGCGGCTCCCGCGGCGGCGCTCGCCCCCACCGTGCCGGTCGAGAACCTGATCGTCGGCTACAAGTCGTCCGCCTCCGAGGCCAGCTCCAACAGCGCCGCCGCCTCCGACGCCACCGCCAAGGGCAAGAAGGCCGGCAAGAAGGCGAAGTTCGACCGCCGCCTGGGCACCGGTGCCGCGCTGGTCAACCTCGGGGGGACCGTCGCGCCGGCCGAGGCCGCCGACGTGATGGCCCAGTTCCGTGCCGACCCGGACGTCGCCTACGTCGAGCCCGACACCCGTGCCTACGCCACGGCCGTGACCCCGAACGACACCGAGTACGCCAAGCAGTGGGACCTCTTCGAGTCCACCGCGGGCATGAACGTCCCGGCCGCCTGGGACACGACCACCGGCTCCGGCGTCACCGTCGCCGTGATCGACACCGGCTACGTCGCCCACTCGGACGCCGCCCCGAACATCGTCGCCGGCTACGACTTCATCAGCACCGCCTCCTACGCCCGTGACGGCGGCGGCCGCGACAGCAACCCCGCCGACGAGGGCGACTGGAACGCCACCGACGGCGAGTGCGGCGTCGGCTCCAAGGCCAGCAACTCCTCGTGGCACGGCACGCACGTCGCGGGCACCATCGCCGCGGCCACGAACAACTCCAAGGGCATCGCGGGCATCGCCTACAACGCGAAGATCCAGCCCGTCCGCGTCCTCGGCAAGTGCGGCGGTTCCACCTCGGACATCGTCGACGCCATCACCTGGGCCTCCGGCGGCTCCGTCGCCGGCGTGCCGGCCAACGCCACCCCGGCCAAGGTCATCAACATGAGCCTCGGCGGCCCCGGCGCCTGCGGCACCAGCTACCAGAACGCGATCAACGCGGCCGTCGCCCGCGGCACGACCGTCGTCGTCGCCGCCGGCAACAGCAACGCCGACGCGGCCGGCTACTCGCCCGCCAGCTGCAACAACGTGATCAACGTGGCCGCCAGCAACCGCGCCGGCGACCGCTCGTACTACTCCAACTACGGTTCGATCATCGACATCGCCGCCCCGGGCGGTGAGACCCGCCGCGCCACCGACACGCCCGGCACCGTCACCACCCCCGAGAACGCGATCCTCTCGACCCTGAACGCGGGCACCACCACCCCGGGCTCCGAGATCTACAAGCCCTACCAGGGCACCAGCATGGCCGCCCCGCACGTCGCGGGTCTCGCCGCGCTGCTGAAGTCGGCCAACTCCGCGCTGACCCCGGCCCAGATCGAGACGGCGATCAAGAACAACGCCCGTCCGCTCGCCGGCACCTGCACCGGTGGCTGCGGCGCCGGTCTCGCCGACGCCGCCGCGACCGTCGCCGCCGTGACCTCGACCCCGCCGGCCCCGGCCTTCGAGAACACCACGGACTTCACCATCGGTGACAACACCACCGTCGAGAGCCCGATCACCGTCACCGGGAAGACCGGCAACGCCCCGGCCGCCCTCAAGGTCGGTGTGAACATCGTCCACAGCTACATCGGCGACCTGAAGGTCGACCTGGTCGCCCCGGACGGCAGCGTCTACACGCTCCACAACCGCACGGGCAGCGGCACCGACAACATCAACCAGGTCTACACCGTCAACGCCTCCTCCGAGGTCGCGAACGGCACCTGGAAGCTCCGGGTCAACGACAACGCCGGCGGCGACACCGGCAAGATCGACTCCTGGAATCTCACCTTCTGAGACGGCTCCCGCCGACTCGGGGTCCGGTACCAACTCCGCCTGACGGAGCGATAGTACGGACCAATAGAATCCCCGGGCCTGCCGATACTACGGGTATCGGCAGGTCCGCCGGGTTTTCCTCGCGACGTGACTGAATTCTGCGTCACAATGCGGGTCCACCAGCCGTCCGACCTCGTATTCTCGCCTCTCACAGGAAGGGCACAGAAGCTGGGGACTGGAAGGCTGGTGGCTGTGCGTGGTGGCGGCGACGGGGCACGCTGACACAAGTGTCGGACACGGAGAACTGATCAAGGCGGTCGACCGCGCGCTGACCACGCACGGCCGGGCGCTCCTGACCGGACCCGCCGGCGCGGGGAAGACCGAGGTCGTCCGCGCCGTCTCGGCCGCGGCCGAAGCGCGCGGCGAGAGCGTCCTCCGCCTCGCTCCCGAGGCGGCGGACCAATGGATACCCGAGGCCTCCGCCGCGGCCCTCCTCGCGTCCGTGCCGGCGGCCGCCCTGGACGAGCTTTCGGGGCCCCAGCGCACCGCCATAGCCCTGCTGCGCCGCGAGGCCGACGCCCCCCGTGCCGGCCGCGACCACGTCGCCCTGCGCCTGGCCGTCGTCGAGGTGCTCCGCACCCTCGCCGCCCGCCAGCCCGTCCTCCTCGTCATCGACAACGCCCAGTGGCTCGACGCCGAGAGCACCGGCCTGCTCCGCTTCGCCCTGCGCCTGACCCCGCCCCGCGTGCGGGTCCTCGCCGCCGAACGCGTCCAGGGCGGAGCCCCGGTCGGCGACCCCCTCTGGGGGCCGGGCGTCCCCGCCGTACGGGTGCCCCCGCTCGGCGCCGACGAGGTCGCCGAACTGCTCCTGCGCCACGGCCTGCCCGCCCGCCTCGCCGGCCGGATCCACCAGGCCAGCGGAGGCAACCCGCGCCTGGCCCTCGCCCTCGGCCACTCCCTCGCCGAGGCCGCCGAGGCCCGCGACGGCAGCGCCCACCACGCCGACCCCCTGCCCGTTTCGGGACAGGCGCGCGAGGTCGCGCGCCGGCTCCTCGCCGGAGCCCCCGCCCGGGCCCGCCGCACCCTGCTGCTGGCCGCCCTCGCCTCCCGCCCGACCGTCTCCCTGCTGCGCCGGGCCGGCCGCCCCGACGCCGAGGCGGAACTGGCCGAGGCGGAACGGGCCGCACTGGTCAGGGTCGGAGAGGACGGCACCGTCGAGTTCACCGCCGGCGCCCTGCCCACCGCGCTCGCCGCCGACGCCGGCTGGCCCGAACGCGCCGCCGGACACGCGGCACTGGCCGCCGCCGTCGACGACCCCGTCCAAGCCGTGCGCCACCGGGCGCTGGGCGTCGACAGCCCCGACCGGTGCCTCGCCGCCGAGATCACCGAGGCCGCTGCGGTCTGCCGCAGCCGCGGGCAGCGGGCCCTCGCCGCCGAGCTGGGCCTGCTCGCCGCCGAACGCACCCCGTCCGGGCTGCCCGGCGAGGAGCTGTCCCGCCTCGTCACCGCCGCCGAGGACGCCGGCTGGGCGGGCCGCGCCGACCTCGCGCGCCGCGCCACCCGGGCCGTACTGGCCCGCGACGCCGCGCCGGCCGACCGGGTGCGCGCCCGGCTCGCCGTGATCGACGCCGCGGGCCAGGCCCTCGGAACCCTCGACGAGACCTTCGCCTACGCCATGGACGAGGCCGCCGGGGACCCCGCCCTGCAGGCCGCCGTCCAGCTGCGGATCGCCTGGAAGCACAACCTCAGCGACGGCGACCCCGTCCGCTCCCGCGACGCGGCGGCCGAGGCCGGAGCCCTCGCCGCGCGGGGCGGCGACCAGACGGCCGAGGCCATGGCCCTGACCGTACGGGCCCGCATGGGCCGCATCCTCGGGGACGCGGGAGCCGAGGAGATCCTCTCCGAGGCGCTCGCCCTGCCCGCGCCGGAGATCCCGCTCGGCATGCGCAACGCCCCGCAGTACCTCGCGGTGCGGCACGCCCTCTTCGACGACCGCCTCGACGACGCCCGCCGCCAGCTGATGGTGCTGCTGCCGGCCGTCCGGCGCACGGGTTCGGCCGAGGACGTCTTCGAGGTCCTGCGCAGCCTCACCGAGGTGGAACTGCGCAGCGGCCGGTGCGAGGCCGCCTCAGCCCATGCCCGCCGGGCCCTGGAGCTGACCATCGAGGCCGGACTCTCGCCCGGCCCCGCCTGGTACGTGGCGGCGATGGCCGAGACCATGGGCGGCAGCTTCGCGCGCGCCGAAAGCTACGCGCGTCGCGGCATCCAGGCATCCCAGGAGGAACAGGACAAGGTCTTCCTCTCCCGCGCCCTGCACGCGCTCGGACTGATCGAACTGGCCACCGGCGAGGCGGCGAAAGCGGTCGCCACTCTGCGCCGGGTCGCCGAACTGGAGGCCGCCCAGCAGGTGGTGGACCCGTCCATCCTGCGCTGGCACGGCGAACTGGCCGAAGCCCTGATCGCCGCCGACGCCCCCGCCGAGGCGGCCGAACTGATCGACCCCGTACGGGCGGTCGCCCGTGAGCTCGGCCGTACCGGCGTCGTCGCCGCCCTCGACCGGGCCCGCGCCCTGTGCCTGTCCGCGCAGGGCGAAGCGGACGCGGCCGTCCGGCTCCTGGAGGACACGGCGCAGCGCTTCGACGCCCTGCGGCTGCCGCTGGAACGCGGCCGTACGCTGCTCGCCCTCGCCCGGGTGGAGCGCCGCCGACGGCGCCGGGCACCGGCCCGTGCGGCGCTCCGGGCCGCGGCCGAGGTCTTCGACCGGGCCGGAGCCGCCCCCTGGAGCGAGCTGGCCCGGGAGCCGGCCCGGGGTGACGGGGCCGGCTCCCCGGTGACCGCGGCCGCGGCCCTCACCGAGGCCGAGACCCGCCTCGCCCTGCTCGTCAGCCAGGGCGCCAGCAACCAGGAGGCCGCGGCGAAGCTGTTCCTCAGCGTCAAGACCGTCGAGGCCCGGCTGACCCGCATCTACCAGAAGCTCGACGTACGGTCACGGGCCCAGCTGGCCACCGCGCTGCGCACGCGGTGACCGCGGGCACGCCGGGTCAGCAGCTCAGGTTGTTGCCCGGCGTGACGCCCAGCAGCTGGGTGAAGCTCTGGTACTTCGAGATCCGGCTCTGGACCTGGGCGGGGTTGCCGCCGTTGCACTCCAGGGCGCCGTTGATGGAGCGGATGGTCTCGCCGAAGCCGGCGCCGTTGACCATGGCGGCGTGGGCGGTCATGGTGCCGGGGCCGTTCTGGGTGTTCCAGTACCAGAGCGCCGTCTTCATGGCGACGGCCGGATCCTGCTCCACGAGGTAGGGGTTGGCCAGGAGGTTGATGCCGAGGGCGTCACCGGCCGCCTTGTAGTTGAAGTTCCAGCTGAGCTGGATGGGCCCGCGGCCGTAGTAGGCGGCCTGCCCGGCCGGACAGCCGTACGGCTGGGTCGCGTCGCAGTAGTGGGGATAGTTGGCGGTGTTCTGCTCCACGATGTGCACGAGGCCGCCGGTCTCGTGCGAGACGTTCGCGAGGAAGGCGGCGGCCTCGCGGCGCTTGGTGGTGTCGTCGCCGGTCTTGGCGAAGCCGGGGTAGGCGGACAGCGCCGCGACCAGGCCGTTGTAGGTGTAGAAGGGGTTCCGGTTCGGGAACATCTGGTTGAACTGGGCCTCGGAGACCACGAATCCGGACGGGTCGGGATCCGGGTCCTGGCCGCCCCCGCCGCCGCAGACGCCCTGGTCCGCCCAGACGCCCCACTGGCCGGTGGTGCCGGGGGTCTCGCCCTGGGTCCACCACTTGGCCTGCCAGTTGCGGCCGCCGTACGAGGCGCTCATGCCGTTCGTGTAGACGGCGGACGAGGCCCAGGGGGAGGCGCAGGGGGCCGCCGCGGAGGCGGAGGAGGACGGCAGGGCGATGGCGAGACCGGCCGTGACGGCCGCGGCGGCGACCAGGCTGAGGGTGCGGAGGCGAAGCGCACGTATCACGTAACTGCTCCTTCAGTGGGGGGACTTGCCGTGGGGGGCAACAGCGCCCACTGAAACGGAATGGTCTGAACCTGTCAAGGTCTAGACCAAAAGGAAACGCCGGTGTCACGCGTGACGCGTGACACCGGCGCGGTAGGAGCGATCAGCTGCCGGCGGAGAGGTTGCCGGAGAGGGCCGGGATGTTGCTGGCGATGTGCGAGAGGGCCTCGTCACCCTTGGCCTGGGTGGAGTTCTCGGCGCACTGCTGGTTCTGCGGGTTGGACAGGACGTTGACGTCCTGGACGCCGACGTTGGCGAGGACCGCGAGCAGGGACTGGGCGTTGACCTTGGCCGGCAGGCCGACGCAGAGCTTGTTGAGGGAGCCCTGGATCGGGGCGAGCTGCGGGCTCTGGTTGCCGCGGGTCTCCGCGTTGCCGTAGATCTGCGCCGAGTCGTTGCCGTTCACGGTGTTGACGCCGTTGTCGTTGCCGATCGCCATCGCGGGCGAGGCGGCGGCGGCGCCCGCGCCGAGCACGGCGGCGGTGGCGGCGGCGGTGGCCATGAACTTCTTGAGCATCTGGGGGATCCTTCGGTCGCACTGTCGCGTGTGATAGCTGCCCACGGCGGGACGCGCTGATCAACTGCTGACGGTGCCCGGGGTTATGCCCCGTCACCCGAGTGGCCCAATGGCCTGCCGGGCGGCCGGCCCCGCCGCGACGGCGGCGGGGCCGGTCCCGCGGAGTGCGGAGGTCAGCCGCTCTTGCGGCGGACCTTCTTGTTCTTGCCGCTCGCGGCGCTGCTGGAGCCCTGGACCTTGGCCCGGTTCTGGTGCGCCTGCTGGGAGTGGGCCTTCGCGGCGTTGCGCTCCAGGGCCTCCCGGAACCGGCGCTTGGCCGCTTCGGCCGGGGATTCGTCCTGCGGGGTGCCTGCTTCGTCAGCCATGTGTCCTCCTGGAGTGATCAAGCGGCCCCAGTCTGTCAGTCGCCGTACGCGCTGACCAGCGAGTTCCTGGATACTCCAAGGACGCCTTGGGGAGGTTATAAGCTTGGGTTATGAGGGCATAAACCGACACCGGGTGCTGAGTTAGGCTTACCTTCGTTTAGGGTTCCCTTTGATCCGACTTGATCCACCTTGCCGTCGCTCGAAGGGAACCTCTGCCATGCCTCGCCCTCTGCGGGTAGCAATCGTCGGTGCCGGCCCGGCCGGCATCTATGCCGCCGACGCGCTGCTGAAGTCCGAGGCCGCCGTTGATCCCGGTGTGTCCATAGACATCTTCGAGCGCATGCCCGCGCCCTTCGGCCTGATCCGCTACGGAGTCGCGCCCGACCACCCGCGCATCAAGGGCATCATCACCGCCCTGCACCAGGTGCTCGACAAGCCGCAGGTCCGCCTCTTCGGCAACGTCGACTACCCGACCGACATCAGCCTCGACGAGCTGCGGTCCTTCTACGACGCGGTGATCTTCTCCACCGGCGCCACGGCCGACCGCGCCCTCGACATCCCCGGCGTCGACCTCGACGGCTCCTACGGCGCCGCCGACTTCGTCTCCTGGTACGACGGCCACCCGGACGTGCCGCGCACCTGGCCGCTCCACGCCGAGAAGGTCGCCGTGCTCGGCGTCGGCAACGTCGCCCTCGACGTCGCGCGCATCCTCGCCAAGACCGCCGACGAGCTGCTGCCCACCGAGATCCCGGCCAACGTCCACGACGGCCTCAAGGCCAACAAGGCCCTCGAGGTGCACGTCTTCGGCCGTCGCGGACCGGCCCAGGCCAAGTTCAGCCCGATGGAGCTGCGCGAGCTGGACCACTCGCCCAACATCGAGGTCATCGTCAACCCCGAGGACATCGACTACGACGACGGCTCGATCGCCGAGCGGCGCGGGAACAAGCAGACCGACATGGTCGCCAAGACCCTGGAGAACTGGGCGATCCGCGACATCGGCGAGCGGCCGCACAAGCTCTTCCTGCACTTCTTCGAGTCGCCCTCGGAGATCCTCGGCGAGGACGGCAAGGTCGTCGGCCTGCGGACCGAGCGCACCGAGCTGGACGGCACCGGCAACGTCAAGGGCACCGGCCGCTTCACCGACTGGGACGTGCAGTCCGTGTACCGCGCGGTCGGCTACCTCTCCGACGAGCTGCCCAAGCTCCCCTGGGACGTCGAGTCCGGCACCGTCCCGGACGAGGGCGGCCGCGTGATCGACGCCGGCGGCCCCATGCAGTCGACGTACGTGACCGGCTGGATCCGCCGCGGCCCGATCGGCCTGATCGGCCACACCAAGGGCGACGCGAACGAGACCGTCGCGAACCTGCTCGCCGACCACGCCGAGGGCCGCCTGGGCGTCCCGGCGGCGCCGGAGCCCGAAGCGGTGGAGGCCTTCCTCGCCGAGCGCAGCGTGCGCTACACCACGTGGGAGGGCTGGTACCGGCTGGACGCGGCCGAGAAGGCCCTCGGCGAGCCCCAGGGCCGCGCCCGCGTGAAGATCGTGGAGCGCGAGGGAATGCTCGACGCGAGCGGCGCCTGACCACAGGGGGCCGGGACCCGGACGGGTCCCGGCCCCTTCGCGCGAGCGGCGGCCCGCCGCCGTCCCCCGTACGGGGGACGATCGCGCCGGAGCGGAATGCCGCGCCGCCCACGGGAGTTGGACACGAGCACGACGGACGACCCCGAGGCACTGGAGAGCTCATGAAGATCGGCATCATCGGCGCGGGCAACATCGGCGGCAACCTCACCCGCCGGCTCACCGCCCTCGGACACGAGGTCGCGGTGGCCAACTCGCGGGGGCCCGAGACCCTGACCGCCCTCGCGGAGGAGACCGGCGCCACCCCCGTCACCGTGGCCGAGGCGGCGCGCGGCGCCGAGATCATCGTCGTGACCATCCCGTTCAAGAACGTGCCCGACCTGCCCGCCGGCCTCTTCGACGGCGCCGCCCCGGGCTTCGCGGTCATCGACACCGGCAACTACTACCCGCGCCAGCGCGACGGCCGGATCGCCGGCGTGGAGGACGAGGGCCTGACCGAGAGCCGCTGGACCGAGAAGCAGCTCGGGCACCCCGTGATCAAGGCCTTCAACGGCACCTACGCCCAGGACATCCTCGACCGGCACCGGCCGGCCGGCGCCGCGGACCGGATCGCGCTGCCCGTCGCGGGAGACGACGAGGCGGCGAAGAAGGCCGTGCGGCACCTCATCGAGGAGCTCGGCTTCGACACGGTCGACTCGGGCGGCCTCGACGACTCCTGGCGACAGCAGCCCGACACCCCCGTCTACGGGCTCCGGGAGGGCGTCGAAGGGATCACCCGGGCCCTCGCCGAGGCCTCCCCGGAGCGCCCGGAGGGCTTCCGCGGCTGACGGGAGCGGGCCGGCGGGAGCGGGCCGGCGGGACGCTGTCCGGGCAACGGGACGATCGCGGGCCGTCCGTAAAGGGTCCGTGGAACGGCCGGCCGCCGTGTTGCGTCTCTGCGGCAGACGGAGAGGCCGGACCGGCACGGTCGGACGGCGGCGAAAGGGCGGGGCGGTGCGGGAACGCCGAAGGTCGGGAGCGGGGCTGGTCGCCCTCGCGGTGGGGCTGCCCCTGGTCGTGGCCGCGATCGTGATGGCCGTCGTGTTCACCGGTACCGGCGTGGTGGGGCGCAGCCCACTGCACCGGGCGGTGGACCAGTACCTCGAAGCGGTGGGCGGTGGCGGACCCGCACCGGCCGCCACCCCGCCCGCCGCAGCCGGCAGCGGGTGCCCCGGCGGCGCCCCGGACCCGGCGGACGCCCTGCGGGGCATCGCACCCCGGTTCGGGCACCGCATCGTGTCGTCCACGGAGAGCGGCGACAGCGCGGCCGTCAACGTGGACCTCGTCCCGGCCGGCGGCGACCCGGTCGCGGTGCTCCTGGAACTGCGCCGCACCGGGGACCGTTGGGACGTCTGCGCGGCGTCCACGGGCCGCATGGCGATCGACCCGTTCTGAGTTCCCGGGTTCCCCGGGCGCCCGCGGGGGGTCAGGAGTCCCGGCCGCGTTCCAGCACGCCGCGTACGAAGGCGGCCTGGCCGGCGTGCTGGAGGTCGTCGGCGAGTACGCTGACCAGGCGCACGCCGAGGGTGACCGGCGGGTCCCAGCGCTCGTCGACCACCCGGTCCAGGTCGGCGGCCGCGAGTCCCCGGACGAAGCCCAGGCTCTGCTCGTGCACCGCGTCGAAGTAGCCCAGGAGCAGCTCGCCAGAGTCCACCTTCACCGTGCCCACCTGCCGCGCGGAATGGCCGTAGCCGGTGGACGCGGCGGGCAGGGGCAGGGCGAAGCGGTCCGCCCAGCCCCCGGCCTGCCACACCTGGTCCAGGCCCGCAGCGGCCGCGACGTGGTCGTCCTGGATCCGGGTCAGGTGCCAGACCAGCCAGGTGATCGAGTTCGCGGCCGGGTCGACGCGGGCGTTCAGCAGGTCCGCAGGCGCCCCGTCCACGGCCTCGTGCACGACCTCCCGGATCCGACCGAATCCGTCCGCGATGACGTCCGTAGCCTTCATGCACCCACCATGCAAGGCGCGGCGGCCCGCCCGGCGCGAACGACACGCGGGGGCGGGCCGCCGGGCGGGCGGTCTCGGGGTCAGCCGACGGCGTCGGCCTTCGCGGGCTCGGCGGCGGTCTCCGCGCCCTGCCCGGACTCGGACCGGGCCGGCTCGGCCGCGGCCGAGGCCGGGCGTGCGGGGGTCGCGGCGACGGACCCCCGGCCCCCGCGCAGGCCGAGCCAGCCGATCAGCCCGACCAGTGCGAAGGCCGCGGCCCCGATCACGAAGGTGAGGGTGAACCCGGACTCCGCGGGCAGCGGGGGTACCCCCGCGGGAAGGTGCTCGATGGTCTTGGACGCCAGGATCGTGGTGACGACGGCACTGCCGATCGCGCTGCCCGTCGAGCGGGAGATCGAGTTGATGCCGTTGGCGATGCCGCTCTGGTGCGGCGGGACGCTGGACATGATCACGGCGGGCATGGCGGCGTAGCCGAAGCTGACGGCCGCACCGACCACCAGGCCGGAACCGATCACCGAGAAGGCGTGGCCGTGGTCCACGGCGAGCCAGGCGAAGCCGGCCGCGCCGAGCACGGCGGCCATGCCCAGGGCCACGCGCGGACCGCGGTGGCGCACGATCTGGCCGCCGATGGGCGAGGCCAGCAGCGAGACGATCGCGCTGGGCAGCAGGAACTGCACGGAAGCGCGCAGGATCGAGGCGTCGAAGCCGTAGCCGGTGAGCGCCTCGGGCATCTGCACCAGGTACGAGACGCCGAGGAAGCTCGCGAACATGCCGAAGCCGACGAACAGGCCGGCCAGGTTGGCCATGAGCACCGGGCGGTGCACGAACATCTTCATGTCGACCAGGGGCTCGCGGACCTTGAGCTCGGTCACCACCCACACGGCCGCCATGACGGCGGCGCCGGCGAAGCTGCCCAGCGTACGGCCGGAGGTCCAGCCCCACTCGTGGCCCTGCGAGATCGCCAGCAGGAGCAGCAGCAGCGCGGCTCCGAGGGTCAGGGCGCCGAGGAAGTCGGTGCGCCCGCCCGTCTTGGTGCGGGTGGCGGGAACGAGGAGGACCACGGAGAGCAGGGCGAGGACCGCGAGGCCGGTCGCCATCCAGAAGGCGTTGCGGTAGTCCGCGTCGGGTCCCGAGGTGAGCAGGCCGGTGGCCACGAGCGCCAGGCCGCTGCCGAACGCGAGCGTGCCGCTGACCAGCGCCATCGCTCCGGGCAGCTTCTGCGGGCGGACCTCTTCGCGCAGCACCGAGAGCGCGAGCGGGAAGATCGCGGTGGCGGCGCCCTGGAGGACGCGGCCCAGGATCAGCAGCGGGAGCGAGGAGGCCAGCGCCGTGAGGACGGAGCCGGCGACCATCACGCCGAGGACGGCCACCAGGGTGGGCTTCTTGCCGTGCTGGTCGCCGAACCGGCCGAGGAGGGGCGTGAAGACCGCCGCCGACAGCAGGGTGGCGGTGGTCACCCAGCTCACGTTCGCGGTCGAGGTGCCGAGGTCGTCGCGGATCAGGCCGAGGATGGGGACCGGCAGGGTCTGCATCATCGACACGACCATCGCGGCGAGGCTCAGGGCGAAGACGATGACCGTCTCGTTGCGCTGCCCGGAGGCAGGGGCGGCTGCGGATGGGGTGCTCATGGCTGGGGGGACCTTCTTCGTGTTTCGGAGCTGAGGAGCTTCGGAACCCAGATGTTTGATGTCATCAAGTAACTCGATCGAAGGTAGAGGTCGATATTTCAGGTAGTCAAGTAAACAATTGATAATGTGAAGCATCCTGAGTAGGCTCCAGGCATGAGCGAGACCGCCATCCACCCCACGAAGGTCCAGCTGCTGGAGCTGCTGGCCGCCATCGGCACCGCCCAGTGGCGCGAGTTCGCCGCGGCCGCGGCCCAGTACGGCCTCACCCCCACCCAGGCCCGGGTGCTCGCCCAGCTGGACGGGCCGGTGCCCATGCGCGGCCTCGCCGCCCTGCTGGTCTGCGACGCGTCCAACGTGACGGGCATCGTGGACCGCCTGGAGGCCCGTGAGCTCGTGCGCCGCGAGCCGTCCCCCGCCGACCGCCGCGTGAAGAACGTCGTGGCCACGGAGGCCGGCCGGGAGGTCATCCGCCGGGTGCGGGAGGAGATGCAGGCCGCGCACGGCGCGCTCGACTCCCTCGACGAGGCCGAGAGTGCGACGCTCTACGCCCTGCTGGCCCGTCTGCGGCCGTCGATGGAGAAGAGCTAGTCTCGACCTCCGTGGACATCCTTGAGAAGATCAACGGCGTGCCCGTCCTGATGTGCGGGGCCGAGGGCGAGACCATAGCGGGTGAACGCGAGGCCCTGGACTGCATCGGCAACGCCTCCTACCAGGGCGCCGAGTGGGCGGTCATCCCCGTCGAGCGCTTCGACGAGGCGTTCTTCCGGCTGAGCACCCGGGTCGCGGGCGAGATCATCCAGAAGTTCGTCCAGTACCGGGTGGGCCTCGTCGTCCTCGGCGACATCTCCCGCCACACGGAGGCCGGCACGGCGCTGCGGGACTTCGTCCGCGAGTGCAACCGGGGCCGCCAGACGTGGTTCCTCGCCGAAGCCGGGGAACTGCGCGACCGGCTGGCCGGGACCGGGGCGTGAACGGCGGCGACGTCCGCGTCCTGCGCGCGGGCGACCGCCCCGCCACGGTGTGGAAGAACGGCGGGGGCGTGACCCGGGAGATCGCCGCCTGGCCCGCGGACGCCGACATGGACTCGTTCCGGTGGCGGGTGAGCCTGGCCGAGGTGGCCGCGGACGGCCCCTTCTCGGCCTTCCCCGGGATCGACCGCACCCTCACCCTCGCCGAGGGCGCCGGCATGGACCTCGTGGTGGCAGGCGTGCACCGGCTCGTGGCCGAGCGCTTCGCGCCGCAGGACTTCGCGGGCGACGAGCCGACCGACTGCCGGCTCGTCTCCGGCCCCGTCGTGAACTTCAACGTGATGTACCGCCGCGGCGCGGCGACGGCCGAGACCGCCGTCGTGCGGGGCCGGCTCACCCTGGCCGCCGAACCCGGCGAGACCCTGCTGGTGGTCGCCCTGGACGGCCCGGCGACCCTCGAAGCGGCGTGGGGCCCGGGCCACGCCCTGGGCCCCTACGACGCGGCCCTCGCACGGGGTGCGTTCACCGGACGTCTGCGGACCGACGGCCGCGCGGCCGTGGTCCGCCTGCGGTAGCCCGGCCGGCCGCCCGTACGGCGGGCCCGGGTCAGCGGGTGCCGAGCTTGACCCACTTCGCCGTGCTGGGGACGCCCTTCGCGTCGAGCAGGAAGAGCATGTAGTACCCCGGCGGGGCGTCGGCCGCCGTTGGCGGGGTGCGCAGCCCGATCCGGTCGCCCCGGACATCGGTGAGCCGCAGGTCCAGGTGGCGCTGGCTGGTGTTCACCGAATGCGTGACCGTCGTCGGCGCCAGCAGGACGGCGCGCTTCACGTCCTTCGCCGTCGAGCTGGAGACCTGGAAGGCCGTGTTGTACCGGAGGTCGCCCGCCGGGACCCGGTCGAGCGCGGGGCGGGCGCCGCGGTGCAGATAGGCGGGCTCGTAGAGCTCGATGCTCCCGTCCATCCCGTCCGCGATGTCGGGATCGTTGGCGATCTGCTGGAGTTCGTCGCCGGTGACCATCATCCGGCCGTCCGGCAGGACCAGGGCGTTGGAGTGGTAGCCGCGGGGCAGCCGCTGGGCCGGTCCCGGCGTCCAGCGGCCGCGCGCGTCGCGCACCTCGATCTGCCGGTACTTCAGGTCGGCCTCCGGATTGAACGGGCCGTGGCCGTAGTCCCGGGTGTCCAGGGCTCCGTTCACGGTGAGCAGCGTGCCGTCCGGCAGGATCAGGGTGCCGTCCTGGGTGCGGCCGAAGGCCCTGGGCTCCTCGGTCGTCCAGCGTCCGCCGGACAGCCGGTAGGTGTGCGGGTCGCGCGGGTCGCCCCCGAGGACCAGGACGGAGTCCGGGCCCCGGAAGCCGGCCGGCAGCGGCACGGCCGAGCCGTAGCCCCGGAAGTCGGCGGGCCGCCGAGGCAGGTCGCTGCGCACGTCCTTGACGGGGTCGAAGAGCCACTGCTGGTCGGCGTCGCGGCCGAGGCCGTAGACCATCCCGTCGCGCAGCGAGAAGAGGTGCGGGTAGTCGTTGCGGAAGGGGGCGTCCGAACGGAGCCGCTCGGCGGGGACGCCGGCCGGGATGTCGTACGGCCGCCAGGGCACGCGGTGCCCGAGCGCGGGGAACCGCTCCACCACCGGGGTGGGGGTGCCCGTACCGCGCTCGGACTGGCCGGACATGATGATCTGCCGGCCGTCCGCCCCGGTCACGACGGAGGGGTACCAGCGGCCGACGGCCATGTCGCGGTTGCGGAACCACTTCTCGGTCCACGGGTCGAAGACGAAGGACAGTCTGGCGCCGCTGCCGCCCTTGCCGCCGACGTTGCCCCCGAAGACCCCGACCATCCCGTTGGGCAGGTAGGAGTGCCCGGCGCAGAAGAACGGCGCCGGGCGCGGGGAGTAGGTGCCGTCGGGCACCAGCACCACGGGTGGCGGCACGTTCCGGAAGGCCCGGGCCCCGGTCCCCGCGGCGGGGTCCCAGAGCCAGGCGCGGCCCGCGTTGGTCCGGCCGACGGTGTTCGTCGGCCCGGTCTCCTTGGTGGGGTCGGCCTCCACGCGCTCGAAGGAGAACAGCAGCACCTTGCCCGTGGGCAGCAGGGCCACGTGGACGCCGAAGTCGGGGGAGGGGAAGAACTGCGTGAAGCGGCCGAACCGGGCGGCGTCGAAACGGGCGTTGGTCCTGCGCTGGGACTCCTCCAGCGAGGCCAGGCTCGCCGTCCGCCTCGACTGCGGGTAGCCCCGGGTGCCCTCGGCGGCCCGGCGCAGCCGCGCATGGGCGCGGGCGTGCTCCTCGCCGAGCACGGCGGCCTCGTCGCCGGTGTGGTGGACCGCGGCCCGGGCCGGAGCGGGCGGCCCGGCCGTCGGGACGGCCAGGGCGGCCGCCAGGGCCAGCACCGACAGGACGGCGGACCGTGGTGCGCGGGACATGGGACTCCTCACCGCAGGAGGGCCCGGAGCCGAGGCCGGCTCCGGAACCCGCTGGTGGCCTGAAGGATCTCGGAGATATTAGGACAAAGGGCATGTCCGCGTGGCTGCGACCCGGCGCGACCGGGGCCCGCCGAAGGCCTCTTGAGGCCGTTCGGCGGGTGGATATCATGCGGTTTATCGTTTCTGCGGTGAATCGTCTCGGCCGTCGAAGGCCGCAAGAACTGCCTGCTGTCCCTCGTCGTGCACACCCCCGGTCGAAGGCCCCGCGTCAGCCCGACGCGCGCTGCACCAGGGCCGTCTCGGTTATCACCGGGCCCGGGGCGGTCCGGCCCTCGCGGCCGTCGGCCAGCCGCTCCATCAGCAGCCGTGCCATCATCCGGCCCATGCCCTCGATGTCCTGACGCACCGTCGTCAGCGGCGGGTCGGCGCTCTCCGCCACCGGTTCGGCGTCGTCGAAGCCGACCACCGCCACCTCGGCCGGAACCGCCCGGCCGCGCTCCCGCAGCACGCGCAGCGCGCCCGTCGCCATCAGGTCGTTGCCGGCGAACACCGCGTCGATCGAGGGGTCCCGGTCCAGGAGTTCGGCCATCGCGCGGGCCCCGCCCGCCGCGGTGAAGTCCCCGACGGAGACCAGCTCGGGCTCCCCGGACGGGAGCACGTCGTGGTAGCCGCTGAGCCGGTCGGCCGCCGAAGTCTGGTCGAGGGGACCGCAGATGTGCGCGATCCGCCGCCGCCCCTGCGCGAGCAGGTGCCGTACGGCGTCCCGGGCGCCCCCGCGGTTGTCGGCGTCGACGTACGTCACCCTGTCGTCCTCGCCCGGCCCGGCGGTCCAGCCGGGGCGGCCGCCGTACACCATGGGCATGCCAATACGACTGGCGATGGCGGGCAGCGGATCGTCGGTGTGCAGGGAGAAGGCGAGCGCCCCGTCGACATGGCCGCCGGCCAGGTACCGCTCGATGCGGTCGTAGTCGCAGAGGTCCTCCACCAGCAGCAGCACCAGCTGGGTGTCGTGCGCCGTCAACTCCTTGCTGATACCGCGTATCTGACGGGAGAAGAAGGGGTCCGAGAAGATCCGGGCCTCGGGCTCGGGGATGATCACCGCGACGGCGCCGGTGCGCCGGGTGACCAGCGTGCGCGCCGCGTGGTTCGGGATGTATCCCAGCTCCTGGATGGCCGTCTGCACCCGGTCCGCGAGATGCGGGCGGACACCGTCGCCGCCGTTGACCACACGGGAGACCGTGGCCCTCGACACGCCCGCGAGCGCCGCGACGGCCTCCAGGGTGGGACGGCTGCCGGAACGCGGTTCGGGCACGTGATTTCCTCCATGATCCACAGGCGGTGGCCTCGCCGAACAGAAGGGTAACGGGTGATCAACGTACGGTGTGAGGTCAGGTGGGCGGCGGCGTGCGTTCCGGCGGCACCGCCGCCCCGCCCGACCCCGTGCACACCCGCTACATGTGGGACTGGCCGTAGTAGTGGCCGAAGCGGTCCATGAAGTTCGGCTCGCCCGCGTACTTGGCCTCGTCGTAGTCCGGCGCGTTCTTGATCTGCTCCTTCGTCAGGTTGAGGAAGACCTTCTCCTCGGCCGTGTCGATGCGCTCGACGACACCGGCCGGCAGGAGCACGTGTTTGCCGAAGATCCAGACGCCCGTGTCGACGACGATGTGGGAGGCCTGGAAGTCGGCGGAGTGCCTGTCGACCTTTCCGATGTGGCCGTCGGTCGCCTCGACCTTGTAGCCGACGAGATCGATGCCGCTGTGGTGGCCGGCGTCGTCGCGGTATCCCCAGATGTCCTTCTCGCTCACGGCTCTCGCCTCTCTGTACGGGGGCGGGGTCAGGTGGGGCTCGGCCCGGGCAGACCGCGCAGGGCCCGTAGCCGTACGGCCTCCGCGGAGTGCGGGGTCACGGCCCGGCCGCGCGCCTCGCGGGCGAACAGCTGTGACGCGCAGGCACTGCGCATGGCCTCCAGGGCACGCATCTGCTGCTCGGCCCGGCGGATGAGCTCCTCGATCAGGGAGGTGTCGATCCGCGGGTCGGTGCGGGCCAGGCTGCGCAGCGAACGCCAGCAGGCCGCCTTGCCCTCCACGCCCATGCGCAGCGCTTCGAGTTCCAGGACGTCGCTGAGCGGGGAGCGGGACAGGATCCGTCCGTTGGGTTTCAGCCAGCCCACCCTCTCGGCGAACCGGCCGAGGGCGGCGCTCGTCCGCATCACGGGTACGTCGAGATCGGCCATCACGGTGCGCAGGCTCGCCCGGTCCTGCGCCACCTGCTCGGCCAGCGACTCCAGGGAACTGCCGAGGGCTGCGCCCCGGTGGGCCCGGGCGGCCCGGCGGAGCAGCTCCACGCCGCCGTTCGCACCGGTCAGGTGGTCGTTGAGGTAGATGGCCAGGAAAGTCGGGGCACGGCCCGTGGGGGGCCTGTGGCTCCGCTTGCGGCTCCGGCCGCGGCTCGGGTTCACTCCGCCTCCTCAGGGAGCCCGCCGGGGCGCGGCGCGCCGTGCCTCGTCCGGTCCCGTCCAGCGGGTGTCCCGGCCGGGCCCGGACTCCGCAGGCCGGTCGAGGCGGCTCGCCTCGTCGGTGTCCGCGGCCCGCGTGGTGCCGTCCTCCTTGCCCTTCTTCCCGGCGCGCGGCCCGGCGTGCGGTGCCCGGTGCCGGTCCTCGTCGCCGTGGTGCAGCGGTACTCCGCCCGCTCCGCCCTGGTCGTCCATGACAGCTCCTCTCGTGTTCCCGGAGCCTCCCCTCACCCGGGGCGCGTGCCCGGCCGCGGGGACGGGAAACCTGGGAAACCCTCTTCGCACGCGGCACCGCGCTCACGCGGCCGCCGTCGTCATCGCCAGGCTGTCGACCACGTCGGTCAGCCTTCCGCGCCGGTCACGGGCGGCGCGCTGACGGGCCGCCCCGCCGCCCTCCGTACGCAGCCGGTCCAGCAGCGTGTCCACCAGGTGCAGGTCGCCGGCCGCGGCGAGCCCCGGTCCGGCCCGCTCGCGCAGCCGGTCCAGCATCTCCCACGCCGGCACGTACGCCCCGCCGACCGGATCGAGGCCCTCGCCGCCCCGCAGCCCGTGCAGGGCCGCGAGCCGGTGGGCCTCCCGCAGCCGTCCGCACTCGAGGAAAGGCGGCGGCCTGCCATCGTCGCGCTCCGGCAGCAGCACCCCGGCCAGCCCCCGCAGGAGCGACGCCAGCAGGACGACCGTGTCGAGGCGGGCGTTCACGTCGGCGACGCGAATCTCCAGCGTCGGCACGTGCTCGGACGGGCGGGCGTACCAATAGATCATCCGCCGGTCCAGCAGGGCCCCGCACTGCACCAGATCGTGGGCGATGCGCTCGTACGAGGCCTCGTCCAGGAAGGGGGCCGGCCCCACCGTGGGCCACCGGGCGTGTTCGACCGCCCGCCAGCTGGCGTGCCCGGTGTCCCTGCCGCGGTCGAAGGGGGAGTTCGCGCTGAGGGCCTGCAGCGTGGGCAGCCACGGCCGGAGCCGGTTGGCCAGGTCCAGCGCCTGCGCCCGGGAGGACACGCCGATGTGCACGTGGCACCCGCACACCGGCTGGTCGCGGCCCGCCACGGCCGAGGCGAAACGGACCGCCATCCGCCGGTAGCGGTCGTCCGGGGTGATGGTCAGCGGATGCTCCGGCGGGATCACCGGCGTACCGGTGCCGACGAGCAGGCAGTCCTGTGCCTGCGCCGCCCGGACCAGCTCGGCCCGCAGCCACGCCAGCTCGGCCCGCAGCACGGCCGTGCTCGACGTGGGGCCCGTGCACGATTCGACCTGCGCGGTGAAGAACTCCGGCTGGACCAGTGGCCCGAGCCGGCCCGAGGCCGCCGCGATGACCCCTGCCGCGCGGCCCACCGGAGCCCTGCTGCGACGGTCGACGAGCAGGAACTCCTCCTCCACGCCCATGGTCGGCACGGTGGCCGCGGCGGAGCAGGTACCTCCCGGTCCGAAGGGCGCGGGGGTCCGGCTCCCGTGACGGGGCGCCGACGTGTGCACGGCCAGTGACATGGGGGTCCTCTCGGTGAGGGTGGGCGCCGCCGGCCACCGGTCCGCGACCGGCTCGACCGAGGCGGTGGTGCCGTCCTTCCAAGGCCTCCTCCGTGCTGCCCCTACCCACCGGAGCACTCCTCACCCGGGGGCACGGCCGGGGCTAGAGTTCCGGAATGAAGGGGAGGTAGTCCACGTCCCGGCCGGACGGGACGACCGCGTAGCTGCTCTCCGGGAGCTCGTTCCACACGCCCGGGAGGTCTCCCAGCGGCTCGGAGACCACGATGCGCGTGTCGTCCGACACCTCCCTGAGGTAGTCGATCTCCGGATAGAGGTGCCGGACCGTGTCGGCCCGGCTGCTGTAGTACAGGGAGCGCGACCTGCCCTGGCTGGAGTACCGGAAGGCCCACACGCGCTCGCCGTCGCTCACCGCCACCGTCATCTGCAGCGGCTCCGCCACCCCGTGCTCCTTGCCGAGCCGTTCCACGAGCCCGGCCATCCTCGCCACCGCACCCGGGGGGTCCTGGTCGAGGCCGTAGGTGACCGCGAGGTAGAACATCACCTCCGAGTCCGTGGACCCCTCGATGCACGCGAACAGGGCCGGGTCGACCGCCATGCACAGATCCCGCTGGAGCCGGTGGAAGTCCCCGATCGCCCCGTTGTGCATCCACAGCCAGCGCCCGTGCCGGAACGGATGGCAGTTCGTCTGCTGGATCGCCGAGCCGGTCGAGGCCCGTACGTGCGCGAAGAACAGCGGCGAGCGGACGTGCGCGGCGAGCTCCTGGAGGTTGCGGTTGTTCCAGGCGGGCCCGATGTCACGGAAGACCGCGGGCGTGCCGTTGCCGTCCGCGCTGTACCAGCCGAGCCCGAAGCCGTCGCCGTTGGTCGACTCCACACCCAGCCGGGACCGCAGGCTCTGGTTGATCAGTGAGTGCTCGGGGCGGTAGAGCACGGTGTCGAGCAGCACGGGCGTCCCCGAGTAGGCGAGCCACCGACACATGCGCACCATCCCTTTCGCGGCCTGCTCCGAGCGTAACTCCGCGGGCGGCGCCCTTCCCGCGGGACGGCGGGCGCGCCGCGCGCCCGCCGGGCCCCCGGCAGCCGGACGCGGGCACGCGGGGCGCCGTGCCATCCTCAAGGTATGACGCACGACGTCGTGCCCCCCGACGACGGTGCCTCACCCGAGGTGCTCGCGCTGGCCAAGGTGGTGTCCAGGCTGCGATCGGAGATCGCCGACCTGGAGGGCGTCGCCGCGTCCACGGCCGTGCTGGAGCGGGCCAAGGGCGTCCTGATGGCCCAGACGGGGATCTCCGACGACGCGGCCTACGAACGACTGCTGGAGCGCGCCGCCCGGCGCGGCAGCACCCTCATGGAGGAGTGCTGGCTCGCCCTGGGCCGGATCCGGCCAGGCCCGCCCCCCGCCTCCCCGGCCGACCCGTCCCCGCCGCCCGCCCCGGACCGGCTCCCGGCCCGGCAGCAGCCTGCCACCGGCTCCGCGGGCCCCTGCGACGGCCCGCCGGAGGAGGACGGGCTGCGCCCGCTGCTGGCCCGCATCGCGGAGTGCCTGGCCGAGGCGGGCGACGAGGGGGACGTCGCCGAGCTGCTGCGGGCCGTGCTCGCCGAGGCGGTCGGTGTGGACGCCGTGATGATCTACACGGTGACGGCCGCGGGCAGCCTGGAACTGACGGGACACGCCGGCGTCGACCATGAGCTGGCCGACCAGTGGAGCCACGTTCCGCCGCTCAGCGGAGTCGCCGCCCTGGAGGCCATCGCCGCGCGGCACCCGGTGTGGCTGGAGGACCCGGTGCACGACGCGCGCCGCTACCTGCTCATCGGCAACCCGCCCGAGCGGTGGCCCTCCCGCGCCTGGATCCCCGTACCGTCCGACGGGATCGCACGGGCCGCCGTGGGGTTCCTGCGCACCCGGCCCGGCCCCTTCGACCCCGGCACGCGGACCCTGCTGCGCAAGGCCGTGCGGCTGTGCGGCGGGCTGCTGCGCGCCGCCGGCCGGCCCGACGACGGCGGGTCCGAGGGCGGCGGGTCCGGGGGCGCCGCGGCCCCCGACGACGTGGAACAGGTCCAGCGGATCCTGGACGTGCTGTCCGGCCCCGCCGTCCTGCTCACCCCGCTGCGTTCGGCCACGGGGGAGACCGAGGACTACCGGATCGACGCGGCGGCGCCGGAGTCGGTCGACGTGACCGGACGCCGGGGCAAGGAACTCATCGGCCGGAAGGTCCTGGAGACCTACCCCACCGTGGCGGGCACCGCCCTGTGGGAGGGCTACCAGGACGCGCTCGCCTCCGGCGCGGTCTACGAGGGCGAGCCCTTCCGGTACCAGGAGGTGGGCGCCGGATTCCCCCAGGAGTCCGTCTACTCCGTCCGGGCCACCCGTCTGGGCGGACGCCTGCTCGTCTCCTGGATCCGGCACGACACCAGCGAGCGGGAGATCCGCAGGCTGGCCGACATGCAGCGGCTGGGCAACCTGGGATGGGCCGACTGGCACCTGACGACGGATCATGTCGTCTGGTCCGACCAGGTCTACGCCATCTTCGACCGCGAGGCCGCCCTGGGCCCGATCGGCCTGGAGGAACTGCCCCGCCACGTGCTGCCGGAGGACCAGGCGAGGCTCGGCGGTGCCGTCCGACGGCTCCTGGGCCTCGGACATGCCCTGGACCAGCCCTTCCGGATCACCACCGCGGACGGCGTACGGCACCTGCGGATCGTCGTGGAGGCGCAGACCGACGCCAACGGCACCCCGGTCGAGGTCCACGGCTTCTTCCAGGACGTCACGGCCCTGCGCGACGCCGAACTCGCGCTGCGCGAGAGCGAACGGGCCGTCCTCGTCCAGCGAGGCATGCTCCAGGCCGAACGGGCCCTCGCCGCCCGGCTCCAGTCGACCCTGCTGCCGATCCCCGAGCAGTCCCTGGAACTCGCGGGCCTGTGCGTCGGCGTGGCGTGCACGCCCGCCGACAGCGGGGTCAACGTCGGCGGCGACTGGTACAGCGCCATCGAACTGCCCGACAAGAGCGCGCTCTTCGTCGTCGGGGACGTCGCCGGCCACGGCCTCGCGGCCGTCGGCACGATGGCCCAGCTGAGGTTCACCGCGAAGGGCATGGCCATCACCGGATCACCCCTCGTCGACGTCCTGCGCCGCCTCAACAACCTCCTCCTGCACACGGATTCGGAGCCGACCGCGACGGCCACGATGGTCATCGGGCGGTACCAGCCCGACGGCCGGCGCCTGACCTGGGCGCGGGCCGGACACCTGCCGCCCCTGCTGCTCCGCGGCGGCCGTGCGAGGTTCCTCCCGCAGCCCGACGGCTGCCTCCTGGGCGCCGCCCCCGACTCCGTCTACCGCCAGGCCGTCATCGACCTCCTGCCCGGCGACCGCCTGCTGCTCTACACCGACGGGCTCGTGGAGGAACCGGGCGAGGACATCGACCTCGGACTGGACCGGCTGGCCGAGGACGCCCTGAGGCTGCTGCGGGACGGCCTCGACGAGGAGCTGGCCCGCACGCTGGCGGGCCGGCGCCTGGCCAACCGGGACGACATCTGCGTCCTGGACGTCCACGTCCCGGACGAGGCGTGACCCCGTCCGGGACGTCCGGCTCCGCAGGTCGCCGTGATCGGGCCCCCGACCACCCGCCGGATCGGCGAACGCCCGGGCATCGACGCCGACTTCGACGCCGTCTTCGCGGACGCGGCGTCGGCCGGCGCGCCGGCCGCGCCCGCGAGCAGGTATTCGGTCAGTGGCCGAAGTCGAACCAGTTGACGTTCACGAAGTCGGCCGGCTGGCCGCTGGTGAAGGTCAGGTAGACGTCGTGCGTGCCCGTGACCGCGGTGATGTTCGCCGGGATCGTGCGCCAGCTCTGCCAACCGCCGGTGTTCGCGACGGAGAAGCTGCCGACCGGGGGCGAGGTACGGCTGTCGAGCCGTACCTCGACGAGCCCGCTGACCCCGCCCGCGGCCCCGCTCGCGACCCGGCCGTGGAACTGCCGCGCCGGGACGGAGCCGAAGTCCACGCCCCGGAACAGGGCCCAGTCGCCGTTGCCGAGGGCCGCGAGGTTCCGGCCGCCGCCCGTGTCCGCGGAAGCCTCCTCGGCCACCCCCGACTGGCCGTCGTAGGACTCGGCCTGGATCGCGGCGTACGCGTCGCGGTTGCCGGACGGCGGGGTGGTGGGTGGCGTGGTCGGGGGAGTGGTGGGCGGCGTCGTGCCGCCCGTGGACCGCAGGACGGAGACGTGGTCGACGACCATGGCGTGGCCCGGTTCGGTGCCGGCGTCGGGTCCGCCGCCGAAGGCGTCGGGGAAGCCGCCGCCCATGGCGACGTTGAGGATGATGAAGTAGCCGTGGTCGGTGGCGTTGGTCCAGGTCGTCGCGTCGACCTGATCGGCCCGTACGGTGTGGAAGGTGAAGCCGTCGACGGAGAAGCGCATCTGCTCGACCGCGGTCGAGCGGTCCCACTCGACGGCGTAGGTGTGGAAACCGGCCTGGCAGGTGGCACCGGGGCACACGCGTTGGCCGCCGATGCCGGACGTCTCGTTGCACGGACCGCCCGGGCTGGTGCCGCAGTGCACGGTCGCCCAGACGGTGTTGAGGCCCTGGACGTTCTCCATGATGTCGATCTCGCCGACGCCCGGCCAGTTCCACCAGTTCCCGCGGTAGGGAGTGCCCAGCATCCAGAAGGCGGGCCAGTAGCCCTTGGCGGCCGGACCCGTGACGTTCGGCATCTGGATGCGGGCCTCGGTGCGCAGGATGCCGCCCGCCGGGGGCTGGAAATCGCCACGCCGGGTTTCGACGCGACCGGACGTCCACCGGCCCGCGGCGTCCCGCCGGGGGGTGATGCGCAGGTGGCCCGCGCCGTCGAGGGACACGTTGGCGGGGTCGGCGGTCATCGTCTCGATCTCGCCGGTCCCGAAGTTGGCGGGACCGCCCGGGTAGCTGGTGCCCGTGGTGTACTGCCAGTCGGCGGTGTCCACCCCGGAGCCGGCGGGGCCGTCGAACTCGTCCAGGAACACCTGGGACCAGCCCGCCGGAGCGGCGGGAGCCGCGGCACTGGCGGGGAGCACGACGCCCGCGGCGGCGGCCGCCACCAGGGCGGTCGTACCGATCGCGGCCAGCACGGCCCGCCGTAACACCGCTCGTTTCCTGCCGGATGTCTCGCGCATGGGTGCCCTCTCTGAAGCGCGCGCCGAGGCGCGGGTGCGGGGGGAAGCAGAGCCTGGTCCACCGTTCTGAGAGCGCTCTCAGAACGGTGGCCACTGTGCTCCGCGCCCCCGCCACCGTCAAGAGCCGCGACACGCGTCTCCCCGCCGGGTACGACCCGGCGGGGAGACGGTGACACGGGGAGAGGGGCCGGTCAGCCCAGGTGCCCGAAGAGGTCGACGACGACGTGGGCGGATCCCCAGCCGAGGTTGGCGATCTCCACCTTGCCGTCGGCGCCGACCGGCACCGTGACGAGGTTCGCGACGGTCCGCCCGGCCGTCCAGTTGAGGTTGGAGGAGTCGGGGCGGGTGGTGCCCGAGGGCCAGACGGTCAGGTGCCCGTCGGACTTCGGATCGGTCACGGTCACGTTCAGCACGACCGCCTTGGCCCGGCCGAGTTCACGGTTTCCGGAGAGGTCGAGCACGGTGCTTCCGCGTGCGGGGACCGCACCGGAGGTCCGGGTGTCCAGGACGCGCCGGGGCCCGGCGGCGTGGAAGCCGGCACCGGCCGCGTCGTCGGAGTAGTAGCCGAACACGTCGGCGATCAGGTGGGTGGTGCCCCAGCTCGCGTTGAACAGCTTCACCGTCCCGTCCGGACCGACCGGGACCACCACGTGGTTGGGCACGGTCTGGCCCGCCGTCCAGTTGAGGCTGGAGGAGTCGGGGCGGGCGGCGCCGGACGGCCACACCGTCAGGTGCCCGTCGTCCTTGGGGTCGGTGACGGTCACGTTCAGCACGACGGCCTTGACCCCGGACTGCGGCACACCGCCGCGGCCCGCGACCTGGAGCGTCACCTCGCTGCGGGCCGGCACCGGGGTGGTGCCGGGCCGTCCCACCGCGGTACGGGAGTCCAGCAGACGGGCCGGGCCCGCCGCCGTGAAGGTGCTGCCCGAGGCGTCGGCGGAGTAGTAGCCGAAGACGTCGGCGATCAGGTGTGCCGTGCCCCAGCCCGCGTTGCGCAGGTTGACCCTGCCGTCGGCGCCGACCGGGACCACGACCTGGTTCGGCACGGTCCGCCCGGTCGTCCAGTTGAGGTTGGAGGAGTCGGGGCGGGTGGTGCCCGAGGGCCAGACGGTCAGGTGCCCGTCGGACTTCGGGTCGGTGACGGTCACGTTCAGCACGACGGCCTTGGCCCCGGACTGCGGTACCCCCGCCCGGCCCGCGACCTGCAGCGACACCTCGCCGCCGGCCGCGACCGGGGCCGTGCCGGCCCGGCCGAGGCCCGCCCGGGTGTCCAGCAGCCGCGCCGGGGACAGCGTGGTGAAGCGGTCGCCGGCCTGTGCGGCCGGGATGCCGTTGTTGGCCACGTGGACGCGCTGCCCGTCCGCGTCGGTCCACACGATGTTCGACCCGGTACGGTCCACCGCCCAGGAGCGGTTCGCGTGGCGCTGGCGCTTCCACTCCGCGCCCTGGGCGAGGGTGCGGACCTGTACCGTGTCCTCCCCGCCCGAGGCCTTGATGCCGTCGTGGAAGTCGAGCAGCAGCAGCTTGCCGGTGGCCAGGTCCTGGCGGACCAGGTAGCCGTCGCCGAGCAGCGACTCCCGGCCCCAGACGCTGTTGGTCCAGTCCTTGCTCATCACCGGCACCGAGAGGGTCTGGCGGGTCGTGGTGTCGTACACGCCGCTGGTGCGCACCGTGCCCTGATCGTCCTGGCAGGCCCAGGCGACGTAGCGTCCGACGGCCTCCAGCAGCGTGGCCGGGCACGGGGTGGTGAAGGTGCCGCGGTCCGTCTCGCCCTTGATGTCACTGGCGTAGACGGTCCTGTCGTTCTGCCGCGAGAGCCAGAGCGTGTCGCCCTGGACCGCAACACCGGTCGCCTGGGTGGTGAACACCTGGGCGCGGGCGTCGAGATCGCCGATGACCACCTGGTGGTTGGAGGTCAGGTTGCCGTACGCGGTCTGCGCGAGCGCGACGTAGCGGCCCGCGGCGTCCGCGGTCCGCAGGCCGTCGACCTTGCCGGTGGGGACGGTGCCCGCCCAGTCGCGGTTGCCGGCCTTGCGGATGACCGCGGCCTCCCGCTGCACTGGGTTGTACTCCAGGTACCGGTCGTCGCCGGTCGAGCGCAGACCGACGCACCCGGCGCCGTGGCTGGAGCAGTCGCTGATGGCGTGGGTTCCGTCGAGGTACTCGAAGGTCTTGACCGGCGTCGGGTCGTTCGAGATCCGGTAGCTGCGGTACGCGCCGGTGATGTCGCCCGGCTGGAACTGGACGGTGTCCGAGGCGGTGGTGAGCACGCCGCCGCCGATCGAGAGGCCGAAGACGGTGGCCGGCGCCGCGGGGACCTCCGTCAGCGTGGTGGCCTGCGGCTCGGCGTCGCCGGCCACGGTGAGCCGCCGGACCGTCACCTCGGGCTGGCTGCCGTACTGGGGGGCCTTGGGGCTGCCGATCGCGAAGAGCGAGCCGTCCGGTGCGGGCAGCAGCTGGGAGTCGGCGAACTCCAGCAGGAACTTCACGACTCCGGAGTCCGAACCGACGGGCGTGAAGTGCAGCGGGCGTCCGCGGTCGTCGCCGGAGGTTCCCGCGACGGTGTCGGTGCCGATCAACCAGTCGCCGAGCATCCGCAGTTCGCCCGAGACCGGGTTGAGGTAGGTGGAGCTCAGCACGGTCTGCGGCTGCGCCCGGTCGAGTGCGTCGACCATGTTCCGGTCGTCGGTGCGCAGCACCTTGCCCTTCGCCAGCCGGAAGCTGTGCGTGAACTCGAACTGTCCCTCGTCCGGCAGCGCGGTGGTCCGCCCGGTGGCGACGTCCACCAGGACGGAGTGGCTGAGGTCGTCGAGGCGGTGACGCAGGATCAGCGAGTCCTGGTCGCCGTCGTGCACGGAGGGCGCGAGGGCGGCGTCGGCCGGCAGCGCCACCTTGGTGCGGACCGTGGAACCGCCGTCCAGCCGGTTCAGGAACCAGCCGGTGACCGCGGAGTCGGTGCCCTCGAAGGTCAGCACGGTACGTCCGTACGTCCCCGAGTAGCTCTGTCCGGCGGGGATGGTGACGGTGCCCAGTGCGGCCGGCTTCCCGGTGGCCAGGTCGAACAGGTCGACCTTGGCCGGTGCCTGCGCCGTGGCCGCCGTGGGGACGGCGACCGTGTCGGAGGAGGTTCCGTAGCGGTGGTCGGGGGCTCCGTTGTGACCGCGCGACGGCCGGCCCTGGTCGAGGTCCGCACTGACCGGGGCGGGCAGGCGCAGGCCGGTGTCGGTGGTGGCGCCGGTGTCGTACCGGGTCCATAGCAGCCGGTCGCTGCCCTCCCGGGCGTGCAGGAGGCCGGTGTCGCCGGCCACGAAGAGCGGGTTCCGGGCGGGGAGGCCGCGCGGGGCGGCGGGCAGCACGAGCTCGGCGGGTGCCGCGGCGGGGGCGCCGGCGGGAGCCGCGGCGGCGGCCGCCCCGGCTGGGGCGGCCGCCAGCAGTGCGGCACCGGTGACCAGGGCCAGCGCGGCGGCTCCGAGCCCCCGGCGCGGGCGTGACGTTCGTAGTGCGGTCGGTTCCACAACCACCCTCTCCTGGGTGAACACGGGGAGAGGGGGACGCGCGAGCCGGCCCCGGGCAGCCGCTCTCGCGGGCCGGTCGGCCTGGCTCGTCATGATCGGCCCCCCTCCGATCGCGACGGAGCATACCAACGGTGATCACTCGGTCGCACACGAGTTCCCAGGGGAGGGCACGCGAATTCGTTCATGCGTTCGAGATCTGGCAGGATGGAGGACATGGCGATGGAACGCGAAGCCCCGGGCGACCTGCTGCGGGCCAAGGAGCTGGCGTACGACCCGGGCGGTTTCACCTGCTCGCCGCCGGTGCCCGAGGCGGAGAGCGCCGACTACGGGGCGTGCGGGTTCACCCTGGACGGCCTCGCGGTCAGGTTCCGTACGGCCAGGACGACCCCGACCAAGGCCGGCCAGTTCGTCACGGTGTGGAAGAGGTCCCCGGGCGGGCCGATCCAGCCCTTCGACGCCGCGGATCCCGTCGACCTGTTCGTCATCAGCGCCTGTGAGGGCGAGGACTTCGGGCAGTTCGTGTTCCCGCGGGAGGTGCTGCGCGAGCGGAACATCGTCTCGACGGACGGCTCCGGCGGAAAGCGGGCCTTCCGCGTCTACCCGCCCTGGGTGAGCACCACCAGCCGTCAGGCCCGCGCCACGCAGGCCTGGCAGGTGGAGTACTTCCTGCGGCTGTCCGGCGACGAGCCGGTCGACATGTCCCGTGCGTACGCGCTGTACCACCCCGGGGCGGGCCGCCCCTGACGGCTTAATGCGTTGCCGCGGGCTGCCGGGCCGGGCGAGCATCCGGTGCATGGAAAAGCCCGCCGAAAGCATCCGTTCGGACCACGTCGACCTGCGCCGGTGGCGCGCCGGCGATCTCGACGCCCTGGAGCGGGCGATCCACGAGTCACGGGACCATCTCGTGCCGTGGTTGCCCTGGGCCGCCGACCCCGGCAGAGCGCAGACCGCCGAATACCTGGCCAGGAGCCACGAGAAGTGGGAGACCGGGCAGGACTTCAGCTACGCGATCACCTCGGACGCCGAAGTGATCGGCAGCTGCAGCCTCATGCGCCGCATCGGAGCGGGCGGCCTGGAGATCGGCTACTGGATCCACCCCGCCCGGACCGGACGGGGCCTGGTCACCATGGCCGTCGCGGGCCTCGTCGACGCGGGGTTCCGACTGGACGGCATCGACCACATCGAGATCCACCACGACGCGGCGAACCGCGCCAGCGGGGCCGTCGCCCGGCGCTCGGGATTCACCGAGGTCGAGCGCGTACCGGCACCCGAAGGACCGCTCACGCCCGGCGAGTCGGGGACCGACGTCATCTGGCGGATGACGGCGGACCGGTGGAGGGCGAGGAGCGCGGGGACCGCCGCCGCCCCCCGGGAGGGCTGAGCGGCGGACCGGGCCGGACGGAACTCACCCGTCCGGCCCAGTCCGCCGGACTTCAACGGGGCGGACCCAGCACCTCCTCGGCACCGGGCAGGTCGTGGACGGAGACCCCCCGCCCGGTCAGCGGCAACAGCCCCGCCAGCGGGCACGACACGGGCATCTCGTGGTCGACCTCCCACTGCCCGACCTTGTTGCCGCCCGTGTGGTCCGTCGTGCAGACGGCGTACAGGTGGCCGGCGCACCCCCGGCAGAGCAGGGGCTGGTGGCCCTTCACGGTCGCCCCGCCGGGCGCGGCGGGCGCGCCGGGCTCGGCGTGCCGCGTCCGCCGGGCGCTTGTACCGTCGGTCGCGACAGGGGTCCCCCGGATCCGACAGGACCCCACAGGCCGGTTCGCGCACGCGGAACACGTCCCGTCGGCGCGCCGAGCCACCCGTGTGCCGCCCGCGTCGATGCCGAGCCGGTCAGCCCCTCGCGACGCGACAGGGCGCACGCGCAGCCCCCGTGAGAGAGGCCGTGCCGATGTCGAACGATGTTCCGATAGCGAGCCTGCTGCGTGTGGAGAGGGGCGTCGCCGCCCCGGAGGAACTGGCCGCGATCGCGGTCGTCGTCGCTTGTTACGCGAACCGGACCTCCCCCGACCGTGACCGTGACCGCGGCGCGACGGGCGGCGCCGGGAAGGGGCCCGGCGGCGGCTCCGGCCGCCGCCGTGCCGTCCACCCCGACACCGGCTGCTGGGCAGGCTGCTGGACCTGCCGCTGAACCCCGTCCGCCGGCCGCGCGCACGGCCGGCGGACGGGGGCAGTGGGTGGTCACGCCCGGCGCAGCACCGTCGAGAGAACCTCGCGCAAGGCCGCCGCGGGATCGGCCGCGGCGCCTTCCGAGCGCCAGGCCACGAACCCGTCCGGGCGTACGAGCACGGCCCCGTCGGCGCCGAGCCGGTGGACCTCGGTCCAGGGGGCGCCGCCCTGCGGGACCAGGTCCGCACCCGGCCCGGAGCCGATCGTGTACGCGTCGAGCCGCACCCCCAGCTGCCGGGCCACCTGTTCCGCGGCCGCCTGCCACGGCGTACCCGCGCCGCTGAGCAGCACGAAGGAACGCTCGTACAGGTCCAGGGTGGAGATCCGCTCACCGGCCCGGGTCAGCCACAGGTGCGGAGCCCGGGTGCCGGTGTCGCCCATCGCCTGCAGCGTCTCCGGGATGACGGGCCGGTCCGGGTCGCCGCCGACGAGCGCGCCCTGCGTGTAGCAGTAGGCCATCGCCGTGGTGAGGACGCCGCTGCCCGGCCCGCCGCCCATGGTGGGCGGGGGCGCGTACCCCGGGTGGCTGTGTTCGGCCGAACGGGCCGACGCCCGCTCGCTCGTGGCCCTGGCCACCGGAAGCCGCTCGGCCTGGTAGGTGTCCAGCAGCCCGATGCCCGCCGAACCGTTCAGCACCGCGGCGATCTTCCACGCCAGGTTGTGCGCGTCCTGGATGCCCGTGTTGGAGCCGAAGGCCCCGGTGGGCGACATCTCGTGGGCGGCGTCCCCGGCCAGGAACACCCGTCCGGACGAATACCGCTCGGCCACCCGTTCGGCCGCGTGCCACGGCGCCTTGCCGCCGATCTCCACGTCCAGATCGGGTACGCCGACCGCCTCGCGGATCTGGTCCACACACCGCTCGTCGGTGAAGTCCTCCAGGGTTTCGCCCTGGTCGGGGTGCCAGGGGGCGTGGAAGACCCACTGGGTGTCGTTGTCCACCGGCAGCAGCGCCCCGTCGGCACCCGGGCGCATCAGGTAGCAGACGATGAAGCGCAGGTCGCCCAGCACCTTCACCAGCCGCTCCGAGCGGAAGGTGACGCTCACGTTGTGGAACAGCTCGCCGTTGCCCGTCTGGGGGATCCGCAGCTGCTCGCGGACGGGGCTGCGCGGCCCGTCCGCCGCGATCAGGAAGTCCGCGCGCACCGTGATGTGCTCGCCCGTCGTGCGGTCCTTCACCACGGCGTTCACCCCGGTGGAGTCCTGGTCGAAGCTCATCAGCTCATTGCCGAAGCGGATGTCGGCGCCCTGCGCCCGGCTCTGCTCGGCCAGCACCGGCTCGATGTTGTTCTGGCTGCACAGGCACCACTGCGTCGGGCTGAAGCGCGCCAGTGCGCCGGACGGGTCGATGGACTTGATGAGCCAGTTGTGGTCGGCGGCGTCGGTCAGCGAGTACGCCTGCAGAATGCCCTGAATGCCCTCCAGTACGGACGCCGCCCGGCGGATCGCGCTCTCCGCCCCTGCCGTGCGGTACAGCTCCATCGTCCGGGCGTTGATGCCACGGCCGCGCGGGTGCGGGGAGGTACCCGAGTGCTTCTCGACCAGCAGGTGCCTCACTCCGTGGCGGCTCAGGAACAGCGAGGTGGACAGGCCCACGAGAGAGCCGCCCACGACGAGAACCGGTACGCGAACATCGGCGTTGTCTTCCATCAGCTGCGGGCTCCTGTTTTCTGTGTGGGGGAGTGGACTCTTTATGCCCCCGATCCGGGATGAGGCCCAGTTGATTCGCCGGTTGTCACCCGCTTGATCCCGACATGTAGCGGTACGCCCCTACCCGGATGACGATGAGCGACAGCGGCTCCCCCCGGACGCGCCGGCCTGTCCCTGCCCGGTGAGGCGGCCGCCGGCCCGGGCGGACGCCACCGGTGACGGACGAGGGGTCCGTACGCGATGGATCTCCACCCCCTCATGAAGGAGTGAGTAGATGACAACCACCCTGTCCGAACGGGTGTCGCAGTCAGCCTTCGACGGCTCCATGCTCCGGGTCGTCCTTCTGATGGACCTCCACGAGGGGACCCAGCAGCGGTTCTTCGAGGCGTACGAAAAGCTCCGCAACGACATCGCGTCGGTCCCGGGCCACATCAGCGACCAGCTGTGCCAGTCCTTCGAGAACCCCTCGCAGTGGCTCATCACCAGCGAGTGGGAGAGCGCCCCGCAGTACCTCGCCTGGGTCAACAGCGAGTACCACGCCGAACAGGTACGCCCGCTCGGCGCGTGCGCGCGGTCCATGCGCCCGCTCAAGTTCACCGTGCTGCGCGAGACCGGCCGCGGCTACGACCAGGCGTCCCGCCCCTCCACGGCACGCCTGCAGCCCACGCCCCGCCTGGGCGCCGGCATCGTGCGCCACGCCCTGACCTTCACGGTCAAGCCGGGCAGCGAGAAGGACGTCGCGGCCATCCTCTCCAGCTACGCCTCCCCGGCGGCCCGCGTCGACGACCACACCCGCCTGTGCCGCACCTCGCTGTTCATGCACGGCAACCGGGTGGTGCGCACGGTCGAGGTACAGGGCGACCTGATGGCAGCCCTGCGGCACGTCTCGGAACAGCCCGAGGTGCGCGCCGTCGAGGAGGCCATCAACCCCTACCTCGAACAGGACCGCGACCTCGGCGACCCGGAATCGGCCCGCATGTTCTTCATGCGCGCCGCCGTCCCGGCCGTCCACCACATCGCCGCCCCGGAGCCCGAGTCCGCCGAGGTGCAGCGGCACGCGATCTACTACCCGGCGAAGCCCGGCTGCGGCCAGGCGCTCGCCAGGTTCCTCGCCCGCCAGGACGAGGCGGCCGCGCACCGGCCCACGAGCCCCGTTCGGAGCAGCAGCATCTTCCAGCGCGACGACATCGTCGTCCGGCTGATCGACGTGCGCGGCCCGCTGGAGGCCGACCCCGAGACCGTCTACGGCGTCTCGGGCCCCCGCAAGGCCGCGGTGCTCGACCGCCTGACGGTCGCGCCCGGCGGGCGGGCCCGCTCCACGCACCACACCATGAACCTCATCACCGACCGCCGGGCACCCGCGCAGTCCTGATCCCCCGGGGCCGTCAGGCCCCACCCCACCCCCGACCCCCCACCCCGATCTCCGTCGAGGCTCTCCCCACACGCCAGGAGGCACCCACCATGACCCAACAGCGCCCACGCATCGTGGACCTGAGCGAGACGCCGCCCAACCGCCGCCGCGGTGGCGACCTGAGGGCCGTACTCACCCCGACCTCGGTGGGTTCGACCAGCGGCTTCATGGGCCTGGCCATCATGGCCCCCGGAGAGTCCATCGCCGAGCACTACCACCCGTACTCCGAGGAGTTCGTGTACGTGGTCAGCGGCCGGCTGGAGGTCGACCTCGACGGGGAGCCCCACCCCCTGCGCACCGACCAGGGGCTGCTCGTCCCCCTGAACACCCGGCACCGCTTCCGCAACGTCGGCGACACCGAGGCGCGCATGGTCTTCCACCTCGGACCCCTCGCCCCGCGCCCCGAGCTGGGACACGTGGACACCGAACAGGCGCCGAACCCGGAGGGAACCGCATGGGAGCAGCCGCCGGACCGTACAGGAGCGGTCTCGTGACCCGCCGGCGGGTGGCCGTCACCGGAGTGGGCGTCGTCGCGCCCGGTGGTATCGGCGTCCGCGACTTCTGGGACCTGCTGGCCAACGGCCGTACGGCGACGCGCGCCATCAGCCTCTTCGACCCGAAGGGCTTCCGCTCCCGGATAGCCGCGGAGGTCGACTTCGACCCCGCCGCCCACGGCCTCGACGACGAGGAGGCGGCCCGCGCGGACCGGTACATCCAGTTCGCCCTGGTCGCCGCCCGCGAGGCGGTGCGCGACGCCGGACTCGACCTCACCTCGGACGAGGCCTGGCGCACCGGTGTCTCCCTCGGCACCGCCGTCGGCGGCACCACCCGTCTGGAGCACGACTACGTCGCCGTCAGCCAGTCCGGCTCCTGGTGGGACGTGGACCACAAACTGGCCGGCCCGCACCTGCACCGGGCGTTCACGCCGGCCACCCTCGCCTCCGCCGTCGCGGAGCAGACGGGAGCACGCGGTCCCGTCCAGACCGTCTCCACCGGCTGCACCTCCGGACTCGACGCCATCGGGTACGCCGTGCACGCCATCGCGGAGGGCCGGATGGACGTGTGCATCGCCGGAGCCTCGGACTCGCCGATATCGCCGATCACCGTGGCCTGCTTCGACGCCATCAAGGCGACCTCGCCGAACAACGACGACCCGGCCCACGCCTCCCGTCCGTTCGACGCCGACCGGGACGGGTTCGTCCTCGGCGAGGGCGGCGCCGTCCTCGTCCTCGAAGAGCTGGAACACGCCCGCGCCCGCGGTGCGACCGTCTACTGCGAGATCGGCGGCTACGCCACCTTCGGCAACGCCCACCACATGACCGGGCTGACCACCGAGGGCCTGGAGATGGCCCGCGCCATCGAAACCGCCCTCGCCCAGGCCGGGATCGCCGCCGACGAGATCGACTACGTCAACGCGCACGGCTCCGGCACCAAGCAGAACGACCGCCACGAGACCGCGGCGGTCAAGAAGGTCCTGGGCGACCACGCCTACAAGACGCCGATGACCTCCATCAAGTCCATGGTGGGGCACTCCCTCGGCGCCATCGGGGCCATCGAACTCGCGGCCTGCGTCCTCGCCATGGTCCACCAGGTGGTGCCGCCGACCGCCAACTACGAGACGCCCGACCCCGAATGCGACCTGGACTACGTGCCCAAGGTCGCCCGGGACCGGAAACTGCGCAGCGTGCTCTCCGTGGGCAGCGGCTTCGGCGGCTTCCAGTCCGCCGTGGTCATGACCCGGCCGAAGGAGGTGGTCTCGTGACCAGCCGTACGGTCATCACGGGCATCGGGGTCGTCGCGCCCAACGGCGTCGGCGCCGACGCCTTCTGGAAGGCGACCCAGTCCGGCGTCAGCGTCCTGGACCGCGTCACCAGGTCGGGCTGCGAACACCTGCCGCTGCGCGTCGCGGGCGAGGTCCGGGGCTTCGACCCGGGATCCCTGGTCGAGGACAAGTTCCTCGTCCAGACCGACCGGTTCACCCACCACGCCCTCGCCGCGGCCGACCTCGCCCTGGAGGACGCCCGGCTCGGCCGGGCCGACTACGAGGACGACCCGTTCTCCTTCGGCGTCGTCACCGCGGCCGGCTCGGGCGGCGGCGAGTTCGGCCAGCGCGAACTGCAGCACCTCTGGGAGCAGGGGCCGCGGTTCGTCGGCCCGTACCAGTCCATCGCCTGGTTCTACGCCGCGAGCACCGGCCAGATCTCCATCCGCCGCGGGCTGAAGGGGCCCTGCGGGGTCGTCTGCAGCGACGAGGCGGGCGGGCTCGACGCCTTCGCGCACGCCGACCGGGCGATCCACCGGGGCAGCCGGGCCATGCTGGTCGGAGCGACGGAGGCGCCCCTCGCGCCGTACTCCATCGTCTGCCAGCTGGAGTACGAGGGACTGAGCCTGCGGGACGACCCGGAGCGCGCCTACCGGCCGTTCACCGACCAGGCCTGCGGCTACGTCCCCGCGGAGGGCGGCGCGATGTTCGTCGTCGAGGACGCGGACGAGGCCCGCCGCCGCGGCGCCACCGTACGCGCGGTGGTGGCCGGGCACGCCGCGACCTTCAGCGGCACCCGCCGGCCCGACCCGGCGGGCGAGGGACTGGCCCACGCGGTCCGCGGCGCCCTCCGGGAGGCCGGCTGCGCCCCCGAGGACGTCGACGTGGTCTTCGCCGACGCCCTCGGGACCCCGGAGGCGGACGCCGCCGAAGCGGCCGCGATCCTCCGCGCCCTGGGCGACCACGGACGGAAGGTGCCGGTCACGGCGCCCAAGTCCGGTACCGGCCGGGCCTACTGCGCGGCTCCCGCGCTCGACACCGCCGCCGCGGTCCTGGCCCTGGAGCACGGCGTCGTCCCGCCGACCCCGAACGTCTACGACGTGTGCCACGACCTCGACGTGGTGACGGGCAGCGCCCGGCCGGCGGAACTGCGCACCGCGCTCGTGCTCAGCCGCGGGCGGATGGGATCCAACTCCGCGCTCGTCGTCCGCAAGGGCTCCCCGGCGGACTCCTAGTCCGCCGGACCCGAGCGGTCCCCACAGGAAGGGAGCACACACATGTCCGACCGACTGACCGTGGAGGAACTGGCGGCCCTGATGAAGACCGCCGGCATCACCGTCGACCCCACCGACATGGCGAGCCGTCCGGACTCCTCCTTCGACGAGTACGGCCTCGACTCGCTGGGCCTGCTCGGCATCGTCGGTGAGCTGGAGAACCGGCGCGGACGGGCCCTGCCCACCGACGCCGACCGCTGCAAGACCCCCGGGGAATTCCTCGACCTCGTCAACCACAGCCTGATGACCGGAGCCTGACATGCCAGGACACACCGAGAACGAGATCACCGTCAACGCGCCCGTGGCGCTCGTGTGGGAGATGACCAACGATCTCCCCAGCTGGCCGCAGCTGTTCAGCGAGTACTCCTCGCTGGAGATCCTAGAGCAGGAGGGCGACACCACCACCTTCCGCCTGACCATGCACCCCGACGAGAACGGCACGGTGTGGAGCTGGGTCTCGGAACGCACCGTCGACCGCCAGGGCCTCACGGTCCGCGCCCGGCGCGTGGAGACGGGCCCCTTCGCCCACATGGACATCCACTGGCAGTACTTCGAGGTGCCCGGCGGCACCCGGATGAAGTGGACCCAGGACTTCGCGATGAAGCCCGAGGCACCCGTGGACGACGCCTGGATGACCGACAACATCAACCGCAACTCCCCGATCCAGATGGCGCTCATCCGCGACAAGATCGAGCAGCGCGAACGCGAGGGCCGTGCCCCGGCCGCCGGCCGTCACTGAAACGAGAGGCAAGCAGTCGGATGAACGACACGCACCGCGCTCTGATCGTCGCCCGCATGGCGCCGGGATCGGGCCCCGACATCGCCGAGCTCTTCGCGGACTCGGACGCGGGTGAACTGCCGCGCCTGGTAGGGGTCACACGCCGGAGCCTCTTCCAGTTCGGCGACGTCTACATGCACTTCATCGAGGCGGACCGGCCGCCCGGCCCGGCCATCGCCAAGGTCACCGAACACCCGGAGTTCCGGATGCTGAGCGAGCGCCTCACGGCGTACGTCAGCCCCCACGACCCGGACACCTGGCGCAGCCCGAAGGACGCCATGGCCCACGAGTTCTACCGCTGGGAGAACCCCGGCGCGAAGTGACCCGGCGGCCCGGACGGGACCCGCACACCGGCGTGTGCGGGTCCCGCCGCGCGTGGGCCCGCCACGGGGAGGGGCGGAGCGGCACAGCGGCCGGGCAGCACAGCGGTCGAGCGGCGCAGCAGCCGAGCGGCAGAGCAGTCGCGCAGCGCAGACGCAGAGGAGCAGGAGACGGCATGAACCCGACCGACACCGACCACTTCCCGGCGGATCCCGGCCGCCCGCACGACGGCGAGCACCCGCGCACCTCGCTGCGCGTGCTCGTGCTGTCCGGATCCTCCCGCACCGGCTCGGTCAACGTCCGGCTCGCGGCCCTCGTCGCCGCGATGGTGCGCGAGGCCGGGGCCGTCCCGGAATCCGTCACGCTCCGCGACTTCCCCATGCCGCACTACGACGGAGACGCCGAGGCCGGCGAGGGGCTGCCGGAGGGCGCCCTGGCGCTGTGCCGGCGGATCGAGGCCGCGCAGGCACTGATCATCGCCTCGCCCGAGTACAACGCCTCCGTGCCGGGAGTCCTGAAGAACGCCGTCGACTGGGTCTCCCGCTACCGTCCGCAGCCCTTCAAGGACAAGCAGACCCTGCTGGTCTCGGCCTCGCCCTCGATGGTCGGCGGCAACCGCGGACTGTGGGCCCTGCGCGTCCCCCTCGAACACCTCGGCGCCCGCGTGTACCCCGACATGTTCAGCCTGGCGGGCGCCCACCACGCCTTCACCGAGGAGGGCGCCCTGACCGACCCGGACCTCGGCGAGCGGCTCGGCGCGACGATCGGCTCCTTCCTCGACCTCGTCGAGGCGGACACCCGCTACCTGTGCCTGCAGCGCCGCTGGTACGAGTTCCTGGGCGACCGCACCGACGCCGCGGTGACCTCCCGCGCCCAGGACTGATCATCATCGGCCACGGGGGGTGAGCTATGTTTGGCGCGAGTGACGTGAGAAGGAGGCCCTCCGGTGTCATCGGGGCAGCAGGCACGCGCACAAGCGGCTGCGATCACGCCGAGCGGTCAGCCGGCCACGGAGGTCCGCCCTCCGGCCGACCGGCTCCTCGCGCTCTTCGACGGCCGCCGCCTGTCCCCGGGCCAGCGGCGCATCGCCCAGTACCTGATCGACCACCTCACCGAGGCCGCGTTCCTGTCGATCACCGAGCTCGCCGAGCGGGTGGGCGTCAGCCAGCCCTCCGTGACCCGGTTCGCGTCCTCCCTCGGCTTCAGCGGCTACCCCGCCCTGCGCGACGTGCTCCAGCCGATCGCGCTGAGCGCGGTGGCCGGCGCCCCGGACACCCGCGAGCAGATCCGCCGCAACGAACTCCAGGCGGCCGTCGACGCGGAGATCGAGAACCTGGAGAACGTGCGCCGGCTGCTCGCCGACACCAACCAGGTGCTGGACATCGGGCGTGAGCTGGCCGCCTCGGTGCCGCTGACGATCCTCGGGCTGCGCATCTCGGTCTCCCTGGCGGAGTACTTCGCCTACGCGGCCCGCCGCATCCACCCCGACGTGCGCCTGGTGACCCGCGGCGGCAGCGTCGCCTTCGACGCGCTGCTGCAGTCCCGGGCGGCCGGCGGGACCTGGGTGCTGGCGTTCGCCATGCCGCGGCACGCCAAGGAGACCCTGTCCGCCGTCCGGGCGGCCCGCAGCACGGGGCTGCGCGTGGTCCTGATCACGGATCCCACCCTCGGGCCCCTGGTCGACGAGGCCGACGTGGCCCTGACGGCGGCGACCGGTTCCCGCCTGGTGTTCGACTCCTACGCGGCGCCAGGGATGCTCTCGGCGGCCCTGCTGCAGGCGATGGCGGACGCGGATCCGGAGCGGACCCAGGCCCGCCTGGAGGACTACGAGCACGTGGCCGACCAGCACGGCTTCTTCCTGTAGACGTTCTTTAGGCCCTCCGCGCCGACTTCACCAGGCGATATTCAGCCTTCGAAGTGCATGAAATTTTTCATACGCTTGCTTACTCGACGGTATATATGTTTACTGACGACGGCGCTCCTGATCCACCAAGATGCCAAGGAGGACGACCCCACGTCCTCTCGAACGCACCGCGGTACGACGAACCTCCTCCTCACGTCGCGACCGCGGGCGAGTCCAGGCTTTCGGATCCCGCAGAGCGCCCATGGCGGCCTCGGTCAACCCCTGGGCCGAGGCCGCCCCTCAGAACGTCTCGACAGAACGTCTCGATCAGAGCTTCGACACCCCTCGGAAGTGACGAGAATGCCCCAGACGGCCACGGTTACGCTCAGCCCGGACTGGCCCCTGCAGGTCAAGGCGCCCGGTACGCACGACTGGGAGCGCACGGCCACGCGCTGGCTGCGGGACCTCCTCCCGGCCCGCTACGGCGGCTACCTGACGCTGACCCGTCACCACGCGCTCCTCGCCCGGCACGTCCAGCTCCAGCTCCAGCACGAGATGCGCGCGGTGCGGGCGGCCCTGCAGACCAGCCGCGCCGAACTGCCCATGATGGGCATAGCCGAGTCGGTCATCGAGAACTCGATCAGGATGTACGCCCTGGAGCTGGAGCAGCTGGGCCGCCTCGCCCGCGGCGCGCGGCTCGTCTCGGACGCGCTCCTGGTGGGCACCCCCGCCCAGCGCCGGCGCTGACCGGCGGCCGCGGAACGGCAACGGCAGCAAGGGCAGCGACAGCAGCAACGGCAGCAACGGCAGCAACGGTCCCTCAGGACGGCTGCCACGAACGCAGCCGGGCGGCGACGTCGAAGACGCTGACGCGCAGCATCCGGATGTCGGTGATGAGGTCGCGCCACTGCTCGTAGGAGGCTTCCACCGCCTTCCCGGAGGCCTCGATGTAGGCGACGGCCACCCCGTAGGCGAAGTACTCGTTCGAGGTGGGCAGCGGCCGGAGCAGCACGATCGCGTCGAGCAGGGCGGCCGCGCGCCAGTAGGCGTCGGGGTCGTCCACCTCCAGGCTGGGCGTGTTGACCCGGTGCCGGGCCACGGCGGCGACCAGGGCGGAGTGGTCGGCCACCTCCACGTCCTTGAACAGCGCCTCCTGCCGCTCCAGCAGCCAGCGGTGATCGATGTGCAGTTCCACGCGTCCGAGTATCCCCGCCCCCACCCCGCCCGCGGGGCGTTTCGGCCCGGGCCGCCCCTGTCCGCCTCAGGCGACGACACGTGTTTCTTCCGCACCGTACGGCGCCCCGCGAGATCCGACCGCGCAGAGGTGTTCCGCCGAGGGACTTTGCCTCCTACGGTCTGTGCAGCACAGTTCCGGGACCAGGAGGCAGCGTGAAGCGCGAGATCGGCATGGACATCGACGAGCTGGTGACGGCGATGCGGGCGGTCGACGAGGCGGGGCGGCTCTTCGAGGAGGCGCTCGCGGTCTACGAGTCGCGCGGCCTGAAGCGCACCAGCGACGACTTCAAGGTGGCGGGCGGCTCGGTCCAGACGCTCCAGGGGGCCGAGGAGATGGCCCTGGGCACCCGGAAGTTCCTCGCCGAGCTCGCGCTGATCCTCGGCTTCGCGACGGCGGGCGTCGAGGACCGCGTGGCCGCCCGGCCGGCGGTCGCCCGGGCCGGATTCACCGGCATCAGCGGCGGCGGCGCCCGGATGGCGCGCCCGCTGCTGGACCCGACGCAGCGCGGACTGCGCCTGCTGCTCGGCGTCGACTTCTTCGAGCCCGCCTTCAAGGCCGAGATCGAGGAGGTCCTCCGGGCCGAGAGGGCGACCTACCCCGACCCCGCCACGTTCCGCATCCGCGCGTCGGCCGACGCCGCCGCCTCCGTCGGCCGAACGCGCTGACCCCCGGGATGCCGGACCGGTCCGGCCCGGCGAGGCTGGGGGTATGCGCCACGCACCCGTCGTCGTACACCGGATCCTCTCCTCGGGAGGCCGGCAGGTCACCCTGCGGACCGCGGAGCGGGAGGAGCCGCTCGGCCTGGCGCGCTCGGACGAGGACCTCATCGAGTTCCTGCGGCGGGCCGGCATGCCGGACCCCGACGACGTCGTCCTCGGCGCCTCCGCACTGGTGGAGTGGGAGTCGGACACCCCGCACGCCTACGAGGCGGACCCGCCGACCGAGGACCTCCCCTGAGCCTGTCTCCCCGGGACCCCTGGTGCCTACACTCCCTGCGGGCAGTGGAGACGATCACCCGGAGGGGGAGCAGTGGGCGAGCGCCGGTGGAGCCTGGAGGAACACATCGTGGTGGACGCCGCCCCCGCGGACGTCCACCGCGCGATCGCGGACCTTCGGAACATGGGCCGCTGGAGCCCCGAATGCCGACGGGTGTGGGTGCCGCGCCCGCCGGCCCGCCCCGGCAGCCGCTTCGTGGGACTCAATAGGCGTGGCCCCTTCGTCTGGTTCACGGTGGGCCGGATCAGGGTGCTGCGCGCCCCCGCGGCACCGGACGGAGCCGGTGAATTCACCTTCGACGTCGGTGTCTTCGGGCTCCCCATCGCCCGGTGGGGCTACCGCTGCGAGGCGGAGGGCGCCGGTACCCGCGTCACGGAGACCTGGCAGGACCTGCGCACCGGCCGCGGCTCCCGGCTGACCGAGCTGCTCGGCACGGTGTTCGCGGGCACCTCACCGCAACGCCGCATCGAGGTCAACCGGGCCGGCATGCGGACCACCCTGGCCCGTCTCGCGGCCGGCTGGGACCGGAGCGCGGTCTGAGAGGGCCGTCAGGACGCGATGTCCTTCAGAGGGCGGCCGAACTGCTCGTCCAGGACGGACAGCCGGCGCCAGTACTCGTCCTCGTCGATCTCACCGGAGGCGAAGCGCCGCCCCAGGATCGCGATGGGGGAGCGCTCGCCGTGCGCAGTACCGCGTTCCTGCCAGGGTCCTCCGCGCCCGCGGCCGCGCCACACGGTGCGGCGCAGCACGCTCACGACGCCGACGACCACCGCCGCCCAGACCAGCGGGACGAACAGGATCCACGGGCCGGGCCCGTCGTACGCGAGAGTGGTGAAGGTGTTCATCCGGGGTCATCTCCTCATCGGGAAGGGCCGTTTCGCCTTGGTTCGAGACTGGCCCGTCGGGAGCGCCGGAGCGTCGTACGGCCGGAGGCACCGTGAGTACTCCCGCCGGAGTACCAGGGGGTGCGGCGTCAGCCCAGCCAGCCGGGACGCACCAGCCCGGACTCGTAGGCCAGGACGACCAGCTGGGCGCGGTCCCGGGCGCCGAGCTTGACCATGGCCCGGCTCACGTGCGTCTTCGCGGTGAGCGGGCTGACCACCAGGCGGCGGGCGATCTCGTCATTGGACAGACCCATGCCCACCAGGGCCATCACCTCGCGCTCGCGCTCGGTGAGCCGATCCAGCCCCGCCGCCGCGGCCGGGTGCCGGGAGCGGGCGGCGAACTCGCCGATCAGGCGCCGGGTGACGCCCGGAGACAGCAGGGCGTCACCCTTCACCACCACCCGGACCGCCCTTAGCAGCTCCTCCGGCTCGGTGTCCTTCACCAGGAACCCGCAGGCCCCGGCCCGGATCGCCTCGAAGACGTACTCGTCGAGCTCGAACGTGGTCAGCATGACGACCCGCACCTCCCCGAGTGCCTCGTCCTCGGTGATCCTGCGGGTCGCGGCGAGCCCGTCCAGGACCGGCATCCGGATGTCCATCAGCACGACGTCGGGCCGCAGGTGCCGCACCAGCCGAGCGGCCTCCTCGCCGTCTCCGGCCTCGCCCGCCACCTCGATGTCGGGCTGCGCGTCCAGCAGGGCCCGGAACCCGGCCCGCACGAGCAGCTGGTCGTCGGCGAGCACCACGCGGATCACAGGGCCTCCCCGGGAGCGGTGGACCGCAGCGGGAGGGTGGCCGTCACCCGGAAGCCGCCGTCGGGGCGCGGGCCGGCCTCCACGGTGCCGCCGAGGGCCGCCGCCCGCTCGCGCATGCCGACGAGACCGCTGCCGCTGCCGTCCGAGGCACCGCCGGCGGCCGGGCCGTCGTCGTCCACGCACAGCTCCAGCAGGCCGGGCCGCCGGCTGATGCGGATCCGGGCGGTACGGGCAGCGGAGTGCCGCACGACGTTCGTCAGCGCCTCCTGGAGGATGCGGAAGGCGGCCAGATCCACCCCGGGCGGGAGCGCCGGGGCCTCGCCCTCGGCCGTCACCTCCACGCGGAGCCCGGCCGCGCCCGCCTGCTCGACGAGCTCGGGGAGCCGGTCGAGCCCCGGCGCGGGCGTCCGGGGTGCCTCGCCGGGGGAGCGCAGGGTGTCGAGAACCTGCCGGACCTCGCCCAGCGCCTCCTTGCTGGCCTCCTTGATGATGGACAGCGCGCTGCGGGCCTGTTCGGGATCGGAGTCGAGCAGCGCGAGCCCGACACCGGCCTGCACATTGATCACCGAGATGCTGTGGGCGAGGACGTCGTGCAGTTCGCGGGCGATCCGCAGCCGCTCCCCGTCCACCCGGCGCTTCGCGGCCGCGGCCCGCTCGGAGCGCTCACGGGCCCATTGCTCCCGGCGTACGCGGACCAGCTCGGCGACGGCGAGCACCGCGAGCACCCATGCGGTGACGCCCACTTCCTGCGCCCAGGGCGTCGGGCCGTCCCCGTCGGGCGGGAGCCACCGGTAGAGCCAGTGCCCGATGAGCAGGTGCCCGGCCCAGAGCAGGCCGACGGCTCCCCAGGCGGCCCGGCGCCGACCGGCGACGACGGCGGCGAAACAGGCCAGGGCGAGGCTGAGGAAGACGGGGCCGTAGGGATAGCCGCAGGCCACATAGACCAGGGTGACCACGCTGACGCCATAGGCCACGGCCGCCGGATACCGGTGCCGCACCACGAGCAGGGCGGGCCCGACGAGGAGCAGGAGCCGGGCGAAGCCGTCGAGGGCCACCCGCCCGCTCTGGGCGTGGGCGGCCCATCCTGCGCCGATCTGTGTGAACACCGCGACGAGCAGCGCGGAGCGCCAGGCCGGGCCCCGCCCGGCCCGCTCCACCCATCGCCGCCACGGGGGACCCGGGCGTTCGCGCAGCTCGTCCATGCCGCCACGCTATGCCGACCCCGCCGTCACCCGCGTCACCCCGGCGTAGCGTTTCCGGCGTACTCCCCGCGTAGTACCCGTATGACATCGCCCGGGATCACCGGGCACGGCCCTGCGGGTTCAGGTCCGTGCCCGCAGGAGGAACCGGATGTTCCGCCCCTCGCGCCGACCGGTTGGAGTACTGACGTACATTGTCCGTCCGGGCCCGCCGGGCCCGGACGGACGAACAGCGCGAGTGTGGGCGGGAGTGGCCAGGACATGGCACGACGCGGACGTGACGGGGCGGACTTCGGAGTCACCTCCGTCGAGCCCGCCGTCCCGGGTCACGAGATGGCCGCGGCCGCCGACGAGGGGCACCTCGCGCCGGGTTGGCTGCGACTGGGCCGCGACGGCCGGCTGACCGCCTACGCGAGCTGCGCCGAGGGCCTGGTGCGCTGGACCGAGTCGGCGCCCGGCTCGGACGTCTGGCACGGACCCGAACTCTTCCCCGTGGAGGGGTGGGCCGGCCGGTTCACCCTCGCCCAGGACGCGGGCGGTTTCGTCTGGTTCGCCGGAACCCGCCACCGGGAGGGCGCGCCGAACGGCCGCGAGCTGGTCGTCGCCGCCCAGTACCAGACCGGCCGCCCGCTCGGAGAATGGCGTTCCGTGGGCAACCCGTTCCCGGAGAAGGAGGAGGAGCCCCAGCCTCCGCCGGGGGACCCGATCGTGCTGCCCGACGGCGCGGGCGCGCTCCACGTCCTCGCCACGCGGTTCGGCATCGGCGTCCGGGGCCGGACGCGGCGCGCGGACGGCATGTGGGGCAATTGGCAGGACTATCAGGGCAAATGGGTCCGAGGCTCCATCGCTCCGCTCGTCACGGCCCAGGGGCGCGCCGAGTTCCTCGCGCCGTTCCGGGGCGGGGCCGCGTACTGGGGCCAGGGCGGCCCGGCGGCGGATTTCGCATGGCTCGGCCGCCTGGAGGCCGACGCGGTCGAGGGGACCCACGCCTCCTACGAGACGAGTCCCGGCTGCGGCACTTATTTCTGGCGCCACCCCGCGGACGGGGGTGTCGTCGCCTACCGCCCCCGGACGCACGCCGGGGCCCCGAGCGTGCTCATGCCGCTGGGCGGCGCCGGAGGTGTCGGCCCCGTCGGTGTCACCCGCGCCCGGATCAACGGCTACGACTGCACGGTGCTGCTCCAGCGAGGGGCGGACGGGCACCCCGAAATCGCCGCATACCCTACGGAGGGTGAGCAGTACGGCACGTGGTGGGCGCCGGTCGGCGAGCGGTGCGCGGGGCTGCCCGCCGTCGCCCGTGACGCGCGTGGCGCCGTCACGATCGCGATGCTCGACACGGACGGCGGACTGCGGATCGCCCGGCAGGACCTGACGGACGCGGGCCTCTCCTTCGGGCCCTGGTGCCGCGTGGGGTGACCCACCTCACCGCACGCACGGGCGCTCCGGTGCCGGAATGACTCCCGCCGCATAGGCTGCCCCGACCGGTGGGTAGTTGACGCGTCCAGCACGGGTCGGATGTCCTCGATCGTTCGCTTGCGTGAAGGTTTGAGCGCCTTGCGCGCTTGTGAATAGTTGCTCGGCGTTGAACAGTTGGCCTACGCTGCGCACACCCTGTGAAGGTCGTATAAGTGTGCGGTCACAGGCCGTGGGGAGGGTCGAGCGTGCGGGGAGCGGTGGTGGCCGGATTCAGGGGCGGGTCTGGCGGTCCGCCGCAGCAACTCCCGGTACGCCGTGAGAAGTGTGTCTATCGAGGAGTTTGCTGAGTGGCAGGTATGCCCCGCCTGAGCGTCGTCGTGCCCTTCCAGGACGTCGAGATCTACCTCCAGGAGTGCCTGGAATCGATAGCCAGGCAGACGTTCCGCGACCTTGAGGTGATCATGGTCGACGACGGCTCGACCGACTCCTCGACCGCGATCGCAGCCGACTTCGCCCGCCGTGACCCCCGCTTCCGGCTCCTGCGCCAGGAACCGATGGGACCCGGCCATGCCCGGAACGTCGGCATCCGCGCCGCCCACCCCCAGGCGGAGTTCCTCGCGTTCGTCGACGGCGACGACGTCATACCCGAATACGCCTACGAGTTGCTCGTGCAGACCCTCGAAGCCTCCGGCTCCGACTTCGTCTCCGGCAACGTGCAGATGATGAACTCCACCAAGAGGTGGCAGTCCCCGCTCCACAAGGCGCCCATGCGGGCCAGCAAGCGCGGCACGCACATCACCCGGCTGCCCGACCTCATCTACGACCGCACGGTCTGGAACAAGCTGTTCCGGCGGTCGTTCTGGGACTACCACTACATCGCCTTCCCCGAAGGCGTCATGTACGAGGACTCCTGGGTCAACATGTTCGCCCACTTCCGCGCCGCCAAGGTCGACATCCTCACGGACATCGTCTACTTCTGGCGCCGGCGCGAGGGCGGAGCCGCACCCTCCATCACCCAGCGGCACACCGAGTTCAGCAACCTCCAGGACCGCGTCTCCGCCGTCCAGTCGGTCAGCCGCTTCCTCGCCGGACACCGGGCCCGGTCCTACTCCGACCACAAGCGCAAGTACGACCTCGCCTGCCTGAAGTCCGACCTGATGCTGCATCTGAAGGTGCTCCCCGACGCGGACGAGGACTACCGCGAGGCCTTCATGCGGTGGGCGAACGAGTTCCTCGACGAGGCCGACGCCGACATCATCCACGAGCTTCCCGCCGACGCCCGCGTCAAGTGGCTGCTCGTGCGCGAGGGCCGGCTCAAGGAACTGCTCGACGTCGTCGAGTTCGAGCGCAAGGGCGGGCCCATGCCCGTCCAGCGGCGCTTCCACCGCTACCTCAAGTACCCCTACCTCGGCGACCGTTCGATAGGTCTCGACAAGAGCGCCTACAAGCTGGACAAGGAACTCTCCCTGCACGGCTCGCTGTCCGGCGCGCAGTGGGACGACACGGACCACCTGACGCTGGAAGGCTCCGCGTACGTCCGCTTCATCAACGTGCACAAGCGGCACATGTCCATGAAGGCCATCGCCCTGCGGAACAAGAAGCAGGGCCGGGTCGTCGTCGCCGTGGCGAAGACGACGTACTACCCGCAGGCGACCGAGTACTCGAACCAGAACCGGTACTGCTACGACTGGTCCGGCTTCCAGGTCCGCTTCGACGCCTCGCGCCTCAAGCGCAAGGGGGAGTGGGTCGAGGGGACCTGGGACGTGGCGGCGGGAGTCCTCAGCCGCGGGCTGTTCCGCTACAAGGGCATAGCCCGCGGCGGTGCCGGCAGCGCCGCCAACCCGCCCTACCGCTACGTCGAGAAGAACACCCGCGTCGTACCCCTCTTCCTGCAGGGCAAGCTCAAGCTGCGTGTGGAGAGGGTCCGTTGCCGCATCACCCGGCACCGTCTCGTCGGTGACCACCTCGAACTCGGCGGTGTCTACCTCGGCCCCAAGCTCCCCGAGTGGGGCAAGTTCCGCGTCACCAGCATGACCGGCGCGGGCCGCCACGACGCGTGGGTCCACTTCAAGCCCGGGGGCGAGGGATGGTTCACCTTCGTCACCCGGATCCCGGCCAAGGCACTGGTGCCCGGCCACCGTACGAACTCCTCGGACGGCGTCCCGGAGTCCTGGAACACCGGCGCCAACGGCTGGAAGACCACCTTCCACGTCGAGGGCCGCAAGGCCGCCATCTACCCCGTCATGGCGGAGGACGCCACCGACGGCCACTACCGGATGCCGGCGGGCCTGCAGACCGAGGGCGGGGACCGCGAGGTCTTCGTGCACCGCAACGGCTCCGGCTACGTCGTGCTGTTCGAGCGCGACACGCTGCCGCTGGCCAAGTCCGCGACCTGGCGCCAGGACGGCTCGCTCGAAGTCGTCGTCGGCTACGCCGGGCAGGACAGGCTCGACGCGTCCGAGTACGCCACGGCGCACGTCGTCGTCCGCTCCCGTGCGCACGGTGCCGAGCGCGTCGTCCCCATCACCTGGCACGGGGACGACTTCAGCTTCGTCGTCACCCCTGCGGCGATGCGCACGCTGGCCGGCGACATACCGCTCGCCGCCGGCCGGTGGGACTTCTTCCTGCGCCGCCAGGACCCCTCCGCCGTCAAGGCGGAGGAGCGCTCCGGCGACCTCATGGTCAAGATGACGCAGGACATGATCCCCACCCTGCCCCGCGACATGGCCAGCGACGAACGGCGCTACGAACTCCAGTCGGAGGCCTACGACCGGCTCTCGCTCCTCGTCCACTCGGCGATGCCGGACGAGGCCCGCGGCCCCTACCGGCAGAAGCTGATGCGCACGAAGGCCTACCCCGACGCCCGGCGCAAGCCGGTCACCGCCGCCGTGCTCTTCGACGCCTTCAAGGGCACCCAGTACTCCGACAGCCCGCGGGCCCTCCACGAGGAGATGGTCCGCCGCGGCACGGACCTGGAGCACCTGTGGGTGGTGCGCGACGACCAGGTCGCGGTCCCGCCCACCGCCCGCCCCGTCCGCATGTGGTCCCCCGACTGGTACGAGGCCATGGGCCGGGCGAAGTACATCGTCGCCAACAACCACCTGCCCGACTGGTTCCAAAAGCGCGACGGACAGGTCGTCGTGCAGACCTGGCACGGCACTCCGCTCAAGCGCATCGGCCACGACATCGAGGCCGTGCACTTCGCCGACAAGCGGTACCTGGAGCGCGTGGAGAAGGAGGTGCAGAACTGGGACATGCTGGTGTCCCCGAACAGCTTCAGCACCCCGATCCTCAAGCGGGCCTTCCAGTTCCCGGGCGAAATGGTCCAGAGCGGCTACCCGCGCAACGACATCCTGCGCCGCGCGGAGCCGGGACGCGCCGCCGACGTACGCCGCCGCATCGGCCTGCCGCCGGGCAAGAAGGTCGTCATGTACGCGCCCACCTGGCGCGACGACCAGTTCTACGCACCCGGCAAGTACAAGCTCGACTTCCGCATCGACCTCGACGACGCCCGGGCGCGGCTCGGCCACGACCACGTGCTGCTCGTGCGGCGCCACCCCAACGTGGTGGACCCGGTGCCGGGCGCCGGCGACGGCTTCGTCTTCGACGTGTCCGACTACCCCGACATGGCGGACCTGTCCCTCATCGCCGACGTGATGATCACGGACTACTCCTCCCTGATGTTCGACTTCGTCAACACCGGGCGGCCGATCCTGTTCTTCACCTACGACCTGGACCACTACCGGGACACCCTGCGCGGCTTCTACTTCGACTTCGAGCAGTCCGCGCCGGGCCCGCTGGTCTACACGTCCCCCGAACTGATCGGGGCGATCCGCAACATCGACCGCATCCAGCACGGCTACGCCGCCCGCTACCGCTGGTTCCAGCAGGAGTTCTGCGACCTCGACGACGGCTACGCATCGGCCCGGCTGGCCGACCGCATCCTGATCGCCGGAGGGGACCTCGACCCCGCGCGGGCCCAGGCACCGGCGGCCGGAACGGCAGGTGGCCGTCCGCCGGTGAATCCGGGCCGGCCGGCCCAGGCAGGTCCGTGGAACGGGGGCACGCTGGGTCAGGTGCCGCGCCAGCCCGTGAGAAGAATGGATTCCGAGCATGTCTAAGGCAGCCCAGAACGCGCGCCGCGTCTTCACCGGCGTGGATTCTTCCGGGGCCGTGCCCATCGAGTACCGGTTCTCCCACGCGCGCAACGGCAACCGCCACCTGGTCGTCGTCTTCGCGAACTTCACCGCGCCCGGGGAGTACGGCTGGTCGAACGGCGTGCTGGACAAGGTCCGGTCGAACATCCTCTGGATCCGCGACCTGTTCGACGGCGCGAACACCTACTACCTGTGCAAGGGGATGGACTTCTCCCTGGAGCAGTCCGTCGCGGGACTCATCTCCCGCGTGATGGGTGCACTGTCCCTCACACCGGACGAAGTGACCATGTTCGGCAGCTCCAAGGGCGGTAGCGCGGCACTGTTCTTCGGGCTGAAGTACGGCTTCAGGAACATCGTGGCCAGCGTGCCCCAGTTCCTGATCGGCACCTACGTCAGAGAGGGCATTCCCGGCGCGGCCAAGGTGATGATGGGCGAGGTGACGGAGCAGAACGTGGCCACGCTCGACGCGGTCCTTCCCGAACTCGTGCGCAGCGGTGCGAACCGCGCCGCCAACATCTACGTGATCACGTCCCCCCAGGACGAGCAGTACAAACGACAGATAGAACCCTTCATCGGGCTCTTCCAGGGGCGCGAGAACTTCAACTTCGTCTACAACGACTCGTCCCTGATCACCGACCACGGCAAGGTCACCCTGCGCAACCTGCCCACCATCATGGGTCTGTTGAACCTCCTCGTGGACGGGATCACCCCGCGCTTCGGCATGGTCCGCAACGGCTTCGAACAGCCCGAGCGGGACAGCTCGGCCATCGACGCCTTCCTCACGCAGACCTCCCAGGTGAAGGGCGACTCCTTCCCCAGGCCCGTCGTCCTCACCCCGGCGCAGGACGAGCGGGTGCCCGCGAACACGGTCCGATTCACCGGAACCGCCCTCGGCGCCGTGCGGGTCAGCTTCTGGCAGGACGGCAAGTACCAGGGTGCCGCGCCCGTCGCCGCCGACGGCAGCTGGATCTGGGAGCGCACCAGCCCCTGGGCCAAGGGCCGGCACGTCATCAGGCTGTTCGGCGCCGACGCGAACAACTACCAGACCGAGCGGACCGAGGTGGTCTTCACCGCCGTGGAGAACGCCTCGGAGCCCCTGCCGGAATACGCACCGGCGCCCGCGCCGCCGCCGCGTCCGGCTCAGCGCCTCGTGCTGACGGTGACCGCTCCGGCGGCCCACCAGCAGGTGCCCGGACCCGTCGTCGGTTTCGCCGGCTACGCCCCCGGAGCGGTCCGTGTGGACTTCCAGGAGGGCGGTGTGGGCCTGGGGACGTGCGACGTGCGCACCGACGGGAGCTGGGTGTGGGAGCCCGGCTGGGCCTGGAACGAGGGCGAGCACTTCGTCGAGGCCATCGCTGTCGACGCGGTCGGCAACGCCTCCCCGTGGACCGGCGTCCCCTTCACAACGGCGGGTGCCTACCAGGCACCCGCCCAGGGCGGCTACTTCAACGTGAGGTACTGACCTCCGGCGCGGCCGACGTCGGGGCCGGCCGGCTCACCCGCATGACCAGGGGCCGGTGGTCGGACGCCTTGGTGTCCACCACCTCGCAGCCGGTGCGGGGGAGCGCGGTGAACAGGTAGTCGATCTTCGAGCCGTTCGTCTGGGTCGGGCGTCCCTTCCGGGATTCGCCCTTCTGGTCGCACTCGCGGTACGTGGTGTACGCCTCCGACGGCCAGATCCAGGCGGAGGTGTTCGCCCGGCCCACCGGCGGAGGGGAGTTGAAGTCCCCGCCGACGACCGTGCTCGGGTCGGTCGAGGCGGCCGCGAAGAGCGAGCCGAGCTGGTCGTCGCGGAAGTCCCAGTCCGGGTGCTCGTCGTCGCTCTCCCGCAGCGAGAGGTGCGCGTTGCACACCCGCAGTCCCTGGGCCGGGACGCGGGCGCACAGGATGCCGCGGTGCAGTCCCACCGTCGGCTGCTCGGTCGGGATCACCTCCACGTCCGTCAGCCGGGAGGCGGCCAGCAGGGCGAAGCCGGCCCGGCCGCGCCCCTGTCCGGTGCAGTCGACGGCGGAACGCGTGCCCGCCGGGTCCACCTCGGCGTACGGCTCGAAGACCGACTGCCATTCCGGGCCCAGCCGCAGGGCCGAGGACGACAGGTCCTCGGAACACACCTCCTGGAGCAGCAGCACGCGGACGCCGGAGTCGCCGATCAGATCGCGCAGCTGCTGGAACTTGTCCTTCGGGGTGCCCGTGCGCTCACAGCTCCACTGTTGCACCCCGCACATGTTCCAGGTCGCGACGGTGACGTCGTCCGGCTTCGCCTGACCGAGGCCGGCGCCCGCGACCGAGGCCGGCGTCCGGCCGGACGTACAGGCGACCGCCGTCAGCAGGCCGAGGGCCGTCGCCGCGCGGCCGAACCGGCGGCGGAACGACCGCCACCCGGCCTCCTTCTGTATCTGCATTCCGACATCATTGGGTATCCGCCGGTCAGCCGCCGAATCGGCCCGGTCCGAAGCGTTCCGGAACACCGCCCGAGCCGATCCGGAGCAAGCCCGTCACGGCCAGACCGCCTCCGGCGGTGCGGTGTGCGAGGGCGCCGGTGCGGAAGAAGCCGTCCCCGGTGAAGGAGCGCGCGGTGTGCTCGGGCTCCCGGTAGTAGCCGCGCACGGTGGCGGGGCCGCGGGCGAGGAGTTCACCGGACTCCCCGTCGGGCACGTCCTTGCCGTCGGCGTCGACGATGCGGATCTCGTCGTCGGGGGAGAGCGGCCGGCCCTGTGCGGCGGGCACGGCCCCGTCCGGGCCCACGGGCGGGGCGAGGACGATCGGGCCCTCGGCCGGGCCGTAGACCGGCTGGACACCGCAGCCCAGTGCGGAGGCGAGCCGCAGGGCATCCTGCGGGTGCGCGGGCGCGTCGCCGCCGATCTGTACCAGACGCAGACTGCGCAGGCCCGCCGCGGACACCCGGCGGGCCTCCAGGGCGCCGAGCCAGCGCCGGGCGGCGGCGGGGGCCAGGGACGTGACGGTGACCCGCTCCCGGGCGATTTCCCCGAGGCATGCGGCGGGGTCGGGGTTCTCGGCCAGGACGACGGTGCCGCCGACCGAGAGGGTGCCGATGACGCCGGGGCCGCCGAGGGCGAAGCCGGATCCGGCGGGCGGCGCGGCGAGGTACACGTCGTCCCCGGTGAGCGAGACCGCCTCGGCGCAGGCCCCCGCCTGGTGGGCGTAGTCGTTGTGGGTACGCGGCACCAGCAGCGGCGGGCCGCCGTCGGTACGGGCGGAGAGCAGGAAGAACGCCACCTGGCCGGCGCTCGGCGGGAGCGCCGGCGCGGGCGGGGCGTCGACGGAGTCCAGCGGGAAGTAGTGGCAGCCCGACGGATCGGTCGTGTAACCGCCGTAGGGGGAGGCGGTGTCCGGAGCCTGCAGGGTGAACACCCGCCGCAGGAAGGGGTCCCGGGCCGCGATGTCCGCGGCCATCGCCGTGTGGTCGAAACCCTCGTACGCCGAGGGACCGACGTAGCCGACGGCCTGGGCGACCCGTACGAGGTGCGAGACCTCGGGAGCGCGGTGCGAGACCGGGCACAGCACGGGGACGGCTCCGGCCCGCATCAGCGCGAACACGGTGACGACGAACTCGGGAACGTTCGGCAGCTGCACGACGACGCGCTGCCCGGGCCGCAGGGCGAGCAGCCGGAAGCCCGCCGCCATGCGGTCCACGCGCCGGTTCAGGGCCGCGTAGGTGAGGCGTGTACCGCGGGCCACGAGCGCGGTGCGCGGCCCGTGCTCCAGGGACCAGCCGCGCAGCAGGCTGTCCAGCGTCGTCCCGCGCCAGTGGCCCGCCGCCCAGTAGCGGTCCACGAAGTCCTCGGGCCAGGGCGTACAGCCGTCGAGCAGGGATGTCATGCGCTTCCTTCTGTGCCGGTGACGTGCCGGGCCGGCGCGACGCCGGCACCCAAGGAAGCCAAACCGGCACCACCACCGCACGCAAGGCGCTGTCCCGACCATGGACTCGGCATTCCCTGGGCGGAACCCCCAACGAACACCGCTGACCAGCGCCGACGGCACTGCTTCAGCGCACGGTCCAGGGAATCCGGCAGATGTGCGGACCCGAGCCCTCCGGACACAGGGCGGTCGGGACGGCCTTGCGGATCGCCCGCCACGTCCGCAGGGAGCACTTCAAGCGGACTTCCATGGAAGCGGGTTGCCGCGATCCGCTGCTGCGGCCGGGATGCTCCGCAGCCCACTGCTCCGCCAGGAAGTCCAGCCGGTCGTCGACCGCGAGCGCGACGGTCCCACCGATGATCCGGGCCTTCCGGGAACCGACCGCGTCCTCGACGAGGCCGCGCACCCGGGCCAGCCCCTCTTCGTCCGCGTACAGGCCGAACCTCAGACGCCGCGCCCTCATCGCACCGCTCCTTCGCGTCCTTCGCGACGTCCGCTGGAATGGAGCGTGTCGCTGTCCATGGCCCCCAGCTTGCTGTCTCCCCTTGCCGGAGACTCAACCGGACCCCCGCACAGGGTCCGTTTTCGGCCGGCCGCCGTCCGACGAGTACGCCCCCTGGGTTCGCCCGCGGAGCCGCCCGCCCGGCATGATCGGCAGGACACGGCCTAGGGTGGCCCGGTGACGAACGAGGGTGTGGGCATGAGCGACGACGACCGGGTGCTGTACGGGTGCATGGGCCTGGGCGGGAGCTGGGATCCGACGCCGTACGGGCCGGGCGACATCGATGCCGCCGAGGCGGCCGTCGAGGCCGCCCTCGACAGCGGGATCACCGTCTTCGACCACGCCGACATCTACCGGCACGGCAAGTCCGAGGCCGTGTTCGGCGAGGTCCTCGCGCGGACCCCCGGTCTGCGCGACCGCATCACGCTGCAGACCAAGTGCGGGATCCGGCTCGGCGACGAGGACCGCCCGGGCCTGTACGACCTGCGCGGGGAGACCATCACGCGCCGCGTCGAGGAGAGCCTCACCCGGCTGCGGACCGACGTGATCGACGTCCTGCTGCTGCACCGCCCCGACCCCCTCGCCGACGTGGACTCGATCGCCTCGGCGCTGGCCTCCCTCCACCGGCAGGGCCTCGTACGGCACTTCGGCGTGTCCAACATGGGCGCCGCGCAGATCGCCCACCTCCAGGCCCGGCTCGACCGGCCGCTCGTGGCCAACCAGCTGGAGATGAGCCTGCACAGCCGCGACTGGGTGGAGGCCGGGGTCCTGCTCAACACCCCTGCCGCCACGGCCAACGGATTCCCCTTCGGCACCCTGGAACACTGCCGCGACCACGGCATCCGCCTCCAGGCGTGGGGCGCGCTGGCCCAGGGCCGTTTCACCGGCCGCCAGCAGACGCCTGCCGAGCGGGCCACCGCCGAACTCCTGGCCGAACTGGCCCGGCGCAAGGGCACGACGCCCGAGACCGTCCTGCTGTGGTGGCTGATCCGGCACCCGTCGCGGATCGCACCGGTCATCGGCACCGCCCGGCCCGACCGGATCCGCGCCTGCCGCGACGCCGCGCTGCGTGAACCCGACCTCACGCACGAGGAGTGGTACGAGCTCTGGGTCACGGCCCGCGGCGTCCCCCTGCCGTAGCCGGGACACCGGTAAACCGGCCCCCTCGTAAGGGGGTTGGCCCCACTGCGGCCGACCGGGCTGCCGGATGGGGCCCCGGCGCGTGGTCGACGAGGCTTGCGCCATGACGACCTACCCGAAGAAGGCCCTGCTCCTCGCCCTCGCCGCGACCACGGTGGCGGCGGGTCTCACGGCGACCGCCGCCCCGGCGGTCGCCCGGCCCGCCACCAGCGCGGTCCCGAAGCTCGACTGGAAGCCCTGCGCCGCGCCCGGCGGACCCACCGCCCAGGAGTGCGCGGTCCTGCCCGTCCCGCTCGACTACGACGACCCCGACGGCCGGCAGGTCCACGTCGCCGTCTCCCGCATCCTCGGCGACCGCCCTGCGGCCCGCCGCGGCACGCTCGTCGTGATCCCCGGCGGCCCGGGCGGATCCGGAGTGCAGCGGCTGACCCAGAAGGGCGCGGCCCTCCAGCGGGAGCTGGGCGGCACCTACGACCTGGTCGCCTTCGACCCGCGCGGGGTGGGCGCCAGCACCACGGCGAGCTGCGGCCTCGCCCCCGAGGACCGGTACCTGACCGCCCTGCGGTCCTGGCCCGGCCCGGACGGGGAGATCGCGGAGAACGCCGCCCGCTCCCGCCGCATCGCCGAGGCCTGCGCCCGGGACGGGGGCCCCGAACTGCGCAGTTTCACCACCGCCAACCAGGTCCGGGATCTGGACCGGCTGCGCGAGGCCCTCGGCGAACGCAGGCTCTCCGCCTGGGGGACCTCGTACGGGGCGTACGTGGCGGCCCAGTACGCGCAGAAGTACCCGGGGCGCACCGACCGCTGGGTCCTGGACAGCACCGGCGACCCCGACCCGCAGCGGGTCGCCCGCGGTTGGCTGGCGAACATGTCGCGCGGCGCCGCCGAGCGCTTCCCCGACTTCGCGGCCTGGGCGGCCCACCCCGACCGGGACCGGGACGGGCTGCGCCTGGCCGCGCGGCCCGAGGAGGTCGAACCCCTGGTCGTCGCGCTCGCGGCCCGGCTCGACCGGGAACCGCGCCCGTCGACCACCCCCGGGGTGCCCCTGACCGGCAACGGGCTGCGCCAGGCCCTCCAGAACGCCCTCTACGCCGACGCCGCCTTCCCCGCCTTCGCCCGACTGGCCAGGGCCGCCCAGGACCCGGCGGGAACGCCCGCGCTCCCGCCCGAGCTCGCGCAGCCCTTCCGCGACGAGGACGCCGCGGTCATGGTCGGCGTCATCTGCAACGACGTCGCCTGGCCGCACACGTCCCCGGACGGCTACCGGGCCGCGGTGCGGGAGGACCGCGCCCGGTACCCGCTCACGGCCGGGATGCCCGCCAACCTGCTGCCCTGCTCCTTCTGGAAGACCGCCCCCGAGGAGGCGCCCGCCCGCATCACCGACGACGGGCCGTCGAACATCCTCATGCTCCAGAGCCGCCGGGATCCGGCGACGCCGCTGTCCGGAGCCCTGAAGATGCGTGAGGCGCTCGGCGCCCGCGCCCGCATGGTGACCGTCGAGCAGGGCGGGCACGGGCTCTACCTCGGCAACGGCAACGCGTGCGGCGACCGGGCCGTCACCGGGTTCCTCACCACCGGCCGCCGCCCCGCCCGGGACACGTACTGCGCGAACTGAGCCGGGCGGGCGGTCCGTCAGCACGGCTACGTCGCGCAACCCGTACGACGTCGTCGCCGCCGGCGGGGTGACGGCCGGTCCGGCCGTCCGCCGCCGGAAGGGCCGCGAGCGTCCGCCCGCGGCCCTTCCGGCGCGGCCATGTCACGCAATACCCATCCGTACTTGTGGGTACTGCGGCCGAATGGCGCCGGATTTGATAGTTCTGGACAGGTCCGGTGTTGGAAACCTGCGGGAAGGACTGGGCATGTTCGATCTACTACGCCCGGAAACCGTCATGTGCCCCTTCTGCAAGGCCACCGCCGCCGACGGCGTGGTGCGCACGCTGCGTACGGGGACGGGTTCCCTCTCGGTGACCTGGCACGCCCTGAACTGTCCGCACTACGCGGCCGACCGGGTCCTCGCCGACAAGGAGGGCTGAGGCGCCCGCCGCCGGGCCGCGTCACACCACCGGGCCGCGTCACACCGCCGTGCCGGCCTCCGCGCCGCTCGGCTCGGCCTCCCGCGCGGCCCGGCGGCGCAGCGCGTCCTCGTCGGTGTCCGCGTTGTACGAGATCAGCTTCGGCAGCAGCGCGGCCAGCACCGCCACCGAGGCCACGCAGGCCAGGCCGCCGCTCCAGAAGGCCGACCGGGTCCCGGTCCAGCCGGCCATGGTGCCCGCCCGGACCTGGCCGAGCTGCGGGCCCACGCTGTACGAGAGCACCTCGATGCCCGCGAGCCGGCCGCGCAGCTCCTCGGGGATCGTCTGGTTCCAGATCGTGGCGCGGCCCAGGCCGCTCAGCATGTCGGCGGCGCCCGCCACGGCCAGGCAGACCAGTACCAGCCAGATCCCGGGTGCCGCGCCGGCCGCGGCGATCGCCAGACCCCAGACCGTGGCGCCGAACACCACCAGCAGCCCGTGCCGGCGCACCCGGGACACCCAGCCGCTGGTCAGCCCCAGCACCATCGAGCCCACTGCGCCCGCCGCGTACATCAGACCCAGCGCCCACACCGCGTCCAGCTCGTCCGCGAGGAAGGGGAAGATCGTGTTCGGGAAGGCGAAGAACATCGCCGCGAGGTCCACGGCGTACGTCCCCAGCAGGACCGGCCGGCTCCACGCGTAGCGGGCGCCCTCGGCGATCCCGCGCAGCGACGGACGCTCGGCGCCCTCGACGGGCGGAGCCGGACTGAGCTTCGAGCACAGCAGCACGGAGCCGAGGAAGCCCACCACGGTGACGGCATAGGCCGAGGCGTGGCCGGCGTAGGCGACGACCAGGCCGGCCAGCGCCGGGCCGAGGATCGCGCCGAACTGGTAGCGCAGCCCGTTGAGCGCGGCCGCGGCGGTCAGCTGGTCGTGCGGCACGATCCGCGCCATCAGCGAGTCCAGCGCCGGCCGCTGCAGCCCGGCCAGGGCCGACACGCCGGCCGCGACCACGTACAGCGGCCACAGCAGCGGGTCCGGCAGCAGGGCGTTCACCAGCAGCACCAGGGCCAGTACCCCGAGCGCGGCCTCGGTCAGCAGGATCATCCGCCGCCGGTCGACCGCGTCCGCGAGCGCGCCCCCGTACAGCCCGAAGACCACCAGCGGGACCAGCTCCACCGCGCCCATCGCGCCGACGGCCAGCGGTGAGTCCGTCAGGTGCTTGATCTGCAGCGGCAGGGCGATCATCGCCATGAAGGAACCGAAGTACGTCACCGTCCCCTGGTAGAACAGGAGCCGGAAGTCCCGGCTCGAACGCCACGGGGCGAGGTCGGGCAGTACGGCGGCCAATCGGGAAGTGCTCACGGGATGCCATCGTGCGCGGCCGCCCCCGACCACCGCAAAGGGTTTTTTCCGGACGCGTGCCGGGCGGCCGGCACGACGCCCCCCGCCGGCCGCCCGCCCCGGACGGGCGAATCCGGGGCGCGGGGCGTGGCAACGCGGGCCCGCCGTGGCACCCATGGACCATGCCGCCGGTGTCACCGTTCCTGCGTACGGCCGCGTCCTACGCCTGGCGCCTGCTGGTCGTCGGCGCCGCCGTCTACGTGGTCTTCGCCCTGCTCGGCCGTTTCCACGAGATCGCCGTCGCCGTCTTCCTCGGCCTCGTCGTCACCGCGCTGCTGTGGACGCCCACCCGGCGCCTGGCCCGTTCCGTGCCCCGGACGATCGCCGTCGCCCTGAGCCTGATGGGCAGCGCGCTGCTCCTGCTGGGCGTGCTGACCCTGGTCGGCGAGGCGGTGGCGGGGGAGAGCACGACCCTGGCCCGGGAGTTCCGCGAAGGACTGGCCAGCATCGAGGCATGGCTGGAGAAGCCGCCCTTCCGGCTGAATCCGCAGGCGCTCTCCGACGTGCAGTCCCGGATCGGCGAGTACCTCTCCAGCCACCGCTCCACGGTGCTCAGCCAGGCGGTCAGCGGAGCCGGGCGGCTCGTCCACGTCCTGACGGTCCTCGCCCTCGCGGTCTTCTGCTCCTTCTTCTTCCTCCACGGCGGCGACCGGCAGTGGGCGTGGTTCTGCGACCAGCTGCCCGGCACGGCGCGGGAGCGCGTCACGATCGCCGGGCGCGCGGGCTGGCGCACCTTCACCGGCTACACCCACGGGATCGTCGTGGTCGCGGCGACCAACGCCGTCCTCGTCGGGCTGGCCCTGTACTTCCTCGGGGTCCCGCTGGCCGTCCCGCTGGCGCTGCTGGAGTTCTTCGCGGCCTTCATCCCCCTCATCGGGTCGCCGGTGGCGCTGGCGGTCGCCGCGGTCGTCGCCCTCGCCGCGAAGGGGCCCCTCGTCGCGGGGATCGTCGTCGCGCTGATCGTGATCATCGGCCAGATCGAGGGACACCTGCTGCATCCGCTGGTGATGAGCAGGGCGGTCCGCCTCCATCCGCTGGTCGTGGCGATCTCGGTGGTCGCGGGCGCGATCGCGGCCGGCGTGGTCGGCGCCGTGGTCGCGGTCCCGCTGGTCTCCGTCGCCTGGTCGGTCCACTCGGCCCTGCGCGAGGCCCGGCAGGACGGCCTCGGCGAGGGCGGGGGCGAGGACCGGCGCGAGAGCCTCCGCGAGGACCCGCGCCCGGCCGACGAGTGACCCGGCCGGTCCGCTTCCTGCACAATCGCCTGATGAGTGATGAAGACCCCTACCTGTGGCTGGAAGACGTATCCGGCGAGGACGCCCTCGCCTGGGTCCGGGAGCGCAACGCCGAGACCGTGGACGCGCTGACCGGCGACCCCGGCTTCAAGGTGCTCCAGCAGGAGATGCGCGAGGTGCTGGACGACGACGGCCGGATCCCCCACGTCGTCCGGCGCGGCGGCCACCTCTACAACTTCTGGCAGGACGCCGACCACGTACGGGGCCTGTGGCGGCGCACCACGCTGGAGGAGTACCGCACGGACCACCCGGCCTGGGAGGTGCTCCTGGACCTGGACGCGCTGGCCGGGGCCGAGGGGGAGAAGTGGGCCTGGGCCGGCAGCAGGGTCCTGGCCCCCGAGCACCGCCACGCCCTGGTCCTGCTCTCCCGGGACGGCGCCGACGCCTGCGTCGTGCGCGAGTTCGACCTGGAGACCCTGGAGTTCGTCACGGACGGGTTCACGGTCGCCGAGGCCAAGACCCGGATCGGCTGGATCGACCAGGACCGGGTCTGGATCGGCACGGACTTCGGCACCGGCTCGATGTCCGCCTCCGGCTACCCGCTCCAGGTGCGCCGCTGGCACCGCGGTACCCCCCTCGAATCCGCCGAGCTCGTCTACGAGGGCGGCCCGTCCGACCTGTCCGCCTCCGGCTGGCACGACGACACCCCCGGCTACGAGCGGGACTTCGTCCACCGGCAGATCGACTTCTGGAACCAGGAGCTGTTCCTCCTGCCCGGTGACGCCTCCGCCGCGCCCGTGAAGATCGACGTACCGGACGACGCGAACGCCTCCGTCCACCGCGAATGGCTGACCGTCACCACCAGGACGCCGTGGCTCGGGCACCCCGCGGGCAGCCTGCTCGCCTTCGACCTCGACGCCTTCCTGGCGGGAGCCCGCGAGGCCGAGGTGCTGTTCACCCCGGACGAGCGCACCGCGCTGGCCGGACACAGCTGGACCCGCAACCACCTCGTCCTCGGCACGCGGGCCGACGTCTCCTCCCGCCTGGAGCTGCTCACCCCCGGCCCCGACGGCTGGCACCGGGCACCGCTGCCCGGCCTGCCGCCGCTGTCCACGGCCTCGGTGACCTGTACCGACCCGGACGTCGGCGACGAGTACTTCCACCTCGTCACCGGCTTCCTCCAGCCCTCCACCCTCTACCGGGGCACGGCGGGCGGCGAGGAGGACAGCGAGCCCGTCAAGCAGAGCCCGGCGTTCTTCGACACCGCCGGCCTCGCGGTGAGCCAGTTCTTCGCGACCTCCGCGGACGGCACCCGGGTCCCGTACTTCGTCGTCGGACCCGAGGAACGGTCCGGCCCCGGTCCCACCCTGCTCTACGGGTACGGCGGCTTCGAGATCTCCATGGTCCCGTCGTACAGCGCGGTCACCGGCCGCGCCTGGCTCGCGCGCGGCGGCACCTACGTCGTCGCCGGCATCCGCGGCGGGCACGAGTACGGGCCCGCCTGGCACCGGGCGGCGCTCGGCGCGAACCGGGTCCGGGCGTACGAGGACTTCGCCGCCGTCGCCCGGGACCTCGTCGCCCGGGACATCACCACCCCGGCCCAGCTGGGCATCGAGGGCGGCAGCAACGGCGGCCTCCTCATGGGCGCGATGCTCACCCGGGAACCGGAGCTGTTCGGCGCGGTCGTCGCGCACGTGCCGCTGCTGGACATGCTCCGCTTCCACAAGCTGCTCGCCGGCGCCAGCTGGATCGCCGAGTACGGCGACCCCGACGACCCGGCGGACCGGCCCCACCTGGAGGACATCTCCCCGTACCACCGGATCCGGACGGACGGACCCGCGTACCCGCCGCTCCTGCTGCTGACCTCGACCCGCGACGACCGCGTCCACCCGGGCCACGCCCGCAAGATGGCGGCGCGGCTGCGCGAGGCCGGCCATCCCGTGCTCTTCCACGAGCACCTCGGCGGCGGTCACGCGGGCGCGACCGACCACCGCCAGACGGCCTTCAACGAGGCCCTCGTCCACACCTTCCTGTGGGAGCGCCTGACCCCCTCGACGTGAACGGCCGTCCAGGGCGCGCACCGCCGCTCCGGGGCAGCCGCCCGCGGTGACCTCTCGGCCCCGGAGCGGTGGCGTCAGCCGCCGGTGCCGCCCGCTTCCGCCCTGTCGAGCTGCTCGTCCAGGGCGAGGGCCGCCGCGATCAGCGCGAGGTGGGTGAACGCCTGCGGGAAGTTGCCCAGTTGCTCGCCCGACGGGCCGATCTCCTCGGCGAACAGGCCGACGTGGTTGGCGTAGGTGAGCATCTTGTCGAAGGCGTAGCGGGCTTCCTGCGGCTTGCCGGCGCGGGCCAGCGCCTCCACGTAGAGGAAGCTGCAGAGGTTGAAGGTGCCCTCCGAGCCGCGCAGCCCGTCGGGGGAGGCCTCCGGGTTGTAGCGGTAGACCAGGCTGTCACTGACCAGTTCGCGGTCCATGGCGGCGAGGGTGCTGAGCCAGATCGGGTCCGTGGGGGAGAGGAATCCGACCCGGGGCATGAGCAGGAGCGAGGCGTCCAGCACGTCGGTGTCGTAGTGCTGGACGAAGGCTTGCTTGTCCGCGTTCCAGCCGCGCTCGACGATCTGCGCGAAGACGGCGTCGCGGACCTTGCGCCACCGGTCGACGTCGGCGGGCCGGGCGAACGCGGAGGCCAGGCGGATGCCCCGCTCGAAGGCCACCCAGGTCATGAGGCGGCTGAAGGTGAAGTTCTGGCGGCCGCCCCGGGTCTCCCAGATGCCTTCGTCGGGACGGTCCCAGTTGTCGGCGAGCCAGTCCAGCACGTCGGCGTACGCCGTCCAGCCCTTGATCCCGCCCATGTCGCGGGTCTGGGCCAGGGCGTCGGAGGCCTCGCCGTAGATGTCGAGCTGGATCTGGTCGGCGGCCGCGTTGCCGGCGCGGACCGGCTTGGAGCCCGCGTAGCCGTCGAGGTGGTCCAGGATCTCCTCGGTCAGGTGGGGTTCGCCGTCGATGCGGTACATGATCTGCAGGGGCTCGCCCGAGGCGGTGCCGCCGGCGTCGAGCCGGTCGAGCAGCCAGCGGCGGAAGGCGGCCGCCTCCTCGGCGAACCCGAGGTCGATCAGGGCCTTGACGGAGAGGGAGGCGTCCCGGACCCAGGTGAAGCGGTAGTCCCAGTTCCGTTCGCCGCCGACCTGTTCGGGCAGCCCCATGGTGAGCGCGGCGATCGGCGCGCCGGTGGGGGCGTAGGTGAGCAGCTTGAGGGTGATGGCGGAGCGGTGCACGATGTCGCGCCAGCGGCCGCGGTAGGTGCAGGAGCGCAGCCAGGTGTGCCAGAAGGTGCGGCAGGCCTGCAGCTCGGCGCTGATGCCCTCGGCCGACAGCGGGGGCGGCGCGGGGCCGTCCTCCGCGTCGCTGGTCAGGACCACGGCGGCGACGTCCCCGGCGGCCAGGGTGAAGCGGGAGGTCAGGTCGTCTCCGTCGCGCCGCAGCACGATGGGGCCACCGGCCCCGGCGACCTGCAGGTGCAGTGTGCTGCCCGGTCCCCGGAAGACCACGGACGTCCGGTCGACCTCCTCGAGCGTGTGGGGGGCGCGCCCGTAGTCGAACCGCGGGCGGCATTCGAGGTTGAAGTCCAGGCTGCCCCGCACCACGCGCACCACCCGTACCAGGCGGTGTCGCGGGGTCGGTGAGGGTGTCTCCAGCGGGACCATGAAGTCGGCGACCTCACCGACCCCGTCGGGGCCCATGTAGCGGGTGACCAGTACGGCCGTGTCCGCCTGGTAGAGCTGGCGGACGACGGTCCCGGGCTCGTGGGCGAGGTCGGCGGCGAGCCTGCAGTAGCCCCCGCGTTCGCTGTCGAGGAGCGAGGCGAAGACGCTGGGGGAGTCGAAACGCGGTGTGCACCACCAGTCGATCGTGCCCTGCGAGGACACGAGGGCGGCGGTCTGGAGATCGCCGACCATTCCGTGGTCGGCGATGGGCGGGTATGCGTTCACACGTGGCTCCCTCGCTCGGACCGGGGTCCCGGGATCCGGCACGTGGCCGGGGTGGCGCCTCCCGGCCCGTGCCCCGGTGCCGCGACAGCCCGGGATCGCCAGGGTCCGCGGCGTCCGGGGCTGCCACCGTGCTTCGTCCCCTCCAGCGTGCACCGCGGCCGTGACCACCGCACTCCGGACGGAGGGGACGGACGGAGGGGACTCAGGCCGTACGCAGCGTCTCGACCCGTTTCTCGATCGCGGTGATCAGCGCCTCGACCCGGGCCAGGAAGATCTCGTCGTCCGTCACCTCGGCCAGCTGCGTGCTCAGTCGGGTGATGTGGGGGAACCCCTCGGCGTCGACCAGTCGGTACTCGCGGCTCCAGGAGGCCTCGTCGGCCGCCCGGACGTCCGGGTCGAACAGCAGGTAGGCGGCGCGCTGGCCGACGTACGCGAGGAGCGAGTCGCCGACCATGCGGTAGTGGACGGCCGCCTCGGCGCCGTCGAGCCCGGCCTCCATCACGGCGCCCAGGATGAGCTCGACCACCCGGAACTCGTTCGGCCGCCGGGTGGTCCGGCTGGCCATGGTCGACCCGACCACCGGGTACTTCAGCGCGACCTCCAGCGAGCCGTCCGCGAGAGCCCGCAGCCGCCCCTTCCAGTCGAGGCCCTCGGGGATGCTGTCGAGGACCTCGCCCAGCGTGCGGTCGGCGACGGACAGCAGGAGCTCGTCCTTGTCGCGGAAGTGCCGGTAGATCGCCGTCGGGTCGGCGCCGAGTTCCTCGCCGAGGCGGCGGACGGTGAAGGCGTCCTCGCTGCCGCGGGCCGCGATGCGCAGGCTCGCCTCGATGATCGCGTCCGGTGTGAGCTGGCTGCCCGCGCGCTTGGAACGGGCCGGTGTGTCGGATGGCTTCGGCATGGTGCGGTCAGTGTATCGATTTGGAACGGAGCCGGCGCAACACCGTTGACAACAATGTTGCGCTCCCGTTCACTCCTCCTCAACAACACGCCGTGCGGGTCCGCCCGCCGAGCCGGAGGATGCGTCGATGTCCGAGAAGTCGATGTCCGAGAAGTCGATGTTCAGGAACAGGCAGCGGGCCGACACCGTGTTCGTGGGGGGAAAGGTCTTCACCGGGACCGGTCCGGCCCCCGTCGAGGCCGCCGTGGCCGTCGCCGGCGGACGGATCCTCGCCGTCGCCGGAGAGAGCGAGGTGCGCTCCCTCGCGGACGCCGGCACCGAGGTGGTCGACCTGCGGGGCGGACTGCTCGCCCCCGGCTTCCAGGACGCGCACGTCCACCCCGTCGTGGCCGGCGTGCAGATGCTCGGCTGCGACCTGAGCGCGGAGCGCACCATCGACGGCTACCTCGCGGTCGTGGCCGGTTACGCCCGGCGGCACCCCGGCGCGTCGTGGATCCGCGGCGGCGGCTGGTCCATGGACGCCTTCCCCGGTGGCACGCCGACGCGCGCCATGCTCGACGCTGTGGTACCCGACCGGCCCGTGATGCTCACCAACCGGGACGGGCACGGAGCCTGGGCCAACACCCTCGCCTTCGAACGCTCCGGCGTCGACCGCACCACCCCGGACCCGGTCGACGGCCGGATCGAGCGCGAGCCGGACGGAACCCCTGCCGGCACCCTCCAGGAGGGCGCCATGGACCTCGTCGCCCGCCACGTGCCCATCGCCACACCGGACGAGGCGCACGCCGGCCTCCTCGCCGCCCAGGAGCACCTCTTCTCCCTCGGGGTGACCGGCTGGCAGGACGCCATGATCGGCGCGTTCCCCGGCAACCCCGACAACTACGACGTCTACCTGCGCGCCGCCCGCGAGGGCTCGCTGCGCGCACGCGTCGTCGGCGCCCTGTGGTGGGACCGCGAACGCGGCCTGGAACAGATCCCCGAGCTGGAGGAACGCCGCCGCACCGGACGCGCCGGCCGTTTCGACGCCACCAGCATCAAGATCATGCAGGACGGCATCGCGGAGAACTTCACCGCCGGCCTGCTGGAGCCCTACCTCGACCGCTGCGGCTGCGCCACGGCCAACTCCGGCCTGAGCTTCATCGACCCCGGACTGCTCACCGAGGCCGTGACCCGGCTCGACCGCTCCGGCTTCCAGCTCCACTTCCACGCGCTCGGCGACCGCGCCGTGCGCGAGGTGCTCGACGCCCTCGCCGCGGCCCGTACGGCCAACGGGGCCAACGACAACCGCCACCACCTCGCCCACCTGCAACTCGTCCACCCCGACGACATCGGCCGGTTCGCGGCCCTGGACGCCGCCGCCAACATCCAGGCGCTCTGGGCCGCCCACGAACCGCAGATGGACGAGCTCACCATCCCCTTCCTCGGACCCGAACGGGCCGCCCTGCAGTACCCGTTCGGGGACCTGCGGCGAGCGGGCGCCCGCCTCGTCGCCGGCAGCGACTGGTCCGTCAGCAGCCCCAACCCCCTCTGGGGCATCCACGTGGCCGTGAACCGCGCCGTCCCGGTCGAGGACCTCGACCCGGCCCGCACCTCCGGACCCATGCCGCCGTTCTTCCCGGAGCAGTCCCTGACCCTCGCTCAGGCGCTGACCGCCTACACCGCGGGCAGCGCCTGGGTGAACCACCTCGACGACGTCACCGGCACGGTCGAGGCGGGCAAGTACGCCGACCTGGTCGTCCTCGACCGCGACCCCTTCGCCCACCCCGGCGGGGAGATCGCCGACACCCGCGTGCTGCGGACCTACCTCGACGGCGAACCCGTCTTCACCGCGAAGGACTGACCACCGCGAGCCCCTCGGCCCGCCACCCCCCGGCCTGCCACCCACCGGCCCGCCGCCACCGGCCGCGCACCACCCACCCCTCCACGCCCATCCCTCAGGGAGCCAGACGATGTCACCAGCCACATCGGGAACGCCGCTGCGCCGACGCAGCGCGGTCCGCAACGCCGCGGCGGCCGCCCTCGCCGCCGGCATGCTGCTCGTCACCACCGCCTGCACCGGGCCCGGCACCACCGCCCAGGGCCAGGGAGCCGCCACCGCCTTCCGGCTCACCGACAAGACCCCCGCCCCCGCCGGCGACGTGGACTCCTTCACCTGGTCGATCTACGCGGAGCCGACCACCCTCGACTACGCCCACGCCTACGACTTCCCGCCCAACCAGATCCTCGCCAACGTCTGCGAGAGCCTGCTGCGCTGGAACCCCGACCTGACGACCTCGCCGAACCTCGCGACCTCCTACACCAACCCCACCCCCACCACCTGGGTCTACCAGATCCGCCCCGGCGTCCGCTTCCACGACGGGACGACGCTCACCGCGGACGACGTCGTGGCCTCCTTGCGCCGCAACCTCGACCCGCGGACGGCAAGCGTCTGGGCCAACCCCTTCCGCAACGTCAAGTCGGTCGACCGCACCGGGCCGCTGGAGGTCACCGTCACCCTGACGCAGCCCGACTCCACCTTCAACAAGTACCTCGCCGCCGGCCCCGGAACCGTGGAGTCCGCAGCCACCCTCGCCACGTCCGGCAACGACTACGGCAATCCGCGGACCGGCGTGAACTGCACCGGCCCCTTCTCCTTCGGCTCATGGGCCCCGGGCCAGTCGCTCACCCTGGAACGCTTCGGCGACTACTGGAACCCGGCGCTCAAGGCCCGGGCGGGCCAAGTGAAGTTCGTCTTCCTGAACGACGCGACCACCCGCGTCAACGCCTTCCAGAGCGGCGAGGTCGACGGCGGCTGGATGGTCCCGGCGGACGCGTACGCCGCGCTGCGCGACACCGCCGCCGGAACGCTCTACTTCGGCCGCAACACCACCGTCGCCGACGAGGTGGTCGGCAACCTCAAGGGCCCGCTGGGCGACGCCCGGGTGCGCCGGGCCCTCCTCATGGCCATCGACCGCGAGGGCATCCTCAAGGCCGGCGTCGGCGGCGTCGGAGAGGTCGCCCACTCCCTCGTCACCGACAACCTCTGGAACGACGCCCCCGCCGCGACCCGCGAGGCGATCCAGCGCGACCTCCCCCGGTACCCCTACGACCCCGCCAAGGCGAAGGCGCTCGCCGCCGAAGCCGGGGTGAACGGCCAGAAGGTCGTGATCGCCACGAGCCCGCTGGACTCCCAGACGACCATCATCACCCAGGCCGTCGCCCAGGCCGCCACGGCCATCGGGCTCAAGCCGCAGATCGACTCCGTCTCCGCCGAGAAGTACTCGACGCTCTTCACCGACCCGGCCGCACGCGAGGGCGTCGACCTCTTCCTCACCTTCTGGAACACCTCCATCACCGACCCGCTCGACATGTACGGGGTCCTGCGGAGCGACGCGTTCAGCAACTACGGCGGCTGGTCCGACCCCGCCTTCGACACGGCCGTCGACCGGGCCGTCGCCGCCCACGACCCCGTGGAGCACACCGCCGCCAACGCCGAGGCCCAGCGCATCGCCCTGCGCGAACTGCCCTGGCTGCCCCTCTACACCCAGCCCGTGAGCGTCTTCCTCGGCAAGCGGATCACCGGCGTCCAGCCCTCCATCGCCTACCTGTACTACCCGTGGGCCGCCGAGATCGGCGCGAGCGGATGACGGCCGTCGCGGCTCGGGCCGCACGCGTCCTGCGCAGACTGGCCGGCATGGCGGCGACCCTGCTCGTCACCTCCTTCCTCGTCTTCTCCTCGCTGTTCCTGGCCCCCGGCGACCCCGCCTCCTTCCTGGTGAAGGGGCGCAGCGCCGGACCCGGCGAACTCGCCGAGATCCGCCGTCAGTACGGCTTCGACGAGCCGTTCCTCGTCCGGTACTGGCACTGGCTGGAGGGCGTCCTGCACGGCGACCTGGGCCGCTCGTACCTCCTGCACCAGGACGTCGCCTCCGTCATCTGGTCGCGGCTGCCCGCGTCCCTGCTGCTGATCGGCACATCGGCCCTGATGATCGCGGTCTTCGGGATCGGCTCCGGCATCGTCGGCGCCCTGCGCCGCGGGTCGCGCACCGACCGCACCCTGATGCTGCTGGTGACCGTGGGGGCCGCCGCGCCCGCCTTCGTCGCGGCCCTCCTGCTCCGATCCGTACTGGGCGTGCAGCTGGGCTGGTTCCCGACCATCGGCAACGGCACCGGCCTCCTCGACCGGCTCCACCACGTGGTCCTCCCGGCCGCCGCCCTGTCCGTCACCTTCGTGGCGCTGGTGACCCGCGTGACCCGCTCCGCGATGCTCGACGAACTGCGCCGCGAGCACGTCGAGGTCGCCCTCAGCCGCGGAACACCCCGCCGGACCGTCATCCGGCGCCATGTCCTGCGCAACGCGCTCGGCGCGATCGTGACGGTCTCCGCCCTCCTGGTGTCCGGCATGCTCGTCAGCACCGCCATCGTCGAGACCGCCTTCGGGATGTCCGGAGTGGGCTCCCTGCTCGTCCAGTCGGTGGACCAGCTCGACTTCCAGGTCGTCCAGGCGATCGTGCTGCTGGTCGTGGCCGCCTTCGTCGTGGTCAACGCCCTCGTGGACCTGGTGCACCCGCTGATCGATCCGCGCACCGCGGCACCGGGGAGTGCACGATGACCGCACCCACCGGACCCATCGCACCTACGGCATCCACCGCACCTACGGCACCCAGCGCACCGGCCGCCGGGGCGGGCCGCCCCCTGGCCCGACTGCGCGTCCTCGGCGGCGGCCCGCTCCGACAGGCCTGCGCGGCCCTCCTGATCCTCTTCGTCCTGGTGGCGCTGCTGGCCCCCTGGCTCACCCCCCACGACCCGACGTTCGGCAGGCTCGGCGACACCCTCCTGGGCTCGGGCCCCGACCACTGGCTGGGCACCGACCAGGGCGGCCGCGACACCCTCTCGGCGCTGATCGCGGGCACCCGCACCAGCCTCGCCGGCCCCCTCGCCGTCGTGGTGTTCTCCACCGTCCTGGGCATCGCCGTCGGCCTGTTCACCGCCTGGCGCGGCGGCTGGGTCGACGCCGTGACCGGCCGGGTCCTCGACATCGTGTTCGCATTCCCGGCGCTGCTGCTCGCGATCCTCGCGGTGGCCCTCTTCGGCAAGGGGATGACCGCACCCGTCATCGCCATGGCCATCGCCTACATGCCGTACACCGCCCGCCTGGTGCGCGGCCTCGCGGTACAGGAGAAGGCCCGGCCCTACATCGCCGCCTACCGGGTCCAGGGGCACTCCGCCCTCTTCGTCACGGTCCGCAGGCTGCTGCCCAACATCGCCCCGACCCTGCTCGCCCAGTCCACGGTGAACTTCGGATACGCCCTGCTCGACCTCGCCGCACTCTCCTTCCTCGGGCTCGGCGTCCAGCCGCCGACCCCCGACTGGGGCGCCATGATCAACCAGGCCCAGGCCGCCGTCCTCCAGGGGCAGCCGCTGTCCGCGATCGCCCCGGCCGTGGCCGTCGTCCTGGTGGTCGTCGCCTTCAACGTCGTCGGGGAGAGCCTCGGCGACCGGCTCGCCGGGAGGGACTCCTGATGCCGCTCCTCGCATACGACGCGCTCGGCGTCACCCTGCCCGGCACGGCCCGGCCGATCCTCGACGGCATCGACCTGCGGGTCGAGGCCGGCGAAGTCGTCGCCCTCGTCGGCGAATCCGGCTCGGGCAAGTCGGTCACCGCCCGCGCCGCTCTCGGCCTGTTCCCCGCCGGCGCCGCCGTCACGGGCCGGGTGAGCGTCGCCGGCACCGACCTCGTCGGCGCCGACGCCGCGAGCCTGCGCGACGTACGCACCGCCAAGGCCGCGATGATCTACCAGGACCCCCGTGCCGCCATCAACCCCGTACGCCGCGTGGGGGACTTCCTCACCGAGCCGTTGCGCCTGGTCCACGGCTGGTCCAGGGCCCGGGCCGCGGCCCGCGCGGCCGAACTCCTCGACGCGGTCGGCCTGCCCGACCCCGCCCGCCACCTGGACCAGTACCCGCACGAACTCTCCGGCGGGATGCTGCAGCGCGTGGTGATCGCCGCCGCCCTCACCACCGAACCGCGGCTCCTGCTCTGCGACGAACCCACCACCGCCCTCGACGTCAGCACCCAGGCCGAGATCCTCGCCGTCCTGGGCCGGCTCCGGCGCGAACGCGGCCTCGGCATCCTCCTGATCACCCACGACATCGAGCTCGCGGCCGCCGTCAGCGACCGGATCCACGTCATGTACGCGGGCAGGATCGTCGAGTCGGGACCCGTCGGGGAACTCTTCGCCGCACCCCGCCACCCGTACACCGCCGGTCTGCTCGGCTCCTCCCCGCCCCTGCACGGCCCGCTCACCCGCCTCACCCCCGTGCCCGGCGCCCCCATGGGCCTGCTGGAGACCGCCCCCGGCTGCGCCTTCGCCCCCCGCTGCCCGTCCGCCGAGCCGGGCCGCTGCGACCGGTCCGCGCCCCGGCCGGAGCGGCACGGACCGGCCGTGGTGGCTTGCCACCGCACCGCCGAACTCCCCCCGATGCGGGCGCAGTCGCCGTCCCCGGCGGTTTCCCCCGCGTCCCGCAAGGAGGACCGTTGAACACCGACACCGACACCGACACCGACACCGACACCGAAACCGACCCGGACCCCTGCCTCGACCCCGCCCCCGCGCTCCTCGACGTCAGCGGCCTGCGCAAGACCTACCGCACGGGCGGCGCCGAGGTCGTCGCCGTCGACGACCTCTCCTTCACCCTCCGGCCCGGCGGCGCCCTCGGCATCGTCGGCGAATCCGGATCCGGCAAGACCACCACCGCCCGGATGCTCATCGGCCTCGAACGCCCCGACGCGGGCCGGATCCTCGTACAGGGCCGGCCGCAGGCCGACTCCGTGCGCGGGAAGGCGGCGCGGCTGGCCCGGGCCAAGGCCGTCCAGATCGTCTTCCAGGACCCCTATCTCTCCCTGGACGCCCGCATCGCCATCGGCGCGACCATCGACGGCGTACTGAGGCTGCACGGCTCCCGCGACCGGGCCGCCCGGACGGCCCGGGTACGGGAGCTGCTGGCCCAAGTGGGCCTGGGGGACCGGGAGGCGGCCGCCCTGCCCCGCCACCTCTCGGGCGGGCAGCGCCAGCGCGCCGCCATCGCCCGGGCCCTCGCGGTCGAACCCGCCGTCCTCGTGCTCGACGAGGCGGTGTCCGCCCTGGACGTGTCCGTGCAGGCACAGGTCCTCAACCTGCTGTCGGACATCCGGCGCGACACCGGCATCGGGCTGGTCTTCGTCAGCCACGACCTGGCCGTGGTCCGCTACGTCTGCGACGAGGCCCTGGTCATGTACCGGGGCCGGACGGTGGAACACCGCCCGGTCGGCGAACTCCTCGCCGCACCCCGCGACCCCTACACGCGGCTGCTGCTGGCATCGGTACCCCGCCCGGGCTGGGACCCCGACTCCATCGGAGCGCGCCGCCGGGCCCTCGACCCGAAGCGCCCTCCGGCGTAGGCCGGGAAACGACGGGTGAACGCCGCCGGAACGCCGGGTGACGGGAAAACGGCGTCCCGGGGGCCCGCGCCGACATCCGTTCGGGGGATTCGGGGCGTCTGCCGCACGCGGAAGGCGGCCGCGTGCTCCACGATCGGCGGGTGCAACCCCGGAGGGAGGACCCCATGAGCACCCCGTTCGCGTCCGCCGCGCCCTACTACGCCCGCTACCGGCCCCCGTACCCGCGGGAGTTCCACACCCTGCTCGCGGACCGCTTCGCGCTCGACGGCTCCCAGACCGTACTGGACCTCGGCGCCGGCCCCGGCACGCTCGGGCTGCCCCTGGCCCTGCTGGCCGACCACGTGTACGCCGTCGACCCGGAGCCGGCGATGCTCGCCGAGGGAGCCCGGCTCGCCGAGGAACGCGGTGTCGCGAACATCTCGTGGCTGCGCGGCGACGACGCCTGCATCACCCGGCTGTGCCTGCCCCGGATCGACCTGTGCGTCATCGGCAGGGCCTTCCGCCGGATGGACCGGGAGCCGCTGCTCGCCGACCTGGACGAGGTGCTCGCTCCCCGGGGCGGGGTCGCCGTCGTCGAGTCCCTGCGCAGGCCCGGCGACCCGCGCCCGGCCTGGCTGAGCGCGGTCGACGAGGTGCGCGCACGCTTCCTCGACCCGGTCGGGCCCGGGCAGTCCGACCCCGACGACTGGGACGATCTGGTCGACCTCCTCGCCAAATCGCCGCTCTCCCGCGTCGAGACCCACCAGTGGGAGCAGCCCGTCCGCCACACCGTGGACGAGGTGATCGGCCTCCAGCTCTCCTTCGCCTCGTCCGGCCCGGACCGGCTGGGCGACCGCATGGCCGCCTTCGAGACGGAGCTGCGCCGGGCCCTGCTCGACCACGACCCCCGCGGCACCTACGCCCGGACCCTGCGCATCGGGGCCGCCGTCGCCACCAGGCCCCGGCGCTGAACCGGGCCCGGCCGGTCCGGCCGGTCAGGTCGGCCTAGTGGCTGAGCGCGGCGAGGAGTTCGCGCTCGCGGGCACCGCTCAGGCCCGCCCGGCGGGAGCGGTCCAGGCCCTCGGCCCGCTCCCACTCCAGCAGGTCCGCGCCCACCTACACACCAGACGGCCCCGGAACGGCACGGGCCACCAGGAGGTACGACCGTGAGTGAAGCGCATATCCTGTTGCGCGGTGAAACCCTCG
>NZ_JBFBGM010000012.1:0-230526 GCF_040684695.1 Streptomyces erythrochromogenes
GGCCGACCGGCGGCCGCTACCGCGACAACCAGGGCTACTACTTCCGCGAGTCCCGCCGCGCCGAACTGGAGCGACGACTGGCCGGGTCAGGCGCTGCGGTCGAGCGCGCGCAGGCTGCGGTCCGTGATGGACCGTCCGCCGCGCCCTATGGCGATCGTGCCGGACTGCACGAGCTCCTTGATGCCGAAGGGCTCCAGCATCTTGAGCATCGCGCCGAGCTTGTCGGAGCCGCCGGTGGCCTCGATGGTGACGGCCTCCGGGGAGACGTCGACCGTCTTGGCGCGGAACAGCTGGACGATCTCGACGATCTGCGACCGGGTCTCGTTGTCGGCGCGGACCTTCACCAGGACGAGTTCGCGCTCGATGGCGTTGTGGGGCTCCAGCTCGACGATCTTGAGCACGTTGACCAGCTTGTTGAGCTGCTTGGTCACCTGCTCCAGCGGGAGGTCCTCGACGTTGACGACGATGGTGATGCGGGAGATGTCGGGGTGCTCGGTGACGCCGACCGCGAGGGAGTCGATGTTGAACCCGCGGCGGGAGAACAGGGCGGCGATCCGGGCGAGGATGCCGGGCGTGTTCTCGACCAGGACGGAGAGCGTGTGCTTGGACATGTGAGGCGTTCTCTCTCTCAGGCTCTCTCGGCTCAGTCGTCTTCGTTGTCGCCGAAGTCGGGACGGACGCCCCGGGCTGCCATGACCTCGTCGTTGGAGGTGCCGGCGGCGACCATCGGCCACACCATGGCGTCCTCGTGGACGATGAAGTCGATCACGACGGTGCGGTCGTTGATCGCATTGGCCTCGGCGATGACCTTGTCCAGGTCGGCCGGGTCCTCGCAGCGCAGGGCCACGCAGCCCATGGCCTCCGAGAGCTTGACGAAGTCCGGGACGCGCGTGCCCTTGCGGGGCGCGAGGGACTCGCCGAGCTGGGAGCCGACCGTGTCGTGGCCGGTGTCGTCGGCGTGCAGGACGGTGTTGGAGTACCGCTGGTTGTAGAACAGCGTCTGCCACTGGCGCACCATGCCCAGCGCGCCGTTGTTGATGATCGCGACCTTGATCGGGATGTTGTTCAGGGCGCAGGTGACCAGTTCCTGATTGGTCATCTGGAAGCAGCCGTCGCCGTCGATCGCCCAGACCGTGCGCTCGGGCATGCCGACCTTGGCGCCCATCGCGGCCGGGACCGCGTAGCCCATGGTTCCGGCGCCGCCGGAGTTCAGCCAGGTGCGGGGCTCCTCGTACTTGACGAAGTGCGAGGCCCACATCTGGTGCTGGCCGACGCCGGCCGCGAAGACCGTGCCCTTCGGCGCGAGGGCGCCGATCCGCTCGATGACCTGCTGCGGGGAGAGGCTGCCGTCCTCGGGCAGGTCGTATCCCAGCGGGTAGGTCTCGCGCCAGCGGTTGAGGTCGTTCCACCATGCGGTGTAGTCGCCGGCGTTCCCCTCGGTGTGCTCGGCCTGGACCGCCTGGATCAGGTCGGCGATGACCTCGCGGGCGTCACCGACGATCGGGACGTCGACGGCGCGGTTCTTGCCGATCTCGGCCGGGTCGATGTCCGCGTGGATGATCTTGGCGAAGGGGGCGAAGCTGTCCAGCTTGCCGGTGACGCGGTCGTCGAAGCGGGTGCCGAGGGCGATCAGCAGGTCCGACTTCTGCAGCGAGGTGACGCCGGTGACGCTGCCGTGCATGCCGGGCATGCCGACGTGCAGCGGGTGGCTGTCGGGGAAGGAGCCCAGCGCCATCAGGGTGGTGCAGACCGGGACGCCGGTCAGCTCGGCGAGGACCTTCAGCTCGGCGGTCGCGCCGGACTTCATGACGCCGCCGCCGACGTACAGGACCGGGCGCTTGGCCTGGCAGATGAGCTTGGCGGCCTCGCGGATCTGCTTGGCGTGCGGCTTGGTGACCGGCCGGTAACCGGGGAGGTCCTGGGAGGGCGGCCACGAGAAGGTGGTCTTCGCCTGGAGGGCGTCCTTGGCGATGTCGACGAGGACCGGGCCCGGGCGGCCGGTGGCGGCGATGTGGAACGCCTCGGCGATCGTCTTGGGGATGTCCTCGGCCTTGGTGACCAGGAAGTTGTGCTTGGTGATCGGCATGGTGATGCCGACGATGTCCGCCTCCTGGAAGGCGTCGGTGCCGATCGCCTTGGAGGAGACCTGGCCGGTGATGGCGACGAGCGGGACGGAGTCCATGTGCGCGTCGGCGATCGGGGTGACGAGGTTCGTGGCGCCCGGTCCGGACGTGGCCATACAGACGCCGACCTTGCCGGTGGCCTGGGCGTAGCCGGTGGCGGCGTGGCCGGCCCCCTGCTCGTGGCGGACCAGGATGTGACGGACCTTCTTGGAGTCCATCATCGGGTCGTACGCGGGGAGGATGGCGCCTCCCGGAATCCCGAAGACGGTGTCGCACCCCACCTCTTCGAGAGAGCGGATGAGGGACTGCGCACCCGTGACGTGCTCAACTGCGGCGGACTGCTGTCCGCCGGAACGGGGCCGCGGCTGCGGATGGTGGGCCCCGGTGGCCTGCTCGGTCATCGGCATTCTCTTCTCGAAGCTGAGGGTTTTACGCGGATTCGACTCTGTGCCAGTGCAACAAAAAACCCCTCGTGCCAGGAGGCAAGCGAGGGGAGCGCGTCGGGGGTGTTGAGCGGGGACATGCAGGTCCCAGCTTCAGCCGACGCGCTTTCCAAGTACGAGAATTCGGGTGCGCATGGCACTGACCCTCCCTCTGGCGGGAGGGTGATGTCAAGTAGGTGGGACGGGCGTCTCATTATGTGAGCCTCTGCGGATGACCATCGAGCCCCCGGAGGAGCCGCCCGCCAGTGCGGGCTGGGCCGCTCCGCCCGGTACTGGGAACGTACCGCGCACCAGCGCGCGCCGCAGCCTGTACTCGTCGAGGGGGCCGGAAAAGGCCATCCCCTGGCCGTGCGTGCACCCCATCGCGCGCAGTGCGGCCACCTGCTCGGGCAGGTCCACCCCGTCGGCGACCGAACGCATGCCCAGGTCGTTTGCGATGCGCAAGAGACCGGCTGTGATCTTGTGCAGGCGGGCGGACTCGACCACTCCCTCCACCAGGCCCCGGTCCAGCTTGAGCATGTCCACGGGGAGGCGGCGCAGGGCGCTGATGGCCGCATAGCCGCTGCCGAAGCCGTCGAGGGAGATTCCGACCCCGAGCCGGTGCAGGGCCGCGAGGCGGCGCTCCAGGTCGTCGAAGGGGACCCTGGGGTCGGACACGGCGAGCTCCAGCACCAGGGCGCCGGACGGCAGGCCGTGCCGGGTCAGCAGGGCTTCCACGGAGCCGAGCGGCATGGCGTTGTCCAGGAGCCGCTGGGCGGTCATCCGCACGGCCACGGGCACGTCGTGCCCGGCCCGGTGCCGGTCGGCGGCCTGCTCCACGGCCTCCTCCAGCAGCCAGCGCCCCAGCTCGGCGGTGCGCGAGGTGTCCGGGCCCGCGCCGTCGGCGGAGCCGCCCGCCGCGCCCTCGCTGTACTCGGCCACCCGGAGGAACTCGGCCGGCGTGAAGAGGATCCCCTGGGCGGAACGCCATCGGGCCTGCGCGGCGACGGCTGCGATCTCGCCGGTGGACAGCGAGACCACGGGCTGGTGCAGCAGGGCGAACTCGCCCTCGTGCAGTGCGGTGCGCAGCCGGCCCGCCAGCTCGGCCTTGCGCACCACCTCGGCCTGCATCTGCGGGGCGTAGGTCTCGACGCGGTCCTTGCCGCCGGCCTTGGCCCGGTACATCGCCAGGTCCGCGTTGCGCATCAGGTCCGAAGGGGTGATCCCCGGGTCGGCGAAGGCCACGCCGATGCTGGCGGCCACCCGTACCTCGCTGCCGCCGATCCGGTACGGCTGGGAGAGCCTGGTGCGCAGCCGGTCGGCGATCTCGCGGACCTGGTACTCGCGGGCGCTGCGGTCGCGGTTTCCGTCGCCCAGGATCAGCGCCGCGAACTCGTCGCCGCCGAGCCGGGCGGCGGTGTCCCCGGCCCGGACGGAATCCTGGAGCCTGCGGGCGGCCTCGACGAGCAGTTCGTCGCCGGCCTGGTGGCCGATGGTGTCGTTGACCGCCTTGAAGCCGTCGAGGTCGATGAAGAGCACGGCGGTGCTGTGGTCGCCGGCGCGGCGGCCGGTGAGGGCCTGGCGCACGCGCCGGGTGAAGAGGGCCCGGTTGGGCAGGTCGGTCAGCGGGTCGTGTTCGGCGCTGTGCTGGAGCTGGGCCTGGAGCCGGACGCGCTCGGTGACGTCCCGGCTGTTGAGGATGAGGCCGCCCTGGTGCCGGTTGACGGTGGACTCGACGTTCAGCCACTCGCCGCCGCCCGACTTGAAGCGGCATTCGATGCGGGTGGTGGGCTCCTCGGTGGGGGGTGCGGCGAGGAAGCGGCGTACCTCGTGGACCACCCTGCCGAGGTCGTCGGGGTGGATCAGGGTGGCCAGTTCGGTGCCGACGAGCTCCTCCGCCTCGCGGCCGTAGACCCCGGCGGCGGCCGGGCTGACGTAGCGCAGGGTCCCGGTGGGCGCGGCGATCATGATGACGTCGCTGGAGCCCTGGACCAGGGAGCGGAAGTGGTTCTCCTTCTGGGCCAGTTCCTGGGTCAGCGCGATGTTGTCGAGGAGCATGATGCCCTGCCGGATGACGAGGGCGAGCACGACGGTACAGCCGGTGAAGACGACCATCCGGTCGACCTTCCGGCCGTCCACGACGTTGTAGAGGATGCCCAGGGTGCACACGGCGGCCGCGAGGTACGGCGTGAGGGCGGGCAGCGATCCGGTGATCGGGCGGCTGTGCGGCCGGTCCCGGCGCGGGTGCCCGGCCGGCATCTGGTTCTGGTGGATGCGCCGGGCCCCCCAGGGCGCGTACGCGAGCAGCAGCGAGCCGGCGAACCAGCCGGCGTCGAGGAGCTGTCCGGACTGGTACTCGGCGCTCAGCAGGGGCGAGGTGAACAGGGCGTCGCTCAGGACGGTCAGGGCCAGCGCCGCGATGGCGGTGTTGACGGCGGAGCGGTTGGTCTCGCTCCGCCGGAAGTGCAGGACGAGGACCATCGAGACGAGCGCGATGTCGAGCAGGGGGTAGGCGAGGGAGAGCGCGGCGCGCGGGACGCTGCCGGGGGCGCCGGACTGCGCGGTCCGCGCCGCGTGGGCGAGGGCCAGGCTCCAGGACAGGGTGAGCAGGGAGCCGCCGATGAGCCAGGAGTCGAGTCCCAGGCACACCCAGCCGGCGCGGGTGACCGGGCGTTTGGCGAGGACGAGCAGGCCCACGATGGCGGGCGGGGCGAAGCAGAGGAAGGCGAAGTCGGCGAGCGAGGGCTTCGGGACGGCCTCGCCGAGGATCACCTCGTACCAGCCCCAGACGGCGTTGCCGCAGGCGCCCATGAGGGAGGAGAAGGCGAAGAGCAGCCAGGCGGGCCGTTCCCGGCTGTCGATCGTCCGGGCGTAGGTGTAGCAGGAGACCGCGGCGGCCAGACCGGCCGCGCTGAGCCCGAAGTCGCCCATGATCTCGGCGACTTCCTCGGACCCCCAGTTGAGGGCGGCGCCGACGGCGTATCCGCCGCTGACGACCGCGAGGATCAGCTGCATCGCCAGGCCCCTGCCTCCGCCCGAGACGGACGGCCGGTCCAGGAGCGCCGCCCCCGGGGTACTCACCGGTCCCCCTCGCCGGCTCGTTCCGGCGCGGTCAAGTCCCGGCAGCGTCGCCTCCGGCGGCTGTGCCGCGTCGGATCCTTCGTCCATTGGCCGTGCATCGCCCGTCGCCCCCCAAAGTGTCCGATCACTCCCCAGCGCCAGACGTTCCTGGCGCAGCCCCTTCTTCCGGACGATACACCACTTTCGTCACTCAGGGACATAGTTGCTCTACGCTCCGTTACCGCGCGGGGAGTTGCTGCAACCGCTCGCATCCGGATGACTGCGGAGCGTACACGGACGGGGTGTCATTCGGTGATCAGCACCGTGTGCTCCACGGGGTCCCCGGCGGCGAAGCGGGTGAGCTGGCTGGCCAGCAGGCGCTTGGCCCGTGGCTCGAACGCCGAGCTGCTGCCGCCGACGTGGGGTGTGATCAGGACGTTCGGCGCGTGCCAGAGCGGGTGGCCGGCGGGCAGCGGTTCGGGGTCGGTGACGTCCAGGGCCGCGCGCAGCCGGCCCGACTCCACCTCCGCCAGCAGGGCCCCGGTGTCGACGACGGGGCCGCGCGAGACGTTCACGAGCAGGGCCCCGTCCTTCATCCGGGCGAGGAACCCGGCGTCGGCCAGACCCCGGGTGGCGTCGGTCAGGGGGGTCACCAGGATCACCACGTCGGCCTGCGGCAGGAGCCCCGGCAGGTCGCCGATGGCGTGCACCGGGCCCCGGGGGGTGGTCCGCGCCGAGCGGGCCACGCGTGCGATCCGTGCGCACTCGAAGGGTGCGAGCCGGTCCTCGACGGCCGAGCCGATGGATCCGTAGCCGATGATCAGAACTGACGTGTCGGCGAGGGCGTCGTAGAAGCCGGAACGCCATTCCTCGCGGTCCTGTCCGCGGACCATGCCGGGGATGCCGCGCAGGGAGGCGAGGGTCAGCGCGAGGGCCAGCTCGGCGGTGCTGGCCGTGTGGACCCCCGCGGCGTTGCACAGCCGTACGCCGGGGCGCAGGTCTCCGAGGCGGCCCCGCAGGTCGTCGATGCCGGCCGTCAGGGTCTGGACGACCCGGACGGCCGGCATCGCGGCGAGCGGGCGCACGGTGACCTCGGCGGACTTCATGTAGGGGGCCGCGTAGAAGACGCAGTCGGCCGGGTCGGCCGGGAAGCCGTCCTCTCCGTCCCACTGGCGGTACCGGAAGGAGTCGGGGAGGCCGGCGACCTCTTCGGCGGGGAAGGGGAGCCAGACGTCCCGGGGCATTGCAGTCATGATCACGAGGCTATGCCAAGCCGTCTTGATCAAGCCGTTAGTTTGGTGGCCGAAGTGGAGGGGGACGCAGCGGTGGAGCGCAGGTCGATCGGGGCAGGGGCGCTGAGCGTGGGCGCCGTCGGCCTCGGCTGTATGCCGATGAGCTGGGCGTACGCGCCTTCTCGGCGGCGGGGGCACGAGTCCGTGGCCGCCGTGCACGCGGCGCTGGACCTGGGGTCGAACCTGCTGGACACGGCCGATGTGTACGGGCCGTTCACCAATGAGCTGCTGCTGGGGCGGGTACTGCGGGAGCGGCGGCCGGACGCCTTCGTGTCGGCCAAGGTCGGACTGCGGGCCGGCGACCAGCACGTGGTGGCCGACGGCCGGCCCGGGTACCTGCGGCGGGCGTGCGACGCCTCCCTGCGGCGGCTGCGCACGGATGTCATAGACCTCTACCAGCTGCACCGGGTGGACCCGGAGGTTCCGGTGGAGGAGACCTGGGGGGCCATGGCGGAGCTGGTGAGTGCGGGGAAGGTGCGGGCGCTCGGGTTCTGCGCGCTGGGGGCCGGGGCCGGCCCGGGGGCGGGGCGTCGCGGTGACCGCGGCTACCGGACGACGCTGCGGCACCTGGAGCGGGTGCAGCAGGTCTTCCCGGTGAGCGCGGTGCAGGCGGAGCTGTCGGTGTGGTCGCCGGAGGCGGCACGGCAACTGCTGCCGTGGTGCGCCGTGCGCGGGGTGGGGTTCCTGGCGGCGATGCCGCTGGGCAGCGGTTTCCTGACGGGGACGCTCACACCGGGCGAGGGCTTCGAGTCGCAGGACGTCCGGGCCAGGCACCCTCGGTTCACGGCGGAGGCGATGGCCTCGAACCAGGTGCTGGTGGCGGGGCTGCGGCGGGTGGCGCGGCGGCACGGGCCCGGGGTCACGGTCGCGCAGGTGGCCCTGGCCTGGGTGCTGGCCCAGGGCCCGCAGGTGGTGCCGGTGCCCGGCGCGGACCGGGCGCACTGGGCCGTGGAGAACGCACGGGCGGCGCAGCTGCGGCTCACGGCCGCGGACCTGGCCGAGATCGCGGACCTTCCGGTCGACGTGGGAGCCTGGGACTGACCGCCCACAACCACTCGATCGGGTGTACGAGTGGTGGAACTTCGGGAACTGCCCCGGCTGTTGAGACGGGTGAAGGGCAGGATCGGAGGACCGGAAGGGAGCAGGGCGATGCGGTACGGAAGTTCTCCCGGGCAGGCGGGGTGCGAGGGGACGGGCGCGCGGCGCCGGGGCGTGCTGGCGGCGGTGGCGCTGGCCGGGTGCGGTGCGCTGCTGGTGACGGGGTGCTCCCCGGAGGGCGCCCCCGACACCGGGCGGGGCGGTTCCCCACCAGGTGCGACCGCTGCGGGGACCGGGTCGCCGGGCCCTTCGGGGAACGGGTCCGCCTCACCGGCGGCGTCCGGGCCGCCCGCGAAGGGGGCGGTGACGGTCACCGGCGAGGCCGCCAAGGACCTCCAGTCGCCCTGGGGCGTGGCCCCGCTGCCGGGAGGTGACCTGCTGGTCGCCTCCCGGGACAAGGGGACGATCAGCCGGATCGCGGCCGGGTCGGGCGCGGTGACGCAGATCGGCGAGGTTCCGGGCGTGGACCCGGGCGGCGAGGGCGGACTGCTGGGTCTCGCGCTGTCGCCCGACTTCGCCTCGGACCGTCTGGTGTACGTCTACTTCACGACCGCCTCCGACAACCGGATCGCACGGCTTCGCTATGACGAGCAGAGACCTCCCGGGCAGCAACTGGGCGCTCCGGACACCGTGTTCCGGGGGATCCCCAAGGGGCTGATCCACAACGGCGGGCGGATCGCCTTCGGCCCGGACAAGATGCTGTACGCGGGGACCGGAGAGACCGGTGTCACCGGTCTCGCGCAGGACAAGAAGTCGCTGGGCGGCAAGATCCTGCGGATGACTCCGGACGGCGACCCGGTGCACGGCAACCCGGAGGCCGATTCGGTCGTCTACTCCTACGGGCACCGCAATGTGCAGGGCCTCGCGTGGGACAAGGACAAACGGCTGTGGGCGGCCGAGTTCGGCCAGAACACCTGGGACGAACTGAATCTGATCGAGCCCGGCGCGAACTACGGCTGGCCCGAGGCCGAGGGGAAGGCGGGCAAGCCGGGTCTGCGGGATCCGGTGGCCGTGTGGCGGACCGACGAGGCCTCGCCGAGCGGGATCGCCTGGGCGGAGGGGTCGGTGTGGATGGCCGGGCTCAGGGGCGCCCGGCTGTGGCGGATCCCGCTGTCCGGGACGGAGCCGGTCGCCGAGCCCGAGGCGTTCCTGCAGGACAAGTACGGCCGGCTGCGGACGGTGATCGCTCTTGGAGGCGACCGGCTGCTGCTGGTCACGAGTGAGACGGACGGGCGCGGGTCGCCGGAGGCCGGCGACGACAGGATCCTGACCCTGACAGTGCGGTGACCGGCATGCCCCCGGGCGGGGCGAAAGGTGCGTGGACACGGTGTTCAACATGATCGAGGAGCTGTTCAACCCGGGACGCAAGCACACGGACAACGAGAAGAAGCGCCTGGAGCTGTCCCGGACCGATGTCGGCGACAACGATCCGGGACGGGGTCCGATAGACCTCGACTCCGGCAAGGTGCTCATACGCGTGGACGAGGAGCCTGCGGCCGGTCGCCGGCCGGCCCGGGAGCGGGCGGACCGGCCGGGCCGTCCGGACCGTCCTGGCCCGGCGGGCTGAAGAGCCGTAGCCGGTGGGCGAGGGCGGCCGCCTCCCCGCGGCCGGCGACGCCGAGCTTGGCCAGGATGTTGGAGACGTGCACGCTCGCCGTCTTCGGGGAGATGAAGAGCTGCTCGGCGATCCTGCGGTTGGTGCTCCCCACCGCCACCAGGCGCAGCACGTCCTGTTCGCGGCTGGTCAGGCCGAGGGCCTGGGCCGGGTCCGGCTCCGGTTCGGGGGCCCCGGCGGGTGCGTCGTCGGCGGTCAGCGGGATCCGGGCGCGCCGGGAGAGCAGGGCCAGGTCCTCCCGCAGCCGGCGTGAGCCGATCCGCTCGGCGGTGGCGTGGGCCTCGCGGAGCCGGACGGCCGCGGGTTCCCGGTCACCGACGGCCAGCAGGGCCTCGGCGAGCCGGTAGCGGGCCCGGGCCAGCAGGTACGGGCGCTCCAGCACCCGGACGGACTCCTCCACGGCGGTCCAGTCGGCGACGGTGTCCCGGGCTTCGGCCCTGAGCAGTTCGGCCCGCAGGTACTCGGCGTGCGCGGTCCACACCGGGACCGGGGTGGCGAGGGTGCGGGCGGCGGTGCGCAGCACGCCCAGGGCGGTGGCGCGGCCCGCTTCGGCGGCGGGCAGCCCGCGGGCGTCCGCCTCGGCGGAGGCGGACGCGAGCAGCAGCGGCCAGGCGTAGCGGTGCTGCCCGAGGGGGAAGCCGTGGTCCACGGCGGCTGCCGTCTCGGTGCGGACGTCGGCGATCCGGCCCTCCCCCGCGGCGATCCCGATCGCCAGGCGGTGCAGGGGGATCCGGTGCTGGGGCTGGGTCTCGTGCGCGCCGAAGTGGGTGTGGGCGGCGGTGAGCTGGTGGGCCGCCTCGGTCAACTCGCCCCGGGCCAGTGCGAGGTAGCCGAGCCGCGCCGAGGCGGAGCCGCGCGGGGCCGCGCTCTGGCCGACCCGCAGGGTGCGCCGGGCCGCTTCGGCGGCCTCGTCCCAGCGGCCGAGGCTGTAGAGGCTCTCGGCCATGTTCCCGAAGACCCAGGCCTCGGTGTCCAGCAGCCGGGACCTCCGGGCCAGTTCGGCCCCCTGTTCGCACAGTTCCACGGCCTCGTGGGACCGTCCCAGGCTTTCCAGCTGAGAGGTGAGGTTGATATGAGCGCGTCCTGCCAGCAGTGCCAGCCCGAGTTCCGTGGCCCGTTCCCGGACCGCGTGCATCTCGGCGAGACCTTCCGGGCCGTCGCCGGCGTCGGTGAGGAGCGCGCCGACCGTGATCCGGGCGTTGAGCTCGGTCTCGGCCGCGCCGACCATCCGCGCGTATTCGACGGCGCGTTCGGCGGCGGCGAGGTTGCCCGGTCCGGGCTTGTGGAGCATGCCCCAGCTCGCGGCCCGGACCAGGACCTCGGCGTGCACCTGGGACGGGGGCAGCCCCCGGACGAGGTCCTGGGCCCTGGCTATCTCCTCCCAGCCGTCGCCGCGGCCGAGGGAGGCGACCAGGCGGGAGCGTTCGGTCCAGAACCATGCGGCGCGCAGCGGGTCGGCGTGCTCCTCCAGCAGGCGCAGCGCCATCTTCGTGATCTTCAGGGCGCGTTCGCGCTCCCCTCCGTAGCGCGCCGCGACGGTGGCCTCGGCCAGCAGGTCGAGGCGCTGCAGCGGGGTGGTGGCGGGGTCGCAGCCGCAGGGCGGGTACACGTCGGTGTAGTCGGCCGGTCGCAGGTCCTCACGGACCTCCTCCGGGGCGCTGTCCCACAGGTCGAGTGCCCGCTCCAGCAGGTTCAGCTGCTCGGAGTAGGCATGGCGGCGGCGGGCCGCGACCGAGGCGGCCAGTACGGCGGGCAGCGCCTTGGCCGGGTCGTTCGCGGTGTACCAGTAGCTGGCCAGCCGGATGACCCGTTCCTCGGCGCGGATCAGTTGGGCGTCGGCCTCCACCGCTTCGGCGTAGCGGCGGTTGACGCGGGCGCGTTCGCCGGGCAGCAGGTCGTCGCTGACGGCCTCGCGGACCAGCGAGTGCCGGAAGCGGTAGCCGTCGCCGTCGGGGGTGGCGAGCAGGATGTTGGCGCCGACCGCGGCCCTCAGCGCCTCGATCAGTTCGTCCTCGGTCAGTCCGGCGACGGCGCGCAGCAGCGGGTACTCCACGGTGGAGCCGCCCTCGGCGACGATGCGGACCAGGCGCTGGGTCTCGTCGGGGAGCACCTCGACGCGGACGAGGAGGAGGTCGCGCAGGGATTCCGTCAGTCCGGTGCGGCATCCGCTCTCCCGGGAGGCGACGAGTTCCTCGACGAAGAAGGCGTTGCCGTCGGACCGGTCGAAGACGGTGTCCACGAAGTCCTCGTCGGGCTGGGCGGCGAGGATGCCGGCGAGCTGGCGCCGTACCTCCGCGCGGTTGAAGCGGGACAGCTCGATCTTGCGGACGGTGCGGAGGCGGTCGAGTTCGGCGAGGAGCGGGCGCAGTGGGTGGCGGCGGTGGACGTCGTCCGAGCGGTAGGTCGCGACGACGACGAGCCGGCCGCTGCCGAGGGTGCGGAAGAGGTAGGACAGCAGGTGCCGGGTGGAGGTGTCCGCCCAGTGCAGGTCCTCCAGGACGAGGACGACGGTGCGGTCGGCGGCGAGCCGTTCCAGCATCCGGGCGGTCAGTTCGAAGAGCCGGGCGGTGCTCTCCTCGTCGTGCGGGCCCCTGGGGGTGTCGCCGAGTTCGGGGAGGATCCGGGCGAGTTCGTCCTCCTGGCCGGCGGCCGCGGCGGCGAGTTCCCCGGGGAGGAGGCGGTGCAGGGTGCGCAGTGCCGTCGAGAAGGGGGCGAAGGGAAGTCCCTCCGCCCCTATCTCCACGCAGCCGCCGACGGCGACGACGGCTCCCCGCCGGTCCGCCTCGCAGAGGAACTCCTCGGTGAGGCGGGTCTTGCCGACCCCGGCCTCTCCCCCGATGAGCACGGCCTGCGGTTCGCGGTCCGCCGCGCGGGTCAGTGCGTCGGTGAGTGCGGCCAGTTCGTCGGCGCGGCCGACGAACACCGGGCTGACAGATCTGCTCTCCACGTCGCCGAGCATCGCACAGGGGCCCTGGCCTGCGGCACCCGATATGGGGTCGCTCCGCATCGCTCGCCGGTTCACGCGGCCCGGGGCGCGGAGCGGGCGCCGCGGGTCCCGGATGCCGTCACCCGCCCTCGGGTTCCGGGGCCCCGCAAGGAGGGGCGGCGCGCCGTGCGGGCTTCGCGGACGACCCGGTACGCGGCGGCCTCACGGAGGAGGTCGGTGGTGCGGGCGGCTGCGGCGATCTCGTGTTCGAACATCTCGTACTCCCTGGTCGCGGTGGTCGGCACCTCGTTCGGTGTGATCCAAGATTCGCGTCCCAGGGGGTACCGGCACATCGGTCGCATGCCGCATCCGGGGAGGGCCCGGGGCCTTAGACCCGGGCGGGGTGCCCGGGACCGGTCCCGGGCACCTGAGGCAGTGCCTAGGCCGCTGCCTTCGGGATGGCCAGGAGGAGGTCGAAGTACATGAGGACGAAGAGCAGCACGCCGAGGGCTCCCAGGCCGATGCCCGCCCAGGAGACGGACCGCACCCAGGTGGGGAGGGTCCGCTCGGGGGTGCTGAAGGCGGGGAGGGCCAGCACGAAGGTGGCGATGATCAGGGCGAGGGCCGAGAAGACGCCGTTGACCATCGCGGTGGTGTGCCACGGGTCGACGAACTGGGCTGCGATCTGCGCGTTGGCGTCGGCGGCCTGGCTCAGCTCCAGACGGGCGGCGATGCTCGCGCGCTCGGACACGATGCCGGCGACCCAGCTCCCGCTGAGGGCGACGACGGAAAGGCCGGCGGAGACGATCGCGAAGGCCGCGGAGCCGACGTGGCTCGGCTGCTCCGCTTCGGCCCGGTCCTCGGCGAAGTCGTCGTCGAGGTCGGCGTCGGCGTCGGCGTCGGCAAGCACGGCGTCGGCGTCGGTCGCCGCGGCGGGGTCGGCGTCGGCCTTGGCCTCGGCTGCGGCGTCCTGGGTGGCCTCGCTCTTGTCGAGGTCGACCGGGGTGTCCACCTCGGCGGCGTTCGGGGCGGGGGTCTTCGTGGTGTCCATGCGGGGCACCGTAGGGGCCGTGTCTGAGAGTTCTCTGAGAATCCGGTGGCCGTGGCCGTATCGGGCCCCGCGACGGGCGGGGCCCGGCCGGCGGGCCTCAGGAGGTGCGGGCGGCCGCCCACTCGTGGGCGAGGATCGACCAGACCTCGGTGTCCTGGCGGACGCCCCGGTGGAAGTAGTTCTCCCGCATGACGCCTTCGCGGGTCATGCCGAGGCGTTCGGCGACGGCGAGGCTCTTCTTGTTGCCGGTGGCGGCGTGCCACTCGACGCGGTGCATGCCGCGCTCGCCGAAGGCGTAGTCGATCAGGACCCGGCAGGCCTTGGTCACCAGGCCGCGGCCGGCCGCGGCGGGCTCCAGCCAGCAGCCGATCTCGCAGTTCCCGCCGTCGGCGTCGAAGTTGGGGAAGAGGACGCCGCCGACCAGGGTGCCGTCGAGGCGGATGCCGAAGAAGCGGGCGCCGTCCTCACCGGCCTTCACCGCGTACTTGGCCAGGAAGGCCCGGGCGGAGTCGACGTCCGGGGAGCGGTCCGGGAAGCCGACGTACTGGCCGATGTACTCGCGTCCGCGTTCGATGTGCGCGAAGAACTCCTCCGCGTGCCGGGCCTCCAGCGGGAACAGCTGGGCGCCTTCGGCGAGGTCTATCGAGAACATGCGGCTTCTTCCTTGGGTCTCGTGCGGCGGTTCGCCGGATCACCGGGAGGCTGTGGCGGGCTCGGCGTCGTCCTCGCTCGTGGTGGGGACTCCGCCGGACCGCTGTGCGGGAAGTTTCGCATGCGGCCGGTGTTCGGGGGGCTCGATGCTGATCCGGGGCAGCCTCCGGTCGAGCCAGCCGGGCAGCCACCAGTTGGCGCCGCCGAGCATGTGCATGAGGGCCGGGACGAGCAGGGTGCGCAGCACGAAGGCGTCGAGGGCGACGGCCGCGGCGAGCGCGATGCCGAACATCGCGATGATCCGGTCGCCGCTGAGCACGAAGGCGAGGAAGACGGAGATCATGATGACGGCGGCGGAGTTGATGACCCGGCTGGTCTCGGCGAGGCCGACGCGTACGGCCCGCCGGTTGTCGCCGGTCTCCAGCCACTCCTCGTACATCCGGCTGACGAGGAAGACCTGGTAGTCCATGGACAGTCCGAACAGGACGGACACCATGATCACGGGCAGGAAGGGTTCGATGGGGCCGGCGCTGCCCAGGCCCAGCCGTTCGCTGCCCCAGCCCCACTGGAAGATCGCGACCACGACGCCGAAGGAGGAGGCGACGGCGGCGACGTTCATGGCCGCGGCCTTCAACGGGATGCCGATGGACCGGAAGGCCAGCAGCAGGAGCAGGCAGCCGAGGGCGATCACCACGGAGACGAAGAGCGGCAGCTTCCCGACGATGACCTCGGCGAAGTCGTCGTAGGCGGCCGTCACCCCGCCGACGTGGACCTCCATGGAGTTGCCGTGGCCGGCGCGCGGGATGACGTCCTGGCGGAGGGTGTCGACGAGGTCGCTCGTGGCCCGGGACTGCGGGGCGGAGTCCGGTACGACGGTCAGGACGGCGGTGTCGCCGCTGCGGTTGAAGACGGCGGGGCCGGTGGAGGCGACGCCCGGCGTCGTCCGGAGCGCCTGCTCCAGCTGGTCCACGGCGAGCCGGTCCCCGGCGCCGTCCAGGCGGGCGACGACGGCGAGCGGGCCGTTCGCGCCGGGGCCGAAGCCCTCCGCGAGCAGGTCGTAGGCCTGCCGGGTGGTGGAGCCGGCGGGGTTGTTGCCCTGGTCCGAGGTGCCGAGGTGGAGGGAGAGGGTGGGCAGGGCCAGGACCACCATGACGGCGGTGGCGACGGCGCCAAGCAGCTTGGGGTGGCGTTCCACGAAGGCGGACCAGCGGACGGCGAAGCCGGAGGTCCGCTCGGGCTGCGGCCCCTCGGCGGCGAGCCTTCGGCGTTCGCGGCCGGAGAGGGCGCGCATGCCTATGAAGGAGAGGAGCGCGGGCAGCAGGGTGACCGAGGCGGCGACGGTCAGGACGACCGTCACGCACGCGGCTATCGCGACGCCGTCGAGGAAGTTCAGGCGCAGCACCAGCATGCCGAGCAGCGCGATGCAGACGGTGGCGCCGGCGAAGACGACGGCCCGGCCGGTGGTGGCGACGGCGGCGGCCGCCGCCTCCTCCACCGGGAGGCCCCGCGCGAGGTTCTTGCGGTGCCGGGTGACGATGAACAGTGCGTAGTCGATGCCGACGCCGAGGCCGACGAGCGTGCCGAGCATGGGGGCGAAGTCGGCGACCGGCATCGCGTGCCCGAGCAGGGTGATGCCGAAATAGGCGGTGCCGACGCTGACGAGGGCGGTCGCGATGGGGAGCAGGCTCGCTGCGAGGGAGCCGAAGGCGAGGTAGAGGACGAGGGCGGCGACGGCCACGCCTATGACCTCGGCGAGGTGTGCGGTGGGGGCCTCGGTGAGCTGGATGGCGCGGCCGCCCAGTTCGACCTGGAGTCCGTCCGCCTCGGTGGTGGCGTTCTTCGCGGTGTCGACGACCGCCTTGGCCTGGGCCTTGGGTACGGAGTCGGCCGGCTGGTCGAAGGTCACCACGGCGTAGGCGGTGCGTCCGTCGGGGCTGATGCGTGCGGCGCTCTCGGGGCCGGGTCCGTAGGGTCCGGCGACCGATCCGACGCCGGGCAGTGCGGCGACGGCGTCGAGCGCCCGGGTCATGCGCTGCTCGATGTCCGGGGTGCGCGCGTTCTGATGGTCCGGGGCCCGCCACACGATGGTGTCGGTGTCGCCGCCCTGGCCGTGAAAGCCTTCGCGCAGCAGGTCGTTCGCCTTGCCGGACTCGGTGCCGGGTACCTCGTAGTTGTTGGAGAACGCCGCTCCGGCGGTCACTGCGGCCGCCGCGGTCCCGCCGAGGGCGAGCAGCCAGATCAGGACGGCGAGGAGGCGGTGGCGCATGCACCACCGCGCGAAGACTGCCAACGGACGTGCTCCCTGGTGGGTTCGGATCTTTACCGGGAGACAGCCCGTCGCAAAGAACGCGTGAACTCGTGAAGGCCCGGCCGAGGCCCGGGGGATCGCCCCGTGGATCGGCCCAGATGGTCTGCTACCTCCACGATCTCAGCGTTTCGTGATCGTTGGCCCCTTTCGTGTGCATCGTCACAGGGGGACCGGGAGGCGTGCGGGAACTCAGGCTCCGGCGGGGGTCCGGTCGGCGGGCGAGGGCTGCGGGGACCGGGCGCCGGTCCGGTCCTCGGGCTCGTCCACCCGGTAGCCGGGGATCGAGGGCCAGCGGACGGTGAGGACGACCGCGTCCTCCTCCGCGTACCAGGAGTGGTCGACGCCGCGGCCCCACAGCACGTAGTCACCCTGCTCGGCGAGGACGACGGTCCGCCCCGGGAACTCCAGCCGGAAGCGTCCGCTGATCAGGACCAGCAGTGCGGTGCGCCGCTCGGCCGTCGCCCAGCGCTCCCGTTCGTCGCCCTTGGGGTGGACCCCCCATTTGATCTCCACGTCCTCGCTGTGACGGGGATCGGCCGGGTCCTTGAAGTGGCCGAGGAGCCAGCCGCGGTCCGCGGCGGCGTCGGGGGCGGCCTTGCCGGTGTAGATGGTGAGGTCGTCGTTCACGCTGGTGAGGCTAATGCAGTTGTGCGGGCCCGCCGGACACTGGTGAGCTGGGCGGATGACGATGGATCTTGAAGAGCTGCTGAAGGTACGCGCCCGGTACGACGCCGAGGTGCGCGAGGATGCCCAACCGGACGGCGGGGACGCCCTCGTGGAGCGGGTGGGCGGGGTCGTCCGGCAGAGCGTGCCCGGCCTCGGGTGGAACGGCGTCCTCTGGTCGGACCTCGACGAGGACACGGCGGACGCGCAGATCGCGGCGCAGGTGGCGTTCTTCGCGGAGCGCGGCTGCCCGGACTTCGAGTGGAAGCTGTACGAGCACGACCGGCCGTCGGACCTCGGAGCCCGGCTGCGGGCCGCGGGCTTCGTCCCGGAGCCGCCGGAGACGCTGATGGTGGGCCGGGCGGCCGAGCTCGCCCGGCTGCCGGTGGAACCGCCGGAGGGGATCACCCTGCGGGTGGTGACGGACGAGGCCGGCGTCGACCTGATGATGCGGGTCCACGCGGGGGCCTTCGGCACGGAGCGGCCCCGGATCCGGGAGGCGCTGCTGAGCCGACTGCGCGACGAGCCGGAGACCATCGCCGCGGTGGTCGCGATGGCGGGCGAGACCCCGGTCAGCGCGGCCCGGATGGAGATGCGGCCGGGTACGGCCTTCGCGGGCCTGTGGGGTGGCGGAACGGTCCCGCAGTGGCGCGGCCGGGGCATCTACCGCCTGCTCGTCGCGCACCGCGCGCGCCTGGCGGCGGAGCTCGGCATCCCGTACCTGCAGGTGGACGCCTCCGACGACAGCCGCCCGATCCTGGAGCGGCTGGGCTTCGGGGTGATGGGCGTGACGGTGCCGTACATCTGGACGCGCCCCGGCCCGGACACGGACTGAGACCTCGCGGCCCGGCCGGGCCGGGCGAGCCGGGCGGAGGGCAGGGGTTCCGCGGCGCGGGGAGCGGGGGGCAGGATCGTGACCATGGAACGCATCAGCCCGCCCCTGACCGGGGACGAACGAGAAACCCTCCGGGCCTACCTCGACTACCACCGGGCCACCCTCGCCCTGAAGTGCGAGGGCCTCACCGACGAGCAGCTGCGCAGCGCCTCGATGCCGCCGTCCACCCTGTCCCTGCTGGGCCTCGTCCGGCACATGGCCGAGGTGGAGCGGCACTGGTTCCGCCGTGTCGTCGGCGGCGAGGAGCTCCCGCACCTGTGGTCGGACAGCCACGACTTCCAGGCCGCCTACGACGCCTCCCACTCCAGCCGCGCCGAGGCGTTCACCGCCTGGCAGCAGGAGGTGGAGCACGGCCGCCGCATCGAGGCGGCGGCGGAGTCCCTGGAGGTGACGGCGTTCGTGCCGCGCTGGGAGGAGGAGGCCTCGCTGCGCCTGGTGATGCTGCACCTCATCCACGAGTACGCGCGCCACAACGGCCACGCCGACTTCCTGCGCGAGGCGCTCGACGGCGCGACCGGGGCCTAGGCCGCGAGCCCGGGGCCGTGCCCCTAGGCGGCCCGCCAGTAGCCGAGGCCGTTCACCCGCTGCTTGGGCAGGCCGAGGTCCTTGCGCAGGTAGGCCGTCAGGGTGCGGGTCGTGGCCGTGTCGCAGGCCAGCCAGACGTAGGCGGCCCCCGGGTCCCCGAGCAGCTCCGGCAGCTCGGCCCGGACCCGGTCGGCCAGCGCCGTACCGTCGCGCGGGACCCGGCGGAGGTCGTGGCGGTCCGCGTCCAGGCGTACCGGCAGCTCCGTGTCGGAGCCGTGCTGGGTCTCGAACCAGATGGTCGCGGGCAGCTCGGGGAAGGAGTCCAGCAGCGAGTTGATCGCCGGGAGGGACGCGGGGTCACCGATGACCAGCAGGCGTTCCGGCTCCGGCGCCGGGGCGGTGAATCCGGTGCCCTGGACGGTGGCCTCGATGGTGTCGCCCGGCCGGGCGCCCCGCGCCCAGGCGCTGGCGACGCCGTCGTGGAGGGCGAACTCGAAGCAGAAGGTGCCGGCTTCGGGATCGGGGTCGACGAGGGTGTACGCCCGCTGGTGCGGCTTGTCCGCGTTCTGGAACCAGACCCGCACCCACATCGTCGGGTGCAGCGATGCGCCGGCCGCGGCCAGCAGTCCGCCGTCGGTGAAGTACACCCGGCGGTAGTGCTCGGTGACGTCTTCCGCCCCGGTCACCGTGAACGTGAAGTCCTTGCCCCGCAGGAGCTTGAGGACCACGCCCTCCCAACCCTTGCCGACCGCCATGTCCGACCCCTCCCCTGACACCTTTATAGTTAGGTCAGCCTAACCTAAATGCACGTCGGGGAAGAGTGTGAGCAGCGTGAGCAGTGTGAGCAGCGAGAGCGACCCGGAGTCCTGCACGGGTGCCCGGGACGACGAGCCCCACGGGCAGACCCCGGAATCCTACGGCGTCTTCCGCGACCCCTGGGGCATCCCCCACCTGCGCGCATCGGACGAACTCGGGCTCGCCCGCGCCCAGGGCCGCGTCACCGCCTTCGACCGCGCCTGGCAGCTGGAGGTCGAACGCCACCGCGCCGAGGGCTCCAGCGCTTCCTTCCTGGGCGCCGACTCCGTCGTCTGGGACCGCTTCGCCCGCCAGAGCCGCCTCGCCGACACCGCCCGCCTCTGCTACGAGGCCATGGAGGCCGACGACCCCGCGACCGCCGCCTGGGTGCGCGCGTACGTGGACGGAGTCAACGAGGGCCTGGCCGCGGGCGCCGCACGCGACGAGCGCTTCGCCCGCACCGGTCTCGCCCCCTCCCCCTGGGAGCCGTGGGTGCCGCTGGCGATCTGGGTCGCCACGCACATCCTGTTCGCCGGGTTCCCGACCAAGCTGTGGCGCGAGCGCGTGGCCCGCGCCCTCGGCGACGAGACGCTCACCCTCTTCGCCACCGACGGCCCCCGCATCGCCGGCAGCAACGGCTGGATGGTGCCGGGCGAGCGCACCACCACCGGTGCGGCGATCATCGCGGGCGACCCGCACCGCTTCATCGAGGACCCGGGCGTCTACCAGCAGATCCGGCTGGCCTGCCCGGACTACGACGTCCTGGGCCTGGCCGTCCCCGGCGTCCCCGGCCTCGCCCACTTCGGGCACACCGGATCCGCCGCCTGGGCCATCACCAACGCGATGTCCGACTACCAGGACCTGTACGTCGAGCGGCTGCGCCGGGGCGACGACGGCGCCGTCGAGGCGCTCGGTCCGGACGGGGTCTGGGAGCCCGTCGCGCGCCACACGGAGACCATCACCGTGGCGGGCGGCGACGACGTCGAGGTGGAGGTCCTGGAGACCGCCCGCGGCCCGGTGATCGTCCGCGCGGACGGCGACCTCGACGCCCACAGCGGTGCCGACACCGACACCGGGGCCGACACCGGGGCCGGCACCGGCACCGACTCCGGGAGCCTCGCCGACGGCAGCACCCAGACCCTCTCCCTGCGCTACCCGCCCCGCGTCCGCCGCGACCTCGGCTTCGCCGCCCTCCCCGCCCTGCTGCGCGCCCGCACCGTGGCCGACATCGACCGCGCCCTCGACGGCTGGGCCGAGCCGGTCAACGTCGTCCACGCCGCCGACACCGAGGGCGGCCTGCTGCACCGCGTCGCGGGTGCCGTGCCGCTGCGCCACGGCGCCAACCGGCTGCGTCCCGTGCCCGCGTGGGAGCCGGAGCACGCCTGGCAGGGCTGGGCGCCGACCCCCGCCGAGCCCGTCCAGGGCTTCGCCGTCATGGCGAACGCGCGCGGCATCGCCTCCCCGCTCGGCGTGGAGTTCGCGCCGCCGCACCGCGCCGACCGCATCCGCGAGCTGCTCAGCGGCTCCGCGGACTGGTCCCCGAAGGCGATGGCCGACGTACACCGGGACACCTACCTGGCCTCGGCCGAGCCCCTGCTCGCCCTGCTCCCCGGCTTCGAGGAGCTGACACCGGCCGCGCGGGAACTGCGCACCCGACTGCTGGCCTGGGACCGGCGCATGGAGGCCGACAGCACCGACGCCACCGCCTTCTCGGCCTTCCGGACCGCGACCGTGCGGCGCCTCGCCGCCGACCCCGTCTTCGCGGACCTGGCCGGGGCACCGGCCGGACCCGCGGTGTTCCACCCGTGGCTGTACCTGGTCCCCAAGATCGGTTACGCACTCGAGGGCCTGCTCACCACGTCCCTCGTGCCGGAGCTGGACCGTGCGGCGCACGTCCGCGCCGCCCTGGAGGAGACGGCCGCGGCGAGCGCCCCCGACACCCCGTGGTCGCAGGTCCACCGGCTGACCCCCTGGCAGGCGGTCCCCGACCCGGACGCCCCCGAGTGGCCCGGCCTCGGCGGCGACCACGACTGCGTGAACGCCACCTCCTCGGTACCCGGCTTCACCGACCTCACCGCCCGCGCGTCGGCCGCCCGTTACGTCTGGGACCTGGCCCGTCGCGAGGACAGCCTCTGGGCGGTCCCGCTGGGCGCGGACGGCGTCACCGGAACCCCCCACCACCGCGACCAGCTCCCCCTGTGGGCGCGCTGCGAACTCGTCCCCGTCGTCACCGACTGGACCCGGCTCACCAAGGAATCGAAATGACCTCCGCCGTCTCCGCCCGGCAGCCCGTCTACACGCACCTCGTCGAGGGCTTCGGCACCGTCACCATCACCCCGGTCGACCCGGCCGCCGACTCCGGCCTGATCCACGGCTGGGTGACGCAGGAGCGGGCCCGCTTCTGGGGCATGGGCGAGGCCAGTCGCGAGCTGGTGCAGGAGATCTACGAGGACGTCGACCGCCGCACCACCCACCACGCCTTCATCGTGGCCCGCGACGGCGTACCGGTCGCGCTGTTCCAGACGTACGAGTGCGCCGAGGACCGGGTCAGCGAGTGCTACGACGCGCTGCCCGGTGACGTCGGCGTCCACCTGCTGATTAGTCCGGGCGAGGGCGACCCGCAGCCCGGCTTCAGCGCGAGCCTGATGGACGCCTTCTTCTCCTTCGTGTTCTCCGACCCGGCCACCCGGCGCGTGGTCGCCGAGCCGGACTCCCGCAACACCAAGGCCATCGCGCGGCTGGAGCGCACCGGTTTCGTGCTCGGCCCCGAGGTCGTGCTCCCGGAGATCGACCTGCCCGAGGTCTACCTCCCGGCCAAGCCGGCCCGCCTCGCGTTCCTCAGCGCACCGCAGGGCCGCTGAGGAAGTCGGTGACCAGCGCCGCCCATTCGGCCGGGCGCTCGGCGAACGGAAGGTGCCCGGTGGGCAGTTCCGCGAACCGGGCGCCCGGCAGGGTGTGCGCGAGTTCCCGCTGGAGGCCGACCGGCACGAGGAGGTCCTGCGTGGTCGCGACCACGAGGGCCGGTACGTCGAGCGCCGCGATCTCGGCCCGCAGGTCCGCCCCGTGGAGCAGGGCGACGTGGTCCGCCTGCCCCGGCGCCAGCGAAAGCGCGGTGTCCCGCAACAGCTGCCGGACCTCCTGCGGCGAGAGGGCGTCGAGGACCGCGGGATTGAGCGCGAGCGGCACCAGCAGCGAGGCGGCCAGCTCCGGCTCGTCTCGGTCGGCGAGGGCCTTCCAGAGGCCGCCGGCCAGTTCGAGCCGGTTGTCGGCGCGGGCGAAGGTGGCGGTGAGCACGAGTGCGGTGACCCTCTCGGGATACCGCGTGGCGATCCGGACGGCGACGTTCCCGCCGAGTGAGTAGCCGAGCACGGCGAAGCGCCGCAGCCCCTCGGCATCGGCGGCGGCCACCAGTTGGTCGGCCAGGTCGTCGAGCCGGAGCGGCTCCTCGGCCCGCGGGGTGGCCCCGGCCCCGGGGTAGTCGGCCCCGACGACGCTGAAGCGGGCGGCCAGCTCGTCGAGGACCGTGCCGAAGTTGGATTCGACGGAGCCGCCTCCGCCGTGGGCGAGCAGCAGGCCGGAGCCTCCGCTCTCCCGGCGGACGGTACGGGCGTACGCGGCAGCGGCGCCGGTGCTGCGGGCGGTGCGGGCGTCGGCTTCGGTGGTGACGGACACGGAGGTACCCCAATTTCCCTAATGATCGCTACAGAAGAGACCGTACCCGATTTACTTAGCGATCGCTACAGAAAGAGGAGGCGGGTACAGATCTCCGGTTTCGATTGCCGTACCGATTCCGGCCACGCCAGACTGACCCCCACTCAACACAGGGCAGCTGGGGGGAAATTGACCAGCCAGAATCTGCACATCGGGCCCGACGCGGCAGCGGACCGCTATCGCCTGCTCAGATCGATCGGGCGCGGCGGGGAGGCCGTGCTGTACCTCGCGGAGATCGAGCTCGCCGGCGGGTCGGAGCCCGTCGTCGTCAAGGTGCTCGACTCCAAGACCACCATCACGCCCGAGGTCTTCGACCGCATCAGCCAGAAGTGGAACGAGCAGGCGGAACTGCTGAGATTCGTCCACCGGCCCGGTGTCGTGGGGGTGCGGGAGCACTTCGAGGGCCCGCCGATCCACCGCCCCGGCGAGTCCTCCACCCTCACCGGGCGGGCGCTCGTCCTCGTCATGAACCACATCGACGGGCTCGACCTGCGGGACTGGCGCGCCGAACGGACGCTCGCCACCGCGGCCGAGCGGCGCGAGGTCATGCGGACCCTGGAGCAGCTGGCCGAGGTACTGGACTGGCTGCACTCGGGGAAGGCCACGCCTTCGGGGCGCCAGGTCGTCCACGGCGACCTCTCCCCCGGCAACGTCATGGTCGACGCGCACGGGCAGGCCACGCTGGTGGACTTCGGCCTCAGCAAGCTGACCGCCGACCACCAGACGGCCGAGGTCTGGTTCACCCCGGGCTACGCGGCCCCCGAGGTGTTCGAGGGCAAGCGGACACCGGGCACCGACCGGTACGCCTTCGGGGCGATCGCGTACTTCCTGCTCAGCGGGGAGTCGCCGCCCGCCTCTCCGCAGCAGCTGGCCCGGGCGATGGCCGAACTGCCGCAGATCGCGGTGCTGGACGCCGAGCAGCGGGCCCGGATCACGGCCCTCTACGCGGAGGAGCCCGCCCGGCGGCCGGTGAACCTGGCCGGATGGATGAAGGACGTACGCCGCGCCGTGGTGTCCACGACCACGTCCACCACCTCGCAGCGGGCCGCCCCGCAGGACTCCCCGCCGAGGCCGGCCGCACCCCCGCCGCCCACGGTTCCCCCGGCGGCCGCGGCCGCGGCGCCGCCCCCGCCCGCGTACAGTCCGACCGCGCCCGCCGGGGCCGCCGCCGCGCACCCGCCCACGGCGCCGCCGACCGCGCCGGATCCGGTGCGGCCCGCACCGCCCGCGACCGAGCCCGCGCCGGGGCAACCCGCGACCGAACCCGCACAGGCACCGGCACCGGCACCGGCACCGCAGCCGGCGCCCTCGGTGCCGGAAGGGTACGGGCCCGCGTACGACCTGTCCCCGGCGCCGCCCGCGCAGCCCGCCGCCCCGAAGAAGAAGCGGCGGACCGGCCTGGTCCTCGGCTCGGCGCTCGCCGTGCTCGTACTCGCGGCGGGCGCGGTCCTCGGTGTGAAGCTCCTCGGCGACAAGGACGAGGGGGACACCGCGGCGAGCGGGAAGCCCGGCGGGGCGAGCGCGCCGCAGGCGCCGGCGACCGCCCCCTCGGCTTCTTCGAGCCCGTCGGCGGACCCTTCGGCGGACGCTTCCGGCTCCGGGGCCTCCCCGACCCCGGAGGGCTCCGCCGGCCCCCACGCCCCGGGGGAGGTCAAGGACAGCAATGTCGCCGACCTGACCGTGCTGTCCTGGGTGGGCGGCGTCGACAACTTCGAGGTCGGCTCGGCGAAGCTGAACACCACGGAGTACGGGGCGGCGCTGCTCGGCAGCTGCTACTACGGCGCGGCGATCGAGTACGACGTCAACAGGGCCTGGTCCACACTGGAGTTCACCGCGGGCATCGACGACGGCTCGACGGTGGAGCAGGCACGGCTGACCATCTCGGTGGACGACAAGCCCGCGGTCTTCTCCGAACTGGTCCACCTGGGCAAGCCCGTCACCAAGTCCCTGGACATCAAGGGCGCCCTGCGGCTGCGCATCAAGGTGGAGGAGGGCTGCAAAGGCCGCGGCAACGCCGTCCTGGCGGCCCCCGTCCTCAAGCGCTGACGGAGCCGGTCCCGTCCGACACCCCGAGGTCGGCCCGCATGGCCGCCCGCATTTCGCGGAGCAGGAGCCAGATCTCCTGCTGGGCCGCCGAGACGCCCGCCATCGTCTCGCCCTCCTCGGGGGCGCCCCGCTCCAGGCGTCTGACCTGGCCGTACACCCGGCTCAGGGCGTGGTTGACGGCGCTCACAGGCACGAGCACGGCGTCCGGGGCGACCATCTGCACCTCGGAGTAGCGGTCGCGCTGGGCGTCCTTCGCCTCGTCGAGCGCCTCCCGGTCCGCGTCCTCGACCTCACGCTCCCGCATGACGTGCAGGTGCCGGTTGAGGGCGGTGGTGAACTGCCGGGCGTCGCGGTTGAGGTCCGCGTAGCAGGTCCGCCGCAGCGTCAGGTAGTCACGGACCTCCTCGTGGCCGCGCAGGAGTTCCATCTCCCGGCGCTTCGCCCGCTCCGCGCCCCGCTGGGTCAGCAGCGCCCCGCCCAGGGTGCCCACCACACCCACGGCCGCGATGACCATCGCCCCGATCTCCACCCGCAACTCCCCCTGTTCCGCGACTGCCTTGACCGTCCAGTGTGCAGGAGACGACCGAGGCCCCGCACCAACGGGTGCGGGGCCTCGGGGAGTTCGGGCCGTCGGGGCCGAAGGGATCAGCCCTCGGAGACGCCCAGGCGCTCCAGGATGAGCTCCTTGACGCGCGCCGCGTCGGCCTGGCCGCGGGTGGTCTTCATGACCGCGCCGACCAGGGCGCCGACCGCGGCGATCTTGCCGCCGCGGATCTTGTCGGCGATGGCCGCGTTGCCCGCGATGGCCTCGTCGACGGCCGCGCCGAGCGCGCCCTCGTCCGAGACGACCTTCAGGCCGCGCTTCTCGACGACCTCGTCGGGGGTGCCCTCGCCGGCGAGGACGCCCTCGATGACCTGACGGGCCAGCTTGTCGTTCAGGTCGCCGGCCGCGACCAGGGCCGCGACCCGGGCCACCTGCGCCGGGGTGATCGGCAGCTCGTCGACGACGACGCCCTGCTCGTTGGCGTTGCGGGCCAGCTCGCCCATCCACCACTTGCGGGCGGCGGCCGAGTCGGCGCCCTCCTCGATGGTGGCGACGATGGAGTCCACCGCGCCCGCGTTGAGGATCGACTGCATGTCGTGCTCGCTGACGCCCCACTCCTCGCGGAGGCGGTTGCGGCGCACGCGCGGCATCTCGGGCAGACCGCCGCGCAGCTCCTCGACCCACTCACGGGCGGGCGCCACGGGCACCAGGTCGGGCTCCGGGAAGTACCGGTAGTCCTCGGCGTTGTCCTTGATGCGGCCGGCCGTGGTGGAGCCGTCCTCCTCGTGGAAGTGCCGGGTCTCCTGCACGATCGAGCCGCCCGACGAGAGGACCGCCGCGTGGCGCTGGATCTCGAAGCGGGCCGCGCGCTCGACGGAGCGCAGGGAGTTGACGTTCTTGGTCTCCGACCGGGTGCCGAACTCGGACTCGGGGGTGGGGCGCAGCGACAGGTTCACGTCGCAGCGCATCTGGCCCTTGTCCATGCGGGCCTCGGAGACGCCGAGCGCCTTGATGACCTCGCGCAGCTCGGCGACGTACGCCTTGGCGACCTCGGGGGCCCGCTCGCCCACGCCCTCGATGGGCTTGGTGACGATCTCGATGAGCGGGATGCCGGCGCGGTTGTAGTCCAGCAGGGAGTGGGACGCGCCGTGGATACGGCCGGTGGCGCCGCCGACGTGCAGCGACTTGCCGGTGTCCTCCTCCATGTGGGCGCGCTCGATCTCCACGCGGAAGATCTCGCCGTCCTCCAGCTGGACGTCCAGGTAGCCGTTGAAGGCGATGGGCTCGTCGTACTGGGAGGTCTGGAAGTTCTTCGGCATGTCCGGATAGAAGTAGTTCTTCCGGGCGAAGCGGCACCACTCGGCGATCTCGCAGTTCAGCGCGAGACCGATCTTGATGGCGGACTCGACGCCGATCGCGTTGACGACCGGGAGGGATCCGGGCAGGCCGAGGCAGGTCGGGCACGTCTGCGAGTTGGGCTCGGCGCCCAGCTCGGTCGAGCAGCCGCAGAACATCTTGGTCCTGGTGCCGAGCTCGACATGGACCTCGAGGCCCATGACGGGGTCGTACGACGCCAGGGCGTCCTCGTACGACAGCAGTTCGGTGAAGGTGGTCACGGTGAAACTTTCCCTCTCAGCCCAGCAGGACGTCGTCGTCGCCCAGGCGCTTGAGTTCGCGGTACAGGATCGCGAGGCCGGTGACGATGGCGGCGGCGGACACGGCGGCGTCGACCAGCTTCAGCACGTCGTGCTCGCTGCGGGCCTTCTTGACCTGCTTGAACACGCTGATCGCGCCGAAGGCGGTGGTGCCGATCGACAGGTAGGTGCCGGTCTTGGACTTCTTGAAGCCCTTGGCCTTGGTCAGTGCACTGGTGCTCACAGGGACGGTGCCTCCTCAAGCAGCGGGTGACCCCAGCGTGCGACGAAGGCCGCCTCCACGGCGGCACCGACCTTGTAGAGCCGGTCGTCCTTCATCGCCGGGGCGATGATCTGGAGCCCGACCGGGAGGCCGTCCTCCGGCGCCAGGCCGCAGGGCAGCGACATGGCGGAGTTGCCGGCCAGGTTGGTCGGGATGGTGCACAGGTCCGCGAGGTACATGGCGAGGGGGTCGTCGGTGCGCTCGCCGATGGCGAAGGCGGTGGTCGGGGTCGTCGGGGAGACGATCACGTCGACCTTCTCGAAGGACTTCTCGAAGTCCTTCGAGATCAGGGTGCGGACCTTCTGGGCGGAGCCGTAGTACGCGTCGTAGTAGCCGGAGCTGAGCGCGTACGTACCGAGGATGATGCGGCGCTTGACCTCGTCGCCGAAGCCGGCTTCGCGGGTGAGGGCCGTGACGTCCTCGGCGGACTTCGTGCCGTCGTCGCCGACGCGCAGGCCGTAGCGCATGGCGTCGAAGCGGGCCAGGTTCGAGGAGCACTCGGACGGCGCGATCAGGTAGTACGCGGCCATCGCGAGGTCGAAGGACGGGCAGTCCAGCTCGACGATCTCGGCGCCGAGCTCCTTGAGGAGCTCCACCGACTCGTTGAAGCGCTGGACGACGCCGGCCTGGTAGCCCTCGCCGGCGAACTGCTTGACGACACCGACGCGCATGCCGGCGACCGAGCCGTTGCGGGCGGCCTCGACGACCGGCGGGACCGGGGCGTCGATGGAGGTGGAGTCGAGCGGGTCGTGCCCGGCGATCACCTCGTGCAGCAGGGCCGCGTCCAGGACCGTACGGGCGCAGGGACCGCCCTGGTCGAGGGAGGAGGAGAAGGCGACCATGCCGTAGCGCGAGACGCCGCCGTACGTGGGCTTCACGCCGACCGTGCCGGTGACGGCGGCGGGCTGGCGGATGGAGCCGCCGGTGTCCGTGCCGATGGCGAGCGGGGCCTGGAAGGCGGCGAGGGCCGCCGCGGAACCGCCGCCGGAGCCGCCGGGGATCCGGGTGAGGTCCCAGGGGTTGCCGGTGGGGCCGTAGGCGCTGTTCTCGGTGGAGGACCCCATGGCGAACTCGTCCATGTTGGTCTTGCCGAGGATGACGACGTCGGCTTCCTTCAGCTTGCGCGTCAGGGTGGCGTCGTAGGGCGGGATCCAGCCTTCGAGGATCTTCGAACCGACGGTGGTCGGGACCCCGACGGTGGTGAAGATGTCCTTGAGGGCGAGGGGCACGCCGGCCAGCGGGCCGAGCTTCTCGCCGGCCGCGCGCTTGGCGTCGACGGCGCGGGCCTGGGCGAGCGCGCCGTCGCGGTCCACGTGCAGGAAGGCGTGGACCTTCTCGTCGGTGGCGTCGATGCGGGCCAGGTGGGCCTCGGTCACCTCGACGGCCGTGAGCTCGCCGGAGGCGATCTTCTCGGCGGTCTCGGCGGCCGTGAGCTTGATGATGTCGACCATGGCTGTTAGTCCTCCCCCAGGATCTGCGGCACCTTGAAACGCTGCTGCTCCTGGGCGGGAGCACCGGAGAGCGCCTGCTCGGGGGTGAGCGACGGACGGACCTCGTCCGCGCGCATGACGTTGGTCAGCGGCAGCGGGTGGGAGGTCGGCGGGACGTCTTGGTCGGCGACCTCGGAGACGCGGGCGACCGCGCCGATGATGTCGTCGAGCTGTCCGGCGAAGTGATCCAGCTCGTTGCTGGACAGCTCAAGGCGCGCCAGCCGTGCGAGGTGGACGACCTCCTCGCGCGTAATGCCAGGCATGCAGCGATCCTCTGGGGGTGGGTGGATGTGTAGTTTCGGGCTCAATCCTATGGGGCCCGGTGCCCGGCCTGCGAAACGGTTTGGCCCGGGCCGCCGCGCGGAGCGTCCCGGGCGCCGCCCGGACCCGCGCCTCAGCCACCCGACGGGCGGGATCAGCCGAATCCGGGCCTCGCCGGCGTTTGAGGCGCGGGAGCCGGGGCGGAGCCCCGGCAGCGGCGCCGCGCCCGGCCGGGCCGGCGGCGGTCAGACCGCGTCGGCCTCCGCGGCGGCCAGTTCGGCCGTGATGTCCGCCGGGCGGCGCCAGCCGCGCTCGCCGCGGGCCAGCAGCCAGGCGGTGGCCTCCTGCGGCGGCATCGCGGCGGCCACCAGCCACCCCTGTACGGCGTCGCAGCCCAGGTCCCGCAGCCGCTCCCAGGTCTCGTCGTCCTCGACGCCCTCCGCGACGACGAGCAGGCCGAGGGAGTGCGCGAGGTCCACGGTGCAGCGGACGATCTCGGCGTCCTGCGTGTCGACGGCGAGCCGGCCCACGAACGAGCGGTCGATCTTCAGCTCGCTGACCGGCAGGCGGCGCAGGTGGACGAGGGAGGAGTAGCCCGTGCCGAAGTCGTCCAGGGACATCTTCACGCCGTGCCCGGTGAGGCCGGCCATGGTGTCCGCCGCCCGCTGGGGGTCCTCCAGCAGGACGTGTTCCGTTATCTCCAGCTGCAGGCCGCTGGCCGGGACGCCGTGGCGGGCCAGCCGCGCGGCCACCGCACCGGCGAATCCGGGCGTGTGGACGTCGCGCGGTGAGACGTTGACGGCGACCGGGACCTTGAGGCCCTGCGCCCGCCAGCGGGCCACCTGGGCCAGGGCGGTCTCCAGCACGTACTCCGTCAGGTGGGGCATCAGCCCGGAGGTCTCGGCGATCGCGATGAACTCGTCCGGGGGGACCCGGCCGCGTTCCGGGTGGACCCACCGCACCAGTGCCTCCAACCCGGCGACCTGGCCGTCGAAGCGGACCTTGGGCTGGTAGTGGAGTTCCACTTCACCGGCGTCGAGGGCCCTGCGGAGGTCGCCGAGGAGACCGAGGCGGTCGGGGGTGTTGCTGTCGCGCTTGGACTCGTACACCTCCACGCCCGTGCGGTCCCGCTTGGCCTGGTACATCGCCACGTCGGCGCGCCGCAGCAGCCCCTCCGCGTCCAGCGCGTGGTCGGGGAAGACGGCGAGGCCGGCGCTGGCCTCCAGGACGAGCGTGAGGCCGTCCAGGTCGAGCGGGGAGCTGAGCTCCGCGACGAGGTGGCGGGCGATGCGCTGGGCGCTGGTGGTGGAGTCGGCGACGGGGAGCAGGACGGCGAACTCGTCACCGCCCAGGCGCGCGGCCTCGGCCTCCTCGGGCAGGGCCTGGCGCAGCCGGTCGGCGATCTGGAGGAGGAGCCGGTCGCCCGCGAGATGGCCCAGGGTGTCGTTGACCGCCCGGAAGCGGTCCAGGTCGATCAGCACGAGGGCGGCGCGGGTGCCCAAACGTTCAGCCTCGTCGAGGGCGGACCAGGCCCGCTCCAGCAGCCACTGCCGGTTGGGCAGCCCGGTCAGCGGGTCCCGCAGCTGCTCCTCGGCGCGCGCCCGGGCGATCCACAGGGTGGAGTCCAGCGCGATCAGCGGTACGGCGAACAGCGGCAGCAGGACCGGCTGGGTGACCGCCACCACGCAGATCAGGGGTGCGATGCCGAGCAGCGCGACCGCCACTAAGGCCTGGCGGAGCAGGGCGGTCCGGGCGACGGTGGGCAGCCCGCCGCCGCGCGGGGCCAGCGCGATCCACAGCAGGAGCCGGGTGGAGAGCAGGTAGGCGACGGCGACGAGGACGATCTCGGGTACGGCGTCCAGCCCCCAGGTGGCGGGCGGCCAGGGGGTTTCGACGGTGGGCGTCTCGCCGAAGGCGGCGAGCACGAGGGCGCCGGCCCCGATCCCGAGGATGTCGACGGAGCCGTGCAGCAGGCCCTGGCGCCAGCGGTGCCGGCGGGCGGCCCCGACCAGGGAGACCACCGCCAGTGAGACGAGCCCGGCGGGCACCCAGCCGTAGAGGATGAGCACGCCGAGGGTGAGTGCGGCGCCCGATCCGGTGCCGCCCCACCAGCGGTCCCGGCCGAGGGCGACGAGGTGGCCGACGATGATGCCGGTGAGGAGGGCCAGCGCCCAGCCGACCGGCCCCCCGGGGAACAGCGCATGACGGCCGCTCAGGGCCGACACGACACCGGTGGTGAGCACCACGACCGCGAGACCCACGACGAGGAAGGGCAGCATGCCGCGCCGGCCCTGCCCGCCCTCACCGGTGTCGACCGGTCGGGCCTCCGGCGCCCTGGCGCGCAGGACGCCGAGCCTGCCCGCCCGCATGGACGGGATGTCCCCGCCGAATTCAGGTGACGGGTCGGCGCTTTCGGTGGGTTTCATGCCCGTACCTCTCACAGCCGGCGATGCCGATGTCACGCGATGGCCCCGATGCCGTGCCACCACGGCCGGAATCGCATCCCGCAGCCGTGCACGACAGGCGCACCCCTCAACAGTAGGACGCGGGAGGCTCCCAGGGGCAGCGGTCGGCAGTGGTTGCCCGAATGCGACCCAGCCATCCTCATCAGTACGGTATCCGCCGAACGGGTGAGTTTGGACCGGGGCCCCCAGTCACCCCTCCGATGATCCGACAGGTCACCGCCCTGCGACCAGCCTTGTACCGGCCGTTTACCACCGTCGGCCGCGCCTGGCGTGCGCCCGCCCGTACGGCCGCACGCCACGCATCCGTTCGCCTTCGCTACTCCCCCTCGGGGATTGCCCTGCCGGTACTACTCCGCTTCGGGCGCGCCGTCCACCGGGAGCGCGGCTTCGCGCGCCGCGTCCGGGCCCTGCTCCAGCAGCACGGCGAAGCCGGCGTCGTCGAGGACGGGCAGCTTCAACTGGACGGCCTTGTCGTACTTGGAGCCGGGGTTGTCGCCGACCACGACGAAGGAGGTCTTCTTCGACACGGATCCGGTCACCTTGGCGCCGCGGCTCTGCAGGGCCTCCTTGGCGCCGTCCCGCGTGTGGCTCTGCAAAGTGCCGGTGACGACCACGGTCAGTCCCTCCAGAGGTCGCGGCCCCTCCTCCTCGGCGGAACCTTCCTCCTCCATCCGGACCCCGGCCGCCCGCCACTTGCGCAGGATCTCCTGGTGCCAGTCGACCGCGAACCACTCCTTGAGGGAGGCGGCGATGATGGCGCCGACGCCGTCGGTGGCGGTCAGCCGTTCCTCGGTCGCCGCCTCGATGGCCGCGATGGACCGGAACTCGCGGGCGAGCGCCTCGGCCGCGACCGGTCCGACGTGGCGGATGGACAGGCCGTTGATGATGCGGGCGAGCGGGCGTTCCTTGGCGGCTGCGATGTTCTCCAGCATCGCCAGGGCGTTCTTCTTCGGCTCGCCCTTCTGGTTGGCGAAGACCGTGACGATCTTCTCCTCGCCGGTCTTGGGGTCCCGCTTGGGCAGACCGCTGTCCGGGTCGAGGACGTACGCCTTGATGGGCAGCAGCTGCTCGATGGTCAGGTCGAAGAGGTCGCCCTCGTCCAGCAGCGGGGATTGCGCCGGCTCCAGCGGGCCGGTCAGCGCGGCCGCCGCGACGATGCCGAAGTTCTCGATGTCCAGGGACTGCCGGCCGGCCAGGTAGTAGATCCGCTCGCGCAACTGGGCCGGGCAGGTCTGGCCGTTGGGGCACCGGACGTCGATGTCGCCTTCCTTCATGGGCCGCAGCGCCGTCCCGCAGGCGGGGCACTCGGCCGGCATCTCGAACTCCCGCTCGGTGCCGTCGCGCAGGTCGACCACCGGGCCGAGGATCTCGGGGATGACGTCGCCCGCCTTGCGCAGGACCACGGTGTCCCCGATGAGCACGCCCTTGGCCTTGACGACCTCCTGGTTGTGCAGGGTCGCGAACTCGACCTCCGAGCCCGCCACCGTCACCGGCTCCACCTGCGCGTACGGGGTCACGCGCCCGGTGCGGCCCACGCCGACCTTGATGTCGATCAGCTTGGTGTTGACCTCTTCGGGGGCGTACTTCCAGGCGATGGCCCAGCGCGGGGCGCGGGCGGTGGAGCCGAGGCGTCCCTGGAGGGCGATCTCGTCGAGCTTGACGACCACGCCGTCGATCTCGTGCTCCACCGAGTGCCGGTTCTCGCCGAACTCCGCGATGAAGGCCCGGACCTCGGCGAGCGAGGAGACCACCTTGTTGTGCCGGGCGGTGGGCAGGCCCCACTCCCGCAGCAGCTCGTAGGCCTGCGACTGGTACTCGATCTCGAAGCCCTCGCGGGCGCCGATGCCGTGCACGACCATGTGCAGCGGCCGGCTCGCCGTGACCTTCGGGTCCTTCTGGCGCAGCGAACCGGCAGCGGCGTTGCGCGGGTTGGCGAAGGGCTTGCCCTCGGCCTCGACGAGTCTCGCGTTGAGCTCCTCGAACTTCTCCATCGGGAAGTAGACCTCGCCGCGGATCTCGACGAGCGCCGGGATCCGCTCCCCGGACAGACGGTCGGGGATGTCGGCGATGGTGCGGACGTTGGGCGTGATGTCCTCGCCGGTGCGGCCGTCGCCGCGGGTGGCCGCACGGGTCAGGCGGCCGTTCTCGTAGGTGAGGTTGACGGCGAGGCCGTCCACCTTCAGCTCGCAGAGGTAGTGGTAGTCGGAGGTGTTCACGTCCCGGGCGACGCGCTCGGCCCAGGCCGCCAGCTCCTCGTCGTCGAAGGCGTTGTCGAGGGAGAGCATCCGCTCCCGGTGCTCGACGGAGGCGAAGTCCGTCTCGTACGCCCCGGCCACCTTCTGGGTGGGCGAGTCGGGCGTGCGCAGCTCGGGGTACTGCTCCTCCAGCGCCTCCAGCGAACGCAGCAGCCGGTCGAACTCGGCGTCGCTGACGACCGGCTGGTCGTTCACGTAGTACCGGAAGCGGTGCTCCTCGACCTGCTCGGCCAGCAGCTGGTGCTGTTCACGCACCGCCGCCGGTACTGCCGTGTCCTGCTGTTCGGCTGCCATGCCGTGTCCTCCCGTGGCCCGTCCCGACCGTCACTCAGGGTTGTCGGCGAGCGACCTCGCCGCCCTGACGCAATGCGCCTGCGCCGCGCGGGCGTAGGCGGGCGAGGCGCCCGCCAGGCCGCACGAGGGGGTGACCACGACGGACTCCGAAAGGGTCCCCGGGGCCAGCCCCAGCCTGCGCCACAGCTTCCTGACACCCATGACGCTACCGCCCGGGTCCGACAACGGGCCGTCGGTGCCCGGCACCACTCCGGCGAACAGCTTCGTGCCGCCCTCGACGGCCTCCCCGATGGCGTCGTCCTCGCGCTCCGTGAGCAGGGAGAAATCGAACGAGACGCCCGTGGCGCCCGCCCGCCGCAGCAGCCCGAAGGGGACCTCGGGCGCGCAGGAGTGGACGATCACCTCGCCGTCGTGGACGGCGAACACCTCGCGCAGGGTGCCCTCGACGACCTGCCGGTCCACGGCGCGGTAGGTGCGGTAGCCGCTCGCGGAGCGGACCCGGCCCAGCAGCACGGCCGTCAGGGACGGCTCGTCGAGCTGGAGCACGACGTCGGCGCCGGGGATCCGCTTGCGTACGTCGGCCACGTGCTCGCGCAGGCCCTCGGCGAGCGATCCGGCCAGGTCCCGGCAGGCGCCGGCGTCCTGCAGCATCGCCTCGCCTCCGTGCAGTTCCAGGGCGGCGGCCAGCGTCCACGGCCCGACCGCCTGGATCTTCAGCCTGCCGGTGTAGCCCTGGGTGAACTCCTCCAGGGCGTCCAGGTCCTCGCCCAGCCAGGAGCGGGCCCGGCGGGTGTCGCGCCCGGGCCGGTCGCTGATCCGCCAGCCGCTGGGCTCCACGTGCCCGTACATGTCGACGAGCAGCCCGATCGAGCGGCCGATCATGTCGGCGCCGGGGCCGCGGGACGGCAGTTCGGGCAGGTAGGGGAAGTCCTCGAAGGACCCGGTCGCGGTCTTGGCTGCCTCGCGGGCGTCGCCGCCGGGCAGCGAGCCGACGCCGGTCGCGCCTGCGCTCATCGGCCCGGCCTGACGGACAGGTCGTTGACCTCGGCGTCGCGGGGCAGGTCGACGGCCATGACGATGGTGGTGGCCACCGACTCGGGGTCGATCCAGGCGGCGGGGTCGTACTCCTTGCCCTCCTGGGAGTGCACCTTGGCCTGCATGGGGCTGGCGGTGCGGCCCGGGTAGACGGAGGTGACGCGGACCCCGTTGGCCCGCTCCTCGGCGCGCAGCGAGTCGGCGAGGGCCTTCAGGCCGTGCTTGGAGGCGGCGTACGCGCTCCAGTCGGCGTGGGCGTTGAGGCCGGCGCCGGAGTTCACGAAGACGACGGTGGCCTTGGAGGCGCGCAGGGTGGGCAGCAGCAGCCGGGTCACCTCGGCGGGGGCGATCAGGTTCACGTTGAGCTGCTGGTGCCAGGTCTTGGGCCGCAGCTCGCCCACCGGTCCGAGGTCCACGATGCCGGCGACGTGCAGGAGCGAGTCGATGCGCTCGGGGATCGCCTGCTTGGAGAAGGCCCAGGAGAGCCGGTCGGGATCGGCGAGGTCGCCCACGAGGACCCGGGAGCCGGGGTAGCGCTCGACGAGCTGCTTGCCGCGGGCGGCGTCGCGGGCCAGGAGGACGAGGTCGTCGCCGCGGGCGTGCAGCCGGGCCGCGACGGCGGCGCCGATGCCGGAACCGGCACCGGTGATCAGGTGAGTAGCCATACCGCCCATGCTCGCAGGTCCGGGGCGGCAGGGAGGGGGAAGCCCCGGGCTCCCGCCCCCGGCCCGCAGCCGGAGCCGGGGCCGCGGGTGGGCGGGGCCCGGAGGCCGGTGTCAGGCGCCGACGGCTTGCGCGTGGGCCCGCTCCACGGTGGCGCGGGCGGCGGCCGCCTGCTCCGCCGTGACGGCGGGGCCGAAGCCCCGGCCGATCGTGGCGTGCGGGAGCGCGGCGACGAGCCGTTCCCGTACGTCGCCCCGCGGGCCGGCCCACCGCTCCAGCGCCTGCGCCCGTACGTCGGCCAGCGCGGCGGCACGGTCCGGCGCGGGCGGGGCGAAGCGGCCGCCGGAGGCCCGTCGGTGCTCCGCCCAGCGGTCCTCCCAGAACTCCACCGTCCAGCCGGGCCACCGCTGCCCGACGGTGCCGGCACGGGCCCGGGCCGTGTTCAGCCACCAGCCGACCCGGCGCCGCGCCGGGTCGACGTGGATCCCGGCGTCCGCCCGCAGCAGGTGCCGGCCGTGGTCGGGGGCGTCCCGGAGCCGGTCCAGCAGGGCGGGGCCCTCCTCGACCGGGTGGTCGTTGATGTCGGCGAGGACGTGACAGCGATCCGTGCCCACGGTGACCACGGCGACCAGCGGATCGGGGTCGGCCAGTTCCTCGTCGTCCGGCTCCAGCGCCGGGCCCGGGTACACGTCGGCGTCGGGCTCCTGCGGGCCGAGGCCGAGGTGGGCGCGCAGCCCGCTCTGGCCGTCGTAGAGCCAGCGCACCTCCCAGTCGGGCCAGGCGAGCCGCAGCAGCTCCAGGCCGGCGGCCCGGGTGCGCAGGGAGGCGGCGGGCCCCTCCCATGCGAAGACCAGCAGGAGCCTGCGGACGGGGTCGGCGAGGACGCCCGCCTCGACCATGTCGTCCGGGTACCAGCCGTCCTCGGGCGCGTGGGCGCGCAGGTACGGGATCACCACCTCGGGCCCGGCCAGCAGGTCGAGGTCCAGGGCCACCGCGCCGAAGGAGGAGCGGTGGCGGCTGTACCCCTCCGGGCCCGCGAGCACGAAGGTGGCCCGGTTGCCCATCAGAGGCCGGCTTGGGCGCGCAGGCCGGCGGCCGTCTGTGCGGCGTCGTATCCGGCCGGGACGCCCTCGACGAGGATGACCTCGCCGGGGATGTGCTTCGTGCGCAGCGGGAGGATGGCCCGGTAGGCGTCGGAGGCGTACCAAGCGCGGGCCCGCTCGATGTCGGGGAAGCCGATGACGACGACGGTGCCGGGGAAGGGCCCTTCGAGGACCTCGACCTCCTTGCCGTGCACGAGGAAGCTGCCGCCGAAGGGGTCCAGGGTCGACTGCATGGTCTCGATGTAGGTGAGGATGTCCTCGTTCATCGTCTCGGGGCGTATGTGGGCGATGGCGTAGGCGGTCATGGTCTTCTCCCCTGTCGACCGGGCCCGCCGGTGCGGGCCGTTGATCCGATCTTGTCAGCGGGCGGCCGCGGTGGCGATTACTTTCGAGGTCATGCCGGGGCGGCGGGCTGGAAGGTGCGGCGGTAGGCGATCGGGGAGACGCCGAGGGACGCGCGCATGTGCTGGCGCAGGGAGTTGGCGGAGCCGAAGCCGGAGCGGTGGGCGACGAGGTCGACCGGGAGGTCGCTGGATTCGAGCAGGTGCCGGGCCGTCTCCAGGCGTTGGGCGGTGAGCCACTGCACGGGGGTCATGCCGACCTCGTCGCGGAAGCGGCGGGTAAAGGTGCGCAGGCTCATGCGGGCGTGGGCGGCGAGTTCGGCGAGGCTGACCGGTTCGGCGAGGCGTTCCAGGGCCCAGGCGCGGGTGGCGGTGGTGGTGGCGACGGTGGGCTCGGGGACGGGCCGGTCGATGAACTGGGCCTGCCCGCCGTCGCGCCAGGGCGGTACGACGCACATGCGGGCGGCGCGGTTGGTGACGGCGACGCCGTGGTCGCGGCGGATCAGGTGCAGGCACAGGTCGACTCCGGCGGAGACCCCCGCCGAGGTCAGGACGTCGCCGTCGTCGACGAACAGGACGTCCTCGTCGATGCGGACCCGGGGGTAGGCGCGGCGGAACTCCTCGGCGAGGTTCCAGTGCGTGGTCGCGGGGCGGTCGTCGAGGAGTCCGGCGGCGGCGAGCACGTAGGAGCCGGAGCAGATGGACACCAGCCGGGTGCCGGGGCGGATGCCCGCGATGGCCGCGGCGACGGCGGGCGGCAGCGGACCGCCGCGGGCGAGCTCGGGCATGGCGTGGGTGGGCGGGACGATCACGGTGTCGGCGGCGGCGAGGGCCTCGGGGCCGGCGGCGGGCTGGAGGGCGAATCCGGAGTCGCTGGGCACGGGGGCGCCGTCGGCGGTGCAGACGACGACCTCGTAGAGGGCCTCGCCGTCGTCGTCGACGGCGCTGCCGAAGACCCGCGAGGGGATGCCCAGCTCGAAGGGCGGGAAGCCCGGCAGGGCCAGCACCGCGACCAGGTGCCGGCCGTCCGCGCCGCTCCCGCGGCGGGTCGTGTCCTCGATGTGCTCCTGCGTCTCACCCATGGCCAGATCCTGTCACATAGTGGCCAAACGGCCAACACCATGGAGGCGTCCGGTGCCCGAATCTGGGACACGTCGCCGGGAAACAGCCCGGTATCGGACGGAAAACGATGGAATGAGGCGGACTGAGATGCGCGCGATCGTCGTCAACGAGTGGGGCGGCCCGGAGAACCTGGTCGAGCGGGAGATCGAGCGGCCGGAGCCGGGGCTGGGCGAGGTCCTCGTCCGGGTCCACGCGGCGGGCGTCAACCCGGTCGACTGGAAGACCCGCGCCAGCGGCGGCCTGATCGCCTGGGGCGAGACCCCGATCGTGGGCTGGGACGTCTCCGGCACGGTCGAGGCGGTCGGCCCCGGCGTGACCCTCTACGCCCCCGGTGACGAGGTGTACGGCATGCCGCTCTTCCCCCGCCAGGCGGGCGGCTACGCCGAGTACGTGGTGGCCCCGGCGCGGCACTTCGCCCGCAAGCCCGGCTCCCTCGACCACGTGCAGGCGGCGGCGCTGCCGCTGGCGGCGCTCACCGCCTGGCAGGCACTGGTGGACACCGCCGGTGTCACGGCCGGGCAGCGGGTCCTCGTCCACGCGGCGGCCGGCGGGGTCGGGCACCTGGCGGTGCAGATCGCCAAGGCCCGCGGCGCGTACGTGATCGGCACGGCCAGCGCCGCCAAGCACGACGTGCTGCGCGAGCTGGGCGCCGACGAGCTGATCGACTACCGCTCGGTGGACTTCGCCGAGGCGGTCTCGGACGTCGACGTCGTCCTGGACGCGCTGGGCGGCGACACCGCCGAGCGCAGCCTGAAGGTGCTCAGGGCCGGCGGCCACCTGGTCTCGCTGCCCGGCCCGGACTCGGTCCCGGCCGGCGCCGACGGGGTGAACGCCTCCTGGGTCCTGGTCGACCCGGACCTGAAGGGTCTGGAGGCGATCGCCGAACTCGCGGACAAGGGCCTGCTGAAGCCGCTGGTCGAGACGGTGCTGCCGCTGGCGGACGCCGCGCGGGCCCACGAGATCGGCGAGCAGGGCCGGACCACCGGCAAGATCGTCCTGACGGTGGTCTGACCGGGGCCCGTCAGACGGCGGCGGCGGCCCGCGTGGTGGTCGCGATGGTGGCGGAGCCGACCACGCGGGTGCCGTCGTAGAGCACGATCGCCTGGCCGGGGGCCACGCCGCGGACGGGCTCGGTGAAGGAGACGCGCAGCTCGCCGTCCACGACCTCGGCGAAGACCTCGGTCTCGCCGCCGTGGGCGCGCAGCTGGGCGGTGTAGGTGCCCGGGGCGGCCGCCTCGGCGCCGCACCAGCGGGGACGGATCGCGGTGAGGGCGCTGACGTCGAGGGCCTCGACGGGGCCGACGGTGACGGTGTTGTTCACCGGGGAGATGTCGAGGACGTAGCGCGGCTTGCCGTCGGGGGCCGGGTGGCCGATCCGCAGGCCCTTGCGCTGGCCGATGGTGAAGCCGAAGGCGCCGTCGTGCGTGCCGACCTTCTCGCCGGTCGCCCCGTCGACGATGTCGCCCTCGGCCTTGCCGAGGCGGCCGGCGAGGAAGCCCTGGGTGTCGCCGTCGGCGATGAAGCAGATGTCGTGGCTGTCGGGCTTCTTCGCGACGGCCAGCCCCCGCTCCTCCGCCTCGGCCCGGATCTCCTCCTTGGTGGTGAGGGTGTCACCGAGCGGGAAGAGGGCGTGGGCGAGCTGCTTCTCGTCGAGGACGCCGAGGACGTACGACTGGTCCTTGGCCATGTCGGAGGCGCGGTGCAGCTCGCGGGAGCCGTCCTCCTTGAGCACGACGGTGGCGTAGTGGCCGGTGCAGACGGCGTCGAAGCCGAGGGCCAGGGCCTTGTCGAGCAGCGCCGCGAACTTGATCTTCTCGTTGCACCGCAGGCAGGGGTTCGGGGTGCGCCCGGCCTCGTACTCGGAGATGAAGTCCTCGACGACGTCCTCGCGGAAGCGCTCGGCGAGGTCCCAGACGTAGAAGGGGATGCCGATGACGTCGGCGGCGCGGCGGGCGTCGCGGGAGTCCTCGATGGTGCAGCAGCCCCGGGCGCCGGTCCGGAAGGACTGCGGGTTCGCGGAGAGCGCGAGGTGGACGCCGGTCACGTCGTGCCCGGCTTCGACGGCGCGGGCGGCTGCGACGGCGGAGTCCACTCCGCCGGACATGGCGGCCAGGACGCGAAGGGGGCGGTCGGTGCGCGGCAGGTTCTCAGTCATAGCACCGTCCAGGGTACGGGGGAACCGAGCGGGGTCACAGCGCGTTATCGGCTACAGGGGGTGGATCACATGGCCGAGCAGGGGAACAAGAGATCGAAGCCGGGGCGGACGCGCAGGGCGGTGCTGCTCGGCGGGCTGGGCATCGTCGCGGCGGGGGCGGTCGCCGGCCGGGACGAGATCCGGCGCGGGTACTGGCTGCTGCCGGGCGTGGCCAAGCCGCGCAAGGAGGGCGAGATCGACCACGCGGGGGCGGGCTGGACCGCGGCCTCCCCGGCGAACTGGCGGATGGCGGACCGGCCCGACGACTACCGGGTGGACCGGATCGTCGTGCATGTCACACAGGGCGGCTTCCAGTCTTCGGTGGACGCCTTCAAGAACCCCTGGCACAAGGCGTCGGCGCACTACATAGTCCGCGGCGACGGGCATGTGGAGCAGATGGTGCGCGAGCTGGACGTGGCCTTCCACGCGGGGAACCGCTCGATGAACGAGCGCAGCGTCGGCATCGAGCACGTCGGTTTCGTGGACCGGCCGAAGGACTTCACGGACGCCATGTACACGGCGTCGGCGCGGCTGGCGGCCGACATCTGCCGCCGGTACGACATACGGCCCGACCGCACGCACATCGTCGGGCACTCCGAGGTGCCGGGCGCCGACCACACCGACCCGGGCGAACACTGGGACTGGGACCGCTACCTGCGCATGGTCCGGGAGGCCCTGGCCGCTTCGGCCTGAGCCTCCCGCGCGATCAGCTGAGGCCTGCCGTCCGGGCGCGCTCCACGGCGGGGCCGATGGCGGCGGCGAGGGCGGCGACGTCCTCCTTGGTGGAGGTGTGGCCGAGGGAGAAGCGCAGGGTGCCGCGGGCCAGCTGCGGGTCGGTGCCGGCCGCCAGCAGGACGTGGCTCGGCTGGGCGACGCCCGCGGTGCAGGCCGAGCCGGTGGAGCACTCGATGCCCTGGGCGTCGAGCAGGAGCAGCAGGGAGTCGCCCTCGCAGCCGGGGAAGCTGAAGTGCGCGTTGGCCGGGAGCCGCTCCTCGGGGTCCCCTCCGAGGACGGCGTCGGGCACGGCCGCGAGGACGGCGGCGATGAGTTCGTCGCGCAGGGCGCCGACCTCGGCGGCGAACCGCTCGCGCCGCTCGGCGGCGAGGACGGCGGCCACCGCGAAGGCGGCCACCGCGGGCACGTCGAGGGTGCCGGACCGGACGTGCCGTTCCTGCCCGCCGCCGTGCAGGACGGGTACGGGGCTCTGGTCGCGGCCCAGGAGCAGCGCTCCGATGCCGTAGGGCCCGCCGATCTTGTGGCCGCTGACGGTCATGGCGGCGAGGCCGCTGTCGGCGAAGTGGACGTCGAGCTGCCCGAAGGCCTGGACGGCGTCGGAGTGCAGCGGGATCCCGGCCTCGCGGGCGGTGGCGGCCAGTTCGCGGACCGGCATGACGGTGCCGATCTCGTTGTTGGCCCACATGACCGTGGCCAGCGCCACGTCGTCGGGGTTGCGCTCGACGGCTTCGCGGAAGGCGTCGGGGTGCACGCGTCCGTAGCGGTCGACGGGCAGGTAGTCGACCCGGGCGCCCTCGTGCTCGGCGAGCCAGTGCACGGCGTCGAGCACGGCGTGGTGCTCGACGGGGCTGGCGATGACCCGGGTCCGGGCGGGGTCGGCGTCGCGCCGGGCCCAGTACAGGCCCTTGACGGCGAGGTTGTCGGCCTCCGTGCCGCCGGCGGTGAAGACCACCTCGCTGGGGCGGGCGCCGATCGCCTCGGCGAAGGCCTCGCGGGCCTCCTCGACGGTACGGCGGGCCCGGCGGCCGGCGGCGTGCAGGGAGGAGGCGTTCCCCGTGGCGGCGAACTGCGCGGTCATCGCCGCGGCGGCCTCCGGCAGCATGGGGGTGGTGGCGGCGTGGTCGAGGTAGGCCATGATCCCCCGATTCTAGGGGCCCGCCCCCGCCCGTCCGCCCGGCGGGACCCCGATCCGGCCGGGGTGCGGGGCGCGTGGCCGCCCCGCCGCTCCCCGGCCGGGCGGCTCGTCACATGCGCAGGGCGCGCGCCAGCTGGCGGGACTGCGCGACCAGGTGGTCGGTGGAGTCCCAGACCTCGGCGTCCTCCTCCAGGAAGCCGCCGGCCAGGTTGCGGGTGGTGATGGAGATCCGCAGCGGGCCCGGGGCCGGGCGGCGGCGGATGTGCGTGGTGAGTTCCACGGTCGGGGTCCAGGCCACCAGGCCGAGGTCGAAGGCGGTCGGCGGCAGCGCGTCCACCGCGAGGAGCATGGAGAGCGGGTCGGCGTCGCGGCCGTCGGCCAGCTCGAACCAGGCCCGCATCTCGCCCTTGCCGGAGGGCGCGCCGACGGCCCAGCCCGCGGTCGCCGGGTCCAGCCGGAGGCGGAGCCGGTCCACGATGGCGGAGCTGCCGGGGATCGGGGCGGGGCCGGCCTCGGGGCCGACGCAGTTCTCGTAGGAGGGCATGAGCGGCGGCTCGGCGACCGTCCGCACGTCGTCCGGCAGGGCGGCGAGGTCGCCGTAGGAGGCGAGGACGCGGATGCGCTCGACCTCGTTGCCGTGCTCGTCGTACTGGAGGAGCGAGGCCTGCCCGGTGGAGAGTGTGCGGCCGACCCGGACGACCTCGGTGCGGATCACGGCGGGGCCGGGCACGGAGGAGGTCAGGTAGTGCGCGGACACCGTGAAGGGGTCCGGGTGCGGGAGGGCCGCCGACAGGGCCCGGCCTACGAGGGCCAGCAGGTAGCCGCCGTTGACAGCGGCGATGATCGTCCAGCCGGCGGAGAGCTCCGCGTCGTACACGCCGGGCTCGCCCGCGCGTTCGATGATGGCGGTGTCGCGGTCGAACTCGCTGTCGCCGATGGATGCCTGGGCAGCTGCAAATGACATGGAACGACGGTACACCCGCTTACTACTAAGCGGTAGCTTTCTATCGTTACGGCTCTTCGGCCACCGAGGAGCGCCTGTTCCAGGCCAGCGGCGCGCGCCAGTGGTAGCGCATCGCGAGGAGCCTGAGGACGAAGGTGGTCACGATCGCGAGGGCGGTGGTGATGGCGTTGAGGGAGTCCAGGGCGATGGACACGGCGACCATCGCGGCGCCGACGGTGGCGGGTACGGCGTACATCTCGCGGTCGCGGAGCAGCGAGGGCACCTCGTTGACGAGGACGTCGCGCAGTACGCCGCCGCCGACGGCCGTGGCCAGGCCGAGCGCGGCGGACGCGGTCAGGCCGAGGCCGTACTCGTAGGCCTTGGTCGTGCCGGTCACGCAGAACAGCGCCAGGCCGGCGGCGTCGAAGACGTTGATGGCCCGGTTGATCCGCTGGACCTCGGGGTGCAGGAAGAAGACGAACGCGGCGGCGACCAGCGGGGTGACGAAGAAGCTGAGCTCGCCGAAGGCGGCCGGCGGGACGGCCCCGATGACCAGGTCGCGGAAGAGGCCGCCGCCGAGGGCGGTGACGAGGGCGAGCACGGCGATGCCGAAGACGTCGAAGTTCTTGCGGACGGCGAGCAGGGCGCCGGAGGTGGCGAAGACGAAGATGCCGGCGAGGTCCAGCGCATGCTGAACCCCCGGCGGGAAGAGATCGTGGAGCACCGGGCCATTGTCACCTGCCGCGCGACCTGCGGCGGGCCCGGCGGAATCTGCGGCTCCGGCCGCGGCGGGTGAAGGCCGTGCGGCGCCGTTGCGGGGGCGCCGCCCCCGAGCCCCCGCGCCTCGATCGCCGGCGGGGCTGGACCTGTGCCGGGTGGGCCGGGACGGCCCACCCGGCACGAGGGTTACTCCGTCGCCGTGGACACCGCGTCCGCCGCACCCGGGAGGGGCTTGTCGCCCGGGGCCTGGTCGGGGGCGTTCTCCGGGTGGTGGCAGGCCACCTGGTGGCCCGTCTTCAGCGCGAGCAGCGGCGGCTCCTGCGTCGCGCAGATCTGCGTGGCCTTCCAGCACCGGGTGTGGAAGCGGCAGCCGCTCGGCGGCGAGATCGGGGACGGCACGTCGCCCTTGAGCAGGATGCGGCCGCTCTTGGCGCCCCGCCGCCTCGGGTCCGGCACCGGCACGGCCGACATCAGGGCCGCGGTGTAGGGGTGCATCGGCTCCCCGTACAGCGACTTGTTGTCGGCGAGCTCGACGATCTTGCCGAGGTACATCACCGCGATGCGGTCCGACACGTGCCGGATGACCGACAGGTCGTGCGCGATGATCACGTACGTGAGGCCGAGCTCCTCCTGGAGGTCGTCCAGCAGGTTCACCACCTGCGCCTGGATCGAGACGTCCAGCGCCGAGACGGGCTCGTCCGCGACGACCAGCTTCGGCTTGAGCGCCAGGGCCCGCGCGATGCCGATGCGCTGGCGCTGGCCGCCCGAGAACTCGTGCGGGTAGCGGTTGTAGTGCTCGGGGTTGAGGCCCACCAGCGACAGCAGCCGCTGGACCTCCGCCTTGAGCCCGCCCTCCGGCTCCACGCCCTGGAGCTTGAAGGGGGCGCTGACGATCGTGCCCACCGTGTGGCGCGGGTTCAGCGAGCCGTAGGGGTCCTGGAAGATCATCTGCACGTCGCGGCGCAGCGGGCGCATGCCCGCCACCCCGAGGTGCGTGATGTCCTTGCCCTCGAACTGGATCGTGCCGCCGGTCGGTTCGAGCAGCCGCGTGATCAGCCGGCCCATGGTCGACTTGCCACAGCCGGACTCGCCGACGATGCCGAGGGTCTCACCGCGCCGTACGTCGAAGTCGAGGCCGTCGACGGCCTTGACCGCGCCGGACTGCCTGCGCAGCAGCCCCTTGGTGATGGGGAAGTGCTTCGTCAGGCCGGTGACCTTGAGCAGCGGCTCGGGAGAGTCCGTGGCCTGCGCCGGAAGGGTGACGGCCGGATCCGTCTTCTGGGTGTCGGTCACAGCTTCGGCGCAATCTCTTCGGTCCAGATCCGGGTCCGCTCGTCCTGCGACATGTGGCAGGCGGACCAGTGGCGGGTGCCGTCCTGCCCGGTGTCGTCCTGCGCCGTGAGCTCGGGGCGCACGGTGCGGGTGACGTTGCCCTTGGGCACGTCGGCGTACGGGCAGCGCGGGTTGAAGGCACAGCCGCTCGGGATGTTGATGAGGCTGGGCGGCGAGCCCTTGACCGGGATGAGGCGCTCGGTCTGCTCGCGGTCGATGCGCGGCATCGAGCCCAGCAGGCCCCAGGTGTAGGGGTGCCGGGGCTCGTAGAAGACCTTCTCGGCGGTGCCCCGCTCGACGCAGCGGCCGCCGTACATCACGAGGAGTTCGTCGGCCATCTCGGCGACCACGCCGAGGTCGTGCGTGATCATGATGACCGCGGAGCCGAACTCCTTCTGGAGGTCCCGGATCAGGTCGAGGATCTGGGCCTGGACGGTGACGTCGAGGGCGGTCGTCGGCTCGTCCGCGATGAGCAGTTCGGGGTTGTTGACGAGCGCCATCGCGATCATCGCGCGCTGGCGCATGCCGCCGGAGAACTCGTGCGGGTAGCTGTCGAAGCGCTTGTGCGGCTCGGGGATGCCGACGCGGTCGAGGAGTTCGACGGCCCGCTTGCGGGCGGCCTTCTTGTCGACCTTGTGGTGGACGCGGTACGCCTCGGAGATCTGCTTGCCGACGGTGAAGTACGGGTGCATCGCCGACAGCGGGTCCTGGAAGATCATCGCGATCTCCCGGCCGCGCAGCCTGCGCACCTCGTCCTCGTCGGCGGAGAGCAGCTCCTTGCCGTCGAGCCAGATCTCGCCGGAGATCCGGGCCCGCTGGCGGCCGTACTGGCCCACGCGGTGCAGGCCCATGATGCCCAGCGAGGTGACCGACTTGCCGGATCCGGACTCGCCCACGATGCCGAGGGTCTTGCCCTTCTCCAGGCTGAAGGAGAGGCCGTCGACCGACTTGACCAGGCCGTCCTCGGTCGGGAAGTGCACCTTGAGGTCGCGGACCTCCAGGAAGGCGGTGGGGGGAGCCGACCCGTCGTAGGGCTGATTCGGCGCTCCGGTCTGCGCGGTCTCTCCGGTCTTGGTCGTCGGATCGGTCATGACAGCCTCACTCGGGGGTCGATCACCGCGTACAGGAGGTCAACGATGAGGTTCGCGGCGACGACGAAGAACGCGGAGATCAGGGTGATGCCCAGGATGACGGGGAGGTCGTGCTCGCTGATGGCGCGCACCGCGCTGTAGCCCAGTCCGTGCAGCGAGAACGTGTACTCCGTCAGGACCGCGCCGCCCATCAGGGCGCCGAGGTCGAGGCCCAGGACGGTCAGGATCGGCGTCATCGTCGAGCGCATGGCGTGCTTGCCGATGACGACGGGTTCCGTCAGGCCCTTGGCGCGGGCGGTGCGGATGTAGTCCTCGTTGAGGACTTCGAGCATGGTCGCGCGGGTGAGCCGCGCGTACATCGCCGCGTAGAGGAAGGCGAGCGAGACCCACGGCAGGATCATGCCGTTGAACCACTTGGCCGGATCCTCGGCGAAGGTCGCCTCCGGTCGTCCGAACCAGCCGAGCTGGTCGGAGAAGAGGGCGATGACGAGCATGCCCGTGAAGTAGATGGGGAGCGAGACGCCGGCGAGGGCGACGCCCATGGCCGAGCGGTCCAGGACGCTGCCGCGCTTGAGGGCGGAGACGACGCCGGTGGCGACACCGCCGGCGACCCAGAGGACGACGGCGCCCATGGCGAGGGAGAGGGTGACCGGCAGCCAGTCCAGCAGCAGCGGCCAGACCTCCTGCTCGGTCTTGAAGGAGTATCCGAAGCAGGGCGCGGCGCATTGCGTGACGTCGGAGCCGTTGGCGTACGTGCGACCCGCCACCAGCCCGACGACGAACTTGCCGAACTGGACGAGGATCGGGTCGTCGAGACCCATCTTCTGCCGGATGCCTTCGATGGCGACGGGGTCGGACTGCTTGCCCACGAAGTACAGGGCAGGGTCCGTCCCGATCAGCTTCGGGAACAGGAAGAAGATTCCGAAGGTCACCAGCGTGATGACCAGCAGCATGACGAGGACGGCGAAGATCCGTCGGATGAGGTATGCAAGCACTGCGCTCGGCCTGGCTGCGGCCCGGGGGCGCCCTCTTCTGGAGAGCGCCCCCAAGCCGCAACCGCGGCCATCACCTGCCCTTCGTGCCTAGCGGGTGTGGCACTGGAACACTGGAACTGGACTGATGGACCGTTACTTCACGACACCGAGGGACGCGTAGTCGTAGCGGCCGTTGTAGGCGTCGGTGGTGTAGGCGTTCGTCAGCCGGGTGCTGCGCCACGTGATCGTCTTGTCGTAGACGAAGGGCAGGTAGACGGCGGCCTCGGAGACCTTCTGGTTCATCTGCTTGTAGATGTCGCCGGCCTTGGCCGGGTCGGTCTCCGCGATGGCCTGGTCGAACAGGGTGTTGATCGCCGGGTCGTTCAGCTCGGAGAAGTTGTTGTTGCCGCTCTGCAGGATGAAGCGACCGTCGACCAGCGGCTGCGAGAAGCCCTGTCCGGTCGGGAAGTCGGCGCCCCAGCCCATGATGATGATGCCGTAGCCCTTCTCCTTGACGACCTTCGGCGAACCGATGATGCCGGAGGTCTGGGCGCCGTCGAACTGGTCGACGTCGGCCTCGATGCCGACCTGCTTGAGGGCGTTCTGGAGCGAGACGGCCGTGGCGACCTCGACCGGCTTGTTGTTGCGGACGGCGATGGTGGTCTTGAAGCCGCTCTCCTTGCCGCAGGCCTTGAGGGCCTCCTTGGCCTTGTCGAGGTTCGGCTTGCCGTCGTTCTTCAGGACCTCGTACGGGTCGTACTTGGCGTCCGAGCCCTTGATGCCCAGCGGGAGCATGTTCGGGGCGATGTCGCCACCGGCCTGCGGGCCGCCGCGGGCGGTCTGCAGGGACTTCTTGTCGGCCGCGTAGATGACGGCCTTGCGGCACTCGATGTTGTCGAACGGCGCCACGGTCTGCGGCATGACCGCGTACCGGATGAAGCCGGTCTGGCCGTTGTCGAGGTTACCCTTGTGGTCCTTCAGCGCCGTGGCGCGGGCCGCCTGGCCGATGCCGGTGGCGTTGATGTCGAGGTCGAACTCGCCGTTCATCAGGCGCTTGTCCATGTCGTCCGCGTTCGCCATGAACGTGACCGAGATGGAGTCCGGGAGCGCCTTGCGGATGGTGTCCGACTCGGGCTCGTAGTTCTCGTTGCGCGAGAGCTTCATGCTCTTGTTCGGCTCGTAGGAGTCGATCTTGTACGGGCCGTTCGAGAAGGGCTTGAGGCCGTACTTGGCGGCCGTGTCCTTGTCCTGCTTGACCGGGCTCGCCGCGGGCATCGCCAGCATCTGCTCGAAGTCGCCGTTGGGCGTCGGGAGCTTGAAGATGATGGTCTTCGCGTCCGGGGTCTCGATCGCCTTCAGGCCGAGCTTGTCCGGAGCGGTGTCCTTGTACGGGCCCTGGTACTCGGTCTTCGGGTCCAGCACCTGCTGGAGGTAGACCGGACCGCCGGAGATGACGTCCTGCGCCCAGGTGCGCTGGATGCCGTACTTGATGTCCTGGGCGGTGACGGGCGAGCCGTCCTCCCAGGTCACGTTGTCCTTGAGGGTGTACTTGTAGGTCTTGCCGCCGTCGCTGATCTCGGCCTTGGCGGTGGCGAGGTCCGGGACGAGCTCGGTGCTCTCCTTGCCGGGGCCGGGCTTGAAGCTGATCAGCTGGCGCGTGTAGTAGCGGGAGAAGTCCCACATGAAGCCGTAGTAGCCGCGCTGCGGGTCCCACGAGTCGGCGTCCTGGGTGCCGACGAACTTCAGCTCGCCGCCCTTCTTGTCCGACGCGTTGGCGACCTTCTCGATGCCCGCGTTGAAGCCGCTGCCGGAGCCGGCGGCCTTGTCGTCCTTCTTGTCGGCCCCGCCGCCACAGGCGGTCGCGGTGAGCATGGCCGCGAGCACGACGGCCGTGCCGGCGGCAAGTCTGCGCTTCGACGTGCGATGGGTAGTCACGATGCTCGCAACCCTCCGTTGTAGTTCCGGTGTACGTACGGCACGAGGCCGGTTCCTGGTTTGCCCTGCGGTGGCTAGCGGGAGCCCTTCGGGTCGAGGGCGTCGCGGACGCCGTCGCCGAAGAGGTTGAAGGCCAGCACGGTGATGAAGATCGCTACGCCGGGGAAGATCATGAAGAGCGGATCGTCCTCGTAGGTCCGCACGGCCGTGGCGAGGGTTTCCCCCCAGGACGGCGTGGGCGGCTTGACGCCGACTCCGAGGAAGCTCAGCGCCGCCTCGGTCAGCACGTTGGTGGGGATCATCAGCGTCGCGTAGACCGTGATGGGCGCCACCAGGTTGGGGAGCAGTTCGCGGAAGAGGATGTAGAAGCGGCCCGCGCCGAGGCTGCGCGCCGCCTCGACGTACTCGCGCTCGCGCAGCGAGAGGGTCTGGCCCCGGACGATGCGGCCGATGTAGGGCCAGCCGAAGAAGCCGATCACCAGCACCAGGACGGCGATGCGCAGGCCCGAACCCTCGAAGCCCCAGAGCTTGTTGGGGATGACCGAGATCAGCGCGATGATGAAGAGCAGCTGCGGGAAGGCCAGCAGCAGGTCCATGACCCGGCTGATGGCGGCGTCGACCCAGCCGCCGAAGTAGCCGGCGACGATGCCGAAGAAGGTGCCCAGCGAGACCGCCACGAAGGCGGACAGGAAGGCCACCAGCAGCGAGATCCGGGCGCCGTAGACGATGCGGCTGAAGACGTCGCGTCCGTTGACCGGTTCGACGCCGAGCAGGAAGTCGCTGCTCATGCCGCCCCAGTCGCCGAGCGGGAGGCCCAGCAGCGGGTCGAGCAGGTCCTCGTGCAGCTCCTCCGGCGGGTGTCCGAAGGCCTTGACGATCAGCGGCGCGAAGATCGCGACGAGGATCAGCAGGAGCACGATGACGCCGCCGGCCAGTGCGACCTTGTCCCGCTTCAGGCGCAGCCAGGCGATCTGCCACGGCGAGCGCCCCTCGATCGCCTTCTGCGGAACGTCGGGGGCGGCCACGGCCGCGGGCTCGGCCGCGCCGGTGTCGTGCAGTGGTGCCGTCATCGTGGTGGGGACCCCTCTCGGCCGACGGTGGCCGGCCCATGCCCGCCGCTGTGGCGGCTTGGTTCAATCGGCGTCGCTGGTGGTGCGATTGGCGAGAAATGTGCCGGAAGTGCACGTGAAGAGCTGGTGTTTGTGAGATGGACCGGCCTTCGGTGGGGGGAGTCTTCAACGCCCTCTCAATCGCCCGCCAGACCCCCCGGGGATGTGATGCGCAACCGTGATCTGCCCCTACACCTTCCGTTATCCGAACCGCCAGAGCTGTTGAGCGGTGAAACACCGCACCTTCGACGCGGAACGGACATCCGGCCCAACTGCCCTTTCGGGCATGGATCTTGGGTCTATTCAGCGGATATGCCGAAGGCCGCACCGGTGGGACAGGTGCGGCCTTCGAGATGGATGTCTCAATATGCGGATATACGGAAATGCGGCCGTGCGGCTATGCGGATCAGTACGCCGGCGCCTGGCCCTCGCGGTCGTAGAAGGGGCGCGTCTGCGCCCGCAGCCACATCGCCACGGGATCGTGCTCGTCCGCCAGCGCCACGGTGCACACCGGGACGCCCTCGGGGACCACCCCGACCGACTGGCGCATCATCTCCCGTACGGACTCCAGCGCGGGCGCGGAGGCGTCGTACAGGTCCAGCCCGACGGCGAGGTACGGCGATCCGAGGGCCGGCTGCACCCAGGCCCGGCGCAGCGACCGCACGGCCGGCGTGCGGTGCGCGTGCTGGGTCAGCAGCCCGTAGAACTGCGGGAGCTCGATGCTGGGCTCGGACAGCCGCAGCGGGCCCGCCGGCATCCGGTCCAGGCCGGTCGCGATGCGGCGCAGGTCCGCCCACGGGACGCCGAGGCCGCCGCCCTGGGCGTGCGGGTTGAGCCACAGGCCCCAGCGGTCCGGGTAGAGGGCGCGGGCGATGTCCCGCCCGGTGACCACCTCGTAGCCGCGGTTCCAGCCGCTCGCGGCCAGTTCCTGGGGGGAGGTGACACAAGGCGCGTAGCCGAGCCCGTCGACCTCCATCCCGCCGTACTGGGCGTCCGGGGACCCCGGCTGCCCCTGCCACAGCAGCATCCACAGCCGGCCCTCGGACAGGGCGTGCAGCAGTGACTCATAGCTCTCGTAGCGCCCGGGGGTCACCTGGCGCATCATGTGCTCGACCTGCCCGGCCGCGGCCGTGCCTGACGCACTCACCCGGTACCCCTCTTCGTCCGCCCGTCGCTCCACGCGTGCCCTACCCGTGCCGGCGCTCGTGCGTGCGGCCGGGAGATGTAACCAGCTTAAGCGGCCCTACGGGAGGTAGAAGGGGCGTACGCGCTCACGAATCCAGTCCGTGACCGGGTCCTGGGCGGCGTCCAGGAGGATCAACTGCACCGGCCACGGCGCCGGGACCCGGGTCAGGGCGCGTCCGAGCGCCTCCATCGGGGCCTCCCGCATCTGCGGCTCCCATCCCACCAGGCGGACACCGATGAACAGTTCCGGGGCCCCTCCCTCGACGCTGGCGAGGCAGCGGTGCGCCGCGGCGACGACGCCGGTGGCGCGGAACTCCTCGGCGGCGGCGGCCAGGAAGTCGACCGGGTCCTCCTGCCAGTCCGGTTCGAAGAGCCGTACGCGGCCGCCGGCGGCCGGTCCGTCGAGGGCGCTGCGCCCGGCGCGGCAGAGCTCCGCGACGGCGGGCGGGGGCAGCGGTACGCCGACGGCGCCCTCCGGATTCACGGCGATGCCGAGCTGGGGGGGCAGCCCCCGGGCGAACTCGACCGCCGGGGCCACCGCGAAGTCCATGCCGGGGCCGACGCAGGCGAGGAACTGGGCCTCGGAGCTGTAGACGGGGACGTACGCCGCCCCGCCGATGTCCATGGTCGGCAGGTCCAGCCCGGCCGCGCCCGGGCCGCCGCCGCCCGGCAGCGGGACCCACACCTGGCTGCGCCCGAGCACCTCCAGGATCCGGGCTCCGGCGTCCGGCTGCCCGAGCGCCGCCCCGAGCACCTGCTCCAGCTCATTCCCCGGCCAGCCGCTGCCCTGCATCTACCCCTGCCCCTGTTCCGGTGCCGCGCGTCGTCCCGCGCGTGTCGCCCCGCAGGGTACCGGCCGCCGGGCGGGCGCCGCCGCCGGGGATCCGGGTGCGGCCGGTCCGGCGGTCAGCCGTGGAAGCCGATGCCCGTCACGGCGGCGGCCGAGCGGCGGTCCAGGAGGGTCGCCGAGGCGCAGCCGGCGGGCGGGCGGCCCGCCTCGGCGTCGCGCAGCAGGCGGCCCACGGCGCCCCGGTGGCGGGCGAAGGCGTAGGCGGACACCCCCCGGCCCCGCGAGGCCTGGCCGGAGAGGGCCTCCTCGGGGCTGCTGTCCAGGAGGACGAGGTGCAGCTCCCGGCCGCGGCGGCGCGCGGCGGCGGCGAGCAGGCCGCGCACCCAGCTCTGGGTGCCGCAGTCGTGGACGACCACGGAGGCGCCGGAGCGCAGGATCCGGTACAGCCCCCAGTAGTGCGCGGCGCGGACCAGCGGGCGGTACACCGCGTACGGCAGCCGGGCCGGCATCCGGCGCTCCCAGCGCTCGCGGGTGTCCTGGGAGTCGACGGCGCCGCCCTCCGGGGCCGTCCGCTTGATCAGCGTGGTCTTGCCGCCGCCGGGGAGGCCCGAGACCACGACGATGTCGCCCTCGGCGAAGCCGAGCCGCCGGGGTCCGCGCAGCGCGGGGCCGCGCAGGTCGCGCACGAGGCCGAGGCCGCCGTCCGCCGCCCTCCTGCGCTCGCGCGCGCCGCGCCGCTGCGCCGGCACCGCGTCCACGGTTCCCGTCGTCGTCACCACTCCGAATCTCCGCACAGTGCTCGCCTCCCCCGAATCGGGTCACCGGGACCCTTGCCCACTGAGTGTAAAGAGACGGTAATCGGCATGTCCGGTTCCGTTCTGCCCATTGAGATGGGCGTACGAACTTTCGGACCCCTCCCCCCGATCTCGGGCATGGCGTGCAATGATGTGCGCCATCTGGACCAACTGCATACCGGCCGCTTGAATCCGCGCGGGAGAGTCCCGGCACGCCGCAAGGCCGTGCGCGGGCGCCGAAGGAGCAAGAACCTCCCTTGAATCTCTCAGGCCCCGTACCGCGTGGATGAGGCAGATCTGAAAAGCGAGCTGCGCGGCAGCTCCACCCAAGGTGCAAGTCGGGGAGACCGGCGATCGGACGATCGGCGGAACTCTCGGCGAACCTCTCAGGTTCCGATGACAGATGGGGAGGAACGTCCTCGTCATGTCATGTCGATGCCCTGGGACCCGGGAGCCACACCCATGAGCACTGCCCCCCGTCTGACCGCCCTCGATGCGCTGCACCGCTCGCTCGGTGCGACCATGACCGACTTCGCGGGCTGGGACATGCCGCTGCGGTACGCCAGCGAGCGCGACGAGCACAACGCCGTACGCACCAAGGCCGGTCTCTTCGACCTGTCGCACATGGGCGAGATCACGCTGACCGGCCCGGAGGCCGTCAAGGCCCTGGACTACGCGCTGGTCGGCAACATCTCGACCGTCGGCGTCGGCCGTGCCCGCTACACGCACATCTGCCAGGAGGACGGCGGGATCGTCGACGACCTGATCGTCTACCGCCTCGGCGAGACCGAGTACATGGTCGTCGCCAACGCCTCCAACGCCCAGGTCGTCCTCGACGCCCTGACCGAGCGCGCCGCCGGCTTCGACACCGAGGTCCGCGACGACCGCGACGCCTACGCGCTGATCGCGGTGCAGGGCCCGGAGTCCCCCGGCATCCTGGCGTCGCTCACCGACGCCGACCTGGACGGCCTGAAGTACTACGCGGGCCTGCCGGGCACCGTCGCGGGCGTGCCCGCTCTGATCGCGCGTACGGGCTACACCGGCGAGGACGGCTTCGAGCTGTTCGTCTCCCCCGAGCACGCCGTGGAGCTGTGGCAGGCGCTCACCAAGGCCGGCGAGGGCGTGGGCCTGGTCCCGGCCGGGCTGTCCTGCCGCGACACCCTGCGCCTGGAAGCGGGCATGCCGCTGTACGGGCACGAGCTGACCACCGCCCTGACCCCGTTCGACGCGGGTCTGGGCCGGGTCGTGAAGTTCGAGAAGGAGGGGGACTTCGTCGGCCGCGCCGCCCTGGAGGCCGCCGCCGAGAAGGCCGCGACCAAGGCGCCGCGCAAGCTGGTCGGCCTGATCGCCGAGGGCCGCCGCGTCCCGCGCGCCGGTTTCCCGGTCGTCGCCGACGGCAAGGTCGTCGGCGAGGTCACCTCGGGCGCCCCGTCCCCGACGCTGGGCAAGCCGATCGCGATGGCGTACGTGGACGCGGAGCACGCCGCGCCCGGCGCCTCCGGTGTCGGCGTCGACATTCGCGGTACGCATGAGCCGTACGAGGTCGTCGCGCTGCCGTTCTACAAGCGGCAGAAGTAACCCTCCGCGCACGACGTCCGCCGTACGGGTACCCGCACGGCGCCGTCTCAGTACCCAAGACCGCAGTTCGTATCCACTCCCCCGCATCCAGGAGAATCAGGTCATGAGCAACCCCGAGAAGCTGCGTTACACCAAGGAGCACGAGTGGCTGTCGGACGTCGTGGACGGCGTCGCGACGGTCGGCATCACGGAGTTCGCGGCCAACGCGCTCGGTGACGTCGTCTACGCCCAGCTCCCCGAGGTCGGCGACACCGTGACCGAGGGCGAGACCTGTGGCGAGCTGGAGTCGACCAAGTCGGTCAGCGACCTGTACTCCCCGGTCTCCGGCGAGATCGTCGAGGCCAACCAGGACGTCGTCGACGACCCGGCGCTCGTGAACACCGCCCCGTTCGAGGGCGGCTGGCTGTTCAAGGTCCGCCTCTCCGAGGAGCCCAAGGACGCGCTCTCCTTCGAGGAGTACACCAAGCTCACCACCGGTAACTGACCCCAGGGGACCCTGATGTCTGTACTGAACACCCCTCTCCACGAGCTCGACCCCGACGTCGCCGCCGCCGTCGACGCGGAGCTCGTGCGCCAGCAGTCCACCCTGGAGATGATCGCGTCGGAGAACTTCGCTCCGGTCGCCGTCATGGAGGCCCAGGGCTCGGTCCTCACCAACAAGTACGCCGAGGGCTACCCGGGCCGCCGCTACTACGGCGGCTGCGAGCACGTCGACGTGGTCGAGCAGATCGCGATCGACCGCATCAAGGCGCTGTTCGGCGCCGAGGCCGCGAACGTCCAGCCGCACTCCGGTGCGCAGGCGAACGCCGCCGCGATGTTCGCGCTGCTCAAGCCGGGCGACACGATCATGGGCCTGAACCTGGCCCACGGCGGTCACCTGACCCACGGCATGAAGATCAACTTCTCCGGCAAGCTCTACAACGTGGTCCCGTACCACGTGGACGAGTCCGGCGAGGTGGACATGGCCGAGGTCGAGCGCCTCGCCAAGGAGTCCAAGCCGCAGCTGATCGTCGCCGGCTGGTCCGCCTACCCGCGCCAGCTGGACTTCGCCGCCTTCCGCCGCATCGCGGACGAGGTCGGCGCGTACCTGATGGTCGACATGGCGCACTTCGCCGGCCTGGTCGCCGCGGGCCTGCACCCGAACCCGGTGCCGCACGCCCACGTCGTGACCACCACCACGCACAAGACCCTCGGCGGTCCGCGCGGCGGTGTCATCCTGTCGACGCAGGAGCTGGCCAAGAAGATCAACTCCGCGGTCTTCCCCGGTCAGCAGGGCGGCCCGCTGGAGCACGTGATCGCGGCCAAGGCGGTCTCCTTCAAGGTCGCGGCCTCGCCCGAGTTCAAGGAGCGCCAGGAGCGCACCCTGGAGGGCGCGAAGATCCTCGCCGCCCGTCTGGTCCAGGACGACGTCAAGGCCGTGGGCGTGGACGTCCTGACCGGTGGCACCGACGTGCACCTGGTCCTGGTCGACCTGCGCAACTCGGAGCTCGACGGCCAGCAGGCCGAGGACCGCCTCCACGAGGTCGGCATCACGGTCAACCGCAACGCCATCCCGAACGACCCGCGGCCGCCGATGGTCACCTCGGGTCTGCGGATCGGTACGCCGGCCCTGGCCACCCGCGGTTTCGACGCCGAGGCCTTCACCGAGGTCGCCGAGATCATCGCGCAGGCGCTGAAGCCGACGTACGACGCCGAGGGCCTCAAGGCGCGCGTCTCGGCGCTCGCCGCGAAGTTCCCGCTGTACCCGTCGCTCTAGCGCCGGTGTGGAAGGGCCCGGCCTGGTCACCGCACAGGGCCGGGCCCTTCCCCGTTCCCCCTCTCCCTCCCCCGCTCCCCCCGCCACCCGGGGGTGCGGCCACCGGCTCCGTCCCCGGCCCGCCACGTCGGCGTAACGCTTGCCACTCCTTCCGGCAGCCGGGTCGTTCACCGGGCCGCGTTAAGCTCGTCTGTCGGACATAGTCCGAACAATCCCCTCCTGCCCCCTCCCACCCCACGAGCAGACAAGGGAGTCCGCCACCGTGGCCATCTCCGTCTTCGACCTCTTCTCCATCGGCATCGGTCCCTCCTCCTCCCACACGGTCGGTCCGATGCGCGCCGCGCGCATGTTCGTGACGCGGCTGAAGAAGGACGGGGTGCTCGCCCAGACGGCCTCCGTGCGTGCGGAGCTCTTCGGCTCCCTCGGCGCGACCGGCCACGGCCACGGCACGCCCAAGGCGGTGCTGCTGGGCCTGGAAGGCCACTCCCCCCGCACCGTGAACGTGGAGACGGCGGACGACGAGGTGGAGCGCATCCGCAAGAGCGGCCGCCTGCGCCTGCTCGGCGCCGAGATAGGCGATGGCCACGAGATCGCCTTCGACGAGCCGAACCAGCTGATCCTGCACCGCCGGCGCTCCCTGCCGTACCACGCGAACGGCATGACGCTCTTCGCGTACGACGAGGCCGGCACGCCGCTGCTGGAGAAGACCTACTACTCGGTCGGCGGTGGTTTCGTCGTGGACGAGGACGCGGTCGGCGAGGACCGGATCAAGCTCGACGACACCGTGCTGAAGTACCCCTTCCGCTCCGGTGACGAGATGCTGCGCCTGGCGAACGAGACCGGTCTGTCGATCTCCTCCCTGATGCTGGAGAACGAGAAGGCCTGGCGCACGGAGGAGGAGATCCGCGAGGGCCTCCTGGAGATCTGGCGCGTCATGCAGTCCTGCGTCTCGCGCGGCATGTCCCGCGAGGGCATCCTCCCGGGCGGCCTGCGGGTCAAGCGCCGCGCCGCCTCCACGGCGCGCCAGCTGCGCACCGAGGGCGACCCAATGATGCACCGCAGCGAGTGGACGACGATCTACGCGATGGCGGTCAACGAGGAGAACGCGGCCGGCGGCCGTGTCGTCACCGCGCCCACCAACGGCGCGGCGGGCGTCCTGCCGGCCGTCCTGCACTACTACATGAACTTCGTGCCGGGCGCGGACGAGGACGGCGTGGTCCGCTTCCTCCTGGCCGCGGGCGCGATCGGCATGCTGTTCAAGGAGAACGCCTCGATCTCCGGCGCCGAGGTCGGCTGCCAGGGCGAGGTCGGCTCGGCCTGCTCGATGGCGGCCGGCGCCCTCGCCGAGGTCCTGGGCGGCACCCCGGAGCAGGTCGAGAACGCCGCCGAGATCGGCATGGAGCACAACCTGGGCCTGACCTGCGACCCGGTCGGCGGCCTGGTCCAGATCCCCTGCATCGAGCGCAACGGCATGGCCGCGGTCAAGGCCGTCACGGCGGCGAAGATGGCCATGCGCGGCGACGGCACCCACAAGGTCTCCCTGGACAAGGTCATCAAGACCATGAAGGAGACCGGCGCCGACATGAAGGTGAAGTACAAGGAGACCGCCCGCGGCGGCCTCGCGGTCAACGTCATCGAGTGCTGACCCCCTCCCCATGACCCCCGGGGCCCGGCGCGTGCGCGCGCCGGGCCCCGCGTCGTCCCGCGCCGGGTTCGTCGTCCGCACGGCGTCCGACGGTCCCGGAACCAAGGAGTCCGGCGGGGCGTCCTTAGCCGTGCCACCAGTCCCCGTCTCTCGAGAATCGGGGGGACGTCATGATCAATGCCCGTCTCCGGCAGTTCGTGGCCCTGGCGGTCGGCGCCGTGCTCGCCGCCTGCCTGTCCTTCGCCGCACCTGCCTCGGCCTCCACCCTCGCCCCGGCCGCCGCCGGCACCCAGGTCCAGACCCCGCTCGTCGTGAACGCCCGCTGGGGCGGGCACGCCACGTACGACCGGATCGTCATCGACCTGCAGGGGTACGCCCCCGGCGCGACCGTCACACCCGTCGCACAGCTCAGGTACGACGGTTCCGGCCAGCCCGTACCGCTCGCCGGGAAGTACTTCCTGGAGATCCGTCTCAACCCCGCCGCCGCGCACGACGACGCGGGCGAGAGCGTCTACCGCGGCCCCAAGCTCCAGAAGATCTACCTCAGCAAGCTCAAGGGCCTCGCCATGACCGGCGACTACGAGGGGTACGTGACCTTCGGCGCCGCCTTCGACACCCTCCCCTACTACCGCGCCTACAGCCTGCACTCGCCCGAGCGGTTCGTCGTGGACATCGCGCACTGAACCTTCGGCAGGAGCCCGAGGGGCCGGCCCGGGGCGTCCCACGCCCCGGGCCGACCCGTGTCACCTGCGCCAGAACAGGTGGTGCGTGACGCCGCCGCCCGGGCTGGGCACGACGTCCCGGTGGAACCGGTCGAGCAGCTCCTCGGGAGATTCCCACAGCCGCGCCCCGGAGCCGATCTCCACGGGCGAGACCGCCACGTGCAGGGTGTCGACCAGGCCGGCGTCGAGGAACTCGCGGATCGTGGTCGCCCCGCCGCCGAGCCGTACGTCCTTGCCCCCTGCCGCTTCGCGGGCCGCCGCGAGGACCGTGGCCGGGGCGCCGTCGACGAAGTGGAAGGTGGTGTCGGACAGCGTGAACGAGGGGCGCGGGTGGTGGGTCATGACGAACACCGGGGTGTGGAACGGGGGCTCGTCGCCCCACCAGCCGCGCCAGTCGTGGTCGGCCCAGGGGCCGCGCTGGGGCCCGAACTTGTTGCGGCCCATGATCTCGGCGCCGATGTTGTGCGCGAAGTCCCGGGTGAAGTAGTCGTCCAGGCCCCGGCTCCCGCCCGGATCGGTGCGGTGGGGCCAGCTCGCCGTGGCCCCGGCCCACGCGAACAGGGCCCCGGGGTCCGCGTCGCCGAACGGCCGCTCCAGGCTCTGGTGCTCTCCGGCGCCGAACCCGTCCCGGGAGACGTTGAAGTTCTGGACCCTCAGCAGCTGCTCCACTCGCTTCCTCCGGCCTTCATCGGTGCTCGGGGTTGGGGAAGTCGAAGCGGCAGCCGGCGTCCCACAGGGAGCGCTGGTTGCCGTGCGCCGGAATGCCGCCGGAGCGCTTGAGCAGGGCGGCCAGGTGCATGAGGTTCCAGGACATGAAGGTGGTGTTGCGGTTGGTGAAGTCGTTCTCGGGGCCTCCCGAGCCCGGGTCCAGGTAGGAGGGGCCCGGGCCGGCCTCGCCGATCCAGCCCGCGTCGGCCTGGGGCGGGATCGCGTAACCGAGGTGCTGGAGGCTGTACAGGACGTTCATGGCGCAGTGCTTGACGCCGTCCTCGTTGCCGGTGATCAGCGCGCCGCCGACCCGGCCGTAGTAGGCGTACTGGCCGTGTTCGTTGAGCAGCGAGGAGCAGGCGTAGAGCCGCTCGATCACCTTCTTCATCACGGAGCTGTTGTCGCCGAGCCAGATGGGGCCGCACAGGACCAGGATGTCGGCGTCCATGATCCGGCTGTAGAGGACCGGCCACTGGTCGCTCTCCCAGCCGTGGTCGGTCATGTCCGGCCAGACGCCCGTCGCGATGTCGTGGTCGACGGCGCGGATGAGCGAGGTGCGGGCGCCCGCGGCCTCCATGACGGCCCGGCTCTTGTCGATCAGGCCCTCGGTGTTGCTGGTCTCGGGCGAGCGCTTGAGCGTGCAGTTCACGTAGAGGGCGGTGAGGTCGGGGTAGTGCGCGGGGTTCGCGGTGTTGTCGTCGGCAGCCACGCACCCCAGCCTGCGCAGCGCGCGGGGCGGCCGCCACCGGGCCTGGCCCGTACGGGGCGGCCGGGCGGAGGTGGTCGGTCGGAGCCGGCCGGGCGGAGCGGAGCGCGGTGCCCGGCCCGCCGCGTACCTAGGATGGCGGCATGTCCCTGCCGCACGCCATCCTCACCGCCCTGCTCGAGAAGCCCTCGTCCGGGCTGGAGCTGACCCGGCGGTTCGACAAGTCGATCGGGTACTTCTGGTCCGCGACGCACCAGCAGATCTACCGCGAGCTCGGGCGCCTGGAGGAGGCCGGGCTGATCCGCGCCCTGCCCAGCGAGGTGCCCGTGCGGGGCCAGAAGAAGGAGTACGAGGTGCTGCCCGCGGGCGGCACCGAACTGGCGCGGTGGGTCGCGGAGAGCCAGGACCCCAAGCCGATGCGCGATCCGCTGCTGCTGCGGATCCGGGCGGCCGGCGTCGTGGGGACGCAGGGACTCGGTCCGGAGCTGCGGCGCCATCTGGACCTGCACCGCCGCCAGCTGGCGCAGTACGAGGCCATCGAGGAGAAGGACTTCCCGCCGGGGCGCGACGCCGTGGAGGACCGGCTGCGCCGGCTCGTCCTGCACGGCGGGATCGCCCTGGAGACGTTCTGGCTGACCTGGCTGGAGGAGGCCCTCGCCGAGGTCGGCGACATGTCCGGCCCGGAGGCCTGAGGCCCCCGCGGGTTCCGGCGGCGCCCCACGACGCACGACGCCGCCCCCGCCCGGGCGGACCGGGGCGGGGGCGGCGTCGGAAGGACTACTTGTTCAGGGAGGCCCAGAACTCGTCGAAGCTCAGGAGCTTGTCGCCGTTGGCGTCCTTGGACGCGACGACGGAGTCCGCGACGGCCGGGGTCACGTGGGCGTCGCCCATCGCGCGCATCGCGGCGCTGTACTCGTCGGCCGTGATGAAGCCGTCACCGTTCACGTCGAACCTGTCGAACGTAGCCCGTGCGCTCTCGATGTCCGCCACTGGGTCCACCCCTTCTTGGTGCTTGCTGACCGGCCCAGGGTAGCGGCACCCCGGGCGGGCGGGCCCCCCGGGTCCCGGCAGGGGCCGGGCACCCGCCTACCGGAAGATCCCGGTGTGGCCGAGCGAGTAGCGGCCGGGCTGCGGGTAGACGGCGAGGCCGTGCGGGCCGCCGCCGACCGGGATCCGGGCGAGCTGCTTGCCGGTCGCGGTGTCGATCGCGTACACCTCGGAGTTGTAGCGGCCGGACAGCCAGAGCACCTTGCCGTCGGCGGAGACGCCGCCCATGTCGGGGCTGCCGCCGTCCGGCAGGGTCCACTTCTTGGTGAGCTTCTTCTGCGGGAAGTCGTAGACGGAGATCGTGCCCTCGCCGCGGTTGGAGACGTACATCTCCTTGGAGTCGCGGCTGACGTAGAGGCCGTGGCAGCCCTTGCCGGTGGGCAGCAGCTTCGGGGTCTCGAAGGTGTCGCCGCTGAGGACCCACATGCCGTGCGCCATCATGTCCGCGACGTAGAAGGTCTTGCCGTCCGGGGAGACCTTGACGTCCTGCGGCATCGCGCCCTCGAACGGCAGTTTCTGCTGGCCGACGACCTCCATCCGCTCGGTGTCGACCTTGAGGAGTTCGCCGGAGAACTCGCAGCTGACGATGAAGTAGCGGCCGTCGGCGGAGAAGTCGGCGTGGTTGACGCCGTAGCAGGTCACCGGGACCGTCTTCACGCGGTCCATGGTGTGCGGGTCGCGGAAGACCAGCTCCTTGTCCATGGAGGCCATGACGATCGCGTACTTGCCGTTGGGCGTGAAGTAGAGGTTGTACGGGTCGTGCACCTCGACGGGCTTGCCGGCCTCGCCGGTCGCGGGGTTGATCGGGGTGAGCGTGTGGCCCCGGTTGTTGTTGACCCACAGGGTCTTCAGGTCCCAGGAGGGGACGACGTGCTGGGGCTGGACCCCGACGGGGATGGTGTCGATGACCTGGTAGGTCTGCGGGTCGATGACGGACACGGTGTTGGAGTTGGTGTTCGGCACGTAGACGCGGGACGGGAAGTCCTTGACCACCGGGGAGAGCTTGTTCGGCCGGTCCGCCGCGTAGACGTCGTTCGGGTCCAGCAGGGGCGGCATGCCGGGCAGCCCGGGCGGGGCGGCCGGCACGGCCTTGACGGGCTTGGCCGGGCCCTTGCTGCCGAGCGCCTCGGCGGGTCCCTTTCCGGCCGATCCGCAGCCGGCCAGGGCGGCGAGGACCAGACCGGCCAGCAGCACGCCGGCATTCCGGGGAAGGCGGGTGGTCTTCATGGCGTCAGCAGCTCCGTGGTGGTCACCGCGCGCAGCTTGCGGCGCGCGAGTTCTTCGAGGAGGGGAGGCATCGCGTCGACCGTGTCCGCGTAGCCGAAGTGCAGGCTCACCACGGATCCGGGCCGGATCGTCCCGGTGACGTTGCGGATGACGGCCGCGGCGCCGGGCGAGGTGAAGTCGAGGGAGTCGACGTCGTACGAGAGGACGTGCGGGTAGCCCGCCCGCTGGGCCAGCTTCTGGACGAGCGGGGTCGCGTACTGCGTCTGGGAGGGCCGGAACCAGGTACCGATGGAGCCGGTGAGCCGCTTGAGGCGCTGGGCGCAGCCGGTGATCTCGGCATAGGCCTCCGCCTCGGTCATGTCGTTGATGGCGAGGTGGCGCTGGGTGTGGTTGCCGAGCTCGTGGCCTCCATCAAGGATCCGGCGGGCCATGTCCGGGTGGGCGTCGAGCCAGGTGCCGATCGCCAGTACGGTGACCCGCGCGCCCCCCTTCTCGGCCGCGGCCAGTGCCGCGCGGGCGAGGGCGGGCTCCCCGTTGCCGTGGAAGGTGAGGGCGACCCGGCCGCCGTCGCGCGGGCCGTGGCCGATCTCCACGGGCTGCCCGGCGAAGCGGCGCGGCGCGGCGGGGGCGGCGGCCTGCGCGGGCCTGGCCGGGCGGGCCGGGCCGGGGGGCGGGGAGGTGGGCCCGGCGGCCGGGCGGGCGGGGCCGCAGCCGGTGGTGAGGCCGGCCGTCGCGGCGCCGGCCACACCGAGACCGGCCGCACGCAGAGCCGCACGCAGGGCCGCGCGGCGGCCTGGATGTGTGAGCACCTGCCCATTTAAGGGGCGGATAGCCCGGAAGGTAATGATTGACCCATTTCACGACGCTCACCGAAGAGGGCGAATCGGGCGGCCCATCCGCCATGTGATCAACGATTTACTCAGAGCAGTCGATAGTTATTCATCGAATGCGAGGTTGGTGGCCCACCTCACCTAGGATTTAGCTAGAAAGTCTTACGATTTGCACACTTATGTCCAAGTAGGGACTTTTGGCGTTCCAGCCCTCGTCTGTCATAGTCGAAACCGCGACTTCCCCATTGACCCGAGCGAAGTCACACGCCGAGGATCACACCCCCTTCGATCCTCGGCGCACCCATGAAGCCCCCACAGCGCCACACACGGCAGCCGGGGGCTTCAGGCGTTCTGGCGGTCGGCGACCCGCATCTCGAACCAGGTGATCTTGCCGCGAGGCAGCAGGTCGGCGCCCCAGCGGTCGGACAGCTTGTCCACGAGGAAGAGGCCGCGGCCGGTGGTGTCCAGCTCGTGGACCGGCATCAGGCAGGGCAGCCCGCGCGAGGGATCGCGCACCTCCACCCGGATCCAGCCGCGCCGCCGCAGCATGCGTAAGCCGAAGGAGCGGGCCCCGGTGTGGCGCACCGCGTTGCCGACGAGTTCCGAGACCAGCAGGACGGCGTGCTCGGAGATCTGCGGGGAGAGACCCCAGAGGCGGACGACCACGCACTGGGTGAGCCGGCGGGCGGTACCGGCCGACTCCGGCATGGACGGCAGTGTCACTTCCGCCTCGGCCGGGTTCCCGTACAACTCCAGCGCCTTGAGGCCCTGTTCCTCCTCGACGGCCGCCGTGAACCGTACCGCCGAAGCACTGCCGCGCTGCCGCGGCTGTTCCACACCCTCCAGGCCCGCCATGCACCCATCATGGACGGCCCACCTGTCGCTCCGGGGCGTTCCACGGGAAAACACCCCCCGGATTCAACCAATCCAAGGGGGTGTCCCGTCATGTGCGGCGGGCATCAAGGTGACCCGAAAACGGGGCCTGACCTGGCGTGACGCACCGCACGGAGATCGTCACGGTGAGTTGATCACCCAGTGCCCTTAAGGCTGCCTTAAGGCCTGGCTAATCCACCCACAGGGAGGACCGCCCGGCCGGACTCAGACGAACTTCGCCTTGCCCGGGCCCTCTTCGACGAAACTGCGCATGCCCCGCTCGCGGTCCTCGGTGGCGAACAGGCCCGCGAACCAGTTGCGTTCGATGGTGAGTCCTGTGTCGATATCGGCCTCCAGGCCCGCGTCCACGCACTCCTTCGCGGCGCGCAGCGCGATCGCCGGCCCCTGTGCGAGCCTGGCCGCCCAGGCGTGCGCCTGCTCGTACACCTCGCCGGCGGGCACCACCCGGTCGACCAGGCCCAGGGTGAACGCCTCGTCGGCCTTGACCATGCGGCCCGTGAAAATCAGGTCCTTGGCCCGGGAGGGGCCGATCAGCCGGGACAGCCGCTGGGTGCCGCCCGCGCCGGGGATCAGGCCGAGGAGGATCTCGGGCTGGCCGAGCTTCGCGTTGTCGGCGGCGATCCGGTAGTCGGCGCACAGCGCGAGCTCGCAACCGCCGCCCAGCGCATAGCCCGTGATCGCCGCGACGACGGGCTTGGGGATGCGGGCGACGGCGGTGAACGCGTCCTGCAGCGCACGGGACCGGACGACCATCGCCGCGTGGTCCATCGTCTGCATCTCCTTGATGTCCGCGCCCGCCGCGAACACCTTCTCGCCGCCGTAGAGGACGACGGCGCGGACGTCGGCCCGGTCGGTCGCCTCCACCGCGAGCTCGCGCAGCCGGTCCTGGGTGGCGATGTCCAGGGCGTTCATGGGCGGCCGGTCCAGGCAGATGGTGCCGACGCCTTCGGAGACTTCGAGAGAGAGGGTCATACGGGCCAGGTTAGCGTCGGTTAACGTGAAGTGGCCCGGTGCTGTGGGTCACAGCACCGGGCCACCCGGATCACGTGCGCGGCGTGCGCGGAACGGCTACTTGATCCACTCCGCCCACGGCATGTTCCAGCCGTTGAGGCCGTTGTCCGGGGCGATCTGCTTGTCCTTGGAGTTCTTCACGACGACCACGTCGCCGATCAGCGACTCGTCGAAGAACCAGGCCGCGGGCTGCTTGGAGTCGCCCGCGCCGCGGACGTCCTTGAGGCCGACGCAGCCGTGGCTGACGTTCGACGAGCCGAAGGTGCTGGCCGGGGCCCAGTAGTTGCCGTGCACGAAGGTGCCCGACTGCGACAGGCGCATGGCGTGCGGGACGTCGGAGATGTCGTACTCGCCGCCGAAGCCGACCGTCGCGCCGTTCATCCGCGTGACCTTGTACTTCTCGCTGATGACCATCTGGCCGTTGTAGGTCGTGGTCGACGGGGCGCCCGCGGTGATCGGGACGTCCTTGAGGACCTGGCCGTCCCGCACGACCTGCATCGTGTGCGCGGCCGCGTCGACCGTGGAGACCTGGGAACGGCCGATGGTGAAGGTGACCGTGCGGGTCTGCTTGCCGTAGACCCCCGGGCGGCCCTCGACGCCGTCGAGGGCGAGCTTGACGGTGACCTTGGTGCCCGCGGCCCAGTAGTTCTCGGGGCGGAAGTCGAGGCGGTCGTTGCCGAACCAGTGGCCCTCGACCTGCACGGCCGGCTCGGCCGTCACGGTGATGGCCTTCTCGACGGCCTCGGGGTTGGTGATGCCGCGGCTGAAGTTGATCGAGACCGGCATGCCCACGCCGACGGTCGAGCCGTCCTCGGGCGTGTAGTGGCCCACGAAGGTGTTGGTCGGGGTCAGGGTCGTGAAGGTGGTGTCCTTGGCGGACTCCCGGCCGGCCTCGTCCTTGGCGACCGCGTGCACCTTGTACTCGGTGGCCGAGGCCAGGTGGCGGGCCGGCTCCCAGCTCGCGCCGTCGTCGGAGAGCTTGCCCTCGACCGCGTTGCCCTTGGTGTCGGCGACGGTCACCGTGCTGAGCTTGCCGCCGGTGCTCGTGATCTTCAGGACGCCGCTGGTGGCGACCTCCTTGGCCCCGTCGTCGGGCTTGACGCTCACGACAGCCTTCGAAGCCTCGGTACCGGTCTTGCCGCCACCCCCGGCGTTGTCGCTGCCGCTGCCGTTGCTGTTGCCTCCGCCACCGCCGCCGCAGGCGGTGGTGAACAGCAGGGCCGCTCCCAGCAGCAGGGCCGGCAGGCCCGTCCGGGCGCGGCCGCGTATCGGCTGCAGGTTCACTCGTGTTCTCCCCATGTCCCCCGCGCGCGGACTGTCGCGCGCATGTCGACAGGAAATCACACGGCAGGATCACGATGAGCCACGGTCTTGTCACCGTTCCGTCCCAAGTGCCGCGAAACGGCGGGAACGGCTTGCGGGTCAGTCCTCGGTGCCCGGCTTGGTGCCCCAGACGTAGACGTCGTCGCCCTCGCCGAGCAGGTCCCAGAGGCGCTCCGCGTCCGGTTCGGTGAGGTTGACGCAGCCGGCGGAACCGCCGCCCTCGTAGAGGGAGCCGGGCGAGCCGTGCAGGGCCTGGCCGCCGTCGAAGAACTGGGCGTACGGCATGGGCGAGTCGTACAGCGTGGAGACGTGGTCCTTGCTGCGCCAGTACACCTCGTGCCAGCCCGGCCGGGTCTCCTGGAAGTCGCGGCCGGTGCGGATGGGCACGGGCCGGAAGACGACGCGGCCGCCCTGCTGCACCCACAGCAACTGGCGGTCCAGGTCCACGCAGGTGACGCGGTGTTCGCGCTCGGGGCAGTCACCGGCGGCGTTGGGGTCGGAGCCCGCGACCACGACGAGCATCGTGCGGTAGGTGGCGAGTCCCGCGTAACCGTCGGCGGGACTCACGCCGTTCGCGCGCTGGAAGGCGCGGACCGCGAGGCAGTCCGCCGCGGACTGCACCCCGTCGACCGGCCGGCCCACGTGGTCCTCCAGCTCCCGCTGGTAGGGGCCGGTGCCCGCCGTGCACGCGCTCTCCGGTTCCGCGGCGGCAGCGGCCGCGGCCGGGAGCGGGCCCGCCAGTGCGAGCAGGGCGCCGAGTGCGGCCGCCGCTGCCGACGGGCCTGTCCCCTGACGTACGGCCATCGGGGCCTCCTCGGGTCTGCGAGCACGACGGTCGCAGCCCAGCCAACCCGCGGCGCCGGGGTACGGCTCGCGCTGCTGCGCCGCCGGGGTGAGGAGGTCACCCCACCGGCGCACCGCGGCGCGCGGCCCCGGTCCGGCGGCCTCGGCGCTCCTCCTGCCCTGCCCCGTCCACGGAGGGGATCCGGTCGGCTCGCTTGTTGTAGACGGTGAGGACCATCCTGCGGCCGGATGCGCCGTCCAGCCGCCAGGGGCCGGCCACCGGGTCCGGCGGCTTCACGTAGCCCTCGGGGACGTCCTTCTCGACCAGGTAGTACGCCCCGTCGGCCAGCCTCCCGAAGTCGCACGCGCCGTCGGCGTCGGTGGCGCAGCCGGACCTCGGGCGCAGGTCGGCGTCGACGCCGGCGGTCTGCAGGCCGGTGGTGCCGTTGGTCTCCTTCCAGATCTCGAACACCGCCCCGTGCAGGGGTCCGCCGGTCTTCCCGTCCTTCTTGCGGATCCGGATCTCGCCGCGGTATGCCGCGTCCCGGCTGTGGTGGGGAACGTTGACGACGACCCCCTCCGGGGCGGCGGCGCCCAGGTCGAAGCCGGTGAACGGCTCGTCGGGGCGCTCGTGGCCGACGGGGACTGCGATCTGCAGCGCGTAGTACGTCTCGCCGGTCGGCAGCTCCACCGAGCAGATGCCCTTCGCGTCGGTGACGCAGCCGGCGCCGTGCCGCTCGTCCGCCCCGGCGCCGGTGTGCTGGAGCCCCGCCCGGTCGTTGGTCTCGCGCCACAGCTCGAACCGGGCCCCGGGCAGGGGCGCTCCGGTGTCCGCGTCGGTGCTGCGCAGCACCACCCGGGCGGTTCCGGGCGGAGCGTCATCGCCCTGGGCCGGGGCGGCCGCGGTCAGCACCACCGCGGCGGCCAGACCGAGGGGCCAGGCCCCCGTCCTCCTGGCTGTCATGTCGCTCCGTCCGTCGTACGGGGCCGCGGATCAGGCCCGGGGGCCCTTGGCGTCCTTCGGGTGCCCGTGGTGCCCGCCCTCGCCCTTGCCGTGGCCGCCCTTGCCGTGTTCTCCCTTGCCCTTGCCGTGGTCGCCCTTGCCCTTGCCGTGGCCGTCGCGCTCGTTCTGGAGCGTGACCACGAGCCGCCGGTCCGGGGTGGTGCCGTCCAGACTCAGCGGCCCGGTCACCCGGTCCGCGGGCAGCGCGTAGCCCTCGGGCACGGCCGTCTCGACGAGGTAGTACCGGCCCTCGGGGAGCGGGCCGAAGTCGCATGCCCCGCGGCTGTCCGTGGCGCAGCCCTCCGCGGCCCGGCGGTCGGCGTTGATGCCGCGGGTCTGCAGGCCGGCCGTGCCGTTGGTCTCCTGCCACACCTCGAACACGGCGCCGCGCAGCGGCCGTCCGGTCTTGGCGTCCTGCTTCAGGACCCGGATGGTGCCCTCGTGGCGCTCGCTCCTGTTGTTGGGGACGGCGACGACGATGCCGTCCGTCACGTCCCCCTCGGTCAGGTCGAAGCGCGTGACCGGGTCCGCCGGCGGTTCGTACCCGTCCGGGACCGCGGTCTCCCGCCAGTAGTACGTCTGTCCGACCGGCAGCTCCACCGTGCAGGTGCCCTGGGCGTCGGTCACGCAGGCACCGTCCAGGCGGGTGTCACCGCCGGGGGTGACGGGCTGGAGCCCGGTGGTGCCGTTGGTCTCCCGCCACAGTTCGAAGCGCGCGCCGGGCAGCGGCAGGCCCGTCGCCCGGTCCGTCTTGCGCAGCACCACCCGGGCGCCGTCCGGCGGCTGGGGGCTGCGCCGGTTGTCCGCCTCGTAGCGGACGCCGGCCTGCGCGTTCTCGGCCGTCAGGGTCAGTTCGCGGACCGGCTGGGCCGGCAGGTCGTACCCGGGGGGCGCCTGGGTCTCGCGCCAGTAGTAGGTGCCGGGTGTCGTGGTCTGCTCGCACAGGCCGCTCGCCGGCGTGGTGCACTCGGCGACGAGGGTGTCGGCGCCCGGACCGGTGGGCTGGAGGCCCGCCGTGCCGTTGGTCTCCCGCCACAGCTCGAACCGCGCTCCCGCCAGTGCCGCGCCCGTCTCCGCGTCCCGCTTGAGGACGGAGACAGAGCCGGTCACCGGGGCCGGGCCGCCGCAGTCGGGCAGGTCCCCGTTGAAGGGGTAGGCGTGGAACTCCTGGCCGCCGCCCCCGGCGGTGTCGCTGCCGTGGGTGACGGAGCCGGTGGTGAAGAAGCGGCCGTTGATGCCCGGGAGGGTGATGGTGGTCTCGGAGCTCTGCTGCCCCATCAGGAAGCTGCCCTGGAACTGGCCTCCTCCGGTCAGCCGCACGGTGGTCGCGTCCGGGAAGTTCCACAGCAGGCGGTCGCGGTAGGCGTTCAGCGGGTCGGTGTCGGCGAGGCCGCCGCTGTAGGTGTTGATCGTGCGGGTGGCACCCAGCACGTTCACCAGCACGGTGGCCGTGGCCGGGATGCGGGCGAACCGGACGCCCTGCTGGCCGCCCCCGTTGCCGACGAGGTCCGCGTCGACGTTGAAGACCTGGAGGGCGGAGGTGCCGTCGCCGGTGAACACGGTCTCGAAGCCGCTGTTGACGACGGTGCCGGTGGCCGGGCGCGGCTGCCCGTCCACCCGGGCGTAGCACTGGCTGGCGGCGCTGAGCCGGTCGCGCAGTCCGGCGTACGGGGTGACGGCGGCGGGGTCCGGGACCAGGCGGCCGGTGACGACTCCGGTGACGGTGCCCGCGTGGCGGACCGCACCGCCGTCGGCGAGGAGGCGTTCGTCCTGGGCGACGGTGACGTCTCCTCCGGTGGTGAGGAAGTCGGCCCCGTCGGGCGGCGGGACGAGGGATCCGGCGCCGACGATCCCGACGTTGTAGCGGCTGTCGCCGCCCGCCAGCTTGTCCTGGTCGAAGTCGCCGAGGACGACGAGGCGGCCCTCGGCCTCGGAGGCCCGTCCCCGGACCCGGAAGTCGCCGCCGGCGAAGATGTTGATGCCGTTGTCCCGGCCGCGCAGCATGCCGTCGCTGTTGATCGGCGGGTACGGGTCCGGGCAGCGGCCCGGGACGCACGGACCCAGCCCGTCGGGCAACGGCGCCCGGGCCGCCGCCACCGGCCGGTCCGCACCGGGTCCGGCGGCGGCCGCCGTGGGGGCCGCGGCGGCCAGCACGGCGCCGATCGCGAGCCCGAGGGTCCACTTCCTTGCTGACATGGCGCTCCGTCCGTTTCCCTGCTGCCCAGAGGTGCCCTGAGGTGCCCTGACAGGCTGGGGGCAGGGGTCGGCGGTGCGGGGCGCGGACACTCTCCGCTACGGCATTCCGATCACACGAGTCACTCCTGCGGGGGTACGTGCGCCGATCAGGCGATGGCCGATCCGGCCACCCAGTCCGCCCAGGACATGTTCCAGCCGCCCAGCCCGTTGTCGGCGGCGACGGTCTTGTCCTGCGAGTTGACGACCTCCACCACGTCCCCGATCAGGGTCCGGTCGAAGAACCAGCCGGCCGGGGTGTCGGAGCCGCCGCCCTTGTCGTCGCGCAGGCCCACGCAGCCGTGGCTGACGTTGGTGGTGCCGAAGGTGTCGGGGCTGGACCAGTAGTTCCCGTGCAGGAAGGTCCCGGAGTTGGTCAGCCGCATCGCGTGCGGGACGTCGGGGATGTCGTACTCGCCGCCGAACCCGACGGTCTGGCCGTTCATCCGGGTGACGTCGAAGAGCTCCATCACCACCATCTTGCCGTTGTAGGTGGTGGTCTTGGGTGCTCCCGCGCTGATCGGCACCGTCGACAGCAGCTCACCGTCCCGGCGGACCTCCATGGTGTGGGCGGCCGCGTCCACGGTGGAGATCTGGGACCGCCCGACGGTGAAGGTGACGGTCTTGGACTGGATCCCGTACGAGCCGGGGGCGCCCTCGACGTCGCGCAGGGCCATCTGCACGGTGACCTTGGTCCCGGGCTTCCAGTACTGCTTGGGCCGGAAGTCCAGGCGCTCCTTGCCGAACCAGTGGCCGGCGACCTCCACGGCCGGGTCGGAGGTGACCTTGATGGCGCGCTCCACCTCGGCGCGCTGTTCGATGGCGCGGCTGAACTTGAAGGAGACGATCATGCCGGTGCCGACGGTGGAGCGGTTCTCGGGCTTGAAGTAGCCGATGAACCGCTCCTCGGGGACGTAGGTGGTGAAGGTGGTGTGCCGGGCCTGGCGGCGGTTGTGCCCGTCGAGGGCGACGGCGTCCACCGTGTACTTGGCGGCGAGGGCGAGCCGGCCGGCCTGCGGGGTGGGGCTCCAGCTGAGCCCGTCGGCCGCGATGGCGCCGGGTACCTCCTCCTGCTGGGCGTCCTCCACCTTGGTCACCTTGACGCGCTCCAGCCGCCCCTCGGGCACGGTGACCGTCAGCCGACCGTCGGCCGGCACGTCCTTGGCGTTGTCGTCGGGGGTGATGCGGATGGCCTCGGCCGGCGAGCGGACTCTGCCGGGCAGCTGGATCTCGACGGGCGACTTGCCGTCCTGGGTGCAGCCGGCCAACCCGCCCAGCAGGCCCGCCCACACCGCCACGGCGGCCAAGCCCGCCCCTGCCCGCCTCGTCAGAAGTGTCACGTCACCTCCAACGACCGGGCCCTCCGGGGGAAACGTGAGCGCGGGCCACGTTCCGGGCAGAACAGTCCGGGCAGAACAGTGGGAAGGACCAGACGGGGGCGGGCCCGGGCCGGGACGCCGGGGCCACACACTCCCCCTCCCCCCGCAGGTACCGAAGAGCCGTGGAGGCGGGCAGTGTCGAGCGCAGCCGAGCAGGAGGCGGTGGAAGCCGTCAGCAACGCCGTCGGAGCGGTACGGGGCGGGCAGGCCGCGCCCGTACCGCACATCGACGGCGGACCGGGCGGCCCACTGGGCCAGCAGTCGAACGGCCGGCCGGACGGCCGGACCAACGGCCAGGTCAGGGGGCAGGTTCCACGGGTGCAGGCGCGCCCGGGCCCGGCGGTGTGGCCGGGGTCCTCGCATCCCCTGGGGGCCCGCTTCCACCACGGTCCGGACGGGACCGCGGGCACCAACTTCGCCGTGTGGGCGCAGGGCGCGGAGGCGGTGGAGGTGTGCCTCTTCGACGGGGGCGGGGCCGAGACCCGCTGCCTCCTGACGGAGCTCACGCACGAGATCTGGCACGGATTCGTGCCGGGCGTGCGCCCGGGGCAGCGGTACGGATTCCGGGTGCACGGCCGCTGGGATCCCTGGACGGGGGTGCGGCACAATCCGGCGAAGCTGCTCCTGGACCCCTACGCGCGGGCCGTCGACGGGGACTTCACCCTGCCGCCGGAGGTCTACGGGCACGTCCGGGACTGGCCGCAGCAGTACATCGCGGACACGGTGCGCGACGACCGGGACTCCGCGCCGTTCGTTCCCAAGGGCGTGGTCGTGCACGATGACGACGACTGGGCGGACGACGTCCGGCCGAAGACGCCCTGGGCCGATTCGGTGATCTACGAGCTCCACGTGCGCGGCTTCACGATGCGCCATCCGGGTGTTCCCGAGGAGCTGCGCGGCACGTACGCGGGTCTCGCCCATCCGGCGGCGGTCGAGCACCTGGTGAAGCTGGGCGTGACGGCGGTCGAGCTGCTGCCGGTGCACCAGTTCGCGCACGAGGACCACCTGCTGCGCAGGGGCCTGCGCAACTACTGGGGCTACAACTCGGTCGGCTACTTCGCCCCGCACGCGGGGTACTCCTCGAGCGGTACGGCCGGGCAGCAGGTCGGGGAGTTCAAGCGGATGGTCCGGGCGCTGCACGCGGCCGGGATCGAGGTCATCCTCGACGTGGTCTACAACCACACGGCGGAGGCCGGCGAGCTGGGTCCCACGCTGTCGCTGCGCGGGTTCGACAACCGGGGCTACTACCGGCTCCAGTCCGACCAGCGCCGGTACGCCGACTACACGGGCTGCGGGAACACCCTGCACGCCGGGCGGCCGCACGTGCTGCGGCTCATCACTGACTCGCTGCGCTACTGGGTCACGGAGATGGGGGTGGACGGCTTCCGCTTCGACCTGGCGGCGGCGCTGGCCCGTTCGATGCACGACGTGGACATGCTGTCCCCGTTCCTGGCGGTGATCGCCCAGGATCCGGTGCTGCGGCGGGTGAAGCTGATCGCGGAGCCGTGGGACGTGGGTTCGGGCGGCTATCAGGTGGGGGCGTTCCCGCCGCTGTGGACGGAGTGGAACGACCGCTACCGCGATGCCGTGCGGGACTTCTGGCGGGGCGCGCTGCCCGACGTACGGGACCTCGGCTACCGCCTGTCGGGGTCGAGCGACCTGTACGCGTGGGGCGGGCGGCGCCCGTACGCCTCGGTGAACTTCGTGACCGCTCACGACGGTTTCACCCTGCGGGACCTGGTGTCCTACGAGCGCAAGCACAACGACGCGAACGGGGAGGCGGGGCGGGACGGGACGCACGACAACCGGTCGTGGAACTGCGGGGCCGAGGGCGAGACGGACGACGCCCGCATCAACGTGCTCCGGCGCCGTCAGCTGCGCAACCTGCTGACCACCCTGCTGCTGTCGACCGGGGTGCCGATGCTGGTGGCGGGCGACGAGTTCGGGCGCACCCAGGGCGGCAACAACAACGCGTACTGCCAGGACAACGAGACGGGGTGGGTGGACTGGTCGCTGCTGGAGGATCCGGCGTGGCAGTCGCTGTTCGCCCTGGCCGCCCGGCTGATCTCGCTGCGCCACGCCCATCCGGTGCTGCGGCGGCGGGCGTTCTTCTCGGGCCGGCCGCAGGGGGCGGACGGGCTGCGGGACCTGGCCTGGTTCACTCCGGCGGGCGCGGAGATGACGGAGCGGGACTGGTACGCGCCGTCGGCCGCGCTGGGGATGTACCTGTCGGGGCGGGACATCCCGGGCCGTGACGAGCGGGGCCGGCAGGTGACGGACGACAGCTTCCTCGTCCTGCTCCACACCGGCGACCGGCCGGTGGCGTGGGTGCTGCCGGGCGCGCCGTGGGCCGGGGAGTACGAACTGGTCCTGGACACCTCCCTGGAGGAGCAGGCGGCCGTCCCGGGCACCGTGCACCGTGCCGGGGAGAGCCTGACCGTGCCGGCCCGCTCGGTGCTCCTGCTGAGGGTCAGCGGGTCTCGACCGACAGGAGCATCCGCTTGAGGAGGGCGGCGAGCGCGGCGCGTTCGGCGTCGTCGAGGGGCTCGATCATCTCGGCCTCGGCGATGCCGCGCCAGCGCATGGCCTCCGTCCACCGGCGGTGCCCCTCCGGGGTGAGTTCGACGTCGACGCGGCGGCGGTCGGCGGCGGCGCGCAGCCGCCGGACCAGGCCGGACTTCTCCAGGGTGTCGAGGCGGCCGGTCATCCCGGCCGGGGAGAGGAGGAGTTCGGCGGCGAGTTCGGCGGAGGGGGCCCGCCAGGGGGCGCCGCGGGAGGCGAGCCGGTGCATCGTCTCGAACTCGAAGGCCTGCAGCCCGGTCTCGGCGAGCGCCCGTTCCTTGCCGTGCGAGACGTGTTTGGCGAGGAGCTGGATGCGGGTGATGACGGCTTCGGTGGGCACGTCGAAGGGCACCTTGCCGGTCCACCGGGCGATGTGCCGGTCGACGGAGTCCTCGACGGAGGTCCCTGTGGTGCCCGCGGCCGTGCTGTCGGCGCCGTCCGCGGCACGGTTCCCGGCCCGTTCCGGCCCCGCCTGTGCCCCGGTGGCCCGCGTTTCCGCCTTCCGCGCCCGGCCCTCGGCCGCCTCTCTGCCCATGTCCGCATTATGTCCCGTCCACCGCCGCGCCCCGGGCCGATATTTCGTTGACGAATGATTCGCTGGCGAAATAATCTCCGCGCATGATCACGCCGATACGGCGGCTGCTCGTCGGCCGCACCTGCGCCGCCTTCGCCTCCGCGCTCGTCCCCACCACCCTCACACTGGCCCTCCTGCAGGGCGGCTCCTCCGGCGACCTGGGCCTCGTACTCTCCAGCGAGCTGCTGCCCATGCTGCTCCTGCTGCCCGTGGCCGGAGTGGCGGCCGACCGGTTCCCGGCCCGGCGGGTGGTGCTCGTCGCCGACCTCGTCCGGGCGGGCGCCCAACTGGGGACCGGCGCCCTGCTGCTGACCGGGCTCGACGGCCGGATCCCGGAGCTGGCCGTGCTCGCCGCCGTGACGGGAGCCGCGGTGGCCTTCGGTACGCCCGCCGTCCGCACGCTCGTCGCGGCCGCCGTCCCCGAGGACGGGCGGCTTCGCGCCAACGCCCGGCTCGGGGTGGCGACCGGGCTCGCGAACGTCGCGGCCCCGGCGGCGGCCGGCTCGCTGGCGCTGACCGTCGGCGGCGGCTGGGCCTCGCTGCTCACCGCGGCCCTCTTCGCCCTCTCCGCGCTCACCCTCGGCGGCCTGCGCACCACCGGAGCCCCGCGGACCGCGCCGCGCGCCTCCTTCGGGACCGAGCTGCGCGCCGGCTGGGCGGAGACCCGGCGCCACCCGTGGTTCCTCGCCAACGTCCTGGCCCACGGGGTCTGGCACCTGGCGGCCGGACTGCTGCTGACCCTGGGTCCGGTGATCGCCATGGAGAGCCTGGGCGGCGAGGGCTCGTGGGTGGTGATCGCCCAGGCCGGCACGGTCGGCATGCTCGCGGGCGTGTGGACGGCCGGGCGGCTGCCACTGCGCCGGCCGCTGTTCGGCGTGGCCGTCGGGGCCGCCGCCCAGGCGCTGCCGCTCACCGCCTTCGCGCTGCGCCTGCCGCTCCCGGTGACCGCGGCCGCGTTCTGCTGCGCCATGTTCGGCCTGGGGGTGCTGAGCCCGCTGTGGGAGACCGAGATGCAGCGCCGCATCCCCCTGGAGACCCTGGGCCGGGTCGGATCCTTCGACACGCTCATCTCGTTCGCCGCGCGCCCGCTGGGGCTGGCGGTGGCCGCCCCCCTGGCCGCAGCCGTCGGGGCCACGGCTCCGCTGCTGGTCGCGGCCGTCCTCAGCGCCGCCGCGAACCTGTCCGTACTGCTTCTTCCGGACGTCCGCAGACATCCGGAACCGACTCGCTCATCTGTGCTGCGATGATGTGTTCGACATCGTCGCTGAGGGGAGCCCCTGCATGGGCAGAGTCGGTACCGCGCTGGAGGAACTGCGCGGGGCGCAGAAGTCCGCGAAGGGGGTGTCGCTCTACTCGCGGTTCGTCAACCGGCCCACCGGGCGCTACCTGGCCGCCGGTTCGTACGCGCTCGGGCTCACCCCGAACCAGGTGACGCTGATCAGCGCCGCCTTCAGCTTCGCCGCGGTGGCCGCGGTCGCGCTGGCCGGGCCCTCCTGGACGCTGGGGGTCGCCGTGTGGGCCGCGCTCGCGGTCGGCTTCGCCTTCGACTCGGCCGACGGGCAGCTGGCGCGACTGCGCGGCGGCGGCAGCGCGGCCGGCGAGTGGCTGGACCACGTCGTGGACGCCGCGAAGCTCACGGCGCTGCACTCCTGCGTACTGATCGCCTTCTACCGGTTCCCCGAGCAGTACGGGACGACGGCCGACGGCTGGCTGCTGGTGCCGCTCGGCTTCCAGTTCGCCGCCGTCGTCACCTTCTTCGGCGGACTGCTGACCGAGAAGCTGAAGCCCCGGCCGGCGCCGGGAAGCCCCGCCGCCGCGCCGTCGACCCTGCGCGCGGTGGCGCTGCTGCCCGTGGACTACGGGGTGTTCTGCCTGGTGTTCCTGCTGCTCGGCGGCGGAGAGCTGTTCGCCTGGGCGTACGCCGGACTGGGCGTGGTCGCCGCGCTGTTCCTGCTGGCGTTCCTCGCCAAGTGGTTCCGGGAGCTCAGCGCCGTTCGCCGGTGACCTGCCCCGGCGGGGAGGCCGGCTCCGCGAGCGCGTCCAGTGCCCGGCGCAGCTGGGTGCTGGAGGTGTGGACGGTGTACGGGAAGTAGACGACGTCGACGCCGTGGGCGGCGAAGTCCTTCTCCAGCTTGTCGCCCTTGGGAGTGCCCCGCCAGTCGTCGCCCTTGAAGATCACGTCGAAGCGGACCTGCTTCCAGGTCTCCACCTTGTCCGGGACCGTTTCGACGAAGGCGGCGTCGACGTACTTGACGCTGCGCACGATCTCCAGGCGCTCGACGAGCGGGATCATCGGGCGGCGGCCCTTGGCGAATTCGGCCATCTCGTCGGAGACCACCCCGGCGACCAGGTAGTCGCACTGACTCCGGGCATGCCGAAGGATGTTCAGATGTCCGATATGGAATAGATCGTAGGCACCCGGCGCGTAGCCGACTCGATACGGTCGGCGCGCAGGCGCTCCAATGTCGGACATGTACCGCTCCGTCATCTCTTCATCCCCAGCGGCCACACCCCCCGGTGCAGCGGATTAGCAGACAATAGCGTGCACGTTCCGCAGCACGCGGGTGAACGAATAGGGTGACGTGCGCATCATCCAGGGGAAGAGGGGACGCACGGTGTCCAGATCCGGTCAGCGGCGCATGCTGCTGGTTTCCACCAATTACGCTCCGGAGCACGCGGGGATCGGCCCGTATGCGACGCAGATCGCGGAGCACTGGGCGGATCTCGGCCACGAGACGCACGTCCTCGCCGGCATGCCGCACTACCCCGCGTGGTCGCTCGAGCCGGAGTACAAGGGGGCGCTCCAGCGCACGGAACAGCGCGCGGGAGTCACCGTGCACCGGCGCGCGCACACCGTGCCGCCCCGCCAGACCGCCGTGAAGCGGGCCCTTTTCGAAGGATCGATTCTGCTGCACGGGGCCGTGGCCCCGCCGCGGATGCCCCGGCCCGACGCGGTCCTCGCCCAGATGCCCAGCCTGGCCGGCGGAGTGCTCGCCGCCCGGCTCGCGGCGCGCTGGAAGGTCCCCTACGTCCCGGTCGTCCAGGACCTCATGGGCGCCGCCGCGGCGCAGAGCGGGATCAGCGGCGGCGACAAGGCGGCCGCGATCGCCGGCCGCGCCGAGGCGTACGCCCTCAAGCGGGCCACCCTCGTCGGCGTCATCCACGAGACCTTCGTGGAGCGGGTCGTCGGCATGGGCGTGGACCCCGGGCGGATCCGCCTCGTCCCCAACTGGTCCCACGTGCCTAAGCCCACCAAGCCGCGCGGCGAGACCCGCCGCCACCTGGGCTGGAGCCCCGGCGAGACCGTCGTCCTGCACTCCGGGAACATGGGCCTCAAGCAGGGGCTCGAAGTCCTCGTGGGCGCCGCCCGCCTGGACCCGAAGGTCCGTTTCGTCCTGATGGGAGACGGAAGCCAGCGCTCCGCCCTCGCGGACCTCTCCGCGGACGTACCGAATCTGGACATCATCCCCCCTGCCGCTGACGGCGAGTTCCCGGATATCCTCGCGGCGGCGGACGTTCTCGCGGTCACACAGCACGCCGCCGTGCTGGACATGAGCGTCCCGTCGAAGCTCACCTCCTACTTCCAGACCGGCCGGCCCGTCGTCGCCTCCGTGGCGGCGGAGGGCGGGACCGCCCAGGAGGTGGAACGCTCGGGCGCAGGGGTGCTCGTACCGCCGGAGGACCCCGAGGCCCTGCTGAAGGCCGTACGGGCCCTGGCGGAGGACCCCGAGGGCGCGGACGCACTGGGAGCGGCCGGGCCCCGCCACGTGGCGGCCCACCTGAGCCGTGAAGCGGGCCTGGCCCGCATCGACGCACTGATAGACGAAGCACTTGGGGGAACCCGGCCGTGATCGAGACGAACCGCCCGGCAGCGGCACCGGCCGACGACGAACCCGACCTCCTCAGGGACCAGTTCCGGCAGCTCCTGCGCTACCGCAGGCTGATCGGCGCGGGCATCGCCGTCGGCCTGCTGGGCGGCGTCTACCTCGGCATATCCACCGCCGACACCTACGTCGCCACCGCCGACGTGGTGCTGCGCGCGCCCACCGACGACCCGTTCAACCCGAGCCTCGCCCCCGACAAGGCGATCAACATCGGCTCCGAGCGCCAGGTCGCGCTCAGCTCCTCCATCGCCAACGAGGCGGCGAAGAAGCTCGGGGTGTCCGCCAAGGACTTCGCCGCCCTGCGCGCCGGCCTCCAGGTGACCAACCCGCCGCAGACCATGGTGCTGCGCTTCACCTACACCGCGGACTCCCCCAAGGAGGCCGCCAAGCGCGCCAACGCGATGACCGAGGCCTACCTGCTCAAGCGGCAGGAGTCCCTCGACGCCACCCGCGACAAGATGGTCAAGGGCTACAAGGAGCAGCGCGACCCGATCGCCAAGCAGCTCGACGAGACGTCCAAGGAGATCGCCCGGATGCCCGCCGGCGCCGGGCGCGACGCGGCCAGCTCCGCCAAGACCGACCTGCAGAGCGAGGTCGGCGGCTACAACACCAAGATCACCAAGCTTGAGGCCCTGGACATGACCCCCGGCCGGGTCACCAGCGCCGCGACCGCACCCACCGCGACCGACGGCCCCGGCATCCTCATGTCCCTCGCGCTCGGCGCGGCCGTCGGCCTCGCGCTCGGCCTGCTGGCCGCCTGGGTCCGGCTGGTCTTCGACCCGGCGCCGCGCTCCGAGGGCGACGTGGCCCGGGCGCTGCGCGCCCCCGTGCTGGGCTACCTGCCGCGGGACCGGACGGGCGGCGGACCGCTGCTCGCCGCCGGCGAGGCCGACCCACGGCTCGCCGAGGAGTACCGCTCTGTGGCCTTCCGCCTCGCCTACGACTCCCGCTTCGCCGACCGGCGCCGGCTCCTCGTGGTCGCGCCCCGCGGCAGCAGCGAGACCGCGGCCGCGGTGGCCGTGAACCTCGCCGCCTCCTTCGCGGAGACCGGCAAGGACGTGCTGCTCATCGAGGCCGACCTGCGCACTCCGGTGCTGGCCAGCCAGCTGCCGACGGACGCCGGCGGCCGGCCGCGCTGGAGCCAGGGCCAGGGCGGCGCGCCCGCGCCCGGGCGCCACGCCGACTCCGAGTGGCCCGACGGACGCCAGCTCGTCGTGGACGCCGGGGAGTCCGGCTCCTTCGACCTGATCCCCGGCGACCGGGCGCGCAACGTCCCGCGCGCACTGACCTCCGCCCGCGCCACCCGGCTGATCTCCGAGGCCGACGCCCCCAACTCCACCGTCGTCGTGCTCGCACCGCCCGTGCTCTCCTACGCCGACGCCCTCGCCCTCGTCGACCGCGTCGACGGCGTCCTGGTCGTCACCGACCCGCGCGCCATCCACCGCACCGACCTCATCCGGATCCGCGAGCTCATCAGCGGCGCCGGCGGCACGGTGCTCGGCGCGGTGCTGCACGCACCGCTGCCCGGCGAGAAGCGCGGCAAGGGCAAGGGCGGCAAGGGCGCGGCCCCCGCCGCCCCGGCGGCGCCCGCCAAGCCGGGCACCAGCGCGCCGCAGCCCCAGCCGATCCCCTACGAGGTGGCGGAGCCCGAGCAGCACATCCCCGGTGACGGCACCGACACCGTCGCGCTGCGCACCGTGCGCATGGGCCGCAGGTGAGCCGACGCGGCCTCGCCGCCGTCGCCTCGGTCCTGGACCAGGCCGCCTCCAGCGCCACGAACATCCTGGTGCTGGTGCTGGCCGCCCGGCTGTCGTCGGCCTCCGGCTTCGCCGACTTCTCGATGGTCTACGTGGCCTTCAGCGTGCTCCTCGGGCTGAACATGGCCTACGTCGGGCAGAGCCTCGTCCTGCACAAGGGCGAAGGGCTCGGCGCGGCCTGCCGGTCGGCCGCCGGCTTCACCGGGGCCGCGTCGGCCGCCGTGGGCGTCCTGCTCGCGGTGGTGGGCCTGGCCCTGCCCGGGGCCACCGGGCGGGCCTTCCTCGCGCTGGGCCTGGTCCTGCCGCTGGTACTCCTCCAGGACGGGCTGCGCTACTGCTTCTCCGCGCTGCGCGCCCCCGAGCGGGCCCTGGCCGCGGACGCGCTGCGGCTGGTGTGCGTGGTCGCCGCGCTGGCCGTGCAGCCCGAAGGGGCCTCGGCGGGGCGGCTGGTGCTGGTGTGGGGCCTGTCCGCGCTGCCCGCGCTGGCGGTGGGCCTGTGGCTGCTGCGGCCGTACGTACGCGGCTCGCGCGCGGACCTGCGGCCGTACCTGCGGCGGGGTCACCTGGGGCAGCGGTTCGTGGTCGAGTTCGCGGTGGGCAACGGCTCCAGCCAGCTCGCCGTCCTGGGCCTCGGCGTCTTCGCCACGCCGCTCGCCGTCGGTGCGCTGCGGGGTGCGACCACCCTCTTCGGGCCGCTGAACGTGCTGTTCAACTCGGCGAACGCCTTCGGGCCGCCGGTGCTCGGCCGCCTCGGCGGCAAGCGCGCCACCGTACGGGCCACGGCCGCGCTGGGGCTGGTGCTGGCCGCGGTCGGCGCGGGCTGGGCGACCGCCCTGTACCTGCTGCCGGACCGGCTGGGCCGCGAACTGCTCGGCGACACCTGGGCGGCGGCGTCCGCGCTGCTGCCGGCCACGGGTGCGCAGTACGCCGTCATGGGCCTCGGCACCTGCGCGCTGCTGACCCTGCGGGTCCTCGCCCCGAAGGCCACGCTGTCGTTGCAGGTGGTCTTCTCGCTGCTGTCCGTGGGACTCCTGCTGGGCGGCTACGCGGTGTGGGGCGTGGCGGGTGCCGCCTGGGCCTTGGCGGCCGGCTCCGCCCTGAAGGCCGTGGCCGCCTGGCTTCGGGTCGCCCGCCTGGATCCGGTTGCTCCGCAGCCCGACGAACCCCGGCCGGCGGCCGCCTCCGCAGCCTGACCGCTGCGCGGACTTCTCCCCGCCCCGCCCTTCCCCGTTCCCCGGGCTCCGCCCGGACCCGGTCCTCAATCGCCGGACGGGCTGAAAATGCCGGCCCTGGCGACCTGTACGGGGAAGCCGGCGCGAGCAAGTCCGGCCCCGCCGGCGTTCGAGGCGCGGGGTCCGGGGCGGAGCCCCGTTCTTTCGGCCCCGCCGCAGCGGTGCCGCGTCAGCGCAGGGTGGTGGACTTGTCCGTACGGTAGGTCGCGACCAGCGCCAGGCACATCGCCGCGATCGCCACGCGCCCCGACGCCTGCAGCAGCGGTCCGCGCAGCAGGATGAAGGAGTAGCCCGCGACCAGCGGGACGACCACCGAGATCAGGCTGCCCGGCGGCGCCCTCCGCGTGGCCCGCTTCGCATAGCGCCGGTCGACGCGGGCGGCGGCGTAGCCCATGCCCAGCAGCCCCGCGCCCATGCCCAGCGGCCCGAAGTCCAGCCACAGCTCCGCCCAGATCGGGGAGGAGAGGTTGGTGTTGACCGTGCCCATCCACTGGCCGACCATCACGCCCGTGTCCCGCGGCTTGCCCTCCCAGATCGAGCGGGGCACCGCGAAGAAGATCGACCCGGCGAGCTGGCGGCCGTAGAAGTGCCCGGGACCCGACTCCGAGAAGGTGATGGTGTTCGCGAACATGCCGATCTGGTCGTAGTCCTTGAGCGCCATCGGCTCCAGGAAGGACGTGGTCTCCACCGGCCGGTAGTTCTTCTCGTCGTACCGGAAGCGGTCCGCGAACGGGAAGATCAGGAGGGCGACGACCACCGCCATCGACAGCGCGACCCGGTACATCGCCGCGCTCACCGGGAAGACGGTGAACAGCAGCGCGAACATGACCGTCAGGAACCAGTACCGCGGGTTCGAGATCGGATTGTTGACGATCAGGTTGAGGCCGGCGAGCGCCGCCCACGTGACGATGATCGACACCTTGCGGCGGGCGAACTTCGAGGTGATCAGCCAGCGCGTGTACAGGAGCAGGGCGAGCAGGGCCGGCACGGTGCCGAAACCGCGCAGCAGGGCCTGGCCGGCCTGGCCGTCGCCGTTGGAGACGCCCGCCTCCTCGATGCCGGCGATGATCTCCTGGCGGCTGGAGAAGAAGACCGCCGGGCCGCCCAGCTTCATGATGAAGACGGCGCTGCACAGGAACGACAGGACGGTCAGGAGCTGGAGCCGGCGCCGGTGCGCCATGACGGGCCTCGACTCCTTCTGGGAGCCGCCCGCGCGCCCGGCCGGCCGGTGGCGGGCCAGCAGCACGCCGACGTCGAAGGCCGTGCAGCCCAGCAGCACCAGCCCGATGGCGACGGTCAGGTCCGAGCGGGGGCCGACGACCGGTGTCGGGACCTGGCCGAGGACGGCCTGGGCGAGCGGTGCCACGCCCATGGCCATGTAGACGAAGAGCCAGAAGGAGCCCTGGAGCAGCTTGCGGCGGCTGGTGAGCACCATCGCGGAGAGCCGGGCGCCCGCGTACATGGTGAGGAGCAGCTGGAGCCAGAAGGCCGCGTCGCGGGTGCCGGCGCCCGTCTGGACGGCGACGAACAGCGGCAGGAAGACGGTGAATCCGAGGGCGAGCGGTACGGACAGCGCCCGGGAGAGCAGGGTGCGCGGGAGGGTCTCGCGGCCCCACATGCTCTCGTCCTCGAACGGGGACGGCACGACCGGCTTGGCGGGCGCTGCGGAGGGCTTGCGTATGTCCGTCGTCACTGCCGCCCCCACCCGATGTGCCTGGTCCGCGCGCAGTCTAGTCTGAGCGGGCCGCGCCCGGGGAGGCCGTGGCCGAGAGCACGATGGGGGCTTCTGTTGCGTGATCTTCCTTCCTTCACGCTGGCCGGGTACGACAAGGGGCGCGGACTGCTGACGCAGGCGCTCTGGTTCGCCGTGATGAACACGGTCTTCATGGCCTGGTTCTGTCCGGCCCGGCTGCGGGTCGCCCTGCTGCGGGCCTTCGGGGCGAAGATCGGCGAGGGGGTGCTGATCCGGCACAAGGTCCGCGTGCTGTGGCCGTGGAAGCTCACCGTCGGCGACCACGCCTGGATCGGCGAGGGCGTCTGGGTGCTGAACCTGGAGCCGGTGACCATCGGTTCGCACGTGTGCCTCTCGCAGGAGGCGATGCTGTGCACCGGCTCGCACGACCACCGGGCCGCCGACTTCCGCTACCGCAACGCGCCGATCACCGTCGAGGACGGCGCCTGGGTGGCGGTACGGGCGACCGTGCTGGCCGGGGTGACCGTCGGCCGGTGCGCCGTCGCGGGCGCCGGGGCAGTCGTGCACAAGGACCTGCCGGAACTGACCCTGCAGACCCAGGACGGGCGGCGCCGCCCGGTGGAGGAGCCCAAGTGAGTGCCGCGATGAAAGTCCTGCACGCCGTCACCCTGCACTCCCCCTCGCACGCCTTCGGCGGGCCGGTGCGGGTCGCGCTGAACCTGGCGAAGGGGCTGCGGGCCCGTGGCCACGAGGCGCGGCTGCTCGCGCTGGGCGAGGGCTTCGAGACGTGGCCCACCTCCGTGGAGGGGGTGCCGGCCAAGCTGTTCCCGGCCCGCCGGCTGCTCCCCCTCGGCTTCAGCGGGATGACCTCGCCGGCGCTGCTGGCCTCGGCCGGCCGCCTGGTCCGGGACGCCGACGTCGTGCACGTGCACCTGGCGCGCGACCTGGTGACCCTGCCGGTGGCGCTGGCGGCGCTGCGCGCGGGCAAGCCCCTGGTGCTCCAGACCCACGGGATGGTGGACCCGAGCGACAAGCTCCTGGCGAAGGTGCTGGACGCGGTGGCCGTACGCCGGCTGCTGCGCGGCGCGGACGCCGTGCTGTACCTGACCCCGCACGAGCGGGAGGGCCTGGACGCGGTGGTCGGCGCGCCGCTGGCGAACGCGGTCCGGCTGATCAACGGGACCCCGGCGCAGGAGGAGCGGCCCGCGCCCGAGGGGGCGCCGCGCATCCTGTACTCCGCGCGCCTGCAGGCCCGCAAGCGGCCGGTGGACTTCGTGGACGCGGCCCCGGCGGTCCTCGCCCGGCATCCCGACGCGCACTTCGTGGTCGCGGGCCCGGACGAGGGCGAGCTGGCGGCCGTACGCGCCCGGATCGGGGCGCTGGGCCTGACCGACCGGTTCACGGTCCCCGGGGCGCTCTCCAGCGAGCAGGTGCTGGCGGAGCTGCACCGGGCCCACGTCTACGTGCTGCCCTCGGTGGACGAGCCGTTCCCGATGTCGGTCCTGGAGGCCCTCGCGGTGGGCGTCCCCCCGGTGGTGACGCACTCCAACGGCCTGGCGCGGGACATCGCGGCGGCGGGCGCGGGCCGCGCGGTCGACCCCGGTCCCGAGGGCGTGGCCGCCGCGGTCCTGGAACTGCTGGACCCGCGAGCGGGCCACGAGGCCTCCCTCGCCGCCCGCAAGCTGGCCGACGGCTCCTTCTCGATGGACGCCGTCATCGACACGCTGCTGCCGGTGTACGGGGCCGCGCTGCGCCGGTGAGGCGGGGCCGGGCGGTCAGATGACGTCCCGGCGGTGTTCCTCCACCACCGGGATCGCGCCCGCGGTCCGGCGCCGCTTGTAGATGCTGGTGTAGACGGCGAGGCCGATCCCGCCCACCGCCATCATGATCAGTCCGACCAGGTCGAGGTTGACGCTCTCCATCTCCCAGTCGCTGGCGAAGGTGAGGATGGCGCCCACCACGATCAGGCCTATGCATCCGCCGATGCCCATGGGTCCGCCTTCCGGTCTGGTGACTGTGACCGCGCGGCTACCCGGGTATCGGGAACGAAAACGCCCTCGGGGGCCGGAAGTACCGGCCCCCGAGGGCGTCTTGGCGACTGCGGTGGTGTTACGCCGGGATCCAGGCGTAGCAGCCGGAGGAGTTGAACTCCGCGGTGCCCGACGGGATCGTGGCCGTGATCTTGTCACCGGCCTTGGGCGGGGTCTCGGGGCCCGAGGCGAGGACGGCACCGTCCTTGCCCTTGGCCTCCCAGGTGCAGTTGGTGGCCTGGGTCAGCGCCCGGTAGCTGCCCGCGGCGGGCGACTTGCGCGAACCCTCGGGGAAGCCCTTCTCCGCCGCGGCGAGGATCGGCTTCTGGTCCGGGCACAGGTGCGTGATCGCGTCCTTGGCGCCCGGGATCTCCCCGGTGATGACGGCGCCGGTCGCGGCGTCCTTGTCGCGCTTGGCCGTGCGCGCCACCCGCTGACAGGCCTCCTGGCCGGTCTGCAGGACGGCCGCCGGGTCCATCTTCTCCGGGACGCGCCCGCTCAGGTACTTCTTCTCCTCCGCCGTGAAGCTGCCCGTCTTCGGGGTGAGCTTGGCGTCGGGGAGGACCGGGCCGGTCGGCTTCGCGTCGGCGGCGGGCGAGGCCGCCGGGTCCGGGGTGTCCGCCGGGTCGGGGGCCGCCGACGAGGCCGGGGGCTTCGCCTTCGCCTGGGCGTCGGAGTCGTCCCCGCCCGAACTGCAGGCGGTCAGCGTCAGTGCGGCGGCGAGCAGGACAGCGGCCGCTGCGGAGCGTCGGTACATCGGGTGGCTCCCGTACTCAAGGGGGTGTGCGGTGGATCAGGGCCGGCCGTGATCCTGCGTGCACCCCCGAGGGGGTGTACGCAGGAATGCGGGGCCCGGCCACGCAGCCGGGCCCCGCATTCCGTCAGGCGGTCGCTTCGGTGTTACTTCGCACCGAAGGTGAGAACGAGCTGCGGAGTACCCTCCGCGGCCGTGGACTCCGAGGCCCAGAGCCACAGCGGGTCGGTCCCGTTGCTCGTCAGGCCCAGGCTGTAGCTGCTGCCCAGTACCGCGGTGACCGCGGCGGTGTCGAGCTCGACGTTGTGCACGGCCGAGCCGTCCGGCACGCCCGCGATGCTGCCGAGCGGGGTGGCGCCGAGGGCCGGCTTGGTGTTGAACGAGGTGCTCGCGCCGCTCCAGGTGCCGGTGACCGGGACCACGGAGACGGTGTCGGCGGTGCCGGCGCTCGCCTGGGTGCTGGTCTTGAACTGCAGCGCGGCGGACTTCAGGACCTGGCCCGCCGGGGCGGCCGGGACGTCGAAGCGCATGTACGCCTGGTACAGCGAGCCGCTGCCGCGCACGGCGAGCGAGGTGGCGGTGCCGTAGGCGGTGCTCGGGGCGCCCTGGTTGATGTAGGTGTCCTCGGTCGTCTTGACCGTGGAGACCGTGTCGGTGGGAGCCTTGGCCAGGTCGAAGTGGTTCTTGACCTGGGCCTGGGTGAGCGTCGTCGGGTACACGGCGGTCTCGTCGAGCTGGCCGGCGAAGAAGTTGCTCGTCGGGCGGGTCGGCCAACCGGAGAGGTTGTCACCGCCGGCGTGCCAGTAGCCCGCGTAGGTGCTGTTGCTGGTGGCGTTCAGCGAGCCCTTGTTCTGGCCGTCGACGTACAGCGTGATGCCGCCGGGGCCCTGGGTGCCGACCACGTGGTGCCACTTGTTGTCGTTGTACGTCTCGAACAGGCCGGTGGAGACCGTCCGGGTCGAGCCGTTGTAGACGCCGAACACCAGGCGACCGGTGTTCGTCATGTAGATGTGGCGGTCGTTCGAGCCGCTGCTGCGCGTGGTGTTGTTGCCGAAGCCGATCAGCTTGCCGCCGCGCGTGGTGTTGGTCTTGAACCAGGTCTCGATGGTGAAGGTGTTGCCGACCGACTGGCGGCGGTCGCTGTGCACCAGCTGGCTCGTGCCGTTGAAGCCCATCGCCGTGCTGCCGGGGACGGCGCCGGGGGTCTGCTTCAGGGCGGGGGCGTTGAACTGCACGCCGCTGCGGTTGCCGGACACCGAGGTGTCGGCGACGTACGGGCTGACCGAGTCGTCGTAGCGCCAGTACAGCTCCGCGCCGTCGGTGCGGACCTGGTTCGGGTACGACTGGACCGAGGTCGGAATGGTCACCGAGGTGGTGGCCGACAGGGCACTGGTGTTGCCCGCGGCGTCGGTCGCGGTCACCCGGTAGGTGTACGACTGGCCGGCCTTGACCGTGGTGTCGTTCCAGGAGGCCTGCGGGCGCTCCCACTCCAGCGAGCTGGCGGTGACGGTGGCGGCCGGGGTGGCCGAGCCGTTGCGGTAGATGCGGTACGTCAGCTTGCTGTCGTCCGCGTCGTAGCTGGTCCGCCAGCGGACCTGGGCCTCGCCGGGCTTGACGCTGGAGGCGCTGACCACCGGGGTGGTCGGGGCGCCGACGTCGCCGGTGGAGGCGAAGCGGGTCAGACCCTGCTGGGCCTTGCCGTTGATGAGGGTGAACTCACCGCCGACCCACATGTACTTCACGTCGTTCTTCTCGGCCACGGCCATCACGCGCGGGCCGATGCCCTCGCCGAGACCGTCGTTGGCCGTGGGGTGCCAGCCGAGCTTGGCCGGGCCGCGCACGAAGCCGTCCACGGGCGCGGGGGCGGCGCCTTCGTGGTTGGTCGGCTGGGCCAGCAGGAAGTTCCGCTTGCCGTCGGGGAACTCCAGCTCCGTGGAGCAGTCGTGCGCGTGCGAGGAGCTGTACAGGACGCCCTCGTACGGCAGGACGAACTGCGTGGCGCCGAGGCAGCGGTCACGCCACTTCTCGGTGAAGTCGCTCAGGCGCAGGCCGATGCGGCCGTCGAAGACACCGCCGCCGGAGCCCTCGTTGCCCGTGTAGAAGCCGGTGTCGTCGGTGGAGATGTCCTTGACGACCGAGTTCGACGGGATGTTGGTGTAGGTCTTCTTCACGGCGCCGGAGGTGGCGTCCACAACGGCCAGCGCGTGGCTGTTGGAGTTGTTGACCGTGAAGAAGTCGCCGCCGAGCAGCACGTTCTTGCCGTCGGGGGTGACCTCGACCGCCCGGCCCGGCTCGTCGACGTTGGCGACGAAGGGCTTGAGCGCACCGGTGGACGCGTCCACGGCGGCGAACCGCTCGCGGGTCTGGCCCTCGACGGTGGTGAAGTCGCCCGCCGCGTAGAGGGTGTCGTCCGTGACCGCGAGTCCGCGCACGGTGGCGGGGAAGCCCGGGTGGAACGCTGCCTTGGGGGTGCAGCTCGCGATGTCGATGGCCGCGAGGCTGGAGACCGGCGTGCCGTTGACGGCGCCGAAGTAGCCGCCCGCGTAGAGGGTCTTCTTGTCCTTCGAGACGACCAGCGTGCGCACCGTCGCGGTGCCGTCGCCGATGGTGAAGGCCAGCTTGCAGGAGGTGGGGTTGCCCGTCGCGGCGTCGAGCGCGACGAAGTTCACGGCCTCCCGCTCGGCACCCGCCACGCCCTCGGGCGGACGGACGGCGGAGAAGGTACCGCCGGCGAAGACGGTGCCGTTGGCCTGGGCCATCGCCCAGACGATGCCGTCCGGCTGCCAGGTCGGCAGCTCGTCGGCGGTGAATGCCACCGGCGCCGTGATGGCGGACGCCTGGGGCATCAGCACCAGGCCTATCCCGGTGCCCGCACCGGCCAGTGACAGTACGAGGGCGGCAGTCAGCCCTCTGGATCTACGCATGAGCCCCCCAGGGCAATCGCCCGGTTTGATGGCTGGAACTATCCGAACAGCCATATGTATCTGGCGCAGACTAGGGCTCACGCGAGGGCCTGGTCACCTCCCTTGACCCATTGCATACCAACTTGGAATCAAAGGTTCAGCATGGAGGGTGCACTAGGGACATACGGCACGTTTGCCCCGGTCATGCTGGCGCAGAACCGCCTGCATGACCGGAACACGGCAAATCGTAGGGGAAATATAAGCCCTCAGCGATCGATACGGACCGTCACGCCCGCCAGTTGGTCCTCGACCTGGCGGATGTCGGCGTCGACCATGATCTGTGCCAATTCGGCCACCAGGACCGACGGCTTCCAGCCGAGCAGGTCATGGGCCTTGGAGGCGTCGCCGATGAGGGCGTCGACCTCGCTGGGGCGCTCGTACTTGGCGTCGTAGCGCACGTGCTCGGTCCAGTCGAGACCGGCGTGCGAGAAGGACGACTCGACGAACTCGCGGACGGTCGCGGCCACGCCGGTGGCGACGACGTAGTCGGTGGGCTCGTCCTGCTGGAGCATCCGCCACATCGCGTCCACGTACTCGGGGGCGTAGCCCCAGTCGCGCACCGCGTCGAGGTTGCCGAGGTAGAGGTGGTCCTGCAGGCCGGCCTTGATGCGGGCGACCGCGCGGGTGATCTTGCGGGTCACGAAGGTCTCGCCGCGGCGCGGGGACTCGTGGTTGAAGAGGATCCCGTTGACGGCGAACATGTCGTACGCCTCGCGGTAGTTCACCGTGGTCCAGTACGCGAAGACCTTCGCGGCGCCGTACGGGCTGCGCGGGTGGAACGGGGTCTGCTCGTTCTGCGGCGGCGGGGTGGACCCGAACATCTCGGAGGACGAGGCCTGGTAGATGCGGGTGTCGACTCCGCTGGCCCGGATGGCCTCCAGCAGGCGCAGCGCGCCGAGGCCGGTCACGTCGCCCGTGTAGAGCGGGGCGTCGAAGGAGACGCGGACGTGGGACTGCGCACCGAGGTTGTAGACCTCGTCGGGGCGTATGTCACGGAGCAGGTTCACCAGGGCGACGCCGTCGGAGAGGTCGGCGTGGTGCAGGACGAAGGACCGGTTGGCCGTCTGCGGGTCCTGGTAGATGTGGTCGACCCGCTCCGTGTTGAAGCTGGAGGACCGCCGCACGAGACCGTGCACCGTGTAGCCCTTGGAGAGCAGGAGCTCGGCGAGGTACGAGCCGTCCTGTCCGGTGACTCCGGTGATCAGTGCGGTCTTGCCCATGGGGTCCCCTTGCTGGTGGTTGCTGTGTGTCGTGGTGAGGCGGTGCCTCGGTGCGGGTGTGGAGCGGGCCCTGCGGGGCGGCGCGCCGGGCGGTCGGGCCGCTGCGGGCGGCTGGATGCGTACCGTACACGGCCGCCCGTGGGCGCCCTCTGCGGGGCGTCCGCCGCTCTGTGCTGCGGACGCCGTCCACTGCGCCCCCGGTTCCGGAGCCGGTCGCCGCCCCGGGAGCCGGCCGGGGCCGGGGCCCGGGCCGTGGACCACTGCGACCCCCGCGGGAGCGGACTGGCATCATCGGCGGTATGACAAGTTCGCTGCCGCTCCTGCCCCCGAACGCCCGCGTCTTCGTCGCGGGCCACCGCGGCCTCGTGGGGTCCGCGGTCGCCCGCCGGCTCACCGCCGACGGCCACGAGGTGCTCACCCGGGGCCGTGCCGACCTCGACCTGCGCGACGCCGCCGCCACCGGTGCGTACCTGAAGGACGTCCGCCCGGACGCCGTCGTGCTGGCCGCCGCCAAGGTCGGCGGGATCATGGCCAACAGCACGTACCCGGTGCAGTTCCTGGAGGAGAACCTGCAGATCCAGCTCAGCGTGATCGGCGGCGCCCACGCCGCCGGCGTGGGCCGGCTGCTGTTCCTCGGATCCTCCTGCATCTACCCGAAGCTGGCGCCGCAGCCGATCCACGAGGACGCGCTGCTGACCGGCCCGCTGGAGCCGACCAACGAGGCCTACGCCCTCGCGAAGATCGCCGGCATCGTCCAGGTCCAGTCCTACCGCAAGCAGTACGGGGCCTCGTACATCTCGGCCATGCCGACGAACCTCTACGGGCCCGGCGACAACTTCGACCTGGAGTCCTCGCACGTCCTGCCGGCCCTCATCCGGCGCTTCCACGAGGCCGCTGCCGAGGGCCGCGAGGAGGTCACCCTGTGGGGCTCCGGCACCCCGCGGCGGGAGTTCCTGCACGTGGACGACCTGGCCGCGGCCTGCGCCGTCCTGCTGGAGAGCTACGACGGCGACGAGCCCGTCAACATCGGCTGCGGTGAGGACCTGACGATCCGCGAGCTGGCCGAGACGGTCGCCGACGTGACCGGCTTCCGGGGCCGGCTCGCCTGGGACACCTCCAAGCCGGACGGGACGCCGCGCAAGCTGCTGGACGTCGGCCGCCTGACCTCGCTCGGCTGGAAGCCCGGCATCCCGCTGCGGGACGGCATCGCCTCCACGTACAAGTGGTGGCGCGAGCAGAGCTGATCGCACAGGCGGCCTCGGCCCCTCAGTAGGCTCCGCGACCGTCGACGACGGCGCGGAGCGTACGGCCCATCACGTCGACGTCACTGGTGAAGGACCAGTTGTCGACGTACTGAAGGTCCAGCTGGATCGTCTCGTCCCACGACAGGTCCGACCTGCCGCTGATCTGCCACAGCCCGGTCATCCCGGGCCGCACGGTCAGCCGGCGCAGCTCGACCTCGTCGTACTGGGCCACCTCCTCCGGCAGCGGCGGGCGCGGGCCGACCAGCGACATGTTGCCGATGAGTACGTTGACGAGCTGCGGCAGCTCGTCCAGGGACGTGCGGCGCAGGAGCCGGCCCACCCGGGTGACCCGGGGGTCGCGGCGCATCTTGAACATCAGGCCGTCGTTCTCGTTGGCCCCGGCCAGCTCGGCCTTGCGCGCGTCGGCGTCCACCACCATCGTGCGGAACTTCCACATGACGAAGGGGACCCCGTCGCGGCCGATGCGCCGCTGGCGGTAGAAGGCCGGACCGCGCGAGCCGAAGCGGATCGCGAGGACGATCCCGAGGAGGAACGGGGAGAGCAGCAGCAGGCCGGCAGCGGCGCCCACCCGGTCGAGGACCGACTTGAGCAGGGTCTGCACGCCCCGGCTGACCGGCGGTGCGACGCGCAGCACGGCGAGTCCGCCCGCGGAGAGGGTCTCCAGCCGCTTGACGGAGACCTCCACCAGCCCGGGGAAGACGGCGAGCTCGAGGCCCGCGTCGTGCAGGGCCCAGGCGACGCGGCGCAGCCGCTCCCCCGTGATCCGCACGCCGGGGGCGACCAGCACCAGGTCGGCGTGGTGGCTGAGGACCGCGCCGAGCACGGCGGCGGAGTCGACTCCGGGGGCCTCGGGAGCGTCGGCGTCGAGCCGTGCCGCGACGGGGACGCCGCTGGCGAGCCGGCCGGTGCCGACCGGGACGACGCCGACGACGACGTACGGGTGGTCGGTGCGGGCGGCGAGGTGCGCGATGACGTCCTCGGCCGCGTCGGGCTCCCCTATCACCAGCACGCGGCTCACGGCCTGGGCCTCGCGGCGGGCGGCCGAGAGGTGGCGGTAGGTCAGCTTGTGGCAGGCGACGGTGATCAGCAGGGCGGGCAGGAGAGCGCCGAGGGCGGACAGCCGGGGCGTGTCCTCCTCGGTCACCACACGTGCCACGGCCAGTACGCCGATCAGAATCAGCCAGTCGTGGAGAACCGGGAGCACACCGCGGGACTCGCCGAGCGCCCGCGTGGCGTACCGGCGGCGCAGCGCCTGTATGCCGGTCCACGCCGCGGCGGCCGCCAGGGCGCAGTAGACGGGCCGGACCTGCTGGGCGGCGTCGAAGACGAGCCCCACGGGAACGGCGGCGCCGAAGAAGTCGGCGACTATCGCGGCCGGACGGTACCAGCGGGCCTTGTCCCCGAGGCGCCGTACGGGCGCCAGGGACTCATGGGCCGCCCTGGCCACTCTTTGCGCAGGAAAATGAACATGCCTCATGGGCCCCCCTGGCACGTGGTCTATGACAGTGGCAAGTGTCCATGGCTTCCCCTGGCGATGAACATCTGCCGCACCGGCAAACAGTACGACAAACACCCGTACGGTAAATGCCGTTTCGGTCAACCCAGCCTCTTGTTGCGCAAGTGTTAGCAACCGGTAGCTGGCGTTCCACATCCCGGACGCCCTGCGCGCACGCGAAGGTGAATGCTCCGGATACCGGATACGTATCTTCGAACAACGAACCGTTTCCGGCCAACCTTTTGACGCGGCCCTGACATCCGACGCGCCAAGTGGCAATCTTCGACCGTTCATCGCACCGCACCTGCTCTGCCCGGAGGCCCACCCAGCCATCCGGAACCCCCCTTGCAGAAGGAGTCTGCGTTGAGGTCCACCCCCCAGAGGCGTGCCACCGCGGCGGGCGCGCTCGTTGCCGCGGCAGCCCTGCTCGCCGTAGGTATACAGACCGGTACCGCCACCGCCGACGCCACCGCGTCACAGGCACCCAAGGCCGCCCAGTCCAATGCGGGCGCGGCCAACCGCGTACTCAGCGCATCGGAGCGTGCGACGCTCCTCGCCGAAGCCAACTCGACCACCGCGCAGGCGGCCAAGGCGCTCGGCCTCGGCAGTGGCGAGAAGCTCGTCGTCCGCGATGTCGTCCAGGATGCGGACGGCACCACGCACACCACGTACGAGCGGACCTACGACGGTCTGCCCGTGCTCGGCGGCGACCTGACCGTCCACGCCAAGAACGGCGTCACCAAGAGCGTGACGAAGGCCACCCACCACGAGATCAAGGTGGCGACCACCGAGGCCTCGGTCACCCCGGCGGCCGCCGAGAGCCAGGCGGTCTCCGCCGCCGGCGCCGAGGGCTCGAAGGAGGCCAAGCCCGCCAAGAACGCCCGCAAGGTGATCTGGGCGGCCGAGGGCGCTCCGCGGCTCGCGTTCGAGACGGTCGTCGGCGGCCTGCAGCACGACGGCACGCCGAACGAGCTGCACGTGGTGACCGACGCCAGGACCGGCGCCAAGATCACCGAGTGGCAGGCCATCGAGACCGGCACCGGCAACACGATGTACAGCGGCCAGGTCACCCTCGGCACCACGCAGTCGGGCAGCACCTGGAACCTGACCGACGCCGCGCGCGGCAGCCACAAGACCTACAACCTCAACCGCGGCACCGGCTCCGGCACCGGCACGCTCTTCTCCGGCCCGGACGACATCTGGGGCAACAACCAGGCGTCCAACCTGGAGACGGCCGGCGCGGACGCGCACTACGGCGCCGCGGTCACGTGGGACTACTACAAGAACGTGCACGGCCGCAACGGCCTGCGCAACGACGGCGTGGCCCCGTACAGCCGGGTCCACTACGGCAACGCCTACGTGAACGCCTTCTGGAGCGACTCCTGCTTCTGCATGACGTACGGCGACGGCGAGGGCAACAACAAGCCCCTCACCTCCACGGACGTGGCGGCGCACGAGATGACCCACGGCCTGACCTCGGTCACCGGCAACATGACCTACAGCGGTGAGCCCGGCGGCCTGAACGAGGCCACCTCCGACATCATGGCGGCGGCGGTCGAGTTCTACGCCAACAACCCGCAGGACGTCGGCGACTACCTGGTCGGCGAGAAGATCGACATCAACGGCGACGGCACCCCGCTGCGCTACATGGACAAGCCGAGCAAGGACGGCTCGTCCAAGGACGCCTGGTACTCGGGCATCGGCTCGATCGACGTCCACTACTCCTCGGGCCCGGCCAACCACTGGTACTACCTGGCCTCCGAGGGCTCCGGCGCCAAGGTCGTCAACGGCGTGAGCTACGACTCGCCGACCTCCGACGGTCTGCCCGTCACCGCCATCGGCCGCGACGCCGCCTCGAAGATCTGGTTCCGCGCGCTGACCACCGGTCTGTTCAAGTCGAACACCAACTACGCGGCCGCCCGTACGGCGACCCTGCAGGCGGCGGCCGACCTGTACGGCGCCGGCTCGACGACCTACAACAACGCGGCGAACGCCTGGGCGGCCATCAACGTCGGCCCGCGCATCGTCAGCGGCGTCTCGGTCACCCCGATCGCCAACCAGAACACCCAGATCAACACCGCTGTGAGCCTGCAGGTCCAGGCGACCAGCACCAACCCGGGTGCGCTGAGCTACGCGGCGACCGGCCTGCCGGCCGGCCTGTCGATCAACTCCTCGACCGGTCTGATCTCCGGTACGGCCACCACCGCGGGCACGTCCAACGTGACCGTCACCGTGACCGACTCGCAGGCCAAGACCGGCACGGCGTCCTTCACCTGGACCGTCGGCACCGGCCAGCAGAACGTCTTCGAGAACACGAACGACTACCAGATCGCGGACAACGCCACGGTCGAGTCCCCGATCGCGGTGACCCGCACGGGCAACGCCCCGAGCACGCTGAAGGTGGACGTGAACATCGTCCACACCTACGTCGGTGACCTGGTGGTCGACCTGGTCGCCCCCGACGGCAGCGTCTACAACCTGCGCAACCGCACCGGCGGCAGCGCGGACAACATCGTCCAGACCTTCACCGTGAACGCCTCCTCGGAGGTCGCCAACGGCACCTGGAAGCTCCGCGTCCGCGACGCTGCCAGCCTGGACACCGGTTACATCAACAGCTGGAAGCTCACCTTCTGACCCCTTCGGGGCAGCGTGAGCCACGGCTGGACCGGTAGATAGACACGGGGCCGCCCGGGAGGAAACCTCCCCGGGCGGCCCTGTCCCATGGGCGGCCCCGCCGCACGGCGCCTGCGCCTGCGGGGGCCGGCAGCGTCAGCCGATGGCGCGCAGGACCATGGAGAGGAAGTCCTCCTCCGCGTCCGTCTCCTCTTCTGCCTCCTCTCCTTCTTCTCCTTCTTCTTCTGCGTCCGCCGCTTCCTCTGTGTCTTCCTCTTCCGCGTCCGCCTGGTCGCCGCGGCCCTGCTGCTGGTCGCCGCCGTTGCCCCAGTCGCCCCGGCCCTGGCCCTGGCCCTGGCCCTGGCCCTGGTCGGCCCCGTCCGACGCGTCCGACCCGTCGGTCGCGTCCTCTTCCTTCTGGTCGCCGCGGCCCTGCTGCTGGTCGCCGCCGTTGCCCCAGTCACCGCGGCCCGGCTCCCCACCGGCTTCGTCCACCGGCTTGAAGAAGGCCGCCACCACCTCCACGTCGGACACGGACCCGTTCGGCCTCAGGGTCGCGACCGCTCTGCCGCCGCATCCGGGGTTGTCGAAGAGCAGGGCCTGCGACCGCGTCCGGTTGCGGACGTCGAGGGCGGGCTCGTTGCGGGACGTCCCCGTGAGCAGGTAGCAGGTGCCGACGTCCGCCGGCCGGATCTGCCCCTGCCGCTCGCGGCCCGCGTCGTCGAGGTACCTGTAGTGCAGCGTGCCGAGGGAGCGGTCGCCCTGGTCGTCGGCCGCCGAGGGGCCGGCGGCGGGCAGGACGAGGGCGAGAGCGCCGACGAACACGGCGGCGGTGGTGCCAAGACGCATGGGGGAGAGTCCGTTCCTCGGGTTCCGCGGATGCCGGGTCCGGTGGCATCCGCGGGCAGCGTAGGAGCGGACGAGGGCCGCGAAACGATGCGGCATACCGGGCGGGTACGCAGGTTCACCCGGGAGGTCCCCCGCCGTACACCGACTCGGCTCCCTGGGACTCGGCCCTGGGCGGCGGGCGGCGGATGGACCCGCCGCCCGCCCCCTCGCGGACACCCCCCGCCCGTTCCTAGCGCAGCAGTACCCCGCCGCCGGTGTCCGTGTCCGCCGGCGCGGCGACCAGGCCCAGTTCGGCCGGGGTCGCCAGCAGCGGGTGCGTCGGCAGGATGCGCACCGTGTAGCCGAAGGGCCCGGTGCGGTCGAGGGCGAGCGGGCCCTCGTACACCCAGCGGCCCTCCAGGTCGGGACCGGCGGCCGGCTTGAGCGGGAAGGTCCGCCCGTCCCGGATCACGTCCTGCGGGTCCACCCGGCCCGCGACCGCCTGCACCTCCACGTCCTCGGGCGCGAGCGTGTCCAGCGACACCTGCACCCGCAGCGTGAGGGTGGCCCCCAGTTCGGCGGTGCCGTTCACCGGAGCCGCGGCCAGCGCCTCCACGTGCTCGACGCCGACCCGCGGCCAGGCGGCCCGGACCCGGCCCTTCCACCAGGCGAGGTCCCGCGCCGTGTCCGCGGTCAGGGAGCGGTGGGCGAGCGCGGCCGGCGCGTACAGCCGCTCCACGTACTCGCGCACCATCCGGCCGGCGAGGACCTTCGGTCCGAGCGACACGAGCGTGCGCCGGACCATCTCGATCCAGCGCACCGGGAGCCCGGTGCGCCCGGCCCGGTCGTAGAACCGGGGCGCGACCCTGCCCTCGATCAGCTCGTAGAGGGCGCTCGCCTCCAGGTGGTCCCGGCGGTCCTCGTCCGCGCCGAGTCCGTCGGCGGTCGGGATGGCCCAGCCGAAGTCCGGCTCGAACCACTCGTCCCACCACCCGTCCAGCACGGACAGGTTGAGACAGCCGTTCAGCGCGGCCTTCATGCCGCTCGTGCCGCAGGCCTCCAGCGGGCGCAGCGGGTTGTTCAGCCAGACGTCGCAGCCCGGGTAGAGCTTCTGTGCCATGGCCATGCCGTAGTCGGGCAGGAAGACGATCCGGTGGCGCACCCGCGGGTCGTCGGCGAACCGCACCAGCTCCTGCACGAGCCGCTTCCCGCCGTCGTCGGCCGGGTGCGCCTTGCCCGCGACGACGATCTGCACCGGCCGCTCGGGGTCCAGCAGCAGCCTGCGCAGCCGGTCCGGGTCGCGCAGCATCAGCGTCAGCCGCTTGTACGAGGGCACGCGCCGGGCGAAGCCGATGGTGAGCACGTCGGGGTCGAGGACGGAGTCCACCCAGCCCAGTTCGGCCGCGGCGGCCCCGCGCTGGAGCCACGAGGCCCGCAGCCGGTCCCGTACCTCCTGCACCAGCTGCTCGCGCAGCACCCGGCGCAGGTCCCACACGTCCTGGTCGGGGATCTCGGCGACCGCGTCCCAGCGCCGGGAGCCGCCGACCGAGAGGGCGTCCTCGGTGCGGCCCGCGCCGATCTGGCGGGCGCCGAGCCGGACCACCTCGGGGGCCACCCAGGTCGGGGCGTGGACCCCGTTGGTCACGGAGGTGATGGGCACGTCCGCCGGGTCGAAGCCGGGCCACAGGCCGGCGAACATCTCCCGGCTGACCGCGCCGTGCAGGGTGGACACCCCGTTGGCCCGCTGGGCCAGCCGCAGCCCCATCACCGCCATGTTGAAGACGCCGGGGTCGCCCCCGGGGAAGGACTCGGCGCCCAGCTCCAGGATCCGGTCGACCGGTACGCCGGCCAGCTCGCCGCCCTCGCCGAAGTGCCGGGCGACCAGGCTCCGCTCGAAGCGGTCGATCCCGGCCGGGACGGGGGTGTGCGTGGTGAACACGGTCCCGGCGCGCACCGCCTCGACGGCGGCGTCGAAGCCGAGGCCCTGCTCCCGCTCCAGTTCCCTTATGCGTTCGAGGCCCAGGAAGCCGGCGTGGCCCTCGTTGGTGTGGAAGACCTCGGGCGCGGGGTGGCCGCTGATCCCGCAGTACGCGCGGACCGCGCGCACCCCGCCGATGCCCAGCAGCATCTCCTGGAGCAGCCGGTGGTCGCTGCCGCCGCCGTAGAGGCGGTCGGTCACCTCGCGGGCCGCGGCGTCGTTGTCCTCGACGTCGGAGTCCAGGAGCAGCAGGGGGACGCGTCCGACGCGGGCCTGCCAGATGTGGGCGTGCAGGGCGCGGCCGCCGGGCAGGGTCAGCGAGACGCGGGCGGGTGTGCCGTCGTCCTGGCGGAGCAGGCCGAGCGGGAGTTCGTTGGGGTCGAGGACCGGATAGTGCTCCTGCTGCCAGCCGTCGCGGGAGAGCGACTGGCGGAAGTAGCCGTGCCGGTAGAGGAGTCCCACGCCGATGAGCGGGACTCCGAGGTCGCTGGCGGCCTTCAGATGGTCCCCGGCGAGGATGCCGAGGCCGCCGGAGTACTGGGGCAGGGCGGCGGTGATCCCGAACTCGGGAGAGAAGTAGGCGATGGCGGCGGGCAGTTCCGTGCCGTTCTCGCGGCTCTGGTACCACCTCCCGCCGTTCACGTAGTCATCGAGGTCGGCGGCGGCGACGGCCAGACGCCGCAGGAACCGGCGGTCTGCGGCCAGTTCCTCGAGCCTTGCGGCGGAGACGGTGCCGAGCAGCCGGACGGGGTCTCCGCCCGCGGCCTGCCAGCCCTCGGGGTCGACGGATTGGAAGAGTTCGCGGGTCTCCGTATGCCACGACCAGCGCAGATTGCGCGCGAGATCGGTGAGCGGCAGCAGGGACTCCGGGAGGACGGGGCGCACGGTGAATCGACGGATAGCCTTCACACGTTCCACCTTCGCAGGGGATTGCGGATCGGAGCGGCCGCACCACGCTGTGCACCCGCGCATCACCCCGGGAAGGCTAGCGACGCCCCCGCATTCCGGCCATGCCGCCTACGACGGGTGCCGTGACCGGGGGGATGGCGGTGCCGCGCGGCCGGGGGCCCCTGCGGGCGCTTTTCGGCCATATCCCTCAAATCCTGTGCACCAGGGGTCACTCCCGCCCCACGACGACGCCGACCCGCCGACTCCCGTACCCCCGCGCGGGTGGTTCCCGCGAGGCTCCGGAGGCCGGTGTGACCGGTGTGGCGGCCCCCTACGTCACCTAGTCCCGGCCGACTTGACGGAGCCCCGCCGGATGTCGAGCCGGGCCTTGGTATTGCCCGTTCCAGTACGTACGAGTAGTTAACCAAGTGCGCGGATTGGGCGGGGTGAGAGTGGGAAGGGCTCCCCGGGTACACGTGGTACACGCACGGCGCACCCGCCCACAAACCCTCTCCCCGCCACCCGAGTGAACGCGGACAGGAGCGGCCATGCCCGCAGCCCAGCCGTCTCTTGAGCGGCTAGAAACAGAGCGAACAGAGCGTGCACTACCAGCCGTGACACCGGCTGGACTGTTGTCACCGAGCCCTGCGAACTGCCCCCAGGTGATCCCATCATGATCGGTCGCATTCCCGTGCTGGACGTCCGCCCCGCCGTCGACTGCGGCGCCAGACCCGCCAAGGCGGTCGTGGACGAGGTCTTCGAGATCTCGGCCACCGTGTTCCGCGAGGGACACGACGCCGTAGCCGCCCACATCGTCCTGCGTGACCCGAAGGGGCGGCTGCGGCCCCCCGTGCCGCTGAGCGAGCTCGCCCCCGGCACCGACCGGTGGGGGGCCCGGGTCTCCGCCGAGGTCGAGGGGAGGTGGACGTACACCGTCGAGGCATGGAGCGACCCGCTGGCCACCTGGCGGGCCCATGCCGCGATCAAGATCCCCGCCGGAATCGACACCGGGCTCGTGCTGCTGGAGGGCGCGGAGCTCTACGAGCGGGCCGCGGCCCGGATCCCCAAGCGCGACGGCCGCGACGCCGTCCTGGCCGCCGCCGCGATCATGCGGGACGAGGACCTCCCGGCCGCCGAGCGGTACGAGGCCGCGCTCGCCCCCGCCGTGGGCGCCGCGCTGGCCCGGCGCCCCTACCGGGAGCTGGTCACCGCCTCCAAGCCGCTGCCGGTCCTCGTCGAGCGCAAGCGGGCCCTCTTCGGCTCCTGGTACGAGATGTTCCCGCGCTCGGAGGGCGCGGTGCTGGAGCCCGGCGAGGCCCCGGTGAGCGGCACCTTCCGGACCGCCGCGGAGCGGCTGCCCGCGATCGCCGCGATGGGCTTCGACGTGGTCTACCTGCCGCCCGTCCACCCGATCGGCAGCACCTACCGCAAGGGTCCCAACAACACTCTCTCCGCGGGGAGTTGGGATCCGGGTGTGCCGTGGGCCATCGGTTCCACCGAGGGCGGGCACGAGGCGGTCCACCCGGAGCTCGGCACCATCGAGGACTTCGACGCCTTCGTCGCGCGCGCCCGCGAGCTGGGCATGGAGATCGCGCTGGACTTCGCCCTGCAGTGCTCCCCCGACCACCCGTGGGTGGAGAAGCACCCCGAGTGGTTCCGCCACCGCGCCGACGGGACGATCGCGTACGCCGAGAACCCGCCGAAGAAGTACCAGGACATCTACCCGGTCCACTTCGACACCGACATGGCCGGCATCGTCGAGGAGACCTGCCGGATCCTGCGGCACTGGATGGACCACGGGGTCCGCATCTTCCGGGTCGACAACCCGCACACCAAGCCTGTCGTCTTCTGGCAGAAGGTGATCGCGGACATCAACAAGTCCGACCCGGACGTGATCTTCCTGGCGGAGGCGTTCACCCGGCCCGCGATGATGCGCGCGCTGGCCGCCGTCGGCTTCCAGCAGTCGTACACCTACTTCACCTGGCGCAACACCAAGGCCGAGCTGACCGAGTACCTGACCGAGCTCGCCGCCACCCCGTCCGCCTCGGTGATGCGGCCGAACTTCTTCGTCAATACGCCCGACATCCTGCACGAGTACCTCCAGAAGGGCGGCCGTCCCGCCTTCGAGGTGCGCGCGGTCCTCGCCGCCACCCTGTCCCCCGCCTGGGGGATCTACTCCGGCTACGAGCTCTGCGAGAACACCCCGGTGCGCGAGGGCAGCGAGGAGTACCTGAACTCCGAGAAGTACGAGTTCCGGCCACGCGACTGGGCCGCCGCCGACCGCGAGGGCCGCACCATCGCCCCGCTGATCACCGCCCTGAACCGGCTGCGCCGGCGCAACCCCGCCCTCCAGCAGCTGCGCGACATCCACTTCCACTCGACCGACAACGAACAGGTGATCGCCTATTCGAAGCACGCGGGCGCCAATTCCGTACTGGTGGTCGTCAACCTCGATCCGCACCACACCCAGGAGGCGACGGTCTCGTTGGACATGCCGGTACTCGGCCTCGACTGGCACGGGTCCCTCGCGGTGCGCGACGAGCTCACCGGCGAGACCTATCACTGGGGCAGGGCGAACTACGTGCGCCTAGAGCCGGGCCGCACGCCCGCGCACGTACTGGCCGCTCTGCGACCGTCCCCGCCCACCGGAGGGTCACCCACCACATGATGATCAACGATCCCGTCCACGACACCTTCGAGGACACCCCCGCCAAGGACCGCGATCCCGACTGGTTCAAGCGGGCCGTCTTCTACGAGGTCCTCGTCCGCTCCTTCCACGACAGCAACGGCGACGGCGTGGGGGACCTCAAGGGCCTCACCGCCAAGCTGGACTACCTCCAGTGGCTCGGCGTCGACTGCCTCTGGCTGCCGCCGTTCTTCGCCTCACCCCTGCGCGACGGGGGCTACGACGTCTCCGACTACACCTCGGTGCTGCCCGAGTTCGGCGATCTCGCCGATTTCGTGGAGTTCGTCGACGCCGCGCACACCCGCGGCATGCGGGTGATCATCGACTTCGTCATGAACCACACCAGCGACCAGCACGAGTGGTTCCAGCAGTCGCGCAAGGACCCCGACGGCCCCTACGGCGACTACTACATGTGGGCCGACAACGACAAGCAGTACCAGGACGCCCGGATCATCTTCGTCGACACCGAGACCTCGAACTGGACGTACGACCCGGTCCGCAAGCAGTACTACTGGCACCGCTTCTTCTCCCACCAGCCGGACCTCAACTTCGAGAACCCGGCCGTCCAGGAGGAGATCATCTCCGCCCTCCGCTTCTGGCTGGACCTCGGCATCGACGGCTTCCGCCTCGACGCCGTGCCCTACCTGTACGCCGAGGAGGGCACCAACTGCGAGAACCTCCCGCGCACCCACCAGCTCCTCAAGAGAGTCCGGGCGGAGATCGACGCCCACTACCCGGACACGGTGCTGCTCGCCGAGGCCAACCAGTGGCCCGAGGACGTCGTCGACTACTTCGGGGACTTCGCCAAGGGCGGGGACGAGTGCCACATGGCGTTCCACTTCCCCGTGATGCCGCGCATCTTCATGGCGGTGCGAAGAGAGTCCCGCTACCCGGTCTCCGAGATCCTGGCCAAGACCCCGGCCATCCCGAAGAACTGCCAGTGGGGCATCTTCCTGCGCAACCACGACGAGCTCACGCTCGAAATGGTCACGGACGAAGAGCGCGACTACATGTACGCCGAGTACGCCAAGGACCCGCGGATGCGGGCCAACATCGGCATCCGGCGCCGGCTCGCCCCGCTGCTGGACAACGACCGCAACCAGATGGAGCTGTTCACCGCCCTGCTGCTGTCGCTGCCCGGCTCGCCGGTGCTCTACTACGGCGACGAGATCGGCATGGGCGACAACATCTGGCTGGGCGACCGCGACGGCGTCCGCACCCCCATGCAGTGGACCCCGGACCGCAACGCCGGTTTCTCCTCGTGCGATCCGGGCAGGCTGAACCTGCCGGTCATCATGGACCCGGTCCACGGGTACCAGGTCACCAACGTCGAGGCGGCCATGGCGTCGCCCTCCTCGCTGCTGCACTGGACCCGCCGGCTGATCGAGATCCGCAAGGCGAACCCGGCCTTCGGCCTCGGCTCGTACACCGAACTGCAGTCGTCCAACCCGGCGGTGCTCGCGTTCCTGCGCGAGTACGGGGACGACCTGGTGCTGTGCGTGCACAACTTCTCGCGCTTCGCGCAGCCCACCGAGCTGGACCTGCAGTCCTTCAACGGGCGGGTACCGGTGGAGCTCACGGGCGACGTGCGCTTCCCGCCGATCGGCGAGTGGCCCTACCTGCTGACCCTGGCGGGACACGGCTTCTACTGGTTCCGGCTGCGTGCCGAACAGCGCGGTGACCGCCGCGCCGAATAGCCGGCACGGCCACGGGCGGACCACGCCCGGGCCAGGGGGCGGGCGGCTCGAATGGGTCAATCGCCCGCCCCTGTACGGATCATCCTGACCCGACACTCGCACATGCCGGAGAAGCAACTGCCGCGCATCCGGGACACTCTGCGCATTCTGTGACGCCCCGGGGAAAGGACGCGACGCCATGTCGGAGGCTGCATCCGCCCGGAGCCGGCTGACGGCCGACCGGGCCGCCGGGATCGCCCCGCTGGAACCGATGCTGCGGGCCTGGCTGCCCGCGCAGCGCTGGTTCGCCGGCAAGGGGCGGGCCATCAGCAGACTCACGACCGTCTCGGCGGCCGACCTGCTGCCCCCCGGCTCCACCCCCGGACTGCTGCACGTGCTGCTCGACGTGGACGGGGACTGCTACCAGCTGCTGCTGGGCATCCGCCCGTCCCTGCCGCCCGCCCTCGCGCCCACCCTGATCGGCCACGCCGAGGACGGCCCGTACGCGGGCCGGGCGGTCTACGAGGCCCTGGGCGACCCCCGCCTCGCCGCGATGCTGCTGGAGCGGCTGCGCTCGCCGGGCGTGCTCGGACCGCTGCGCTTCGACCGGGATCCCGCCGCTGCGATCCCGGCCGGGCTCACCCCCCGGCCGCTGTCCGGGGAGCAGACGAACTCCTCGCTCATCTACGGAGATTCGTTCATCCTGAAGGTCTTCCGCCGGGTCGGGCCCGGGGTCAATCCGGACCTGGAGCTGCCCCGGGCGCTGGCCGCCGCCGGCTGCACGCGGGTGCCGGCGCCCGTCGCCTGGTACGAGGCCGAGCCGCCCGGCGGCGAGCCGCTGACCCTGGGCGTGCTCCAGCCGTACCTGCGCGGCTCCGACGACGGCTGGCAGCTCGCGCTGCGCCGGCTCGGCGCCGGGGAGGACTTCACCGCCGAGGCGCACGCGCTCGGCCGGGCCACCGCCGAGGTGCACAGCGCGCTCGCCGCCGCCCTGCCCACGGTCGCGCTCGGCCCGGAGCAGACCGCCCGGCTGGCCGCCGGGATGACGGCCCGGCTGGCCGCCACCGCCCGTGAGGTGCCGGCGCTGCGGCCCTACGAGGCCGGGCTGCGGGGCGCCTTCGACGCGCTGGCCGCGTCCCGCGGGACGGGGGTGGCCGCCCAGCGGATCCACGGGGACCTCCATCTGGGTCAGACCCTGCGCACCCTCGACGGCGGCTGGTCGTTGATCGACTTCGAGGGCGAGCCGGCCCGGCCCCTGGCCGACCGGCGCCGTCCCGAACCGGCGGTGCGCGACATCGCCGGGATACTGCGTTCCTTCGACTACGCCGCCCGCTCCCACCGGCCGTTCGCCCCCGCCTGGGCGGACGACTGCCGGGCCGCGTTCTGCGAGGGCTACGCCCGCACCACCGGCCGGGACCCGCGCGAGGATCCCGTCCTGCTGCGGGCGTACGAGACCGACAAGGCGGTGTACGAGGCCCGTTACGAGTCCCGGCACCGCCCCGACTGGCTGCACGTCCCGATGGCCGCGATCCGGCGGCTCTCGGAACCCGCGCGGCCCGCCCACCGCGTGCCGCCGACCCCGCCCGCCCCGGGCGCCCTCTCCCCCCATCCGCACCCCCACCCGAAGCCCCCGAGGAGGCCGCTCGCGTGAGCGCCGCACGACAGCCGTCACCGACCGTCCGCGACGAAGCAGCAGCCGCCCCGGCGGCGCCCAAGAAGCCGCGCACGCCACGGGCCCGCCGCGCCGCCCCTCCGCACGGGGTCCGGCCGGCGCCGGCACTCGCCGCGGGGGAACGGGCCAGGCTGCTGGAGGGCCGCCACCACGACCCGCACGCGGTGCTGGGTGCGCGCACCCAGCGCGGCGGGGTGGCCTTCCGGGTGCTGCGCCCGCACGCCAAGGCGGTCACCGTCATCGCCAAGGGGCTGCGGGCCGAGCTCCACGACGACGGCGACGGGCTGTTCTCCGGGCTGCTGCCGCTGACCGCGGTGCCGGACTACCGGCTGCTGGTGGCGTACGACAGCGACGAGATCGAGGTCCACGACCCCTACCGGTTCCTGCCCTCCCTCGGCGAGCTGGACCTGCACCTGATCGGCGAGGGCCGCCACGAGCGGCTGTGGACGGCGCTGGGCGCCGAGCCGATGGAGCACCAGGGCGTGGCCGGGACCCGGTTCACGGTGTGGGCGCCGAACGCGCAGGGCGTCCGGGTCACCGGGGACTTCTCCTACTGGGACTCCGTCGCGTATCCGATGCGCTCGCTCGGGTCGAGCGGCGTCTGGGAGCTCTTCCTGCCCGGTGTGGGTGCCGGGACGCTCTACAAGTACGACATCACGCGCCCGGACGGCAGCCACACCCTGCGCGCCGACCCGATGGCCCGGTCCGCGGAGGTCCCCCCTGCGAACGCCTCGGTGGTCACGGCCTCGCAGTACGAGTGGCAGGACACGGAGTGGATGGCGGGGCGCGGCGCCCGCGCCCCGCACCAGGCCCCCTTCTCCGTGTACGAGCTGCACCTGGCGTCCTGGCGGCCGGGGCTCTCCTACCGGCAGCTCGCCGAACAGCTCCCCTCGTACGTCAAGGAGCTGGGCTTCACGCACGTCGAGCTGATGCCGGTCGCCGAGCACCCCTTCGGCGGCTCGTGGGGGTACCAGGTCACCGGCTTCTACGCGCCGACCTCGCGGATGGGCACCCCGGACGACTTCCGCTTCCTCGTGGACTCGCTGCACCGGGCCGGGATCGGTGTGATCGTCGACTGGGTTCCGGCGCACTTCCCGCGGGACGACTGGGCACTCGCGGAGTTCGACGGACGGCCGCTGTACGAGCACCAGGACCCGCGGCGGGCCGCGCACCCGGACTGGGGGACGCTGGAGTTCGACTACGGGCGCAAGGAGGTCCGCAACTTCCTCGTCGCCAACGCCGTCTACTGGTGCGAGGAGTTCCACGTGGACGGCCTGCGCGTGGACGCGGTGGCCTCGATGCTCTACCTGGACTACTCGCGGAGCGAGGGCGAGTGGACGCCCAACGAGCACGGCGGGCGGGAGAACCTGGACGCGGTGGCCTTCCTCCAGGAGATGAACGCCACGGTGTACCGGCGCTGCCCGGGGGTGGTGACCATCGCGGAGGAGTCCACGGCCTGGAACGGGGTGACGCGGCCGACGGACGGCGGCGGGCTGGGCTTCGGCCTGAAGTGGAACATGGGCTGGATGCACGACACCCTGCGCTACATGTCGAAGGAGTCGGTGCACCGCAAGTACCACCACCACGACATGACCTTCGGGATGATCTACGCCTTCAGCGAGAACTACGTGCTGCCGATCTCGCACGACGAGGTGGTGCACGGCAAGCGCTCGCTGGTGTCGAAGATGCCCGGGGGCGACTGGTGGCAGCAGCGGGCCGCGCACCGGGCGTACCTGGGCTTCATGTGGGCCCATCCGGGCAAGCAACTGCTCTTCATGGGGCAGGAGTTCGCCCAGGGGTCGGAGTGGTCGGAGAGCTACGGGCCGGACTGGTGGCTGCTGGACTCCTCCTACGCGGCGGCCGGCGACCACCGGGGCGTGCGCGATCTCGTGCGGGACCTGAACCGGACGTACACGGCGGCGCCGGCGCTGTGGGAGCGCGACACCGTTCCGGAGGGCTTCGCCTGGGTGGAGGCGGACGCGGCGGAGGACAACGTCTTCGCCTTCCTGCGCTACGCCCAGGACGGCTCGCAGCTGCTGGCGGTGTCCAACTTCTCCCCGGTGGTCCGGCACGGCTACCGGATCGGGGTGCCGGAGGAGGTGCCGCTGTGGCACGAGGTCCTCAACACCGACCTGGAGGCGTACGGCGGCAGCGGGGTGCACCACGGGCAGCCGCTGCGGCCCGAACCGGTGCCGGCGCAGGGCCGCCCGGCGAGCCTGCGGATGACGCTGCCGCCGCTGGCGACGATCTGGCTCAGGCCGTAGCCAGCTCGTCCTGCAGTTCCTGGAGGAGGCGGCGCTTGGGCCGGGCGCCGACCATCTGGCGGACGGGTTCGCCGTCGCGGAAGACGAGCAGGGTCGGCGTGGACAGCACCCCGTACCGGGTCAGGGTCCCGGGGTTGCGGTCCGCGTCGATCTGCACCACCTTCAGGCGTGCCGCCTCCTCGGCGGCGATCGCGGACAGCACCGGGGCGAGCTGGCGGCAGGGGCCGCACCAGTCCGCCGTGAACTGGACGAGGACGGCCCTGCCGCGTTCGCCGAGCACCTCCGCGTCGAAGTCGGCGTCGGTCACCTCGGCCACACCGTGTGCGTGCACCATGTCGGTTCCTCTCTTCCTCTCCCGTGGGGGTCAGGGCGTCATCGCGCAGCGCGGGGCGGCGGCCTCGCCGGCCGCCTCCTCGGCGCCGGCGAGCTGCCGCGCGACCTGGTCCCGTACGTCTGCGAGTCGGCCGATCAGGTCGTCCAGCTCGGCGAGCTTGCGCCGGTAGACGGCGAGCGAGGCGGGGCAGGAGTCCCCGGCCGGGTGGCCGGCCCGCAGGCACTCCACGAAGGGCCGGGTCTCTTCCAGTTCGAAGCCGAAGTCCCGCAGGGTGCGGATCTCCCGCAGCAGCCGCAGGTCGTCCTCGTCGTAGGTCCGGTGGCCGTTGGCGGCACGCCGCGCGGGCAGCAGCCCGCGCGCCTCGTAGTACCGGAGCGTCCGGGTGCTGGTCCCGGCCCGTTTCGCCAGTTCGCCGATGCGCATGGGCCGACCGTATGCGTTGACGCCGACGTCAAGGCAAGGGGTCCGAGGGGGTGGGGCCCTCGCCACCCCCGTGGGCGAGGGCCCCATAGGAACCACGCGGGGAAAGGGGTTCCGGTTCACATTCCGTGGAGGCCGTGTGAGGGCTATTGCGTCACGACGAGTTGGCTGGAACCGTACGTAGCACTGGATCTTCGGAATTCCCGAGCGCACCGATTACCGGACAGTCGCCGGAAAACTCGCCAAAAGCCCTCTCTTTCATAGGACGTTCCTACGAGGTATGGGCTTGTTTGTTTGGTCTGTAGGCGGCGCAGCCCGGCCACTTCTACGGTGTGCGGTGTGCACTCCAGCCCACCCTTCAATGCCCCCGCCGCGCGGCGCCTGCGCGCGGCCCTGGGCATGGCTCCCGGACATGTCGCCTACGGCCTGCGTGCCCAGTACGGACTCGTCGTCGCGCCCGAGACGGTGATGGCCTGGGAGCGTGGCGAGATATCACCGTCATCCGCCGAGCTCACGGCGCTCGCGGGCGTCCTGTGGTGTTCGCCGGGTGAACTGCTCGCGGAGCCGGTCACCCTGCGGGAGCACCGGATGGCCCGGGGGCTGGCCGCGGACGAACTGGCACGGCGGATCGGTCTGGAGACGAGCGCCTACCAGAAGATGGAGGACACCGGGCGCTGGAAGGGCAACGAGCGGCAGTCCGCCGCCCTCGCCACCGTGCTCGGCCTCACCCTGGCCCAGTTCGTGACGGCGACGGGCAAGCACGAGGAGCTGGCGGAGCTGCTGCGCAGCGCGGTCACCACGCGCTGGCAGGCGTACGTGAAGCCGCTGGGCAAGCTGCTGCCGATCCCCAAGCAGCACCTGGAGCGGGTGCTGGAGCAGCTGCACGCGGAGTACCAGTCGCGGATGGTGGCGACGCTCAGCTGGGGCGGCGGCCAGGGCGAGGCCGCCAGCGGGGACGCGGGCCGGGAGTTCCTCACCGGGATCGTGGACCGCTTCTGGCAGATCGCGGGCGGTACGGCGTAGGGGCCCGCCGGTCGGCGGGCCCCCCGGGTCGACCGGTGCGGCTGGAGCGGCTAGGGCAGCGGCGCGTGGACCACGGAGGCCGCGGTGCCGGCGGCGGCCAGGTCCTGCCGGATCCGGTCGGCCGTCTTCCGGTCGCCCACCAGGACGGTCGGCGGGGCGGGGCACGAGGCGATCGCGGTCTTCAGGTGGCCCAGCGAGGCCTGGTACTCCTTCTCCTCGACCGCGGCCGCTCCGCCGACCTTGACGTAGAACACCTCGTACAGCCCGACCATGCTGCCGCCCTGCTTGGTGAGGATCTGGGCGAGGAAGGTCGACCTCAGGTTGAGGTAGGAGTCGTTGCTGTAGAGGGCGATCACAGGCGAGGTGGCCCCCCGCAGGTCGCGCCCGGTGAGGGCGGCGGCGGGCTTGCCGATGTCGCTGCTCCTGGCCTCGCCCCGGGTCCACTTGAGCATGGGGCTGTCGTACCAGGCCGAGGGATGGCCCCAGCCGGAGGGCACGCCCCACTGGACGCCGCCGAAGAGCGCCAGCGCCGCCGCGGTCGCCAGAGCGGAACGCAGCAGGAGGTCCGCACGGCGGCGCAGCGCGGTCCCGGTCGTCGCGCCGGCGGGCGGCAGCATCAGCCCGATCAGGCCGAGCGAGAGCAGGGCGATCACCAGCCCGGCGGCGGTCAGCTTCTCGAAGTAGTACGAGTAGTAGCCGATGGTGTACTTCTGCCAGGCGCCGAAGGCGCCGATCATCGCGGTCGCGCCGAGGACGAGGGCGAGCACCATCTGCCCGGTGCCCGTGCGGCGGTTGACCGGGAGGGTGGCCGCGACCAGGGCCAGCAGGCCGAGCCCGATGAACACCGGGCGGTCGGGGATGACCATCGGGCCGGCCAGGTTCGAGGTCTTGGCGACGTCCAGCTTCGTGAGGACGGAGAAGACGCTGGGCAGTCCCGCCACGAGGGTGGCGCCGGCCAGCGCCGCGAGGACCGGGACCCGGTGGCCGGCGAACCGGCGCCGGTGGACGACCAGCACCGCGGCCAGGGCGATGCCGACGAGAGCGCCGTAGAGGTTGTAGACGAAGGTGACGGCGATCAGCCCGGCCGCCGCGACGAGGGCGAACTCGGTCCGGCCCGCCGCGGGCCGCACCAGCAGGGCCAGGGCGACGGCCAGGAACAGCAGGCCGATGGTCTCGGAGTCGAAGCCCCGCTCGATCAGCTGCGCCATCGACCCGGACACCATCACCGCGGCGACGGTGGCGCAGACCGCGGCGGCGCGCCAGCCGCGCAGGCGGGGGCCGCCGATCCAGCGGGCGGCCCAGACCAGTGCCCCGCAGAAGAGTGCGTAGGCGGCCAGGACGTAGATGAAGTAACGATTCGTCATGGCGAGGGCGGAGCCCGCCTGCGCCGAGGACGTCACCAGGGCGTCGATCCAGGCCAGCAGGAAGTGGGAGCCCTGCGGGTAGACCGCCTCGGACGGCGTCATCATGTACGTCCGGGCGGCGTCCTGGTGCAGGAAGGCGTAGCCGCCGACCTGCCGGATCCCGGTGAAGTACGAGAAGTGGCCCATCCGGTCCTCGGACGTGACGAAGTAGGCCAGCCGGTCGGCCGCCGACCTGCCGGCCACCGGGTGGTGGACGTAGTGCCAGACCACGGCCACCGTTGCGGCGATCAGCGCGTCCGAGCCGCGCAGCCGCAGCGGGATGCGCGGTCGGCGGCGGGCCAGCCAGCCGGAGACGGAGGCGATCGTCAGCAGCAGGCCGGCCCCGGGCACGGGGGCCAGGCCCCACGGCCAGACGGAGAACAGCAGGCCGAGGCCCATCACGGCGCCGCAGAGCAGGAAGGCCGCGACCACGAGGCGGTCGAGCAGTCCGCCGCCCACCCGGATCAGGGCCGCGATCGTCAGGACCAGGACGGGGAGGAGGAGCACGTCGAGGGCGGCCGCGTGGAGCAGCAGCGGCACCGCCCAGGACGCGGCGAGGGCCGCGGCGAGGACGGACGGGCTACGCCGTGCGGCGGGGCCGGTGGTCCCGGGTACCGGTGGGCGGGCGGCCGGTTCGCGTGTCAGGACGGCAGAGCTGGTCGCCACGGGAGTGGGGAACCTTCCGACGAGTGTGGGCATGCGGACGAGGAGACGCGGACATGCTGCCGCGATCCGCCCGCATACGACTCGGCCGACCCAATCCCCCCACGGGAATGATAACCAGCGCGCCCCGTACGGGAGGGGCGGTGGGGGCGATCCGGACGGCCGCGGAGCGGCGCGGCGCCGGAGCGCCGCCTTCCGGTCCTTTCGGCGCGGCAGAGGGGCCGAAGGGACCGGGCCGGCCGGGTAAGAGGTCCCGGCCGGGAGGGTCAGAAGACCGACTCGGCCTCGTACATGCGGTCCTCGGGCACGGTCTTCAGCTCGGTGACCGCGTGGGCGAGCGGGGCCATCACGATGTCGGTGCCGCGCAGGGCGGTCATGTTGCCGTACTCGCCGCGGTGGACCGCCTCCACGGCGTGCCAGCCGAAGCGGGTCGCGAGGACGCGGTCGTAGGCGGTGGGGGTGCCGCCGCGCTGGACGTGGCCGAGGATGACCGGGCGGGCCTCCTTGCCCAGGCGGTGCTCCAGCTCGATGGCGAGGCGGTTGCCGATGCCGGCGAAGCGTTCGTGGCCGTAGGCGTCGATCGCGCCCTTCTCGTACGGCATGGAGCCCTCGGCGGGGTGTGCTCCCTCGGCGACGCAGACGACGGCGAACTTCTTCCCGCGGGCGAAGCGTTCCTCGACCATCTTGACCAGGGCGTCCACCTCGAAGGGGCGCTCCGGCAGGCAGATCCCGTGGGCGCCGCCGGCCATGCCGGACTCCAGAGCGATCCAGCCCGCGTGACGGCCCATGACCTCGACGACCATCACGCGCTGGTGCGACTCGGCGGTGGTCTTGAGGCGGTCGATGGCCTCGGTCGCGACCATGACGGCGGTGTCGAAGCCGAAGGTGCGGTCGGTGGAGGAGATGTCGTTGTCGATGGTCTTCGGCACGCCGACGACGGGCATCCCGGCGTCGGACAGCATCCGGGCCGCGGTCAGGGTGCCCTCGCCGCCGATCGGGATCAGGGCGTCGATGCCGTAGCGGGTGGCCAGCTCATGCGCGTTCTCGGCGGCCTCGTGGAGGCGGGCCCGCTCCATGCGCGCCGAGCCGAGGATCGTGCCACCGCGGGCGAGGATGCCGCTGACGGCGTTGATGTCGAGGGGGCGGAAGTGACCGTCGAGGAGACCCTTGAAGCCGTCCTCAAAACCGATGACCTCGTCCCCGTGCCCGACCACGGCGCGGTGTACGACCGACCGGATGACAGCGTTGAGGCCCGGGCAGTCTCCGCCTGCGGTGAGAACTCCGATACGCATCGTGCTGTGTCTCCTGCTTCCGTACATATGAAGGGCGTATTGATGCCGCCTGTCCGATTGTTCCATGCTCGCGGGGTGGGACGCGCTCCGCGCCATGCGCCCCGGAGGGCCTTTGGACCCCCCGGACCGGGCCAGAGTTCCCGGGGGCGCCCTATCCATTGGCGGAGGTATTGTCAAGAGGGCAACCCATCCCAACCGGGTCGATCGACCACACGAAGAGACGGAGAGCACGCGTGACGCGCAGCGTGTACGTGACCGGCATCGAGCGGGGGGACGGCCGGCAGGTCGTCGAACTCGGGATCATGGAACTCCTGACCCGGCAGACCGGCCGGGTCGGCGTCTACCGGCCGTTGCTCCACGACGCGCCCGACCGGCTCTTCGAGCTCCTCAAGGCCCGCTACCGGATCGACCAGGACGCCTCGACGGCCTACGGGATGGAGTACCGCGAGGCCTCGGCGATCCTGGCCGAGAAGGGCACCGACGAGCTGGTCTCGCAGCTCGTCGACCGCTTCCACCGGCTGGCGCGCGACTACGAGGTCGTGCTCGTCCTCGGCACCGACTACGCCGAGACCAACCTCCCCGACGAGCTGGCGCTCAACGCCCGCCTCGCCAACGAGCTGGGCGCGGTCGTCGTCCCCGTCGTGGGCGGCACCAAGCACCCCGCCGAGGCCGTGCGCGCCGAGGCCCGCAACGCCTACCGCGCGTACGAGAGCCTGGGCTGCCACGTCGTCGCGATGGTCGTCAACCGGGTGGCCGCGGAGGACCGCGACCTCATAGCCGAGCGGCTCGCGGCCCGCCTCCCCGTGCCCTGCTACGTCCTGCCGGACGACAAGTCGCTGTCCGCCCCGACCGTCGCCCAGATCACCCGGGCGCTCGGCGGCGAGGTGCTCCTCGGCGACGAGGCGGGGCTGGCGCGCGACGCCCTGGACTTCGTCTTCGGCGGCGCGATGCTGCCGAACTTCCTGAACGCCCTGACGCCCGGCTGCCTGGTCGTGACCCCCGGCGACCGCTCCGACCTCGTGGTCGGCGCGCTCGCCGCGCACACCTCCGGCACCCCGCCGATCGCCGGCGTACTGCTCACCCTGAACGAGCGGCCGAGCAAGGAGGTCCTGACGCTGGCCTCGAAGCTGGCGCCGGGCACGCCCGTGGTGTCGGTGGCCGGCAACAGCTTCCCGACCGCCGCCGAACTCTTCTCGCTGCAGAGCCGGTTGAACTCCGCGACCCCGCGCAAGCTGGAGACCGCGCTCGGCCTCTTCGAACGCCACGTGGACACCGGCGAGCTGCGCGGCCTGCTCTCGGTGGCCCGTTCCGAGCGCGTCACGCCGATGATGTTCGAGCACGAGCTGCTGGAGCGGGCCCGCTCCGACCGGCGCCGCGTCGTGCTGCCCGAGGGCGCCGAGGAGCGCGTGCTGCGCGCCGCGGACGTGGTGCTGCGCCGGGGGGTCTGCGACCTGACCCTGCTGGGCGACGAGCAGGCGATCCTGAAGAAGGCCGGCGACCTCGGCGTCGACATCTCGCGCGCGCAGCTCATCGACCCGGCGACCTCCCCGCTGCGGGAGGGGTTCGCCGAGTACTACGCCGAGGTCCGGGCGCACAAGGGCATGACCGTCGAGCTGGCCCATGACGTCGTCACCGACGTCAACTACTTCGGCACCCTGATGGTCCAGCGGGGCCTGGCCGACGGCATGGTCTCCGGCTCGGTGCACTCCACCGCGGCGACCATCCGCCCGGCCTTCGAGATCATCAAGACGAAGCCGGAGGCGTCCATCGTCTCCTCCGTCTTCTTCATGTGCCTGGCCGACCGGGTCCTCGTATACGGCGACTGCGCGGTCAACCCGGACCCCGACGCCGAGCAGCTCGCCGACATCGCGGTCCAGTCGGCCGCCACCGCCGCCGCCTTCGGCGTCGAGCCGCGGATCGCGATGCTCTCGTACTCGACCGGCACCTCCGGTTCGGGCGCGGACGTCGACAAGGTCCGCAAGGCCACCGAGACCGTCCGCGAGCAGCGCCCCGACCTGGCCGTCGAGGGTCCGATCCAGTACGACGCGGCCGTGGAGCCCTCGGTCGCCGCGACGAAGCTGCCCGGGTCCGAGGTGGCCGGCCGTGCGACGGTGCTGATCTTCCCCGACCTGAACACGGGCAACAACACCTACAAGGCCGTGCAGCGTTCGGCGGGCGCGGTCGCGGTCGGCCCCGTGCTCCAGGGTCTGCGCAAGCCCGTCAACGACCTCTCGCGCGGCGCCCTCGTCCAGGACATCGTCACCACCGTGGCCATCACGGCGATCCAGGCCCAGGGCGCGCCGGGGCCGGCCGCCGGCGCCTGACGCCCGGCCTGCCCTCCCGCCCCCCTGCCCCTCCCGTCCCCACCGCCCGCGACATAAGGAAAGCCCCCACCGTGACCGCATCGCGCGTACTCGTCCTCAACTCCGGCTCCTCGTCGGTCAAGTACCAGCTCCTCGACATGGCGGACCGGTCGCGACTGGCCGTCGGCCTGGTGGAGCGGATCGGCGAGGAGACCTCCCGGCTGGTGCACGAGCCGCTGGCCGGTCCCGCCGCGTCCGGCGGCAAGCGCGAGCAGGTCGGCCCGATCGCGGACCACGAGGCCGCGCTGAAGGCCGTGGCGGCCGAGCTCGCCGCCGACGGCACGGGCCTGGACTCCCCCGAGCTGGCGGCGGTGGGGCACCGGGTGGTGCACGGCGGGACGCGGTTCACCCGGCCGACGGTGATCGACGACGAGGTGCTGGCGGAGATCCGGAACCTGATCCCGCTGGCGCCGCTGCACAACCCGGCGAACGTCACGGGCATCGAGGTGGCGCGGTCGCTGCGCGCGGACATCCCCCAGGTCGCCGTCTTCGACACCGCCTTCCACTCGACGATGCCGGAGTACGCGGCCCGGTACGCGATCGACGCCCGGGTCGCCGACGCGTACTCCATCCGGCGGTACGGCTTCCACGGCACCTCGCACGCCTACGTCTCGCGGGCGACGGCCGCCCTGCTCGGCAGGCCGGTGGAGGACGTGAACGTGATCGTGCTGCACCTGGGCAACGGCGCCTCCGCCTCGGCCGTGCGGGGCGGGGTCTGCGTGGAGACGTCCATGGGCCTGACCCCGCTGGAGGGCCTGGTCATGGGCACCCGCTCGGGCGATCTCGACCCCGCGGTCGTCTTCCACCTGGCGCGGGTGGGCGGCCTCTCGGTGGACGAGATCGATTCGCTCCTCAACAAGAAGAGCGGTCTGCTGGGCATGTGCGGCGACAACGACATGCGCGAGGTGCTGCGGCGCGCGGGCGAGGGCGACGAGGCGGCGCGCCTGGCCTTCGCCGCGTACGTGCACCGGCTGAAGAAGTACATCGGGGCCTACTCGGCGGTCCTCGGGCGGGTGGACGCGGTGGCGTTCACGGCCGGGGTCGGCGAGAACGCCCACCAGGTCCGGGAGGCCGCGCTGGACGGCCTGGCCGAGCTGGGCCTGGCGCTGGACCTGGAAGCCAATGCGGCGCGTTCCCCGCAGCCGCGGCTGGTTTCGGCGGATTATGCCCGGGTGGCCGTGGCGGTGGTCCCCACGGATGAGGAACTGGAGATCGCCACCCAGGCGTACGCGCTGGTTACCGAGTAGTCACTTGGACTTTCCACCAGACGGAATATTCCGCTACGAAACAAACCGATAGGATCCAGTCATGCGCCGTTCCAAAATCGTCTGCACGCTGGGCCCCGCCGTCGACTCGTATGAGCAGCTGAAAGCGCTCATCGAGGCAGGTATGAACGTGGCCCGATTCAACTTCAGCCACGGGTCCCAGGCAGAACACCAGGAGCGGTACGACCGCGTCCGGCAGGTCTCCGAGGACACCGGGCGCGCCGTCGGCGTCCTCGCCGACCTCCAGGGCCCGAAGATCCGTCTGGAGACCTTCGCCGAGGGTCCCGTCGAGCTGGTGCGCGGTGACGAGTTCACCATCACCACCGAGGACGTCCCGGGCGACAAGTCCATCTGCGGCACCACCTACAAGGGTCTCCCGGGCGACGTCGCCAAGGGCGACCAGGTCCTGATCAACGACGGCAACGTCGAGCTCCGGGTGACGGAGGTCGACGGCCCGCGGGTGCGGACCATCGTCATCGAGGGCGGTGTCATCTCGGACCACAAGGGCATCAACCTGCCGGGTGCCGCCGTGAACGTCCCCGCCCTGTCGGAGAAGGACGTCGACGACCTCCGCTTCGCCCTGCGGATGGGCTGCGACATGGTCGCCCTGTCCTTCGTCCGCGACGCCAACGACGTCAAGGACGTCCACCGGGTCATGGACGAGGAGGGCCGCCGGGTCCCCGTCATCGCCAAGGTGGAGAAGCCGCAGGCCGTCGAGAACATGGAGGCCGTGGTCGCCGCCTTCGACGCGGTCATGGTGGCCCGCGGCGACCTCGCCGTCGAGTACCCGCTCGAGAAGGTCCCGATGGTCCAGAAGCGGCTCATCGAGATGTGCCGCCGCAACGCCAAGCCGGTGATCGTCGCGACCCAGATGATGGAGTCGATGATCACCAACTCCCGCCCGACGCGCGCGGAGGCCTCCGACGTCGCCAACGCGATCCTCGACGGCGCGGACGCGGTCATGCTGTCGGCCGAGTCCTCCGTGGGCGCCTACCCGATCGAGACCGTCAAGACGATGTCGAAGATCGTCACGGCGGCCGAGGAGGAGCTCCTGTCCAAGGGCCTGCAGCCGCTGGTCCCGGGCAAGAAGCCGCGCACCCAGGGCGGCTCCGTGGCCCGTGCGGCCTGCGAGATCGCGGACTTCCTGGACGGCCAGGCGCTCATCGCCTTCACCCAGTCCGGGGACACCGCCCGCCGCCTGTCGCGCTATCGCGCCACGCAGCAGATCCTGGCCTTCACCACGGACGTCAACACCCGCAACCAGCTCACGCTGAGCTGGGGCGTCGAGTCCTACATCGTCCCGCACGTGGACACCACCGACGCCATGGTCGACCTGGTCGACGGCGAGCTGCTCAAGCTGGGCCGCTACAACGAGGGCGACACGATGATCATCACCGCCGGCTCGCCCCCCGGCGTCCCGGGCACCACCAACATGGTCCGGGTGCACCACCTGGGCGGCGTCGACCGCGCCTGACGCGTCGCACCGCAGCAGACTCTGCCGCACAGAGACCGAGGGCGGCATCCCGCAGTGATGCGGGGTGCCGCCCTCGGTGTGTCCGTACCGCCCGCGGCCTACTCGGGCGGACCGATGTAGTTCTTCAGGCCCGGGACGGTCAGGGTGCCGCCGAACTGCGCCGCCTGGACGACCTTGACGTCCGTGAAGAACGCGAACGGGACGTTCAGGGGCGGCGGGCTGTTCGGGGTGAACTCGATCGGGATCAGACCGAACAGGTTGCCCTTGAGGCTCTCGGTGTACATCGTCACCGTGCCGCCGCGGATCTTGGACGTGGAGCCCGGACGGGACTTCAGGTGGGCGACGTTCCCGCCCTTGCCGACCGTCTGGTACAGGTCCTTGATGTCCAGCGAGTCCGCGGTGAACTTCAGGACCTTCTTGACCTTGCCGCCGGCCGTCTTCACCTCGACGATGCCGTGGTAGTCGAGGCCGTAGAGGGTCAGCAGGGAGCTGTCGAGGTACCAGGGCTCGTCGGGGATGAGCGGGATGCCCTGCTCCAGCTCGGCGTTGGCCAGGGCCTCGGCGTCGTAGGTCGGACAGGGGAAGGGTTCCTTCCCGTCCGGGTCCTTCTTCGCCTCGTCCTTGTCCTCGTCCTTGGCCTTGTCCTCGTCGTCGCCCTTGGCCTCGTCGCCCTCTTCCCCGGGCGTCTCGCCCTTGGGCTTCTTGACGGTGTCCTTGACCTCGTCGGGCAGTTCCTCGACCTTGGCACCCGCCTGCTTGGCGGCGTCCCGGATCGCGTCCGCGGCCGGGTCCGGGGTCGGCTTGGCGGTCGTGGAGGGCGTGGCCGTGGGCGTCGGGGTCGCCTTCGGGTCCAGCGGCTTGCCCAGCCCGTCGACGAGTTCCTTGAGCTTGTCCCCCACGCCGAGGGGGTCCAGCGGGTTCACGGACTTGGTCGGCGCGGGCGCCGGGGTGGTGGTGGCCGGGGCCGGCGCGTTCGCCGACGGGGACTTGGCCGTCGACGGTTCGGCGTCCGGCTTCGGCTTCGGCTTCGCCGCCGTGGACGGTGCGGGCGACGCGCTGGGCGAGGCGCTCGGCGAGGCCGTCTTCGAGGGCGTGGGGGACGGGGACTTCGACTCGGTCTCCGCCGGCTCGTCGGACCGCGTCACACACGGCCCGGGCGCGAAGGGGATCTCCTTGTCGTCGGCCACGGCCAGTTTGGGCGCCATGCCCATCCCGACGAACACCGCCGTCGGCATCGCCGCCAGCGCCATCGTCTTGCCGACGGGTATATGGATCTTGTTCAGCAGGGACTTCCTGGGCGCCGCGTGCCGCGGGCCCTTCCTCTCACGGGACTCTGCGCCTGGGGCCACGCCCCGCTGCGTCTCGTCACCCCGCACTGTTCCTCCCGCCATCGGCGTGGGCAATCGTCTCGCTCGCGTGTGCCGTCTCCGTCTCGCGGGGGCCGGGTACGTCCGGGCCGCCCGGCGTCGCGTCCGTCTTGCCCAGGGCGACCACGGCCGGCTGCTGGACCGCCGGCTGCTCGGCCACGGGCTCCTCGTCCACCGGCTGACCCGGCGCCCACGACAGCGCGAGGGCGCCGCCGACGAGGGAGAGGATGAAGCCCATCCCGAAACCGCCGAGGTTGGACACCGGCAGGGACACCAGGGCCAGCAGGATCGAGGCGACTCCGGCGAAGACCCGGATGGTCTGCTGGAACCACAGGGCCAGGCCCAGCGTGATCAGCAGTACACCGATGATCAGCGCGCCGGCGCCACCCGTGGTGGCCATCGCGAGGCTGACGTTGCCCAACCGCAGGTCCGCATAGGGGAAGTACGCGATCGGGAAGCCACCGAGGAGCGTGAACAGCCCGGCCCAGAAGGGACGGCGACCGCGCCAGGCGCGGAAGTGGTAGTACACCACGGTGAGCCAGGCGTCGTCTTCTGCGCGAACGTAAACCGGGGCCTGGGGGTTCATGGACAACAGCTCCCTGGAAACGGTGGTACGGAGAACTCTGTGGAGCCCGGACGGGCGGGCGGGGACGGCCGTCGCCGCCCGCCCGTCCGGTCATTCACCGGGACGGACGTCAGTCCTTGCTGTCCTGGTAGCACGGCTGGTCGCCGCCGAGCAGACGCAGCTTCAGGTCGGGCAGCTTGAACGTGCCCGCCGTGGTGGCCCACGCCTTCTGGCGCACGTTCGTCAGGATCGCCTTGTCGGCGCGCTGCGAGAACGCGTACGGGCTGGTGACCGTACCGGCCTGCGGCTTCGTCTTGTGGTTCGGGTCGCCGACCGCGACACCGATGTCCAGGTTCTTGAACTCGGCGTCGGTGTCGAGCTCCGCAACATCCAGGTAGATGTTGTCGGCGACGGCCGGCTTGCCCTTGTGGCCGGTGCGCAGCTGCAGCGTGATGTTGCCGAGCGGCGTCGGGGTCACCAGCGACTGGCACATGTTGGTGATCTCGGCGTGGCTGAACCCGGAGATGGTCACCGGGTGGTGCTGCGCATTGCCCTTGAGGTCGTGCCCCTCGGCGATGCCGCCGTACTGGATGAGGTTGTCACCGTCGAGCTTGTCGGCCGAGACCTTGAAGTCCTGGCCGGAGACGCTGAAGGACGCCGCGAGGGCACCCTGCGCCAGACCCACACCGACCGCGGCGGTGGCCGCGATGCTCGGCACCATGACGAGCGCGAAGCGCTTCCATCTGGTCCCGCCACGAACCTGAGAACTCATTTCGTTCCTCCTTCTCGGACGTACATCTCCGGTCCGGGCCGTGCCCGTCCTGGGATGGGAGAAGTGCTACGTCCTCGGGAAGGAGCGCAGGCGGCCGGGCCGCGGCCGTGCCACGTCCGATACACCGGCGTTCACCCCCGAGCGACAACCACTGGGCCACGCGTTCGCGCAACCTGGAGGACAGGCCCCGCCCGTGTGGCAGAGACCCCCCTGTCCCACGGCCGGTGCCACTGCCACCGGCCGGCCCGGTGGGGACCCTCCACCGCGGCTCCGAGTGAGCGGCTCTGCGGGAAGGACCGAGCGTCGCCGATCGTGGTCCATTCCCGGCCGGGGCACAAGGGGGTTCGTTACTGGCGGGTAACGGCCAGATAACCTGAATGCTGCCTGTAACCGTCCGTCGGCAACACAGGGTGCCACCCGGGGCCATGACAGAACGGCGAAATGGTGAACACACCGGACAGTTCACGGGGTTCGATTTACTGCGAGTAACAGCGGCCGCGATTACCAAGTTTTGGCAAAGCGCGACCGCTGTTTATCTACGTGTCAACAAATCGGCGGCCGCCCGACGGCGTCCGGGACACCTCCCGGGACCGGCGCGGAGCGGCTGCGGAGCCGCACCGGAGCGGCTCGGGAGCCGCTCTAGAAGAGCACCCGGGCCAGCGCCGTCCGCGCCGCCGACACCCTCGGGTCGTCGGCGCCGATGACCTCGAACAGTTCCAGCAGCCGCAGCCGCACCGCATCCCGGTCGTCACCGAACGTGACCTTCACGGTGTCGACGAGGCGGCCGAAGGCGTCCTCCACGTGACCTCCGACCAGGTCGAGGTCGGCCGCGGCGATCTGCGCCGCCGGGTCGCGCGGGTTCTCGGCGGCGGCCGCCCGCACCGCTTGCGGGTTCATGTGCTGCACGCGGGCGAGCAGCTCGGCCTGGGCCAGGCCCAGCTTGGCCTCGGTGTTGCCGGGGTCGTCCGCGAGCACGTTCTTGTACGCCTGCACCGCGCCGCCGAGGTCACCGGCGTCGAGTGCGACGACGGCCGCCTCCAGCAGCGCGTCGTGCGGACCGGCCGGGACTTCGGCCGGGGCGGAGTCGGCGGCGGCGCCCTCGGCGTTCGGGTCGACCTCGAGACCGATGATCCCGAAGCGCTCCTCGGCCACCTGGACCAGCTGGGCGAGGGTGTCGCGGATCTGCTGCTCGGGGGCGACGCCCTGGAAGAGCGGCAGCACCTGACCGGCGACCACGGCGAAGACGGCCGGGATGCCCTGGATCTGGAACTGCTGCATCAGCATCTGGTTGGCGTCGACGTCCACCTTGGCCAGCACGATGCGGCCGTTCGCCTCGGCGGTCAGTCGCTCCAGGAGCGGGCTGAGCTGCTTGCACGGCTGGCACCACTCGGCCCAGAAGTCCAGGACGACCGGGACCTCGGCGGAAAGCTGGAGCACGTCGCGTTCAAAACCGGCCTCGTCGACGTCGAAGACGAGGGCCGAGGGCGGGACGGCACCGGCGGCCGGACCGGTCCCGCCACCCTGAGCCGCCTGTCGCGCCGCTTCGGCGCGGGCCTGCTCGGCCTTGGCCTTGGCCTCGCCGGCCGCCTTCACCGCGGCGAGGTCGACGACGCCGCTCATGGACATGTTTCTGGGCTGCATGCGTACATCCTCCCCCGTGTGCGCGTGCCGACGAAAAAGATCGCGCGAATTGACCGTGCCGTCGCATCCGCCGCGATCGTGTTGCTTGGGCGGCGCCGGGTCCCCACCTGGCGCCCGTAGCTCTTCGCGTGGTTGTCGCTCTTACGCTACGAGCCGTAGCGTAACTCTCCCGAGGGCCCTGCGCGCCCCCGCGGCGGCCGTGATCTGAACCACAGCGGCCCGTTCGGCTACCGACGGGTATGGTCTCGGCCATGCGCAACCCCAGCCCCGGCCGCACCGGTCGCCCCCGCAGCGCGGCCGCGGACGCCGCCATCCTCGCCGCCACCCGGGACGCACTGGTCGAGCTGGGCTGGTCGAAGCTGACGATGGGCGACGTCTCGGCCCGCGCGGGCGTCGCCAAGACCACCCTCTACCGGCGCTGGGCGGGCAAGAGCGAGCTGGTCGTGGACGCGGTCGCGGAGCTCTTCGACTCGCTCGAACTGCCCGACCGGGGTTCCCTGGAAGCCGACATCGAGTACGTGGTGCTGCGCTTCGCGGAGCTGCTGCGGCGCCCCGAAGCCCGTACGGCCCTGATGGCGGTCGTGTCCGAGTCCACCCGGGACGAGGCGCTGCGCGACCGGATCCGCTCCGCGATCGTGGACCGGCAGAAACGTCTCGTCGTACTGGGTCGCGAACGCGCCCAGGCCCGCGGCGAACTCCCCTACGAGGAGGACGAGTTCCTCGCGGGCCGGACCACGGACCTGATCTTCGACGTGATCGCGGGCACCGTGGTGCACCGCGCCCTGGTGAGCTCCGAGCCGGTGGACGAACTCTGGGTGACCACCTTCACCGCCCTCCTGATGCACGGCCTGCGCGGCCCGGCCGCGGCCTGAGCCGCCCCCGGACCTCCGGCGGATCCGCCGGGCCGGCGGCCGCGAGCGCGGCCATTTCGGCGTAACGGCAAGGCCGGTCACGGCGCCACCGTACGGGCGCCGTGACCGGCCTTCCACGCGTTCCCCGGGCCGGGCCCGGGGAGGGGACACCCCCTAGAAGCCCGGGGGCTCCGTGTAGGTGCCCCACTCGTCGCGCAGGGTGTTGCAGATCTCGCCCAGCGTGGCCTCGGCGCGCACCGCGTCCAGCATGGCGGGGATCATGTTCGACCCGTCGCGGGCCGCGTCCAGCATGTCCTTCAGGGACGCGGCGACCTTGGCGTCGTCGCGGCGGCCCTTGCGGTCGGCGAGGACGCGGACCTGCTCGCGCTCCACCTCGTGGCTGACCCGCAGGATCTCCAGGTCACCGGTGACCGAACCGTGGTGGACGTTGACGCCGACGACCCGCTTGTCGCCCTTCTCCAGGGAGCGCTGGTACTGGAAGGCCGACTCGGCGATCTCGCCGGTGAACCAGCCGTCCTCGATGCCGCGCAGGATGCCCGAGGTGATCGGCCCGATGGGGTGCTGCCCGTCGGGGTGGGCGCGCAGGCCGCGCTCCTTGATCTGCTCGAAGATCCGCTCGGCGTCGGCCTCGATGCGGTCGGTGAGCTGCTCGACGAACCAGGAGCCGCCGAGGGGGTCCGCCACGTTGGCGACGCCGGTCTCCTCCATCAGCACCTGCTGGGTGCGCAGGGCGATCTCGGCCGCCTGCTCGCTCGGCAGCGCGAGGGTCTCGTCGAGGGCGTTGGTGTGCAGCGAGTTGGTGCCGCCCAGGACGGCCGCGAGGGCCTCCACCGCGGTGCGCACGACGTTGTTGTACGGCTGCTGCGCGGTGAGGGAGACGCCGGCGGTCTGCGTGTGGAAGCGCAGCCACATCGACTTCTCGCTCTTGGCCCCGTAGACCTCCTTCATCCAGCGCGCCCAGATCCGGCGGGCCGCGCGGAACTTGGCGATCTCCTCGAAGAAGTCGAGGTGCGCGTCGAAGAAGAAGGAGAGCCCGGAGGCGAAGTGGTCGACGTCCAGGCCGCGGGAGAGGCCCAGCTCGACGTAGCCGAAGCCGTCGGCGAGGGTGTAGGCGAGCTCCTGCGCGGCCGTGGCCCCGGCCTCGCGGATGTGGTAGCCGGAGACGGACAGCGGCTTGTAGGCCGGGATGCCCTTCGCGCAGTACTCCATGAGGTCGCCGATGAGGCGCAGGTGCGGCTCGGGTTCGAAGAGCCACTCCTTCTGGGCGATGTACTCCTTGAAGATGTCGGTCTGGAGCGTGCCGTTCAGGACGGCGGGGTCCACGCCCTGGCGCTCGGCGGCGACGAGGTACATGCAGAAGGCGGGCACGGCGGGGCCCGAGATGGTCATGGACGTGGTGACGTCGCCGAGGGGGATGTCCTTGAAGAGGACCTCCATGTCGGCGGCGGAGTCGATGGCGACGCCGCAGTGGCCGACCTCGCCGAGGGAGCGGGGGTCGTCGGAGTCGCGGCCCATGAGGGTCGGCATGTCGAAGGCGACGGAGAGCCCGCCGCCGCCGGCGGCCAGGATCATCTTGTAGCGCTCGTTCGTCTGCTCGGCGTTGCCGAAGCCGGCGAACTGGCGGATGGTCCAGGTCCGGCCGCGGTAGCCGGTGGCGTGCAGGCCGCGCGTGTACGGGTACTCCCCCGGCCAGCCGATCCGCTCGAAGCCCTCGTAGGCGTCGCCGGGCCGGGGGCCGTAGACCGGCTCGACCTCGTCGCCCGAGAGCGTGGTGAAGTCTGCCTCGCGCTTGCGGGCCTTGTCATAACGGGCCTGCCAGCGGCGGCGGCCCTCCTCGATGGCGTCAGCGTCCATACCCACGAATTTACTAGGACGTCCTAGTAAATGTCGATGGGAAACCCCCGGGAGTCGTCCCGGGGGTGGGTGACGCTCGCCTCGTCGTCAGGCGTTCGCGGTCGCCGGCGAGTCGCTGATCAGCGGCTCCACCTCGGCGCGGATGCCCCGCTCGACGAAGAAGGCGGCCAGCGGGATGGTGCCCGACACGAGCACCCACAGCAGCTTGCCGAAGGGCCACTTCGCCTTGGAGCCCAGGTCGAAGGCGAAGACCAGGTAGATCATGAAGAGCACACCGTGGGTCTGCGACACCACGAAGGTGAGGTCGGCACCGGTGTCGAAGCCGTACTTCGCCACCATGCAGGCGCAGAGGATCAGGAGCATGACCGCGGTCACGTAGGCCATGACGCGGTAGCGGGTCAGCACGCTTCGTTTCATGCGGACGAGCCTAACCGTCCGTTTTGCTCGATCTTGACGCGGGCCCGGTCTCGCGGGACGGGCTCAGGACTCGTCGAAGTCGGCGGCGGCCACCCGCAGCGGGCGGAGCAGGGCGAAGATCTCCCCGCACTCCTCGGCGTCGTACGCGCCGAGGCCGAAGTCGATCGCCATCAGGTCCTTGGTGGCGGCCTCGACGACCTCGCGGCCCTTCTCCGTGATGGAGGCGAGGGTGCCGCGGCCGTCGTTCGGGTTGGGGCGCTTGGCGACCAGCCCGGACCGCACCAGCCGGTCGACGGTGTTGGTCACCGAGGTCGGGTGGACCATCAGCCTCTCGCCGATCTTCGACATCGGCAGTTCGCCCGCCTTGGAGAAGGTGAGCAGCACCAGCGCCTCGTACCGCGCGAAGGTCAGCCCGTACGGCTTGACGACCGCGTCGACCTCGCCGAGCAGGATCTGGTGGGCGCGCATGATCGAGGTGATCGCGGCCATCGAGGGCACGGGCCCCCAGCGCTGCTGCCAGAGCTCGTCGGCGCGGGCGATGGGGTCGAAGGGAAGGCTGAGCGGCTTGGGCACGCCCCGACCCTACCGGGAGGTCACTTCGCGGCGCGGGCCGTCTCATCCCTCAGTCGCTCCTCCTGCCGGACGGCGGACCGGAGTTCGGCCAGGAGCACCAGGACGACGGCGGTGCCGAGCACCCCGGACCCGGTGACGACCACGTGCACCGGGAAGAACTCGGCCGCGATTCCGGCCAGGGCCATGCCGGCTCCCTGGAGGGTCATCAGGCCGGTGCTGAGCAGGGTCATGGCCCGGCCGCGCAGCTCGTCGGGGACGGCGTCGACGTACCACTGGTCCAGCCCCAGGGTGTAGGCGTGGGCCAGCCCGGCGAGCAGCAGCGCGAGCAGGGCGAGGGGCACGCCCGGCCGGCCGGCGTAGAGGAGGAACGGCAGGAGCCCGGCGGCGGCGAGCGGGGCGACGATCCGCGAGCGCGTCCGCGCGCTGAGCGCGGAGCCGGCCCAGAGCTCGCCGGCGAGGGTGCCGACGGGCATGGCGCACATCATCAGGCCGAGGACGGCGGTTCCGGCGCCGATGCCGTCGGCGTACGCGGCGAGCAGCGCCTCGGGTACGACGAGGAAGACGGGCGGCAGCCAGAACAGGAGGGTGAGCGCCCGCAGCCGGCGCCGGCCCAGGACTGCCCGCATCCCGGCGAGCGGGGAGGTGCGGACGGCCGTCCGTGCGGGCCGGGCCCGGGTGCCCAGTCGCAGCAGGAGGGCCGAGCCGAGGAAGCCTGCGGCGGTCAGCGCGATGGCGGCGCGCGGGGCGAGGACGGTGAGCAGCAGCCCGCCGAGGCCGAAGCCGATGAGCTGGGCGCTCTGGGCGACCATGCGCAGCAGCGAGCGGCCCAGGACGTAGGCGTCGCCGGAGCCGAGGATGTCGGGGAGGGAGGCGTTGCGCGTGCCCTGGAAGAGGGGGGCGACGAAGGCCATCGCGCAGCGCAGGACGAGGAGCGCGGCGACGGGGGTGGCGGGCAGCACCATGGCCGCGGCGCAGGCCGCGCAGAGGAGGTCGCAGGTGACGAGCACCCGGCGGGCGGGGCGGCGGTCGGCGACGCCGGCGAGGAGGGTGCCGCCGAGGGCGTACGGGAGGAAGCCGAGGGCGAAGGTGAGCGCGCTCATCAGGGGCGAGCCGGTGAGGCGGTAGACGAGGACGGAGAGGGAGATCTCGGCGACGACGAGGCCGAGTACGGACATCAGGTGCGCGGCGAAGACGGCGGGGAACTCGGGGGTCCGGAAGACGGTGAGGTAGCCGGCGGAGCCCGCTTCGGCCGGGGCCGGGGTGACGGTTGCCATGACGGCAGCGTCGGGGGCCTAGGCTGGCCGGCGTAGAGATTCGGCTCCGGACGAATGTCCGGCGGGGCGGTCGGCGCGCGCGGGAAGGGTGGGGTGGCGGTATGGGGCTGCACCATCGCTTCGGGCACGCGGATCTGCTGCGGTGCCGGTTCGCGCTGTCGCCGGCCTGGGAGACGCAGGAGGCGATCCGCACCCTGAGCCGCCCGGACCGGCAGGGCTACCACCTGCCGTGGCTCCGGCGGATCCGGGCCGCCGCGGACGGGCTGGACCTGCGGCCGCTGTGGCTGCTGATGCCGCGCCGGGGGCACAGCACCGACTTCATCAGCCCGCCGCCGAGCGGGCCGGGCGTCTCCTTCGAGGAGGAGCTCGCGGTGATCCGCGCGGCCGACCCGGCGGCGGCGCGCGAGGACATGCGCAGGTCGCTGGCCTGCACGCCGGGCGCGCTCGACAGCGACCTGGGCCGGGCCCTGCTCGCGGATCCGGCGCGGTCGGTGCGGGAGCTGGCCGATCTGCTGGAGCGGGCCTGGGGCGTGCTGATCGAGCCGCACTGGCCGCGGCTGCGGGCGCTGTTGGAGGCGGACATCCTCTTCCACACCCGGCGGCTGGCCGCCGGGGGGCTGGAGTCGCTCTTCGACGGCCTGCACCCCGGCCTCTCCTGGGACGCGGCGTCGCTGACCCTCACCATCGAGCGGCCCAGTCACCACGACCGGGTCCTGGGCGGCCAGGGGCTGCTGCTCATGCCGAGCGCCTTCGTCTGGCCGCAGATCGCGGGCGGCTTCGATCCGCCCTGGCAGCCGACCGTCGTCTATCCGGCCCGCGGCATCGGCGCCCTGTGGACCCCGGCGGGCGAGGACACCCCGACCGCGCTGGCCCGGCTGCTGGGCCGGGCCCGGGCGGACGTGCTGTGCGCGCTGGACGAGCCGGCGTCCACCACGGCCCTGGCCCACCGCCTCGGTCTGGCCCCCTCCACCGTCTCGGCGCACCTGGGGGTCCTGCACGCGGCGGGCCTGCTCATCTCCGCCCGCCGGGGCCACCAGGTGCTCTACGAACGCACCCCTCTGGCCATCGCCCTCACCACGGGGGACGCCACCGGCTGACCGGTGCGGGCCGTGCCGCGGTGGTGGTGTCGCGCGGCCGAGCCGACTGTCCGTCATGTCACCATATTCCGGTCGTACATCCTGACCACGTCACCACGTCACCGCCTCACCACGTCACCGCCTCACCACGTCACCGCCTCACCGCGTCACCGCCTCACCGCGTCACCGCCTCACGGTCCGCCGCCCGACCCTTCGTCGCGAGGAATCCGGATGCCACCCGCCGCTCCCAGGCCGCGCCGCCCCAGGCCCGCCGCCGTCCTCGGCCTCCTCCTGCTGCTCGCGGCAGCCCCCGCCTGCTCCACCGCACCGGAGCCCGGGCCGCGCGGTCCCGCCGCCGGCCCGGGGGCGGCCTCCCCGGCCGCCGGACCGGCCGCCGCCGAGGGCGAGTCCGCTTTCTGGGTGGACCCGAACAGCGAGGCCGCCCGGCAGGTCGCGGCCTGGGAGGCGACGGGCCGCTACGCCGACGCCCAGGTCCTGCGCCGGATCGCGGACCGGCCGGTCGCCCTGTGGGGGCGGCCCGGTGATCCCGGCCCGGCCGTCCGCCGGGCCCGCGCGGCCGCGAAGGCCGCCGGGCGGACCCTGGTGCTCGCGGCGCACAACATCCCGCACCGCGACTGCGGGCAGCTGCCCGCCGGGGGCGCCGCCGACGCCCGCGCCTACCGGGCCTGGATCGGTGCCTTCGCCGATGCCGTCGGCGATGCCAGGGCCCTCGTCGTGCTGGAGCCGCACGCCGTGGCACACGTCGCAGACGGCTGCGTGCGCGCCGAACAGCGCGCCGAGCGCTTGAGGCTGCTCTCCGAAGCGGTCGACCGGCTCAAGAAGAACCGGAACACGAAGGTCTATCTGGACGCCGGCGATCCGGGGTGGATCCGTGATCCGGCGGACCTCGCCGGCCCCCTCCGCGAGGCGGGCGTCGACCGCGCGGACGGCTTCGCCCTCAACGTCTCCGGCTTCCGGCCGGACGCGGCCGTCCGGGCCTACGGTGCGGAACTCTCCCGGGCGGTGGGCGGCCGGCACTTCGTCGTCGACACCGGCCGCAACGGTGCGGGGGCCCTGCCGGGCGACCGTGAGCGGGCCTCCTGCAATCCGCCGGGCCGCGCCCTCGGCACGCCGCCGACCGACCGGACCGGGGACCCGCTCGTCGACGCGTACCTCTGGGTGAAGCGGCCGGGCGAGTCCGACGGGACCTGCCGCGGCGGCCCGGCGGCCGGCACCTGGTGGCCCGAGCAGGCCCTCGGCCTGGCCCGCCGCGCGCGGGACACCCCGTAGGCCCGGGAGCGTCAGGCGCGGGTGCCGCGGCGCAGGCCGTGGCGTACCGCGCGCTGGCTCAGGGGGCCCAGGCCCTCCAGCACCGCGGCCAGTCCGGCGAGTTGCTCCAGGGCGTCGAACGCCCGGCCGGCGCCCTGCGGGTCCACCGCCTCGTACAGCTCGATGCCGACGAAGGAGGCGGCGGTGGCCCGGGCGAGCCCCGCGGGGTCGGCGAACCCGTCCAGCGGGGTCGCCGCGAGCAGCCGGGTGAGCACCGCCTCCAGTTCCTCGATCCACAGGCCGAGCCCGTCGGCGGTGGCGGCGGCGAGGGCGGGCGAGTTCTGCCCGGCGGCAAGCAGCTGCCCGAGCACGGCGACGTGCCCGGCCTCCCGCTCCTCGGCGTGCATCGCGCGGGCGAACTCCAGCAGTTCCGTGAGGCTGCCCAGCCCCGCGAGCCGGTCGCGGTAGCGGGCCACCCGCTGCTCGGCCCCGTACCGGCAGGCGGCGGCGAGCAGTTCGTCGACGGAGCCGAAGTGGTAGAAGATCAGCCCCTGGCCGACCCCTGCGGTGGCCGCGATGCTGCGGGCCGAGACTTTCGCGATGCCCTGCTCGACGAGCGTGCGCAGGGCCCCTTCGAGGAGCTTCTCCTTGGTGGCCGCGCTCATGCCCGGGCCTCCTCGCGGACCGGCCGCAGGTCGCCGCAGAGCCCGGTCGCCCACCGTTCGCGGGCGTCGAAGTAGCTCGCGGTGAAGGAGCCCTCGTACCCGAAGAGCGGCCCGAAGCGGCGGTTGACCACGCGCACCCGGATCCGGAACCGGCCGGTGGCGTCGTCGAAGGACTCCCGTACCTCGGCGTCGCCGCCGATGAGGTCGGGGACGCGGACGTCGACCGGCCCCTCGCGGAAGCGGTGCTCGCCGGAGCGGATGAGCAGCGAGCCGTCGGGCTCGGCGCTCAGGTGCAGGTCGCTGGCGAGGTGCTGGTGGGTGCCCAGGTAGTCGAGGACACAGTGGCGTTCGGGGCTGTGGACCATCGTGGCGTCGAACCGGTGCGGCCCGTCGGGCAGGTGGAAGGTCCGCACGAAGGTGACGGTCTCCCGGCCGAAGGAGTCGAGGTACGGGAGGTTCTCGATGACGAAGGGGACGTCGCGGCCCTCGCGCGGCACCAGGATGTTGCGCATCCCGCCGAGCCGGAGGAAGGGCTTCACGAAGCTGCCGCCGTGCCATATGCGTTCCATGGTGCCGCGGCCGACGCAGCCCTCCCGGCTCTCCAGCCCGACCGAGAACCGGCGCTGGATCTGGGGGTGGAGGCGGTCGAAATCGGCGCCCATGTGGGTGCGGAAGATGGAGGTCATGACGGCTCCAGGGTGCTGAGCAGGCGGGGTGCGGCGGCCGGGGTGCGGCCGGGCGGGGTGCGCAGGCAGCGGCGCGCGGCCGGGGTTCCGGGCAGCGGCGGCAGCAGGACCGCCGCGGCCACGACGAGCAGGGCCGGGGCCGCGGGGGCGTACAGCAGCGCGGCCGCGGACAGCAGGGCGCGCAGGGCGCTCTCGCCGAGGGCCCGGGCGAGGGCGAGGCCCGGCGGGGTCCCGCGTTCGCACCACAGCCGCAGCCTGTCGAAGGACCAGGCGGTGGCCCAGCCCATGAGGGGCCGGAAGAGGAACCGGTCGGCCGCCGCTCCGAAGCGGCCCCAGCGGGGCCGGTAGTCGTAGCCGGTGAGGAAGCGGATCCCGTCGCCGTCGGGGACGTAGCGCCAGTACCCGCTGCCCTCCGCGAGCAGGGACAGCGGATGGTCCGAGGCGAACCGCAGGGCCGACACCCTGGTCCCGTCGGGCCGGCGGCGCTCCCCCGCGGAGACGCCGGTCCCGTCGACACAGACGAAGGGCAGTACGCGGGTCGCGTACCGGAACCGCTGCGGCTCGTCCTCGGACCGCGGGAGGTGGTCGATGGAGGTGAACCTCAGGTCCCACCGCCGGTGCAGGGCCGGGTCCTGGCTGCGTTCCCACAGCGCGTCCATCCCGGCCCGCACGAACGTCTCGACGTACAGGCTCATGCCCCCACCCCCGCTCCCGCGTTTTGAGCGATCGCTCAACCGGGACAGTAGGGCAATTTGAGCGATCGCTCAACCCGCGGGCTCGCTCCGGCGGGGCGGGGCCGGTCCGGGCGCTGCCCGTCGCCGGCGAGGCTGAAATGGCGGGGCCCCGCCGGTCTGGTCGGGGAGCGGGGCCGCCGCCGGGGTGTCTCCTCGGCTCGGCGCGTGCGGGCACGTCTCGGCTGTCGGGCGGTGGTCGCGCGCTCGTCCTGCGGGGACACCCCGCCACGACCCCGCTCCCCTCGGCCCCGGTGCACTTCCGGGGCGTCGGCGTGGGGCGGGGACACGCAGGAGGGTCCCCGCAGGACGAGCGCGCAACCCGGGCCGCCCGGCCGCGACATGCCCGCACCCGCCGAGCCGAGGAGACCCTCGTGCGGGGCAACACCCCACCCCCCGACACCGGCAAGACCCGTACCCCACGAAGCCCCCCTGCAGGGACACTGCTGAGCCCCCGGCAGGGGTACGGCATGCGAAAGCGCCCCCGGCCGGCTGGGCCAGGGGCGCTTCGGAGTTGCGGGGGCGGGCGGTTCAGCCCTGCGCGAGGTGGCGCTCCACCGTCTCGACCTTCGAGGTGATGCCGTCGGTGACGCCCGGGCGGATGTCGGCCTTGATGATGACGGACACCCGCGGCGCCCGCTCCTCGACCGCCGCGACCGCGCGCCGGACGACATCCATGACCTCGTCCCAGGAGTCGCCCTCGATGGTGGTGAACATCGCGTCGGTGCGGTTGGGCAGCCCGGACTCGCGGACCACGCGGACGGCGTCGGCGACGTACTCCCCGACCTCTTCACCGACCCCGAGCGGGGTCACCGAGAACGCGACGATCATGCCTGGGCCGCCTCACGGGCGCGGGCCGCCACCACGCTGTCCGCCTCTTCCCGCTTGAGCACCTTGTCCCCGTACAGGCCGCCCAGGGGCACCACCGCGAGGACGAAGAAGAACACGACCTTCTTGAAGGGCCACTTCGCCTTGTACCAGACGTCCAGCAGCAGGACCGCGTAGACCATGAACAGGAACGCGTGCAGCAGACCCAGCGGCAGCAACAGGTAGTCGATGTCCGAGATCCGGCTCAGCAGCGAGCCGAAGATCAGCAGGGCCGGGAACGACAGCGCCTCCGGGACGGAGACGAGGCGCAGGCGGTGCAGGGCGGAGGCGGTCTTGATGTCCACGTGGAACCTTCGGGGGTGGAGGCCAGGGTCGCCCCCAGTGTCTCAGCCGCTTTACGGGATCTTGACCCGGCCCCTCCCCCGGCACCCCCCTCCCGGCACGGGCCGGACCGCACCGGGATCGCTCCCAAACGCCCGGGTGTGTCATATATCCGGCCACGGGACTCTGTTCGGGTCCGCCCGCTGCCGATAACGTCATCCCGTGGCTCAGTTCCGACTCCAAGGCAGCAAGGTGCTGGCCGTCGACCTGACCGGGGACGCCGTGAAAGCGAAGAACGGCTCCATGGTCGCGTACGACGGGCAGATGGCCTTCAAGAAGATGTCCGGCGGTGGCGAAGGCCTCCGCGGGATGGTGACCCGCCGGCTGACCGGCGAACAGATGACGGTGATGGAGGTGCAGGGGCACGGCACCTGCTTCTTCGCCGACCGCGCAAGTGAGATCAATCTGGTCAATCTGCGCGGCGAGAAGCTCTACGTCGAGTCCAGCAACCTGCTGTGCACCGACGCCGGCCTGCGCACCGGCACCACCTTCACCGGCCTGCGCGGCGCCTCGACGGGCAACGGTCTGTTCACCACGACGGTCGAGGGCTCGGGCCAGGCGGCGATCGTCTCCGACGGTCCGGCCGTCGTGCTGCGCGTGAGCGCCCAGTACCCGCTGTCCGTCGACCCGGGGGCGTACATCGCGCACACCGGCAACCTCCAGCAGTCCTTCCAGTCCGGTGTGACCTTCCGCACGCTGATCGGCGAGGGCTCCGGCGAGGCGTTCCAGATCCGCTTCGAGGGCGAGGGCCTGGTCTACGTGCAGCCGAGCGAGCGCAACACCGTCGGGGGCGACATCTGATGCCGTTCCGCGAGATCAACTCCAAGATGGTCGAGGCCCAGGTCGTCCCGGGCCAGAGGATGTTCAGCCAGCGCGGCGCGATGCTCGCGTACCGCGGCGACGTCTCCTTCACCCCGAGCCTGACCGGCGGTCAGGGCGGGGTCATGGGCATGATCGGGCGCCGCGTGGCGAACGAGCAGACCCCGCTGATGACGGTCGAGGGCAGCGGCACCGTGATGTTCGGCCACGGCGGCCACCACATCCAGGTGATCAACCTCACCGGCGAGACCCTCTACGTGGAGGCGGACCGGCTGCTCGCCTTCGACGGAACCCTCCAGCAGGGCACGATGTTCATGGGCTCGCAGGGCGGGGTCATGGGCATGGTCCGCGGCCAGGTGAGCGGCCAGGGCCTGTTCACCACCACCCTCAAGGGCCACGGCTCGGTCGCCGTGATGGCCCATGGCGGGGTCATCGAACTCCCCATCACCCCGAACCGGCCGGTCCACGTGGACCCGCAGGCCTACGTGGCCCACCACGGGGACGTCAGGAACAAGCTCTCCACCGCCCTCGGCTGGCGGGACATGGTGGGGCGCGGCTCGGGCGAGGCGTTCCAGCTGGAACTGTCCGGCCAGGGCGCGGTGTACGTACAGGCCTCCGAGGAGAAGCTGTGAACTTTGGCCCCGTGATGGCCGGGCCCGGCGGCCCGACGGTCTTCGACCCGCACACGCTGCCCTCCGACGACAACGTGAACGCCTACACCTTCTGCGTGGAGCTCAAGGGGAGCCAGTGGTTCCTGCAGAAGGGCAAGATGATCTCGTACTACGGGCGCATCGAGTTCAACGGCATCGGCAACGGCCGCTTCGACCGCCTGCTGCGCACCAGCTTCCACTCCCCGCTGCACGCCAGCGACTGGGTGGTCGCCGAGGGCCAGGGCAAGATGCTGCTGGCCGACCGGGCCTTCGACGTGAACTCCTACGACCTGGACGACGGCAACCTGACGATCCGCTCGGGCAACCTGCTGGCCTACCAGCCCTCCCTCGCCCTGAAGCAGTCGATCGTCCCGGGCTTCCTGACGCTGATCGGGACCGGCAAGTTCGTGGCGGCCTCCAACGGGCCGGTGGTGTTCATGGAGCCGCCGCTGCGCGTGGACCCCCAGGCGCTCGTCGGCTGGGCGGACTGCCCGTCCCCCTGTCACCATTACGATCACGGCTACATGTCCGGCGTCATGGGCGGACTGCGCTCGCTGACCGGCATCGGCGGCACCTCGGGCGAGGAACACCAGTTCGAGTTCGTCGGAGCGGGGACGGTGCTGCTGCAGTCCTCGGAGATGCTGATGGCCGAGCAGGCGATCGGCGCGGTCGGCGCCGGGGCGGCCACGGGCAACGCGCAGGGCGTGCCGGGCGCCGGCCAGGGACCCCTGGGACAGGTGGGCGTGCCGCGGATGCCGGGCCAGCTGGGCGACCTCCAGCGCCGCCTGGGGCTGTGACGACCGGACGTCGGGACCTTCGACCTTTGTACGCAATTCAACTTTTTAGGTAGAGTTCATTCATGGAGACCATGGAGACCGAGACGGCCACGCGCTGGCTCACCGACGCGGAGCAGTGCGCCTGGCGCACCCACCTGGACGTCAGCAGGCTGCTCATGCACCAGCTGGAAAAGGATCTCCAGCCCTTCGGACTCACCAACAACGACTACGAGATCCTCGTGAACCTCTCGGAGTCGCAGGACCACCGGATGCGCATGAGCGATCTCGCGACGGCCACCCTGCAGTCCAAGAGCCGGCTGTCGCACCAGATCACGCGCATGGAGGCGGCGGGCCTGGTCCGCCGGGTCAACTGCGAGTCCGACCGCCGCGGCCTGTACGCGGTGCTCACGGACGAGGGCATGGAGACGATGCGCAAGGTCGCCCCGCACCACGTGGCGTCCGTCCGCCAGCACTTCATCGACCTGCTCCCGCCGGAGGCCCTGGCGGCGCTGCGCGCCTCGCTGACCCCGGTCGCGGAGCACCTGCGCGACACCCGCGGCAAGGTCTGAGCGGGGCGCTCGGCGCGCCCCTGCGGGCGGCGGGCCGGACAATGGGCGGTGTCCGCCCGCTGCCGGCCGCCGCCGGGCAACCGTGCGCGCAACGGCCGGCCTGAGGAGGTCCCGCCATGAAGCGCACCCTGTACGTCTCCGCGGCCGCGGCCGTCGTCCTGATGACCGGAGGTCCGGTGGCGGTCGCGGCAGCGGCCACCGCCGACACGGCGAGAACGGCCGCGGCGACCGCCGCCGTACCGGCCCAGGTGACCGCCCAGGAGGCGGCCGCGGCAGCCCTGAAGCACTACCCGGGCGTCGTGGAGTCCCTCGACCTGGACGGCACCGTCTGGCACGTCGACGTGATCAGCAAGGACGGCAAGGGCCACGCCGAGCTCGAAGTCTCCGCGAGCGGCGCGGTCACCCAGCAGAACCGGGACGACGACGAGAACGCCGCCGAGAACAAGGCCCTCACCAGCGCCAAGGTCACCGCCGAGCAGGCGATGAAGGCGGCACTGGCCGCCCACCCCGGGCAGGTCACGACCGTCGAATGGGACGACGACGACGGCACCGCCTCCTGGCACGTCGAGGTCAAGGGCAAGGACGGCAAGACCTGGGACGCCCAGGTCGACCCCGCCACGGGCAAGGTCACCCAGTCCGGCTCCGACTCCGACTCGGGCAACGACGGGGACGACGACAACTGAGGCGGCACCCGCCGCCTGCCGGCCTCGCCGGCAGGCGGCGGGTCAGGCCTCCGTCAGGGTCGCCAGGAGGGCGTCGGCCGCCGCGTACGGGTCCAGCTCGCCCTCGGCGACCCTGGCGGCCAGTGCGCCGAGGTGCGCGTCGCCGTGGACGTCCGCCATCCGGGCCCGCAGCGCGGTGACGGCGATCGTCTCGACCTCCCGGGCGGCCCGCGCCGCCCGCCGCTCGGCGAGCACCCCGCGCTCGTCCATCCACGCGCGGTGCTTCTCCAGCGCCTCGACGACCTCGTCGATGCCCTGGCCGCGGGCCGCGACCGTCTTCACGATCGGCGGCCGCCAGTCGTCCCGGCCGCGCGCCTCCCCCAGCCCCAGCATGTGGTTCAGCTCCCGGGCGGTCGCGTCCGCGCCGTCCCGGTCGGCCTTGTTGACCACGTACACGTCGCCGATCTCCAGGATCCCGGCCTTCGCGGCCTGGATCCCGTCGCCCATCCCGGGAGCCAGCAGCACCACCGAGGTGTCCGCCTGCGAGGCGATCTCCACCTCCGATTGCCCGACCCCGACCGTCTCGACCAGGATCACGTCGCAGCCGGCCGCGTCCAGCACCCGGATCGCCTGCGGGGCGGCCCAGGCGAGCCCGCCCAGGTGGCCGCGGGTGGCCATGGAGCGGATGTAGACCCCCGGGTCCGAGGCGTGGTCGGACATCCGGACCCGGTCACCGAGCAGCGCGCCGCCCGAGAAGGGCGAGGACGGGTCGACGGCCAGGACGCCCACCCGCTTGCCGGCCCGGCGGTACGCGGACACCAGCGCCGAGGTCGAGGTCGACTTGCCCACGCCGGGCGAGCCCGTCAGACCCACCACGTACGCCCCGCCCGTCAGCGGGGCCAGCGCGGCCATCACCTCGCGCAGCTGCGGGGACGCCCCCTCGACCAGCGAGATCAGCCGGGCCACCGCTCTCGGCCGGCCCTCCCGCGCCTGGGCCACCAGCTGGGGGACGTCCACCGCCGTCATACGTGCTGCGCTCCTCGGTTCTCGTACGGGATACGTGCGGGCCGCCGGGCCGGGTGCGGGCCCAGCGGCCGTACCGCCTACTTCGCGACGCGGACGATCAGGGCGTCGCCCTGGCCGCCGCCACCGCACAGCGCGGCCGCGCCGACCCCGCCGCCGCGGCGCTTGAGCTCCAGCGCAAGGTGCAGCACGACGCGGGCGCCGGACATGCCGATCGGGTGGCCCAGGGCGATGGCACCGCCGTTGACGTTCACCTTTTCCGGGGTCACGCCCAGGTCCTTCATTGACTGCACGGCGACCGCGGCGAAGGCCTCGTTGATCTCGATGAGGTCCAGGTCGGAGACCTCCAGGCCCTCCTTCTTCAGGGCGTGCAGGATCGCGTTCGACGGCTGCGACTGGAGCGAGTTGTCCGGGCCGGCCACATTGCCGTGGGCGCCGATCTCCGCGATCCACTCCAGGCCGAGCTCCTCCGCCTTGGCCTTGCTCATCACGACCACGGCGGCCGCGCCGTCGCTGATCTGCGAGGAGGTGCCGGCCGTGATCGTGCCGTCCTTGGCGAAGGCGGGACGCAGCTTGCCGAGCGACTCCACCGTGGTCTCGGGGCGGATGCCCTCGTCCGCCGAGAAGATCACCGGGTCGCCCTTGCGCTGCGGGATCTCGACCGGGGTGATCTCGGCCTCGAAGACACCGTTCTTCTGGGCCGCGGCCGCGCGCTGGTGGGAGGCCGCGGCAAACGCGTCCTGCGGGGCGCGCTCGATGCCCAGGCGGGTGTTGTGCTTCTCGGTGGACTCGCCCATCGCGATGTTCTCGAAGGCGTCGGTGAGGCCGTCGTAGGCCATCGCGTCCAACATCTCGACCGCACCGTACTTGTAGCCCTCGCGGGACTTCGGCAGCAGGTGCGGGGCGTTGGTCATCGACTCCTGGCCGCCCGCGACCACGATGTCGAACTCACCCGCGCGGATCAGCTGGTCGGCCAGCGCGATCGCGTCCAGGCCCGAGAGGCAGACCTTGTTGATGGTCAGGGCCGGCACGTTCATCGGGATGCCGGCCTTGACCGCCGCCTGGCGGGCGGGGATCTGGCCCGCGCCGGCCTGGAGCACCTGGCCCATGATCACGTACTGGACCTGGTCGCCGGAGATCCCGGCCCGCTCCAGCGCGGACTTGATGGCGAAGCCGCCGAGGTCGGCACCCGAGAAGGACTTCAGCGAGCCGAGCAGCCGCCCCATGGGCGTGCGGGCCCCGGCGACGATCACGGAAGTGGTGTTGTTCGATCCGGACATGAGGCACAGCCCCTTGGATGAGGAGTGAACGAGGGTTTACGTGAATGTACTGGGCGGTACCGCAGCGGTCACCGGGCTGCCGGTGTGATCGCGCGCACGTTGCGTGACGACCCCCTTCGGCGGTGCACTGTCCCCATGCTGACAAGAATCGACCACATCGGGATCGCCTGCTTCGACCTGGACAAGACTGTCGAGTTCTACCGTGCCACGTACGGCTTCGAGGTGTTCCACACCGAGGTCAACGAGGAGCAGGGTGTCCGCGAGGCCATGTTGAAGATCAACGAAACCTCCGACGGCGGCGCCTCCTACATCCAGCTCCTGGAGCCCACCCGCGAGGACTCCGCGGTGGGCAAGTGGCTGGCCAAGAACGGCGAGGGCGTGCACCACATCGCCTTCGGCACCGAGGACGTCCTGGGCGACTCGGAGGCCATCCGCGGCAAGGGCGTCCGCGTCCTCTACGACCAGCCCCGCACCGGTTCGATGGGCTCCTCGATCACGTTCCTGCACCCCAAGGACTGCCACGGAGTCCTCACCGAACTGGTCACCTCGAACCCCGACCATTGATGGACCACTGATGGCCCGATTCCCCGGCCGGTAGAGTGGCCATGGCTCGGCCGGGGTTCGGTGCGGAGAGGGTCGGGGCCTGTGACCCCTGCCCCGGTATCTGACACCATTCCCCCGGGGGCGTCGTTCAGCGGGCGAGCGATGCTCATTGGGAGTGAGCTTGCGACCAGGGGACGGATGGGACCGCGCTGTGCGGGGCTACGAAAGCCAGGAGAGCCATCAGGCCGAGGCCGACCATCTCTCGCGCTTCGAGGCCGAGATGGAGCGGCTGAAGAAGGAGCGCGGGAAGGCCGTCCAGCACGCTGAGGACCTGGGATACCAGGTCGAGGTGCTGCGCGCCAAGCTCCACGAGGTACGCCGGGCCCTCGCGTCCCGTCCTGCCTACGACGGTGCGGACATGGGGTACCAGGCGGAGCAACTGCTCCGCAATGCCCAGATCCAGGCCGACCAGATGCGCTCCGACGCCGAGCGCGAGCTGCGCGACGCCCGGGCCCAGACCCAGCGCATCCTCCAGGAGCACGCCGAGCACCAGGCGCGTCTGCAGGCCGAGCTGCACAGCGAGGCCGTCAACCGTCGCCAGCGGCTGGACCAGGAGCTCAACGAGCGCCGCCAGACCGTCGAGGCGCACGTCAACGAGAACGTGGCCTGGGCGGAGCAGCTGCGCGCCCGGACCGAGGCCCAGGCGCGCCGCCTCATGGAGGAGTCCCGCGCCGAGGCCGAGCAGTCCCTGAACGCGGCCCGCGCCGAGGCCGCCCGGGTCGCCGAGGAGACCCGGCGCCGGATGGCCTCCGACGCCGAGGCCGCCCGCACGGAGGCCGAGTCCACGCTGCTGCGCGCCCGCAAGGAGGCCGAACGTCTGCTGACGGCCGCCTCCACGCAGGCTCAGGAGGCCACCCAGCACGCCGAGCGGCTGCGTTCCACCAGCTCCGCCGAGGCCGAGCAGACCCGGCAGCAGACCCTGGACCTCGGCCGGATCGCCGAATCCCGCGTGCAGGAGGCCGACTCCGCGCTGCGCGACGCCCGCGCCGAGGCCGAGAAGGTCCTCGCGGAGGCCAAGGAGAGCGCGGCGCGCCAGCTCGCGTCGGCGGAGTCCGTCAACGAGCAGCGCACCCGCACCGCCAAGGAGCAGGTCGCCCGGCTGGTCGGGGAGGCCACCAAGGAGGCCGAACACCTCAAGGCCGAGGCGGAGCAGGCCCTCGCCGACGCCCGCGCGGACGCCGAGCGGCAGCGCACCGAGGCCGGCGAGCAGGCCCGTACGGCCGCGGCCGAGGACATGGCCGCGCAGCTGGCGAAGGCCGCCCGCACGGCGGAGGACGTACTGAACAAGGCCTCGGAGGACGCCCGGGCCACCACCCGCGCCGCGTCCGAGGAGGCCGAGCGGATCCGCCGCGAGGCCGAGGCCGAGGCCGACCGGCTGCGCCTGCAGGCCGCGGCGACGGCGGACGAGCTCAAGGGCGCCGCCAAGGACGACACCGAGGAGTACCGGGCCCGCACGGTCGAGCTCCAGGAGGAGGCCCGCCGGCTGCGCGGCGAGGCCGAGCAGCTGCGCGCGGAGGCCGTCGCCGAGGGCGAGCGGATCCGCGGCGAGGCCCGCCGCGAGGCGGTCCAGCAGATCGAGGAGGCGGCCAAGACCGCCGAGGAGCTGCTCGGCAAGGCCAAGTCGGACGCGGACGAACTGCGCGGCGGGGCCACCACCGAGAGCGAGCGGGTCCGCGCCGAGGCCGTCGAGCGGGCCGGCACCCTGCGCAAGCAGGCCGAGGAGACGCTGGAGCGCACCCGCGCCGAGGCCGAGCGGCTGCGCGGCGAGGCCGAGGAGCAGGCCGAGTCGGTCCGCGCCGAGGCGGACGCGGCGGCCCGGGCGCGGCGCGAGGAGACCGAGCAGGCCCTGGCCGCGAAGCGGACGGAGGCCGACGAGGAGCTCGTACGCCTGCACACGGAGGCCGAGAGCCGGCTGACCACGGCCGAGCAGACCCTGCGCGACGCGCGCGTCGCGGCGGAGAACATCCGCCGCGAGACGTCCGAGGAGAACGACCGGCTGCGCGCCGAGTCGGCGGAGCGCATCCGCACGCTCCAGACGCAGTCGGAGGCCGAGGCCGACCAGCTGCGCACGGAGGCGGCGCAGGACGCCGGCCGGGTGCGCGCGGAGGCCGAGCAGGTCGCCGTACGGCTGCGCGGCGAGGCCGAGGCCGAGGCGGAGCGGGTGCGCTCCGAGGCCCAGGAGACCGCGGACCGGCTGCGCGCTGAGGCGAAGGCGGCTGCGGAACGGGTCGCCGAGGAGGCCGCCGAGGCGCTGGCCGCCGCCCAGGAGGAGGCCGCCCGGCGCCGCCGGGAGTCCGAGGAGACCCTCTCGTCGGCCCGGACGGACGCCGACCAGGAGCGGGCACAGGCCCGCGAGCAGAGCGAGGAGCTGCTGGCCGCGGCCCGCCGCCGCTCGGAGGAGGCGCAGGCCGAGGCGGCCCGCCTGACCGAGGAGGCCGAGAACCGCGCGTCCGAGCTGGTGTCGGCGGCCGAGGCCACCGCCCAGCAGGTGCGCGACTCCGTGGCCGGGCTGCACGAGCAGGCCGAGGAGGAGATCGCCGGGCTGCGCAGCGCCGCCGAGCACGTGGCGGAGCGTACGAAGTCGGAGGCCGAGGAAGAGGCCGCCCGGGTCCGGGCCGACGCCCACGCGGAGCGGGAGCGGGCCGCCGAGGACGCGGGCCGCATCCGGACCGAGGCGCGCGCGGAGACGGACGCGGCGAAGGCCCTGGCGGAGCGGACCGTCGGCGAGGCGATCGCCGAGGCGGAGCAGCTGCGCGCCGACACCGCCGAGTACGCGCAGCGGCTGCGCACCGAGGCCACGGACGCGCTGGCCGCGTCCGAGCGGGATGCCGCCCGTACCCGGGCCGACGCCCGCGACGACGCGAACCGCATCCGCGGCGAGGCCGCGGAGTCCCTGGAGACCTCGCGCTCCGAGGGCGCGCTGATCACGGCCGAGGCCGCGGCCGAGGCCGCGCGCATCACCGAGGAGACCCGCGCGGCGAACGAGGCGACGGTCGCCGACGCCCGGGCGGAGGCCGACCGGATCACCACCGAGGCGGCGGAGGCCGCAGAGGCGACCCGTACCGAGGCCGCGTCGACGCTGGACGAGGCCCGGGCCGAGGGCAACCGGCTGCGTACCGAGGCCGCCGAGCAGGTCGACCGGCTCATCACCGAGGCCTCGGCGGAGGCGGACCGCCTCATCGAGGAGACCCGCGCCGCGAACGCGGCCACCGTGGGCGAGGCCGCGACGGAGGCCGAGCGCCTCACCACCCAGGCGGCACGGCTGAAGTCGCAGGCGGCCGAGACGCTGGCGAGCGCCGAGCGGGACGCCGCGAAGATCATGGTCGACTCGCGCGCCGAGGGCGACCGGCTCATCGACGAGACCCGTGTGGCCAACGAGGCCACGGTCGGCGAGGCCGCGGCCGAGGCCGAGCGGCTGCGCGCCGACGCGGCCCGGGTCCTGGACGACGCCCGTGCGGAGGGCGGCCGGATCGTCGGCGAGGCCACCGCGGAGGCGGACCGCGTCACGGCGGCGGCGGGCGAGACCCTGGCCGGCGCCGAGCGGGAGGCCGAGCAGACGCTGGACGAGGCGCGCGCCGAGGCCAACCGGCTGCGCAGCGAGGCGGCCGAGCAGGCGGACCGGCTCATCACCGAGGCGGCGTCCGAGGCGGACAAGCTCACCGAGCAGACCCGCAAGGACAACGAGCGCACGGTCGGCGAGGCGGCGTCCGAGGCGGAGCGGCTGCGCGCCGACGCCTCGGAGGCGCTGTCCTCGGCGCAGGAGCACGCGACCCGCACCCGGTCGGAGGCCGAGCGGGTCAAGGCGGAGGCCGCCGCCGCGGCCGAGCGCACCCGCGCGGAGGCCCGTACGGAGTCCGAGCGGCTGCTGGACGAGGCCCGCGAGGAGGCGAACAAGCGCCGCAGCGAGGCCGCGGAGCAGGTCGACCGGCTCATCACCGAGGCGGCCACCGAGGCCGACAGCCTCACCGCCGACGCGCAGCAGCAGGCCCTCGCCGCCACCACGGCGGCGGAGGAGCAGGCCGACGCGATGGTCGACGCGGCCCGCAAGGAGGCGGCACGGATCACCTCGGAGGCGACCGTCGAGGGCAACTCCCTGGTGGAGAAGGCCCGTACGGACGCCAACGAGCTGCTGGTCGGCGCGCGCACGGACGCCGCCGCCATAAGGGAGCGGGCGGAGGAGCTGCGGGGCCGCGTCGAGGGCGAGGTCGAGGAGCTCCACGAGCGGGCCCGCCGGGAGTCGGCCGAGCAGATGAAGTCGGCCGGCGAGCGCGTGGACAAGCTGGTGCGCGCGGCGACCGAGCAGAGCGTCGAGGCCGAGGCCAAGGCCAAGGAGCTGCTGTCGGACGCGAGCAGCGAGGCGAGCAAGGTGCGCATCGCGGCGGTCCGCAAGGCGGAGGCGCTGCTCAAGGAGGCCGAGCAGAAGAAGGCCGAGCTGTCCCGGGAGGCCGAGAAGGTCCTGTCGGAGGCCCAGGCGGAGGCCGAGCGCCTCGTCGAGGAGGGCCGCCGCGAGCTGGAGGTCCTGGTCCGTAGGCGGCAGGACATTCAGGGGGAGATCTCCCGTGTCCAGGACGTTCTTGAGGCGTTGGAATCATTCGAGGCCCCTTCGGGTGGCGGAAAGCCCACGGTCGGCGGCCAGGGCTCAGGGGGCGCCAAGGCCGGAGTGTCCGCAGGTTCCACTCGTTCGGGTGGCAAGTCGTCGGAGGGGTAGCCAAGCGGTCCGGGATGTGCGCACCTGATGAAGGTTCAGGCGAACGGGTGACAAGCATTCCGCCGCCTTGCCACTCAAAAGGGGTGTCATTGTCCAGATCAAACGTGGATTGACTCGATGACACGCCGTCTGGGCGCCTAGGATTCCCCTTAACACCTCACGTAGCACCTCATCGGTCTCATTCGACAGGAACCCCATGAGCGACACTTCCTCCCCCTTCGGCTTCGAGCTCGTGCGGCGTGGTTATGACCGCGGTCAGGTGGACGACCGCATTACCAAGCTGGTCTCCGACCGCGACAGCGCCCTTGGACGTATCAACTCTCTGGAAAAGCGGATCGAGGAGCTGCACCTCGAGACGCAGAACGCCCAGGCCCAGGTGAACGACGCGGAGCCGTCGTACGCGGGTCTCGGCGCCCGGGTCGAGAAGATCCTGCGGCTGGCCGAGGAGGAGGCGAAGGACCTGCGCGAGGAGGCCCGTCGCGCGGCCGAGCAGCACCGTGAGCTCGCCGAGTCGGCCGCCCAGCAGGTGCGCAACGACGCCGAGTCGTTCGCGGCCGACCGCAAGTCGAAGGCGGAGGACGAGGGCGTCCGCATCGTCGAGAAGGCCAAGGGCGACGCCGCCACCCTGCGCGCCGAGGCCCAGAAGGACGCGGCCTCCAAGCGCGAGGAGGCCGACGCCCTCTTCGAGGAGACCCGTGCCAAGGCCGCCCAGGCCGCCGCGGACTTCGAGACCAACCTGGCCAAGCGCCGCGAGCAGTCGGAGCGCGACCTGGCCTCCCGCCAGGCCAAGGCCGAGAAGCGCCTCGCGGAGATCGAGCACCGCGCCGAGCAGCTGCGCCTGGAGGCCGAGAAGCTGCGTACGGACGCCGAGCGCCGGGCCCGCCAGACCGTGGAGACCGCGCAGCGCCAGGCCGAGGACATCGTGGCCGATGCGAACGCCAAGGCCGACCGCATCCGCAGCGAGTCCGAGCGCGAGCTGGCGGCGCTCACCAACCGCCGCGACTCGATCAACGCGCAGCTGACCAACGTCCGCGAGATGCTGGCGACGCTCACCGGCGCGGCCGTGGCGGCTGCCAACCCGATCGTCGACGACGAGCCGGTCACCCGCGGCGTGCCGGCGCAGCAGAGCCGCTGACCACGGAGCATGACCCGCAGGTAGCCATTGAGCCTGATCGAGGGCCCTATGTCACCCACTTGAGGTGGCGTAGGGCCCTCGGGCGTTCTAGCGTGGCCGCATGATCGAGCTCGATGGAATCACCAAACGATTCGGTTCGAAGACAGCGGTCGACAACCTCAGCTTCCAGGTCAAACCGGGGGTGGTGACGGGCTTCCTCGGCCCCAACGGGGCGGGCAAGTCCACGACGATGCGCATGATGCTCGACCTCGACAACCCCACCAGTGGTGCGGTCCGCATCTACGGCAAGCGCTACCGGGAGTTACGGGAACCACTGAAGCACGTCGGGGCGCTGCTGGACGCGAAGGCCATGCACGGCGGCCGCAGCGCCTACAACAACCTGCTCTGCCTGGCCCAGTCGAACGGCATCCCGCGGAGCCGGGTCGCCGAGGTGCTGGACCTGGTCGGGCTGACGCCCGTGGCCAGGAAGAAGTCCAAAGGATTTTCGCTGGGCATGGGCCAACGGCTGGGAATCGCCTCCGCATTGCTGGGTGATCCGCAGATCCTCATGTTCGACGAGCCGGTCAACGGTCTGGATCCCGAGGGAATTCTCTGGATCCGCAATCTGATGAAGGGCCTGGCCGGGGAGGGGCGCACGATCTTCGTGTCCTCCCATCTGATGAGCGAAATGGCGCTCACCGCGGACCATTTGATCGTCATCGGACAGGGTCGACTTCTGGCCGATACCACTATGGCTGATTTCATTCAGCAGAACTCCCGCACTTACGTCCGGATGCGGTCGCCGCAGCAGGAGCGGCTGAAAGACGTCCTGCACGAGGCCGGGATCGACGCCGTCGCCGTCCTCGCCACCGGCACGCTGGAGATCGACGGGGTGGGCGCGGAGCAGCTCGGCGAGCTGGCCGCCCGGCACCGGATCGTGCTGCACGAACTCAGCCCGCAACGGGCCTCACTGGAGGAAGCGTTCATGCGCATGACGGCGGACTCCGTCGAGTACCACGCCCACGCGCCGGGCGCGCCCGGCGCGGCCACCGACAACCCGGCCCGGCCGGCCGACGTCCCCGCCTGGGGCGCCGGCTTCCGAGCCGCCGACTCCACGCGCAAGGGCGGGCAGTGACCATGGCCTTCTCCGCCGTCCTCACGTCCGAGTGGACCAAGATCCGCACCGTGGCCTCCACCAGCTGGACGCTCGCCACCGCCTTCCTGGTGACCGTCGGCATCGGCGCCGGTCTGTGCGCCGCGGTCAACGCGACCTTCGACTCCATGCCGGAGCCGCAGCGGGTCGCCTTCGACCCCACCCAGGTGAGCTTCTCGGGGATGCTCTTCGGGCAGCTGGCGGTGCTCGTCTTCGGGGCCATGGTGGTCGGCAGCGAGTACAGCACCGGCATGATCCGCAGCTCCCTCGCCGCCGTGCCGGTCCGCGGCTCCCTGCTGCTGGGGAAGCTCACCGTGGCGACCGCCCTCGCACTGGTGGTCGGCCTCGCGACCGGATTCCTGTCCTTCTTCCTCGGCCAGGCCCTCCTCGGCGGGCACCGCACCACGCTCGGCGGGGAGAACGTCCTGCGCGCGGTGATCGGCGTCGGCCTGTACATGGCACTGCTCGCGGTGTTCGCCATGGGTGTGTCGATGATGCTGCGCAACACCGCCGCCGCGATCGCGATCCTGATCAGCTTCGTCCTGATCCTGTCCATCGTCCTCAACCTGGTCGACGCCACTCGCAAGATCGCCGACTACCTGCCCGACCAGGCGGGATCCGCGATCATGCAGACCGTGTCCTCCCCGGCCGGCTCCTCCGACGCCCCCTACGGCCCGTGGGGCGGCCTCGGGATCATGGCCCTGTGGGCGGCCGCCGCGGTACTCGGGGGCTACCTCGTCCTCAGCAGGAGGGACGCCTGAGGTCCGGCCCCCTCCGGAAGGACTACGGGTCGTGCCAGGGTCGCCTCGGGGAAGGGTCAGGGATCCGGCCGGGGCGGAACCGTAGGATCCTCGCTATCCTCTTAACCCTTACACGGGCGAGAGTCGTCCCGGCCTGGTAAGGGGCAGCAAGATGATCGAGGCAGTCGGCCTGACCAAGCGCTACGGCGCCAAGACCGCCGTCGACCAGTTGTCCTTCCAGGTCAAGCCGGGTCACGTGACGGGATTCCTGGGGCCCAACGGCTCCGGGAAGTCGACCACCATGCGCATGATCCTCGGCCTGGACCGGCCCACGTCCGGGCATGTCACGATCAACGGCTTCCCCTTCCGGGAGCTGCCGAACGCCCAGCGGCACGTCGGGGCCCTCCTCGACGCCAAGGCCGTGCACGGCGGCCGCCGGGCCCGCACCCACCTGCTGTCCATCGCCCAGCTCTCCGGGATCCCGGAGAGGCGGGTGGACGAGGTGCTGGCCGTCGTCGGCCTTCAGGACGCCGCGCGGCAGCGCACGAAGGGCTTCTCGCTCGGCATGGGCCAGCGCCTGGGCATCGCCACGGCGCTGCTCGGGGACCCGCAGGTGCTCCTGTTCGACGAGCCGGTCAACGGACTCGACCCCGAGGGGATCCTCTGGGTCCGCAACCTCATGCGCCGGCTCGCCGCCGAGGGCCGCACCGTGTTCGTCTCCTCGCACCTGATGAGCGAGATGGCGCTGACCGCCGACCATCTGATCGTCATCGGCCGCGGACGGCTGCTGGCCGACATGGGGACCCAGGAGTTCATCGCGCACAACTCGGCCGGATTCGCTCGGGTGCGTGCGGCCGACACCGATCCCGATGGCCGGGACGCGTTGGGTACGGCCCTCACCAGGGCGGGCGGGCGGGTCCTGCAGGAGCCCGACGGAGCACTGCGCGTGACCGGGCTGGAGCTGCCCCGCATCTCCGACCTCGCGCACGCGGCGGGCGTCCGGCTGTGGGAGCTGTCCCCGCACCACGCCTCGCTGGAGGAGGCGTACATGCGGATGACGCAGTCCGCCGTCGAGTACACCTCCACCGACGACCCGCGGGCCGAGCTGTGGGAGCAGGACCCGCTCGCCCTTCCGGCCTGGGAGGACGAGCAGGCGGCCCCCGAGGTCCCGCAGGCGGGCTTCTTCGCCCCGCCGCCGCCCGGAGCGGGCGGGAAGCCCTTCCTGATGCCCAGCAATCCCGGCGAGCTCGCGAGCGCCGCCAAGGACGCCCCAGAGGACACCCGATGACCGCGACGACGACCACGACGCCGGACGGGCCGCGGAGCTACAGCTCTCCGCTGCCCTCGCCGCGGCCGCACCTGGGGCACGCCCTCGCCTCGGAGTGGACCAAGCTGATCTCGATCCGCTCCACCCTGTGGACGCTGGGCGCGCTCGTGCTGACCGTCGTCGGCGTCGGGATGCTCTTCGTCTCGCAGACCTCGGACCGGGACTACGAGTCGATCTCCTTCACCACGCCCGCCCTGTTCGGCCTGATGGTCGGCCAGGTCGCGGTGATGGTCCTCGGTGTGCTGACCATCTCCTCGGAGCACGCCACCGGACTGGTGCGGACCACGTTCACCGCCGCCCCGGACCGCTTCCGGGTGCTCACCGCGAAGTACCTGGTCTTCAGCATCACGGCCTTCGTCGCCACGACCCTGTCCGTCTTCGTGGTCGGGATCGCCGCCTCGCTCGCCCACGGCGGGGCCGCGGCCGGTGCGCACACGGGCGACGAGTGGCTGGGCGCCGTGGCCGGCTGCTTCTACGTCACCCTGCTCGGCGTGCTCGCCCTCGCGATCGGCGCGCTGGTGCGGCACTCGGCGGGGGCGATCGCCGTCATGCTCGGCGTGGTCACCCTGCCGCCGGTGCTCGGCGCCATGCTCATCGTCTGGGAGGCCGTGGCCCCCATCGGGCGGGAGATCCTCCAGCGCAACGTGCCGGTGGTGCTGAGCCAGCTGTTCGGCATGCAGGAGGGCGGCGACCTCGGCGTGGCCCCCAGCAACCTCTCCAACATGGTGATCATCGTGCTGATCACGGGCGCGACCGTGGCCGCCTCCTACGTGATGGTCGGCCGCCGGGACGTCTAGCACGGTGACCGCAGGGGTCAGTACTTCGGCGCGTTGCGGGACCGCTGCACCTTCGTGGTGCGGCGGTCCTTCGCGTTCCAGCAGGCCTTGTGCCAGTGCCGCCGGTCGTCCACGCCGCCGTACTCGGGCCAGGCCACCAGGTGCGGGGTGCCCGAGGGGATCTCCTGGTCGCAACCGGGGCAGCGGTAGCGCTTGCCCGCCGCGCTCGCGCCCGCGACGTGTCTGACCTTCCAGTCCTCGCCCTGGTACTCCTCGGTGCGCTCCAGCCCGAAGCGGTCCAGACCGATGCCGGGGCGGTCGTCCGGGTTCTCGCCGCCCCTGGGGCGGTTGTTGCGCGGTGACACGTATACCTCACGGATGGGCCGACGGCAGTGACTTTCTTCCAGACTACGCGCAGCGAGGCCGGGTACCCGCAGGGTGTCTACGGGGGGACGGGCCGATGGCCGGTACTGGCCCGACAATCCCAATAACTTTCGTGTCAGCCCGTGCCTTTGGCACGTGTCAGACGTTGTTGCCATAGGAAGAACCGGTCCACCTGGGGGAGGCCGCGTCAGCCGCGAGGAGGATGAAGGCGATGCGCGTAGGAGCGTTTGTACTGGCGGCCCAGTTCCCGGGCCAGGGACAGGGCGAGGCACTGCACCGGGCGGTGCGGACCGCGGAGGTGGCCGAGGAGGCCGGGCTCGACTCGGTGTGGCTGGCCGAGCACCACTTCGTCCCGTACGGGGTCTGCCCGTCGGCGGTGACGCTGGCGGGCCTGATGCTGGGCCGGACCCGCCGGCTGCGGGTGGGCACGGCGGTGAGCGTGCTGCCGAGCACGCACCCGGTGGCCCTCGGGGAGCAGGCGGCGCTGCTGCACCTGGCGTCGGGCGGCCGTTTCACCCTGGGGGTGGGGCGCGGGGGGCCGTGGGTGGACCTGGAGGTCTTCGGAGGCGGACTGGACGCCTACGAGAACGGCTTCCCGGAGTCCCTGGACCTGCTGCGCCGCTGGCTCACCGAGGCGCGGGTGGGCGCCGCCGGCGAGCGGTACGCCTTCCGCGAGGTGGCGGTCGTACCGCAGCCGTCGGAGGCGCTGGACGGGGACGGCTCGGGCCCGGAGGTGATCGTGGCCTGCACCTCGCCGTCGTCGGTGCGGATGGCCGCGCAGCGGGGGCTGCCGATGCTGCTGGGCATGCACTGCGGGGACGAGAACAAGGCCGAGATGGTCGCGCTGTGGCGCAGCACGGCGCTGGAGGCGGGCCACTCCCCCGAGCACGTCGCCGGGGCCGGGCACGTCTCCGCCGGGGTGTGCCAGATCGCGGACAGCACCGCCGGCGCGCGCGAGACCCTGCTGAAGTCCATGCCGGGCTGGCTCAGGCTGGGCCTGGACGCGCACGTGACCGTGGACGGCCGCGTGCGCGCGATGCGGGACCCCGTCGCCTACACGGAACTGCTGTGCGACCTGCACCCGGTGGGCACCCCGGAGCTGGCGGCGGACCGCCTGGCGGCCACCTCCGAGCGCACGGGCATCACGCGCTTCGCCCTCCTGACGGAGGGCTCCGGAGACCTCGCCGCGACGGAGGAGAACCTACGACGACTCGGCGCCGAAGTCCTGCCCCGTCTCGGCTGAGATCCACCGGCTCGGGCCCTGGTTCAGCAGTCCCGCAGTTCCGGCGACTGGTTGAGCAGCTGACCGCGGATCGAAGTGAACTTGGCCAGCCGGTCGTCCACCGAGGGATCCAGCGGGAAGACCGCCACCCGGTGACAGTTCTGGAATGCCAGGCGCACTCCGAAGTGCCGCTGCAGCGCACCGCGTATCGCGTCACTCGCGAGTGCGCGCAGCAGTTGCCCACGCGCCTGCTCGTCGGGCGGCGGCGTCTGGTTGTCGGCGAACTGTCCGCCGTCCACCTTCAGCTGGGCCACCAGCGAGCTGATCATCTCCCATGCATAGGGCAGGGAGGTCCGGACGCAGTCGACGAAAGCGGCTTCGTCGACCTCGCCTCGCTCGGCCTGTTCGAGTAGGGCCGGTGAGACGTCGAGCGACATGGGTTCTCCTCTCGCGACCCCGGCTGACTGGTTGCCGGAGTCTTACGGGCAGGGAAGGAGATCGCGACGCAGAGTGCACGCTCGACAACCTCCCGCTCACCACGGTAGGCGCCCACTGGGTGACGCACCAGGAGAATGCGCATACAACGCGCCATCGGCGAACGGGGCTTTCAGGGGCGAATCGCGTGGAGGGCCGTAGGTCGAGTAGCGTTGCCGACCATGCGTCTCGTGATTGCCCGCTGCTCCGTCGACTATGCGGGCCGGCTCACCGCCCACCTGCCCTCGGCACCCCGTCTGATCCTCGTGAAGGCCGACGGCAGTGTCTCGATCCACGCTGACGACCGGGCGTACAAACCGCTCAACTGGATGTCGCCGCCGTGCACCCTCAAAGAGGGGAGCGGGGACGACGCCGGTGTGTGGACGGTCGTCAACAAGGCGGGCGAGAAGCTCATCATCACCATGGAAGAAGTGCTCCACGACTCCTCCCACGAGCTCGGCACCGACCCGGGTCTCATCAAGGACGGCGTCGAGGCGCACCTCCAGGAGCTGCTCGCCGACCGCATCGAGACCCTGGGCGAGGGATACACCCTCATCCGCCGCGAGTACATGACGGCGATCGGCCCGGTGGACATCCTGTGCCGGGACGCCTCGGGCGCGACGGTGGCCGTGGAGATCAAGCGCCGCGGCGAGATCGACGGCGTGGAGCAGCTGACCCGCTACCTGGAGCTGCTCAACCGCGATCCGCACCTCGCCCCGGTCCGCGGTGTCTTCGCCGCCCAGGAGATCAAGCCGCAGGCGAAGGTGCTGGCGACGGACCGCGGGATGGACTGCGTGGTCCTGGACTACGACGCCCTGCGCGGCATCGAGGACGACAAGCTCCGCCTGTTCTGACCCGGTTGAAACGAAACGGCTCCGTCCGCGAGGACGGAGCCGTCGGCGTCTCAGGGGGTGGCGACCGGTGAGGTGGCGGTGGCCGTGCCCGTCACCGTGCCGGTCTCCGTGGGAGTCGGCGCGGCGGTCTCCGTCGGCTCCTGGGTCGGCGCCTGGGTGTTCGTCGGTGCCGAAGAGGACGTCGGCGCCTGGGAGTTCGTGGGCTTCGTGGAGGGGCGCTTGGACGGGGTACGGCCGGGCGTGCGGCCGGGGACCGGGGCGGCACTCGTGCCCGCGGCCGGAACCGTGGCGTCCGCCGAGGGGGCCGTTGCGGGCTGCTCCGATGCAGGATCGTTCCCTCCGGTCTCCTGGGCCGTCGAGGGCGTCCTGGAGGTCTCCGGGGTCGAGGACACGGCGGGCCCCTGCGCGGGCGGCTCGCTGTCCGAGGAACTCATCGCGAAGCTGACGACGGTGCCCAGCGCCACCGCGGCCAGCGCTCCCGCGGCGGCCAGCAGCACGAGCTTGCGGCGGCCCGCGTCCCGGCCGGAGGGCGCGGCCGGGGCGGGGGCCGCGGGGGCTGGCGCGTCCTGCTTCGGCGACAGCGGGAAGGCGTCCTCGAACACCGCCGACAGCGTGGTGGGCGGCTCGGAGGTCTGCGTCACGGGCACCACGGGGGTCATCCGCGTGACCGCCTCGGAGGAGACCGGGACCGGGGTGACGGCGGGCGCCGCGGACGCCCCCGCGGGCGGCGGCGGGGCGGGCAGGGCCGGAGCCGGGCGGGTGGCCGGGGAGGTCCGGTCGGCCGCGGCGGGCCGGACGGCCGGGGTCGTCCGGGTGGCGGGGGCCTTGCGGGCGGCCGGGGTCGCCACGGTCGCCGCCTCGGTGGCCGGGGTGGCCACCGTCACGGCCTCGGAGGCCGCCGCGGGCGCTTCCAGGCGCAGCGGCGGGGATGCCTTCGCCCCGGCGGTCTCACGGTCCACGACCAGCGCCAGCGCCCGTCGGCCCGCCACGGTGCCCCGCTTGTCGGCGAGGGCGCCCCGCAGCCCGATCGAGGTCTCCAGCTCGGCGCGGGCCCGGTCGAGCCGTCCCTCGCACAGGGCGAGCACCCCGAGCTCGTGGTGGAAGTACGCCTGCTCGGCGACCTCTCCGGCCTTGCGCGCGGCCTCCGCGCCCGAGCGCAGCACCCGCTCCCAGGCCTCCCAGTGCAGCGAGGCCGCGAAGGCGGGGGCGGCCGTGCGCGCCAGTACCGCCGCGGCCACCACGTCCGCGCCGGCCAGCGCCGCGAGCACCGCGTCCGCCTCGGCCGCGACCCGCTCGGGGACCACCGAGGCGTGCCCGGTCCACCAGGCGTAGTGCCGGGCGGCGGTACGGGCCTCCTCCGACGCGGTGTCCCCGTAGCCGACGTCCTCCAGCTGGCGGGCGACGCCGGCGGCGAGCCGGTAGCGGGTCCCGACGGGCGTCAGCAACCCGCAGGCCAGGAGTTCGGCCACCGCCGTGTCGGCGTGGGTGTCCCCCACGAGCGCCGGCAGGTGGGCGTGGTGCGGCAGTTCGCCGCCCAGTGCGCAGGCGATCCGCAGGGCCGCCCGGGCCGACTCGCTGACCCGTGACGCCAGCAGCTCCGCCGGGGCCGCGCCCTCGGCGAGCGTCGGCAGCGGCACCACCGCGCTGTCGCGGGGGCGCTCCTCGAAGACGCCGGGCTCCTCCTCGTCGTCGTCCTCGTCGCTGCGGTTGAGCTCGTCGCGCTGCCGGAGCATCGCGGCGGCCTGTACGAAGCGCAGCGGCAGCCCCTCGGAGGCGAACCTCAGGTCGCCCGCCCAGGCGGCCTCCTCGTCCGTCAGCGGGCGTCCCACGCCCGCCTCCAGCAGGGCCGCGCAGTCGGCCTTGCCGAGGCCGGTGAGGAAGACCTCTTCGATGTGGGAGTCGTCGGAGGGCGCCTTGGCGTCGGGGGTGGCCGCCAGCAGGTAGGCGCATTCGGGGGTGGCGCGCAGCAGCTCGTCGAGGGCGCTCCCGCCCATCTCCAGGTCGTCGAGGAGGACGACGGCCCCGATGTCGCGGACGCGGGCGAGGAGCTCGTCGCGTTCGGGGCGTTCCCGCGGGGCCTCGTACACGGTCGCGTAGAGCGTGTGGAGGAGTTCACCGGGCTGCTGGTGCCCGTGGCCGCTGAGCCGTACGACGCCGTCGGGCGCGACGCCCGCGCACCGGTCGGCGACCGCGTCGAGCAGCGCGCTGCGGCCGGACCCGGACGGCCCGGTCAGGCGGACGGAGCGGCCGCGGCCCAGGAGCCGGACGAGCCGCTCCAGCTCTTCTTCCCGTGCGAGCAGGGGCCGGGCGGATATCGGGGGTCCCGGGAGCACGGGCGGTCTGGCGGCGGCGTCCCGGGCGGCGCGGGCGGCGGCGTCGCGCTTGGCGGGGCGGGTGCGCCCGGTGCCCGGACGCAGGGGTTCGATCTCGCTGCCGTCGACGGGGTTGACGGTGAGGGTGAAGTCGCCGGCGGTCAGGGTGACGACCCGCGCGGGCCCGGCGGACCCGGGCGACGGCGCCCCGGGGGACGCGGGCGCGGAGGCGGCGGCGGGCGACGCGGAGCCGCCCGCGGCCTGCTCGCCGCGCTCGTTCTGCCCCTGTGTACGGTCCATGACCCAGTCCCCCGATCGCGGGCCGCGCGCCTCGCCGTCGTACCGCCCGGCCGTCGCGCACCCGCTGTCGCCACTGGTCCGGTTTCCGCCCGAACCCTAGACCGTGGCCGGTCGTGCGGGAAACCGCAGGGGCCCGATCACCACCGGACCGTTACTTTCCGCAGGAAATGCAAAGGTCAGCGGCTTGCGGGTCAGACCCGGGGAAGGGACTCGGCTTCCAGGCCGCCCTCGATCGCGAGGATCCGGTGCAGGCGGGTCGCCACCAGGAGCCGCTGCATCTGCGGCGGCACCCCGCGCAGGACGAGGCGGCGTCCGGTCCGGCCGGCCCTGCGGTGCGCGCCCATGATCACGCCGAGGCCGGTCGCGTCCCAGGAGTCGAGCCCGGTGAGGTCGAGCACGAGGTCGCCCTGGCCGTCGTCGAGGGCGCTGTGGAGGGCCGTACGGGCGTCCGCCGCGCTGCGCACGTCGAGGCGGCCCCCGACAGCGAGTTCGGCGTGGTCGCCCCTGATGTGCATGTGTACTCCCGGCAGTACTGCGTACGTATGGCAACTGGTCCGTGGTCGGCAACTCTCACTGCAACTGACTGCCGCGCGGGCAGGGAAGTTGCCGACCGTGAGCGAACCGATACCTAATTCACCCTGACGGGTGAAGGCATTCGAACGATGGCGCTCAGTGGCTGGACCGTTCTCAGTGCTTGTAGAAACCCTGGCCGCTCTTGCGGCCGATGTCCCCGGCGTCCACCATGCGGCGCATGAGCTCCGGCGGGGCGAACTTCTCGTCCTGGGACTCGGTGTAGATGTTGCTGGTGGCGTGCAGCAGGATGTCGACGCCCGTGAGGTCGGCGGTGGCCAGCGGGCCCATCGCGTGACCGAAGCCCAGCTTGCAGGCGATGTCGATGTCCTCGGCGGAGGCGACGCCCGATTCGTACAGCTTGGCGGCCTCGACGACCAGCGCGGAGATCAGACGGGTCGTCACGAAGCCGGCGACGTCGCGGTTGACGACGATGCAGGTCTTGCCGACGGACTCGGCGAACGCCCGGGTGGTGGCGAGGGTTTCGTCGCTCGTCTTGTAACCGCGGACCAGCTCGCACAGCTGCATCATCGGGACGGGCGAGAAGAAGTGCGCGCCGACGACCCGCTCCGGACGCTCCGTCACGGCCGCGATCTTGGTGATCGGGATCGCGGAGGTGTTGGAGGCGAGAACGGCGTCCTCGCGCACGATCTTGTCGAGGGCGCGGAAGATCTCGTGCTTGATCTCGATCTTCTCGAAGGCCGCTTCCACCACGATGTCGACGTCGGCGACCGCGTCCAGGTCGGTGGTCGTCGTGATGCGGGCGAGCGCCGCCTCGGCGTCCTCGGCGGTCAGCTTGCCCTTGGAGACGAACTTGTCGTACGAGGCCTTGATGCCGTCCGTGCCCCGGGTCAGCGCGGCGTCGGTGACGTCGCGCAGCACGACGTCCCATCCCGCCTGAGCGGAGACCTGAGCGATCCCGGAACCCATGAGTCCCGCACCGATGACGGCGAGCTTCCCAGCCACTGCACACCCCTCGTTGTTCTCAAATACGGCACGGCTTCACAGCCACTCCGGCGGAGACTAGCGCCCGGGGGGTGCGGTGTGACCGCGAAGTAACACGCGTCACGTCTCAGATGACGGACATCACACCGGGACAGCCCAGCAGCCCTGCCCAGCCGTCCAGTTCATGTGACGTGGGTCCCTGCGCACCTCTCGGCCAGTGCGCGCAGCCGTCGCAGCTCCCCGCGCGCGACGCCCGGGCGGCCGAGTTCGACGGCGATGGCGCCGCGGCCCGCGAGGTAGTGCGCGTCCGCCCTGGCCTGCGCGTCCGCCTCCGGCAGCGCACAGATCTCCCGTTGCAGGAGGCGGAGCTGCAGCAGGAGGTCGCGGGCGGTGCGCACGTGCGCCGCCCCGGGACCGTGCTCCGCGCGCAGGGCGTCCTTCGCGTAGTCCCAGACCCGGGCGTCGTGCTCGGCGGCGCCCGGTTCGCCCGGGTGGTGGGGGTGTCCGGCCCACCGGGCGGCGTGCTCGCGCAGGTCGTCGACATGGCCGAGGGCCTCCCCCAGACGCCCGGCGGCCACGGCCGCCCGTCCGGCCGCGGCGCACTCGGCAGGTTCGGCGAGGTGGTCCGGGCCCGGCCCGGGCCGGGTGGCGAGGAATCCCGCCAGGAGGTCGATCTGCTGGGCGGCCTCGGCCAGCCGCCACAGGTAGTACGTCTCGGCCACGCGGCCCCTTCCCGATCCCGGGGCTCCGGCGGCCCCACGGGACCGTACGCGAGCGGCGCCGACCGTGCCCGGAATTTCCCCGGCGGGCCCGTCTACCCTGGCCGCATGGTGAACCTCACGCGCATCTACACCCGTACCGGCGACAAGGGCACGACCGCCCTGGGCGACATGAGCCGCACGGCCAAGACCGACCTGCGGATCTCCGCGTACGCCGACGCCAACGAGGCCAACGCGGCCATCGGGACGGCCATCGCGCTGGGCGCCCTGTCCGCCGAGGTCGTGAAGGTCCTGGTGCGGGTGCAGAACGACCTGTTCGACGTCGGCGCGGACCTGTGCACCCCGGTGGTGGAGAACCCGGAGTACCCGCCGCTGCGCGTGGAGCAGTTCTACGTCGACAAGCTGGAGGCCGACTGCGACCTCTTCCTGGAGCAGGTGGAGAAGCTGCGCAGCTTCATCCTGCCCGGCGGCACCCCCGGCGCGGCCCTGCTGCACCAGGCCTGCACGGTGGTCCGGCGCGCCGAGCGGTCGACGTGGGCGGCGCTGGAGGTCCACGGCGAGTCGATGAACCCGCTCACCGCCACCTACCTCAACCGCCTCTCCGACCTCCTGTTCATCCTGGCCCGGGTGGCCAACAAGGAGGTCGGGGACGTGCTGTGGGTGCCGGGCGGCGAGCGGTAGCGCACACGGCGCCTCACCCGGTCTTCGCGAGCGAGGGCCGGTCCTCCCCGTCGGCGTCCGCGGGCGCCTTCGGGGGCCACACGGTGTAGCCGAGGGCGACGAGCGCGTGGATGACGACCGCCCGCAGGGCGCCGGACTGCCACGCGCGCAGCGAGCTGATGTCGCCCGCGTCGCCCACGTACCAGATCGCCGCCTGGAGCAGGCCGATGCCGACGGCGGCGGCGAGGACCGTCCGGGTCCACAGCTTCCACTCGTGCGCGACGCGGGCCTTCCCGTAGCCGGCGCCGGCGGGCTTGGGGCCGCCGGCCAGCCGGTGGGCGGCGTGCCCGTCGAGCCACTTGATCGTGTAGTGGCCGTAGGCGACGGTGTAGCCGATGTAGAGGGCGGCCACGCCGTGCTTCCAGTCCGGCTCCGCGCCGTTCTTCAGGTCGATCGTGGTGACGACGAGCAGGACCAGCTCCATCAGCGGCTCGCACAGCAGGACCGCGGCCCCCAGCCGGGGCATCTTCGCGAGGTAGCGCAGGGCGAGTCCCGCCGCCAGCAGGACCCAGAAACCGATCTCACAGGCGATGATCAGCGCGACGATCACAGGACTCTCCGTCCGCTCGGGTTGGTCGTTCCCCTCAAGACTCCCGTCCGCCGCCGCCCGATTCGTCGTCGCGAATGACCATGTGCGCCTGCACCCTTCGATGTACCCGCACTTCAGCCGCTCCGCCGAGGTGCTGGGCGCATACACCCTGTTGGATGGGACCGTGACCGAGAAGAGCCTGCGCCCCCACCGTGACGACGTCCTCCTCGCGGTGGTCAGCGTCGCCGCGGGCCTCGTGTTCTGGTCGCTCGGCGTCTACAGCAGCCCCGCACGCGGCTCCCTGCCGGCCTGGGCCGCCCTGGTGCCCCTCGTGGTGCTCGGCGCGATGGAACTGCTGCGCCGCACCGCACCGCGGGTGACCCTGACCGTCGGGACCGTCGGGGTGATCGCCGACCAGTTCACCGTCGGCAGCCTCGCCACCGTCATCATCTTCACCGACTTGATGTACGCCGCCGTCGTGTACGGAAAACCGGCCATGGCCCGGCGGCTCCCGGTGACCACGGGCCTGATCACCGTCGTCGTCACGATCGCCTCGCTGGCCTGGCTGCGCAACCCGCAGGCCCTGCTGATCGGCGCGATCACCGGCATCGTGAGCTTCGCCCCGGCGCTGACCGGAGCCACCCTGCGCAACCACCGGGAGGCGGCCGAGGCTGCCCGGCTGCGCGCCGAGCAGACGGCGCTGCTGGCCGAAATGGACCGCAGCCAGGCCGTGGCCGCCGAGCGCGCCCGGATGGCCCGCGAGCTGCACGACATGGTGGCCAACCACCTCTCGGCGATCGCCATCCACTCGACCGCGGCGCTCTCCATCGACACGGCCGCGACCAGCCGTGACGCGCTCGGCGTGATCCGCGAGAACAGCGTGCAGGGGCTGGCCGAGATGCGCCGCCTGATCGGGCTGCTGCGGGACGCGGGGGGCGACCAGGAGGCGGTGGCGGTGCCTTCGCTGGACGGCCTCGACGCCCTGATCGGGCAGGCCCGGACCAACGGCTCGGCGAGCGGGCTGGCCTTCGTCCTGCACGACGACCGGGCGTCCGGGGAGCCCGCGGCGGCCCCCGTGGAGCTGGCCGCGTACCGGATCGTCCAGGAGTCCCTGACCAACGCCCTCAAGCACGCCTCCCCCGGCACGGTGACGGTCCGCGTGGCGCACGAGGACGGGCTGTTGAGCGTGGCGGTGGACTCCCCCTACGGAGACCGCCCCGGACCGCGCGCGCCGGGCTCGGGCGCCGGGCTGATCGGCATGCGGGAGCGGACGGAACTGCTGGGCGGGGAGTTCGCCGCGGGCCGGGACGGCAGCGTGTGGCACGTGCGGGCGATCCTGCCCGCCGAGGAGAAGGCGGTGGAGATGTGACCATCCGGGTGGTGGTGGCCGAGGACCAGGCCGCGGTGCGGGCCGGGCTGGTGCTCATCCTGCGCAGCGCGGGCGACATCGAGGTGGCGGGCGAGGCGGCCGACGGGGAGGAGGCGGTGCGCCTGGCCCGGGAGCTGCGGCCGGACCTCGTCCTCATGGACGTGCAGATGCCCCGGCTCGACGGGGTGTCGGCGACCCGCCAGGTGGTGGAGGAGGGTCTGGCGGACGTGCTGGTGCTGACCACCTTCGACCTCGACGAGTATGTCTTCGGGGCGCTGCGGGCCGGCGCCTGCGGCTTCCTGCTGAAGAACGCGGACGCGGCGGAGCTGATAGCGGCGGTACGGACCGTCGCGCGCGGCGAGGGGCTGATCGCCCCGGCGGTCACCAGGCGGCTGATCGCGGAGTTCGCGGCGCCGCGTCCGGTGCGGAGCGGCCCGGCTCCGGAGCGGGCGGCGGCCGTCGCCTCGCTCACCCCGCGCGAACGGGAGGTGCTGGCGGCCCTCGGGGAGGGGCTGTCGAACGCCGAGATCGCCGAGCGCCTGGGCATGGCGGAGGCTACGGCGAAGACGCACGTCAGCCGCCTGCTGGGCAAGCTGGAGCTGCGCAGTCGGCTCCAAGCCGCGGTCCTGGCACAGGAGTTGGGCATCTAGCGGACGACGGTCGGCACCGGTCTGGACCTCTTGACGGTTGGTCCAGACCTTTCTACTCTCACGGCAACACTGTGGTGAGCGTGCCATGACAAAGCGTGCTCACGGGCGGCGCAGGTCCCACCCCCATGTCGACGTCGGCCCCACGACCGCGACGGACCTACGGAGGAGCACCCTTGAGCACAGCATCCCCACCCCCCACCAGGCGCACCCGGTTCTTCACGAGAGTCGCGGCGGTCGTCGCCGTGCTCGCCCTGCCCGTCACCGGACTCGTCGCCCTGGCCGGCCCGGCCCAGGCCGCCGCCTCCGCGACCGCCACGTACACCAAGGTCTCCGACTGGGGTTCCGGCTTCGAGGGCAAGTGGGTGGTGAAGAACACCGGCACCACCACGCTCAGCAGCTGGACCGTGGAGTGGGACTACCCGGCGGGCACCTCGGTCACCTCGGCCTGGGACGCCACCGTGACGAGTTCCGGCACCCACTGGACCGCCAAGAACCTCGGCTGGAACGGCACCCTCGCCCCCGGGGCCACCGCCAGCTTCGGCTTCAACGGCGCCGGCTCCGGAGCCCCGACCGGCTGCAAGATCAACGGCGCCTCCTGCGACGGCGGCACCCAGCCCGGCGACAATCCCCCCACCGCTCCCGGCGCCCCTGCCGCGAGCAACGTCGCCGACACCTCGCTGACCCTGACCTGGACCCCGGCCACCGACGACAAGGGCGTCAAGAACTACGACGTCTACCGGGGCTCCGCCAAGATCGCCACCGTCACCGGGACCAGCTACGCGGACTCGGGCCTGACCAAGGGCACGACGTACACCTACAGCGTCACCGCCCGCGACACCATCGACCAGACCGGCCCCTCCTCGGGGTCCACCACGGTCACCACGACCGGCGGGGTCATCCCCCCGGACCCGGGCGACAAGGTCAAGCTCGGCTACTTCACCAACTGGGGCGTCTACGGACGCAACTACCACGTGAAGAACCTGGTCACCTCGGGCACCGCGGCGAAGATCACGCACATCAACTACGCCTTCGGCAACGTCCAGAACGGCCAGTGCACCATCGGTGACTCCTACGCCGACTACGACAAGGCCTACACCGCCGACCAGAGCGTCGACGGCGTCGCCGACACCTGGGACCAGCCGCTGCGCGGCAACTTCAACCAGCTGCGCAAGCTGAAGAAGGCCTACCCGAACATCAAGATCCTGTGGTCCTTCGGCGGCTGGACCTGGTCCGGCGGCTTCCCGCAGGCCGCCGCCAACCCGGCCGCCTTCGCCCAGTCCTGCTACAACCTGGTCGAGGACCCCCGCTGGGCCGACGTCTTCGACGGCATCGACCTGGACTGGGAGTACCCGAACGCCTGCGGCCTGTCCTGCGACACCAGCGGCCCGGCCGCCTTCAAGAACCTGATGCAGGCCGTGAAGACCCGGTTCGGCGCGAACAACCTGGTCACCGCGGCCATCACCGCCGACGCCTCGGACGGCGGCAAGATCGACAAGGCCGACTACGCGGGCGCCGCGCAGTACACCGACTTCTACAACGTCATGACGTACGACTTCTTCGGCGCCTGGGCGGCCCAGGGTCCGACCGCCCCGCACTCCCCGCTGACCTCGTACGCGGGCATCCCGCAGGCCGGCTTCAACTCGGCCGACGCCATCGCCAAGCTCAAGGCCAAGGGCGTGCCCGGTTCCAAGCTCAACCTCGGCATCGGCTTCTACGGCCGCGGCTGGACCGGCGTGACCCAGGCAGCCCCCGGCGGCACCGCCACCGGACCGGCCCCGGGCACGTACGAGCAGGGCATCGAGGACTACAAGGTGCTCAAGAACAGCTGCCCGGCCACCGGCACCGTCGCCGGCACGGCCTACGCCAAGTGCGGCAGCAACTGGTGGAGCTACGACACCCCCGCCACCATCGCCGGCAAGATGACCTGGGCCAAGCAGCAGGGCCTCCGGGGAGCCTTCTACTGGGAGTTCAGCGGCGACACCACCAACGGTGAGCTCGCGAACGCGGTCCACACCGGGCTCCAGTAGTACGACGGAAGCCGGGGAGACGGGTCCGCCCCCGTCTCCCCGGCTTCTCCATGCCGTCCCGGCGCGGGACCCCGCAGGGGTACCTACGCCACGTTCACCCGCTGGCCGGGCGGAGCCGCCTCCAGCCACGCCAGGAAGCCCGTCAGCGCGTCCTCGCTCATCGCCAGCTCCAGGCGCGTCCCCCGGTGGAGACAGCCGAGCACGACGGCGTCGGACAGCAGCGCCAGCTCCTCCTCGCCCTCCGGGGCACGGCGGGCCAGGACCTCGATGGAGGACCGCTCCAGCAGCCGGCGCGGGCGCGGGGAGTACGAGAACACACGGAACCACTCGATGCGGTCACCGCTGTAGCGCGCGACCCCGTAGACCCAGCCCTTGCCGGAGACGTCCGGCTCCTCCGAGACGCCCCAGCGCATGCTGCAGTCGAAGGTGCCGCCGGACCGCTGGATCAGTCTGCGGCGCAGTCCGAAGACGAACAGCCCGATCACCACCAGGGCTACGACCAGGCCGCTCACAAGCAGAGCGAGGAGCATCTTCACCGACCTCCTCGCTCATCGAATACGCATGAGAAAAAACAGACCTGCATCGCCTCAGCCGCGACCCGGTCTGGAAAATTCCAGAACGGACCGCGGCTGAGGTCTGCCGAGCCCCGAAGGTCGCCCCACGGGACTCGGCGGTTGAAACTCCGACGGGCGGTCAGCCCGTTACGGCGCGCAGCCGGACATCCGCGCGACGCTCGGCGGCCGCGTCGGCCTCCGACTTCGCGCGCTCCAGTGCCCGCTCCGCACGCTGGACATCGATCTCGTCCGCGAGCTCGGCGATCTCGGCCAGCAGGGACAGCTTGTTGTCCGCGAACGAGATGAATCCGCCGTGCACCGCGGCGATGACAGTGTTGCCCTCGCTGGTGCGGATGGTCACCGGGCCCGATTCCAGCACACCGAGAAGCGGCTGGTGACCGGGCATGACGCCGATGTCGCCGGACGTGGTGCGGGCGACAACAAGGGTGGCCTCGCCGGACCAGACATTGCGGTCCGCCGCGACCAGCTCGACGTGCAGCTCAGCAGCCAAGGTGGCTCCTCGGGTCACCACCCGGCGGGTCAGCCGGGTGTTGGGTCAAATTCTAATGGGCGTGGGGAGAGGGACGGGACACACCCGCCCCTCTCCTTCGAAACCTGCGAACCGGATGCGCTCCTCGCGGAGCGCGCCGGATCAGGAGACGCCCAGCTCCTTGGCGTTGGCCTTCAGGTCCTCGATGCCACCGCACATGAAGAACGCCTGCTCGGGGAAGTGGTCGTACTCACCGTCGCAGATCGCGTTGAACGCGGTGATCGACTCGTCGAGCGGAACGTCCGAACCGTCCACGCCGGTGAACTGCTTGGCGACGTGGGTGTTCTGCGACAGGAAGCGCTCGACGCGGCGGGCACGGTGGACAACGAGCTTGTCCTCCTCGCCCAGCTCGTCGATACCGAGGATCGCGATGATGTCCTGGAGGTCCTTGTACTTCTGCAGGATCCCCTTGACACGCATGGCGGCCGCGTAGTGGTCCGCCGCGATGTACCGCGGGTCGAGGATGCGGGACGTGGAGTCCAGCGGGTCCACGGCCGGGTAGATGCCCTTCTCGGAGATCGGACGGGAGAGAACCGTCGTCGCGTCGAGGTGGGCGAAGGTGGTCGCCGGCGCCGGGTCGGTCAGGTCGTCCGCGGGGACGTAGATCGCCTGCATCGAGGTGATCGAGTGACCACGGGTCGAGGTGATGCGCTCCTGGAGGAGACCCATCTCGTCGGCCAGGTTCGGCTGGTAACCCACCGCGGAGGGCATGCGGCCGAGCAGGGTCGACACCTCGGAACCCGCCTGGGTGTACCGGAAGATGTTGTCGATGAAGAAGAGCACGTCCTGCTTCTGAACATCGCGGAAGTACTCCGCCATGGTCAGACCGGCCAGGGCGACGCGCAGACGGGTGCCCGGGGGCTCGTCCATCTGGCCGAAGACGAGCGCCGTCTTGTCGATGACGCCCGAGTCGCCCATTTCCTCGATGAGGTCGTTGCCCTCACGGGTACGCTCACCGACGCCCGCGAAGACCGACACACCGTCGTGGTTGTTGGCGACGCGGTAGATCATTTCCTGGATCAGAACGGTCTTGCCGACACCGGCACCACCGAACAGACCGATCTTTCCACCCTTGACGTACGGGGTGAGAAGGTCGATGACCTTGACGCCGGTCTCGAACATCTCCGTCTTGGACTCGAGCTCGTCGAAGCTCGGGGCCTTGCGGTGGATGGGCCAGCGCTCGGTGACCTCGGCGTTGGCCTCCGGGTAGTTCAGCACCTCACCCAGGGTGTTGAAGACCTTGCCCTTGGTGAAGTCGCCGACGGGGACGGTGATGCCCTCGCCCGTGTCGGTCACCGGGGCCTGGCGGACCAGACCGTCGGTGGGCTGCATGGAGATGGTGCGGACCAGGCCGTCACCCAGGTGCTGGGCGACCTCAAGGGTCAGCGTCTTGAGCGCGCCGTCCTCGGCCGGGTCGGCGACCTGGACCTTCAGCGCGTTGTAGATGTCGGGCATCGCGTCGACGGGGAACTCCACGTCGACGACCGGGCCGATGACCCGGGCGATGCGGCCCGTGGCAGCGGCCGTCTCAACAGAGGTCGTCATTACTTGTCACTCCCCGCGGTCGCGTCGGCCATGGCGCTGGCGCCACCGACGATCTCGCTGATTTCCTGGGTGATTTCGGCCTGGCGGGCCGCGTTGGCAAGCCGGGAGAGGCTCTTGATGAGGTCTCCGGCGTTGTCGGTCGCCGACTTCATCGCGCGGCGGCGGGCGGCGTGCTCGGAAGCGGCCGACTGCAGCAGTGCGTTGTAGATCCGGCTCTCGACGTAGCGCGGCAGAAGGGCGTCGAGGACGTCCTCCGCCGACGGCTCGAACTCGAACAGCGGAAGGATCTCGCCCTTCGCACCGTCCTCCTCCGCAGCCTTGTCGAGGCTGAGCGGCAGCATCCGGCCGTCGACCGCGTTCTGCGTCATCATCGACACGAATTCCGTGTAGACGATGTGCAGCTCGTCGACGCCGCCCTCGGCCGTTTCCAGCTGGATGGCCTCGATCAGCGGCCCCGCGACGCGCTTGGCGTCGGCGTAGGCCGGGCTGTCGGTGAAGCCGGTCCACGAGTCCGTGACCTTGCGCTCACGGAACCCGTAGTAGGCGACGCCCTTGCGGCCGACGATGTAGCTGTCGACCTCCTTGCCCTCAGCCCGCAGCCGCTCGCTGAGCCGCTCCGCCTGCTTGATGGCGTTCGAGGAGTAGCCGCCGGCCAGACCGCGGTCGCTCGTGATGAGCAGGACCGCGGCGCGGGTCGGCGTCTCGACCTCGGTGGTCAGGGCGTGCTTGTTGTTCGAACCGGTCGCCACCGCGGTCACCGCACGGGTGAGCTCGGTCGCGTACGGCATCGACGCCGCCACCTTGCGCTGCGCCTTGACGATGCGCGAGGCGGCGATCATCTCCATCGCCTTGGTGATCTTCTTGGTCGCCGTGATGGCACGGATGCGACGCTTGTAGACCCGGAGCTGCGCTCCCATGAGTCAGGTCCCTTCCGTCGTCACTTGGAGACGTTGACGGCCGGCACGTCCTCGCCCAGGAGCTTGCCGTCCGAGGTCTCGAACTGGCGCTTGAAGGCGGCGATGGCGTCAGCGATCGAGCCCAGGGTGTCGTCCGACATCTTGCCGCCGTCGGCGATGGAGGTGAGGAGGTCCTTGCGCTCGCGGCGCAGGTGCTCCAGCAGCTCCGACTCGAAGCGACGGATGTCGGCGACCGGGACGTCGTCCATCTTGCCGGTGGTGCCGGCCCAGACGGAGACGACCTGCTCCTCGACGGGCATCGGCTGGTACTGGCCCTGCTTGAGCAGCTCGACCATGCGCTTGCCGCGCTCCAGCGAGGCCTTCGACGCGGCGTCCAGGTCGGAACCGAAGGCGGCGAACGCCTCCAGCTCGCGGTACTGGGCCAGGTCGACGCGGAGACGACCCGAAACCTGCTTCATGGCCTTGTGCTGGGCGGAGCCACCGACGCGGGAGACCGAGATACCGACGTTCAGCGCCGGGCGCTGGCCCGCGTTGAACAGGTCGGACTCCAGGAAGCACTGGCCGTCGGTGATGGAGATGACGTTGGTCGGGATGAACGCCGACACGTCGTTCGCCTTGGTCTCGACGATCGGCAGACCGGTCATCGAACCGGCACCCATCTCGTCGGACAGCTTCGCGCAGCGCTCCAGCAGACGGGAGTGCAGGTAGAAGACGTCACCCGGGTAGGCCTCACGGCCCGGCGGGCGGCGCAGCAGCAGCGAGACGGCGCGGTAGGCGTCGGCCTGCTTCGACAGGTCGTCGAAGATGATCAGGACGTGCTTGCCGGCGTACATCCAGTGCTGGCCGATGGCGGAACCGGTGTACGGCGCCAGGTACTTGAAGCCGGCCGGGTCGGACGCCGGGGCGGCGACGATCGTCGTGTACTCGAGCGCGCCGGCCTCTTCCAGGGCGCCGCGAACGGACGCGATGGTCGAGCCCTTCTGGCCGATGGCGACGTAGATGCAGCGGACCTGCTTGTTCACGTCGCCGGAGCGCCAGTTGTCGCGCTGGTTGATGATCGTGTCGACGGCCAGAGCGGTCTTGCCGGTCTGACGGTCGCCAATGATCAGCTGACGCTGGCCACGGCCGATCGGCACCATCGCGTCGACGGCCTTGTAGCCGGTCTGCATGGGCTCGTGCACCGACTTACGGACCATGACGCCCGGGGCCTGCAGCTCGAGGGCGCGGCGGCCTTCGGTCGCGATCTCGCCGAGGCCGTCGATCGGGTTGCCGAGCGGGTCGACAACGCGGCCGAGGTAGCCCTCACCGACGCCTACGGAGAGAACCTCACCGGTGCGCTGCACCGGCTGGCCCTCCTCGATACCGCTGAACTCGCCGAGGACGATCGCACCGATCTCGCGCTCCTCGAGGTTGAGGGCGAGACCGAGGGTGCCGTCCTCGAACTTCAGCAGCTCGTTCGCCATGGCGGAGGGCAGGCCCTCCACCTTCGCGATGCCGTCGCCGGCAACGCTGACCGTTCCGACCTCCTCGCGCGAGGCCGCGTCCGGCTGGTACGACTGGACAAAGGTCTCCAGTGCGTCCCGGATCTCCTCCGGCCGGATCGTGAGCTCCGCCATCTGGGTTCCCTGCTCTCCTTGTTGGGCCTGAAGCTTCTTAGGGGTCTGGGGGTGACCCCCAGGAATCTTCTGCAAGTTCTGCACGGCCCAACCGGGCCGCTAGGAATGCTTTGTACTTTTGGTGGCTGGTCAGCCGGCCATGCGGCGGGACGCCTCTGCGAGGCGGTCCGCGATGGTGCCGTCGATGACCTCGTCGCCGACTCGCACCGAGATCCCGCCGAGGACCTCGGGGTCCACGTCGAGGTTCAGGTGCATCTGGCGGCCGTACAGCTTGGCCAGCACCGCGCCGAGACGCTGCTTCTGCACGTCGCTGAGCGGAACCGCGCTGGTCACGGTGGCGACCATGCGGTCACGGCGCTCGGCGGCGAGCTTGGAAAGGGACTCGAGTCCCGCTTCCAGGCTACGTCCACGCGGGTGCGTGACAAGACGGATCACCAGGCGCTCGGTGACGGCGTTCACCTTGCCGCCGAGCAGGCTGCGCAGCAGCTGGCTCTTGGCGGAGGCGGTCGCCGCGCGGTCGGTCAGCGCGGCACGCAGCTCGGTGTTCGAGGACACGATCCGGCCGAAGCGGAAGATCTCGTCCTCGACGTTGTCGAGCGCGTTCGCCTGCTGGGCCGCCGTGAGGTCGGCGGTGGCCGCCAGCTCCTCCAGCGAGTCCACCAGGTCACGGGACTGCGACCAGCGGGACCGGGCCATGCCGGACACCAGGTCGAGGGTCTCCCCGCCGACCTGACCGCCGAGCAGCCGAGCGACGAGCTCGGCCTTGGCCTCGCCGGACTGCGCCGGGTCCGTGATGACCCGACGCAGCGAGACCTCACGGTCGAGCAGCGCGGTGACAGCGGCCAGCTCACCGGCGAGCTTCGCCGCGTCGACGGACGTGCTGTCCGTCAGCGCGTCGAGACGCTCGCGCGCGGAGGCCAGCGCCTCGCGGCTCGCTCCGTTCATCGGGCCGCCTCGGCCTTCTCCTCAAGCTCGCTGAGGAAGCGGTCGATGGTGCGGCTCTGCCGGGCGTGGTCCTCGAGGGACTCGCCGACGAGCTTGCCGGCCAGGTCGGTGGCGAGCTTGCCGACGTCCTGGCGCAGCGCCTGAGAGGCGGCCTTGCGGTCTGCCGCGATCTGGGCGTGGCCGGCAGCGATGATCTCCTCACGCTGCCGCTGGCCCTCTGCGCGCAGTTCTTCCTTCAGCGCAGTGCCCTGCTCCAGCGCTTCCTGGCGCAGGCGCGCGGCCTCGTGCCGGGCCTCGGCGAGCTGGGCCTTGTACTGCTCCAGCACGCTCTGGGCCTCGGTCTGAGCGGCTTCCGCCTTCTCGATACCGCCCTCGATGGCCTCACGGCGCTCGTCCAGAACCTTGTTGATGTTCGGGAGGAGCTTCTTCGCGAGGAAACCGAAGACGATGACGAAGGCGATCAGACCGATGACGAGCTCGGGGATCGGCGGAACGAGGGGGTTCTCTCCACCCTCAGCCGCGAGAACCATGAGGTTCACATCAATGCCTTTCGTCTGTTCGGACTAGTGATCGCGGTTCGTCAGCTGTAGACGAACGGCATGACCAGACCGATGAGGGCGAGCGCCTCACAGAAGGCGAAGCCGAGGATCTGGTTGGCGCGGATCAGACCGGCAGCCTCGGGCTGACGGGCGAGAGCCTGCGTGCCGTTACCGAAGATGATGCCGACGCCGACACCGGGGCCGATGGCCGCGAGACCGTAACCAACGGAGCTGAGGGAGCCGGTGACGGCGGCAAGGGTCTGGGACATGCCAGTTCTTCCTTCTCTTTCACGGACCGGTGGGGGTTGGCCACCGGACGAATGGGGGGCTGAGCGGGGCGGGCGGTGCTCAGTGGTGCTCGGCGAGCGCGCCCTGGAGGAAGCTGCACGCCAGGAGGACGAAGACGTACGCCTGGACAGCCTGGATGAAGAGTTCGAAGGCGGTCATCACGATGACCATGACGAACGAGACGCCCGCGTAGGCGATGCCGATCCCGTTCAGCAGGTACCAGCTGGCGATGGTGAACAGCAGCAGCAGGGTGTGACCGGCGAACATGTTCGCGAACAGTCGGACCGCGTGGGTGAAGGGCCGGACGAGGACGTTCGAGAAGAACTCGATGACCATGACGAGCGGCAGGACCGGGCCGAGCGACTTGTCGTAGCCGGTCAGGTTCTTGAAGCCACCGACGAAGCCGTGACGCTTGAACGTCACGCTCATCCAGATCACGTAGACGATCAGCGCGAGCGCCGCCGGGTACGCGATGATCGCGGTCACCGGGAACTGGGCGAGCGGGACGATCGACCAGAGGTTCATGACCCAGACGAAGAAGAACAGCGCGACCATGAAGGGGACGTACTTCTCGCCCTCCTTCTTGCCCAGCGTCTCGTAGACGATGCCGCGGCGCACGAAGTCGTAGCCGGCCTCGGCGACCATCTGCAGCTTGCCCGGGACGACCTTCGGCTTCCGGAAAGCCATCCAGAAGAAGCCGACGATGATGACCGAGCCCAGCAGGGCCAGGAGCATCGTCTTGTTGAAGTAGAAGTTGCTGTCCGCGTCGCCGAAGATCGGCTGGAACAGGAACGAGTGCAGGCCGGGAGCCGGGAAGCCACAACCGTCGAAGATGTGGCAGTCGGTCTCGAAGGCGAGCACCGTCGTCGGGTCAGCACTCACCGCGGGCTCCTTCAGCGTGGCGCATAGGTACGGCAACCTCGTTGTGTCGGCGCGGCGAGCAGCCGCTGTTCGGCACTGGACTGGTGTTACGGATGATGGGGCGGCGATCAGGCATCGAGCCTCGCGATGGGACAGGCGTCAGCTCAGATGCCCGCGCCCGCAATGCCGCAGTTGGCACCGGACGATAGCAGGATCTCGAACGCCCACTTATCCCGGCCCTACCCTTCACGACTTCGATCCCGGATTTTCGGGCTTGTCGCCCTTCACCGAGTCCGGTTCGACGTAAAGGATCTTGGCCTTCATGTGGGCACGCGTCTGCGCGGCGATCCACACCAGGGTGGTGGCGACGAGCGTGATGGCGAAGGCCTTGGGGTTGAACAGCGTCGTGTTCTTGAACGCTGCGACAAAGACGAAAAGCAGCAGGATCTGGGCCGTGTAGAGCATGAGCCCCATGGCCTGGAAGAGGTGCGGAAGCGATTTCGCCGTGCGCTGCAGAACGACGAATCCGATGCCCATGAACAGGATCACGACCAGCGTCGCGACGACCGCTCCGACCACACCCTTGCTGCCGACGACAAGCCCGCTGATCAACGCGGCGAGTGCGCCGGCGATGGCCGTGGGCACGGCGGCTTGCAGGAGGGATCGGACGTCATCTGACCGCATGGCGGTTTGCTCCGCGTGGTGGTGGGGGCAGGCACTGGACTCGTACGGGACGAGCGTAAGCCCGGTCCGAGAGAGAACCTCGGGCCGAGGACCGTCGCACTACGGTCCTTCGGCTCTGTCGCCGGGTTTAGTGAACGGTATCACAAACTATTTGATGAGAGCTTTACCTGCTAGGTGTGCCGACTGTCACACATGAGAGTGACCCTGCGCGTGTGTGCACCCCACCCCGCCGGAATGTCTGGTAGTGCGGCTTTGGGGTGGAAACTGCGAGCGTCATCCCGAGCACGATCGGGGCTTACGCGCGCGCAGGCTTGACCCCGCACAGCAGTGCGGGCCCCTGCTTCCGCACGGGCCCGCACCGATGAAACCATCGATCAGATCAGCAGACAATGTCCCTTTTGGCCGTTCGGGACGGCCGGAGCACCCCGGGAACGGGGAGCGCCTTTCGCCCGGAATGTCAGCGCGTGGATTCGGCCTTGCGCCGCTCGGGGAAGCGCGAACGGGGGCCCACGGCGGTCGCGCCGTTGACGCCCGAGACGCCTGCGGCGATCGGCCTCGCGGGCTGGGGTTCGGCGCCCGAGGCGTCCTGCGCGGCCGCCTCCGCCGCCGCCTCGGCCGCGCGTGCGGAGTGCCGGTAGCGCGGCGGGACCAGGCGCTCGGCCCAGGCCGGGGTGCGCGGCGTGAAGCGCGGCAGGAGCAGCAGGAACAGGCCCACCGCACTGAGTACGGCGATCACCAGCACGATCCACATCGCGGTGGAGTGCACGGAGTAGGCCACGGTGCCGAAGGCGATCAGGCCCGACCAGAAGTACATGATCAGGACCGCGCGGCTGTGCGAGTGGCCGAGTTCCAGCAGCCGGTGGTGCAGGTGCCCGCGGTCGGCCGCGAACGGCGACTGGCCGTTCCACGTACGCCGCACGATGGCCAGGATCAGGTCCGCCATCGGGATCGCGATGACCGTCAGCGGCAGGATCAGCGGGATGTAGGCGGGCAGCATCGCGTGCGTCGCGTTGCGCTCACCGCCGGCGAACAGGGCCAGCGCGTCCGGGTCCACCTGGCCGGTCAGCGAGATGGCCGCGGCGGCCAGCACCAGGCCGATCAGCATCGAGCCGGAGTCGCCCATGAAGATCCGCGCGGGGTGCATGTTGTGCGGGAGGAAACCCAGGCACATGCCCATCAGGATCGCGGCGAAGAGGGTCGCGGGGGCCGCGGACTCGATCCCGTAGCCGAACCAGATCCGGTACGCGTACAGGAAGAGGGCGGCGGCGGCGATGCAGACCATGCCCGCGGCCAGCCCGTCGAGGCCGTCCACGAAGTTCACCGCGTTGATGGTGATGACCACGAGCGCCACCGTCAGCAGGTTGCCCTGCCACTGGGTGAGCGGGACCGTGCCGATGAAGGGGACCGGGATCCACAGGATCGTCAGACCCTGCATGACCATCACGCCGGCGGAGATCATCTGCGCGCCGAGCTTGATGAGGGCGTCGATCTCGAACTTGTCGTCCAGTACGCCGATCAGCCAGATCAGGGCGGCGCCGGAGAGCAGCGCACGCGGTTCGTTCGACTTCTCGAAGACCGCGTTGAGGTTCTGCAGGTGGTCGGCGACCAGCAGGCCCGCGCACAGGCCGCCGAACATCGCGATCCCGCCGAGGCGCGGCGTCGGCTCGCGGTGCACGTCGCGGGCGCGGATCTCCGGCATGGCCCCGGCCGCGATCGCGAACTTCCGCACGGGCCCGGTCAGCAGGTAGGTCACCGCGACCGTGACGCAAAGCGTCAGCAGATATTCACGCACTGGCTGCCCCAGATGTATCGCCGGCCATCTCAGCCCCACACATTAGCTGCGATGTCCCCTCCATCGAGGACGCGAGGGGTCGGTATACCGGTTCCACTACACCCCTCTTGTCCCTTTTACTCCCCGTAAGGGGGAAATCCTGCCGTGAGTTCGCCGACCTCCGTACGTGTCTGCGCGGCTTCCCCGCGCAGCGCCGCGGCGAACAGCTCCGCGATCCGGAGCATCTGCTGCTCCCCCATCCCCTGGGTGGTCACGGCCGCCGTCCCCAGCCGGACGCCCCGCTGGTCCCCGTACGGCAGCCCGCACGTGTCCAGCACGATCCCGGCGGCGGCCAGCCGGCCGCGGGCGGTCGGGCCGTCCACGCCGAGCGGCGCCGGGTCGGCGGTGATCATGTGCGTGTCGGTGCCGCCGGTGGTGAGGGTGAACCCGCGCTCCTCCAGCGCGCCCGCCAGCACTCGGGCGTTGGCGACCACCCGGTGGGCGTAGGTGGCGAAGGCCGGCCGGGCCGCCTCTCCGAAGGCCACCGCCTTCGCGGCGATGGTGTGCATCTGGGCGCCGCCCTGGGTGAAGGGGAACACCGCCCGGTCGATGCGCTCGGCGAACTCCGCGCCGCACAGGAGCATCCCGCCGCGGGGCCCGCGCAGCACCTTGTGCGTGGTCGCGCAGACGACGTCGGCATACGGCACCGGGCTCGGCGCGGCCCCGCCGGCCACCAGCCCGATGGGGTGCGCGGCGTCGGCGATCAGATACGCCCCGACCTCGTCGGCGATCTCCCGGAAGGCCGAGTACTCGGGGTGGCGGGGGTAGGAGATGGACCCGCACACGATGGCCCTGGGCCGGTGCGCCCGGGCGAGGTCCTGCACCTGCCGGTAGTCGATGAGGCCCGTCCGGGCGTCGACCCTGTACCCGACGAAGGTGAACCACTGGCCCGAGAAGTTGGCGGGCGAGCCGTGCGTGAGGTGTCCCCCGTACGGCAGGCCCATCGCCAGGACGGTGTCCCCCGGCCGCAGCAGCGCCGCGTAGGCGGCCAGGACGGCCGAGGACCCGGAATGCGGCTGCACGTTCGCGTGCTCGGTACCGAACAGCGCCGTGGCCCGCTCGACGGCGATCCGCTCGGCCAGGTCGGCGTACTCGCACCCGCCGTGGTAGCGGGCGCCGGGGTAGCCCTCGGCGTACTTGTTGGCGAGCGGGGACCCCAGCGCCGTCAGGACGGCCGCCGAGGTGAAGTTCTCCGCGGCGCTCAGCTGCAGCGTGCCGGCCTGCCTGCGGCCCTCCCCGGCGAGTACGTCGGCCATCTGCGGGTCCTGCCGGCGCAGCAGGTCCGTGGGCTGGGTGATGACGCTCATGGCGCGACTCCAGGGGGGTACCGGGTACCAGCCACTGTAGGCCCGCAGCCCCCACGGCGCCCTGCCGACGCCTCCCGCCCGCCGGGCCCGCCCCCGCCCCGCGGGGCCGCGACGGGTCAGCGGCGGGCCGTCACGCCCGTCAGGGCCGTCACCACGGGGTCCAGCGCCTGATTGAGCACCTCCCCGACGCGCTCCTCGCACCGCTCGGCCCCGGAGGGCCTCCCGGGCATCGGCCCGCTGCGCCGGCCTCCGGCCGCCGGGGTCAGCGGCGGGCCGTCACGCCCGTCAGGGCCGTCACCACGGGGTCCAGCGCCTGGTTGATCTCGTCGCCGATGGAGCGGAAGAAGGTGATCGGCGCGCCGTACGGGTCGTAGACCTCGTCCGCGTCGGGCGACGGCGCCAGCAGCCAGCCGCGCAGCGCCGCGGCGGCCCGTACGAGCGCCCGGGCCCGCTCCGCCATGCCGTCGTCCAGCGGCGGCAGCGTGGCCGGGTCTATGGCCCGGACCAGCCGGGTGAACTCCTTGAGGGTGAAGGTGCGCAGCCCCGCCGAATGCCCCATCGAGATGACCTGCGCACGGTGGTCGCGCGTGGCGGTCAGCACCAGGTCGGCGCGTATGACGTGCTCGTCCAGCAGTTCGCGGCCGGTGAACCCGGACGCGTCGGCGCCGAAGTCCTCCAGCACCGCGGCCGCGTTCGCCTCCATCGGGGCGCCCTCGTGGCCCCACGTCCCGGCGCTCTCCACGATGAGGTCGCCGCCGACCGGGCCGCCGAGGCGGTGCGAGAGGGCGTGCCGGGTCAGCCGCTCGGTGATCGGCGAGCGGCACACGTTGCCCGTGCTGACGTGGAGTATGCGGAAAGTGCTTCCCCCTGCTATGCCACGCCCCTCAGGGCTCACGGGGCCACCTCGAGGTCGGGTACGACCTCCCGCAGCTGGTCGGCGCTCAGCGCCCCCTCCCGCAGCAGCACGGGCACCTTCCCCGTGACGTCGACGATCGACGACGGCTCGATGCCGGGCGTCGGACCGCCGTCGAGGTAGACGGACACCGAATCGCCGAGCATCTCGCGCGCCGCGTCGCAGTCCTCGGGCGCCGGCTGACCGGAGATGTTGGCCGAGGACACCGCCATGGGGCCGACCTCCGTCAGGAGCTCGATGGCGACGGGGTGCAGCGGCATGCGCACGGCCACGGTGCCGTGGGTGTCGCCCAGGTCCCAGGCCAGCGAGGGCTGGTGCTTGGCGACGAGGGTCAGCGCGCCGGGCCAGAAGGCGTCGACGAGCTCCCAGGCCTGCTCGGAGAAGTCCGTGACGAGGCCGTGCAGGGTGTTCGGGGAACCGATGAGCACCGGGGTGGGCATGCCGCGCCCGCGTCCCTTGGCGGCGAGCAGGTCGTGCACGGCCTCGGGGCTGAAGGCGTCCGCGCCGATCCCGTAGAGGGTGTCGGTGGGCAGCACGACGAGCTCGCCGCGGCGCACGGCGGATGCGGCTTCGCGCAGACCGGTCTTGCGGTCCGTCGCGTCGTTGCAGTCGTATCGCCGGGCCATCAGCGGGCCTCCTCGTGCAGCAGGGTGGTGGCGGTGGTCGTCGCGCCGGTCACGGCAGTGCCTTGCGGGCGGTGGCGAAGCGCGGGCGGTTGTTGAGGTCCGGGTGGTCGGCCGCGTCGGCCCAGCCCTGCTCCTCGGCGAAGATCCACGGGACCTGGCCGCCCTGGGTGTCGGCGTGCTCGACGACGACGATGCCGCCGGGCCGCAGCAGCCGGTGGGCGGTGCGTTCGAGGCCCCGGATGGTGTCCAGGCCGTCCTCGCCGGAGAAGAGCGCCATCTCCGGGTCGTGGTCGCGGGCCTCGGGCGCCACGTACTCCCACTCGGTGAGCGGGATGTACGGCGGGTTGGAGATCACCAGGTCGACCTGGCCGTCGAGCTCGGGCAGCGCGCTCAGGGCGTCGCCCTGGTGGACGGTGACCCGGGAGCCCTCGGCGTTCTTGCGGGTCCACCGCAGGGCGTCCTCGGACAGCTCGACCGCGTGCACGCGCGAGCGCGGCACCTCCTGGGCCATGGCCAGGGCGATCGCGCCGGATCCGGTGCACAGGTCGACGATCAGCGGCTCGACGACGTCCATCGCCCGGACGGCCTGTATGGCCCAGTCCACGACCGACTCGGTCTCGGGCCGGGGTACGAAGACCCCGGGCCCGACCTGGAGCTCCAGGTACCGGAAGAAGGCGCGCCCGGTGATGTGCTGGAGCGGCTCGCGCGCCTCGCGGCGGGCGACGGCCTCCCAGTAGCGGGCGTCGAAGTCCGCGTCCTTGACGTGGTGCAGTTCCCCCCGTTTGACGCCGTGCACGAAGGCGGCGAGCTCCTCCGCGTCGAAGCGCGGTGAGGGCACGCCGGCGGCGGCCAGCCGCTGGGTGGCCTGGGCCACCTCGGCAAGCAGCAAGTTCACGCTGGTCCTCCGGGCTGCTGTCGTACGGGGGGTGAAGCGGGTTTCGGTCAGTTCGCGGCGGCGAGCTTGGCCGCCGAGTCCGTGTCCACGCAGGCCTGGATGACCGCGTCGAGGTCGCCGTCGAGCACCTGGTCCAGGTTGTAGGCCTTGAAGCCGGTGCGGTGGTCCGAGATCCGGTTCTCCGGGAAGTTGTACGTACGGATCTTCTCGGACCGGTCCACGGAGCGGACCTGGCTGCGGCGCACGTCGGACGCCTCCTGCTCGGCGGCCTCCTGGGCCGCGGCCAGCAGGCGCGACCGCAGGATGCGCATGGCCTGCTCCTTGTTCTGGAGCTGGCTCTTCTCGTTCTGGCAGGAGGCGACCACACCGGTCGGGATGTGCGTGATGCGCACGGCCGAGTCGGTGGTGTTGACGGACTGGCCGCCGGGGCCGGAGGAGCGGTACACGTCGATGCGGAGGTCGTTGGCGTTGATCTCGACCTCGACCTCCTCGGCCTCCGGGGTGACGAGCACGCCGGCGGCGGAGGTGTGGATGCGGCCCTGGGACTCGGTGGCCGGAACGCGCTGGACGCGGTGCACGCCGCCCTCGTACTTCAGGCGGGCCCACACGCCCTGGCCGGGCTCGGTGGCGCCGTTGCCGCCCTTGGTGCGGACGGAGACCTGGACGTCCTTGTAGCCGCCGAGCTCGGACTCGGTGGCGTCGATGATCTCGGTCTTCCAGCCGACGCGCTCGGCGTAGCGCAGGTACATGCGCAGCAGGTCGCCGGCGAACAGGGCGGACTCGTCGCCGCCCGCGCCCGCCTTGACCTCCAGGAGCACGTCCTTGTCGTCGCTGGGGTCGCGCGGGACGAGCAGCAGGCGGAGCTTCTCGGTGAGCTCCTCGCGCTGCTGGGCCAGCTCCTTGACCTCGGCGGCGAAGTCGGGGTCGTCGACCGCGAACTCCTTCGCCGTCTCGATGTCGTCGCCCGTCTGCTTCCAGGCACGGAAGGTAGCGATGATCGGGGTCAGCTCCGCGTAGCGCTTGTTCAGCTTGCGCGCGTTGGCCTGATCGGAGTGGACCGAAGGGTCGGCGAGCTGCTTCTCGAGGTCGGCGTGTTCGCCGACCAGTTCCTCGACCGCCTCGAACATCGGGGGACTCCTGTGGTGAAAGTGCGGGGGGACTGCACGGGGTGACGGGCTCGAACGACGACAAAGGCGCCGGTCCGGCCGCCCCCGAGTGGACAGGGGGCGGCCGGAGACCGGCGCCTGGGTCGCGCTACTTCTTGGCCGCGCCCTTGCCGAAGCGCGCCTCGAAGCGGGCCACACGGCCACCGGTGTCGAGGATCTTCTGCTTGCCCGTGTAGAACGGGTGGCACTCGGAGCAGACCTCGGCACGGATGGTGCCCTCGGTCAGGGTGCTACGGGTCGTGAACGACGCGCCGCAGGTGCAGCTGACCGCGGTCTCGACGTACTCGGGGTGAACATCGCGCTTCAAGGTGTCTCCTAGATTCGGGAGGGCGCCGGGTCGCAGGAGCCGAATTGCTACGTGCGTGAACCGGGGCCGACAGACCAGTCTGCCAGGACCGGGCTGCCTGTCAAAATTCTGAGGACATCCCCCTCAACGGGAGGGGGTCCCGGTCTATTCCTGGACCCGTCGCGGGGCCCGTCGAGGCAGGCTCCGCGCACTCCCGCGGACTCCCCCTGACCCCCGTCTACTGGACGACGCTCCCGGCCGTGCTCTTGTCCCCGGCGGAGTTCGCGGTGGCCTCCGCGGGGATCGGCCGGTCGGCCAGCAGGGCGTCCCAGACCATCGTGGACTCCTTCTGCAGGGGCACGACGCGGTTCGCGTCGAGCGCGTCCGTGGTCACGGGCAGGGTGATCATCTGCATGTCGCCGGCGTCGATGCCCTGGAGGCCCTGGGCGAATCCGGCGAGGGACTTCACGTCGCCGAGCGCCCTGTCGGTGGTGAGCGCCTTGGTCCCGGCATCGGCGAGGTCGAGGAGCTTCTTGGGGTTGTCGAACACGCCGACGCCCTTGACCTGCTTGATCAGGGCCTTGATGAAGGCCTGCTGCAGCTGTATTCGGCCGAGGTCGCCGCCGTCCCCGACGCCGTGGCGGGTGCGGACCAGGCCGAGGGCCTGCTCGCCGTTCAGCTTGTTGGGGCCGGCCGGCAGGTCGAGGTGGCTGTAGTCGTCCTTGATCGGCTTGGTGGTGGTGACCTCGACCCCGCCCAGGGTGTCGATGATCTTCTTGAAGCCGGTGAAGTCGACCTCGATGTAGTGGTCCATGCGGATCCCCGACATCTTCTCGACCGTCTTGACCGCGCAGGCGGCGCCGCCGACCGTGTAGGCCTCGTTGAACTGCTTGCGCCGGCCGCCGGGGTCGGTCTTCCCCTTGCCGCCGGCCACGGCGCATTCGGGGCGGGCGGTCATGGTGTCGCGGGGTATGGACACCACGCTGGCCTTCTGGTGGCCCTCGTACAGGTGGACGATCATCGCGGTGTCGGAGCGGGCGGAGCCGCCGTCGTCCTGGCCGTACTCCCCGTTGGAGCCGCCGCGGGAGTCGGAGCCGAGGACGAGTATGTCCATCGAGCCGTTGTCGACGTTGGCCGGGCGGTCGGTGCCCAGCGCCTGGTCGATGTCGACCGTCTTCAGGTTGCCGTTGAGCTTGAAGTAGAACCAGCCCAGGCCGGCCCCGCCCAGCAGGACCACCGCTGCGGCGCTCCACGCGGCTATGACGAGGGCCCTGCGGCGCGGCGCCGGTTTGCGTCGGCGCCGGCCGGCGGCGCGCCGGCCGCGGCCCTTGGTGTCCTCGGTCATGGTCTCCTCAGTCCTGAGTGCGTCTCCCGGTCCGTACCGGCCCGCCTTCCACCCCGCGGGCCCTCTGACACAGACGGGCGAATGCCTTGAAGGGTTCCACGGCCGCCGCAACCCCCCGTACCGCCGCCAGTTCCGCCCGAAACAGGACAAAGCTTTCTGTAACGAGTCCTTCACCTGCGGTTTCGGGGCGCGCGGCGGAGGCTCCGCCAGGGGTGCGATGTGGGAAAGCTCGCACGGGGCCCGGCCACCCTCCCGGACCGCTCCGGGCACCGCCGGAAAGCACGGCAGCCCCCGCCGCGGCGTGCGGCGGGGGCTGCTGTGGCGATGCCTCACGGCCGGCGCGGGACGCCGGCCGACGGACCTCAGTCGTCGTTCTTGCCCGACGGGGTCGTCTTCGCGATCTGCATCAGGAACTCGGCGTTCGACTTCGTCTGCTTCATCTTGTCGAGGAGCAGTTCGATCGCCTGCTGCGAGTCCAGCGCGTGCAGCACCCGGCGCAGCTTCCAGACGATGGCGAGCTCTTCCGCGTTGAGGAGGATCTCCTCCTTGCGGGTGCCCGACGGGTCGACGTCGACGGCCGGGAAGATGCGCTTGTCGGCGAGCTTCCGGTCGAGCTTGAGCTCCATGTTGCCGGTGCCCTTGAACTCCTCGAAGATCACCTCGTCCATGCGCGAGCCGGTGTCGACCAGCGCGGTGGCCAGGATGGTCAGCGAGCCGCCGTCCTCGATGTTGCGCGCGGCACCGAAGAAGCGCTTCGGCGGGTACAGCGCGGTCGAGTCGACACCACCGGACAGGATGCGGCCGGAGGCGGGCGCCGCGAGGTTGTACGCGCGGCCCAGACGGGTGATGGAGTCCAGCAGGACGACCACGTCGTGACCCAGCTCGACGAGACGCTTGGCGCGCTCGATGGCCAGCTCGGCGACGGTGGTGTGGTCCTCGGCCGGACGGTCGAAGGTCGAGGAGATGACCTCGCCCTTGACCGACCGCTGCATGTCGGTGACCTCTTCCGGACGCTCGTCGACCAGGACGACCATCAGGTGGCACTCGGGGTTGTTCGTGGTGATCGCGTTGGCGATCGCCTGCATGATCATGGTCTTGCCGGTCTTCGGCGGGGCCACGATCAGGCCGCGCTGGCCCTTTCCGATCGGCGACACGAGGTCGATGATGCGGGTGGTCAGCACGCCCGGGTCGGTCTCCAGGCGCAGCCGGTCCTGCGGGTACAGGGGCGTCAGCTTCTGGAACTCCGGTCGGCCGCGGCCGGATTCGGGCGCCATGCCGTTCACCGAGTCGAGGCGCACCAGGGCGTTGAACTTCTCGCGGCGCTCGCCGTCCTTGGGCTGGCGCACGGCACCCGTGGTGTGGTCGCCCTTGCGCAGACCCGCCTTGCGGACCTGGGCGAGGGAGACGTACACGTCGTTGGGGCCGGGCAGGTAGCCCGAGGTCCGGATGAACGCGTAGTTGTCCAGGATGTCGAGGATGCCCGCGACGGGGATCAGCACGTCGTCGTCGGCGACCTGCGGCTCGTTCGGCGCGAACTCGTCGCGGCCACGGCGGCCACGGCGGTCGCGGTAGCGGCCGCGACGGCCGCGGCGGCCGCCCTCGTCGTCGAAGTCGTCCTGCGGACCGGCGTCCTGGCGTCCCTGCTGGCCCTGGCCCTGGCCCTGGCCCTGGCCGCGGCCGCCCTGCTGCTGGCGGTCCTGACGGTCGGCGCGGTCCTGACGGCCGCCGCCCTGGCCGCCCTGCGCGGGCTGGCCCTGGGCCTGGCCGCCCTGGCCCTGCTCGTCGGCCTTGGCGCCACGGTCGCGGCGGTCGCGCTGGCGGTCGCCGCGCTCCCGGCGGTCGCGGCGGCCGCGGCCCTCGCCGTCCTGGCCCTGGGCCTGGCCGGCGGAGACCGCGGTGGCGGCCTCGGCCTTGGGCTCGGCGGGCGCGGCGGTGGTGGCCGTGTCGGCCTTCTGCTCGACCTGTACGGAGACGGGGGCCGAGCCCTCCGGGCTGCCGGAGGGGGCCGTGGCACGACGGCGGCGGCGCTCGCCGGCCGGGGCGTCCTCGCTGGCCGGCTGGCCCGGGATCTCGATCTGCGCCTGCGCGGCGGGCTTCTCGGCGGGGGCCGCGGGGGCCTCCGCCGCGGCGTCGGCGGCGGTCGTACGGGCCTTGCTGGTGGCGCGGCGCTTCGGCTTGGCCTCGGCGGTGTCCGCGGTGGCGGAGGCGGCGGCCTTGGGGGCACCGCTGCCCGCCTGCGCCTCCTTGATGACCTCGATCAGCTGGCTCTTGCGCATCCGCGCGGTGCCCCTGATGCCGAGGCCCGACGCGACCTGCTGCAGCTCGGCGAGGACCATGCCGTCAAGGCCGGTGCCGGTGCGTCGACGCTTGGGCGCGGCGCCCGCGGCGGGGGCACTGGTGTCGACAGAGGTGTCGGCAGCGCCCATCAGATCGGTGGTGTCGCTCACGAAGGGTCCTTCCCTGGAGCGGACGTCGGCCTGTCTGGCTCGGCGACCGGTTGTGCTGTCCGACGACGGTCCTAGGTGTGGACCGTGCCGGGGCGGTGGTCCGCCGATAGAGATACGGCGGAAAGAAAACGTGCGTGGGTTCCGGCGAGAAGCCCCCGAGCTGAAAGCGTGGGAAAATCACGCCGATTCCGGAGCGTGCTCGAAACTGCTGGAAGCGATCAAAGCAGTCGGGGAGGCTCCCGGAAGAAATGTGGTCCCGGATGGGGACACTGAGCACCGAGCCATGGCGGCTTCCGATGCGCACTTGAGACTAACACTACCGGATCCAATAGATATTCCCCCTCTCAATCACCGGCAATCGCGCGCTTCCGCGCGGGCGGCCTGCCCCGGCCGCCCGCCCCTGGCCGACTGGTCCTGCTCGAAGAGCAGGACCTAGCCGCCCTGGGTTCCCAGCGGAAGTACGCTCGCGCCCGCGGCGTCGAGGGCGAGCCGGTTGGCCGCCCATCCCTCGCCCGCGAGCTGCGCGACCTTGTCGGCCGCGTCGTTGTCGACCAGCGCGAGGACCGTGGGGCCCGCGCCGGAGATGACCGCGGGGATGCCGTCCGCCCGCAGTCGGTTGACGAGTGCCACGCTCTCGGGCATCGCCGGGGACCGGTACTCCTGGTGGAGCCGGTCTTCGGTGGCCGGCAGCAGCAGCTCGGGACGCCTGGTCAGGGCTTCCACGAGCAGGCCGGCGCGACCCGCGTTGACGGCCGCGTCCACGTGCGGGACGGTGCGCGGCAGCAGGCCGCGCGCCGTCTCCGTGAGGACCGGCCGGGAAGGTACGAAGACCACCGGAACGATGGACCCGGCGGGCTCCATCCGGATCGCCCGGGCACTGCCCCCGTCCATCCACGCCAGCGTGAACCCGCCGAGCAGACAGGCGGCGACGTTGTCGGGGTGACCCTCGATCTCGGTGGCGAGCTCCAGGAGCGCGGCGTCGTCGAGCTTCGCCTCGCCGCCTATGGTGACCGCGCGGGCGGCGACGATGCCCGCGCAGATGGCGGCGGAGGAGGAGCCGAGGCCCCGGCCGTGCGGGATCCGGTTGGCGCAGACGACCTCCAGGCCGCGCGGCTGTCCGCCCAGCAGGTCGAAGGCGGTGCGCATGGAGCGTACGAGCAGGTGGCTCTCGTCCCGCGGGAGGGTGTCGGCGCCCTCGCCCGCGATGTCGATGTTCAGGCCGGAGTCGGCCACCCGGACGACGACGTCGTCGTAGAGCCCCAGGGCCAGGCCCAGAGCGTCGAACCCGGGGCCGAGGTTGGCACTGCTGGCGGGGACGCGCACCCGTACGGCGGCGGCGCGGAACGCTGGACCGGCCATCGTCCGATGACACTCCTTGTGACTGTGCGAGGACTTCGCTCTTCGCTGGCTCGCTGTGAATGTACTGGAGAACGTACGACACCCGAAGGCCCTCGGGGCAGCACCGCAGTCATATGCGCGGTGGCGGATGTAAGTACAGCGTATCGAAGGAAGGTTCTCTCGCGACATAGGGCGCACAGGAGGCGCACGATGCGTGTCGCGGGCTTCGACCGGGTTGGACCCGCTTCGGCCGCACTTTTGTCGTCGTACGAGGTGAGTTGCCGGGTTCCGAAGGGCCCCGGGAGTGCCGTCACGGCACTCGGGGAACCTCCGGAACCCGGCTCACACGGTCGTGCGGTCAGACCAGGCCGAGGCGCACCGCGGCGGCTTCGGCGTCCACCGGAACGGTGACCGGCTGCGGAGCGCCGGCGACCGCCCAGTCGGGGTCCTTCAGACCGTTGCCGGTGACGGTGCACACGATCCGCTGACCCGGGTCCACCAGGCCCAGCTCCGCGGCCTTGAGCAGACCGGCCACGGACGCCGCCGAGGCGGGCTCGACGAAGACGCCCTCCTGGGAGGCCAACAGCCGGTAGGCGGCAAGGATCTGGCGGTCCGTCACCTCGTCGATGAAGCCGCCCGACTCGTCCCGCGCCTGCAGGGCGTAGTCCCAGGACGCCGGGTTGCCGATGCGGATCGCGGTGGCGACGGTGTGCGGCTCCTTGACGACCTCGCCGCGCACGATGGGCGCGGAACCGGAGGCCTGGAAACCCCACACGCGGGGCGTACGGGAGGCCAGGCCGTCGGCCTTGTACTCCTTGAACCCCTTCCAGTACGCGGTGATGTTGCCCGCATTACCCACCGGCAGCACGTGCACGTCCGGGGCGTCCCCGAGCGCGTCGACGATCTCGAACGCGGCCGTCTTCTGGCCCTCGATCCGCACCGGGTTGACGGAATTGACCAGCGCCACCGGGTAGTTGTCGGACAGCGCGCGGGCGAGGTCCAGGCAGTCGTCGAAGTTGCCGTCCACCTGGAGGATCTTGGCGCCGTGCACGAGGGCCTGGCCCATCTTGCCCAGCGCGATCTTGCCGCGGGGCACGAGCACCGCGGAGACCATCCCGGCGCGCACCGCGTAGGCGGCGGCGGAGGCGGAGGTGTTTCCGGTGGAGGCGCAGATGACCGCCTTCGCGCCCTCCTCCTTCGCCTTGGTGATCGCCATGGTCATGCCGCGGTCCTTGAAGGACCCGGTGGGGTTCGCCCCCTCGACCTTGAGGTGCACCTCGCAGCCGGTGCGCTCGGACAGCACCTGCGCGGGGACGAGGGGAGTGCCGCCCTCGCGGAGCGTCACCACGGGAGTCGTGTCCGTCACCGGCAGGCGGTCCCGGTACTCCTCGATGATGCCGCGCCACTGGTGGGTGCGATTGCTGCTCATGGGTCCTTACTCCCCTTCAACACGCATGATGCTGGCGACACCGCGCACGGTGTCCAGCTTCCGCAGCGCCTCGACGGTCCCCGAGAGGGCGGCGTCGGCGGCGCGGTGGGTGACGACGACGAGGGAGGCCTCGCCGTCCTTGCCCTGCTGGCGGACGGTGTCGATGGACACACCGTGCTCCGCGAACGTCGTCGCCACCTGGGCGAGGACGCCCGGCTTGTCGGCCACATCGAGGCTGATGTGGTAGCGGGTGACGACGTCGCCCATGGGGCTGACCGGCAGCTGGGTGTACGCCGACTCGCCGGGCCCCGTTGCCTCGGCGAGCTTGTTGCGGGCGACGGCGACGAGGTCGCCGAGGACCGCGGACGCGGTCGGGGCGCCGCCCGCACCGGGCCCGTAGAACATCAGCCGCCCGGCGGCCTCCGCCTCGACGAAGACGGCGTTGTACGCCTCGCGGACCGAGGCGAGCGGGTGGCTGAGCGGGATCATCGCCGGGTGGACGCGGGCGGTGACGGACTCGCCGTCCGCGGCGCGCTCCAGGATGGCGAGGAGCTTGATGGTGCAGCCCATCCGCTTGGCGGAGGCGAAGTCCGCGGCGCTGACCTCGGTCATGCCCTCGCGGTACACGTCGTCCAGGCGGACGCGGGTGTGGAAGGCGATGCCGGCCAGGATCGCGGCCTTGGCGGCGGCGTCGTAGCCCTCGACGTCGGCGGTCGGGTCGGCCTCGGCGTACCCGAGGGCGGTGGCCTCGTCGAGCGCCTCCTGGTAGCCGGCGCCGGTCGAGTCCATCTTGTCGAGGATGAAGTTCGTCGTGCCGTTGACGATGCCCATCACGCGGTTGATCTTGTCGCCGGCGAGGGACTCGCGCAGCGGGCGGATCAGCGGGATGGCGCCGGCGACGGCGGCCTCGTAGTACAGGTCGAGCCCGGCCTGCTCGGCGGCGGCGTGCAGCGCGGCGCCGTCCTGGGCGAGCAGCGCCTTGTTCGCGGAGACCACCGAGATGCCGTGCTCGAAGGCGGTGGTGATCAGGGTGCGGGCCGGCTCGATGCCGCCGATGACCTCGATGGCGATGTCGATGTCACCGCGTTTGAGGAGGGCGGTCGCGTCGGTGGTGATCAGCGCGGGATCGATGCCCTCGCGCACCTTGGAGGGGCGGCGCACGGCCACGCCGGCGAGCTCGACGGGCGCGCCGATCCTCTGCGTGAGGTCGTCGGCGTGCGTCGTCATGATGCGAGCCACCTCTGAGCCGACCACTCCACAGCCCAGCAGCGCCACCTTCAGCGGACGCGTACGCATCATTCGACCTACGCCTTTCGATCTTCCATCATTACCCCGCGCACGGTTTGCGCGCGGGGTGTGAACCAGTCTCACTCAATGGACAGCACTTTCCATCTTCGGTCCATTGAGTGAGACACCTATTTCATTATCCGACGTCGAGTCGCAGGAGATCTTCCTCCGTCTCGCGGCGAACGATCACTCGCGCCTGTCCGTCACGCACGGCGACCACGGGCGGGCGGAGCGCGTGGTTGTAGTTGCTGGCCATGGAACGGCAGTACGCGCCGGTCGCGGGCACGGCGAGCAGGTCGCCGGGCGCCAGGTCGGCCGGCAGGAACGCGTCCTTCACGACGATGTCACCGCTCTCGCAGTGCTTGCCGACGACGCGCACGAGCATCGGCTCGGCGTCGGACGTACGGGAGACGAGCGCGATGGAGTATTCGGCGTCGTAGAGGGCCGTACGAATGTTGTCGGACATCCCGCCGTCGACGCTGACGTAGGTGCGCAGCCCTTCGAGCGGCTTGATCGTCCCCACCTCGTACAGCGTGAACGCGGTCGGGCCGACGATCGCGCGGCCGGGTTCGACGGAGATGCGGGGGGCGCGCAGACCGGCGCTCTCGCACTCGCGGGCCACGATCTCGGTGAGCGCCTTGGCGATCTCGTGCGGCTCGCGCGGGTCGTCGTTCGAGGTGTAGGCGATGCCGAGGCCGCCGCCGAGGTCGATCTCGGGCAGTTCGACGCCGTGCTCGTCGCGGACGGCGGCGAGCAGCCGCACGACGCGCTTGGCGGAGACCTCGAAGCCGGCCATGTCGAAGATCTGCGAGCCGATGTGGGAGTGGACGCCCAGCAGCTCCAGCGAGTCGTGCCCGAGGGCGCGGCGCACGGCCTCGGCGGCGGACCCGTCCGCGACGGCGATGCCGAACTTCTGGTCCTCGTGGGCGGTGGCGATGAACTCGTGCGTGTGCGCCTCGACGCCGACGGTCACGCGGATCTGTACCGGCTGGCGCACGCCGAGCTCGCGGGCGATGTGCGCGACGCGGGCGATCTCCTGGAAGGAGTCGAGCACGATGCGCCCGACCCCCTCCTCGACGGCCCGGCGGATCTCGGCCTCGGACTTGTTGTTGCCGTGGAAGGCGATGCGCGCGGCGGGCATCCCGGCGGCGAGGGCGGTGCTCAGCTCCCCGCCGGAGCACACGTCCACGTTGAGCCCCTCTTCCTTCAGCCACTTCACGACGGCCTTGGAGAGGAACGCCTTCCCTGCGTAGAAGACGTCGGCGTCCTTGCCGAAGGCGGTCGCCCAGGCCCGGCAGCGGGCCCGGAAGTCGTCCTCGTCGAGGAAGTAGGCGGGCGTCCCGAACTCCTCGGCCAGCCGGGTGACTTCGATGCCGCCGACGGAGACGACCCCGTCGTCCTCGCGCCGTACGGTGCGGGCCCAGACCTTCTCGTCGAGCGCGTTCAGGTCGGCGGGCGGCGGGGAGTAGTGCCCTTCGGGCAGGACGTCGGCGTGGCGGGGCCCGGCGGGGTGCGCGGAACGGCTCATCGGTTTCTCTCTTCGCGGTTCATAGGCGTTCGGGTGCGTCCGTGCCGAGCAGGGCCAGGCCGCCGGCCAGCACCGTCCCGGCGGCTTCGGCGAGTGCCAGCCGGGCGCGGTGGGCGGCCGAGGGTTTCTCGTCCCCCTGGGGCAGTACGCGGTACTGGAAGTCGAGCAGCGCGTCGGCCAGCTCGACCAGGTGCCGGGTGAGCCGCTCGGGCGCGCGGTGGTGCGCGGCGGCCTCGAGGACGAGGGGGTGGTCGGCGAGGAGGCGCAGCAGGGCGGGGGCGTCGTCGACCTCGCCCGCTTCCGGGCGGAAGCCCAGCTGCTCGGCGTTGCGCAGGAGGGCACGGCTGCGCGCGTGGGCGTAGCGCACCCGGAAGAACTCGCTCGCCTCGCCCTGTACGAGCAGCTGCGCGTCGGAGAAGGAAGGGGTCTCGCGGGCGGGCGTGGCGAGCATCGCCCAGCAGGCGGCGTCGGCCCCGTAGCGGGCGACGACGTCGCCGTCGCGCCCGGCGACGGGGGCCACGGGGGCAACGGCCGGGGGCGCGGGCTCGGTGGCGTCGCCCTGGACGCTCAGGAGCCGCAGGACACTCCGCCGCACGACGCGCTCGCGCAGCCCGGGGCCGCCCGGCTCGCTCTCGTCGGCGGGAACGACGCGGGCTGCCCGGCCACGGACATCCCGGCCGATCGCGTCGGCTATGACCACGGGCGCGGAGGGGGCGGGCAGCACGAAGTTGAGGAACCCGGCTCCGGTGACCTCGACGCGCTCGATGCCGGGCTCGGCCCCGAGCCGGCGGGCCAGTACGTCGGCCACGTCACGGGGCGGGCGTCCGGCGGCCTTGGCGACCTGGAAGGCGGCGGGGGTGGCATAGTCCCCCACCCCGCCGGGCCGGGTCCGCTCGACGACGACCCGCTCGGGCGCGACCGCACCTGCGAGCTCCCCGTCGGCGACGGCGCGGCGCACGGCGCGTACGACGCAACGGGAGAGGTCTGCGGGGGTCACGGGACCAGCCTAGGCGAGACCCCCGGTCATCCCACGAAGGGTTTCGCCATGTGAACAGCGGCCCGTGCCGGGCTCAGCCCCGCCCTCTCCCGGCGGGAGCCCCTTTCCTCCCGTCGCGCCGGTCCTTGCGCTCGGCGAGCCGGCGCACGACGCGCACGAGCTCGGTGGGCTCGAACGGCTTGGCGAGGAAGGCGTCGACTCCGGCCGCAATCCCGGCCTCGACCTCCTGCTGCGAGCAGGCGCTGACGATGGCGACGGGCACGTCGCGCGTCCGCGGATCGGCCCGCAACTGCGCGGCGGCCCCGAACCCGTCCAGCCGCGGCATGACCACATCAAGGGTGATCACATCGGGACACACCCGGTGCACCACGTCCAGGCACTCGGCACCATCGTTCGCGGTCACGACCTCGAAGCCCTCCAGCTCGAGATTGACCTTGATCAGCTGCCGGATGACCTTGTTGTCGTCGACAACGAGGACCCGGCCAGAGACGCCTGGCACAACTCGAGAGTAGGTCGGCGCGGGCCCCCGCGTCCGGGTTTTTGCCACTTCCACCCCGTGCGGGCGACCCACTCCCCCGTCCCCCGCAAAACGGTTCCTGATCACCCTGCGGAAGCTGGTAGTGTTCAACCCGTCGCCGCACCACAAGCGACACGCCCCCGTAGCTCAGGGGATAGAGCAACGGCCTCCGGAGCCGTGTGCGCAGGTTCGAATCCTGCCGGGGGCACTCCAGCAAAGACAGCGCGATCACGCCGCTGACCAGCTGAAGTGCCAAGCATGAAGGCCCGAACTCAGTCCCACTGAGTCCGGGCCTTTGTCGTTGCTACGCACTGCTCCCGTGTGAGGAGCGTGTGGGCCACGCGTCAGTCGGACGCATCGCTGATCACCCGTCGGGCCCGCTCGTAGAACTGCTCGCGCGTCCCATCCAGCCCAGCGGCATCCGGCCGCCTCGTGAGATTCGACAGCGCCTCAGCAGTGCCGGCCGCCCACTCCCCGTAGGCATCGAAGACGGCGTTGGCCCTCCGCCGGAGCTCCAGGTCTGGCATGACCTCGATGACGGGCAGGGCGTCGTCATGGTGCCGGCGGACGACGGCGGCACACTCGTCGTACAGGAGCGTGGCGGCCAAGGTGTCCGCGGCTTCCGTCGCTTCACCGATCTTCGCCCGGAAGTCCTGGAGCATCTTCGAGATGGTCGTAGAGGTGGCGATCACCTGCTCGCGAATGCGCTGCTCGTGGGCCAGCTTGGCCTCATGGTCGCGCTTCGCGGCCTCCAGGGCGTCGGCGTGCTGTTGCCTCCTCCCCTCGGTCCGTCCGGTGAAGTAGTGGGTGATCCAGGCCGCGGCGGCCGAGCTGATGAGCACGGCTCCGGCAGAGATCGCCGCAGTGACCCACTGGCTGTCCTGCACCACCGTCGTGGTTACGGACCCCGTCGTGGTCGTCGTCTGCCGGCCGCCGCACCCGGATATGACCAACAGGATCCCCAACAGCCCTAACCGGCTCGCCACTTGTCGCATGAGCGCAGATTAGTGTGAGCCATTCCTCGTGGTCACAGGGGTTCTGTCCATCCCATGGCTTTCGCGATCTTCGCGTTGTTCAGCTCCTCGTGGCCGTCGATGCAGCCTTCGTAGCGCCGGTGGATGACCTCGGGCGAGTTGCCGGCACGGCGGGCGACTTCGGCGACCGGGACTCCGGCGTTCAGCCAGTTCGTGATGCAGGTGTGCCGCAGGTCGTACGGCCGCCGCGCGAGCGGCGAGGCGGCCCGATCGGGAGGCAAAGCGAATGCCCGTGCCTCCTGCCAGACCCTCCAGTAGCTGGACGTCCCCAACACGCCGCCTCGCTCGTTGGCGAAGAGCCGGCCGCCCTGAGCCGTGCCGAACTCCTCGATGTGCTCGCGGAGCATCGCCACCAGGATCGGCGGAATGGGCACTGGCCGGTCCGCCTTGGCCTCGCGTGATTTGAGGCCACGCTTGTCGTGGCGCTTCCCGGAGTCGGTCCACCTCTTGCCGGATACCGGCAGCGTCTCGCGGAGTGTGAGCGTGCCCCACCCCTTCTCGGGCAGGTGACAGTCCTGCTCCCTCAGGCCGACCGCTTCCGCCGGCCGCATCGCCGCGTAGAGCTGGCAGGCGAAGAACGCGACGAGTCGCCGCCCGCGGTTGCGGTGGACGGAGCCCACATAGGAGACGGCGGTCAGAAGCTGGCTGCCCTGGACGGCATTGACCAGAACCCTGGGGTCCACCGCGTCGCCGCCCTTGGGACCGGCCCGCTTCACCCCGGCCAGGGGATTGGCCTCCAGGTAGCCCGACTCGATCGCGTACTCCATGGCGGTGTTGAAGCCGCGGCGGCGACGCTTGTAGGTCTCCCCCGCCGCCGGGGTGTCGTCCAGCTTGAAGGAGAGCCGGTACTGGACGTCCCGGAGCACCCGCGGGTCCTGCAGGTCCGAAAGAGGCCGGGAGCGCTGCGAGAGCCACGTACAGGGCTTCACGAGCTCCGGTGGAGGCTCCTCGCCCTTGTGGGCCGGTACGACGGCCCAGCGCACTGCCAGCCGCACCTCTTCCGGGGTGGGCGCCTTGGCGCCGTCGCCCATCATCGCGATGGCCACTGTGGCGAGGCTGTCCGCCAGCCCCTCGCGGGTCTTCGCCGCAGCGGTCCGCCACCGGACCGCCATGTACTCGCGGCTGAACTCCCACCAGGTGGGATCGGGGCGGACGTTCTCTTTGGCGGCGGCTTTCCGGACCTCGGATTCCGGCAAGCCCGAGTCGACGTCGAAAGGCTGCCCTTTCGTCATCGCGTTCCAGAGTTCCGAGCGGCGGCTTTCAGCGAGCGCCACGGTGGCGAACGTCGCGTGCCGAACCTGCCCGGCCACGACCCAGCGCAGCTGATAGGGAGCCGACTTGCTCGAAAGCTTGCTGATCTTCCAGATCCGGACATCCGTGGTCAGGGTGAGTTCTGCCGTGGGGGCCGGGCCCCCGCTCTTGCGGGGGCTCGGCACGTTCACGGTCTTGCGGTTGGTCACGCGGCCTCTTCCAGGGTTGCGATCCAGCGCTCCAGCTCAGAGCGCCGGATTCGCACCGAGCCGTTCGGGAGCTTGATGGCCTTGGGGCCCTTCCTGAGCTGCCGCCAGCGGTAGAACGTGGCCAGAGGTACGCCGATCTCTTCAACGACTTGGGGGATGGTCAACATCTCGTCACGCGGTGCGGCCACTGTTCCTCCACGGGGCAGGTGGTTGAGCTACGGGACGGCGGGGCGCCGCAGAAACCGCAGAATCCGCAGAAATACCGGGATCTGAGGCCTGACCTGCGGCGTTCGGGTGCTGTCGGCATGCGCCGCAGAAACCTCGGGAATCTCCGCAGAAATAGGTGGCAGTCCGTGGGGCGAGGCGAGGCCAGCCGTGGGCGCTGATTTCTGCGGGAGTTCCAAGGCTTTCTGCGGCTGTCGCGCTGCAGGGGCGTTGCCGCTGGCCAGAGTGGGCACCAGCGGGTTTCTGCGGATTCTGCGGTTTGTGCGGCGGGGCACAGGGGGTGCAGCCCCATTGAGGGCTCACGCCTTGGGCTCCCGGACGTTCGGGTGGATGAGGTACCGAGGGGCCGGCGGACGTCCGCGCTTACCGGTCCGGGGCGGGGTGTCGGTGCGGAGGTAGCCGTGCTCCTCCAGCAGCGCGAGGGCAGGCTCCAGCTCGGCGACCGTGGGGAATTCGGAGCGGGACAGCTTGGCGAACAGGTCGCGGCGGGTGATGCTCTCCCACCCGCTGTGCTCCAGAGCCGTCAGCAGGACGCGGGCCCGGGCGAGCGAGGTGTCCGCCCCCATGAGATCGAAGACGGTCAGCGCATGGGCGGTGAAGTAGTCCGCGATCTCGATGGCGGCACGCAGAGTGGCTTCGGTGATGGGCTCGTGATGCCCACCGTCGATGTGGGTGGCGAGGTGGAGGAGTCCGGCGATGCGGGCGGTGGCGCCGACGAGCTTGCCCGCCCACTTGTCGATGTGACCGAGCCTGCCTCCCTTGGCCCTGAGCTGCGGCTCCAGCCGCTCCTCGTACGCGATCAGGGCCCGGTCCGCTTCGGGGGTGAGCTGGACGACGAGGGGGTCGATCCACTCGGCCAGCCGCAAGGTGAGGGCGTACACGTTGCGCTCGTACGTCGCCGCCACGGCGGCTGGCACCTGCTCTGGATTGATCCTCCGGCGTCCGACGAGGGATTCGGGCAGGCAGTACAGGAAGCGGGCCAGCAGGCCGCGGCCGTCGAAGCCGCGGTTCTTGCCGATCTCTTCCAGAACGCTGGGCTGGACGGCCAGGCCCATGGTCAGGGCAGGGGCTTCGATGAACTCCTCGCGGCTCCGGCGGTCCACCCGGAGCCGGTCGCCGGCATGGCCCTTGAGGAAGACCTCCATGTTGGGGATCCCCGAGTAGCGCCCGGCGATGATGTCGAAGATGCCGCCCTCGGCGGACATGACCGCGAGCCTGCCGCCCTGCTCGGCGAGCAGGGTGGTGATGACCTCGGGAGTGGCGTCATCGGCGAGGAGTCGCGGGCTGGCGGGGACGGTCAGCGCTTCGGCGACCTGGGCGAGGCCGATGGCCTCGGCGATCAGGTTGTCTCGCTCCGGGCCGTCCGCCTTGGCCGCTTGGACTGCGGCCTTCTCGGCCGCCTCGCGGGCCATCTTCGCGGTGACCTCCGCCTCCACGATCGTGAGGTGCGCCCCCTCCACGAGGCTTTTCTCCGCCTCGTACAGGGGGCGGGTCATCGCGGCGAAGACCGAGGACTTCCGGTTGGCGGGGCCGAGCGCGACGACCACGAAGAGGTTGGTGGGCTCCCTCCAGCGGCCGCGTACCTGGACCACGGCGCGACCGCCCGAGGCAGCGGACAGGACGGAGAGCGCCAGGGCTCCGGCCATGTCCGGCGGTGTCTGGGTTTCCTCGGCTACGGCCGCGACGTAGTCGGCGAGCCATCCGGGGAGGGCATGTGTGGGAAAGGGCGGGAGCTTGGGCTGAACATTGAGCGGGATGGGCTCCGCCCACGTGCCGGGGATCGTCTCGGCGCCCAGGGCCAGGGCCTCACGCAGGTCGTCGTCCGTGGCGTCCGGGGACATGCCCGCCTGCACGATGCGGGTACCGGCCTCGATGCTGCGGCGGCGGCGCGCCAGCTGGTGGACGATCCCGGCGTAGTACTCGGCATTGGCGGTGCTGGGTACGGCCTGCACCAGGGTGTGGAGGTAGGGCCGTCCGCCGACCTTGCCGAGGACGCCGGCGTGGTCGAGGTGGTGGCCGAGGGTGATGGGGTCCGCGGCCTGGCCTCGACCGTGCAGGTCCAGGATCGCGCGGTGGATCGTCTCGTGGGCCGGGCGGTAGTGGTCAGCGGGGTCCATCGCCGCGGCCACCTGTGCGGTGACCTCGGGGGCCAGCATCAGAGCTCCGACGACGGCCTGTTCGGCCTCCAGGTCGTGCGGCGGGACGCGCTCCAGGCTGCCGGTGGGTGCTGCCCGCAGGGGCAGCACGGAGGCGTACTGCTCCGACTCGGGTTCGGGTGTCATGCTGGTGGTCTCCTGTTTCTGTCGAAGGGACGGAGAACCGGGGCGGTCGCGGTCTTTGGCGAGAGGCGACCGCCCCGGGCACAGCTAGTGGTGCCGCTTCCAGAGGGCGTACTCCTGGCGGACGTAGCCGCGGGGGTCGCGGATGCTGTCCGGGTGGTCCGGGGTGTACGGGCCGTCGGCGTAGCCGCTGGGGCCGAGGCCGGCGGTCTGGTCGATGTCCATCAGGCGGCGGGCCGCTTCGACGGCGAGGGTGGCGGCGTCGCCGCTCACGGGGTCGTCGTCGGTGAGGGCGATCCGGTCCAGGAGCGCGGCCTTGCGGAGCCAGAACTCGCGGACGTGCACGCCGTGCAGGCAGTCCCGGACTCCTCGGGCGGTCCAGCCGATCTCGCTGATGACGCTCGGCGCGGTGGCGTAGGCGGTCTCGGGAGCGGGCCAGCGGCTCGGCTGCTGCTCTGCGGTGACGTACAGGCGGACGTGCTCGCCGTCGCGGGTGGCGTGCCGACGGACCGGCCCAGTCGTGAACGTCTCGGCCAGGGCCTTGGTGATCTCGGGTACCTCGGTCGGGCTGCAGATGACGCGGATCTCGAACATGGATGGCTCCTTCACCCTCGGAAGTTGTTGCGCTTGAAGACGGCCCGGCGGATGTTGACAACCGTCCCGCCGCTGCCGCGGCCGTGGTTGGCGCCGAGGACCTGGGCGGCGATGAAGCCGCCGAAGATGACGGCGGCCAGGGTGACGAGCTGCTGGATGAGTGCGGCGACGGCCGCGATGAAGGTGGTCATGAGCATCAGCCCGCCGCAGGCCGCGGCGAACCCGATCCCGCCGAGGGCGATGTTGATGGCGAGGGGGTTGATGGCCGACCGCTCCGGGACGGGCTCGGGGGCCTTGGTGGGGGCGACGGCGTAGCCCGTGATGATGCGGCCGTCCGGGAGCTGGACGGTCTGGATGTCCGGGACGGCGTGCGGGTGGTGGACGGCCAGCGGAGCGGGCGCGAGGGGGATCGGGTGGTGGGTCTCGTTGGTCTCCCGGCGGGCGGGGGTGTGGTGGTTCACGGCGGTGCCTCCTACTCGGCGATGTCGGTGACCGCGACGGCGGCGGACTTCACGAGGTTGGTGATGGGCTCGTAGGCGCCGGTCCCGGCGGTGAAGAAGCCGAAGAGGAACAGGACCATCGCGGCTCCGGCCCCGGCGGACTTGGACTTGAGGACGAAGAAGGATCCGGCCCCGAAGAGCAGGACCGCGGAGATGGTGAAGGTCATGGCGACTCCAGTCGGTGTGGGGTTCAGCGGGTGCCGTTCCGGTAGGTGCGGGCCCACAGGTTGTAGAGGTGGCGGCCGACGCGGATGCGGATGCCGTGGCCGTCGCAACGGCGGCAGTGCTTGCCGCGCTTGGGCCTGCCCTTGCGGTCGTGGGTGAGGGCGAAGCCGAGCCCGTTGCACTTGCGGCAGCAGCCGAACGGCGAGGCCGCACACAGGCAGGCGTAACTGAGCGTGAAGAGTAGGGCGAAGGCGCTAGCGAGCAGGAAGAGGGTCACAAGAGGCCTCCAGGGCCGGATTCAGCGGTTTCCGCAGGTGGGCCGCTATCTGCTAGCGGCCTGATCAGGTGACATACGGGCCGCTAGCGGGGTCGCTAGCGCTAGCGACGTCCGCTGCTAGCACCAGCGACCCCGTGGGGCTATCCGGCGTCCCGTTTCTTGTTGCGCTCCGTAATCGCCTTGGCGATGTGGGCGCGTTCGATGCCGCGCTTGTTGACGGTCTTGCCGTCGATACGGCGGCCGATCTGGTCGGTGCCGATGCCGTGCGGCTTGAGCGCTGCCGTGAGCTGCTCTGCCTTGGGCTTGGGCTCCATCTCGGCCCACGGCCCGTAGACCTCGGGCCGGTGCTGGGCGAGCCGGTCCACGATGGTCTCGGACCAGATCTTGGTCTCGCCCTTGCCTATGACGGCGGCGATGTCGTCCAGGATCGTGGCGAGCGCGGCATCGGCCGGCGCCTCTCCGGCGGCGTCGCCGGAGAGCGTGCCCTCCGACTGCCGGAGGGCCTGGGCGCGGGTGAGGATGGTCTCCGCGTCGCGGCCGTCGGCCAGGTACGTGCGGACGATCCCAGCGTCGTCGGACATGCCCTTGAGCAGGCCGACTCCCTTGTGGGACTTCAGGAGCCGAGAGGCGTCCAGGCCCTCGCCGTACGATCCGGCACCGAGGATGGTCTCCGAGACCTGGTAGGCGCCGACGCGCAAGGCGAATCGGGCCTGGTGCTGGTCGCGGAGCACGGACGGGCAGGCGGTGTCGTCGGGCTTCTGCGTCGCGGTCATCACCGAGACACCGACGGCCGGTGCGACGCGGGCGAGGAAGACCAGCAGGTCAAGGATGGCCTTCCCGTGGACGGGGTGCATCAGGTACTCCTGCACCTCATCCACCACGAAGAGCACGAGCGGCATGCCGTACTTCTTGTCCCGCGAGATGGTCGGCGTGAGCTTGCCCTCCGGGCAGACGTGCAGGGGGAGTTCGGAGAGCCGGTGGTAGCGGTCCTCCACGTCGGCCTTGAGCTCCTGGAGCGAGTTGACCAGGTGCATGACCGGGTCCACGCCGCTCTGCGGGACGGTGCCGAAGCCGACGCGGTGGGCGACCATCGCGAACTTCCGCCAGTCCGGGGATGCCTTGCCGTCGAACACGTACAGGCGGACGTACGGGTCCAAGGCCGCGGCGAGGGCGATGGTGCGGGCGGAGAATGTCTTGCCCTGCCGGGGGACGGCGCCGACGAGGAGCGAGAGCCACAGCATGCTGATCTCGACCTCGACTCCGCGCTCGTCGCGGCCCCAGGGGAAGGGCTTCCAGAAGTCCACGCGGTCCGCGCCGAGGAGCGGGGTGCGGCCGGTCGGCACGGCGAGCGGGTCGCGGTTGGCCACCCACATGGAAACCCGGCGTGAGCTGGTCGTATCGCGGTCCAGGAACACCTGGGTCTCGGCGACGTCGATGCCTGAGGCGAGTGCGTCGCGCTTCTTGACCGCGTCGGAGAACGTCTTGCCGTACGGAAGGTCCACGACCACGCGCCAGCCGTCGCCGTCCTGCCGGATGGGCTGCGGGAAGGCGATGCCCTGATCCGGCTTGGTGAGGCCAGCGGCGAGGAAGGCCCGGGTCACGATGTCCGAGGTCAGCTTGCGGTGGCGGAACTTCACCTTGGCCGCATCGATCAGCGGCCGGTCCGCCGGCGTGCCCGCCCACCCGAGAGCTCCCGTCAGCGCGATCAGGGCCAGGGTCAGGAGCCAGGCCGGGGCCAGCACCCACATGGCCAGAGCCGCGCCGAGGCCGATCACGCTGGCCAAGGTGGCGATGATGCTGCGCAGCTTCACCCGGGCGTCCCGCTGCCGGGAGAGCTTGAGGTACTCCCCCGCGTCCTCGGTTCGGACTGCGGCGAGGCGGACCGGGAGGCCCTCGGCGTCGGAGACCCAACGGCCGCTCGCACCCACCCAGCGGAAGGCGCCGCGCGGGGCGTAGGCAAGCAGCTTCGCCGAGTACACGGGGGTTCGCACCAGGTGGTAGGCGGTGGTCTGGCCGTAGTGGCCGGCCGCCCACTTGGCGACGGCGACCCGCTGCTTGGCACTGGTCAGCCAGTCCGGGAGCACGGGCCGGCGTGCCTTGTCCTTGGCCTCGATGACCTCGGCGATCGAGGGCGGGAACTCGTGCTTGGGCGGGTCCACCGGATCGCCCTCGGCGACCTCGCCGTTGTGGTCCGGCTGGTCGTCGGGGAGTTCGGCCTCCCACTCCCCCGGCCTGGCCTCGCCCGGGGCCAGCGGCTCGGTCTTGCCCTTCTGTGCGGGGAACGGCAGGACCGACGCCGACCCCGCGGAGTTCTGCGTGCGGTCCGGCTCTTCGGCCGGCTGCTCGATGACGTGGATCTCAGACACGATGGGTCTGCTCCCTCTGTGGAGTTGAGAAGGGGGCCCGGACGGTGCTTTGGACGGCCTTCCGTCCGGGCCCCCGCATGCGGCAGGTCGGTGCAGATCAGAGGCTGATGGCCCAGGCGAGCGCGTCGGCGCCCTCCTCGGCGGTGATGTCGTCGCCCTTGAGGTACGCGCCGTACATCGCGTTGGCCCTGCGGGCTACGTCGGCGGCGGTGGCGCGGGGGCGGTCGCCGTCCCACGCGCCGTACGCGCACAGCTCGAAGGCGGCGTGACGGGCCTTGGACTGCCGAGCCTTGGCGCGGCGCACCTCGCGGCGCCGGCGGTTCAGTTCCTGGCGGCGGGATTCCTCGGCGGTGGTCTGCTGAGCAGTGGTCATGGCTGATCTCCTTGGAGAGGCGGGAGGTTCAGGCGACGCGCTGTTCTTCGGGGTAGGCGCAGGGCACGCACATGCCGAGCGAGGCCGGGATGACGTATCCGGCGTCGGTGGAGCACTGGGGGCAGGTGCGGCGGGCGAGCATCGCCAGAGCGAGCGCTCCCCACTTGCGCGCGGTCATCGGCCGGACGGGTTGGGCCAGGTCGACGCGGTACAGGTACGCCACCAGCGGCTCACGCCGGAACCGGGGCCGCAGAAGCTGCGCGGCGATCGGCTGGCCACCGGGCCGCAGGCCCTCCGCGCGGAGCTGGCGGCGGGTCGCCAGGCCCTCGGGAGCCAGGCGCCACGGGTAGGTCGGTATCCCGAAACGGGTGCCGTCCGGGTCGAAGCACTTGGCGAACGTCAGCGACGTCATCAGGCTGCCTCGGGCTCGGCACGCTCGGCCCTGAGCGCATCACGCAGCGTCCGGCCGTTGGCGGACGACGTACGAACCGCCTTGCGGATCCTCTCCGCGGTCAACTCGACGTCGGACCAGTCGGCCGTGACCGACCGGGCCTCGGCGAGGAGTTCATCCGGCGTGCGAGTCGGTCGGGGCGTTCGGGCCGACTGCGGCACCCGACCGGTCGCCCGGCGCGGAGCGGACTCCGCGGCCGCGACCGCCTTCGCTGGAGCCGACTGGGGAAGCCCGACCGGCTCGGCTACCGGCACCGACTCAATCGGTCCGGCTGACTCGATGGCCGGAACCGGGTCCGCCAACTCCGAAGAGGGCAGTTCGGCGACCGCGGTCGGGGGCTCGGCGGTCGACTCGTGCTGGTCAGACCCCAACCGTTTTACGGTGAACTCAGGCGTTCCATCATGGTTTGCGGGTCCGGTGAACATGGCGGCGAGGGCGGCATCCGCGCCGCTGGTCAGCCGGTCGCGTTGGACGTCCAGGAGCCTGGCACCCAGCGATGCATCGCCCAGTCCGACCCTCCGGGCCAGCCGCCACGATGTGCGGTCGGACCACTTCCTCACCCAACCCGACGGATGGTTCGCGGCACGACCCCGGTGGTAGGCCAGGGCACGCACCGTGGCGGCCGCCTTGGCTTCGGCATCGGCGTCGCGGCCGTCCTGGTGGACCACGATCCGCCGGGCCAGGAACGCCATGCCCTCGGCCGACACGCACATACCCATCGGCGTCACCGCGTAGATCACGGTGCGGCCCGGGTCACCGGCGGCCATCGCGGCCATCACCGACGCGGCGGCGGGCAGTGCCCACAAGCCCACCCGGATGATCCCCGGGGAGGACTGCCCCAGCATCGTCAGCCCGAGCAGGACCAGCGCCAGAACGGCGGTCGCTCCCTCACCGGCCGCGACCGCTCCCATCGCCGTACCTGAGCCGTAGGCGCTCCTGATGTTGCTGAATGTGCCCGCTCCGCCAGCGACGCCAGTGGCCACCATGGGAACGAACGCGGCCGTAAGGACGACCCTCTGCACCTTGGTCAGCGACCTGCGAGTCGTCATCACGCCGCCTCACCGCCGGTGCCGCGACGGCCGGCCCGACGGCCGTTGACCGTCCGCATCTCCGGGACGGTCAACCGCTGTGCGATGCGCCAGCCTCCGCCGCGCTGCTTGGCCCGGTACATCTGCTCATCCGCACGGCGCAGCAGCGTGGAGAGCTCCCCGGCGCCGGTGCGGTAGTAGGCGGCGCCGATGGACGCGTGCACCTCGACCGAGCGTCCGCCGAACGGCACCGGTCGGTCCAGTCGAGCGGTGAGCGCGTGGAGGTTTGCACCCAGCTTGTCGATGCTGCAGCCGGGGATGACAGCGGCGAACTCGTCTCCGCCCAGGCGTCCGGCTACGCCGGCGTGCTCCTCGGCCCACTGGCCAAGGCGCTGCCCGGTCGCGCGGATGACCGCGTCTCCGGCCGCGTGGCCGAGGGTGTCGTTGATCTCCTTGAACCGGTTGAGGTCCAGGACGAGCACGGCGAGCTGCCGCCTCCGGGCGAGGCTCTTACGCGCACGCTCCTCGAACGGATCCCGCGTCCACAGGCCGGTGAGCGGGTCGCGGCGGGCCGTCTCGATCCGGCGCCGCATCCACAGGCTGTGAACGGACCAGCCGGACGCGAGCGGTAAGGCGACGGACAGGGCGGTCAGGGTGTGGCTCATGCCGCTGCCCCCTTGCCGCCCTTGTGCGCCGGACGACGACCGGCGGGCAGCCGCACCAGCGGGGCGATGTTGAACAGTTCCGGAGCGTTGGCCTCGATCACCTGGGCGGCGACCCGGCTCACGCCGTCGGGCAGGTCGGGGAATTCGGCGAGGATGTCGCGGGCCGCGTCCAGGCGGGCCGCGCGCTCTTCCTCGCTCTCCCCGTCCACCCCGAGCCAGAGCTCCAACGGAGTGCCGAGGGCCAGTTCGATGAACTCGTCGACGCTCACGGCCTCCTGGCCGCCGATGTACGTACGCATCGTCGTTCTCCTGAAGTCGAAGGGATGCCGAGGCGGTCGCGGTCTTTGGCGAGAGGCGACCAGCCCCGGGAATGAAGCCCGAATCTCACGGCTCCCCGCACCCCTGCCCGTGGGGCGCGAACGCGCCGTACGGGCAGGAGAGGCAACCGGCCGCAGCGATGGAGAACTGCGGAGGGTGTGAAGGCCTCGCGAAGCAGTACCGGACGTGATGCCGGGCCGCGTCGCGAGGCAGTTCAGAGGTGACGCATGGGGCGCGGCTGGCCGTACCGGTCCAGCACGGGCAGCGCCCACGTAGGTCGTAGAAACACAGCAACCTCCCGACCGGAGGGGCGAGGCTTCACCGGCGCACCGTTGCCACGGCATGCCGGCCCCGAGCCTGAGAGTCGGGTGCGCCATCGTCACTGCTCTGGCGCCAGCAGGGCGGCGCGTACCGGGTGGCACCCCGAGGGGTGTTCTCCAGAGCCAGCACGCGGAAGAAGTGGCCGCCGGCGACGTCCCGTCGCCCTGGGGACGGGGATCACGCCCCGTCTCGTCTCACTTGGCACGCTGTTGAGTTCTCAAGGAACGAGTGCTTCCTTCAGACCCCCTTTCGAGGGCCCTCCGGGCACGGCAAGTAGGGCTCGATCGCGGTTGCCTGCACGGCAATTGCGGCCGATCAGGTCGGGCTTCCGGAGAAGCTCAACTCTGCCTCAGAGTGCACTGTGAGGCAGAGTTACGCAAGTACTTCTCCGCGGAAGAGCAGGGCGAGTCCTAGCTCTCCCTGTGCCACTTGGGCACACTGAGGCAGTGACTGCGAAGAGACATGAGGTGCAGATGGTCGAGTGGACCGGCAAGCCCGCCTATCAGCAGGTGGCCGAGCAGCTGCGGCGGAGGATCGCGGCCGGAGAGTTCGCGGAGTCTCGCAAGCTGCCGTCCCTGGCGGACCTCCAGGCGACGTACGGCGTCACCGTGACCGTGGCGCGCGACGCCATCCGCCAGCTCAAGACGGACGGCCTCGCCGTAAGCCACCAGGGCAAGGGGGCGTTCCTGACCGCCGAAGCCTCCGAGGCCGCCAAGCTGGCCGGCCCCGAGGCCGCCATCGCGGAGCTTCGTGAGCAGGTCGCGCGGCTCCAGGGTGAGGTCACCGACCTCCGCGAGCGGGTTGCGGAGCTGGAGCAGAAGTAGCGCCTGCCCCACACCGCCCCGGGCGTCACCGTCGCGGCGCGCGTCGGAATCACGATCAGCTGCCGTTGCCACAATCTGCCCCCTTCGCTCGGATCGAATGGAGGGCTCCGACCTGCGCCGCTAGGCTGTCGCCGCCCTCTGCATCCTTTGTAGACGAGGCATTTGATGGACCGACAGATCTGCTATGTGGCCGCCCTCGGGCGGCCACATAGGCCGCATGAGGGGGGACGAGTGGGGCAGCGACCGAACGATCTGACACCGCATGCAAGCCCTCAGCACTACCTCGGCGCCGAGATGCGCGCCTGGCGCACGCAGCGGGGCTTATCGCTGGGCAAGCTCAGCCGATCGATCCTGTTCAACACCAGCTACATGGCCCGGGTGGAGCGCGGCGGGCAGGCCGCATCCGCCGATCTGGTCCGGGCGTACGACGACGCGCTCGGCGCGAGCGGCTCGCTCGTCCGGCTCCACGCAACGATCCTCGAAGGGGTCAGCGTTGAGGCCCTCCCCACAGGGGATGTGGCTAATCGAGGGCCCCATGTGGCCAACGGCTCTGTGGCCCTGGCTGGGGAAGCGGAGCCTCAGGCACCGTCGGAGGAGGGGATGTCCATCCCCGTACGTTCCGATGACGGAAGGATCATCTTCGTGTCCCTGTCTCGAAGGGCTCTGATCGGCGCACTCGGCGCTGGTGCCGCGATCGCTGCGACCTCCGACCTTTCAGCAGCAGCGAGCCCCGCCCCACGATCCGATCTCATCGCCTCAGGGGCCGACCCGATCGAGCTGCTCCAGGCAACGCGACGGGTGCTGATCGACAACGACAACCTGTTCGGTCCCCATCGGGTGATACCGACGGTCCAGCAGCAGATCGCCGCCATCAAGGAACTCCGCGCGGATCGCCGCGGCACCGATCGCAGGCAGCTGCTCCAGCTGCAGACCCAGTACTCCGAGCTGTGCGGCTGGCTCTACCAGGACCTCGGGGACTTCCGCGCCGCCCAGCACTGGATGCGAGAGGCCCTGGAGGCCTCCCACATGGCGGGCGACGACGAACTGACCACGTACATCCTGGCGCGCCGCAGCCAGCTGGCTGGCGACATGAAGGATCCGATCGAGGCCGTCGACGTCGCCGAGGCCGCGGAGGGCCGCGCGGCGCCGAGGAGTCGCCTCGCTGCGGTGGCCGCTACGTACGGGGCCCACGGTCACGCTCTGCGGAAAGACCCGCTCATGGCGCAGCGGGCGTACGAACACGCACGGGAGCTGCACGCCACGATGGATCCGGATCCCTCCTCGCCGTGGGGTGTCTGGCTCGACGGCGCGTACATAGACGTGCAGCGAGCACACAGCCTCGCCGCCCTCGGGGACCACCACGGAGCAGCTGCAGGCTTCCGGAACGCCATCAGCCGACTGCCCGCCGGCTTCCACCGAGACCGCGGGGTCTACCTGGGGCGCGAGGCCGTCTCACTGGCCCACGCGGGCGAAGCCGAACAGGCCGCCTCCATCGGGCTGCAGGCCCTGGCCATCGCGAAGGAGACCGGGTCCGACCGCATCTCGCGCGAGTTGGCCCAGCTCGATGGCGCCCTTGATCAATGGCGTACGGTCCCTGGCGTGAACGATTTCAAGGACGCTCTGACCGAGGCAGTACTGCGCCAGGCCTGAACAGGCTCCCTCCGCCCTGACCAGCATATGAAGGAGACCCAATGCCCCGCCCGTACGTCCTCCTGAGCGTGGCCACGTCCGTGGACGGCTACATCGACGACACCAGCACCGAACGTCTGCTGCTGAGCAACAGCGAGGACTTCGACCGGGTGGACCAGGTGCGCGCCGAGTCCGACGCCATCCTGATCGGCGCCGGCACGATGCGGTCCGACAACCCCCGGCTCCTGGTGAACAGCGAGGAGCGGCGCGCGGCACGGGTCGCCTCGGGCAAGCCCGCGTACCCCTTGAAGGTCACCATCTCCGCGAGCGGAGACCTGGAGGCCGACCTGAAGTTCTGGCACCACGGCGGGGAGAAGCTCGCCTACACCACGGACGCGGGCGAGGAGAAGCTCCGCGAGCGGCTCGCCGGCCTGGCGGACGTCGTCTCCACAGGCCCGGCCATCGACTTCGGCGCCCTGCTGGACGACCTCGGAGCCCGCGGCATAGAGCGGCTGATGGTGGAGGGCGGCGGCCAGATCCACACCGCTTTCCTCTCCCAGGGTCTGGCGGACGAGATTCACCTCGCCATCGCCCCCCTGGTCGTCGGCGACCCGGGCGCCCCCCGCTTCCTGAACCCCGCCACCTACCCCGGAGGCTCCACCCGCCGGATGCACCTCGCCGAGGCCAGCACGATCGGCGACGTGGTCCTTCTCCGCTACCTGCCGAAGCAGGAGGGCTCCGCATGACGCACGCCGACGATGTGACCTGGATGGAGCGGGCCATCGAACTCTCCCGCAAGTGCCCGCCGGCCGAGGGCGCCTTCTCCGTCGGCGCCATCATCGTCGGCGCCGACGGCACGGAGCTTGCCAACGGCTACTCCCGTGAGACGGACGCCCACGTCCACGCCGAGGAATCAGCCCTGGCCAAACTCCCGGCGGACGACCCCCGCCTGGCCGGCGCCACGCTCTACAGCACGCTAGAACCCTGCTCCGAACGCAAGTCCCGCCCCCTGACCTGCACCCAGCTCATCCTCCGCTCCCCCATCCGCCGGGTGGTCATCGCCTGGCGCGAGCCAAGCCTCCTGGTGGCCGACTGCGTAGGCGTGGAGACCCTCCGAGCTGCGGGCGCCGAAATCGTGGAACTACCTGATCTAGCTGAGGCCGCCCGTGAGGCCAACACGCACCTCCTGCGTTAGGCCCGAGTCCCTCGCAACAAGAAGTCACGAGGCGTACCTGCGGCTCCATAGGGCCGCCCGACGGTAGACGAAGGATGCGGCTGACGCCGAGGTCTGAAGGCGTTCCCGTCCTTCCTACCCAGCGGAGCACCGAAGGAAGGTCTTCGGCAGAGCTGAGCAGGAGATCGGACTCCCGCTGCGGGCGCTCCCCTGGCATAACCGCACTTGATGCACTTGCTCGGGCTAAAGGCGTCCGACAGAGGCTCGCAGGGCGCTCGTCGTTCCCTGGAACACCTCCCGAACCGTCCTCTGCCAGCGGCACTTCCCAAGAACCCGCCCCGCGGCTGCCTGATCAGCCCTAAGCTGGTCGAGTGCTGAAGAAATTGACCCTCTCCCATTTCAAAGGGTTCTCCAGGTTTGACATCCAGTTCGGCAAGCAGTCAGTACTTGTCGGCCCCAACAATGCCGGCAAAAGTACCATCATTTCCGCATTGCGGCTTGCGGCCGAACAGGTCAATCACGCACGGAAGCGAAACAGCGCCGATCGGTTCATCCTGGATGGGAGCGCATGGGCGCGCGGCCATATCCTCTCCAGCACCATCGGAAATCCTTCCGGATTCATCGGCGAGAATATCCGACACGAATTCCGCGAAGCAGAAAGTCGGATGACACTATCATTCGATTCAGGTGCAACCCTGCAATCAGTCTGGCCGGTGGATGATCTCCCCTTCTTCTGCTTGCAGAACAAAGATTCCTCATTCGTCACGACCGCACTGGCCGCTCGATCCGTTAGTCCCGTGATCGGCGTCGTACCCACTTTGACACCAGTACAGCATCGCGAGGCCGTGCTGACGGAGCGGCACGTCCGCGATAATCAGTCAACACGTCTCGCAAGCTCCCACTTCAGGAATCAGCTTTACCACCTCAGGAACTCGGATCGCAGCTCCTACGATGACCTCGTAGAGTTCATCCTGGATAACACTCCAGAAATTCAAGCCCTTAGTTTGACCGCCAGTCCTGGAGATAAGTCAACCGAACTTGATTTGTTCTTCACTGAATCCGCGACACGATCAGAGAAGGAAGTCTTCTGGGCGGGCGACGGACTCCAGATTTGGCTTCAGGTCCTCACGCAGCTCTTTAAGCATAGAGCCGCCAAAACGATCGTCCTCGACGAGCCGGATGTGTTCTTGCACCCCGACCTTCAGAGGCGCCTCATCAATGTGCTTGAGGATCAGCCGCAACAATGGATCATGGCGACTCATGCGCCTGAGGTCCTGGCCGAGTCACGACGGGACTCAGTGATCTGGGTTGACCGCACCAGAACGAGAGCCAAGTCGTTGCGGGATTCAAAATCGTTCGATCAGGCAAGTCAGCAACTGGGGTCTGGTTTCAACCTAGGTGTGGCGCGTGCACTACGCTCAAAGGTTGCCTTGTTCGTCGAGGGCCAGGACATGAAAGCCCTCCGGATCGTCGCACGCAAAGTGGGTGCCGCGAAACTCTCCGGCGAAAAAGGTGTCGCCGTCATCCCCCTTGGGGGCTTTGACAACTGGACTCATGTCGGCGCATTCTCCTGGTTGAATGACAACCTGCTGGATAAGGCAGTATCAACGTACGTGATTCTAGATCGGGACAATCGAACCGATCAGCAAGTCTTCGACGTGCATAACGAACTGTCATCTGCCGGGATTCGCGGGCACGTGTGGAAAAGGAAGGAACTGGAGAGCTACTTCCTAATCCCAGCTGTCATTTCCCGAATTTCTGGTGCGGATCTCACATCCGTTGAGCAAATGCTCGCCGACGTTGTAGCTGAGCAGAAAGTTGATACCCAGGCCCAATACGTCCACCGCAGGCAGACAACGATGGTCTCGGCCACGGTACATCTAATGGATGTTTACCGGACTGTCCTCCCCGAATTTGAAAGCATCTGGGCCGACCCGTCCCAGCGCATAGCCATGTGCCCACCCAAGAAGGTACTAGCGAGCCTGAACAGGAAACTGTCAGCTTCGGGCCATAAAAATGTCTCCGTACGCGCCATAGCCAGCACTATGCGCGCAGACGAGGTCGTACCCGAAGTAAGGGACCTACTGTTGGAAATCGAGTCGACGATCGCAGGGTCCTAGGCGACGTCCCCTGAAGCGGGCATGGTCGGAGGCTGGTCCTTACCTGGCAAGCCGCCATGGCGAGTCCCTCAAACCCGACCTCCCCGGTTTGCGGCGCTGAGCAGCTAGTTCCTAAGGGCGAGACCTGGCTGCGGTCGTGTGACCAGCGTGTGAAAACGCAATGACGCAGAGCCGCACGCCAGGTTCGTGCAGGTCAGCGAGGTGTCAAGGTCTGTCAACGGATGCCCTCCGGAGCCGTGTGCGCAGGTTCGAATCCTGCCGGGGGCACTTCGCAGGAAGTGCCCAAAGACCCCGCCATCAGCGAGAACGCTGAAGCCGGGGTCTTCGCGTATGTGCAGGCGGATGCCGTCCGGAGCGACCGTACTTCGAGGTCTATGGACGAGGCGTGGACGGGATCTTGGAGCGTTCCCGCAGGTGACCACCCCAAAAATCGAGCAGACTGCTGCACGAGCAGTTCCATGGACGGGTTGGGGGATCTCGTGGACGTGACCACGCTTGCCGTCGCGCTGATTAGCGTCGGGGAACGCTGGGCGGGACTCTGGGCGGAGCGGTGCTCAGCCAGCACGCCAGTCGTGACCAGGCCGCGGAGCAGAACCAGCGCACCGACCGTGAACGGGCACAGGAGCGCACTGATCAAGCACTGCAAGCCAAGCGCGATCTCTATACCCAGCTGAACAGGGCGCTCGGCGTCGGGTACTCAGTCGTCAAGCAGCTGCCGATCAGCTCCGATCTTGACGGGGCATACGAGCGCGCAAAGACATGGTTCAGCCGCCTGCTGTCCGACTCCGGAGCCGGCTATCCATGGACAGATGAACTACCAAGCGGGCGCCACGCAGCCATGACCAGCGCCGATGCCAGAGACGCATGCGCCCTCCTGAGGAGTTGGCCAGGTAGGCCGCGGTGCCACACAGAAAGCCATACAAAAAGCAACGAACAAGGCTATCATCTCAGTGATCATGAGACAGGCCGCGCAGGTCTGCTCAAACGGGGGAACGCTGCACGGACCAGGGCGGACTTTCGTCGACCTCGTTAGAGGAAGGGCGCCGACGTTGACCGTCCACCAACTGCCGTTCCCTAGCCGGTTGGTGTACCGGCCTGGCGAATTCACGCGGCATCGCGCGAGCCATCGTGGATGGTACTGGACTCCCCCCGTTGATACTTCCGTGCCGCTGCCGCTTTCGCCGCTCGTAGCCAGTCGAACAGGAACGCCGTGAACACCAACCCCCAGCAGCCGGGCATACCCACCCAGGTCCGCCAGACCGAGCGCGCCTTCGACGAGACGTACACCGACCTCATCGACATGAGTGACTTCGGCAATCGGCCACCGGAGCAGACCAAGCCCGCCTTCCGCTCCCGCGCCCTGGCGGCGCACGCCGTGCGGATCATGACGGGGTGGACCCGGGAGCAAGCAGCTGACTGCGTCATCGACGGCGGCCAGGACCAGGGGATCGACGCGATCGCCATCGACGAGGCGACCTCACACATATACCTCGTGCAGGCAAAGTGGAGCCCGGAGGGGACGGCCAAGGCGGACGAGACCGCGGTGCACAAGCTCTTCGCGGGACTGACCCTCATCGACTCGGGAGAGGCAGCCCAGTTCAACCCTCGCGGTCAGATTCTCGCCAAGCGAGCACACGAACTGATCGGCGAGAAGAGCACCCGCATCACCCAAGTGATCGCCCTCATGGGGACCAAGCCGCCTTCCCCGGGCGTGCAGCAGGTCATCAGAAACGGCGAGGCGGAATTTAACTCCCTTGGCGACTACGTCGATCACCACTTCCTGCATGCTCCACAGATTCACGCGTTGGTCCGGAAGGATCAGCGAAGCGAACCTGTCACGCTGGAAGCGACGCTCAGCCCTTGGTTCAGCGTGACCTCGCCCTACCCTTCCTACGAGGGCGTCATGCAAGGCGAAGAGGTCGCAAGCTGGGCCGAGCACGGCAATGAGCTGTTCGCCCGCAACATCCGCAACCCTCTGGGGCTGACCCCCATCAACAAGGAATTGGTGGACACTCTCACCGGCGAGCCCTCCCTATTCTGGTACTTCAACAACGGAGTCACGGTTCTGTGCGACTCCGTGGAACCGGTGTTTGGGTCTCAGAAGGTCCCCGAACGCTATCCCGTCCGCCTCACCGCCCACGGCGCCAGCGTGGTGAACGGCGCGCAGACTGTACGCTCCGTCATCGAGGCCAGCCAGCATTCCGAGGACGCCGAACTCGCCCAGATCACCGTCCGTTTCATCGTCACCGGCGGGGACACCGAGTTCGCCAACCGCACCACCCAGGCCACCAACCGGCAGAACCACATCACCGACCGTGACCGCATCGCCCTTGACCCCGTCCAGGCGGTGCTCATCGAAGAATTCCGTGCCGAGCTCGGCCTTGTGTACAGCGTGCGGCGCAGCGAACTCGAACCGCAGGACGACGAGGGCTGCTCCGTCGTGGAAGCGGCCTGCGCGCTCGCCTGCGCCCACAGCGGCAGCCGGTTCGCAGCCCGGCTCGTCGCCTCTGGTTCCACCGACGTGCTGTGGGAACGGGGCAGCAGCGGTGTCTACGACCCCCTCTTCCGCTCCGTGCCCAGCGTGTACGAAACCTGGAACGCCGTTAACGTCCTCCGGGCGGTGCGTACGGCCCTGCGTACGGAACGCGAACAGTACGAGGGGCGCGCGGCTGCCGTCATCGACGACGGTACGTTCTTCATCACCCACCTGGTGTTCCAGCACCTACTGGCCCAGGACGCCGGCATGGGTGAGCCGGACCAGTCGCTCGCGTGGGCCGCCACGGCCAAGGAGCAGGTGCCCGAGCTGGTCAAGCGCATCGTTCCGGTACTTGTGCAGGTCCTGGACGACGAGGTGGGGACCCGAACGAGTCTCCAGCGCGTGTGTGCCGACCCTCGGCAGGCCGCCGACCTCGTGACCGCGGTCCTGACAGCCCTTGAAGGCGGTGACACCGAGGACGCCGCCGCGAAGTACCGGCGCCAGGAGAACAAACCGCGCAAGCGCCGCAGGCCCAACGCGGTACATGTCATCGTCGACCGCGGTGCCCTGGAGGAAGGGGCGCCTCTGCACCTGGCCCTGTACCTGCAGCCCGAGAAGGACGCGCTGACCGCATGGCTCGCCGCCAATCCGCGCCGAGCACTCGCGAAGTGGACGAACACCAGCCGGACACGTCCCATCGTCTGGGCCGCCGATGGCGTCGCGTACTCACCCAGCGGTCTCATCGCGCGGATGTGGGCGCTGGCCGAATGGGAAGGTCGCCCCGTCGCGAACCAGGGCACCGCCCGCTGGGCCACCCAGGACGGAGAAACGCTCGCCATCCTTGCCCGGCGACTCCTCGACGGTATGGAGGAAGAGAAGGACGTCGACTAGCGGCCGAGCAGGTCGGGGATTCTCCGACCGTAGCGCGGACCCCTCGTTTGTGGTTACGGCGAGCGCCTCCGACAGCACCGTGCCGTTTGACGCGACGCTGTGGAACCGTGGACTACCCGTGGACGGATTACGTCCGCCCGATCGCGAACGCGCCTCGGACCTGCTGCTTTGTCTGAGCGTCAAGCGCCCTCCGCAGCCGTGTGTGCAGGTTCGAATCCTGCCGGGGGCACTTCGCAGGGGTCAGTGAGAACTGCCGCTGACCAGCGCAAGTGCCAAAGAGAAAGCCCCGGACTCAGTTCCACTGAGTCCGGGGCTTTCTCTCTTTCTCTCGCCGTCTTCGCGGGAGTGGCGCGTGAGTCTCGCCGCGCTGGTCTTCGAGCAGCCCGGCGGCTCGTCAGCACCCTCCCCGCGAGAACCTCGCGCGCCGCCGGAAGGCACAGGTGCCGGCCGGCCGTTCGGGGGCATGGCCAGACCGCCGGCCCGCGGGCGACCGGCGATGGAACCGCCGGCGTGGCTCGTTGCGCCACCGTCAGGGTGTCGGCTTGGCCATGGCCGCGTCGCTGCCGGCCCAGAGGTAGATGCGCGTGGTGCCGGGCTCGAACTCGTGGGCGTAGATGTCGGTGCAGAACCGTACTGCCTGGCCTTCGGGTGTCTTGCTGTCACCACGGCAGAGGCCGCCGATGCGCATTCCCTCGACGAAGGTCTCCGGCTCCGGCAGGCCGAGGTGGCTGAAGCCGTCGCTTCGCGTGTAACCGGGCTCCTTGGGATGGGTGTTGCGGACCAACTGTGTGCCTTCCGGCTGCAGCGGCTCCAGGAAGCGGTCGGCCTCGGCGGTCGTCACGGTGAAGGCAAGCAGCGCGACGTCGTACTGGTCGTTGGTGTGGAGCCCGGCCCGCCGGTCGGTGGCCGTCTCCGGCACGCGGAATCCCATGGTCTTCGCCGTCCACTCCGGCGTGGCGTGTTCCTCCCAGCAGCACGCCTTGCCGCGCTCGGCCGACTCGCCCGCGCCATACACGACCATCAGGACCGTGCCGAGGACACCGAGAACGCACAGGCCCGAGAACACCCAGGCGCCGACGGCGAGCCTTCGCCGCCAGGGCCTCCCTCGCCCACCGCCGCCCGCCGGTGCCTCGGGGTGGCTCATCGGTCGACATCCCCTCCGCCGTCCCGGCCATGGCGACCGGGATCGCTGCGGGTCCCGGCGCGCCCGGGATCGTCGGGGCTGGGCACCGCAGCCCCGCTGCCCAGCTCGTAGTGCTTGACCGAACTGCTTCCGGCCATGTTGAATTCCTGCGCCAGACCGACCTTGTGCTGCTGGCTCGGCTCGCCGTCGGGTATCTGAAACTTCCCGATGGTCACGCCTTTGCCCTCGTCCCAGTTGTAGCGGTCCCACACGTTGACCTGATAGTCGAGTCCGACCACCGGCCTGCCGTCCGCGCCCGGCACGACGGTCATCACCCCCGTGATGTTCGAACGGACACCGCCGACCGCGTAGAACCAGTTCTGGTCCTGGAAGTAGTAGTCCGCGTTGGGTGTCTCGACCGGCACGGCGACGGCCCGGTCACCGTTCCTCTCGTACTCCGCCAGCGCCTGCTCCCGCCATTCCGACTCGCGGTTCAGGAGGTGGTGGCGGTCCACATGGCCCTGGAAGCCGTCGTTGTCCGTCAGCATCTTGTCGACCGGAAGTTCCATCGGGGTGCCCGTGTTGTCGAGGTAGTGCTTCATGTGGCGCGAGGCGTCGTTCATGTCACCCCAGTCGCCGCCGACGACGAGCATCTGCATCTTGGTTCTGGTGACCCAGTCGTTCCATTCGATGTCCTCCGCCCCGTGCTTCCCGGATCCGCGGTCGGGCGCCACCTGCTTGACCGACGGGTTGAAGAGCCCGGCTGCGAGCAGGTCTTCCTTGTGGGCCGTCCACAGCTGGGCGCGGGCATCGGGGCTGAGCGACTGCCAGAGCCTTCGCAGCTCGGCCTGCTGGGCGGGCTTGGCCTCGTCGCCCAGCGCCGCCAGCTTCATGGCTCGCGGCAGTTGGTCCTCGTCGAGCGAGCTGTACTCGGCATGGCCGGCGTCGTAGGGGGCGGCGCCGTGGGTGGCCCGCATAGCGCGGGTGGCAGCGGCGTCCACCTCGGCAGCGTGGCTGACCAGACCTGTGAGCGTGTCGGCGTACCAGCGGATCATGTCCAGAGTGCGTTGGCTGGGGCCCCGCACATCGCAGATGGACGATTCCACACGGACTCTGCCGCCTCCGGCATCCGATACCAGCAGTCCTGGATCCGGCTCACCTTCGTCGACCGGACTGCCCTGGCTCGCCTCCTCCGCCAGATCCTTCGCCTGCTTCTGGATCCGTGTCAGCTCCTCATGGGCGTCGGCGAGGACCGCGTGGATGCTCTTGGCCTCGCGCCGAAGGTCGTCCACCTCCTTCGCGGCACTGCGGACGAACTCCCGGGTCACGGAGGCGTTGGCCCCCTCCCACTGGGCCGCCTCCGACTTCTTGACCAGGCCGTCGCGGACGGTGGTGTGCAGCTCGGCGAGTCCTTCCGCGGCCGTCTTCCATTCCGTGGCGGCGTCGTTCAGCCTGGCGAGGTCGAGGGTGATGAGGTCGGTCCAGGTGAAGGTCACTTCACGTACCTCTGTATCTCGGCGACCGACATGGCCGAACCGTCCCGATGGCGCAGGCTGGCCGCAATGGCCTCGTCGTCACGTGCGTGTGCCTGCTTGGAGTGGTCGAGGTGATTGGAGATGTGCGCGTACATTTGCAGGACCGTCTTGACCTGCGAGTCCCAGGTGGAGAGGGTCGCCGTCAGCTCAGACCCCATGGCCAGGTTCTTGGCAGAGCACTCGGCCGCGGCCCTGCTGGTGGCCCCGGTGCCCGCGATGTCCGACTTCTTGCGCAGTTCACCGTGGACGACGAATGCCTCGTGCCCGACCGCACCCAGGTCGTCCTGCGTGATGACCAGGTCGTACGAAGCCCCGCCGGGCGTGGCCGCATTCCTCTTCGCGGCGGCCCACTCCTCGTCGAACGTCATGGATGCCCTCCCCCGGGCGCACGAACAGGAAGCGATCACCCTAACAACCCCCTGGCGAAGAAGCGTTCGACGCCGCAGCTGGGGCCGGACGTCGAACGGTCGGGATTCAGGAGGTGCGTTGGACTCCTCGGCGGCTGCTCGTCGAAGGCAGCGGCTCGTCTGCGGGGCATGGGGTGCCGACGACGGCGGTTGCTCGTGTCGGGGCCTCCCGGTTCCGGTGGTCCGTACGAGGGGTGGGGCCGGGAAGCTGTGGGTTTGGGGGGTGGGGGCGGGGCAGGGGGCTGCCTATGGTGGTGGGTGAGGCCGCAAGGTGTCGCTGACCTGGTGCTTTGCGGGGAGAGCTCGGAGTGGATGGGGCGGCACGATGCGTGAGCTGGTGCAGACGGCGCGGCAGTGGGTGGCCGAGGGGCGGGCGGGGTATCTGGCCCGGCCCGTCACCGAGCAGGGCTTCGGGCCGCGGGATCCCGCCGGGGCCGTGCTCGTCGACGCGCGGGGGGAGTGCGTCGGCAACCTGTACCGCGGGGTGTTCGACGCCGAGCTCGTCGCCGAGGCCGTGGCCATGGCCCCCGGGGCCACCGCGCGGGTGTGCGAGGTGTCCGTGGCCGGGGACGAGGCCGTGGCGGCGGAGCTGACCTGCGGCGGGCAGGCCGAGGTGCTGCTCCAGCCGCTCGCGGGGATTCCCGCCGAGTGGTGGGAGCTGCTCGGCGAGGGCGTCGGGGTGGCGTTGGTGACCCGGCTGAACGAGGCCGCCGACCAGGCGTCCAGTGAGGTCGTGCGGGCCACCGCGGTGCCGGGCGACGATGCCGGGCGGCGGGCCGGGGAGCTGCTGGCCACGCGGCGGGCCGGGCGGGACGCCCTGTACGGGGAGTCCGGCCTGGTGCTGGTCGAGGCCCAGCCGTCGGCCCCGTACGTGGTCATCGGCGGCGGCGGTGAGCTGGCCGCCGTCATCGAGCGGCAGGCGCTGCTGCTGGGCTGGGAGGCGGTACGGGTCGAGGCCGCCGGGCCGGCGGTGGAGGCGATCGGGGCGCGCCGGGACGCCGCGTGCGTGGTCATGCTGAGCCACGACGAACAGTTCGACGTGCCGACGCTGCGGGCGGCGCTGGCCGCGCAGGTGCCGTACGTCGGGGCGCTCGGGTCGCGGCGTACGACGGCCCGCCGGCGGGAGGGGCTGCTCGCGGCCGGGGTCACCGAGGCGGAGCTGGCGCGGGTGCACGGGCCGATCGGGCTCGACCTCGGCGCCCGCACGCCGGCGGAGACGGCGCTGGCGATCTGCGCCGAGATCCTCGGGGTGCTGGGGGCGCGCAAGGCGGGTGCGCTGCGGGACGCCGACGGGCCGATCAATACCTGAGGCCCTCCATACCCCAGCCGGCCCCTGGCACGCCTGTAATGCGCGTAATGGGATGTTGTGGGGGAAAATGCTCCGTATGGACATGATCCTGAGCGTGGACTCGATCCTCACGGATGTGGCGTGGTTCCCGGTCATCGGATTGGCCGTCGTCGCCCTGCTGCTCGGCGGCTTCAAGCTGGGCCAGCTGGTCCGGGCCAAGGAGCCGCCACCCCCCGCCGCCGAGGAGCAGCCCCATCTGCCCGACGGCGGAGCCGTCTACGAGGTCCGCGAGGAGCGGGACCAGGTGGAGATTCCCGAAGGCGGCCTGAGACCGCACGAGATGCAGGGCTACGGGAACTTCGGCTCCACCACCTCCAGCCACCCGGAGGAGGTCCGCAAGGAGCGCGAGTCCGGATACAAGCAGCCCGAGGGGCCGGGGCCGCACCCGCAGCCGGGGGCTCCCCCGGACGCCGGGCGCGGGGCCCACGCCTGACCCGGCAGACCCGGCAGACCCGGCAGCCCGAGAACCGACGGCCTTGACCTGACTCTGACCCGCGCCGTCCGGCGCGGGTCAGAGGTCTGTCCGCAGCCGCAGCACCTCCGGCGGCGGGTGCCGGGCCGAGGTGTGCCGGACCTCCGCCGTGAGCGGCGGGTCCAGGGCGCGGTAGGGGACCTCCCCGAGTCCGATGGCGGTGACGGTGGCAGTGGCCGGCTCGGCCGCGGCCCCGTCGGCGGCCCCCGCGGCGCTCTCGGTGGCCGGCGGCTCGGCGGCCCCGCGCGCGGCGGCGGCCTCGGCCACCTCCCGGCGCAGCGCCGCCGTCAGCGGGCTCGACACCAGCGGGGTCTCGTCCCCGACCGGCAGGACGAGCACCAGGGCGAGCGGCCGGCGCGGGGTGCCGGTGTAGCCGACCACCGCGGCGTCCCGGACGTCGGTGTGCCGCAGCTTCTGCCAGCCGCGCCGCCCGGCCGGGTAGGCCTGGTCCAGCCGTTTGACGACGAGGCCCTCGATGCCGCTGGCGGGGAGGGTCTCGTACCAGGTGGCGGCCAGTTCCGGGTCGGTCGTCATCGGGACCGGCTGGAGCGGCGGGCCGAGGGGCAGGAGCAGGTCGACGAGGAGGGCCCGGCGGCGTTCGTACGGGCGGGCGCGTACGTCCAGCCCGGCCAGTTCCAGCACGTCGAAGGCGGCGTACGAGGCCGGCAGGCTCTGCGCGAGCACGGCGGCCCGCGCGGCGGTGGCCGCCGCCCGCCGCTGCACCAGCGCGAAGTCCGTGCGGCCCGCGTGCCAGACCACCACCTCGCCGTCGAGGACCGTACCGGCGGGCAGGCGCAGGGCGGCGGCGGCCAGATCGGGGAACGCGCTGGTGACGATCCGCCCGGAGCGGGCCTGGAGCGTCACGTCCGACGCCGAGCGCGCGATGACCAGCCGGTGCCCGTCGAACTTCGGCTCGTACGCCAGCCCCGCCCCGCGCGGCAGGGTGCGTACGGCGGTGGCCAGCGCGACGCGGATCACGGCCGGACCCTGGGGAGCGGGCGGCCCCGCGCGGGGTCGGCCAGCGGGGCGAAGAGGTCTCCGTCGCGGATGAGCCGCGGCCCGATGTCGTCGGCGAGGAAGACCAGGTCGGCGGGGGTGCGGCAGGCCTCGACCTCCGCCCAGGACACGGGGGCGGAGACGGTGGGGCGGGCCCGCGCGCGCAGGGTGTAGGCGGCGGCGGTGGTCTTGGCGGCGGCGTTCTGGCTGTGGTCGACGAAGACCTTGCCGGGGCGCAGGGCCTTGGCCATGCGGTGGACCACGAGGTCGGGGAGCTCGCGCTCGGCCTCCTGGGCGAGCTGCCTGGCGTACGCGGACACCTGCGCGGACGGGGTCGGCTCCAGGGGCACGGCGAGGTGCAGGCCCTTGGAGCCGGAGGTCTTGGCGTGGGCGTCGAGGCCGTCGGCGGCGAGCCGCTCGCGCAGCCACAGGGCGGCCGCGCTGCACTCGACGACGGACGCGGGCGCCCCCGGATCGAGGTCGAGGACCATGCGGTCGGCGACGGCGGGGCTGCCGGCCGGCCACTGGTGGATGTGGAACTCGACGACGAGGTTGGCGGACCACATGAGGGTGGCCATGTCGGCGACGACCACCTGTTCGGCGGAAGGGTCCTCGGAGCGGGGCACGGGGGTGGTCCTCACCCAGTCGGGTGCGCCGGGCGGCGGGTTCTTGGTGAAGAACAGCTGGCCTTCCGGTCCGTCCGGATAGCGCAGGAAGGACACCGCCCGGTCGTGGATCTGGGCGAGCAGGGGCTCCGCGACGGTGGCGTAGTAGTGCAGCACCTCGCCCTTCGTGAAGCCGGTCTCGGGATAGAGGACCTTGTCGAGGTTGCTGAGCGCGATGCGACGGCCCTCCACCAATGTGATCGGCGTCATACGATGAGACTGCCACGAAACAGGAGGAACCGTGCGATCCATCTGGAACGGAGCGATCTCCTTCGGCCTCGTCAGCATTCCGATCAAGCTCGTGAACGCCACCGAGAGCCACTCGATCTCCTTCCGTCAGATCCACCTCGCCGACGGCGGCCGGATCCGCTACCGCAAGGTGTGCGAGCTGGACGGCGAGGAGGTGCCGGGCGCCGAGATCGGCAAGGGGTACGAGGAGGCGGACGGGTCCGTCATCCCGATCACGGACGAGGACCTGGCGCAGCTGCCGCTGGCCACGGCGAAGACGATCGAGATCATGTCGTTCGTGCCCGCCGAGGAGATCGATCCGCTGCAGATGGACGCGGCGTACTACCTGGCGGCGAACGGAGCGACGGCGGCGAAGCCGTACACGCTGCTGCGGGAGGCGCTGAAGCGGAGTCGGAAGGTCGCGATCGCCAAGTTCGCGCTGCGGGGGCGGGAGCGGCTGGGCATGCTGCGCGTCGTCGACGACGTGATCGCGATGCACGGGCTGCTGTGGCCGGACGAGATCCGGGTGCCGGAGGGCGTTGCTCCGGACGTGGAGGTGACGGTGCGGGACGCCGAACTCGACCTGGCGGACGCGCTGATGGCGACGCTGGGCGAGGTGGAGCTGGCCTCGCTGCACGACGAGTACCGGGATGCCGTGGAGGCGATGATCGCGGCGAAGGCGGGAGGGGCGTTCGAGCCGGCGGAGGCGACGGTGGAGCCGGCCGGCGGGCAGGTGATCGACCTGATGGCGGCGCTGGAGAAGAGCGTGCGGGCGGCGAAGGCATCGCGGGGCGAGGGCGAGGGCGAGGGCGGGTACGGGGGCGGGGGGACCGGCGAAGCGTCCGCGGAGGGCGCGACCGAGAGCGGGCCCGGGACCGGGACGGATGCCGAGGTCACGCCCATGCGGCGGCGGGGCGGGGCGGCGCGGAAGACGTCGGCCGCGCCGAAGGCGGTCGGCGGGAAGAAGTCGACGGCGGCTTCGGCGAAGAAGACCACGGCGGCCGCGAAGACCACGTCGAAGAAGAAGTCCGCCACCGCCGCCGGGCCCGGGACGGCGAAGTCGGGAACGGTCAAGTCGACCGCGGCCAAGTCGAACACCGCGAAGTCGGCCGCGGCCAAATCCACCGCGAGCAAGGCGACTTCGACGGCGGGCACCAAGAAGGCCGGTACGGCCGCGGGGGCGAAGAAGGGCGCGTCGCCGCGGAAGCGGGCCTCCGCCTGAGGCACGCGACCGGGGCCGCAGAAGGGCGGGGACGGCCGGGGCCGGGGCGGGGACCCGCGGCGCCCCCTCCCCCGCTCCGCCCTTTCAGCGCCCCTTCAGCGCTTCCCGGGGGTCCGCCCCGGACCCCGCGCCCCGGAGCCCGGTGGGGCCGGAGCGGGCCGGGGGCGGGGCACCGGGATCGGTGGGATCGACGGGGCCGACCGGGCCGGCGAGGTCGGCCGGGTCGGCGGCAGCCAGGTGCGGGTGTCGCGGGCCTGGGCGAACAGGGCTTCGACATCAGGCGGTTTGAGGGCCGTCGGGGAGGCCACGAGGTCCGGGGTCGCGGTCGGCGGCTGGAGGATGCGGATGTCGCGGACCGTCGGGGCCGCCTCCAGGCGGGAGGCGTCGACCACCGCCAGGGCCGGGGTGACCTTCGCGTCCAGGAGCGCGGTCGCACGGGCCGCGGCGCCGCGGATCCACCGCGGATCCGGGCGGGGTTCGGCGCGGCCGACCGTGAGCAGCAGGTCGCCGACGACCGCGCGCTGCCGCCGCCCCGGGATCGTACGCACGCAGAAGATCCCGGCCGGGCCGATCACCAGGTGGTCGATGCGGCCGAAGCCCGGGAGCGGGACGCAGTGCAGGGTCCGCCAGCCTTCCGGTTCCAGTGCGTCGAAGGCGTCGCCCATGCGCTGCTGCGCGGTCAGGTCCTGCCGCAGGCGGTGCCGGGACCGGGTGCCCGCGGTGCCGTCTTCCAGCTCGGCCAGCAGGGTCTCGCCGGGGCGGTTCGGAGCCAGGTCGGCGTCCGGCGACATGGCGAGGCGCCGCAGGTCGGCCGCCGTGGGGACCGGTGGCGGCCCGATGGACACCGTGCCGCTCAAGTAGGGCCGCAGCGCGGCCAGGACGGCCTCGCGGTGGTCGTCCGCGAGAACGCTGATCCGGTTGGCCTGGCGGTCGTACCAGGCGACCGCCCGCCCGTCGGGCAAGTTGACGTACAGTCGGCCGCGGCCGGGCCGGCCGCTGGGCAGTACCTTGAGTCCGCGCATTCACCCTCACCCCCGCCGTCCATGTGAGCAGCCGGGGCGCCGCACGGCAATCCCTCGGTTGTGTAACGACTCCGACGGAACCTTGCGACTTCGCTGTTACATGAACGGGGTGTCGCCGCAACGGCCGCCCCCTAGGTTTGTCGCACCTGGAGACACCAGGCCCCGACCGGGACACCGACACACCAGCCAGAAGGACTCCCCGTGAGCACCGTCCGCCGCCGCACTCTCGTTCGCGCCGCCGCCGTGACCGCCTGTGCCGGAAGCCTGCTGGCGCTGCCCACCGCCGCCGCGCTGGCCGAAGGGGTGCCGGCGGCCTCGTCCGCGCACTCCTCGGCCCCGCAGCGGACCCTGGTCAAGAGCCTCTCGCTGGCCGACGGGGTGTCCACGGCGAAGGTCTACCGGACGGCCAAGGGTGCCTACCAGGCCGACATCCTGGCCGCGGACGGCGCCAGGGCGACCACCCTGACCAGCCGTGACGGGGTCACCGACGTCGGCGGCTCCGGCGACCTGCACGCGGCCCTGGACTCTGCGGGGCGCCTGACGTCCTGGGCGGGCGACGCCCCCGCGCAGGACGGTGGCCACGCCGTCGCGGGCGACGGGCACAAGACCGGCACGCGCGACGGGCAGATCGTCCCGGTCTCGGCCGAGCGGCGGGCCGCCGCCGGCGACACCCGCGTTCTGGAGGCCACGTCCGCCGAGGGCCGGCGGCTGAGTACTCTGGCCGACGGGCCGGGCGACGGCATGCTGCTGCTCGCCGCGGGCGGCGGGATCGCCGCCGTGGGTGCGGCCGGGCTCGGCTTCGCCATGCTCCGCCGAGGACGCACGGACGGCTGACCGACGTCCGCCCGCCCGCCGGCCCGTGGGCCGTGCGTACGGACGGCCCGTGCCCGCCCGCACTCCGGCCCTCGCCGGTCGGCCGGGGCAAAAGGGGCGCATCTCCGCATATGGTGGATGCGATCGACCGTCGTCGTAACGCGCGCAGAAGGGCACGGGGGCTGTGAACAGGGGGGCCGTGAAGAGGTTCGTTTCCGGCGGCTGCGCGCGCCGCCGCTCCCGCTCCCCGGGTCCGGGTCCCGTCCTCGCCCCGCTGCTGGCCATCGCCGCGCTTCCGCTGCTCGCGGGCTGCGGCGACACCGGCGGGCTGGTCGGCGCCGGGGCGACCGCGACCGCGAGCGGGCCCGTACACCTGTGGCCGGACCGCCTGGGGGCGACCGTACCGCCGGCCGATCCGGCCGGCGCCCCGCCCGAGTACGTGAAGGGGATCCCGCCCGTCCGCGACGAGGACGTGCACGCGGTCGACCCGGTGGCCCTCGTCCAGGCGGAGCTGCGGGCCCATCCGAAGGCCAGGACCGGGGCGGACGGGATACCGGCCGAGACGGCGGCCGCGATCAACACCTGTACGAAGGGGGCCGCCGAGCCCGAGTCGTGCCCGGTGCTGGCGCCGTACTACCGGGACCTCACGGGCAACGGCAAGGACGAGCTGATCGTGGGCATCGAGTTCCCGGACAAGATGATGTCCGTACGGGTCTACACGGCGGACCGCGACGGGCGGCTCAACCGCATCATGGCGACCACGCAGACCGTCGTCTCGGTGGAGCTGGCCGGGCGGGACGTCGTGCTGCGGGTGCCCAGCGGGAACCGCGGCTACGAGCTGATCACCGCCTGGTCCTGGGAGGAGAAGCAGCGCACCATGCTGCCGACGCGGGAGCAGATCGTACGGGTGCCCGCGGGCCCCCGGGGTCCGGAGGACCGCGGTCCCGGACCCGGCGCGGGGAGCGGGGGCGGTCCGGGGCCCGGGACGGGTGCCGGGCCCGGCGACGGCCCCCGGGCGGACCGGCCGTGACCGTGCGCGGGGGCGGGAGCGCAAACGGGAACGCAAACGGGAGCGGGAGCGACAACGACAGCGGAAGCGAGGGCGGGCACCTGGGGCGGACCGGGCGGCGGTCACGGCTGGTGCGGCTCCTGCGGCTGCGACCGCGGCTGCCCTCCTGGACGGCCACGCTGACCTGGAAGTCGGCCTGCTTCATCGCGGTGATGTGCTGCTCCCTGGCAGCGGTGCTCGGCGCGCTCGTGCACGTGGAGGTGACCCGCCAGACCGTGGCCACGGCGCGGGAGAAGGCGCTGGGCAGGCTGAGCGAGGTCACGGACCGGTACGAGGCGGGCGAGCCCCTGCCGCCCGGTTCCGGACTGGACCCGGTGGGCCTGCCGCCGGAGCTGCGGGCGCTCGCGGCCGGCGGGCAGCGGGGGACGGTCGTGGCGGAGTACCGCGGCCGCCCGACGATGTGGGCGGCCGGCCCGGCGGACGGCCGGGCCCTGGCGACCGGCATCGACTACGGGCAGAGCGCCCGCACCATCAGCGGACTGGACAACGCGATCATCGGGTCGTCGGTGCTGGCGATCGGCGGGACGCTGCTCGTGGGCGCCTTCGCGGTGACGCGGGTGACGCGGCGGCTGCACCAGACGGCGACCGTGGCCCGGCGGATCACGCAGGGCGACCTCGACGCCCGCGTGGACGACCCGCGGACGAAGGACCCGTCGCGGCGCCAGGACGAGGTGGCGACGGTGGCCGGGGCGCTGGACACGATGGCGGGGAGCCTGCAGTCGAAGCTGGAGAGCGAGCGGCGGTTCACGGCCGACGTGGCGCACGAGCTGCGCACGCCGCTGACCGGACTGCAGGCGGCGTCGGAGCTGCTGCCGGAGGGCCGGCCGACCGAGCTGGTGCGCGAACGGGTCCGGACGATGCGGCAGCTGACGGAGGACCTGCTGGAGATCTCCCGGCTGGACTCGGGCAGCGAGGCGGTGGAGACGGACCTGCACCAGCTGGGGCGGCTGGCCCGGCGCGTGGTGCGGGCCTCGGGGACGGACACGGAGGTGGTCGTCCTGCGGGACGCCCACGTGGAGACGGACCGGCGCCGGCTGGAGCGGGTCCTGGGGAACCTGGTGGCCAACGCCCATCAGCACGGCCGGCAGCCGGTGGTGATGACGGTGGACGGGCAGGTGGTGACGGTACGGGACCACGGGGACGGCTTCCCGGACTACCTGCTGGCGCACGGCCCGCAGCGCTTCCGCAGCGGGGGGAAGGGGCACGGGCTGGGCCTGACGATCGCCGTGGGCCAGGCGGAGGCGATCGGCGCGACGCTGCGCTTCCGCTCCGCGGAGGGTGGCGGCGGCCTGGCGGTCCTCACCCTGCCCGGCTCCTAGCGGAGGGTTCGGCGCCGCCCGACCCCTGGGGGTCGGGCGGGGGCCAAGGCCCGGAGCCGGGGCCAAGGCCCGGAGCCGCGGCCGGGCCGGGCACTGGGGCCGGGCACTGGGGCACGGGGCCTGACCACGAGGCCGGGGCCTGCCCCCCCCCAGGGGTCGGGGCGGGGGCCGGAGCCCGAGCCGCGGCCGAGGTACGGGGCCTGATCCCGGAGCCGGGCCCCGACCTCCAGGGTCACGGGGCCCGGGTACCCGGTCAGGCCCTGGGGCGCGGGGCGGGGCTTCGGGGTCAGTCCTGGGGGCGGGGGGTCCTGGTCCAGGGCCAGCGGGGTCGCGGCTTGGTTCCCGAGGGACGGAACGCGTACTTCCAGCCCTTCTGCAGGCCCAGCCGCTTCGAGTAGCCGGCCGGGACGCGTTCGTACAGCAGCACCGTCGGCGGGCCGTCCGGCGTCGGGACGGGGATCTCGTACCACTTCGGCGGGTGTCCGGTCGGGCCGGTCAGGACCGGGAGGACCCGGCCGTCCATCGGGCCGCCCTCGAACGGGGTCGGTTCGCTTCTCACCCCACCAGTGTCACAGCAGGTGGGCGGCCTCGGAGACCACCGGCATCACGCGCCGGGCCAGGTCCCCCACCGGCCCGTCCGCCGATTCCATGGCCAGGGCGGCCCGGGCGGCCGCCGCGGTCTCCGGATCCGTGGCCGCGGTGGCGGTCAGCAGGGCGATGAACTGGTCGAGCAGCCAGTCGCGGAGGGTGTCGACCTCGGGCTGCTTGCCCTCGTCGATCCATATGAGGGAGGCGGCCTCGACCGCCGTGATCCAGGTGCGCACCATCATGCGCAGCCGGGGCCCGGGCGCCGGAACACCCAGGTGGAGGAGGATCTGCTCGGCCGCGGCCCGCCGGATGCCGTCGACGGTCGCCGTCGTGCGGGAGGTCTCCACGACGCTGCCGCCCTGCAGGAGGGCGGCGAAGCCGGTGTCGTGCTCGTCGACGAACGCGAGGTAGCGGTCGAGGGCCCGGGACAGCCGCCGGGTCAGGGGGCCCTGCTGGGGTTCGGCGAAGCAGAGTTCGAGGAGGTCGGCCGCCGAGCGCAGGGCCGCCTCGTAGAGCTGCTGCTTGCCGCCGGGGAAGTAGCGGTAGACGAGCGGGCGCGAGACCCCGGCGGCCTCCGCGACGTCGTCGAGCGAGACCTCCTCCGGGGCCCGGTGCGCGAACAGCGAGAGGGCCGCGTCGAGGAGTTGGGCCCGCCGCTCCTCGACGCTCAGCCGGCGGTACGCGCGTACGGTCATGACCGCAGGGTAGCCCGCGGGCGGCCGCCCGCGGCCGCCGTCCGCGAAGTCCCGGCCCGATCCCCCGGGCCCGTCCTGCGCCATCCCCGGCTCCTGTGCCATCCGCGGCTCGTGCGCCATCCCCGGCTCGTGTACCGTCCCCGTCTCCTACGCCAGCAGCCCCGAGCTCTGCCACAGCTTCCGGCCGACGCCGCGCAGTACGCCGATGTCGTCGAGGAAGTCGGTGAGCCGCTTGGCTCCGGTCTGCATGACCTCGCGGCGGTGGCCGCTGGCCCGGACCTGGGCGACCGCTTCGCGGCGGTCGAGCCCCACGTTGTCGTAGACGGCCGGGTTCACGAAGGCGAGGGAGAAGACGCGCGCGGCCTCGCCGCAGCTGATCCGGGTGAGCTCCTGCTCCCAGCGCGGGGCCGTCAGCATCTGGCGGCGCAGTTCCTCACGGGCGTACCGGACGTGCCGGGCCTCCTCGATGACGTGGATCCGGGTGACGCCGCGGACCAGCGGCTGGATGCGCTCGTCCGGGAAGGTCAGGCGCTGCATCCAGTCGAGGATCTCCTCGCCGAGGAGGGTGCAGGCGAAGGAGCCGGGGGTGGTGGAGACGGTCTTGAGGATCCGCGCGAGGTTGTGGTTGAGGCGGGAGACCGGGTACGCGGGGCTGCCGCTCTTCTGGATCATGCGGGCGAACATCATGGAGTGGCGGCACTCGTCGGCGATCTCGGTGAGCGCGTAGCGCACGTGCTTGCTGGTCAGCGACTTGTCGTAGATGTGGCGGACCATCAGCTGCATGAGGATGATCTCGAACCAGATGCCGAGCGAGCCGAGCGCGGCCGCCTCGTGACGGGAGAGGTCGATGCGCTGCTCCTCGCCCATCGTCTTCCACATCGGGGTGTCGTAGAGGGAGAGCAGCTCGGGCGGCCAGTAGTACTTCCCCTCGATCATGGGGGCGTCCCAGTCGAGTTCCTTGTCGGGGTCGAAGGAGTGCTTGGCCGAGGATTCGAGCAGGCGCTCGGCGATCTGCTCCCGGTCCTTGAGGAGGCCGAGGGCGTCCCTGAGCGCGGCTCGTTCGGTCACGGTCGTCATGGCTTCGGACACCTCGTCGTCGAGTTACCGGCGGTCACCACTTATGAGACTGCTTGTCAGCAAGGTCGTCAATCCCCCGCGCACGACTTGTTGACCCCGCGTCTACCAACGTGTGACGCTGCCAACTGTCCGGTCCTGCACGGCAGTACGCGAGACGAGGGGGCGTCAGTGTCGACGCACGAGCTCTACACCGAGGACCCGGGCGAGGCCGTGTGGCAGATCCCCGCCTCCGGCTCCGCCCGCTTCACCTGGGAGTACGACGACGGCCGCGAGCGGCTCCTGGCCCTCTACCAGAAGGGCAAGGACAAGCAGTGGGACGGCGCCAAGCGCATCGACTGGGACATCGAGGTGGACCCGCACGATCCGCTCGGCACCCCCGACGAGGCCCTGCCGCTGTACGGGACGCGCCACTGGGCCGGGCTCACCGAGAAGGACAGGGGCGAGCTGCGCCGGCACTACACCGCCTGGAACTTCAGCCAGTTCCTCCACGGCGAGCAGGGCGCGATGGTGTGCGCGGCCCGCATCGTCGAATCCGTCCCGGACCTCGACGCGAAGTTCTACTCGGCCACGCAGACCATGGACGAGGCCCGGCACGCCGAGATCTTCGGGCGCTTCCTGCACGAGAAGGTCGGGATGCTGTACCCGGTCAACGACAGCCTCCAGGGGCTGCTCGGCGACACCCTGCGCGACTCCCGCTGGGACATGCCGTACCTGGGCATGCAGGTGCTCATCGAGGGGCTGGCGCTGGCCTCCTTCGGCCTGATCCGGGACACGACCACCAAGCCGCTGCCCAAGCAGCTCCTGGCGTACGTGATGCAGGACGAGGCCCGGCACGTGGCGTTCGGGCGGATGGCGCTGCGCGACTACTACCGGCAGCTGACGGACGCGGAGCTGCGCGAGCGCGAGGAGTTCGTGATCGAGGGCTGCTACCTGATGCGGGACCGGCTGCTCGGGGTGGAGGTGCTGGAGAACTTCGGCGTCCCGGCGAAGGAGGCGGCGCGGCTCAGCGAACAGTCCGAGTTCCTGCAGCTGTTCCGCAAGCTGCTGTTCAGCCGGATCGTGCCGTGCGTGAAGGACATCGGGCTGTGGGGCGAGCGGCTCCAGCGGGCCTACGTGGACCTGGGCGTCTTCCACATGGGCGACTCCAACCTGGACCTGCTGATGAGCCAGGACGAGGAGATCGCCGAGGCCCTGGACCGCGAGCGCTTCGCGGCCGAGGAGTCGGAGCGGGTCGCCGAGGTGGAGGCCGCCATCCGGGAGGGCACCGACACCTCCCGCTGAACCCGCCCCGCCGGACCGCCCTACTCCGAGGGCTTCGCGCGCAGTGCGGCCTCCATCACCGCCCGCGCGATGGGGGCCGCGGCGCCGTTGCCGCTGATGTCGCCCCGGTTCGCCGCCGCGTCCTCCACCACCACCGCGACCGCCACCGCCGGCAGCGCCGCGCCCTCGGTGCGGGCCCAGGAGATGAACCAGGCGTACGGGGTCCCCGCGTTGCCGACGCCGTGCTGGGCGGTGCCGGTCTTGCCGCCGACCACCGCGCCCGGGATCGCCGCGTTCCTGCCGGTGCCGTTCTCCACCACCTTCACCATCAGCTCCTGCATCCGCAGCGCGGTGGCCGGGTTCATCGCCCGTCCGAGACTGCGCCGGTCCCCGCGCCGGACCGGGGAACCGTCGTCCTGGGTGGTCCGTTCCACCAGGTACGGGGAGGCGATCTCACCGCCGTTCGCGACGGCCGCGGCCACCATCGCCATCTGCAGCGGTGTCGCCGTGGTGTTGAACTGGCCGATCGAGGAAAGGGCCAGCTGGTCCCGGCTCATGTCGGTGTCGAAGTTCGACCGGGACACCCACGAGGGCACCCGCAGTCCCTCCGTGTTGAAGCCGAAGCGGCGCGCCGCGTCCACCATGCCGCGCAGCCCGACCTGCACCCCGATCTTCGCCATCACCGTGTTGCACGACCACTGCACGGCCTCGGCCATGGAGGCGTCCTCGCAGCCCGTGGCCGCGTTCGGCAGCAGGGTGCTGGTCCCGGGCAGCGGGTAGGGGTCCGGGGTCCGGGTGGGCGCGTCCACGTCGGTGACCACGCCCGCGTCGAGGGCCGCCGCCGCCGTCACGATCTTGAAGGTGGAGCCGGGCGGGTACGTCTCGCGCAGTGCCCGGTTGAGCATCGGCCGGGCGGGGTCCTCGTTCAGCGCCGTCCAGGCCGCCTTCGTCCTCGTACCCGTCCCCGAGAGCACGGAGGGGTCGTACGAGGGGCTGCTGACGAGCGCGAGGATCCTCCCGGTGGCCGGTTCGAGGGCGGCCACCGCCCCGCGCTTGCCGCCGAGTCCGGCGTACGCGGCCCGCTGCACGGCGGCGCGGACGGTGGTGGCGGCGTTCCCGCCGGCCGGGCGGCCGCGGGCCAGGTCGTACCAGAGCGGGAACACCGACAGCCCCGGGTCCGTGCCCGACAGGACGGCGTCCTCGGCGCGCTCGACGAAGCTGGTCCCGTAGGTCTGCGAGGAGAAGCCGGTGACGGGCGCGTAGAGCGGGCCGTCGGCGTAGGTCCGCTCGTAGCGCAGCAGCTGCCCGCTGTCGCGGGAGCCCGTGACGGGGCGCCCGTCGACGAGGATGTCCCCGCGCGGCTCGGCGTAGCGCTCGATCGCGGTGCGCTTGTTGGCCGGGTTCGCACCGTAGGACGCGGACTCCCAGACCTGCACGCGGGCGACGTTGACCAGCAGGGCGAGGAGCAGCAGGGCGCAGAAGTACGCGCACCAGCGGATGTAGCGGATCACTCGGCCGCCTCCTGCGCGGGACGGGGCCGGCGCGCGCTGTCGCTGAGCCGGACCAGCAGGGCGACGATGATCCAGTTGGTGACGACGGAGGAGCCGCCCTGGGCCAGGAAGGGCATGGCCATGCCGGTGAGCGGGATCAGCCCGGTGACGCCGCCCGCGATGACGAACACCTGGAGCGCGACGATCGAGGCGAGGCCGGTGGCGAGCAGCCTGCCGAAGGGGTCGCGCAGGTTGAGGCCGGCGCGGAATCCGCGGGCGACGAGGAGCCCGTAGAGGAGCAGGATCGCGGTGAGGCCGACAAGCCCGAGCTCCTCGCCGGCGGTGGCGAGGATGAAGTCCGACTTGGCGGCGAACCCGATGAGGAAGGACTGGCCGTGGCCGAGGCCGGATCCGAGGAGGCCGCCGGCGCCGAAGGCGAAGAGGGACTGGGCGAGCTGGCCGGGGCCCTCGCCGCGCTCGATGGAGGCGAAAGGATTCAGCCAGTCGTCCACGCGGCTGTTCACATGCGGTTCGAAGGTCCCGACGGCGTACGCGCCCAGTGCCGCGAGCAGCAGCCCGATCGCGATCCATCCGATCCGCCCGGTGGCGGTGAACAGCATGATCACGAAGAGGCCGAAGAACAGCAGCGAGGTGCCGAGGTCCCGTTCCAGGACGAGCAGGCCGACGCTGAGCAGCCAGATCGCGAGGATCGGGCCGAGCACGCGCCCGGGCAGGAGGCGCAGCTTCCAGAAGAGCAGGCGGCCGGTCAGCGCCAGGGCCGTACGGTTGGCGGCGAGGTAGGCGGCGAAGAACACGGCGAGCAGGATCTTGGCGAACTCGCCCGGCTGGAAGGACAGTCCGGCGAAGCGGATCCAGATGTGGGCGCCGTTGACCGCCGGGAAGAAGACGGGCACCAGCATCAGCGCCAGGGCGGTGGCGACGGAGAGGTACGCGTAGCGCTGGAGCACCCGGTGGTCGCGGAGCAGCGCGACGACGAGGACGAAGAGCACCAGGCCGAGGGCGGACCACAGGAGCTGGTCGTCGGCGGTGGGGTGGCCGGGGGTGGTCGCGTCGAGGCGCTGGATGAGGACCAGGCCGAGCCCGTTGAGCAGGACGGCGATGGGGAGCACCAGGGGGTCGGCGTACGGGGCCCGGAACCGGACGGCCAGGTGCGCGATCAGCGCGGCCGCGGCGAGGCCGATGGCGTACCGGTCGGCGGGGTCGGGGATGCGGCCGGTGGTCGCCAGGCCGACGTGGAGGTGACCGAGTACGGAGATCAGGACGGCCCCCGCGAGGAGCGCCAGCTCGACCCCCCTGCGTTTGGGCGCGCCGGCTTGGGGTGGCGGGGGCGGGGAGGGTTCCGCCACCTTCGCCGTCAGAGCGGTCATACCCCGAAACGTAGCAAGCTGACGGATGGTATGTCCGCTTATGTCATAGTGTGCCGAAGAGTCGTCACAAACGGTCGAAAGTATCGAAAGTGAGGAGCCGAGGCGCATGGGACCTGTGGAATTCATCGTCCTCGCCTTCCCGGAGGAGCAGCTGCGGGTACCGGCCGTGGAGGCCGTGATGGGGCTGCGCAAGACGGGGGTGGTCCGGCTGATCGACGGGCTCGTCGCCACGAAGACGGCGTCGGGCGAGGTCCTCGCGGCCGAGTTCGACGAGTTCGTGGAACTGCACGGCCTGCTGACGGGGCGGGACGCGGCCCGGCTGATCGGCCCGGAGGACGTGCACGAGGCGGCGGACCTGCTGGAACGCGGCAGCTGCGCGCTGCTGCTGGTCGTCGAGCACGTCTGGGCCGAGGACGCGGCGATCGCCGTACGGGCGGCGGGCGGGCGGATCGTGGGCTCGGTCCGCATCCCGCCGGACCGGGTCCCGGCGGACCCCCGGGCAGGGGTGGCCTGATGTTCATCCGCCCGATGGGAGTGACGGTCCGCGCCGCGAACCGCCCGGCAGGATCCCCCCTGCTGCGGGGCCTGCTGGCACGGGCGTCGGGCGCGGCCCCGGAGGCGGCGGGCGCGGTGCGCCCGGAGGAGCCCCCGCACCGGGGCCTGCTCGCCCGGGGCGTCCGGGCGGCGGAGCCGGATCTCGTGGAGGAGCCGGAACCGGACCCACTGGACGAGCCCGAGCCGGATCCCGACTACGACTACGAGCCGGAGCCCATCAACGCGGCAGACTGGGACACCCACCCGGAGCCCGGCCCGGAGCCGGCCCCGGCGGCCCCCGCCGGCCTGGCGGCGGAACTGCGCCAACTGGCCGACCTGGCCCGAGAGGGCCTACTGACCCCGCAGGAGTTCAGAACGGCGAAGGCCAGGCTGCTGAACGACTGACGGCCGCGCAGGCACCGAACGCACCGGTGCGGGGGGGGCGGCGGCGGCCGGACGGTGGCCGCCCCGACTACCGGGGGGGCGGGGCGGGCGAGGCGAGGCGAGGCGGAGCAGGGTCGGAGCGCGGCGGGAGCCGGCGGAGCGGGGCGGGACAAGCGCGGGGCGGTGTGGGGCGGAAGCCGGCGGAGCGGGGGCGCCGAAGCGCGGCGGTGGCTTCGGGCGAGCGGAATGCACTCGGGCGGGAGTCAGTGACGTTCTGGGGGTTTTTCCGTCTGTCCGATGGTTTTCCGGGTCGTGCCGGTCCCTCAAGGGCGCTCCTGCGT
>NZ_JBFBGM010000013.1:0-226747 GCF_040684695.1 Streptomyces erythrochromogenes
ACGCCGCCGCCAACACCTACCTCGACGCACTCGCCCACCACCGCCACCACCACAACCTCCCCGCCACCAGCCTCGCCTGGGGACTCTGGGACACGAGCACCGGCAGCATGGCCGCCCAGTTCTCGGACGCCGACATGAAGCGGTGGGCCGACAAGGGCATCCTCGCGCTGACCCCCGAGCGCGGCATGGAGCTGTTCGACGCCGCTCTCGGTGCCGGACAACCGGCGCTGGTACCGATCGAGTTGGACCGCCGGGCGCTGCGCGCCCCGGACGGGGCCGCGCCGGCGCTGCTGCGCACCCTGGTCCGCGCGCCGCGCCGCCGGGCCGCCACGACTGCCGCGTCCTCGTGGGCCGAGCGCACTGCAGCTCTCGCGCCCGGTGACCGCCGCCGGGCCGCCCTGGAACTCGTACGGGCCACGGTGGCGGCCGTCCTCGGTCTCGCGGGACCCTCCGCCGTCAACGACAGCGGCCCGTTCATCCAGTTGGGCATGGACTCGCTGACCGGCATGGAGCTGCGACGCCGGCTGGCCTCGGACAGCGGCCTCGCCGTTCCCGCGACCGCCGTGTTCGATCACCCCACCCCCGGCGCGCTCGCCGACTTCGTCGTCGCCGAGCTCGGCAAGATCGCCGGGGAGGCCGCGGCACGGTCCGTGCAGCAGGCGGCGAACGGAGCCGGGGCGGGTTCCGGCGTCGGTCAGGACGACCCGGTCGTGATCGTCGGGATGGCCTGCCGGTATCCCGGTGACACCCGCTCCCCCGACGACCTGTGGCGGCTCGTCGCCGACGGCACCGACGCCATCGGCCCCTTCCCCACCAACCGCGACTGGGACGTCGACGGTCTCTACGACCCGGACCCCGCACGGGCCGGCAAGAGCTACACCCGGCACGGCGGTTTCCTCTACGACGCCGACCGGTTCGACGCGGAGTTCTTCGGGATCAGCCCGCGCGAGGCGTACGCGATCGACCCGCAGCAGCGCCTGCTGCTGGAGACCGCCTGGGAGAGCTTCGAGCATGCGGGCATCGACCCGGCCACCCTGCGCGGCAGCCGGACCGGTGTGTTCGTCGGCACCATGTACGACGACTACGCCTCCCGGCTGTCCTCCGTACCGGTCGAGTACGAGGGCTACCTGAGCACGGGCAGTGCCGGCAGCGTCGCCTCCGGGCGGCTGTCCTACACCTTCGGGCTGGAGGGCCCGGCCATCACCGTCGACACGGCCTGCTCCTCCTCCCTCGTCGCCCTGCACCTGGCCGCCCAGGCCCTGCGCCAGGGCGAGTGCAGCCTGGCCGTGGCGGGCGGCGCCACCGTGATGGCCACTCCGCGGCCCTTCGTGGAGTTCAGCCGTCAGCGCGGGCTCGCGCCCGACGGCAGGGTGAAGTCGTTCTCCGCGTCGGCGGACGGGACGACGTGGAGCGAGGGTGTGGGTGTGCTGCTCCTGGAGCGGCTCTCCGACGCCCGCCGCAACGGACACCCCGTACTGGCCGTCGTCCGCGGCTCGGCCGTCAACCAGGACGGCGCCAGCAACGGCCTCACCGCCCCCAACGGCCCCTCCCAGGAACGCGTCATCCGCGAGGCGCTGGCCGCCGCCGGCCTCACGGCCGCAGACGTCGACGCCGTCGAAGCCCACGGCACCGGCACCACCCTCGGCGACCCCATCGAAGCCCAGGCCATCCTCAACACCTACGGACAGGACCGCGACACCGAACGCCCCCTGCACCTCGGCTCGCTCAAATCCAACATCGGCCACTCCCAGGCCGCCGCAGGCGTCGGCGGCGTCATCAAAATGGTCATGGCCATGCGCCACGGCATCCTCCCCCGCACCCTCCACGTCGACGCCCCGACCCCGCACGTGGACTGGTCGAGCGGCGCGGTCTCGCTGCTGACCGAGCGCACCCCGTGGCCGGAGGCCGACCGGCCCCGCCGGTCGGCGGTCTCCTCCTTCGGGATCAGCGGCACCAACGCCCACGTCGTCCTCGAACAGGCCTCCGCCACCGCGCCCGAACCCGCACGCGGGACGACTGTGCCCGACCCGCTGCCGTGGGTGGTCTCCGGCCGCGGTACGGACGGCCTGCGCGCCCAGGCGGCGCTACTGCGGCGGTCGGCAGCCGAGGCCGACACGGAGGGCGGCTTCGGCCTCGCGCACCTGGACATCGCCCACGCCCTGGCCACCACGCGGGCCGCGCTCCCGGACCGTGCCGTCGTCCTCGCCGACGACCCGGCCGCCCTGCTGGCCGGCCTGGACGCGCTAGCCCGCGGCGCGTCCGCGCCGCAGCTGGTGACCGGGGACCCGGAGCGGGCGGCCGGCAGCGGCGGTCTGGCCTTCCTGTTCACCGGGCAGGGCAGTCAGCGTGCCGGCATGGGCCGTGAGCTGTACGCGACCCACCCCGTCTACGCACGCGCCCTGGACGAGGTCTGCGCACGGATGGACGTCCACCTGGGCCGGTCGCTCAAGGAGCTGATCCTCGCCGATGAGGGGAGCGAGCAGGCCGCGCTCCTCGACCGGACGCAGTACACGCAGCCCGCGCTGTTCGCCGTCGGGGTGGCGTTGTTCCGGCTGGTGGAGCACTACGGCCTGACCCCCGACCACCTCCTCGGTCACTCGGTGGGTGAGCTCACCGCCGCGCACGTCGGCGGAGTCCTCTCCCTCGACGACGCCTGCAAACTCGTCGCCGCCCGCGGCCGCCTCATGCAATCCGCACCCTCCGGCGGCGCCATGATCGCCATCGAAGCCACCGAAACCGAGATACGCGACACCCTCCCCACCCACCACGGACACCTCGACATCGCCGCGGTCAACACCCCCCACTCCACCGTCATCACCGGCGACCACGACGCAGCCCACCAACTCGCCGCGACCTGGCGCAACAACGGCCGACGCACCAAACAGCTCAACGTCAGCCACGCCTTCCACTCCCCCCACATGGACGGCATCCTCGACGACTTCCGCGCCACCGCCGCCACCCTCACCTACCACGCCCCCACCATCCCCCTCATCTCCAACCTCACCGGAGAGCCCGCCACCACCGAACAACTCACCGACCCCGACTACTGGGTCCAGCACCTCCGCCACACCGTCCGCTTCAACGACGCCGTCCAATACCTCCACAGCCAGAACACCACCACCTACCTCGAACTCGGCCCCGACCCCGTACTCACCGCGATGGTCCGTACGGTCCTGGCCTCCGGGGAGCCGGAGGCCGGACGGCAGCCGGTCACCGCGGTTCCGCTGCTGCGCACGGGCCGTCCCGAGGGGGCGACCCTGGCGGCGGCGCTCGCCGAGGTCCACGTACGGGGCCGGGACGTGCGGTGGGACGGGTTCCTGCCCGGCGGCCGGTCCGTCGCCCTGCCCACGTACCCGTACCAGCGCGACAGCTACTGGCTGAGCGCACCGGCTGCCCCCGTGGCACCGAAGCCGGCCGGCGGGCATCCGCTGCTGGACGGCGCGGTGGAACTCGCGGGCGGCCAGGGGTGGTTGTTCACCGGCACCTTCGATTTCGAGGTCCACCCGTGGCTCTCGGAGCACGTCGTCCTGGGCCGGCCGCTGCTGCCCGGTGCGGCCGTCGCCGAGCTCGCCCTGTACGCGGCCGGACGGACGGGAGCCGCGGAGGTCGCCGAGCTCACGCTCGAACAGCCGCTGCCGCTGCCGCTCGACGGACGCGTCGCCCTGCAGCTCATGGTGGGCGCGGCCGGTGACGACGGGACGCGGCCCCTGGCCCTGCACTCCCGGCCGGAGGGCACCCCGGACGGCGCCTGGGTACGGCATGCCTCCGGCCTGCTGGCCGAGGACGTTCCGGCGCCGGCCGGCGAGGAACCCGACCTCGCCGTCTGGCCGCCGCCGGGCGCCACCGAGATTCCCGTCGACGGCCTCTACCCCCGGCTCGCCGAACGCGGATACGCCTACGGGCCCGCCTTCCAGGGGCTGCGCAGGGCCTGGAAGCACGGCACCGACGTCTATGCCGAGATCACCCTCCCCGACACCACGGGCAGCGGCGCCGGTACCGGCGGCTTCGCCCTCCACCCCGCCGCCCTCGACGCCGCCCTGCACACGGCCCTGGTCGGGCCCGGCGCCGGGGACCGGCTGGTGGTGCCCTTCGCGTGGAGCGCGTTGGCCCTGCGGGCTTCCGGCGCGGCGCGGCTCCGGGTCCGCCTGCGGCGGGGGACGGGCGACGTCCACTCGCTGCTGATCGCGGACGAGACGGGCGTCCCGGTGTTCACGGCCGGCGGCCTCGCGGTGCGCGAGCTCCGGGCGGCGGACGCGGCCGCCGCCGCCGGACCGGTCCACGGGGCGGGGTTGTTCGACCTCCACTGGTCACCGCTGCGGGCGCTGACGGCCGTACCGGCCGGCCCGTGGGCGGTGCTCGGCGACGACGCGGCCGCCACCGACGCCGTACGGGCGGCCGGCGTGGCCGTACGCACCTACCCGGGGCCGGAGGCGCTGCGGGCGGCGGTCGACGGCGGGGCCCCCGTCCCGGCCGTGGTCCTGGCGGCCGTGCCGGACGCCGGCGGGCGGGCCGTGCTCGACGTCCTCGAACTGGCGCAGGTCTGGCTGGCGGACGAGCGGTTCGCGGACTCCCGGCTCGCCGTCCTCACCCGGGGCGCGGTCGCGGTCTCGGACACCGAACGCCCCGATCCCGCCCTGGCGGCGGTCTGGGGCCTGGTCCGCTCCGCGCAGTCCGAGCAGCCCGGCCGGTTCGTCCTGGTCGACACCGACGGGCGGCCCGAGTCCGTACGCGCCCTCCCCCGGGCCCTGGCCTCGGCGCAGCCTCAGCTCGCCCTGCGGGCCGGGCGGGCGGCGGCGCCGGCCCTGCGCGGGCACCGGCCCGCCGGCCCGGCCGGCGACGCCCCGGCGGTCTTCGGAGCGGACAGCCATGTCCTGGTCACCGGCGGTCTGGGCACCCTGGGCCGGCTGCTGGCCCGGCACCTGGTCAAGCAGCACGGCGTGGGCCGGCTGCTGCTGACCGGCCGGCGCGGTGCGGCGACCCCGGGCGCGGAGGAGTTCACGGCCGAACTGGCGTCCCTGGGCGCGGAGGTGACCGTCGCCGCCTGCGACACCGGTGACCGGGCGGCGCTGGCCGCCCTGCTGGCCGCCGTACCCGCGGACCGGCCGCTGACCGCGGTCGTGCACGCGGCGGGCGTCACCGACGACACGGTCCTGGCGGGGCTCACCGCGGAGCGGATGGAAGGGGTGCTGCGGCCCAAGGCCGACGCCGCCCTCCACCTGCACGAGCTGACCCGGGACCTGGGCATGGACCTGTCGGCCTTCGTCCTCTTCTCCTCCCTCGCCGGGACGCTGGGCTCAGCGGGCCAGGGCAACTACGCGGCGGCCAACGCCTTCCTGGACGCCCTCGCCCACCGGCGTCGTGCCGAGGGGCTGCCGGCCGTGTCCCTGGCCTGGGGGCTGTGGGCGCAGGAGAGCACGCTGACCGGGGACCTGGGTGCGGCGGACCTGAAGCGTCTGGCCCGCTCCGGAATCGGGGCGCTGTCAGCGGAGGACGGTCTGGCGCTGTTCGACGCGGCCGTCGCCTCCGGCGCCCCGGTCCTGACGGCGGCCCGCCTCGACCTGCGGGCGGCGGATCCGGACGCGGTCGCGTTCCTGCTGCGCGGGCTGGCCCCGGCCCGCCGCCCCGGGGGCTCCGCGGGAGCGGCGGCCCGCGGCACCGCGGCCGGTCTGCGGGAGCGGCTGGCGCGGGCGCCCCGGCGGGAGCACCACCACATCCTGCTCTCGGCGGTACGCGCCGAAGTGGCCGCCGTACTGGGCCACTCGGACGGCGAGCGGGTGCCGGCCGACGGCCGGTTCCAGGACCTCGGCTTCGACTCCCTCACCGCGGTCGAGCTGCGCAACCGGCTGACGGCCGCGACGGGCGTCAAGCTGCCGCCCACGCTCGTCTTCGACCACCCGACGCCGGGCGCCCTGGCGGACCGGCTGCGGGGTGCGCTCGTACCCGAGGCCCCGGCGCAGGACACCCCCGGGCGGGCCCCGGACGCCGCCGGACCGGCGGACGGCGCGAACGGGGACCGGAGCGGGGGTGAGAGCGCGCTGGACTCGATGAGCGCCGACGACCTGGTCCGCCTGGCCCTGGGCCAGAGCTGAGGAAGACACCACCGCCCCGGGTCCGGACGCGTTCCGGACCCGGGGCGGGCAACCAGACCCACACCCAGACCCCGACAGGGAAGTACGGAGAGAACAGGATGGCTTCCACAACCCAGCAGCAGGTCGTCGAGGCGTTGCGGGCCGCGCTGAAGGAGAACGAGCGGCTCAGGGCCGACCACGCCCGCACCAGGGAACGCGAGGTAGAGCCGATCGCGATCGTCGGCATGGCCTGCCGCTACCCGGGTGGCGTCCGTTCCCCCCAGGACCTGTGGCGGCTGACCACCGACGAGGTGGACGCCGTGGGCCCGTTCCCCGCCGACCGGGGCTGGGACCTGGCGGAGCTGTACGACCCCGACCCGGACCGGCCGCACACCTCGTACGCGCGGGAGGGCGGATTCCTCTACGGGGCCGCACAGTTCGACGCGGAGTTCTTCGGCGTCGCGCCGCGCGAGGCGCACAGCATCGACCCGCAGCAGCGCCTGCTGCTGGAGACGGCGTGGGAGGCCTTCGAGCACGCGGGCATCGACCCGGCGACCCTGCGCGGCAGCCGGACGGGCGTGTTCGTCGGCACCATGTACGCCGACTACATGAACCGCTTCTCCCCCGCCCCCGAGGAGTACGAGGGCTTCCTGAGCGTCGGCGGCGCCGGCAGCGTCGCCTCCGGGCGGCTGTCCTACACCTTCGGGCTGGAGGGCCCGGCCATCACCGTCGACACGGCCTGCTCCTCCTCCCTCGTCGCCCTGCACCTGGCGTGCGCCTCGCTGCGCAGCGGCGAGTCCTCGATGGCCCTGGTCGGCGGCGCCACGGTGATGGCGACGCCGATGCCGTTCGTGGAGTTCAGCCGGCAGCGGGGGCTCGCGCCCGACGGCCGGTGCAAGGCGTTCTCCGCCTCGGCGGACGGCACCGGCTGGGCCGAGGGCGCCGGTCTGCTGCTGGTCGAACGGCTCTCCGACGCCCGCCGCAACGGACACCCGGTACTGGCGGTGGTGCGCGGCTCGGCCGTCAACCAGGACGGTGCGAGCAACGGCCTGACCGCGCCCAGCGGTCCCGCGCAGGAGCAGCTCATCCGCCGGGCCCTGGACGCGGCCGGGCTCACCCCCGCCGACGTCGACGCGGTGGAGGCGCACGGGACGGGCACGTCGCTGGGCGATCCGATCGAGGCGCAGGCGCTGCTGGCGACGTACGGCAGCGGGCGCCCGGCCGACCGGCCGCTGCACCTGGGCTCCCTGAAGTCCAACATCGGGCACACGCAGGCGGCGGCCGGGGTCGGCGGTGTCATCAAGATGACCATGGCCCTGCGGGAGGGGCTGCTGCCCCGGACCCTGCACGTGGACGAGGCCACCCCGCACGTGGACTGGTCGGGCGGCGCCGTGTCGCTGCTGACCGAGACGATCCCGTGGCCCGGGCGGGGCGAGCGGCCGCGCCGGGCCGCGGTGTCCTCCTTCGGCATCAGCGGCACCAACGCGCACGTCATCCTGGAGCAGGCGCCGGAGCCGCAGGCGGCGCCGGTCGCGGCCCCGGCCGGGCGCGGGGCCGCTACGGCGCCCGTACCGGTGGTGCTGTCGGCGGCCGGGGAGCCCGCGCTGCGGGCGCAGGCCGACCGGCTGTACCGGCACCTGACCGAGGCCGACGGCGACGGGCTCGCGGACGTCGGCTTCTCCCTCGCCACCACCCGCGGGCACCTGCGGCACCGTGCGGTGCTGCTGCCCGAGGACCGCGACGAACTGCTCGACGGGCTGCGGGCGCTGGCCGACGGCGTGCCCGGTGCGGACGTGGTCCGGGCGACCGCGGCCGAGGGCCGCACCGCGTTCCTGTTCGCCGGCCAGGGCGCCCAGCGGGCCCGGATGGGCCAGGAGCTGTACGAGGCGTTCCCGGTGTACGCGGCCGCGTTCGACGAGGTGTGCGCGGCCCTGGACCCGCACCTGGAACGGCCGCTGCGGGACGTGGTCCTCGCGGCCGAGGACAGCCCCGAGGGCGCCCTGCTGCACCGGACCGGCTGGACGCAGCCGGCGGTCTTCGCCTTCGAGGTGGCGCTGTTCCGGCTGCTGGAGTCCTGGGGGATCCGGCCCGACGCCGTGCTCGGGCACTCCGTGGGCGCGCTCGCGGCGGTGCACACGGCCGGGGCGCTGTCGCTGGCGGACGCGGCCGAACTGGCCGCCGTACGCGGCCGGATCATGGAGCGGCTGCCGTCGGGCGGGGCGATGGTGGCCCTGCGCGCCTCCGAGGCGGAGGCGGTGGCCCTGCTCGCCGGCCACGAGGAGCTGGTCTCGCTGGCCGCGGTGAACGGGCCGGCCGCCACGGTGCTCTCGGGCGACCGGGACGCCCTGGCGGGTGTGGTCGCCGGCTTCGAGGCGGCCGGCGGGAAGGCCACCTGGCTGCGCGTCAGCCACGCCTTCCACTCCCCGCTGATGGCACCCGCCCTTGAGGAGCTGCGGTCCGTCGTGGCGCGGCTGGTCTTCAAGGAGCCGCAGCTCGCGCTCGTCTCCGACCTGACCGGCCGGCCCGTGGGCGCGGACGAGCTCGCCGACCCGGAGTACTGGGTGCGGCACGCGCGGCACGCCGTCCGCTTCCGGGACGGGGTGGCCGCCCTCGCCGAGCTGGGCTGTGCCCGGTTCGTGGAGGTGGGGCCGGGCACCGACCTGACGTCGATGGCCGCGGAGTGCCTGGAGGACGGGGGCCGGGGGCGTCCGGCCCGCCACACGCTGATCCCGTCGCTGCGGCGGCGCCTGCCGGAGGTGACCGCGCTGCTCACGGCGGTCGCGCGGCTGCACGCCTGCGGTGGTGGGGTGGACTGGGCCGCCGTGTTCGCGGACCGCGGGGCCCGCCGGGTGGAGCTGCCCACGTACGCCTTCCAGCACCGCCCGTACTGGATCGACCGGCCCGCGGCAGCGGCGGCCGGGGACGTGCGGTCGGCCGGGCTGGTCGCGGTGGACCACCCGATGCTGAGCGCCTGCGTCGAACTGCCCGACAGTGAGGGCCTGTTGCTGACCGGGCGGCTCTCCCTGGGCCGCCACCCGTGGCTGGCCGACCACCGCGTGGGCGGCCGGGTGCTGCTGCCCGGGACCGGCCTGCTCGACCTGGTGGCGCGCGCCGCCCGGGAGGCGGGCTGCGCCCTGGTGGAGGAACTGGTGCTGGAGGCGCCCCTGGTGGTGCCCGAGGAGGGCGAGGTCCGGCTGCGGGTGTCCGTGGCCGCACCGGACGACGGCGACGGCTCCGGGCGCCGGGCCGTGTCCGTCCATTCCCGGCCCGAGGACGACGCCGACGGGCGGGGCTGGTCCCGCCACGCCCACGGCACGGTCCTGCCGGACGGGGCCGGGCGGACGCGGACGCCGGATCCCGCCGCCGAAGCGGGCGGGGACTGGGCCGGGGTGTGGCCGCCGCGCGGCGCCGAGCCGGTCCCGGGCCCGGTCGCGGACCTCTACTCGGTCCTCGGCGCCAAGGGCCTCGGCTACGGCCCGGTCTTCCGCGGGGTACGGGCCGTGTGGCGGCGCGGGCCGGAGGTCTTCGCCGAGGTCGCGCTCCCCGCCGGGGCCGGGACGGCAGCGGACGGCCACGGGATCCACCCGGCGCTGCTCGACGCGGCACTGCACCCGATCGCGCTCGGCGGCCTGGTCGACGGGGCCGACGGCGACGACGGGCGCACGTTCCTGCCGTACGCCTGGTCCGGCGTGCGCACGTACGGCCGGAGCGGCCCGCGCCTGCGGGTCCGGCTCGCGCCCGGCGGGGCGAACGCGGTCGGCATCGACGTCGCGGACGACTCGGGCCGGGCCGTGGCCTCGATCGGTTCGCTGGTGCTGCGCCCGCTCCCGGCCGGCGCCCCGCAGGCCCCGGCGGGCTCCGGCGACGGCCTGCTGTGGCCGGTGTGGGAGGAGTGGGGCGAGCTGCCCGCCACCCCCGCCACGCACCGCTGGACCCTGCTCGGCCCGTACGAGCACGCGCACGAACTCGGCCTGGGCGGGGCCCTGTCCGGCACCGACGAGCTGCTGGCGACGCTGGCCGCCGGGGCGGACGCTCCCGCGCTGCTCCTGCTGCCGTGCCCGCTCCCAGAGGGCGGCGGCGCGCCGGACGGCGGCGCCGCGGCCGTGCGCACGGCCCTGCACCGGGTCCTCGACACGGTCCGGCTGCTGGTCGCGGACGAGCGGCTGGCCGGAACCCGGCTGGCGGTCCTCACCCGGGGCGCCGTCACCCTGGGCGGCGAGCAGCAGCCCGGCGAGCTGTCCCACCGCGCCGTGTGGGGCCTGCTGCGTTCCGCGCAGGCCGAGCACCCCGACCGGTTCGCGGTGCTCGACGAGGACGGCACCCCCGCGTCCCGGCGGGCCGTCGCGGCGGCGCTGGCCGGCGGCGAGCCCCAGCTGGCCCTGCGCGGCGGCACCGCCTTCCGTCCCGTGCTCGGCGCGGACCGGCCGGAGCAGCTGCTGGTCCCGCCCGCCGACACCCCGCACTGGCACCTCGACTACGTGGCCAAGGGGACGTTCGCGAACCTGGCCCTGAAGCCGTGGCCGGAGGCGGCCGCCCCGCTGGAGGCGGGGCAGGTGCGGGTCCGGATGCGGGTCGCGGGCCTGAACTTCCGCGACGTCCTGCTCTCCCTCGGGGTCATCCCGGCCTCCGTCGACGGGCACGCGGGCGGTTCGGGGCAGGGCGGCGAGGGCGCCGGCACGGTCCTCGAAGTGGGTGCCGGGGTCACCGACCTCAAGCCCGGCGACCGGGTGATGGGCCTGTTCCACGGCATCGGCCCGACGTCGGTCACCGACCGCCGGTTCGTCTCCCGGGTCCCCGAGGGCTGGTCCTTCCGGCAGGCGGCCGCGGTCCCCGTCACCTATCTGACGGCCTACTACGGACTGGTGGACCTGGCGGGCCTGCGCGCGGGCGAGTCGGTACTCGTGCACGCGGGCGCCGGCGGCGTCGGTACGGCGGCCCTCCAGATCGCCCGCCACCTCGGCGCCGAGGTGTACTCCACCGCGAGCCCCGCCAAGTGGCACGCCCTGCGCGGCGCCGGGGTGGCGGACGGGCACATCGCCTCCTCCCGCACCCTGGACTTCGAGCGGGAGTTCCTCGACGCGACCGGGGGCCGGGGCGTGGACGTGGTGCTCAACTCCCTCGCCGGGGAGTTCGCGGACGCCTCGCTGCGCCTGCTGCCGCGCGGCGGCCGGTTCCTGGAGATGGGCAAGACCGACCGGCGCGAGCCCGCCGAGGTGGCGGCCGCGCACCCGGGGGTGGTGTACCGGACGTACGACGTGCGCGACCCGGGGCCGGACCGGATCCAGGAGATCTTCGCCGAACTCCTCGCCCTGTTCGAGCAGGGCGCGCTCCAGGCCCCGCCGGTGGCGGTCTGGGACCTGCGCCGGGCGCCGGACGCCTTCCGCCACCTGAGCGAGGCGCGGCACATCGGCAAGGTCGTCCTGGACCTGGCGGACGAGGACGAGCGCTGGGACACCTCCCGGGCCGTCCTGGTCACCGGTGGTCTCGGCTGGCTGGGCCGGCTCGCCGCCCGCCACCTGGTCGCCCGGCACGGGATACGGCAGCTGGTCCTGATGGGCCGCGGGCTGCCCGGCGAGGACGCCGCCCGGGACGTGGCCGCACTGCGCGACCTGGGCGCGGACGTCCGTACGGTGGCCTGCGACGCGGCCGACCGGGACGCGCTGGCCCGCGCCCTGGCCGAGCTGGCCGGCGACGGGGTCCGCGTCGGCGGGGTCGTGCACGCGGCGGGCGTCCTGGACGACGGCCTGGTGACCTCGCTGACCGCCGGGAGCCTGGAGCGGACCCTGCGTCCCAAGGTGGACGCGGCGCTCAACCTGCACGAGCTGACCGAGCCCCTCGGGCTGGACGCGTTCGTCGCCTTCTCCTCCCTCGCGGGCACGCTCAGCGCCCCCGGGCAGGCCGGGTACGCGGCCGGGAACGCCTTCCTCGACGGGCTGATGGAGCAGCGTCGTGCGGTGGGCCGTCCGGGCGTCTCCGTGGTGTGGGGCCTGTGGGAGGGGGCCGGCGGCATGGGCGCCGGTCTGACCGGCGCGGACGTAGCCCGTATGGCCCGGGTGGGCGTGGCCCCGATCACCTCCGAGCAGGGGCTCGACCTGCTGGACGCCGCGGTGCGCCGCGACCGTCCGGTGGCGGTGGCCGCGCGCTGGGACCTCGACGGGCTGCGGGCCGCGGTCGGACAGGGTGCGGCGGTGCCGCCGCTGCTGCGGGGTCTGCTGCCGGCGGCGCCCGTGCCCGTGGCGGCGGCTGCCGCGCAGGCGCAGGCCCGGGCGGCGGATCCGGCCGAGGACGCCTCACCGACCGGGGACCGGCTGCTGGACTCCGTGCTCCACGAGGTCGCGGCCGTACTGGGCCACGGCTCCGGCGCTGCCGTGGACCGGGACGGAGCCTTCGACCGGCTCGGCTTCGACTCGCTGACCGCGGTGGAGCTGCGCAACCGGCTGGCGGCGGCGACGGGGGTCCGGCTGCCCGCCACGTTCATCTACGACTGGCCGACCCCGGCCGAGCTGGTGGTCCACCTGCGCGAGCAGCTCCCGGAGCCGGCCGCGGAGCCGGCCCCGGACCCGGCCGGGACCCCGGCCGCCACGACCGCGGCCTCCGGCGACGACGCCGGCGTCACCGTGGCGCTGCTCGCCGACATCGCCCGGCTGGAGGCCGCGGTGGCCGACCGGCCCCTGAGCCCGGCGCAGGGCGCCGCGGTGAGCGAGCGGCTGCGCGAGCTGCTGACCGAACTGGGTTCTATGAAGGAGGATCACTCCGCGTGGGCATGACCAACACCCCGACGGCCGCCCCGGTTTCACCGGCCGGGGCCGCCGGCCCGTCCCGGTGGCTGCGCAGCTACCACCCCCGCGCGTCGGCCGCCGCCCGCCTGGTGTGCTTCCCGCACGCGGGCGGCGCCGCGAACGCGTTCGTGGGCCTGTCGGCCGCGCTGCCCGAGGACGTCGAGCTGCTCGCCGTCCAGTACCCCGGCCGCCAGGACCGGCGCGGCGAACCCTGCGCGCGGGACCTCGCCGAGCTGGCCGCCGGCGTGGCCGGCGCCCTCGCCGCTTCGCCCGACGACCGGCCTCTGTTCCTGCTGGGCCACAGCATGGGGGCGCTCGTCGCCTTCGAGACGGCCCGGCTGCTGGAGGCGCAAGGCGGGGCCGCGGCGCGGCTGTTCGTGTCGGCGGCCCGGCCGCCGGCGCAGGACTGGGAGGAGCCCGACCTGGCCCTCGTCGGCGACGCGGAACTCGTCGCCGGGCTGCGGCGGCTCGGGGGTATTCCCGAACCGCTGCTGGCCGACCCGGAGATCGCCGCCGAGATCCTGCGGCTGCTGCGCGCCGACCACCGCGCGCTGCTGCGCCACAGCTGTGCACAGGACACCGCCGTGGCGGCCCCCGTCACGGTGCTGCTGGCCACGGCGGACCCGAAGAACTCCCCGGCGCAGATGGCCGGCTGGGCCCGGCACACCGTGCGCGGGCACGAGGTGGTGACGCTGTCCGGCGGGCATTTCGCGCTCCTCGAACGGCCCGCGGAGAGCGCGCTGCCGGTCACGGAGCGGATCCGCGGGGACCTGGCCCGGGCGGAGGGGGCCGGGGCGCCGGATCCCGAGCCCCTCGCCGACCTGGTGCGGGAGCTCATGCTGGAGGGCCTCGCGGGCCGGCCCCCTCGGCTGACGACCGACCTGACGGCGCTGGAGGCCGCGGCGGGCCGGGTGATGGCCCCGGAGGCCTTCGCGTACGTGTCGGGCACGGCCGGGTCCGGGGCGACGGGCCGGGCGAACAGGGCCGCCTTCGACCGGCTGCGGCTGGTGCCGCGGATGCTGCGCGGCACGCGCCGGGCCGACACCTCGGTGACGCTGTTCGGGCAGCGGCTGCCCTCCCCGGTCCTGCTGGCTCCGCTGGCCGCGCAGCAGGTGGCCCATCCGGAGGGCGAGTCGGCCACGGCGCGGGCCGCGGCGGCGACCGGCGTGCCGATGGTGCTGTCGACGTTCGCCTCGCGCACGCTGGAGGAGGTGGCCGAGGCGGCGGGCGACCACCCGCGCTGGTTCCAGCTGTACCTGCCCTCGGACCGGGCGGTGGGCGCGTCGCTGGTGCGGCGGGCCGAGGCGAGCGGCTACGGCGCGATCGTCGTCACCGTGGACGCCACCCACCTCGGCTTCCGCCCGGCGGAACTCGACAGCGGGTACTCGCCGTTCCTGCGCGGGACGGGCATCGCCAACTTCACCGGCGATCCCGCCTTCCGGGCCGGGCTGCCGGCGGACGCGGACGCCACCGCCGCCGTCCTGCGGTGGGCGCAGATCTCCACCGACCCCACGCTGACCTGGGAGGACCTGGCCCGGCTGCGCGGGCTGACCCGGCTGCCGATCCTGGTCAAGGGGATCCTGCACCCGGACGACGCCCGGCTGGCGCTGGAGCACGGCGCGGACGGCGTGGTCGTCTCCACGCACGGCGGCCGCCAGCTCGACGGCAGCGTGTCCGCCCTGGAGTCCCTACCCGCGGTGCGTGCGGCCGTCGGCCCGGAGGTACCGGTGCTGATGGACTCCGGGGTCCGGACCGGCAGCGACGTGCTCAAGGCGCTGGCCCTGGGCGCGGACGCGGTCCTGTACGGCCGGCCGTACGTGTACGGGCTCGGCCTCGACGGCCGGCGCGGCGTCGAGCACGTCCTGCGCTGCCTGCTCACCGACCTCGGGCTGGCCCTGGCCCTCACCGGCTGCGCGTCCCTCGCGGACGTCGGCCCGCACGTCCTCGCGAACGGAGATCTGCGATGAAGCGACCCTACGGACCCGGTGCCGACCCGACGGGCTGGCTGCGCCAGTACCACCGGCCGCCGGCGGAGGGGCCGACGCTGGTCGTCCTCCCCCACGCGGGCGGCTCGGCGACGGGCTACTACACGCTGTCGCAGGCCCTGGCCGGCGCCGCCGAGGTGCTCAACGTGCAGTACCCGGGCCGCCAGGACCGGCTCGGCGAGGCGTGCGTCGACGACATCGGCGAGATGGCGGACCGGGTCGTCGAGGCCCTCCTCCCCCGCCCGCACCGCCCGCTCGTACTGTTCGGGCACAGCCTCGGCTCGCTCGTCGCCTACGAGGTGGCGCTGCGGCTGGAGCGCCTGCACCCGGACCGCGCACCGGTCGGCGTGATCGTGTCGGGCCGGCCGGCGGCCGCGATCCACCTGAGCCGCGGCCTGTCCCTGCTGGCGGACGAGGACCTCGCCTCGTCGATCTCCGACCTGGCCGGCACCCCGCCGGAACTGCTCGCCGACAAGGACCTGATGTCGGCCGTACTGCCCTCGCTGCGCGCGGACTTCAAGGCTGCGGAGAGCTACCGCGGTGCGGCGGGCACCCGGGTGTCCTGCCCGCTCTACGCCTACTCGGGGGCGCAGGACCACAACGTTCCGCGCGAGGGCCTGCTGCGGTGGAGCGAGCACACCTCGGCGGAGTTCACGGTCCGCTTCTTCGAGGGCGGCCACTTCTACCTCCAGTCCCAGGAGCCGGAGGTGGCCCGCGCCCTCGCCTCCGACCTCCACACCCTCACCAGGACCGCCCTGCTGACCCCCAGCCGCTGACCGCACCTCATGCGGAAAGGCCCTCCCGGTCCGCGGACCGGGAGGGCCTTCGCCGTGCGGGGGGCTCAGGTGCGGGGCTCGGGGGTGAGGCGGACCCGGAGGGTGGCGTGGCCGTTGGCGAAGTTGGAGAAGAGGCGGGTGGGCGGGGCGAGGAGTTCGATGCCGGCGACCCGGGTGCGCAGCGACTCCAGCATGGAGATCATGTGGACGCGGCCGAGGTAGGCGCCGAGGCAGAAGTGCGGGCCGTGGCCGAAGCTGACGTGCTTGTTGGGAGTGCGGCCCAGGTCGAAGGTGTACGGGTCGGCGAAGACGTCCTCGTCGAAGTTGGCCGAGCTGTTCCACAGGGTGACGATCTCCCCGGCCCTGACGACGTGGTCGCGGATCGGGATGTCGACCAGGGCGTGCCGGCCGAAGTGCATCGTGGGGGTGGTCCAGCGCATCACCTCCTCGGTGGCGCTCTCCAGGGTGACCTCGGCGTTCTTCAGCCGGCGCCACTGGTCGCCGTACTGGCTGAAGGCGTGGACGATGCCGGACGCGGTGGCACGGCTGGACTCGTCGCCGCCCAGGATCAGGCTGTAGGCGTTGTAGATGATCTCCTCTTCGGTGAGCGGCTCGCCGTCGACGGTGGCGGTGGCCAGGGTGCTGAGGACGTCGTCGCCGGGGTTGCGGCGGCGTTCGGCCATCAGGCCGGAGATGTAGAGGATGATCTCGTTGCGCGCCATCAGCGAGACCTCTTCGCCGTCGTCGGCGCTGTACCGGGACAGGGTCTGGGCGTTCCAGTCCACGAGCTGTTCGCGGTCCCCGGCGGGGATGCCCATGAGGTCGCCGATGGTGTGGATCGGGATCCGGTCGGCGACGGCGGTGACGAAGTCGACCTCGCCCTCCTCGACGGCCTCGGAGATCAGGCGGTCGGTGAGGTTCTGGACGTTCTCCACGACGGGGGCCAGGACCCGCGGTGAGAAGGACTTCATCATCAGGTTGCGGATCTCGCGGTGGCGCGGGCCGTCGGTGACGGCGAGCATCTTGCCCGCGGCGGAGTCCTCGCCGAGCAGCAGGGTGCTCAGGACGTTGCCCCGCTCGGAGGTGTACCGCTTGTTGTCGCGGTAGGCGGCCATGATGTCGTCGTACTTGGTCAGGACCCAGAAGCCGGGCTTGCCGTCCCGGGGGGCGTGCCAGAAGACGGGGTGGTGCGCGCGCAGCGGCCGCCACATCTCGTGCGGGTCGTTGTCGTCGAAGGTCTGCGGGTCGGTCAGGTCGAACGCGGCCGGGTCCACGGGTCCGGCGGGTCCGGCGGGTTCGGCCGCGGGCAGGGTGGGGGCGGTCATGGGTGCTCTCTCCTCCGGGGGCCGCGGCCCCCGGGCGGGGGCCGCGGCACGGTCAGGTCCTCAGGCGGCTTCCGCCACGACGACGGCGGTGGTGGCGAGTTCGGCGATCGTCTGCTTGCGGAAGACGTCCTTGGCGGAGATGACCAGTCCGGCCTTCTTCGCCCGGGCGACCACCCTGATGCCGAGGATGGAGTCCCCGCCGAGCTCGTAGAAGTTGTCGGTGACCCCGACGGCCGGCACGCCGAGCACGTCGGACCAGATCTGCGCGAGCAGCCGCTCGGGGCCGGTACGGGGCTCCTGGACCTCGGCGGGAGCGGCCGCGTGCCCGGGGGCGGGCAGGGCCTTGCGGTCGACCTTGCCGCTGGGGGTGAGCGGGAACTGCTCCAGGCACACCACGGCGGACGGCACCATGTGGACGGGCAGCCGGGCGGAGACGAACTCCCGCAGCTCTGCCGGCTGCGGGCGGCGTCCGGCCGTGGCGGGGGTCACGTAGCCGACGAGCCGCTTGTGCTCGCCGTCGGCGAGGGCGACGACGAGAGCCACGCCGACGTCCGGGTGCTGCTGCAGGACGAGTTCGATCTCGCCGGGCTCGATGCGGTAGCCGCGCACCTTGACCTGGTGGTCGGCCCGTCCGACGTACTCCAGGACTCCCGCGCTGGTCCAGCGCACGAGGTCGCCCGTCCGGTACATGCGGTGGTCGGGGGCCCCGCCGTGCGGGTTGTCCAGGAAGCGGTCGGCGGTCAGTTCGGGCCGGTTGAGGTAGCCGCGGGCCACCCCCGGGCCGGCGATGAACAGCTCGCCCGCCACGCCGATCGGCACCGGCCGCAGCCGGTCGTCGAGGACGTAGGCGGTGGTGTTCGCGACGGCCCGGCCGATGGGGACGGGCAGGTGCTCGTCGGCCTCGCGGATGAGGTGCCAGGTGCCGAGGACGGCGGTCTCGGTCGGCCCGTAGAGGTTCACGAGCCGCTGCGGCGGGGCGGCCGCCAGGACCTCGGCCACGCGTACGGAGTTGGCGGCCTCGCCGCCGAAGAGGACGTGGCGCAGCGCGCCGAAGGCGTACGGGTCGGCGGCGACGATCTGGTTGAAGACGGCGGTGGTCACGAACAGGGTCGTGACGCCGTGGCGGCGCAGCGCGGCGGTGAGCGCGGCCGGGTCGAGGAGGGTGTCCTTGTCGACGACGACCATCCGGCTGCCCGCGAGGAGGGGTCCCCAGATCTCCAGCGTGGCGGCGTCGAAGGTGACGTCGGAGCCCTGGGCCATGACGTCGTCGGGGCCGAGCCGGACCCAGTCGGCGTTGCAGAAGAGGCGGACGACGGAGCGGTGGCCGATCACAGCTCCCTTGGGCGTACCCGTGGAGCCGGACGTGTACATGATGTAGGCGGGGTCGTCGGCGGTGACGGCGACGGCCGGGGGTCCGGCCGGCCGGGCGGCGAGGGCCTCGTCCTGCTCGTCGAGGGCGATCGTCCGGGTGCCGGTGGAGGACAGTTTGCCGGTCAGCCAGGACTCGGTGAGGCAGAGCGGCACCCCGGCGTCGGAGAGCATGAAGGCGAGCCGGTCCTCCGGGTAGTCGGGGTTCAGCGGGAGGTAGGCGCAGCCGGCCTTGAGGACGGCGAGCAGGGCGGTGACGAGCTCGGGTCCGCGGGGCAGGCAGACGGCGACGAAGGTGCGGGGCCGGACTCCGTCGGCGACGAGCAGGTGGGCCAGGCGGTTCGCGCGGGCGTCCAGCTCCGCGTATGTCAGCGTCCCGAGGCCCGCGGTGACGGCGACGGCGTCGGGGCGCAGGCGCGCCTGTTCGGCGACGAGTTCGTGCACGCAGCGGTCGGCGGGGAAGTCGGCGCGGTTGACGGCCCACTCGGTGGTGAGCAGGCGCAGTTCCTCCTCGTCGGCGAGGGGGAGGTCCTCGACGGTGCGGGCGGGGTCGGCCGCGGCGGCGGCGAGCAGCACCGTCAGGTGGCGGGCCAGCACCCGCGCGGTGACCGGGTCGAAGAGCGCGGCGTCGTACTCCAGTACGCCGGCCAGCCCGCCGGAGCCGGTCTCGGTGAACTCCACGGTGATGTCGTGGGCCGCGGGCACGCCGGGCGGCTGGACGGCGCGCACGGCGAGGTCGGGGCTCGGGGCCGGCTCGGCGGCCGCGTCGGCACCGCGGAGCAGGACCATCACCTGTACGTCGGGGGTGTCGCCGGCGTCCTTGCCCTCGCCCAGGGCGGCGCGCACCCGCTCGAAGGGGACGTCCTGGTGGGCGAGGGCCTCGGTGAGGGCGGCGCGGCTCTCGGCGAGCACCTCGGTGAACGGCGCCTCGGCGCGTACGTGGGCGCGTACCAGGAGGGGGTTGTCGAAGGCGCCCACCAGCCGGTCGAGGACGGGCCGGGGCCGGCCGGCGGCGAGGGTGCCCAGGGCCAGGTCCTCCTGGCCGGTGTGGCGGGAGAACAGCACCTGGCAGGCGGCGAACAGGCCCGTGAACAGGGTGCCGCCCTGCGCGCGGGCGGCGTCGGCGAGCCCGTTCACGGCCTCGGCCGGCACCCGGAAGGCGTGGCGGGCCGCGGCCCGGCCGCGCGCCCGGGTCCGGGGCCGGTCGGTGGGCAGCCGCAGTGCGGGCAGGCCCGCGAGCCGGCCGCGCCAGTGCTCCAGCTGTGCGGCGAGGTCGGCCTCGGTGACGCGGGCGCGCTGCTCGGCGGCGTACTGCGCGTAGCGGACGGGCAGTTCGGGGAGCCGGGCGGCGCGCCCGGTGACGGTGGCGGCGTACAGCTCGGCCAGCTCGGCGGTGATGATCGCGCGGGAGCGGGTGTCGGCGGCGATGCGGTGGGCGTGCAGCACCAGCAGGTGCTCGTCGGCGCCGAGGCGGACCAGGAGGGTGCGCAGCAGCGGCCCGGAGGCCAGGTCGTAGGGGCGGGCAGCCAGTTCCGCGACGCGGGCGTCGAGCTGCCGGGCGCGCTCGGCTGCGGGCAGCGCCGACAGGTCGGCGGACTCCACCTCCAGCGGTCCGGCCGGCCAGACCTGCTGCACGGGCCGGCCGCCGGCCTCGGTGAACGTGGTGCGCAGGGGCTCGTGCCGGGCCGCCAGGAGGCGCAGGGCCCCGGTCAGGCCGGTCCGGTCGAGGGTGCCGGTCAGGCGGAGCGCGATGACGGTGTGGTGACCGGGTACCGCCTCCTGCCGGTGTCCGGACCGGATGAGCTCCTGCCCGAAGGTGAGCGGCAGCCGGTCGTCGCCGGTCGTCGCGTCGGTCATCCCTTCGTTCCTTTCATGTCCGTCTCTTCCATCAGGTCGAGCAGTTCGGGGGTGACGAATTCGTCGATCGGGCAGACGCCGGACAGCGTCGAGAAGTACCGGTCCGTCAGTTCGCCGCTTGTGGCGATGGCGCGCAGCAGGTCCAGGTGGTGGGCCGGCGGGTTCAGCCGGGCCGTCTTGAGCGTGGCGCGGTACTCCGGTGTGAGCGCCTCCGTCCGCTGTTCGGCGTAGGCGTCGAGGGCGGCGGCCAGCCGGCCGGGGTCGTGGAGGCCGTCGCCGATGCGGTCCGCGAGCAGCTGGGCCTGGTAGAAGCCGTCGGTGATCCCGCGTGCGGTGATCGAGTCCTTGTGGTGGGCGGCGTCGCCGACGAGCGCCCAGCCGGGCCCGGCGGCCTGCCGGAAGAAGTTGCGCTGGTCGCCGGTGCCGTAGACGCGTTCCAGCCGGGCCCCGCCCGCCATCTCCTCCCGCAGCTCGGGGGCCGTCTTCTCCACGTTGGTGAGCAGGGCGTTCAGCGCGTCGCCGCGCACGCTGCGGAACTGCTCCTGGGGGAAGTAGCCGGCCACGAGTGTGGCGCCGTCGTTGGTCGGTACGGTGCCGACCCAGTGCCCCGGGGCGTCGTAGAGGCGGAAGCCGGGCCGCAGTCCGGACCAGTAGGAGTAGTAGGCGCAGGTGGAGGTCGGGTCCTCGACGACGAGCGGGGCGCCGGCCTTCGCGGCGACGGTGGAGCGCATGCCGTCGGCGCCGACGACGAGGGTGGCCCGTTCCACGGCGCCGGTGGCGCCGAGCCGGACGCCGACGACGCGGTCGCCGTCGAAGACGAGGTCGCTCACCGAGCAGTTCTCGCGGAACTCGACGCCCGCGTCGACGGCGCCCTGCACGAGGATCGGGTCGAGGAGGTAGCGGCGCGGCGCGTAGGCGGCGCGCTGTCCGTCGGCCGCCCAGGAGCAGCCCTCCAGCAGGATGTCGCCGTGGGTGTACCGGACGTGGTCGAGGGCGGGGGCGCCGGTGGCCACCACGGCGGGCAGCAGGCCCCACCGGGCGAGGGCGGCGACGCCGGGCTGGTGGATGTAGAGCGTGGAGAGGGTGTCCTTGGGGAAGGTGCCGCGCTCGACCATGAGCACCCGGTAGCCGGCGCGCGCGAGCAGCATCGCGGTCGGAGCCCCGGCGCACCGGGCGCCGACCACAATCACGTCGTAGTGCGTCAAAAGATGCTCCTTGTCCTGCGCCGGCCCCGGTGGCGGGCGTCACGGGGATGCGTGGGGGGCGGGTACGGGGCGGCGGCGGCCCGGACCGGTCGGGTCCGGGCCGCCGGCCGGACGGCCTAGTCCACCCGGATCGGGAGGCGCCAGACCCCGGTGAACTCCGGGGAGGTGAGGAAGGTCGGCCGGTCGTCCGGGTCCACGCGCAGCTTCGGGAAGCGGTCGAACAGGATGTTCATGGCCACCCGGCCCTCCAGCCGCGCGAGCGGTGCGCCGAGGCAGAAGTGGATGCCGCGGCCGAAGCCGATCTGCGGGTTGGGGGTGCGGGCCGGGTCGAAGACGTCCGGGTCCTGGAAGACGCGGGCGTCGCGGTTGGCGGCCGAGAACCAGACCTCCAGCACGTCGCCCTCGGGGATCTTCACCCCGCCGATCTCCACGTCGCGGGTGGTGACCCGGTAGCCCGCGGCCAGCGGGCTCAGGTAGCGCAGGGACTCCTCCAGCAGGGTCGGCACCAGCGACCGGTCCTCGCGCACCCTGCGGTCCACGTCGGGGAAGGCGTCCAGGCACAGGATGGTGTTGCCCAGCAGCATGGTGGTGGTGATGTGGCCGGCCGAGATCAGCAGGTTGGCGAAGTTGACGATCTGCCGGTCGGTGAGCCGTTCGCCGTCGACCTCCGCCTCGACGAGCCGGGACAGCAGGTCGTCCTGGGGCTCGGCGCGGCGCTGCGTGACCAGTTCGAGGATGTAGAAGCCCATGGCCATGGCCGCTTCGGCCTGGGTGTCGAGGGACTCCTCCTGCGCCTTGTCGCCCTGGTGCGTGGTGAGCTGGGTGCTCGCCATGAGGGACTGGTCGGCCCATTCCTTGAGGAGTTCGCGGTCCTCGCGGGGGATGCCGAGCATGTCGCAGATGACGATCACGGGCAGCGGGTAGGCGAGGGCCTCGGCGAGGTCGAAGGTGTCGCCCTCGATCCGGTCGAGCAGCTCGTGGGTGAGGGCGGCGATGCGCGATTCGAGCTCGGCGACCATCTTCAGGGTGAAGGTGCGCCCGACCAGCTTGCGCAGCTTCTGGTGCTCGGGCGGGTCGGCCTGGGTGAGGTTCCCGTCGAAGGCGACGGCGGCCTGTTCCGGGCTGACGTAGCGGGCCGCGACCTCGGAGGAGTACGTGGCGGGGTCGCTGAGGATCTCCAGCGTCTCGGGGTAGCCGTAGACGTGCCACATCCCGACCTCGGGGTCGTACTCGACGGGCGCCTCGGGCCGGACGCCGCGCAGCCAGAAGTGCCGTGGGTGCATCTCCCACTTGTCGAGGGGCGTGCTCGTGGTGGTCATCGGGGGTCTCCTTCGGCGGCCCGGTCGCGGGCCTCGGGTCGGCGCCTCATCGGACGAGGAGCGGGAGCTCCGAGGTCGAGATGACGTGGGGCAGCGGCAGGAAGGCCGGCGGGTTGTCCGGGTCGGTCCGCATCTTCGGGAAGCGGTCGAGCAGGATGTCGGTGGCGATCCGGCCCTCCATCCGGGCCAGCGGCGCGCCGAGGCAGAAGTGGATGCCCCGGCCGAAGCCGATGTGCGGGTTGGGGTCGCGGTACGGGTCGAAGACGTGCGGGCGGGCGAACATGCGCTCGTCCCGGTTGGCCGCGGAGAGCGAGATGGCGACGAGCTGGCCCGGGTGGACCGGTACGCCGGCCAGCTCGCCCTCGGCGACGCACGCCTTGTAGGCCGTCGCGATCGGGCTGAGGTAGCGCAGCGACTCCTCGATGAGGCCGGGGGTGAGGCCGGGGTTCCCGCGGACGGCGGCCAGGTGCTCCGGGTACGCGTCCAGGCACAGCAGGGTGTTGCCGAGCAGTGCGCTGGTGGTGGCGTGTCCGACGACGAGCAGTTCGTTGGCGAAGTTCACCACCGCGTTGTCGCTGAGCCGCTCGCCGTCGACCTCCGCCTCGACGAGCTTGGTCAGCAGGTCCTCGCGGGGCTTGGTGCGGCGCTCGGCGGCGTGTTCGCGCAGGTACTGGAACATCTCCGGGACCACGCGCATGGCCGCCTGGGCGTCGACGTCCTCGTCGAGGTCGCGCTCGCCCGAGGTGAGGGCGACCGCGCTGTGGGCCATGCGGTCGACCCAGGTCTTGAACAGGTCGCGGTCGCTCTGCGGTACGCCGAGCAGCTCGGAGATGACGATGATCGGCATGGGGTAGGCCAGGTCGTTCACCATCTCGATGCCGTCCTGGCCGTCCACGGCGTCGAGCAGCTCGTGGGTGATCTCGACCATCCGCGGTTCCAGGGCCGCGACCATCCCGCGGGTGAACGCCTTGCTGATGATCTTGCGCAGTTTGGTGTGGTCCGGCGGGTCGGACTGCAGCAGGGTGCCGTCGCTGAACTCGGGGTCGATCTCCACGTCGCCGGCGATGAGTTCGGCGACGTCGCTGGAGAACGTCTTCGGGTCGCCGACGACCTCCAGCACCTCCTTGTAGCCGTAGACGTTGACGATGCCGTAGTCGTTGACCTCGACGGGGTGCTCGGGCCGGTGCCCGCGCAGCCACAAGAACTCGTCGTTGATGCCGAGGCGGTCGACGAAGGCCGCCGCCTCCCTCTCCTGCGCGCCGGCCGGTGTCCCGGTCATGGTCAGTTCCCCCCGAGGTGCTGGTTGATGATGCGGGCGATCTCGGCCGCGGGCTGGGCCTTCGGCATCCCCATGTGCGTGGCGTCGATGTCGTACTCGTGGACCGTGCCGCCGATGTGCGGGGCCCAGATCGCGGCGTAGGAGTCGTCCGGGTTCTGGGTGGCGTTGAAGAAGACCGCGTCACCGCCGTAGACGGGCGAGTCCCACTCCAGGAGCATCTCGGCGTGCGACTTGAAGAGGTGGCTGCCGTTCTCCACCAGGGCCTCGCGGTCCTCGTCCACGCCGGAGCCGATGAAGAACTCCTTGAAGAACTCCCGGACCTCCGGCATGTTCACCGGGTCCTCGATGTGCCGGAACCAGCCGCTCGGCGGGCTGTCCATGAGGGCCAGCAGCGCCACCTCGTGTCCGCGCCGCTCGAGTTCGGCGGCGAGGGCGTGGGCGTAGGTGCCTCCCGTGGAGTGCCCCACCAGGTGGTAGGGGCCTTCCGGCTGGACCGCGAGGATCTGCTCCAGGTAGTCGTCGAGCATGGCCTGCGTGGACTCGGCCCGGCCCGCGCCGTCGAAGCCGCGGCCCTGGATGCCGTACACCGGCCGGTCCCCGAGGAGCTGGGCGAGGCCCACGTAGGACCAGCACAGCCCGACACCCGGGTGGACGAACCACAGGGGCGCCCCGGAGCCTTCGGTCCGCATCGGCAGGACCACCGCGAAGGGGTCCGCGAAGACGGGCGCCTGGGCCGTCTTGACCTGGGCCTGGAGGTACTCGGCCAGCTTGGCCACGGTGGTGGCCCCGAACATCACGCGGATCGGGACCTTCGCCCCGAGGACCGCGCGGATCCGGCTGATGAGCTTGGTCAGGCGCAGCGAGTGGCCGCCCAGGTCGAAGAAGTCGTCGTCGATGCCGACCCGCTCCAGTTCGAGGGCCTCGGCGAACAGCTTCGCCAGGGTGGTCTCGAGCGGGTTGCGCGGGGCGCGGTAGTCGACTCCGCCGCTGTACTCCGGGTCCGGGAGGGCGTCGCGGTCGAGCTTGCCGTTCGGGGTGAGCGGCAGCTGCTCCAGGGTGACGAAGGCGGACGGGACCATGTACTCCGGCATGCGGCTGGTGAGGTGCTTGCGCAGGTCCTCGGCCACCACGCGCTCGCCCGGTGCGGGGATGACGTAGGCGACGAGCTGCTTGTCGCCGGCCAGGTTGTCGCGGGCGGTCACGACACCGTGGTCCACGGTCGGGTGGGCGGCGAGGGCCGTCTCGATCTCGCCGAGTTCGATGCGGTAGCCGCGCACCTTGATCTGGTGGTCGGTGCGGCCGCGGAAGACGAGCTCGCCGTCGTGGCTCCACTCGACCAGGTCGCCGGTGCGGTACATGCGCTCGCCGGGCTCCCCGAACGGGCAGGCCGTGAACCGCTGGGCGGTCAGGTCGGGCCGGCCGACGTAGCCGCGGGTCAGGCCCGCGCCGGCGATGTAGAGCTCACCGGGCACGCCCGGCAGGACCGGCCGCAGCGCGGAGTCCAGGACGTAGACGCGGGTGTTGCGGATGGGGCGGCCGATGGTGACGGGGGTGCCGGCGGTGAGCTCGCCGGCCGTGGCGCCGATGGTGGTCTCCGTCGGCCCGTAGCCGTTGAACATCCGGCGCCCGGCCGACCAGGTGGCGACCAGTTCCGGCGAGGCGGCCTCGCCGGCCACCATCAGCGCCTCGACCGAGGACAGCGACCCGGCCGGCATGGCGGCGAGCACCGTCGGCGTCAGGATCGCGTGGGTCACCCCGAACGCGTCGGCGGTCTCGGCGAGCGGCGCCCCGGGGGCGAGCCGGTCCGGGTCCGCCATGACCAGGGCTCCCCCGGCGAAGAGGGACATGCACATCTCGCCGACGGAGATGTCGAAGCTCGGTGAGGCGAACTGCAGGACCCGGCTGCGGGCGGTGATGCCCAGCAGCCCGGTCACCTCCGCGACCATGTTGGCGAAGCCGGTGTGGGTGACGGCCACGCCCTTCGGCCGGCCGGTGGAGCCCGAGGTGTAGATGACGTAGGCGGTGTTGGCGACGGCGAGCGGGACGAGCCGCTCCGCGTCCGTCAGCGGTGTGCCGTCCGCGCCGTCCAGGGCGTCGGCGAACTCCGGCGCGTCCAGGGTCAGCAGCTCCGACGGGAGGTCGGGCAGCCGGTCGGCCGTCGCCCCGTCCACCAGGATCAGTCCGGTTCCGGAGTCCTCGACCATGTAGGTGAGCCGGTCGGCCGGGTAGGCCGGGTCGAGCGGCAGGTAGGTGCCGCCCGCCTTCATCACGGCGAGGACCGCGACCGGCCACTGCGGCGAGCGCCGCAGGGCCACGCCGACGACCGTCTCCGGTCCGACGCCGCGCTCGACGAGGATCCGCGCCAGCCGGTTGGCCCGCGCGTCCAGTTCCCCGTAGGTCACCTTCCGGTCCTCGAAGAGGACCGCGATCTCCTGCGGTGCCTCGGCGGCCTTCCGCTCGAACAGGGCGGGCAGGGTGAGTGCCGGCTCCTCGGTCGCCGTCCGGTTGAAGTCGGTCAGCAGGAGCTCGCGTTCGGCCCCGTGCAGGACGTCCAGCGCGCCCACCGGGATCTCCGGGTCGGCGATGAGCTGCCGCAGGATGTGCAGCACCCGCTCGGCGATCCGCTCCACGGTCCGCGCGCCGATCGCCTGCCGCTGGTACTGCAGGATCATGCGCAGGTGGGGTTCGGCGTCGGCGGCGAGGCCCACCAGGTAGGCGGCGCCGGCGGAGGGCCGGATCCCGGTGAAGGAGACGCCCGCCGCGGTGTTGGCCGCGCCCAGTGCCTCCTTGTCGACCGGGAAGGACTGGAAGAGGACGATGGTGTTGAACAGCTCCTTCAGGCCCGCCTCCCGCTGGATGCGGTGCAGCCCGAAGTGGTGGTGGTCCAGCAGTGCCGTCTGGCGCTCCTGGAGGTTCCTCAGCACCTGGGCGAGCGTGTCACTGGGCGCGTACTCGGCCCGGATGGGCAGGGAGTTGACGAACAGGCCCACCATCTGGTCGACGCCGGGCACCTCGGCGGGACGGCCGGACACGGTCGTGCCGAAGATGACGTCCTGCCTGCCGGTGAGCTGTCCGAGCATCAGCGCCCAGACGCCCTGGACCAGGGTGCCCATGGACACGCCCAGTTCGGCGGCGCGCTTCTTCAGGGCGCGGGCCTCCTCCAGCGGCAGCGGGATGTCGACCTGTCCGACGCGGGCGTCGTCGCCGCCGTCCGCGGGGGTCTCGGCGGCGAGCAGGGTGGGCTCGGAGACGCCCTCCATCTCCTTGGCCCAGGCCGCCGCGGCGGCCTTGTCGTCGCGGCGGGACAGCCAGCGCAGGAACTCCCGGTACTCGGGCACCCGCGGCTGCCCGGAGGCGTCGCCCTCGGAGGCGTACAGGTAGGCGAGGTCGCGTACGAGCAGCGGGAAGGACCAGCCGTCGAAGAGCGCGTGGTGCACGGTGAGCACCAGCTCGGAGGTCTCCTCGGCGAGCCGGACCAGCGAGGCCCGCAGCATGGGCGGCTTCGCCGGGTCGAACTGCGCGTAGTGGTCCTCGGCGAGGATCCGCTCCAGCCCCTCCTCGCGGGCGGTGTCGTCGAGGCCGCGCAGGTCGGCGAGGCGCCAGGGCAGTTCGACCTCGTCGAGCACGAGCTGGGTGAGGTCGCCGTTCGCGTCGGTGACGAAGGCGGTGCGCAGGTTGGCGTACCGGTCGAGGAGGGCCTGCGCCGCCACCCGCATCCGGGCCGGGTCGACCCGGCCCTGGACGTGGAAGGCCACCTGCACGATGTGCGGGTCGAAGGCGTCCTCCTCCAGGCGCATGGTCTCGAAGAGCAGACCGAACTGGAGCGGGGTCAGCGGCCAGACGTCGGCGAGGCCCGGGTACTGCTCCTCCCAGCTCTCGATCTCGCTCTGGGTGAGGCGGACCAGCGGGACGTCGGCAGGGGTCAGACCGCCGGCGCCGGGGGTGGCTGCGTGGTGGGCGAAGCCCTCCAGGGCGCGCGTCCACAGGTCGGCCAGTTCCCGCACCTCGGCACGGTCGAGGACGCCCGCCGGGTAGGAGACGCGGGCGTTGAACCGGGGGCCGTCGGCGGTGTCGGTGACGTAGGCGCTGATCTCGACGGTGGACAGGGCGGGCATGTCGGCGTCGAGGTCCGCGGCGAGGCCGAGGGCGTCGGCCGCCAGGGTCCAGCCGGCGTCCTGGCCTCCGTCGGCCGGGGTGCCGGCCGCGACCCGTCCCAGGTAGTTGAAGGAGATCTGGGGGGTCGGGCGCCAGTCGAGCTCGGCGGCGGTGGACGGGTTGAGGTGGCGCAGGAGGCCGAAGCCGACGCCCTTGTCGGGGACGGCCAGCAGCTGTTCCTTGACGGCCTTGAGGACGCCGCCGGCGGCGGCGCCGCCGGAGATCGCCTCCTGCACGTCGTGCCCGGCGAGGTCGATCCGTACGGGGAACATGCTGGTGAACCAGCCGACCGTACGGGACAGGTCGGCGCCGGGCACGACCTGCTCCTCGCGGCCGTGGCCCTCCAGCCGGATCAGGGTCGAGGACGCCTCGACGCCCCGGTCGGCGCGCCACTGCGTCACCGCGAGGGCCAGCGCGGCCAGCAGGCCGTCGTTGACCCCGCCGTGGAAGGCCGTGGGCAGGGTCGTGAGCAGGGCCTCGGTGACCTGCTCCGGCAGCTCCAGGGAGACCGACTCCACGGTGGACATGACGTCCACCGCCGGGTCCAGCGGCCGCGCGCCGAGGACCGGGTCGTCGCAGTCGAGCAGCTCGGACCAGCGGGCGAGTTCGGCGATGCGGTCCGGGTCGGAGGCCTCGTCGAGGAGGGCGTGCGCCCAGCGGCGGGCGGAGGTGCCGACCGCGGGCAGGGCCGGGGCGGAGCCGGCCTCGATCCGCTCCCAGGCGGTGGCGAGGTCGGGGAGCAGGATGCGCCAGGACACGCCGTCGACGACGAGGTGGTGCAGGACCACCAGGAGCCGGCCGGCGCCCCGCTCCGGGGCGAACCAGACGAACCGGGCCATGGTGCCGGCGGCCGGGTCGAGGCGGCCGGTCGCGGCGTCCAGTTCGGCCCGGGCCTGCCGGAGCCACGCCTCGTCCCAGGTGCCGGTGCAGGCCACCCGGTGCACCAGCGCGGCCGCGTCGACCGTGCCGGGGGCGGAGACCTCCAGGCTGCCGCCGGCGTCGAGGACGAGGCGGGAGCGCAGGATGTCGTGGTGGTCGAGGACCGCGTTCAGTACGGCGGCCAGGCCGTCCGCGTCGATGCCCTCGGGCAGTTCGAGCGCGGCGGACATGGAGAACCGGTCGAAGCCGCCGCCGAGTTCGAGCATGTACCGGGCGATCGGGGCGAGCGGCATGGAGCCGGTGCCGCCGCCGTCCAGCTCGGCGAGGGCCGGGCCGAGGTCCGCTCCGCCCGCGGCGGCGGCCAGTTCGGCGACCGTCCGCAGTTCGAAGATCTGCCGCGGGTTGACCACGACGCCCTGGGCCTTCGCCCGGGAGACGATCTGGATGGAGCGGATGCTGTCGCCGCCGATGGCGAAGAAGTCGTCGTCGATGCCGACCCGCTCCAGGCCGAGGACCTCGCAGTAGACGGCGGCGAGCACCTCCTCGGTCCGGTCGCGCGGGGCGCGGTAGCTCTCGCCGGTGAAGTCCGGCTCGGGCAGCGCCGCGCGGTCCAGCTTGCCGTTGGGGGCCAGCGGCAGCCGGTCCAGCGGTACGAGGACCGCGGGGACCATGAACTCGGGCAGCCGGCCGGTGACGAAGCGGCGCAGCTCGCGCATGCTGAGGCCGGAGGTCATGTCGGCCTCGAAGCGGCCCTGCGCGTCGACCTGGCCGCCGGAGTCCGGCGAGCCGACGACGTAGCCGACGAGGCGCTTGGACCCGTCGGGGGTGCTCTGGGCGGTCACCACGGCGTGTTCGACGCCCGGGTGGGCGGTCAGGGCCGCCTCGATCTCGCCGGGCTCGATGCGGAACCCGCGGATCTTGAGCTGGGCGTCGCCGCGGCCTACGTACTCCAGCTGTCCGTCGGCCCGCCGGCGGGCCAGGTCGCCGGTGCGGTACATCCGCGAGCCGGGGGCGCCGTGGGGGTCGGCGGTGAAGCGCTCGGCGGTCAGTGCGGCGCGGCCGTGGTAGCCGCGGGCGATGTCGCCGGCGACGTAGAGCTCGCCGACGGCGCCCACGGGCACCGGGTTCAGGCCGGCTCCCAGGACGTAGGTGCGCATGTTGCCCAGGGGTGCGCCGATCGGGGCGGTGTGCGCGGTGCCCCACGCGCCGTCGGCCGGGAGCGTGGAGGTGCTCGCGTAGAAGCTCTCGGTCTGGCCGTAGGCGTTGACCACGCGGACGCCGGGGACGGCTTCGCGGACCCGGGCGGCCAGGGAGACGGGCAGTGCCTCGCCGGCGAACACCACGGTGTCCGCGGTGATCCGCCCCTCGACCTGGTCGAGGAGTTCGGCGAAGACGGAGGGGACGGTGCTGATCACGCCGCCGGTCCAGCCGCCGCGCTCGCCGATGACGAGGACGTCGCGGGCCAGTTCGACCGTGCCGCCGGCCGTCAGCGTGGTGAAGACCTCGAAGACGGAGACGTCGAAGTTGACGGAGGCGGCGGCGAGGGTGCGGGTGCCGGAGTCCACGCCGATGGTGTCGGCGAGCCGCAGCAGGCCGTTGACGACGCCCGCGTGGGTGACGCTCACGCCCTTCGGGACGCCCGTGGAGCCCGAGGTGTACATCACGTACGCGGCGTTGCCGGGCAGTGCGGCCGCGGGCGCGGCCCCGGACGGGTCGGCGGGTGCGCCGAGGGCCAGGTCGCCCAGGTACAGGCGCGGGGTCCCGGACCCGGGCAGGACGTCGGCGGTGGCCGCGTCGGTGAGCACCAGCACCGGCCGGGCGTCGGCCAGGATGTGCTCCAGGCGCCGGCTGGGGTACTTCGGGTCGATCGGCAGGTAGGCGCCGCCGGCCTTCAGGACGCCCAGCAGGGCGGCGACCAGGTCCGCGGTGCGGGGCAGGGCGACGCCCACCACGCTCTCGGGGCCCACGCCGTGCCGGGTCAGCTCGCGGGCCAGCCGGTTCGCCCGCTCGTCCAGCTCGCGGTAGGTCAGCGACTCCTCGCCGCAGACCAGCGCGACCGCGTCGGGCCGCCGCGCGGCCTGGAGCTCGAACAGGGCGGGCACGGTGACCTCGGGGGTCGGCTGCTGCGTGGCGTTGAAGCCGTGCAGGACCAGCTCGCGTTCGGCTCCGTCCACCAGCTCGACGGAGGCCACCCGCTGCTCGGGGGCGGCGGCCAGCAGGCCCACGACCCGTACGAAGCGGTCGGCGACGGCCTGGGCGGTCTCCCGGTCGAACAGGTCGGTGGCGTACTCCAGGAGACCCACCACGCCCATGCCGGGCAGGTCGGCCATGTTGAAGAACAGGTCGAACTTGGCGGTCTCGGTGCGGACCCGCTCGAACTCCACCTGCAGGCCCGGCAGCGCGAAGTCCTTCCGGGCGAAGTTCTGCCAGGCGAACATCACCTGGAACAGCGGGGAGTAGGCGGTGGACCGCTCGGGGTTGAGGACCTCCACCAGCCGCTCGAAGGGCACGTCCTGGTTGTCGTACGCGGCCAGGGACTTGGCCCGGACGCGCTCCAGCAGCTCCGTGAAGGCGGGGTTGCCCGACAGGTCGACGCGCAGCACCCAGGTGTTGACGAAGAAGCCGACCAGTTCGGCGAGGGCCTCGTCGGTGCGGTTGGCGATCGGGGAGCCGATCGTCAGGTCCTCGCCGCCGCCGAGCCCGTGCAGCAGGACGGCCAGCGCGGCCTGGAGCACCATCGAGGAGGTCGCGCCGCTGCGGCGCGCCAGGTCCTCGACGGCGGCGGCCACCTCGGGGGCCAGGGCGAACTCCACGGCGTCGCCGCGGTGGGAGGCCTTGGCCGGGCGGGGGCGGTCGGAGGCGAGCTGGAGCGGCTGCGGCACGCCGGCCAGCTCCTCGCGCCAGTAGCCCACCTGCGCGGCGAGCGGGCTGGCCGGGTCCTCCTCGTCGCCGAGCACCTCGCGCTGCCACAGCGTGTAGTCGACGTACTGGACGGGGAGTTCCGTCCACCGCGGGGTGCCGCCGTCCTTGCGGGCCGCGTAGGCGGTGGCGAGGTCGCGGGCCAGCGGGGCCATGGAGGAGCCGTCGCTGGCGATGTGGTGGATGAGCAGGACCAGGACGTGCTCCTGCGCTCCGAGCCGGAGCACGGGGGCCCGTACGGGGATCTCCGTGGCCAGGTCGAAGAGGTGGGCCGAGGCCTCGGCCATGGCGTCGGCCAGGCCGCCGGGTGCCACCTCCACGAGCGGGACCTGCAGCCGTGCCCCGTCGGCCGGCAGCACGTGCTGGGCCGGGACGCCGTCGGCGTCCTCGACGATCAGCGTGCGCAGGCTCTCGTGGCGGGCCACGACGTCGCGCAGCGCGGCTTCCAGGGCCGGCAGGTCCAGCTCGCCGGTGAGGCGCAGCGGGAAGGGGGCGTTGTAGGTCGCCGAGGGGCCCTCGAACCGGTCGATGAACCACAGGCGGCGCTGGGCGAACGACAGCGGTACGGACTCGGGGCGCTCGGCGGTGCGCCGCAGCGGGGCCCGGACGGGCGCGCCGGCGGCGAGGTGCTCCACCAGTTCGACGACGGTCGGGGCCTCGAAGACGACCCTGATGGGCAGTTCGACGTCGAGGACCTGCCGGATCCGGCTGACGAGGCGGGTGGCGAGCAGGGAGTGGCCGCCCAGGGCGAAGAAGTCGTCGTCGATGCCGACCCGGTCGAGGCCGAGCACCGCGGCGAACAGGCCGCACAGGACCTCTTCCTGCGGGGTGCGCGGGGCCCGGCCGGTGGCGGCGGACGCGAAGTCCGGGGCGGGCAGGGCCCGCTGGTCCAGCTTTCCGTTGGGCGTGAGCGGCACCTCGGCGATGGCGACGACGGAGGACGGCACCAGGTGGTCCGGGAGCCGGCCCTGGAGGTAGCCGCGCAGGGCGCCGACGAGGGTGCCGATCCGACCCGCGGCGGCGGGTTCGTTGGCCAGGACCCGGTCGGCGCGGCCCGAGGGCGTGAAGCCGCCGGTGAAGACCTGGTCGGTGACGGGACCGGTGGGGACGATCACGGCGTCGAAGCACTCGGCCGCGGCGGCCGACCAGGTGAGCAGGACGCCCCAGCCGCGCTCGGCGGCCCATTCGCGCAGGTCCTGCGGGTCGAGGACGGGGCCCGCGACGGCGGGCGCCTCGATCACGCCGACCGCGGCGGCGGACCCGACCTCGTCGGCGAGCCGCGCGTTGGGGATGCGGGTGACGCGTACGGGCTGCTCGCCGTGGCCGCGGACGAACTCCTCCAGGCCGAAGAAGTCCTCGACCTGGCGGCCCCAGCGCAGCGCCGGGACGTCGCGGAGGTCGGTCGCGGCGACGGGCGCCTTGTGCAGCAGGACCTCGTAGCGGTGGCGGGTCAGCTCGTTGTGGGGGCGGCCGGCCTTCAGCCGGATGTCCACGCCGCCCGCGCCGTGCCGCTCGGCCCACCGGGCGAACCACTCGGGGTCGAGGACGAGTTCCTTCTCCATGAGGATCGCGCGGGCGACGGCGGCGCGGCTCACCGCGGCGGGGGCCTCGGGGTGCAGGGCGCGCTGCACCCCGCTGCGGAAGAGCCTCAGGGTGGCGGCGTTGCGGACGTCGCCGACGAGGATCCGCCCGCCGGGGGCCAGCAGTTCCATCGCGCCGGCCAGGACCCGGTCCATGTACTCGGCGTCGGGGAAGTACTGCACGACCGAGTTGATGACGACGAGGTCGAAGTGCTCGCGCGGCAGTCCGCCGGTGTCGTCGCCGTTCTGGTGGCGCAGGTGCACGCGGTCGCCGAAGCCGGTCTGCCCGACCTGTGCCAGCAGCCGGTCGACGACGGCGGCCGACATGTCGGTCCCCCAGTACTCCTCCACCTGTCCGAGGGTCTGGGACATGAGCAGGCCGGTGCCGACGCCGATCTCCATCACGCGGCGCGGGGACCAGTTGGTGATCTGCTCCACCGCCGCGTCGCGCCAGACGGCCATCTCGTCGAGGGCGATGGGCGCGCCGCCGGTGTAGCTGGAGTTCCAGCCGGTGAAGTCCTCGCCCCAGGCGGCGTCGGAGGCGGCGTAGAGGTCGTCGTAGATCTCCTCCCACTCGTCGACCTGCTCCTCGGCGCCGGAGGTGTCGGAGCCGTCGACGCGCGGGACCACGTACCCGACCAGGCGGCGTTCGCCCGCCCGGTCCTCGTTCCAGGTGACGACGGCCTGGGCGACGTCGGGGTGGGCGGCCAGGGCGGCCTCGACCTCGGCGGGCTCGATGCGGAAGCCGCGGATCTTGACCTGGGTGTCGGCGCGGCCCCGGAAGACGAGTTCGCCGTCCGCCGTCCAGGCCACGACGTCGCCGGTGCGGTACATGCGCTCGCCGGGGACGCCGAACGGGGCGGCGACGAAGCGCTCGGAGGTCAGGGCGGAGCGGTGGGCGTAGCCGCGGGCGAGGCCCGCGCCGGCGATGTACAGCTCGCCGGGGACGCCGGGGAGGGTGGGGCGCAGGCCCGCGTCGAGGACGTAGACCCGCATGTTGTCCATCGGGCGGCCGATCGGGATCGGCTCGCCGACCCGGTCGGGGTCGGGCATGGGGTGGGTGGTGGCGAAGGTGGTGGTCTCGGTGGGGCCGTAGCCGTCGACGACCTTCAGGCCGGGGCAGGCCCGCAGGACGCGGGTCACCGAGGCCGGGGAGACCACGTCGCCGCCGGTCCAGACCTCGGCCACGCCGGCGAAGCACTCCGGGTTCTCGTCGGCGATCACCTTGAACAGGCCGGCGGTCAGCCACAGGGCGGTGACCTGCTGCCCGGTGACGACGGCGGCGAGGGCTTCGGCGTCCAGCCTGCCGGCGGGCGCGACCACCGCGGTGCCGCCGCCGAGCAGCGGGACCCACAGTTCGTAGGTGGAGGCGTCGAAGGACTGCGCGGAGTGGAGGAGGACCCGCCGGTGGGCGCCGCCGCGGTAGCGGCGGTCCAGGGCCAGGCCGGAGACGGCCCGGTGGGTGACGCCGACGCCCTTGGGCAGGCCCGTCGAGCCGGACGTGTACATCACGTAGGCGAGCTGGTCGACGCGCTCGTGGGCGGCGGCCGGGGGTTCGCCGGGGGCCGCTGCGACGGCCGAGGCGGTGTCCGCGTCGTCCAGGACGAGGTACGGGCAGGATCCGCCGGGCAGGCCCGTGACGGTCTCGGAGTCGGTCAGGAGCAGCGCCGGGGCGGCGTCGTCCAGCATGAAGGCGATGCGCTCGGCCGGGTAGTCGGGGTCCACCGGCAGGTAGGCGCCACCGGCCTTGAGGACGGCGAGCAGGGCCGTGATCAGCTCGGGCGAGCGGGGCAGGGCCACGCCGACGACGGACTCCTGGCCGACGCCGCGGGCGGCCAGGACGTGGGCCAGCCGGTTGGCGCGGGTGTCCAGCTCGCGGTAGGTGAGGGTGCGGTCGCCGGAGACGGCGGCGATGTCGTCCGGTGCGGCGGCGGCCCGCTCCTCGAAGAGGGCGTGGACCGTCCTGCCGGGGACGGTGACGGCGGTGTCGTTGAACCCGTCCAGGACGCGGGCACGTTCGGCGGGCTCCAGGACGTGGACGGAGCCGACGCGGGCGTCGGGGTCCGCCACGAGCTCCTGGAGAATGCGGGCGAAGCGGGCGGCGATGCCCTCGACGGTCTCCGGGTCGAAGAGGTGGTGCTGGTACTGCAGGGCCACCCGCAGGTGCGGGTCGGCGAAGGCCATCACGACCAGCGGGTAGTGGGCTCCGCTGAGCGGGCTGATGCCGGTGACCGCGATGCCGGCGGCGGAGTTCGCCTCCTTGATGGCGACGCCGTCGATCGGGTACGACTCGAAGCCGACGAGGGTGTCGAAGAGGACGTTCAGGCCGACCGAGCGGTGGATGTCCAGCAGGCCGTGGTGGTGGTGGTCGAGCAGGGCGCTCTGCCGGTTCTGCAGGTCGCGCAGCAGGCCGCCGAGGGTGGCGCCGGGGGTGCACTCCACCCGCACGGGCAGGGTGTTGATGAACAGGCCGACCATCGAGTCGACGCCGGGGACGACGGGCGGGCGGCCGGAGACGGTGGCGCCGAAGACGACGTCCCGGCGGCCGGTCAGTCCGGCGAGGACGAGCGCCCAGGTGCCCTGGACGAGGGTGTTGAGGGTGAGGCCCAGCTCGGCGGCGCGGCGGCCGAGGTCGCGGGCGTCGTCCGCGGACAGCGGGATGTCGATCTGGCCGATGCCGGCCGGGTCGGCCGCGGCGCCCGCGTCCGGGGCGATCAGCGTCGGCGACTCGACCCCGGCGAGTTCGGCGGCCCAGGCGCGGGCGGAGGCCTCGCGGTCCTGGCCGGCCTGCCACACCAGGAAGTCGCGGTAGCCGGGCACCCGCGGCAGGACGGAGGCGTCGCCCTCGGATCCGTACAGCCTCAGCAGGTCCTGCATGAGGACCGGGATGGACCACCCGTCGAAGAGGACGTGGTGGGCGGTGAAGACGAGCTCCCAGCGGTCGGGGGCGAGCATGACGAGGGACATCCGCACGAGCGGGGCCCGGGTCAGGTCGAAGTGCGAGGCGTGGTCCTCGGCCAGGAAGCGCTTCAGCGCCTCCTCGCGGCCCTCCTCGCCGAACCCGCTGAGGTCGAGGTACTGCCAGGGCAGCTCCACGCGGTCCACTACGACCTGTACGCGGTCCCCGGCGGCGTCGTACACGAACGCGGCGCGGAGGTTGGCGTACCGGTCGAGCAGCGCCTGGCCGGCGGCGCGCATGCGGGCCGGGTCGACCTCGCCGGCGAGGTGGAAGACGAGCTGCATCTGGTAGGCGTCGAAGGTGGAGCCGGCGAGCTGGGCGTGGAAGAGCAGGCCGTCCTGCATGGTGGTGAGCGGCCAGACGTCCTCCAGGCCGGGGTGGTGCTCCTCCCAGGCCTCGATCTCGTCCTGGCCCACCCGCACCAGCGGTACGTCCGAGGGGGTCAGGCCGCCCGCGCCGGGCGCGGCGGCGTGCCGGGCCAGGGCCGTCAGGGCGGTGCTCCACAGCTCGGCGAGCTCCTCGACGTCCTCCTTGGCGAGCAGCCCCGTGGGGAAGGCGAGGCGGGCGGTGAGCTGCGGGCCCTGCTCGGTGTCGGTGACGAGCGCGCCGACGTCGAGCGTGGAGAGGGCCGGCATCCGCCCGCCCGGCTGCGCGATCAGCTCGGTGGTGCCCTCGGCGAGGGTCCAGCCGACGCCCCGCAGCTGCTCGGAGGCGTCCTGGCCGGCGGAGAAGCGGCCGAGGTAGTTGAAGCCGATCTGGCCGGTGGGGTAGCGGCGCAGCACGTCGGCGGTCTGCGGGTTGAGGTGGCGCAGCAGGCCGTAGCCGACGCCCTTGTCCGGGAGGGACAGGAGCTGCTCCTTGACGGCCTTGACCGCGGCGCCGGCGGCGGCGCCGCCCGCGAAGGCGTCGTCGAGGTCGATCCCGGCGAGGTCGAGGCGGGCGGGGAACATGGTGGTGAACCAGCCCACGGTGCGCGACAGGTCGGCGCCCGGTACGACGTCCTCCTCGCGGCCGTGTCCCTCGACCCGGATCAGGGCGGAGGACTCCTCGGTGCCGCGGGCCGCGCGCCAGCGGGCGACGGCCAGGGCCAGCGCGGCGAGCAGGCCGTCGTTCACGCCGCCGTGGAAGGCGGCCGGGAGGGTGGTCAGCAGGGTCTCGGTGACGGGCACGGGAAGCGTGAGCCAGGTGTGGTCGACCGTGGACATGACGTCGACGGCCGGGTCCAGGGCGCGCGTTCCGAGGAGGGGGTCGGGGCCCGCGACGGCCGAGCGCCACAGGGCGAGTTCGGCGACGCGTGCGGGTGCCTGCGCCTCGTCGGCCAGGGCGTGCGCCCAGCGGCGGACCGAGGTACCGGTCGTGGGCAGCTCGGGGGTGCGGCCCTCGCGGACCTGCTCCCAGGCGGTGGCGAGGTCCGGCAGCAGGATGCGCCAGGACACCCCGTCGACGACGAAGTGGTTGAGGACCAGCAGCAGGCGGCCCGCTCCGTCCTGCGGGGCGAACCAGACGAACTGCGCCATGGTGCCGGCGGCGGCGTCCAGCCGGCCGGTGGCGGCGTCGAGCTCGGCGGTGGCCCGTTCGAACCACCGCTCGTCCCAGGTGCCGTCGCACTCGACGCGGTGGATCAGCGCGTCGGCGTCGACGGAGCCGGGCGCGGCCACCTCCAGGGCGGTGCCCGCGTCGCCGGTGACCAGCCGGGAGCGCAGGATGTCGTGGCGGTCCAGGACCGCGCCGAGGGTGGCGGCGAGTCCGGCCCGGTCGATGCCCTCGGGCAGCTCGACGGCCGTGGACATGGCGAACCGGTCGATGTCCTCGCCCAGTTCGAGCAGGTACTCGCCGATGGGGAGCAGCGGCATCCGGCCGGTGCCGCCGCCGTCGAGCTCGGTCAGCCGCGGCCCGGTGCCGGCCCCGGCGCCGAGGGTGGCGACCGCGGCCAGTTCGGCGACGGTGCGGTGGTCGAAGATCTGGCGCGGGCTGACCTCCACGCCGCCGGCGCGGGCGCGGGAGACGACCTGGATGGAGCGGATGCTGTCGCCGCCGATGGCGAAGAAGTCGTCGTCGATGCCGACCCGGTCGAGGCCGAGGACCTCGGCGTAGACGGCGGCGAGGACCTCCTCGGCGGCGTCGCGCGGGGCCCGGTACTCGCCACCGCTGAAGTCGGGCTCGGGCAGCGCGGCCAGGTCGAGCTTGCCGTTGGCGGTCAGCGGCAGCCGGCCGACCATGACGAACACGGACGGGACCATGAACTCGGGCAGCCGGCCCGCGGCGAAGCGCCGCAGCTCGCGCACGGACACGTTGGTGGTGAGGTCGACGTCGAGGTCGCCGAGGCTGGCGACGGTGCCGAAGCCGCCCTGGTCGGCGTCGAGCGGGACGACGTGGCAGACGAGCTGCTTGCTGCCGCGGCCCTCGCGGATGGTGACCACGGCGCGGGCGACGCCCGGGTGGGCGGTCAGGACCGCCTCGATCTCGCCGGGCTCGATGCGGAAGCCGCGCACCTTCATCTGCGCGTCGTCGCGGCCGGCGTACTCCAGCTGCCCGGCGGGGTTCCAGCGTGCCAGGTCGCCGGTGCGGTACATGCGCGTTCCGGGCGTGCCGTAGGGGTCGGCGACGAACCGGTCGGCGGTCAGGGCGGCGCGGCCGTGGTAGCCGCGGCCGATCTCGCCGGCGACGTACAGCTCGCCGACCACGCCGGCCGGGACGGGCAGCAGGCCGGGGCCGAGGACGTAGGTGCGGACGTTGCCGAGCGGGGAGCCGATGGGGGCGCTGCCGGGGCCGTCCTGGTCCTCGTCGGCGGACAGGGTGGAGGTGGTGGCGTAGAACGACTCGCTCTGGCCGTAGGCGTTGACCACCCGGACGCCGGGGATCGCCTCGCGGACGCGCCGGACGAGGGAGGTGGGCAGGGCCTCGCCGGCGAAGACCACGGTGTCGACGGCGATGCCGTCGCCGACCTGTCCGAGGAGTTCGGCGAAGACGGAGGGGACGGTGCTGATCACGCCGCCGCTCCAGCCGCCGCGCTCGCCGATCACCAGTGCGTCACGCACCAGTTCGACGGTGCCGCCGGAGCAGAGGGTCGCGAAGATCTCGAAGACGGACACGTCGAAGTTGACCGAGGTGCCGGCCAGTACGCGCGTCCCGGCGCCGACGCCGATGGCCGAGGCCAGTCCGAGGACGTCGTTGACCACGTTGGCGTGGGTGATCGCGACGCCCTTGGGCGTGCCGGTGGAGCCCGAGGTGTAGATGACGTAGGCGCTCTGGCCCGGCCGGACGCCGGCGACGGCGGGAGCCTGCGCGTCCTGCGGGCCGTCGGGGCCGATGTCGCCGGTGAACAGCCGCGGGACCTGCGTCGGCGGCAGTACGCCGACCGTCTGCGCGTCGGTGAGGATCAGCGCGGGCGCGGCGTCGTCGAGGATGAAGTCGAGGCGGCGGCTCGGGTATCTGGGGTCGATGGGCAGGTAGGCCCCGCCCGCCTTCAGCACGCCGAGCAGGCCCGCCACCAGGTCGGCGGTACGGGGCAGGGCGACGCCGACGAGGGTCTCGGCGCCCACGCCGCGCGCGGCGAGCTCCCGCGCGATCCGGGAGGCGCGCGCGTCGAGCTCGCGGTAGGTGAGGGTCTCGTCCCCGGCCTCCAGCGCGACCGCGTCCGGGGTGGCCGCGGCCTGCCGCTCGAAGAGCTCGCCGACGCCCACCTCGGGCAGCGCGACGGCGGTGTCGTTGAACTCGCCGACGACGGTGTCCAGTTCGTCCTGGTCCAGTACGGACGCCAGGGCGACCGGGCGGTCCGGGCGGGCGACGACCTCGCGGATCACCCGCAGGTAGCGGTCCACGACGGACTGCGCCGTGGAGCGGTCGAACAGGTCGGTGGCGTACTCCAGGTAGCAGAGCATGCCCGGGCCCTCGGGGTCCGAGAAGTAGTTGAACTCCAGGTCGAACTTGGCGGTCGGGGTGGCCAGCACCTCGAAGCGCGCCCGCTCCAGACCCGGCAGCTCCAGGTCGATCCAGGCGTCGTTCTCCCAGGTGAACATGACCTGGAACAGCGGGTGGTAGGCGGTGGACCGCTCGGGGTTGAGGACCTCCACCAGGTGCTCGAAGGGCGCGTCCTGGTTGTCGTACGCCGTCAGCGCCTTCTGGCGCACCTGCTCCAGCACCCGGTCGAAGGTGGGGACCCCGGAGAGGTCCGTGCGCAGCACCCAGGTGTTGACGAAGAAGCCGACCAGGTCGGCGAGTTCGTCGTCGGTGCGGCCGGCGACAGTGGAGCCGATGGCGATGTCGTGGCCGGCGCCCAGGTGCTGGAGCACCACGGCGAGGGCGGCCTGGAGCACCATCGGGACGGTCATGTCCCGCTCGCGGCCCAGGGACTCGACGGCGGCGAGCAGTTCGGCGTCGATCGGGAAGGCGACCGTGTCGCCGCGGTGGCTGGCCACCGGCGGGCGCGGGCGGTCCGTGGACAGGCGCAACGGCGTCGGCACGCCCTGGAGCTCTTCCTTCCAGTGGGCGACCTGCGTGGAGACCACGCTCGCCGGGTCCTTCTCGTCGCCGAGCAGCTCGCGCTGCCACAGCGTGTAGTCGACGTACTGCACCGGCAGCTCGGCCCACTGCGGGGCCCCGCCGGCCAGCCGGGCGGTGTAGGCGGCGGCCAGGTCGCGGGAGAGCGGCTCCATCGACTCGCCGTCGCTGGCGATGTGGTGGACCAGCAGGAGCAGCAGGTGCTCGCGCTCGCCGGAGCGCAGCAGGGTGGCGCGGACGGGTATCTCCGCCGACAGGTCGAAGGCGTGCTGGGCCGCTTGCCGGACGGCCTCGTCGACCGCGTCGGGGGCGGTCTCCACCAGCGGCACGTCGAGCTCCGCGGCCTCCACCGGCAGCACCTGCTGCGAGGGGACGCCCTGCTCGTCGACCACGATGAGCGTACGGAGGCTCTCGTGCCGGGCCACGACATCGCGCACCGCCGACTGCAGGGCAGTCCGGTCGAGCTCGCCGGTCAACCGCACGAGGAAGGGGACGTTGTACGTGGCCGACGGCCCCTCGAACCGGTCGATGAACCACAACCGACGCTGTGCGAACGACAACGGGATCATTTTACTGTCCACTCCTGTCCATCTTGCGCAGTCGAGGCCGGCTCGACGTGCCTGCGTTCTTGACCGTGCGCGAAAGTTCTGAGATTGCGTGGGACTCGAAGATCGACCGCAGGGGCACGCTCACGCCGAGCACCTTGCGGATGCGGCTGGTGAGCCGGGTCGCCAGGAGGGAGTTGCCTCCCAGTTCGAAGAAGTCGTCGTTCATGCCGACCCGTTCGGCGCCGAGCACCTCCGCCAGCAGCTCGCACAGAGCCGCCTCCTGCGGGGTGCGCGGCGCCCGGTAGGGGCGGGCGGCGGGCTCGGGCTCGGGCAGTGCCGCCCGGTCCACGGCGCCGTCGGGGGTCAGCGGCAGCCGTTCCAGCGTCACGAGGACCGCCGGGACCAGGGCCGCGGGCAGTTGCTGCGCCGCGTGGGCCCGTACCTGGTCGGCGTGGGCGGCGGGGTCGGCCACGCGGTGTCCGGCGGGGGCCACGACGTAGGCCACCGAGCGGGCGGTCCCGCCCGGTCCCTGGCCCTCGCGGACGACCACTGCGGCCTGCTCCACCCCGGGGTGCCCGGTGAGGACGGCCTCGATCTCGGCGGGCGTGACCCGCGTGCCGCGGACCCGCGCCTCGGGGCCGGTGCGCCCGAGGAGTTCCAGCCGGCCGTCCGTGGTCCGGCGGACCAGGTCGCCGGTGCGGAACATCCGTGATCCGGCTGCCCCGAAGGGGTCGGCGACGAACCGCTCGGCGGTCAGCGCGCCGTGGCCACGGTAGCCGCGGGCCGGCGCACCGCCCGCGAGGTACAGCTCGCCGACCGCGCCGTGCGGTACGGGCGTGAGGCCCGCGCCGAGGACGTACGCCCGCACCCCGGCCAGCGGAGTTCCGACGGGCACGGTCCCGGCCGCCGCCCCGGCCGCGTTCCCGGACGCGTTGCCGGGCGGCCGCTCGCCGTCGGGGGGTGAGTACGCCGTGGCGGGACCGGTCTCGGGGTGGCCGTGGACGTTGACCAGGCGGGCGCCCGGCGCGGACGCTGCCGCCCGCAGCGCCAGCGCGGCCGGCAGCGGCTCGCCCGAGAGGACGAGGGTGTCGGCGGCGATGTCCTCGACCGCCTCGTCGAGCAGGTCGGCGAGGGCGGAGGGGCTCGTGGCGAGCACCCCGACCGGGCCGGCCGCGCCATCGCGGAGCACCTCGACGCCGCCGCCCGCGCAGAGCGCGGCGACGATCTCCGGGAAGGGGAGTTCGGTGTCGGAGGCGGTTGCCAGCAGCAGGGGCCGCCCGGCCGCGGGGCCGAGCCGCGCGAGCAGCCCGGGCACCCGTCCGGTCAGGTTCCCGTGGGTGGTCTCCACCCCCGTCGGGCCGCCCGAAGTGCCGCAGGCGTACGAGAGGTGGGCGAGCGAGTCGGCCCGTACGGGGGGCGCCGCCGGGGCCGGACCGCCGCCGGTGCCCGCGTCCTCCAGGGTGAGGACGGGGACGCCGGTGTCCGGCAGGGCGAGCGCCGTGTCCGCGTCGGTGAGCACCAGCAGCGGCCGGGCGTCGGTCAGGACCCGCGCGAGGCGGTCGGCCGGGTGCCGCGGGTCGAGGGGGAGGACCGCGGCCCCGGACTTCAGTACGCCGAGCAGCGCGACGGCGAGGTCCGCCGACCGGGGCAGGGCCACGGCGACCGGGGTCTCCGGCCGGGCGCCGCGTCCGGTCAGGGCCCGTGCGAGCAGGTTCGCCCGCTCGTCGAGCTCCCGGTAGGTCAGGGACCGCCCGGCGTCGGCCACGGCCACGGCGTCGGGGGTGTCGGCTGCGCGCCGCTCGAAGAGCCCGGGGACCGTCGCCGTACCCGGCAGGGCGTCCGCGTGCGCGCCCGTGTCCGCCTCCGCGCCAGTGTCCGCGTGCGCGGCTCCGGTGGTGCCGGGGCCGTGCAGGAGCAGGTCGCGCTCGGCGGGCTCCAGTACCTCCACGGCGGCCACCCGGCGGGAGGTGTCCTCGGCCACCTGCCGCAGGATCAGGCCGAAGCGGGCGGCGAGGGACTCGGCGGCGGCCGGGTCGAGCACGGTGTCGCGGTACTGCACCGCGAGGCGCAGCCGGTCCGGCTCGATGAAGGCGAGCACGGTCACCGGGTAGTGGCTGGCGGTGAAGGAGCGGATGCCGGTGATCGAGATCCCGGCACGCCGGCTGGCTTCGACGATGCCGGCCCTGTCCATGGGGAAGGACTCGAAGCCGATGATCGTGTCGAAGAGGGATTCCACGCCCGCGGCCTGCTGGATCTCGGCCAGGCCGAAGTGGTGGTGGTCCAGGAGCGCCGCCTGCCGGCCCTGGAGCGCGGTCAGCAGCTCGGCGACCGTGTCCGCGGGCGCGCACCGGACCCGTACCGGCAGGGTGTTGAGGAACATGCCGACCGTCGCGTCCACACCGGGCAGCGCGGGCGGCCGGCCGGCGACGGTGGAGGCGAAGACCACGTCCCGGCGGCCGGTGAGGCCGGCCAGCAGCATCGCCCAGGCCCCCTGGACCACCGTGTTCAGGGTGACGCCGAGTTCGGCCGCGCGCCGCTGGAGTGCGCGGGAGGCGTCCGCGGGCAGCGGCACCTCCGCCTGCCGCATGGCGTTGTCCCCGGCCGCTTCCGCGGGGGCGGCCTCGGCCGGGGGGAGCAGCGGGGCGAGCAGGGTCGGCTCCCCCACTCCGGCGAGTTCCTCGCGCCAGACCCGTGCGGACTCCTCGCGGTCCTGGCGGGCGAGCCAGGCGAGGAAGTCGCGGTGGCTGCGGGCCGGTTCCAGGCCGGTGTCCCGCCCGGCCGATCCGTAGAGGGTGAGCAGGTCCTGCATGAGCAGGGGCACCGACCAGCCGTCGAACAGCACGTGGTGGGCGGTCAGTACGAGTTCGTGGGTGCGCTCGCCGGTCCGGACGAGGGACATCCGCAGCATCGGCGGGGCGGACGGGACGAAGTGCGTGGCGAGGTCCCGCGCGAGGAACCGCTCGAAGGCCTCCGTGCGCTCCGCCTCGTCCAGGCCGGACAGGTCGAGGTCCTGCCAGGGCAGGGTCACGGAGTCGAGGACGAGCTGGACGAGGTCCCCGTACGCGTTGTGCACGAAGGCGGTCCGCAGGCCCGCGTGCCGGTCCAGCAGCGACTGGCCGGCCGCGCGCAGCCGGGCCGGGTCCACCTCGCCCGACAGGTGCAGCGCGTACTGCACCTGGTAGGCGTCGAAGGAGGAGTCCTCGAAGACCGAGTGGAAGAGCAGGCCCGACTGGAGGGCGGTGGTGGGCCAGACGTCCCTCAGGCCGGGGAAGCGCCGCTCCCAGCCGTCGATGTCGTGCTGGCTCGCCGTCACCAGCGGCAGGTCCGAGGGGGTCAGTCCGCCGGCGCCGGGCCCGGCCGCGTGCCGGGCGAGCCCTTCCAGGGCGGCGCGCCACAGGTCGGCGATCTCCCGTACCTCGGCCGGGGAGAGGACTCCTTCGGGAGCGCTGAACACGGCGCTCAGCTCGGGTCCGGCCGGCCGGTCGGTGACGGAGGCGTTGATGTCGAGTTCGGCGGAGGCGGGCATCCGCGGGTCCTGCGCGGCGTCGAGTTCGGCCAGCTCGGCGATGGCCTCGGTCTCGGGGGCCGGGGTGAAGCCCGGCCCGCTCGGTTCGCCGGGCAGATCGGCGCTCGGTTCCCCGGGCAGGTCGGCGGCCGAGGAGAAGCGGCCGAGGTAGTTGAAGCCGACCTGCCCGACGGGGTGCTCTTCCAGGACGGCGGCCGTCCGCGGGTTGAGGTGGCGCAGCAGTCCGTAGCCGATGCCCTTGTCGGGCAGGGCCAGGAGCTGTTCCTTGACCTTCTTGACGGCCAGGCCGGCGGCCGGGCCGCCCGCGAAGGCCTCGTCGAGGTCCACCCCGGCCACGTCGAGGCGCACCGGGAAGGCGGTGGTGAACCAGCCCAGCGTGCGGGCGAGGTTCGCGCCGGGCACGGCGGCCTCCTCGCGGCCGTGGCCTTCGAGGCGGATCAGGGCGGAGGACTCCTCGACGGAGCCGGTGCGCCGCCACTGCGCGAGGGCCAGGGCGAGCGCGGCGAGCAGCCCGTCGTTGACGCCGCCGCGGAACGCCGCGGGCAGGTCGGTCAGCAGGGCCTCGGTGACGGACACCGGGAGCTGTACGTGGGTGGTGTGCACGCGGGCCCGTACGTCGACGGCCGGGTCCAGCCGACGGGCGCCGAGCAGCGGGTCGGGGCCGTCGACGACCGACCGCCACAGGTCGAGTTCGGCGGTCCGCCCGGGTCGGTGGGCCTCGTCCGCCAGTGCGTGGGCCCAGCGGCGCATCGAGGTGGCGACGGGCGGGAGTTCGGGGGTGCGCCCGTCGCGGACCTGCTGCCAGGCGGAGGCCAGGTCGGGCATCAGGATGCGCCAGGACACGCCGTCCACGACGAGGTGGTGCAGGGCGAGCAGGAGCCGGCCGGCGCCCCGCTCGGGGGCGAACCACACGAACTGGGCCACCACGCCCGCGGCCGGGTCCAGCCGGCCGGCGGCCTCCTCCAGTTCGCCGAGCAGCACGGTGCGCCAGGATGCGTCGTCCCAGCGGCCGTCGCAGGTGACGCGGCGCAGCAGCGGGTCCACGGCGACGGACCCGGCGGGCGCGACCAGCAGTCCGGCTCCCTCGCCCTCGCCGTCGTTCTCGCCTTCGCCCTCGGGCACCAGGCGGGCGCGCAGCAGGTCGTGTCGGTCCACTACGGCCGTCAGGGTGGCGGCGAGGCCGGCCGCGTCGATGTCCTCGGGCAGTTCCAGGACCATCGCCTGGAGGAAGCGGTCGAAGCCGGGGCCCCAGTCGCGGATCCAGCGGGCCACGGGCAGCAGCGGCATCCAGCCCGTGCCGCCGCCGTCGAGCTCCTCCAGGACCGGTCCGGCGGCGTCGCCGTGCCCGTTCGCCGCGGCGATCTCGGCGAGCCGCGCGACGGTGCGGTGCTCGACGGCCTGGCGGGCGGTGACCACGAGGCCGCGGGCCCGCGCCCAGGAGACGACCTGGAGCGACTGGATGCTGTCGCCGCCGAGGGTGAAGAAGTCGTCGTCGATGCCGACCCGGTCGCGGCCGAGGGCCTTGGCGTACAGCTCGGCGAGGACCTCCTCCTGCGGGGTGCGCGGGGCCCGGTAGGTGCCGGCGGTGAACTCCGGCCGCGGCAGGCGGGCCTTGTCGAGCTTGCCGTTGGGGGTCAGGGGCAGCCGGTCCAGCAGGACGAAGGCGGCGGGGACCATGTGGTCGGGCAGGTGCCGGCCGGCGTACGCGCGCAGTTCGGCGGTGCCGAAGCCGGAGTCGAGGGCGATGCTGCCGTACGCGCTGCCCTGCGGGCCGCCGTGGCCGGGCCGGCCGGAGGCGGCGGGCACCACGTAGGCCACCAGGCCCCGGCTGCCGCCCTGTTCGTACGGCAGGACGGCGGCGTCGGCGACACCGGGGTGGCCGCTGAGGACGGCCTCGATCTCCAGGGGTTCGATCCGGATGCCGCGGATCTTGACCTGGGTGTCCGCGCGGCCGTGGAAGACGAGGTCGCCGTCGGGGGTCCGCTCGACGAGGTCTCCGGTGCGGTACATCCGCGCGCCGGGCCCGCCGAAGGGGCAGGCCACGAAGCGCTGGGCGGACAGGTCGGGGCGGCCCAGGTAGCCGCGGGCCAGCGAGGCGCCCGACACGTACAGCTCGCCGGTCACACCGGGGTCCACCGGGCGCAGCCGGTCGTCGAGGACGTGCACGCCGGTGTCGGTGATGGGGCCGCCGATCGGGGGCACGCGGCCGTCGCCGGCCAGCGGGGCGCTCATGGTGGCGCACACGGTGGTCTCCGTGGGCCCGTAGGCGTTGATCATGCGGCGGCCGGCCGACCAGGTGGCGACGAGTTCGGGGGTGGTGGCGTCTCCGGCGACGACCAGCGTCCGGACGGAGGCCAGGGCCCCGGCCGGGACGGCGGCGAGTACCGGGGGCGGCAGCGTCACGTGGGTCACGCCGTGCCGGGCGATGGTGTCGGCGAGCGGGTCGCCGGGGGCGAGGGCGTCCTTGTCGGCGAGGACAAAGGCCGCGCCGGACAGCAGGCCCATGCACATCTCCCACACCGAGGCGTCGAAGCTCGGCGAGGCGAACTGCAGCACGCGGCTCCCGGGGCCCGCTCCCAGCCGCTCGATGTGCGTGGCGAGCAGCGGGGCGAGGCCGTTGTGGGTGACGGCGACGCCCTTGGGCCGGCCGGTGGAGCCCGAGGTGTAGATGACGTAGGCGGTCTGCGCGACGCGCTGCGGGCGGATCCGGTCGGTGTCGGTGAGCGGGGCGGCCGCCTCGCGGGAGACCGCGAGGGCGGTCTCGGGGGCGTCCAGCAGCAGTACGGGGGCGGGGAGTTCGGGCAGTTCGCCGCCGGTCGGGGTGTCCGCCAGGACCAGGCGGGCGCCGGAGTCCTGTGCCATGTACCGCAGGCGCTCGGCCGGGTACGCGGCGTCCATGGGGAGGTAGGCGCCGCCGGCCTTGAGGACCGCGAGGACGGCCGTCCAGAGCTCGGGCGAGCGCTGCAGGGCCACGCCCACGACCGTTTCCGGGCCGACGCCGCGGGTCACCAGGAAGCGGGCCAGGCGGTTGGCCCGCGCGTCGAGTTCGCGATAGGTCAGCGACGTCCCGCCGAAGACGAGGGCGACGGCGTCCGGCGAGGCGGCGACGTGCTTCTCGAACATTTCAGGAATCGTCGCCACCGGCACCGCCGCGTCATGGAACGAGCACAAAGCGACCATCCCCCAATGGTTGGACATGAAGACCGGGATCTCGTGGGTTTGATTTCTCAATTAATCGCAGCCGGAGTGTCGGCGCGGCAACCCGAAAAAGCTGCCATACAGGCATTGCCCATCGGGAGCCTAAGGCTCCAGAACCGTTCCGGCGATGAATTCGAGCAGCTCGGAGTCCAGTCCGGGCTCGAAGAGATAGAAATGCCCGCCGGGGTAGACGCGCAGGTCGAACGCGGTGTCCGTGTGGGCGCCCCAGGTCTCCATCTCGCCCCGCGGCGCCCTGCTGTCGGTCTCCCCGACCAGGGCGGTGATGGGGACGTCGAGACGGGCGTCGACGGGCATGGTGTGCCGCTCCCAGAGCGTGAAGTCGTCCATGACGGGCGGCAGCAGGGCCTCCAGGGCGTCCTCGTCCTCGGCGAGCTCCTCGTCGAAGCCGCCGAGCCGCAGCACCTCCGCCCGGAACTCCTCTTCGGAGAGTCCGTGCAGCTGGGGGCGGTCGCGGAAGGGTACGGGCGAGGCCTGTCCGGAGACGAACAGGTGGGCCGGCCGGGGGCCGCCGCGGGTCTGGAGGGCCAGGGCCAGCTCGAAGGCGAGCAGGGCTCCGCAGGAGTGGCCGAAGAAGGAGAAGGGGCCGTCCAGTACGGGCCGCAGGGCCTGCGCCAGCGCGCGGACGAGCGGCCCGACCTCGGTGGCGGGGTCCTCCAGGATCCGGTTCTGCCGGCCGGGAAGTTGCACGGCGACCACCTCGATGTCGGCGGGGAGCCGGTGCACCCAGTCGCCGAAGGCTCCGGCGCCGCCTCCCGCCTGGGGGAAGCAGACCAGTTGGTGGAGGTGTCCGGGCCGCCTGGCCCGCCAGATGAAGGGGCTTTCGACGACGAGTCCGGCGCCGGTTTCCGTTGCGTGGCTGCGCGTGTGCATGGCCATTCCCCTCTGCGGTGTGTCGGGCGGAAGCGGGAAGTACGAAGAGGGAAACGGAATACGCGCTACGAACATGCTGAACGCGATGCCGGATTCAAGGGCTCAGGGGCCGGTCCGGATCTGCCGTGAATTGTTTCCCCGCTCTTCCGGATTGATCGTAGGAGTGGCCCGGGGGTGGGGCAAGGAATGCCCGCACTGCTCTGCCGCGGCGGCACTGGTGAGCGATTCCTGCTTGCGTTTTCGGCCACCGTGTCCCGTTGTCCGTGCCGGCCGTCCTGTCGACGGGACGGCCGGCACGCGGAACGGGGCCGCCCGGCCTTCGGCCGGGCGGCCCCGTTCACGTTGCGGTGCGTGCAGCGGATCCCTAGATCTTCGCCTCGCGCTTGAAGGCCGAGCGGGCCCACAGGAAGCCGAGGAGGCTGAGGACGACGCCCCAGCCCAGCGCCAGCCAGGCGCTGTTGCCGATCTCCGTGCCCATGAGCAGGCCGCGGAGGGTGTCGGTCATCGGGGTGAAGGGCTGGTACTCGGCGAACCAGCGCAGGCCGACCGGCATGGACTCCGGCGGGACGATGGCGCTGCCGAGGAAGGGCAGGAAGGTCAGCGGCATGGGGGCGTTGCTCGCCGCCTCGACGCTGCTGGATCCCAGGCCGATGGCCGCGGACAGCCAGCTGAGGCCGAAGGCGAGGAGGGCGAGGATGCCGAGGGCGGCGAGCCACTCGACGAAGGTGGCGTTGGGGCGGAAGCCCACCAGGAGGGCGACGCCGATGACCAGGACCAGGCTGATCATGGTCTGGATGACGTTGCCGACGACGTGCCCGGTCAGCACGGAGGACTTCGAGATCGACATGGTCCGGAAGCGGTTGATGATGCCTTCGGTCATGTCCGTGCAGACGGAGACGGCGGTCGAGACGGCGCCGGCGGTGGCGGCCATCAGGAGGATGCCGGGGGCGACGAAGTTGGTGTAGTCGCCCCGGTCCCCCGTGCCGCCGCCCGGCAGTTCGATGCCGGCGCCGAGCGCGCCGCCGAAGACGTAGACGAAGAGCAGGAGCATCAGGATCGGCATGGCGACGATCGAGATGGTCATCGAGGGGTAGCGCTGCGCGTGCTTGAGGTTGCGGCGCAGCATCGTCATCGAGTCGCGCATCGCGTACGTGGTGCTCATCGGCGGGCCTCCTGCGCCGTGTGGGCCGGGCCGGGAACGGTGGTCGCGTGGTGGCGCGAGCCGTCACCGGTCAGGGCGAGGAAGACGTCGTCCAGGTCGGGCGTGTGGACGGTCAGTGCGTCCGCCTCGACTCCGGCGCTCTCCAGCAGGTCGAGTACGGAGCGCAGCGCCGGGATGCTGCCGTCGCTGGGGATCTGGAGGGTGAGCTTCTCCTCGTCGCGGGCGCCGGGGCCGAGGGCGAGGCGGCGGGCGGCGGCGTCGAGGCCGAGCACGTCGGAGAACTGGAGGCGGATGTGGCCGCCGGGGATGCGGCGCTTGAGCTCGTCCGCGGTGCCCTCGGCGACGATCTTGCCCTTGTCGAGGACGGCGATCCGGTCGGCGAGCTGGTCGGCCTCCTCCAGGTACTGCGTGGTGAGGAAGATGGTCACGCCCTGGGCGGTGAGCTGCTGGATCAGGTGCCACATGGTGCGGCGGCTGCGGGGGTCGAGTCCGGTGGTCGGCTCGTCGAGGAAGATCAGGCTGGGGTTGCCGACGAGGGTCATCGCGAGGTCCAGCTTGCGGCGCATGCCTCCGGAGAAGGTGGAGGCCATCTTGCCGGCGACTTCGGTGAGTTCGAACTGCCGCAGTAACTCGGCGGTGCGGCGCTTGCCCTCCGCGCGGTCGAGGTGGTGCAGGTCCGCCATGAGGAGCATGTTCTCCTCGGCGGTCAGCAGTCCGTCGACCGCCGCGAACTGGCCGGTGACACCGATCCTGGCACGAATGGCGTCCGCGCTGCGCTGCAGCGAGTGCCCCACGACGCTCGCCTCGCCGCCGTCGGCGGAGATGAGCGTCGAGAGGATCTGGACGGTGGTGGTCTTCCCCGCGCCGTTCGGACCGAGGAGCGCGAAGATCGTGCCCGCCTGCACGTGCAGGTCAATCCCGTCGAGTACGAGCTTCTCGCCGTACGACTTGCGCAGGCCGACTGCGCTGATCCCCTGGGGCGGGGCCTTCTGTTCGGTCGCGGCACTCATCGTGCCCCCTCCATTTCGTAGCTGTCGCGAGGCAGAGCTCTGACGTCAGGCGCCGTGCGCACGCTGGATGGTGATGTCGCCGAGGCTGGTCCTCGCGTGCACCTTGACGGTCTCCGCGCCCTCGGTGGGGCCTTCGGCGGATCCGAGGGTGCTGTAGACCGTCCCGGACTGGGAGTTGATGTCGAGCCAGGCGGCAGTCCCCTGGCGGATCCCGACTTCGAGGTTGCCGGCTTTAGTCTGGAGCTCGACGGTGCCCCGCGCCACTTCCTCGATGCGTACGTGGCCGTTCGAGCCCTTTGACGCCACGGACCCTTGCGCCCGGCCGACGGTGATGTTTCCATTGGCGACCTTCAGTCGCAGATCGCCCGCCACGTCGTCCAGCCACGTGTTGCCGTTGGAGTTCTTGATGTCGGCGTCGCCGCCGATGGTGCGGATCCTGACCTCGCCGGAGCCGGTGGTGACGTCCACGTCGCCCGCCGCCGTGTCGAGCTGGATGTCGCCGTGCTGGGTCTTGAGCCGCGCCGGGCCGGTCCGGTCGAGGCGGATGTAGCCGGCGCTGGTGCGCACCTCGCACTCGCCCAGCGTTCCCTTGCAGGTGATGTCGCCCATCTCCAGCGTGCCGACGAGACGCGAACCCTGCGGCAGGGCGACGTCGACGGTGACCGAGCCGCGGGCGCTGAAGAGGCCGCGTGCCTTGGGGGTGCGGATCGTCAGGTTCCCGTCGGCGAAGTCGACCTTCGCCTCCTCGGCGGCGCGCTGGTCGTCCTTGTCGCCGGCGGTGCGCGGGTGGATCTCGACGACGGTGTCGGTGCGGTCCGTGGCGCTGATCCGGGCGACTCCGACCTCGACGTGGATGGTCGCGGTGATGGGTCCCTTGGTCTCGTAAGAAGGCATGGCTGTCCCGTCCTCGTGGGTCTGGTGGCCGCCCCCGCTCCGGGGACGTGAAGAGGGCGCGGGAGTGGTCGGCTCCCGCACTCCGGTGTCGTGTCGTGTCCCGGCGCCGCCCCCTGCGGCGCCGGGTCGCCGTACTAGCTCACCCAGCCGGTGAAGCTCCGCCGGCCGCTGCCGCGCCGGGGCGCCTGGGTCTCGGCCGGCCGTCCGCCGCCGGTCTCCAGGGCGCCCGAAACCGCCCTGACGAGCCAGGCGTTGAGGGAGAGCCCCTCACGCGCCGCCGCCTGTTCGGCGCGCGTCTTGACGTGGCCGGGGAGCCGGAGGTTGATGCGTGCGGTGCTGCTGTCCTCCCCTTCCGGCGCGAGCGGTACGGCGGGCAGTGCGGCGGGGGTCTCGTCGAAGCCGCCGGCCTCGAAGGGCTCCTCCCCGGGCGGGGCCGTCACGACGAACTCGGGCTCGAGCCCGCGCAGCCGTACGTCGACCGAGCCGGGAGCGAGCTCCCGGGTGACCTCGCCCATGGCGTCCGACAGGGCGGTCAGGAGGGTGAGCCTGGCTGCCGACTCTAGCGGGGCGGTGAGGCGCTCGGCGAGAGCGCGGGCTTCGTCGCCACCTGCTTCGGCGGCCACCGCGAGCTCGTGCCGAAGGCTTGCGACATAGGGGCTGAGGTCCATGTGCCCAGCATGACACACAGATGGCGCCATGGCGAGCCAATCTGGCACCACATGCGCCGCCATTTGCGAAGTCGCAGGTCAGAGCGTGTGCCACTACTGAGCCAAGCTGAGCCACCCGGCGCCACTTGGCACCACCGGGCCCACCCCGAGGGGGTGCGGGGGTGCAGGGCGTCGCGATATCCGCTTTCCGTGGGCGCGTGAATTCAAAAACATCCGCAGTAGCGCATAAGAATTCACGAAGGAGGTGCGCGCGGGAGGGCGGGGCGGAGATACCGCTGCGATGTCGTCCCGTCGACGGGACGACACCGCAGCGGTATCAGGAATTGTCCGGGGTGATTACCGGGCGGGGTCCGAACCGGAAAGCGGCTCCGGCGCCGGACGCAGTTCGAGCGTGCAGCACTTGGCGCTGCCGCCGGCCTTGAGCAGCTCGGACAGGTCGACGCCGATCGGCTCGAACCCGCGCTCGGCGAGCTGGGCGGCCAGCCCCCGGGCCTGCTCGGGCAGCACCACGTGCAGGCCGTCGGAGACGGCGTTCAGACCGAACGCCGCCGCGTCGGCCTCCTCGGCCAGGATCGCGTCGGGGAACCGCTCGGCGAGCACGTCGCGGCTCTCCGGGGAGAACGCCGCCGGGTAGTACATGACCTCGTCGCGGTCGAGGACCGAGAGCGCGGTGTCGAGGTGGTAGAAGCGCGGGTCGACCAGCGTCAGCCCGAGGACCTGCCGCCCGAAGAACTCCTGCGCCTCCTGCTGCGAGCGCGGGTCGCTGCGGAACCCGCTGCCCGCCAGGAGCGTGTCGCCGACGAGCAGGAAGTCGCCCTCGCCCTCGTTCACGTACTCCGCCTGCCGGACCTCGGCCCACCCCCGCTCCGCGAACCAGTCCAGGTACGCCGGAGACTCCCCGGCCCGGTAGTCGTGCCGGAAGCGGGCGACCAGCACCCGCCCGTCGAGCACGGTCGCCCCGTTGGCCGCGAACACCATGTCCGGCAGGTCGGGCACCGGCTCGATGAGGTCGATCCGGTGCCCGAGCTCGACGAACAGGTCGTGCAGCCGCTTCCACTGGGAAAGGCTGGTTTCCGTCACCGTGGGCTTCGTGGGATCCATCCACGGATTGATCGAATACCGTACGTCGAAGTAATGCGGACGGCACATCAGATAATGCCGCGGCCTTGCCGTTCGCCCTGATTGGCTCATGGTTTCCCTCGATGCGGAGTCGGTGCACGGATACCTCGTGCCACGATATCCGCGCCGCCGCCACACTCAATAGGAGCGGGTGAACAGGTGGCCAATTTCCGGTTTCAGGGCATGGCTTCCAGTACGGCGTCCAGGGTGAGCCTCCACGCCGGCTCGGCGCCGGTCCCGAACGCCGCGGCGAGCGCGTACCCGACGGCCGCGTCGTACCCCTGCGGTTGTCCGTCCTCCCACTCGGCGCTCACCCGCCCGTCCCCGGTCGAGACGAACAGCCCGAGGTCCACGCCGCCGCGCGACAGCCGGCTGCCGTCGAGCGAGACGGGGACGAACCGGTGCTCGCCCACGTCGACCCGGTAGGACCCGCGGGTCAGGAACCCCTTGGAGGGCATCAGCTCCACCTCCTCGCCCGCGATCCGCATCACCAGGCTCGCGGGATCCCGGGTGCCTATGGGCACGTGGCTCTCCACCTCCGCCCCGCCGGTCCGCTCCATCACGACGCGTGGCACCCGGTCGCCGGTGACGACGAGGGTCCCCGCCTCGTGGTCGAGTTCGACGCTCACCGTCCCGAACAGGGCGTCCTCGGTGGGCGGGTGGGAGTACGACTGCATCAACGTTCCTTGCTCTGCGGTGCTGGAGACACCATTGTCGGGGGCACCGGCACCACAAGATCAACTACTCGGGTGCCGTGCCTCGCGGAAGGCCTCGGGACCGGAGTCCTCCCCAGCGGTCCACAGGACGCCGAGCCGCTGGCGGGTCAGCAGCCAGCGGCCGTCCGCGCCCCGCCGGAACTCCCAGTCGTACGGGCCTCCCATGGAGTACGGCGCGGACCCCGCCGGCCCGCCCGTGACGGCGACGAACCACATGTAGCCGATGCCGGTCGCCCGGTCCCCGTCCACCTCGAAGTGCGTGTTCAGGATGTGGTGCTGCATGCCCGGGAAGGGCGCCTCCGCCTCCTCCACCTTCGCCCGGATCGCCTCGCGGCCGCATATCTCCCCCCACGGCCCGAACTCCAGCACCGCGTCCTCGGCCCAGCACTCGATCCAGGTGCGCCAGTCCTTGCCGTCCAGCGCCCGCCACCCCCGGACCAGCAGCCCGCGCAGGGCTTCCTTGTCCTCCAGCACCCGCAGCCGCCGGGCCGGGCCGTCGCACTCTCCCGCGGCGGTCACTGCGCGCTCGCGACGGGACGGACGACGAGCTCGTTGACGTCGACCTCCGGCGGCCGGGACACCGCGTACGCGATGGCGTCCGCGACGGCGGAGGCCGGCAGCGCCACCGCGCGGTAGGCCTTCATGGCCGCCCTCGCCTCGGGATCGCCGATGCCGTCGGCCAGTTCGGACTCGGTCACCCCCGGGGAGACGAGGGTGACCCGGACGCTCCCGCCGGACTCCTGCCGCAGCCCTTCGGAGATCGCCCGTACGGCGAACTTGGTGGCGCAGTACACGGCCGCGGTGGGCGAGACCTCGTAGGCGCCCACGGAGGCGATGTTCACGATGTGCCCGGCGCCCTGGGCGCGCATCACGGGCAGCGCGGCGGCGATCCCGTGCAGCACCCCCCGCACGTTCACGTCGATCATCCGGTCCCACTCCCCGACCTCCAGCGCGGCCAGCGGCGAGAGCGGCATCACCCCGGCGTTGTTGACCAGCACGTCCACCCGCCCGTACCGCTCGCCCGCCGCGGCCACGAAGCCGCGTACGTCCCCGGCGTCGGTGACGTCGAGCCGCCGGAACGCCGCGGTGCCGCCCGCCGCGCCGATCTCCCGGCTCAGCGCCTCCAGCCGCTCGGTGCGCCGCGCCCCGAGCAGCAGCCGGTGCCCGTCGGCGGCGAGCCGCCGTGCGGTCGCCTCGCCGATCCCGCTGCTCGCCCCGGTGATCGCCACGACCTTGGGTTCGATCCTCATGCCTGCCCTGCTCCTCGTCCTCGGTCGGGGCGGGTCCGTCCTGCCCCCGGCCGAGTCTTCGCGGGCCGAAGGCGCCCGGCCAGGAAGCGGGTTGCCGGGGTGCGGGTTGCCGGGACGCGGGTTGCCGGGGCGCCGTCTGCCGGGGTGCGACACACCCAGGCACGGCCCGCCCCCGCCGCCTAACCTGGGGCCATGACCACGACCAGGACGGACCGGGCCCTCGGAGAGTTCCTCCACGCGCGCAGGGCGGCCCTGCGACCGCAGGACGTCGGGATGGCCAGCCACGGCGTGCGCAGGGTCGCCGGCCTGCGCCGCGAGGAGGTCGCCGTCCTGGCCGACGTCAACGTGGACTACTACGCCCGCCTGGAACAGGGCCGCGAGCGGCACCCCTCCCCGCAGGTCCTCGACGCGCTCGCGCACGCCCTGCGGCTGCGCCCCGACGCCCATGCCCACCTGCACCGGCTGGCCGGCTCACCGCCGGCCGACCGCCCGGCCACCGACCTGGTCGACCCGGATCTGCGGCGGCTCCTCGACGGCTTCCCCGGTCGCCCGGCGTTCGTCGTCAACGCCGCCCTGGACATCCTGGCGGCCAACGACTGCGCCCGGGCCCTGCACGCGCCGTTCGCGCCGGCGGACAACCTGGCCCGCATGGTCTTCCTCGACCCGGCGGGCCGCCGCTTCTACACGGACCGGGCCGCCACGTCCCGGGCCACGGCCGGCCACCTCCGCGAGGCCTGCGGCATCACCCCCGGCGACCCCCGCCTGCGCGACCTCGTGCGCACCCTCACCACGCTCAGTCCGGAATTCGCCCGCCTGTGGACCACCCACGACGTCCTGGCCAAGACCGGGGGCGCGAAGCGCCTCCACCACCCGGTGGCCGGTCCGCTGACCCTGACGTACCAGTCCTTCGACGTCCGCGCCGCCCCGGGCCAGCAGCTGATCGTCTACCAGCCCGCCCCCGGCACCCCGACCGCGGAGGCCCTCGCCCTGCTCGGCGCGGCGTAGGGACCGCGGGTCCGGCCGTCGCAGCCGTGCGGCCGCACCGGAGGTCCGGTACGGCCGCTCGACGGTCCGTCAGTCGGTGATGGGGATGGCGCCGTTCACGGGAACCGGTGCCGCTCCCGCCCCGCCCCTCTCGCCCGTCCCGTCCGTCCCGTCCGTCCTACCGGACTTCCCGGCCTTTCCGGCCTTGTCCGCGGCCAGGCCGCGGAGCATCCCGCCGAGGTCCATCCCGGTTGCGGATCCGAGCAGTTCGACCCCCTGGGCCACGTTCTCCGTGACCGTGCGGGAGAGCCGGGAAGCGCCGTCGGTGGAGATGACGGTCATCTTGTCGATCGCACCGAGCGGTTCGGCGGCCTTGGCCACGATCTGCGGCAGGGCCTCCACCATCATCTGGAGCATGGCCGCGTCCCCGTACTTCTCGAAGGCGTCGGCCCGCTTCTGCATCGCGTCGGCCTCCGCCGCACCCTTGGCGGCGATGGCGGCGGCCTCGGCGTCGCCCTCCAGGCGGACCGCGTCGGCGATGGCGGCCCGGCGGGCCCGCTCGGCCTCGCCGCGCTTGGCGCCCTCGATGGCCTCGGCCTCCGCCAGGGCCTGCCGGCGCTGCTTCTCGCCCTCACCGGTCAGGCGGGCGCGCTCCGCCTCCGCCTCGGCGGCCGCAATCCCGGCCAGGCGCTCGCCCTCCGCCTGCTTGACCCGGGCGATGCGCTGGGCCTCCGCCTGCTGTTCGGCCTCGTAGCGCCGGGCGTCGGCGGGTTTGCGCACCTGCGTGTCGAGCTGACGGTCGGTCAGTGCCGCCTGCCGCTCGGCCACCTTCTCCTGCTCGGTGAGGATCTGCTGCTGCCGGTCGGCGTCGGCGAGCGGACCGGCCGCGCTCGCCCGGGCCGCGGCCGCGTCGGTCTCGGCCTTGATCTCCGCCTGGCGCAGGTAGAGGGTGCGCTGCGCCAGCGCGATCTCCTCCTCCGCCTTGAGCCGGGCCTGCTCCGCCGCCCGCCGGGCGTTGGCCTCCGCGATGTCGGCCTCCTGCCGGGCCCGGGCGGCCTCGGGACGGCCCAGGTCCTCCAGGTAGGAGCCCTCGGTGGTGATGTCCTGGATCTGGAAGGCGTCCAGGACCAGGCCCTGCCCGGAGAGGCTGGCCTCCGCCTCCTCCGCGACCTGGCCGGCGAACGCGGCCCGGTCGCGGATGACGTCCTCGACCGACATGCGGCCGACGATCGCGCGCAGCGCGCCGGAGAGCACCTCCTGGGTGAAGCCGACAATCCCGTCCTGCTGCCGCAGGAAACGCTGGGCGGCGGCCCTGATGGCGTCCTCGGTCCCGCCGACCTTGACGATGGCCACCCCTTCGAGGTTGGCCTTGATGCCGCGCAGGGTGACCGCGCCGCGCACGGCGACGGGGATGTGCCGGCTGGACAGGTCCAGGCTGTAGCGCTGCTGGACGAACGGGACGACGAACACGCCCCCGCCGACGACGACCTTCTGGCCGCTGTTGTCGGTGAAGACCTGCCCGGTGTCCGGGTCGGTGGACCGCTTCCCGCGGCGGCCCGTGATGATGAACGCCTCGCTGGGCCCGGCCACCTTGTACCGGGTGACGACGACGAGGGCCAGCAGGACCAGGAGTACGACGACCCCGATGGCTGCGGCGGCAACTGGACTCATGTGGATTTCCCCCCTGCCTCCGCGAAGGGGCAGATCGGTGATGGACGTGAAGCGGGCGGAACGATGCGTCAGCGCTCGATGGCGCGGACGGCGACCGAGGTGTCCGACGGGGCCGCCGTCACCCAGATCTCTGCCCCGCGCTCCAGCGGGGCGTCGGCGGTCGCGGCGTACTTGACGGGCTGCCCCGCCAGCGACAGCAGCACCTCGCCGTAGCCGCCGTGCGGGATGGCGGTGACCACGCGTCCGGCGACCCCGACCAGGTCCGCCCGCTGCGGGGCGCGCCCGCTGCCGTCGCGGAGCAGGGCCCGGCTCAGGCGGTACGTCGCCCAGGCCGCTCCCGCTCCGGCCGCGGCACCCGCGGCGGCCGCCGCTCCCGGCCCGAGTCCCGTGGACCCGAGCACGATCGCCCCCGTGAAACCGAGCATCGATACGAAGCCCGCGACCACCGGGAGCGACAGCCACCCGTCGAACAGTCCGCCCAGAGCGCCGTGGAACACTCCCTCCAGCACTCCGTCGAACACCAGCGCGGTGGCCAGCACCGCGATCCCGCCGATGCCGAGCCCCAGAAACCAGCCCATCGGACACCTCCCCCGTCTGGCCACCGTTTCCGCCGGACACCGACAGATTGCCCGGTGGGCCCGTGGGCGCACATTGCCTGCCGTCGGCAATCTTTACGCGTCTTTGACGCAGACGGCGGTGCCCCGTGCCGGATGCCGGGTCTCAGCCGGCGGAGCCGGCAGAACCTGTGGAACCGGCGGAAGCCGCGACACCGGCGACACCGGCGACACCGGCGGCACCGTCGGCACCGTCGGGCCAGCCGAGGAGGCGCGCCCCGATCGCCGCGGTCTGCAGGGTGTAGCGGTGCCGCGGGTCGGCCGGGTCGTGCCGGGTCAGGACGTGGATGCGCCGGAGGCGGTACGTCAGCGCCCGCACGCTGAGGGACAGCAGGCGGGCGGCCTCGGTGGCCACGCAGCCGGTGTCGAAGTAGGCGTGGAGGGTGTCGAGGAGCGGTCCCGCCCCGCCGCGTGCCTGGCGCAGCGGGCCCAGCGTGCTCTCCACCAGGTCCTCCATGGCCTGCCGGTCGCGGCCCAGGACCGGGTAGACCAGCAGGTCCGCCGCGTGCAGCACCGGGCCGTCCAGGTCCATCCGCACACCGAGGTCGAGGGCGCCCAGCGCCTCCTCGTAGGAGTGGACCACCCCGCCCGGTCCCGGATGGGACCGGCCGATGCCGACCCGGCCGCCGTCGGTCGCCGCGTACGCCCGCTTCGCGAAGTAGGTGAGGACCTCCGGCTGGTCGCCGGACGCCACGCAGACCAGCCGGCCCTCCTTGGTGGCCACCAGGATGTGCCGGTTCCCGAACCGCGCGAGCACCGCTTCCTCGATGCCCCGGGCGACGGGGTACCCGTCGCCGTAGGGCTCCCGCCCCTCGGCCACGGCCACGGCGTGCGCCTGCGACAGCCGCAGTCCGAAGCGCGCGGCCCGCTCCGCCAGCTTGCCGAGATCGCTGCGCCCGTACAGCAGGTCGTCGATGAACTCCCGCCGCGCGGCCTCCTCCTGGCGCACGGCGTTGCTCTGCGCGCGTTCGTAGCCCTCGACGAAGGCGTCCACCGCCCGTTCCGCGACGGCGAACATCCGCACCGCGACGGCCGGGGGCGACTGCGCCTGCGTCTCGTGCGACGCGGCGAGATGGGCCCGTATCAGCAGGCGCAGCCTGACTCCGGCCACGGCCGCCCGCTCGCCCTCCCGTCGGCGGGCCTCCAGTTCGTCGCGCGTGAGGCGGCGGCCCGTCGCACACGCGTCGCCCAGCATCCGCCGGTAGTCCGCCACGAACTCCTCGGCCGCCCGCAGGTCAGGCACTGTCCTCCCCCATTCGTCGCCAGGACTCCAGGGTGACACGGGACGGCGGGCCGCGACCGGACCCGGTACGGGACGATCACACGGGGGTCACCGCTCCGACGGGCCGACGACGCTGCCGAGCCACAGCAGGTCACGGGCCCGGGTCATGGCCACGAACAGCCGGCTGCGCGCGAGCTCCGCACGCTCGCGCGCCGTGTCCGTGTCCGTGCCCGGCGTCCCGGCCGCGGGCCCGGCGTCGTACCGGGGCAGGAAGACGTTCTTGAACTCCAGCCCCTTCGCCCGGCGATAGGTGCCCAGCTTGACGGCGTCGACCGGGTTGCCGTCGTACTGGTCGAGCTGGCACACCGGGATCTCGGCCCGGGCCAGCAGCCGCTGGTAGTGCTCCAGGGCCCGCCGCGAGGGGCACAGCAGCCCGGTGTCGGCGAACGCGCCGCCGGGCAGCGCCCGCAACGCCTCCACCAGTTCGCGGTCGTGCGCGTCCACCGTGGGAGCTGCGACCCGTACGACGTTCCCGTCGTGGTAGGTGAGGTCGACGTCGCGGCGGCCCGGCGTGGGTTCCCCGTCGATGTCCTCGAACGCGTCGTCGGCCACGACCGCGAGGGCCGCGTCCAGGATCTGCCTGCTGTTGCGGTAGTTGGTGCGCAGCACCTGCCCCCGGTCGCCGCGGATGTCGATGCCCGCGTCGGTGAGGCGGAAGCCGCCCGGGTACACGGTCTGCTGGCCGTCGCCGACCAGCAGCAGGCCGTTGGGCGCGTCACCGACGAGCGCGTGCAGGAGCCGCACCCCGACGAGCGTGAGGTCCTGGACCTCGTCCACGATGACGGCCGCGTACGGGGGCCCGCCTCCTTCCTCGGACACCTCGGCGAGGGCGAGCGAGAGCACGTCGTTGAAGTCGTGCACGCCGCGCTCGCGACGCCGTGCCTCGTACTCCTCGAACAGCTCCCACACCCACCGCCGTTGGGTGCGGTGAAGGCCCGCCCTGCGCCGCTTGCGGACGACGTTGGCGTAGTCCTCGAAGCGCGTGAGCCCGCGCCCCTTGATGACGTGGTCGATCTCCTCGCGCCAGTACGCCGGCCCCGGGTCGATCCGGGCCAGCCCGCTCTCGCGGCCGAGGTCCTTCCACGCCAGGCTGAAGGCGGTCTCGGACTTGTCCCCGTTCAGGCGCACCCGTACGCCGCGTTCCTGCAGGAAGTCCTGGGCCCACGCGTGCAGGCTGCGGAAGTCCACCCGGTCGGCGACGGCGGGGGCCATGGTCCGCAGGAAGGTGCCCTGCACGCGGGGCAGGTTGTTGGCGAAGGTGACGTACAGGATGCGGCCGGTCGTACGCCGGGCCAGATGGGCCGCACGGTGCAGGGCGACGACGGTCTTGCCGGTCCCCGCCGGTCCGCTGATGCGCGCCGGGCCGGACCAGTTGCGGCGCACCAGCGCCACCTGATCGGGGTGGAGGAAGGTCATCCACTGCTCGATCGGCGCCCGCCGCGCCCCCTCCAGGGCCGCCTCGCGCAGCCCGTCCAGGTCGAACAGCCCGTCGGGAGGGCCCTGTCGGCCGTCCCCGGACGTCACGCCTTCTTCGAGCGCGAGCCCTTCACACCCCGGGAGGACCCGCTCCAGGTGATCCGCGATCGCTCGGACGGACTCCGCCCGCAGCCGGCGCGGCTGCGCCAGCAGCACGCGCCCCACCTCCTGCTCCCCGAGCAGCCGTATCCGCCCGAGCCCCCGGTCGAGGCTCTGCCCGGGCAGCACCACGACCGGCTGGACCGCCACCGGCGACATCCCGAGCGACGCCACCGCGCTCTCGGCGGCCTTCGTGGCGACGAGCAGCCCGGCCGCGTCCCCGTCCCGCGGCCCACCACCCCCCTCCCGGCCGTCGACCCGGACGACGAACACCCCACCGGGCCCCACCAGCACCAGGTCACCGGTCCCGGACCGCCCGACGAGCAGCCGCCACCCGCGCGCGGTCAGCACCAGCAACTGCGCCAGAACCCGCCGCTCCCCCGCCCCGCCCGCCCCCGACCACCGAACCTGCCGCCGGGCGGCGTCCCACTGCTCGCGCAGTAACCGCTCCTGCCGCCGCGCCTCCTGCGATGCCCCGGCCCCCATGTCGGCCCCCCTCATCCACGGAGCGGCGATCATAGGCCGCAAACCCCCCGTCCCGGCAGAGCGCGTCAGGTCGGCAGGGTCAACTGGTGCAGGGCACGCGGGAGATACGACCGGATCTTCCACAGTGACCGCTCTCTCACCTTCCGTTCTGACACGATGGGCACCTTCGAGCCGGGAGATGCCCCTCGTGAACGGCGAGAGCCGCCTCGCTCGACCCCGAGCCCCCGACTCCCGGCCAGGGCCACGGCAGCGACGGCCGCCCCCTCCTTCGGCCCCCCATCAGCCCGCCCCACCGTTCGTCCCGGAGACAGGAGCGCCACGGACCATGAGCCACTCGCAGGACCCGCAGGACCCGCAGCAGCCCGATCGGCTTCCCTCGGACTACGAGATCGACGCATGGCACGCCGTCCAGAGGTTCAAGGGGCGCCCGCTGTCGCGCGCCATGAGAAACGCCGGTGAGCACGTGGCCAACGGTGTCGCGGGGCTCGGCAAGCGCGCCGCGAAGCAACTGGAGAACCACCCCCGGGCCAGATCGGCGGTCTCGCGCGGACAGGAATTCGTCGCCAAGGGCGCCCACAAGGTCGGCGCCGGAGCGCGAGGAGCAGCCGACGTGCTGCCGGACTGGAGCGGCACCGCCGTGCAGTCCATACGGCAGACGATGGGACGGGTCTCCCGGGCGGGACTCTCCTCCCAGCGGGTGGTGGCCCTCCACAAGAAGCGCGGACACGAGGTCGCATCGCTGCGGGACGTGCGCCGCCTCGACCTCGAACAGGTCGACGCGGTCCGCGGACGGGGCGCGAGCTGGTACTTCCCGGCTGCCGCTGCACTGTCCGGAGCCACCGCGGGACTCGTGATCTCCGGCGGGCAGCTGGTCATCGCCGCCTCCGCCGGCGCTGCGGCGGCGCCGTCGGGAGGGGCGATCGCGGGTGCCTTCGTCGCCGACACCGCGGCCGTGCTCGCGCTGGCGTCCCGGGCCGTCGGTCAGGTGTCGCTGTTCTACGGCTACGACCCCGAGGAACCCGCCGAGAAGCTCTTCGTGCTGTCGGTCGTCAACGCCGGGACGGCGACTTCGGCCACTGCCAAGAACGCCGCGATGGCCGACATCTCGCGGCTCACCCAGGCTCTCTTCCGCGGCAAGGCGTGGAAGGAGCTGAACGAGGCGGTCGTGACCAAGGTGTCCACGGAGTTCGCGAAGGCGTTCGGCTTCCGCCTCACCAAGAAGGGACTGGGCAAGGCCGTTCCCGCGGTCGGGATCGTCGTGGGAGGCACCCTCAACTGGACCACTCTGGAGGGGATCGTCGACGCCGCCGACATGGCGTACCGGCGGCGCTTCCTCCTGGAGAAGTACCCGCACCTCGCCGACGAGGAGGCGTCCGGGCCCTTCCCCGCCGACGGACCCGATGTCCCCGACGACGCCGACGAGGAGATCAGTCTGCTCGGTGAGATCGTCGCGGCGGGCGGCCCCGACCTGCACTGACCCGCTGTCCCGGCAGGACGCGTCAGTCCTCGGCCGCCGACGGACGACCGCCGATGTCGGCGCGTCGCCCGTCGACGCGTCCTGCCGGTACCCCGTTCCCTTGAAGTTCGCGGGCAGGCTCCTGCTCGTCCTGCGCGGCCGCCCGTGTCGTCTCCTGTGCGGCCCTGACCCGGTCGGTCACCTCACGGATGAGCTCGAGCATCCACCCATCGGGGATGTCGTGAACGCATTTCCGAATGTGCGGGAACGTCAATCCACGTTGCCGGTGCCGACACGCGCTCGCCATGCTCGGTGTGCCCAGCACTCTCCGTCACGCCCAGCCCAGGGAATCGCCCATGCCGGATCAGCCCGCTGCCTCGCTCCACGCCCTCCTCCTCGCCCGCCTGGACGCATCCGGCCTCGCACCGGAGGCGCGGGAACTGCTGCGTGAGCTGCTCCCCGACGAGCCCGCCAGGGGGACCGGCGGACACGCGAACCCGGTCCAGTTGCGGTCCATCACCGCGGGCGGCTGGCGCGGTATCGGACCGCGCACCACGCTCGAACTGCCGCCGGGTCCGGGCCTGGTGGTCGTCGCGGGACCCAACGGTTCCGGCAAATCGAGCTTCGCCGAAGCCGCGGAGACGGCGATCACGGGGCGCAACTCCCGGTGGGAGGGGCGACGGGTCGGCGACTGGCAGAAGGGCTGGCGCAACCTGCACAGCCCCGACGTCACACCCGAGGTCGGTGTCGAACTCACCCTCGGTGAGAGGGGCGAAGCCGTCACCGTGCGGCGGACCTGGTTCGGGACCGAGGTCACCGATGCCCGGACCGAGGTCGAGGGCGCCGACCGCTCCGAGCGGAAGTTCGAGGAGGTCATCGACTCGGACGCGCTGGACCTGGCCCGCCCCTTCCTGCCGTACAGCGAGCTCGGCACGATGATCAACGGCACGCTCGGTGGGCTGCACGACGCCTTCTTCAAACTCCTCGGGCTCGAACTGCTCGCCGACTTCGACGGCCGGGTCAAGGACGCCGCCGGCGCGTGCGAGCAGACGGTCAAGCGCGCGGACGCGCTCACCGCGGACCTGCTCGCCGAGCTGGCCGCGCTCGACGACCCCCGGGCCCGCGAGGCCGTGGCGGCCCTGTCGGGCAACAAGGCCGACCTGCAGCGGGTACGGGCAGTACTGGAGCGCGGTGACCGGACGGCCGAATCCGAACTGGCCCGGCTTCGGCAGTACGCCGCTCTGGACGAGCTGGACCTCCGGGAGGTCGACACCGCCGTCGCCGGGCTGCGGGAGGCCGCCGCGCATGCCGAAGAGGCCCGGTACGGCCAGGCCGGCGAGGCCCACCACCTGGCCGGACTCCTGGAAGCGGCGCTGGAGCAGCACCGGCGCTCCCCGGCCTCGGACTGCCCGGTCTGCGGCGCGGAGCAGCGGCTCGACCGGGCGTGGGCCGAACGCGCACGCGCCGAGGTGGACCGGCTCAGGACGGAGGCGGCGGAAGCAGCGGCCGCCGGGCAGAAGGTGACGGACGCGGTCCGGGCCGCCCATGCCCTCGTCCAGCCGGTTCCGGTGTGGCTGAGGGGAGAGACGTCCCCCTTCGCCTCGGTGTGGCAGGAGTGGGCGCAGTGCAGGGATGTCGCCCATCCCCGCGAACTGGCGGAGCGCATCCTGCGCGCCGCGACCGCCCTCGACGACGCCTGCCGCCAGCTGCGGGAGGACGCGGTCCGCCAGCTCGCCGAACACGACGGTGTCTGGCAGCCCGTGTCCGTGCGGCTCACGCAGTGGCTGGCGGTGGCCGAGGCGGCCGAGTGCGCCCGCGAGCGGCGCAAGCACGTGCGCAAGGGACGCGCCTGGCTGCGGCCGATCATCGACGAACTGCGCGACGAGCGGCTGCGGCCCTTCGCCCAGCGGTCCCAGGAGGTGTGGCAGCAGCTGTGCGAACACAGCAGCGTCACCCTCGGCTCCGTGACGCTCGCCGGTACCCCGGGCCGCGGCAGGGTCGAACTGGACGTCTCCGTCGACGACATGTCCGCGCCCGCCTACGGCGTGATGAGCCAGGGCGAGCTGCACTCCCTCGCGCTCTCCCTGTTCCTGCCGCGCGCCACCCACGCGGCGAGCCCGTTCGGCTTCCTCGTGATCGACGACCCCGTGCAGTCCATGGACCCCGAGAAGGTGGAGGGTCTGGCCCGGGTCCTGGACGCCTGTGCCCGCGACCGGCAGGTGATCGTGTTCACCCACGACACCCGGCTCCAGCAGGCCATCTCCCACCTCGGCATCGAGGCGACCGTCCTGCGCATCACCCGTCAGAGCGACTCGGTGGTGGGCGTGGAAACCGTCTCCGACCCGGTGGAGCAGGCGCTCGTGGAAGCGCGGGCCGTCTCCCTCGACCCGGGCCTGCCGCAGGACGTGGCCGACCACGTGCTCCCCGCCATGTGCCGGGTCGTGGTCGAGGCGGCCTGTCTGGAGACCGCCCGACGCAGGCTCCGCGACACCGAGGGGCTCGGGCTGCGGGCCGTGGAGGAACGCGTCCGTTCCCTGGACCGCACCAAGTCGTACGTGGCGCTCGCCCTCCTCGGTGACGCGAGCCGACCCGCCCGGGAGGCCGTCGAGAGGATCCACCCCGGAGGGTGGTCGCTGATCCAGGCCTTCAACTCCGGTTCGCACGCACCTCTTCCGACGGTCGACGACCGGAAGGGGCTGGTGCGCCGAACCGAGGCGCTCGCCAGGGCGATCCGGCGCACGACGGGAACCCAGGGCTGCGGGGGCGCCCGATGAGCGCGTCCCCCGATGCCCTGGTGGCCGCTGCACGCGCCCTCCTCCAGCCTGCCCCCGGCACCGTGCCCACCCTGGCTCCCGGCCTGCGCGCCCGCGCTGCGGCCGTCCTGCTCCGCATGGCGCTCGACCTGGCCCTGGACGCCTACTGGCGGCGGGTCACCCCGTCGATGACCCGGATCGGCAAGCACCGGATGCTCTGCCTGGAGTGGTACGCGGGCCAGGACACCGCCCGCCGCTGCCGCACCACCTGGTCGGCGCTCAGCGCGGCGTGCCACTACCGGGCCTGTGAACTGCCGCCCGCGCCGGCCGAGGTCTGCGCCCGGCTGCCGGAGGTCACCGGCCTCCTCGCGGCACTGGGCGGCGCGGACGGGAAAACCGGCGCCACGCCGCCGCCCGCGCCGGTCACAGGTCCCACTCCTTGACCAGCAGGGCGACCAACAGGCCGGCCAACAGGCCACCCGGCTGCGCCTGCTGGGCATACGCTGCGGACGAGACCGGACCAAGGAAAGAGATGATCCATGGCCCACGAGTATCCGGAGTTCCGGCTGCGCCTGCCGGGCGGTGACGGGGTCGAGCGGGCACGCGGGGTGCTGCTGGACGAGACGGGGACGAACGGGAGCCGGAAGTTCCTCGTACGGGCCGGTTCGCCCGCCCGCGTTCACGTCATGCCGTCGCTCGGCAAGCACTTCAAGGCGCCGGCCGCACGCCGCGAGGAGCTCAGGGCACAGGGCGTGCTCGTACCCTCGCAGCGCTGGCCAGGCTGGCTGGAGCTGACCGAGGACGTCGTGTTCGGTTCGCCGTCGTTCGCGGCCGTGGTCATGGTCGGGGCCCCGCGCAACGGGTGGGAGGAGTGGCGGACCGAGGACGACGGGCCGCTGTCCGACTACATGTCCGGGGTGTGGGCGGGACCCAACCGGCCCTGGCTCGTGCGTGGTTCCAACGTCACCGGGTTCGACCTCGTACAGCGCCTCTGGCTGCCGGAAGGACGTGTCACGCTGGCCGCCTCCAGGCTGAGGCAGGGGCTGCGGCAGGGCGTCAGCAAGGACGAACTGCGCACCGTGGTCCAGGAGGACTACGAGTCGACGGCGACCTACGGCCAGAAGCAGCAGCTCGTCGAGGACCTGCACGCCTTCCTGTCCCGCATGAAGCCGGGCGACGGCGTGTGCACGATCTCCGGCGGCAGGCTGTACGTCGGTCAGATCACCGGTGAGGCCGAGCAGAGCGAGTCCGAGGACCGGCGGTCCAACCTGCGCCGGCCGGTCGAGTGGCGGCCGGTCGGATTCCCCTACGAGGACCTTCCGGAAGAGCTGCAGCAGAAGCTCTCCGTCCAGCACGACGTCGTCGACCTCGCCTCGGTCCAGGCTCATGTCGAGGGCCTCGGCCTCACCGACGAGGAGCTCGCGCAGGAGGCGGACGCGACAGAGTGCGACCCGGTCACGGAGGTCCCCGCGCTGGCGGCCCGGCGGGAGCTGGAGCTGCCCCGGCCGACGGCGGAGCTGGCCGCCGAACTCCTGGTGCACGAGGCCGCATGGCTGCGGGAAGTGCGTGACCTGCTCTGGGACGAGCGACAGCTGGTGCTGTACGGCCCGCCCGGAACCGGCAAGACCTATCTGGCGCTGAAGTTGGCCGAGTTCCTCGGCGGTGGCCCCGAACAGGTCAAGCTCGTGCAGTTCCACCCCTCCTACGCGTACGAGGACTTCTTCGAGGGCTTCCGGCCGCAGGAGGACCCCCGGACGCGCGAGGTCGCCTTCCGGCTCACCGCGGGACCGCTGCGCGAGCTGGCCGACCTCGCCTCCCGCGAGGGCAACCGCCACGTCCCGCACTTCCTGATCATCGACGAGATCAACCGCGCCAACCTCGCGAAGGTGTTCGGTGAGCTGTACTTCCTCCTGGAGTACCGGAACAGGTCGGTGCGGCTCACCTACTCCGGTGACGACTTCGCCCTGCCGCCGAACCTGTTCGTGATCGGCACCATGAACACCGCCGACCGTTCGATCGCCCTCGTCGACGCGGCCATGCGGCGGCGCTTCGCCTTCGTCGAGCTCTCGCCGCGCACCGAACCGACGAGCGGCCTGCTGCGCCGCTGGCTCGCGCGGACGGGCCGCAGCAGCGAGCCGGCCCAGCTGCTCGACGCCCTCAACGCCCGCATCGACGACGCCGACTTCCGCATCGGTCCCTCGTACCTGATGAAGAAGGGCGTCCACCGCGAGGGCGGGCTGGAGCGGACCTGGCGCACCAAGATCCTTCCACTGCTGGAGGAACACCACTACGGCGAGGGTGTCGACGTCGAGAAGCGGTACGGCCTCGCAGCCCTTCGGGAATCGCTGGGGTGAACCGGGTCGTCGAACTCGTCGAGCACGCGCCCCCGTGCTCCGTCGCCCTGCCGGAGGGCATCGGACGGTCCCTGGCGGCGGGTGACATGGTGGATGCCGCCCCCGATCCGCACCTCCCGGGGAGCTGGTCGCTGCGGGCCGGGAGCAAGGTCGGCGCGATGGCCTTCAGCGACCCGGGTACCGGCACCCGGGTCACCGTGCGCGTCATCCCCAAGGTCCCGGTCGCACGCCTGTTCTTCCTCCTCGCCCACGCCCTGAAGCCGGACGACATCTGGCGGGACGGGAGCGTGGACGTCGCCGAGCACAGAGATCTCCTGCCCGCCCTCGCTCACGCCGTGGAACGACAGGTGGACCGGGCGCTGCGGCGGGGGCTTCTCCAGGGCTACCGGGCGTCGGAGGAGTCCTCGCTCGTCGTGCGCGGCCGCATCCGGGAGTCCGAACAGATCCGGCGGCGCTTCGGCGCCACGCTGCCGGTCGAAGTCGCCTTCGACGATTTCACCACGGACATCGCGGAGAACCGCATCCTGCGCGCGGCCGTGGAGCGCCTGCTGCGCCTGCCCGGTGTGACGGCCGACGTACGCCGCAGGCTCCACCACCAGCGCGCCAGGCTCGCCGATGCGGCCGTACTCGTACGCGGGCAACCGCTGCCGGTGTGGCGCCCCACGCGCCTCAACGCCCGGTACCACCAGGCGCTCCACCTCGCCCGCGCCGTCCTGGACGGCACATCGGCCGAGCATGCCGCCGGCGGGCTGCGCGTCGACGGGTTCCTGTTCGACATGAACAGACTCTTCGAGGACTTCGTGACCGTGGCACTGCGGGAGGCCTGCCGCGCCCGCGGTCACGTGGCCCGGCTCCAGGACCCGCATCACCTCGACGAGGCAGCCGCGATCCGCATCAAGCCCGACCTCGTGCTGTACGGGCCGGGCGGTGCGTTGCACGCCGTGGTGGACGCGAAGTACAAGGCCGAGAAGCGGGACGGGTTCCCTGACGCCGACCTGTACCAGATGCTCGCCTACTGCACCGCTCTGGGCCTGCCGACGGGCCACCTCGTGTACGCGAAGGGCAACGCGGCGCACGCGGCCCACACGGTGCGCCGTGCCGGCATCGTCATCCACCAGCACGCCCTCGATCTCGACCAGGATCCCCCCGGGCTGCTGGCGGGCATCGAGGAATTGGCCGACCTACTGATCGACACGCCGCACCCGTGATCGGCGTGCGACAGCCCGGGCGCTGCCGGGCCACAGGACCCGGGCCTCGGCAGCCGTCAGCAGTCGGCTCTGCCGCTCGTCCGAGTGCGAGAACAACACCTCGACTCCCTGCGAGCCCTTGAGCACCGTCCTACCGAGCAACCTGGCGCAGGTGTGGACGTGCAGGCAGGAGGGCGATCGCGGTGAGGGCGATGCCCTGGTCGACGAGCCACCGTCCGTGGAACCCGCGGACCTCGTCCTCTCCGATGCGGGGGCCCGGGACCAGGAACTCGGCGGTGAACGTCCGATCCGCCGGCTGAAAGCCGACCGAGACCGCGCGGAAGTCGAGCCGTCGGCGGGTCAGCGGGAACCAGGTTTTGTAGACGGACTCCTTCGCGGAGAACAGCAGTCGATCCCAGTGCCGGTCGGCACCGAGGCTCGACAGATGCGCCCGTTCCCCGGGGAGGGAGATCATTTCCAGGACCCCTTCCGGGAGCGGCTGGTGCGGTTCGGCATCGATGCCGAGCGCCGTGATCTCGTCGGTTCGAGCGGCCGCCGCGGCCCGGTACCCCAGGCAGTGGGTCATGCTGCCCACGGTCCCGCGCGGCCAGAGTGGCGCGCCCCGCTCTCCCGGCAGCAGCGGCATCGGGGGAATGCCCAATGCGGCCAGCGACTCTCTCGCGCAGCGCCGTACGGTGGCGAACTCGCGTTGACGGACTGCCGCCGCAGCCGCCACCACAGCCGCCTCCTGCGGGAACAGCTCCGCGTCCACGGCGTCGTCGAAGGCATGATGCGCCACCGTCACCGACGGCAGAATTCTCTCGATCAAGGTCGACTCGCCTTGCCGGAGGGCCGGGCCAACGCCATGGCGTCCCGCTTGGACTCCTGCGAGTACCGCTTGCCGTGCTTGTCGCTCACCTGGCCCTACTTCCCCGGGCGCGCGACCGGGCGGCCGGCCGTGAAGACGTGTTGGATCCGGCGGAGGGCGCCCAACTCGGTGAGCGGGTTGCCTTCGACGACGATGAGGTCGGCGCGCTTGCCTGGGGCCAGGACACCGGTGTCGGGCAGTCCGAGGGCATGGGCGGCGTCGACGGTGGCCATGTCGAGAATCTCGCGATGCGCGAAACCGAGTGAGGCAAAGAATTCGAGCATGCCGACGTAGTCGCCGAAGTGAGCTCCTGGCACGCCCGCGTCGGTGCCGGCGATGAACCGGACACCGGCTTCGCGCATCTCAAGGATGACCTCGACCATCGCCTTGGCACGCTCAGGCCCCATTTGATCGAGGAACAGCCGCCAGTCCCCGGAGACGCAGCGGCAGACGGCCACGTCGTCCTCGACCATGCGGCGGACAACCGCCGGATCATGGACGATGCCCTCCGCGGTCCGCCAGGAACAGTGCTCGATGGTCCGGACGCCCGCAGCCACGCAATGGGCGATGGTGTCGGATCCGTGCGCGTGCGCGGCCACTCCCAGACCGTGACGCTCGGCTTCCTCGACGATCAGACGCAGCTGGCCGGGTGTGAACTGGGCCTCCCACATACGTGGGCCGCTCGGGGTGAGTGCGCCGCCCGAGGCCATCACCTTGATCAGATCGGCCCCCGCCGCCGCGTTGCGGGCGATCTGCGCCCGGATGTCGTCGTCCGTGCTCACTTCACCGCCGAGGAAGCCGCAATGGCCCCCGCGTGAGGTCAAGGGTGCGGTGGCGGCGACGATGCGCGGCCCGACATGTGCCCCGGAGTCGATGGACGCCCGCAACACCACGGTCAGCGCGTCCCGGTCACCGAGATCCCGCACTGTCGTCACCCCGGCGGCCAGCATCTGTGCGGCACGGTCCGCCATGGCGGTGGACAGCTCGCCGGGGTCCGCCCCGGCCACAGCACCGATCGGGTCCGGACCCGCGTCGAAGGCAAGGTGAACATGACAGTCGATCAGTCCGGGCATCAGTGTGGCCCCGGGACACCGCAATCGGGGCACTCGCGCATCGACCGATGCGTCCAAGTCGGCGGTGGCGCCGACGACGGTGACCTTGCCGGACTCGATGAGCACCGCGCCCTCCGAAGTCACCTGGTCCGAGGGTCCGGCGATGACACGGTCTGCGCTGATCAGTAGCTTGTTCACTGTGTCCTTTCACGCAGGGCGTGGGATAGGGCGATGAGTTCGCGGGCCTCCGCCATCAGGCCGTTGCCGGCGGGCAAGGCGACGAGGGCGGCGGGCAGTTCGGTCTGCGGGGACTCGGTCGGCGGCTTCGTGGCCAGCGCGTCGACGATGTGCTGGGCCAGTTGATCGGCCGGGGCATGGGCGAGGTCGGCATCGGGCGCGATACGCGTCAGGTAGGGGCTCAGACGCACGAGCCCGTCACGGCATTCGATGAGCCGACGGTAGAACCGCCGCTCTTGGGTGCGGCTGCGGCGGACACTGCGCCATCCGGAAGCGAACGGCGGCCGGTTCAGGACGAGCTCCGGATAGGCAGCGGTCAGGGCCTTCCACAGGGGGTCGAGATCGCGGTACAGACGGCGGTGGTGCACGACCGACCGGACGCGGGTGACCAGTTGGACGCCGCCCACGTAGCAGATCCCGACAAGGACGATGCCCATGGCCCAGTTGGACAAGGACCAGTTCACCGTGTTGAACCACGCGTGGGCCCCGGGTTCGTCGATGCGCAGAGCCACCAGGATCACCCGGTTGACCGCCGTGATCGTCAGCGCGAGGAGCCCCAAGGCCATGATGAGCAGGCCGAACCCGAGGTTCCGGGACGCCCGGCGCGCATAGCGGAGGGCCAACAGCCCGGACGCCAGGTAGGCGTAGACGAAGTAGGCGTTGCCGACGAAGTAGAACGAGGCGATGGAAGGCAGCGCCATGTGCGGGGTGCCCAAGGAATGACCGCGCATCCCTGCGGGTGTGGCAAGCATGGCAACGACCAGGATGATCAGAGCACCGGCGAGCAGTCCGGAATCGATCCACAGATGCCTGCGGTATCCGGCCTCCCGCCCAGGTGTGGCGGAGACGAAGACCAGAACGAGGGTGCAGAGACCTGACAGATAGACCGAGTTGAAGACCAACTTACCGACGCCCACGGCCGTGGCGTTGTCGATCGCGGTGCTGACCTCGGGAAAGCTGAGGATCTCCCCCGTCATCAGCAGCAGCAGAGACGCGACGAGGAAGCGGAGCACCCGGTCGTGCGGGGCGCGTGCGAGGTCGGCGCCCTTCCACAGCACCCCGAATCCGAGCAGGACGATGAGTGGCACTTGGAACATCAGGCCCATCCCCATGGGGGGTTCAGCGCCGAGTCCAGCGGATCCAGGGCCGGGTCCTCGGGCGTACGAGGGCTGACATAGTCGATGATCATCGCCCATTCCTGGATGATCGTCGCTACCAGCTCGGCCTCCCGCTCGTAGTCCTCGGTGTAGCAGGTGCGCCGAAAGCCCCGGGTGATCAGCCCCTGGGGGAAATCCGGTCCGAGATCGGGGAGTTCCTCCCCCGCGTCACCATCGTCTTCGTGTTCGGCGAGGATGTGGCCCACCTCGTGCAGGATGATGTGGTCCTGGTGGACCCGGGTGGTCTCCTCCTGATAGAAGATGACCTCTTCGTTCGGCCGGGACATCCACAGTCCGAAGGGGCCTGGGACGGGTAGCGCCCAAGGGATCAACCTGATCGGTTTGCCCAGACGTTCACCGAGTCGGCGACACAAGTCGTCGACCTGTAACGGGGGTTGCAGATCAAGGTTCCGCAGCAGCCGTTTGCACTGCCGGCGGAGCTTGCGTTCACGTACGACCACAGTCGCCCTTCTTATGCCTCAATGTCCGGTCCCCGGGAGTCGTCCTGGTCGAAGACCGCCATCATCTTGAGGAGTTGCCTGCGCGTGGCCGGTGTCATGGCTCCCGCCCTCATCGCGATCGTCCGCACCTCGTGATCGGCAAGCCGTTGTCGCAACAGCTCCTCCTCGGGATCCTCCTGGGCGACCAGCATCTGGACCGTGATCGGCGGTGTTCCCGGTGGGCGGTGATCGTCGAAGAACTTGGCGATGCCCTCCAGCACGCTCAGAGTCGGGTTGGTGTGAGACCCGTTCCGCAGCATCGCCAGGTAGCTGCGGGACAGGGTCACCGGATGTGACGGGTCGATCGTGATGGCCTTCGCCACTTCGGCGGTCGAGTACTCCCTCTGCCGGCCATAGCCATCGGTCCATCGCGCGAGCGCGAACAAGGCGTTCAATCGCTCGGCCAGTGACTGCCGTTCCCCCTTGCCGTCCTCTGCCGTCATGGTCATGCTCCCATTGTCAGTTCGATGTTCGCGCTCACAGGGTGACAGATCAGCCATGTTGCGGCATCTCTTGGACACCAGGCGTATCCAGTTGACCTTCGTCGCCGCCCGATGCCAATATTTTGGACACTTCACCAACGGATCCGATCCGAGGGACGCGGAAGGGGGCAATGACTGACGACGCTGTCACCGTAGGCCGCTGCGGGTACGTACCCCTTCCACTCGCTCATGGGGCGGCGCTTCGCGTCGGCAGGGCGACTCCGCGTTCCCGGGAACGAGAACACCACGGGGGCGCTCGCCAGTGCTGCGGGGCAGGCGTCAACCCCGTCGGCGGGCCGGGCCGGCATTCGACGCACGGGTCGCAGAACGCCGGTGGAGCAGCCTCGGCGCCGGGCGCGTGCGCCTTCGCCTGCCCGTCGGCCACGCGGTCCGTCCCGTTCCGCACCACACGCATGCCTGACTGACACCGGACCTGGGACCGCGGCGCCGTGGACCGGGAGGTGGCCCGCACGTACACGTGCCACCTCCGAGCCCTGCTGCACACCGGGCCCGTCATGCCCCGTTTGGGCCGGGGCCGTTGGTCGAGCTGCCCGGATACGGGGTTCCCGTGCGTCCGGTCCGGCGCGGAACCACCGGGGAACGGGTCGGAAACAATCCCATGCACATCAGAGTCAATCGCTGCATTCCATTCCTTCCCTGGAGCGTGCGGGAAGCATCGAGGCAGTGCGATCGCGCCCCTGACGGAACTGTCATGGGCGGTTCAGGGTGAGCCGGGACTCGCACGGCACGTACATCATCAGCGACCCCTGCCACGTTCTGCGCTCAGTGATCCCGGAAGAGAACGAGCAGAAAGTGAGAACTCACACAGATGACCCCTTCGTCAATGTCTGGGGACATGGAAGAACTGGAAACCAAACTCCTGGAGTGTCCGGTCGAAACCGTTTCCATAGCACTCCTGAGACTTGGTGCCTCGCCACGGCTGGACGGGGAGGACGACGCCCACGTCCGCCGGCTCGCGGAATCGACAGCGGAGTTACCGCCGATCCTCGTGCACGCGGACACGATGAAGGTCATGGACGGCGCACACCGGGTGCGCGCCGCCATTCTGCGCGGGCAGCGTGACATCCGCGCCCGCTGCTACCGGGGGGACGCCGACGAGGGGTTCGCCCTGGCCGTCTCGCTGAACGCCCACCACGGTCTGCCGCTCACTGCGGCCGACCGTACGGCCGCCGCCGTACGCATCATGACGTGCCGTCCGCAGTGGTCCAACCGCCGGGTCGCCCGGCTGGCCGGGCTCTCGCCCAGCACGGTCGCGAGCCTGCGCAGCCGTTCGACCGACCTCAATGATCAGTCGAACACCCGGGTGGGCAGCGACGGCCGCGTACGGCCGGTCAGTGGCGCCGCCGGCCGGCTCCAGGCCCGCGAGCTCCTGCTCAGCAAGCCCGAACTGTCCCTGCGGCAAGTGGCCAAAGCGGTCGGCATCGCACCGTCGACCGTGCGCGACGTACGTGACCGCCTGGCCTCCGGACAGGACCCGCTGCCGCCGCGGCAGCGCGGAAACCCTCAGTACGCGAAGGGTGCGACGGGTACCCCGGCGGCCCCGGCCACGACGCCCGCCCCCGTCCCGGCCGGGACACCGGTCCCAGAAGCCGTTGCCGGGTCCGCGCCCCTGCCCACCGGCGGTGCGGCGCCGCGTACCCCGTCCTCGGACCGGGATGTTCTGCTGCGGAGGCTGCGCAGCGACCCTTCCCTCCGGTTCAACGAGACCGGGCGCAGCCTCCTGCGCTGGCTCGGCCAGCATCCGCACGACTCGGCCGAACTGGGCCAGGTCCTGCGGAGCGTCCCGCCGTACTGGGCCACCGCCGTCGCCGAGTTGATCCGCGCGAACGTCGAGGCATGGGCCGAGTGCGCAAAGGCGCTCGAAGAGAAGGCCGGTGAGTCCTTCGGCCCGGGCGGGGAAAGCCGCTGTGCGAGTTGAATCCGCCGCCCGTTGACCATTTTTCAAAGGCTGCCTAGATTTCTGGATGTCAGCGACGGAGAACGGAAGACACGGAAACAGCCGGAGAAAGGGTGGGACTGATGGCGGCGGTCGGAGAAACCAGGGTCGAGTTCATACCCGTCACGACCGCAGCGGACGAGGAAATCCTCGACGGGGTTCTTTCCCGGCCCTTCTCCTACGTTTCCACCGAAGGCGCTGTCTGGCGGTCGGCGGCAGAGCGACTGCGTTATGTGAGGGACGAGCGGAAATCCCATCTGCTCGTCATTTCCGACGGGCAGCCGGTGGGAGCGGTCAGCTGGTCACCGGGGCAGACGCCCGGTTTCTTCCGGATCGGTCTGGTCTCCTGCCGCGACGAGACCTGGACCCCGGCCCTCGTCGACCGGGCCGTGCGCAGAGCGATGGCTCTGCTGACCCGCGCTGCCGAGGTCCAGCGTGTCGAACTGTTGGCGCCCACCTACAACGACGTGTTCCTGGAGTACCTGACCGACTGCGCCGGCTTCGAGGTGGAGGGCGTCCTGCGGGACCGGTTCTTCCTCGACGGACGGTACTGGCCTGGCGTCGTCTGCTGCGCAGACCTGCGGGAGTTCGCTCCGCAGGGCGCGGTGGAGCCCGCCGGCCGGCAGGAACTCCTGGACCGCCTGCGCAAGAAGGCACTCGAGGATCTGGCCCACGCCGACCACGACATGTGGAGCGCCTGAACCCGGTCACCCGTCCCGGGTCGCCGATCCTCGTACCGCCCCCCATGACCCACCGCTGTACCAGCGGTGTCCCACCCACCCACCGAGTACCGAGAGGAGGACATGACATGGACCTCACCAACGTGATGGAGCTGCAGGGCACCGAGATCGTCGCCGACGGCGTCGAGCTCGCCGCGAGCACGGCCAGCGACGGCTGCTGATCCGGCGTGGTCCGGCCGGCGGGGCGTCACCCGCCGGCCGGACCCCTCCCTTTTTCCGCACCCCGCTCACCACGACACCTGAGAGGAGTCGCCGTGCCCTCGTGGAGCATGATTCCGACCGCCCCGCGCAGTGTCGGCGTGGCACTGCCCGAACGCGTTGTCACCAACGCCGAGTTGTGCGAGACGCTGGACAGCACCCCGGAGTGGATCGAGGAGAAGACCGGCATCCGGGAACGCCGGTTCCTCGCCGCGGATCAGAACATCACGGACCTGGCTGTGGAGGCGGCGGCGAAGGCGCTCACCGCGGCCGGTCTCGTGGCCCGTGACGTGGACGTCCTCGTCGTGGCCTGCACCAGCCCCGACTGGATGATGCCCTCGCTGGGTGTCATGGTCGCCGACCGGCTGGGCATCGAGACGCCGCGCATCATCGACATCACCCAGCACGCCTGCGCCTCCTCCGTCTACGCCACCTACACGGCGTCGTGCATCCTGCAGGAACCGGGCCTGGAGAACGCACTGGTCGTGTGCGCCGAGTGCGTCTCGCGCAACACCGGGCCGCAGGACCGCAACACGCGCATCTTCTTCGGGGACGCCGCCGCGGCCATGGTGGTCACCAGGACCGAGGCGCCGGCCGGGCTCCTCTCCTACGACCTGGGCAACGCGTACTCCGACGCCGTCACCTTGATCTCGCCCTCCCAGCTGCGTCATGAACTCGACACGCTGGGGCGCGAAGTGCACAGCCCCTACCTCCAGATGGACGGCAGGACGGTCTGGCAGGAGGCCGGCACCCGGGTGCCGAAGTCCCTGGCGGAGACGCTCGCCGGCGCCGGTGTCCGGGTCGAGGACGTGGCCGGGTTCGCGCTGCACCAGGCCAACGTGCGGCTCGTGCACCACATCGCCCGCGCCGTGGGCGCCGACCTGGACCGCGTGGCCATCACCGCCGACACCCTCGGCAACACCGGCGCGGCCTCCCCGCTGACCTCGCTGGCGGCCCTGGCCCGGGACGGCCGGGCCCGCGCCGGTGACCTGATCGTGCTCGGGGCCATCGGGGCCGGCTTCCTGTGGGGCTCCCTGTGCTTCCGCCTGCCCGCCGACCTCGACGTCGAATAACAGCCCTCCTTCAAAGTGGAGTTGTGGAGTCACCGCATGGACGTTCTGCGCAAGACCTTTCTGGAGCTTTTCGAACAGCGCCTGGACGGCGCGGTCCCCGACGACGACAGCGTCGTCTTCGGCAGCGGGAGCACGTACGGCCTGGAGTCCATGGACACCCTGCGGTTCGTGTCCGCGCTGCTGCCGCTCTACGGGGAAAAGGTGTACGACCTTCAGGTCGAGGGCATCAGCAGCCTCCGCAGTGTCCACGCCCAGCTCGAAACCGCCTAGGACCCGTGCGTGAGAGGCCTGCTGTGCGAGCTCGCGCCGCTGACCGAGTCCCACTTGGGGGTCGTGGCGAAGTGGCTGAGCCCCTCGGAGTGCGAGGCCCTGGTGCGCGGCACGTCGAGCACGGTGTCGCGCGAGTCCCAGTACGCGGCCCTGGAGTCCGGGTCCTTCGTCGGCTCCGGTGACCGCCGGGCCGCGGTCGTCACCGACGTACGCGGTACACCGGTGGGGATCGTGCACTGGTGGCGGCTGGCCGAAGGGGTGTACGAGGTCGGCGGTGCCACCGGCGACGAACGCCTGTGGAACACGGGGATCGGCATCGAAGCCGCCCTGCTCCTCGTCGACTACCTCTTCGAGGTCCGGAACTGCCGTCGCGTCGAGTTCACCACCGGGCTGCACAACAACGCCGTCATCAACATCGGCCTGGACGACGGCATGACGATCGAGGCGGTCTGCCGGAACTACTTCTCGGCCGTGGGCACGACCGTGCCGGCGGTCAAGTCCGGGACGACCCGCGAGGAGTACCGGCGGCCGTATCCGCACTACCAGCCCCGTGTGGGCCGACGCCTCGACGCCGCCCGGCACGAGGCCGTAACGAGAGCCCTGTCCCGGCGCGTCGACGTCCGGACGATCGCCGACCGCCTGATCCGCGACGGCGGTCGGGACACCGGCAGCAGCCAGGGCAGTCAGAGCAGCCAGAGGAGCCAACAGCCATGAGCGACACGCAGCCCCGCGTTCACCGGGGCGTCCTGGTGGTCGGCGGAACGAGCGGCCTGGGTCAGGCGGTATGCCGGGAGTTCGCGCCGATCGCGGAGACCGTCCACCTGACCTACCACGACCGCGGCGACGACGCCGAGAAGGTGGCCGCCCTGGTGGCCGAGGACGGCGGCACCGCCGCCGTGCACCAACTCAGCCTCCCCGACCCGGATGTGCGGGGCGCGGCGGTCCGCCGGCTGTTCACCGAGATCGGCCCCTGTGACGTCGTCGTCAACTGCGCGGTCGTCAACCAGGCCGCGCTCGCGACCGTGTCCAACGCCGAGCACTTCAAGACGGTGATCGACGCCAATGTGCTGGGCACCTACCAGGTCAACGCCGTGGCCGCGCAGGCCATGGCCGCGACCGGCGGCGGCAGCGTCGTCAACGTGTCGTCGATCCTCACCCGCCACTACATCGTCGGCGCCATGCCCTACATCACCAGCAAGGCGGCGATAGAGGCCCAGACCCGTGGGTTCGCGCGGGAGTGGGGCCGGCTCGGGCTGCGCTTCAACGCGGTCGCGCCGGGGCCCATCCGTGACACCCGACTGCTGTCCACCGTCCCCAGGGAAGCCATCGAGGAGATCATGGGCGGCCCCGACTACGAGGAGCGACTCCTCGATCCGCGCGCGGTCGCTTCGGTCATACGCCGGTTGGCGAGCCCCGACTTCTCTGCCGTGAACGGTGAGATCGTCACCGTCGACGACGGGTTCTCCCTGTGACCGCCGCCGGCACGTTCATCTTCCCGTCCCAGGTCTTCCTCGACAGCGACCTGCGCAAGCGGGCCCTGGAGTCCGAGGCGATGCAGATCATGCTCGACCTGGGCAGCGACACCCTCTCGATGGACTTCCGCGCCATCCTGCGCGACGGCACCGAGGAAGAGGCCAACGATCCCCGGTTCCGACGCCCCCTGATCAACCTGATGGGCGTCGCCGGCTACCGGGAGGAGCTGCGCCGGCGCGATATGCGGCCGGTCTGCGTCACCGGGATCAGCCTGGGCTTTCTCAGCGCGGCCGCCGCGGTGGGCTGGGTCTCGCTGGAGGACATGGTGCGGATGGCCAACACCATGGCCTCCATCGAGATGGACGTCTTCGGCGGCACCGACTACTCCAGTGTCTTCTTCTACAACTGCGACCACGTCCGCGTCTTCGACGAGCTCCGTGCCCAGGGGCTGGACCCGCTCCTGCACCTCTCGGCGGTGGTCTCCGGCAACCAGTTCATCGCCGCTTGCCGGCGCTCGGACATCGACGCGATCAAACCGGCCGCGATGAAGGCCGGCGCCCTGTTCAAGGTGATCCCCCACAGCTTCCCGGGCCACTGCGACCTGATGGCGGAGGTGCGGACGATCTTCGCCCGGGAGTGGCGCTTCCAGGACCCCCAGTCCAACCCCTCCGTGCCGCTCGTCAGCATCAACGACTGCCGGCCCCATGCCAGCGCCGCCTCGATCTGGAAGCTGGCGGTGGAGCAGTACACCACGGTCCTCGACTGGCGAGGTGTGCTCGGCTACCTGGAGGGCCTCGGCCTCGAGACCCATGTCGTGCTGGAGCCGTCGGAGTTCGTGGTGAAGTCCATGCAGCTGGACCCCGGCTGCGGCCTGCGGCCCGAGATCGGCGGGCTGGTACCGGGTGTCTGACCGGGCGCTCGTCCTGCCGGGCCTGGTCCCGCTGACCGCCGCAAACCTGGCCGCCGTACTGGCCGTACGGGACGGGCACCTCGCCCTGGCCGCCCGGATCTGCGGCTTCGAGCCCGACCGACTGGACCCGGGACGGGACAGCGCCGCGCTGTCGACCACCGTGCACGAAGCACTGCTCGCGGTGGCGGTCGTCCGGCGTCTGGAAGGGGAACCGGAAGGCTCCTCGTACCGCGCGTACGGCGGGTTGAGCGCGGGGTGTGTCACGGCGCTGCTGGCGGCCGGGGTACTCACCGAGGAGGGCTGCTTCCGGATCATCGGCGAGATCAACTCCGCCCAGCTGCAGGCCCATCGGGCCGACCGCAGCGGTACGACGCTGGCCGTGCTGACCGCGTCGGCCGAAGACGCGTACCGGCTGGTCGAGGAGTTGGGGCCGGTCGCCGAGCAGCCGTGGCTGTCGGTGGACCTCGGTGATGGTCTGGTGGCGATCAGCATCCGCGGCGGCGACCCGGACGCGGTGGGGGCGGAACTGACCAGGCTCGGCGCGATCGTGCTGGACCGGGCCGAGCGGGCCGAGCACAGCCCCTACACCGTCCCCGGTCGCGAGGATTTCGCCCGCGTGCTCGACGGCGTGGATTTCCGTACGGCGTCGGCGGCCGTGGTCAGCCCGCTCACCGGCCGGCCCGTCGACAACACGCCCGCGGCCTACCGCCGGCTGCTCATCGACCAATCGTTCGACACGGCGAGCCTCCCGAGGCTGACCGCGGGTCTGTGCGGGGTGAGCGGGATCGGCGCCGTGGATCTGATCGCCCCCGCGAAGTCCGTGTACGTACCCCGCACGCGCAGTCTGCTGCGAGACCGGGCGGAGCACCGCCTTCTCGCACTGCCGGGCTGAGGATATGGAGGAAACAGAGATGAAGGCGACTGTGGCAACACCCGAGGCCCGTAGGGCAGTTGCGGATCCGGCGGCAACCGGTACGGCTGTGGTGAATTCGTGGAACGAGTGGGACACCCTGCGCGAGGTGGTCGTTGGTTCCGCGGTCGGCGCGCACTTCGAGCCGACCGAGCCGGGCAACCGGCCCCAGATCCGGGGCGGGGTGGGCAGCCCCTTCCCCACCGGCGCCAAGTCCCACGAGGCCATCGCGCGGGCCGAGGCCGAACTCGGCGCCCTGGTCGACCTGATGACCTCCGAGGGGGTGACCGTGCGCCGCCCGGCCCCGCACGACTTCGGCCGCTCCCTGCGCACACCCCATTTCGAGGTCGAGAACCAGTACTGCGCGGTCTGCCCCCGCGACGTGATGATCACCGTCGGCAACGAGATCATCGAGGCGACGATGTCCCGCCGCGCCCGCTACTTCGAGTACGAGCCCTACCGCGGCCTCGTCCGTGAGTACTGGGAGGCCGACCCGGGCGTCACGTGGACCGTGGCCCCCAAGCCGAGCATGGCCGACGCCATGTACCGGCAGGATTTCTGGGAGTGGCCGACCGAGCAACGGCACGCGCGGATGCACGAGTCGGAGTTCTGCGTCACCCAGGACGAGATCGTCTTCGACGCCGCCGACATGAGCAGGTTCGGCAAGGACGTCCTCGTACAGGAGTCCATGACGACCAACCGGGCAGGCATCCGCTGGCTGAAGCGGCATCTGGAGCCGCAGGGGTTCCGGGTCCACCCGGTGCACTTCCCGCTGGACTACTTCCCGTCCCACATCGACTGCACCTTCGTGCCGCTGCGGCCCGGGCTGATCCTCACCAACCCCGACCGGCCTCTGCGCGAGGACGAGAGGGCGATGTTCCGGGAGAACGACTGGAAGCTCATCGAGGCTCCGGAGCCCGTGCTGACGAACGAGCAGATGCCCGCGTACTGCCAGTCCTCGAAGTGGCTGTCCATGAACGTGCTGAGCCTCTCCCCGACGAAGGTCGTCTGCGAGGAGCAGGAGAAGCCTCTCCAGGATCTGCTGTCGAGCCTCGGCTTCGAGGTGCTGACCGTGCCCTTCCGCAATGTCTTCGAGTACGGCGGCTCCCTGCACTGCGCCACCTGGGACATCCGCCGGGACGGCACGCGGGAGGACTACTTCCCGTCCCTCGGTTCGCACCCGTGCTGAACCAGTCTTCCGCAGCCTTCCGGGGCACCGTCCACGCCCTGGTCGCACGGCACGGCCGAGGAGCCCGCGCGGACTCCGTCGCGCTGGTCCACCGCTCCCGTCGGGTCAGCTACCGCGACCTCGACGCGATGGCCGTGCGCGTGGCCGCAGGACTCCGCCGATCCGGAGTCCGGAAGGGCGACTTCGTGGGAGTGCGGCTGCCGCGCTCGCCCGAGGCCGTCGCGGCGATGCTGGGGGTCATGAGCACGGGCGCCGCGTACGTGCCGATCGACCCGGCCGATCCACCGGAGCGGACCGGGCACGTGATCGCCACGGCGGGCATCGAGGTGATCGTCACGACGGAGATCCCGTCGCCGGCCTCACCTGCGATGCCTGCGGTGTCCGCGCTCATGCTCCCGGAGGGATGCCATCCGGTGACCAGGCCGAGGTACGGACCCGACACGCCCTACCTCACCGCCCCCGACCTCACCCTGGCTGACCTGATGCCGGCCGAGTACGGCTTCGCGACGCCCGACCTTCTCGCGCCCGACCTCTACGAGCCCGACTCCTGTGAGCCCGACTCCTGCGAGCCGGACGGGGACCTGGCGGCCGAGGACGACCTCGCTGCCTACGCGGTCTTCACCTCCGGGTCGACGGGGGCGCCCAAGGGCGCCGTCATGACGCACGCGGCGCTGGTCAACCTGCTGCGCTGGCACGAGCGGGTCCGACCGGGCGGCGGGCGGCTGCGTACCGCCCAGCTGTGCGCGCTCAGCTTCGACTTCGCCTTCCACGAGATCTTCTCGACGCTCTGCGGCGGCGGCACCCTCGTCATCGCCGACGACGAGACGCGGCACAGCCCCTTCGCCCTGGCCGGATTTCTCCGGGACGAGCGGATCGAGCGGGTCTTCGCCCCGGTGACCCTGCTGGAACACCTCGCCCGCGCGGTGACCGAAAATCCCGACGACTCCTCCGGGCTGCGGCTGCGCGAGGTCGTCACCACGGGTGAGCAGCTACGGATCACCCGCCCGCTGCGCGACCTCTTCCGCCGGCTGCCGGGGGCCCGGCTCCACAACCACTACGGGGCCACCGAGTTCCAGGACGCCACGACATGGACGCTGGCGGGCGACCCGGAGGAGTGGCCCGCGGTCGCTCCGATCGGCCGGCCCATCGACGGCGTCCAGGTCCACGTGGTCGACCAGCACCTCGCCGAAGTGGCGCCGGGCGCCGTCGGAGAGCTGTGCGTCGCGGGCGCGGGTCTGGCGCGGGGCTACCTGCGCCAACCGGATTTGACCGCGGACAAGTTCGTACCGAATCCGTTCGGTCCTGGTCGGCTCTACCGCACCGGTGATCTGGCCCGGCGCCGCCCCGACGGTGTCCTTGAGCACCTGGGCCGGACGGACACCCAGCTCAAGGCACACGGCGTACGCGTCGAGGCCGGCGAGATCGAGGCCCTGCTCCTCGGGCATCCCCTGGTCAGGCAGGCGGTCGTACTCACTGCCGAGATCGACGGGCAGCGGAGCCTGGTCGCTCATGTCGTCCCCGGCGCCGGCCTCGACCCCACCACGGCTGCCGGGCAGCTCGACGCCTTCCTCGCCCGCGGGCTGCCGCGCCCCATGCTGCCGGCGGCCTACGCCTTCCGGACCGCGTTCCCGCTGACGTCCAGCGGCAAGACGGACCGGCGTCGACTGGGCGTCGAGCAGGCGGTGTTGCGGATGCCGTTCAGTGGCCCGGAACCGGAACCGGTATCGGAATCGGAATCGGAATCGGATGTCGACCCGGATCGGCACGGCCTCGTCACCGCTCAGGTGCGCCGGAGTGTCCTGCGCGTACTGGGGCAGACGCCGACTCCGGACATCGACCTCTTCTCGCTCGGCCTCGACTCACTCTCCGCGATCCTGCTGAGACGGGCGCTCCAGGACGCGCTGCGCTGTGAACTCGACCAGGAGGACATTTTCAAGTACCCGACGGAGAACGCGTTGACACGCCGGATCGTGAGCATACTGGAGAGAGAGGGTGAGGGGCTGTGAAGGATTCGCGGGCCAAGCTGATCTGCCTGCACCACGCCGGCGGCGGCCCCTCGGTATTCGATCACTGGGTCCGCACCGCTCCGGACGGCCTGGATGTCATCGCACTGGAGCTGCCGAAACACCCGGACATGGCCGGCCGTCGCCTCTATCGAAGTGCCGATGACCTCGTCCCCGTACTGGCGGAACATATCGCGGAACGGGTGGCGGAAGGCAAGGTCGACGAACAGGGCGACGGTAATTACGTGCTCTTCGGCCAGAGCATGGGAGGCCTCCTTTCCTATCTGGTGACGCGGTATTTTCACGAGCGCGGCGGCCCGCTGCCGAAAGCCCTGGCCGTGGCGTCGTACGCGGCTCCCTGTATTCCCTGGAGCGACCCCACGGGGCCCGACGCCCCGGACGACGTGCTGGTGCGGCGACTTCACGCCATTGGTGGCGTCCCGACGTGGCTGGTGGAGCACCCCGGGTGGCTGTCGCCCTTCCTGGGACTGGTAAGGGACGACGCGAGACTCTGCGGGTCCTACCGGCATGTGCCGCAGTCGAGCAGGCTGCCCCTGCCAGTCCATGTGTTCGGCGGGAATCGGGATCCCCTCGTTGCGGAGGAGTCCTTGTACGGCTGGTCCGAAATCGCGGACGAGGTCACGGTGAAGGTTCTCGACGGCGGCCATTTCCTGGCGTCGGAAGATTTCGGACAGCTTCGCCGGTCGATTTTCGGCCTCGCCATCGGTGGGCATGTTCGTGTCGGATAAGATGCGATGCGAGAGCCTGAGAAAGCGTAAAGAGCACACAAATCGGCGAGGTGGAAATGAACTTCACGAAATTCCTCGGAATTGCATGCATCGTGGCCGGTGCAATTCTCGCTGTGTTCTTCTGGGACACCGAGGTGAAGTGGTTCCAGGGAGGCCCTGCCGGGCTTCTCCTCATTCTGCTGGGAGCAATGGACCTGGGGAAGGAATATCGCTCTTCCAAGGGCAAGAAGAGCAAAAGCATCATGGAGGAACTGCGGGAGGAGATCGGCGGTCTCGACCGATCCCGAAAGCGGAGCGACGATGACTGATCCGACCGAGTTCGGGAAGTGGCATGGCTGACACAGTGATCGAGTTCGACCGGAGCGCAGCGGGCAAGGAACGCAGAGCCCGCCTCCTCGTCCTCGCGACGGGCACGCTGTCCACCGCCCATCTGCCGTTCTGGCTCAACTGGCTGTCGGCCAACCGCCCGCACTACGAGGTGACCGCGGGCCTGACCGACTCGGCCCGCGCCTTCGTCAGCCCGACGGCGCTGGCCGCGCTCACCAAGAACCCGGTGGCCGCCAACTCCTGGACCACACCGGCGGGTTCACTGGAGCCGGTGCACACCAGGTTCGCCACCGACTACGACGGGATCCTCGTGTACCCCGCCTCGGTGGCGTTCATGTCCGGGCTCGCGGCGGGCTCGGGGGCGTCCCCCTTCCACCTGGCCGTGCTCGGCACCCGGGTGCCCGTCGTGATCGCCCCGTCCTTCCCGCCGGGCGTCCTCGGCAACCCGATCATCGGCGACGTCCTCGCCCGGGTCGGCGCCGTGCCCAACTATCACCTCGTCGAGCCGCGCAAGGGCAAGAGCCGCAGCGTGGACGGCGAGACCGACGTGACGGCCCCGATGTGGGACGCGATCGGCCTCTACGAGGCGGCGGTCGACGCGGATGTCGATGTCGATGTCGACCACAGCGTGAGCGTCTGAGGAGGACGGCGATGGAACACTTTCTGTACACCTTTGCCGACCCGCGTGCGTACGACGACATCGCCCGCTGGCAGGCCCATCCCGACGACCCGCGCTTTCACCGCACCCGCAAGGGCCCGGTGCGCCTCGCCGACGGCGATGACGGCGGCACGGGAACCGAAGTCGCCGACGGCTGGCAGCAGGCCCGGCACGGCATATGGACCGTCTGCCGGCCCGGCCCCGAACCCCTGCGCGGCCAGGGCTGGAAGATCCATGTGGCCGTCACCCCGGACACGTTCCCCGGCGTGCTCGACACCGTCGCGCGGTACTGCTTCGGGAACGGCACCCCGTTCAAGTTCCTCGCCCGGCACGAGTACGCGTGGCTGGTCAACGCCAAGTACGCGCCCCGGCAGATCAGCGGGAAGGGGATCGTCCTCTACCCGGCGGACGAGCGCCGTTCGCGCGAGGGCGCCCATGAACTGGCTGCCCTGCTGGACGGCATACCCGGCCCACGCATCCTCTCGGACCTCCGGATCGGCAACAGCGTGGTGCATGTCCGCTACGGCGCCTACACCAGACGCTTCTGTCGCACCCCCAGGGGCGGAATCAGTCTCGCCCTGGCGGACCCCGAGGGCCGGCTGGTCCCGGACGTACGGTCGGTGCCGTTCCGTGCCCCGGCGTTCGTCACCGTCCCCGATGCGTTCACCGCCCCCGCGCCGGGACCGTCCGGTGACGCCGGCCCGGTGCCCCCGTACCGCGTCGACAAGACGCTGCACTTCTCCAACGCCGGCGGCGTCTATCTCACCACCCACCTGCCCACCGGACGCGAGGTCGTCCTCAAGGAGGCCCGGCCGTACGCCGGTTACGACCTGGTGGGCGCCGACGCGGTCACCCGGGCCGGGGCTGAGTACGCGGCGATGCTCCGGTTCGCCGACCTGCCGGAGATCCCCGCTGCCTACGAGCAGTTCACCTGGCAGTCCCACGTGTTCACCGCGATCGAGTACATCCGGGGCACCACCCTGCAGGAGTGGTGCGCCGCCAACCAGCCGTACCTGCTGCGTGCCGATCCCTTCGAACCGCCGCGCCCCGAGGAGATCCGCGCCTACCGGGAGAAGGTCGAGGCGATTCTCGACCGGGTACGGGACGCCGTCGCCGTCATCTGGGAACGCGGCCACATCTTCGGCGACCTCCACCCCGGCAATGTGATGGTCACCCCCGACCTCGACGTCAGACTCCTCGACCTCGAAGCCTGCGTCCCCCAGGACGCGGACCGGCGGTTCCCCGGCGCCCCCGGGTTCAACGATCCGGCCAAGACGGGACGCGCCGCCGACGAGCACGCGCTGCGCCTGCTGGAACTCTCCTGCTACCTGCCGCTGACGCATCTCGTCCCCATGGACGACACGAAATTGCGCCAGCTCCTCGACACCGCCCGGGCCAGGTTCGGCCTGCCGCAGAGCTGGGCCGACCGCATCGAACGCACCTGCGCGCGCCCCGGCTCCGTACGCCCGGCCGGAGCGTTGAGCACCGCCGAGTCCACGCACCTGGACCACCACCTCGGCTTCGAGTCCTGGGCCGCGCAGCTCACGGCCGGACTGCGCGCCACGATGGACGCCGACCGCGCCGACCGGTTGTTCCCCGGGGACCACACCGGCTTCTCGATGCCCCCGGTAGCCCTGGCCACCGGTTCCGCCGGAGTGTTGTGGTCGCTGCTCGGCACCAAGGGGGTCGAACAGGACGACCTCGTCGAGCGCATCGCCGACTGGACCTTCACCCACGGGCGAGCCGCCGCGTCCCGGCTCGAATGCGGCCTGTACGACAGTGAGCTGGGCGCCGGGTACGCCCTGTGGCGGGCCGGCCGCCCCGAGCAGGCGGCGGAACTGGTCGGCACGGCACTGGCCAAGGACCACGCCGGCGCCGGCCTGAGCCTCTTCGGCGGTCTGGCCGGCGTCTATCTGGCCGTGGCCGAACTGACGGGAACCGACGGCCTGTTGACGGACGCTTCGTACGTCGAGCGCCTCGGCGCGGAACTCACGGACCGCGCCGGCCGACTGCTGACCGCCCTACGGGCCGTCGACACCCCCGACCCCACCTCGTACGGCCTGATGCACGGCGTCGCCGGTATCGCCCTCGCCGTGCACCGCCACGGCCGCACCACCGGAGACCGGGCGGCCGTCGAACTCGCCCGCGGGCTCCTGGAATTCGAGTTCGCCGGGTACATCCGCTGCACGGACGGCTCGATGCAGTTCAACGAGGCGGGCCGGCGCACCCTCGGCTATCTCGAAGTGGGCTCCTGCGGGAGCGCGTTGGTGCTGGCAGAGCTCGAACGACACGAGGGCTGGAATCCGGCCGGGACCTCGGTGCCCGACCTGATCCGGGCGGCAGGACCCGAGCTCATGGTCCAGAGCGGCCTGTTCAGAGGGCGCGCCGGCTTCATGGCCGCACTGACCACGCTCTCCCACGCGGGTTACGAGCGACAGGCCGGCCCCCTTGTCGAGCGTCACGCACGACAGCTCGGCCTGCACGAAGTCCGTCTGCGCGAAGACGAGGTGCACTATCCGGGCTCGGGCAACTTCAAGCTCTCCGGCGACCTGCGGACCGGTAGCGCGGGCGTCCTCATCGGCGTGGCACACGCCACCGGACGCCGGGACACCTGGCTGCCCGGGGTCGTGTGACTCCCCGCTTCCTTCCCCTCTCCCCCGTTCTCCTGTGAAAGGCCTCCGTGGACGTTCTCGGCCAGATCCTGCCCCTCGCCCTGCTCGACACGGTGAGTGTGTCGACCCTGGCGATCCCGGTCTGGTTCCTGCTGACCCCGCGCGGCCTGCGCATCGGCAACGTCTACGGGTATCTGTTCATCGTCGGCGCCGGATACCTGGCCCTGGGACTCCTGCTGCTGGGCGGCCTTTCGGCGGTCAGGGAGCCGTTGGGCGACGCCGTCGCCTCGCCGGCCGGCGACACCGCGGTCGCGGTGGCCGGCGGGGCGCTCCTGCTCCTCGGGCTCTACTACGGCTTCGTCAAACGCGACAGGGACGACCGGGGCGAGGAGGGCAACCAGGGCCGGCTGACCCGGTGGCGGGAGGCGGCGGTCGGCTCGAAGGCCACCGCACGCGGCGTCGTGACCGTGGCGCTCGTCGCCGTGGCCCTCGAAATCGCGACGATGTTCCCCTACTTGGCCGCCATCGACATCCTCGACCGCAGCAGGCAGCCGTGGGTGGAACAGGCTGCCCTGCTGGCCCTGTACTGCCTGGTGATGATCGGCCCGGCGGTACTGGCCGCCGTCGCCCAGCAGATCGCGGGCCGCTCCCTGCACCCGGCCCTGAACCGGATCGACCGTTGGATCCGGCGCAACGCACGGGAGAACACTGCCTGGCTCTTCGGCGTCGTCGGCTTCCTCATGCTCTCCACGACGAAGCTGTACGAGTACGGCATGAACCGCCTGACAGGGGAGTGAGCGCGGTGGACGGCGCCGGGCCGACCGCTGAGCCCGCGGCCGAGCCGGTGGCCGAGTCCGTGGCCGAGTCCGTCGGCGGACCTACACCCGGGCGGCGCACCCTACGGCCGCTCGCCGGAGTGCTGACGGCTCTGGCCGTCTCACTGTCCGGCACGGCGGTCTCGGCCATTGCCCTGCCCTGGTTCGCGCTCGCCACCACGGGCAGCGCCGCCCGGACCGGACTGGTCGCCTTCTGCGAGATGACCCCCTACGTCGTGGTCAAACTGCTCAGCGGACCTCTGGTCGACCGGACAGGCCCGCGCACCGTCTCCTGGACCACCGACCTGGTCAGCGCGCTCGCCGCAGCCGCCGTACCGCTGCTGCACGCCCTGGATCTGCTCTCCTTCCCGGTCCTGCTCGTCCTGGTCGCGCTGATCGGCGCGGCCCGGGGCCCGGGCGACCTGGCCAAGGAGGTGTTGCTCCCGGAGGCCGCCGAGCGCGGCCGGGTCCCGCTGGAACGGGCGGCCGGGCTGTCCGGCGTGATCGAGCGGCTCGCCGCCACTGTGGGCCCGGCCGCCGGGGGTGTCCTGGTGGCGCTGTTGGGTCCCCTGACGAGTCTGGCCGTCAACGCGGCCTGCTTCGTTCTCGGTTCGCTGATCATCGCCGTCACACTGCCTCGCGGCATGGGGTACGCGGCAGAGGCCGCCCCATCACCGGACGAGGAGAGCCGGCGGGAGCCCGGAGCGGAAGGTGCGCCGGAAGAGCCTGAGAAGCGGGGCGAGGCGGGCTACTGGCAGCGGTTCGGGGAGGGTCTCGCCTTTCTGCGCGGCGAGCCGCTGCTGCTCACCATCGTGGCCATGGTCGGGGTCACCAACCTGCTGGACGCCGGATTCTCCACCGTGCTCCTCCCCGTCTGGGCCAGAGAGTCCGACAACGGGCCCGCGGCGATCGGGCTGCTGGGCGGAACAACGGGAGCGGCGGCGGTCGTCGGGAGCCTGGTCGCCGCCGTGTACGCGCACCGGCTGCGCCGCCGGACGGTGTTCTTTGCCGGGTTCCTGCTTGCCGGGGCACCGCGCTTCATCGTCCTGGCGGCTGACGCGCCGATGGGCGTGGTGCTCGCCGTGTTCGCGGTGAGCGGGTTCGGCGCGGGATTCCTCAACCCGGTCCTGGGCGCAGTCCTCTACGAACGGATACCGCGCCGGCTGCTGGGCCGGGTCAACGCCGTGGGCGACTCTGTGGCCCGGGCCGGCGTCCCCCTGGGCGGACTGCTCCTGGGGGCGGCGGTGACGTCAGCCGGACTCGTAGCGGTGCTGTCGGCCGCCGGGGCCGCGTACTTCCTCACGACGAGCCTCGCCGGGCTGCGCCGGGAGTGGCGCGAGCTGGACCGTCCCGGCCGGGGCGCCGGACGGGAACCCACCCGGTCGGCGCATCAGGGTCGTTGACCAACCCCGACGCCTATCCCGACCACGGCGAGCCAGTGACGACAGGACCGGGCCGTGCCGCCGCCGGCTCTCGCAGCAGGGCTGCGACCTGATGCGAGAGCCGCCGGTCAGTGACCCTTCTCGGCGGGCTCCAGGATCGCGACGCACTCCACGTGGTGGGTCATCGGGAAGAGGTCGAAGACGCGCAGGGTGCGGGGCTTGTAGCCGTACTCCTTGAAGTAGCCCAGGTCGCGGGCCAGGGCGGCCGGGTCGCAGGCCACGTAGGCGATGCGGCGCGCCGAGAGGCCGGCCACGTGGCGGACCGTCTGCTTGCCCGCGCCCGCGCGGGGCGGGTCCAGGACGACCAGGTCGCACTCCGTGATGCCGGTCTTCGGCAGGACCGTCTCGACCTTGCCCTGCTCGATGCGGACCCGGGGGAAGTCCGCCAGGTTGTGCCGGGCGTCCTCCACCGCGCGCTTCGTCGACTCGATGCCCAGCACCGCGCCCGTCTCGCCCAGGCGCTCGGCCAGGGCTCCCGCGAAGATGCCGACGCCGCAGTACAGGTCGAGGGCCATCTCGCCCTTGCGCGGCATCAGGCCCTGCATGACGGCCTTGATCAGGGTGTCCGCGGCCTGCGGGTGGACCTGCCAGAAGCCGCCCATGCCCACGCGGTACGTACGGCCGTCCGCGCGCTCCCGGACGAAGGGGCGGCCGTGGACGCGGTGGACCCCGCCGTCCTTCTCCTCCACCCGCAGGACCGAGACCGGCTTGTCGAGCTCCACCAGCGGGAGGCGGCCGCCGGGGCGGGGGGTCAGGACGACCTGGCGGTCCTGGGAGCCCGTCGCGGCGATCGCCTCGACCGTGGCCATCTGGGGCCAGTCCTGCTTCTCGATGCCGAGCTCGCTGACGCCCGGCGCCGCGATCATGCAGTGGTCGATCGGCTCGATCTCGTGCGAGCGGTGCTTGCGCAGGCCGACGGTGCCGTCCGCGTCGACCGCGTACTGCACGCGCGTGCGCCACTGCGGCACCTGTCCGGCCGGCAGCTTGTCGCCCTCGGCCGGCATCACGGTGCCGTCCCAGCCGGCCTCTTCCGCGGTGAGCCCGGCGAGCCGCTTGAGCTGCTCGGCGACGACCTCGCCCTTGAGGCGGCGCTGCGCACCCGGCTTGGCATGCTGCCAGTCGCAGCCGCCGCACTTGCCGGGGCCGGCGTACGGGCACGGGGCCTCGACGCGGTCCTTGGAGGCGTCGAGCACGGTGATCGCGTCGGCGCGCAGGAAGCGGGAGTCGACGTCGCCCTCGGTGACCTTCGCGACGACCTTCTCGCCGGGCAGGGTGTGGCGGACGAACAGGACACGGCCCTCGGCGGTCCGGGCGATGCAGTGCCCGCCGTGCGCGACGGGACCGACCTCGACCTCGTACTCCTCCCCGACCAGTGACTGCTTCTCGTTCTGCTGCGTCATGGCGGGGTGGCTCCAAGGATGAGAAAACCGGAAAAGGGAAACGGCCGGACGACCGACCCACCAGTTTACGTGGATCTCGTCCGGCCGTTCACCAACCGCCTCAGCCCTTGCCGGTCGGCGCCTTCGGCGGCCGCGGCGTGTCCACCGGACCGCGGCGGACCGAGCCCGGGGCGTTCCAGTCCTGGCGCTTCTTCGCCCGGCGCTTGGCGAGTTCCGAGGATTCCAGCTGGTAGGGCACCGAGGTGACCATCACACCGGGGGTGAAGAGCAGCCGGCCCTTGAGCCGCAGCGCGCTCTGGTTGTGCAGCAGGTGCTCCCACCAGCGGCCGACGACGTACTCGGGGATGTAGACGCTGACCGCGTCGCGCGGGTTCTCGCTGCGCAGGCCCTTGACGTACTCGACCACCGGGCGGGTGATCTCGCGGTACGGCGAGTCGAGGATCTTGAGCGGGACGTTGATCCCGCGCCGGTCCCACTCCTCGCGCAGGGCCTTGGTCTCGACCGGGTCGACGCTGATGCTGACCGCTTCCAGGGTGTCCGAGCGGGTCAGCTTGGCGAAGGCCAGGGCGCGCAGCGTGGGCTTGTGCACCTTGGAGACCAGGACGATCGAGTGGACGCGGGAGGGGCGCACGCTGTCGTCGCTGGGGCCCTCCGCGGCGGCGATCTCGGCGGAGACCCGGTCGTAGTGCTTGCGGATCGCGGTCATCGTGCCGTAGAAGATCACCATGCCGAGCAGGGCGACCCAGGCGCCGTGGGTGAACTTGGTGGCCAGGACGATGACCAGGACCATGCCGGTGAAGAAGGCGCCGAAGGTGTTGATCGCCCGGGAGCGGTGCATGCGCCGGCGGGCGGAGACGTCGCGCTCCGTCCTCAGGTGCCGGTTCCAGTGCCGGACCATGCCGATCTGGCTCAGCGTGAAGGACACGAAGACGCCGACGATGTAGAGCTGGATCAGCTTCGTCGAGTCCGCGTCGTAGATCCAGACGAGCAGTATGGCGGCGCCGGCGAGGAGCACGATGCCGTTGGAGAAGGCGAGCCGGTCGCCGCGCGTGTGCAGCTGGCGCGGCAGGTAGCGGTCCTGCGCGAGGATCGAGCCGAGCAGCGGGAAGCCGTTGTACGCGGTGTTCGCGGCCAGGAACAGCACCAGCGCGGTGGCCGTGGCCAGCAGGATGAACAGGATGCTGCCGCCTCCGAAGACGGCCTCGCCGACCTGGGAGATCACCGGGTCCTGGACGTACTCGGGGCCGACCGGGACGCCGTTGTGCAGCAGGTCCACGGCGGGGTTCTCGGCCATCCGCACGTCGGTGGCCATGGCCAGGCCGATGATCCCGCAGAACATGGTGACGGCCAGGCCGCCCATCAGGGCGAGGGTGGTCGCGGCGTTCTTGCTCTTGGGCTTGCGGAAGGCGGGCACGCCGTTGCTGATCGCCTCGACGCCGGTCAGTGCGGCACAGCCCGAGGAGAAGGCGCGCAGCAGCAGGAAGACCATGGCGAAACCGGCCAGGCCCTTCTGCTCGGGTTCGATCTCGAAATCGGCCGTCGGCGCCGACATGGTCTCGCCGAGGACGATGCCCTTCCAGGCGCCCCAGCCGATCATGACGAAGACCGCGGCGACGAAGACATAGGTCGGGATCGCGAAGAGCTTGCCGGACTCCTTCACGCCGCGCAGATTCATCAGCGTGAGCAGAAGGATCATGACGATCGCCGAGAGCACCTTGTGCTCGATGACGAAATGCACGGCGGAGCCGAGATTCTCCACTCCGGAGGAAATCGACACCGCGACGGTCAGGACGTAGTCGACGAGCAGGGCGCTCGCGACGGTCAGGCCGGCCCGGGGTCCGAGGTTGGTGTTGGCCACCTCGTAGTCGCCGCCGCCGCTGGGGTAGGCGTGGACGTTCTGCCGGTAGGAGGCGACCACCGTGAACATCAGCACCACGACCGCGAGGGCGATCCAGGGGCTGTACTGGTAGGCGGAGACGCCCGCGATCGACAGGACCAGCAGGACCTCGCCCGGGGCGTAGGCCACGGACGAGAGAGGGTCGGACGCGAAGACAGGAAGGGCGATCCGCTTGGGAAGGAGGGTTTCCCCGAGGCGGTCGCTGTGCAGCGCCCGGCCGATCAGGATCCGTTTGGGCACGTCGGTCAGTTTGGACACGCAGAGGATCGTAAGCGTTCGAAATCCGGCTGACGAACCCCCCCACCCCCTCATACCGCAAGTCCGTCGCAATTCCTCCCCGACCGCACCACGAGCGTGACCCGGGTGTGCTGCGGAAACGTCGCGGGAAGCCCCAAGAGGTCACACCCGCGACCGCCCGTGTGTAGCTTGGGCCATGGTCTGAGACCCTGTTGAAACAGAGCATGCAATGAGGCTGGGAACCAGCGAGTCGCTGACAGCCGGAAGGACGGCCGTGCACATCGTCATCATGGGTTGCGGAAGAGTGGGCTCCGCCCTCGCGCAAACCCTGGAACAGCAGGGTCATACGGTCGCAGTCGTCGACCAGGACCCCACCGCATTCCGCCGGCTCGGCGCCGGTTTCGGCGGCCGCCGCGTCACCGGGGTCGGCTTCGACCAGGACACCCTGCGGGAGGCGGGAATCGAGGACGCGGGCGCGTTCGCGGCCGTCAGCAGTGGTGACAATTCCAACATCATCGCCGCCCGGGTGGCCCGCGAGATGTTCGGTGTCGAGAACGTCGCCGCGCGCATCTACGACCCCAAGCGCGCCGAGGTCTACCAGCGGCTGGGCATCCCCACCGTCGCCACCGTGCGGTGGACCGCCGACCAGATGCTGCGCCGGCTGCTGCCGTCGGGCGCCGAACCGCTGTGGCGGGACCCGAGCGGCGGCGTGCAGCTCGCCGAGGTGCACACCTCCCCCGCCTGGATCGGCCACAAGGTCAGCAAGCTCCAGGAGGAGACCGGCGTCCGTGTCGCGTTCCTCACCCGGCTGGGCGAGGCCACGCTGCCCACGTCGCAGACGGTGCTGCAGGAGGGCGACCTCGTCCACGTGATGATGCGCACGGACGAGATCGACAAGGTCGAGGCGGCTTTCGCCGAGGGGCCTGAGGAGGCACACGCATGAGGGTCGCTATCGCCGGGGCAGGCGCGGTGGGCCGCTCCATCGCGGGCGAGCTGCTGGAGAACGGCCACGAGGTGCTCCTGGTCGACAAGGCGCCGACCGCCATCTCCGTGGAGCGCGTGCCGCAGGCCGAGTGGCTGCTGGCCGACGCGTGCGAGATCACCTCGCTGGACGAGGCGGCGCTGCAGCGCTGCAACGTGGTCATCGCGGCGACCGGCGACGACAAGGTCAACCTCGTCGTCTCGCTGCTCGCGAAGACCGAGTACGGGGTGCCGCGCGTGGTGGCCCGCGTCAACAACCCCAAGAACGAGTGGCTCTTCAACGAGTCCTGGGGCGTGGACGTCGCCGTCTCCACGCCGCGCCTGATGTCGGCCCTGGTCGAGGAGGCCGTGAGCGTCGGCGACCTGGTACGGCTGCTGCGCTTCAGCCACGGCGACGCCAACCTGGTCGAGCTGACCCTGCCGGCCGACTCCTCGGTCGCGGGTACGCAGATCAGCGAGATCAGCTGGCCCGAGGACACCTCGCTGGTGACGATCATCCGGGGCAACCGGGTGCTGACGCCGCACGGCGAGGAGACCCTGGAGCCGGGCGACGAGCTGCTGTTCGTGGCCGCCCAGGCCCGCGAGGAGCAGCTGGAGGACCTCCTCCAGGCCCGCCGCTAGCCCTTGGCCCTGCGGGACCGCTCGACGACGAAGGGGGCGCACCCGACCGGGTGCGCCCCCTTCGCGCTTCCCCCGCCGAGGCGGGAGAGGGCCCCTCGGGGGCCGTGGTGCGCCGTGTGCCGGCCGGTCAGGCCTTCCGGTGGGACGGTGCCTTGCGGGCCTCCGCGGCCGCCTCCTTGGCCTCCCACTCCGCGATCACGTCGATCGGCGGCGGCGCCTTCGCCAGGAAGACCCAGGTGAAGTACACCGCGAGGACCATCGGCGGGAGCTTCAGCGCGATCAGGACCCAGCCCAGCTGGGTCGCGTCGCCCCACCAGTACAGGGGGAAGAGGATCGCGTACTTGGCGAGGAAGATCAGCCCCCAGGCCAGGCTGGCCTTGGTGTAGGCCTTCTTGCGCCCGGGGTTGCGGGTCCGCCAGGACAGGTTCTCCTTGAAGACCGGTCCCAGGATCACGCCCAGCAGCGGGAAGCCCACGAGCGCCGAGATCGTGAAGGCCAGGCCCAGGCAGACGCCGTAGATCATGCCCGGCAGGTAGAAGCCCTTCGCGCTGCCCGTGAACAGGGCGAAGGCCACGCCCACGCCCACGCCGAAGACCCCGCTGAAGGCGTGCTTGACCGTGTCCTTGCGCAGCAGCCGCACGATCACCAGCAGCACCGCGACCGCGCCCGCCGCGATGGCGGACATCTTCACGTCCTTGTTGATCGTGTAGATCATCACGAAGAGCAGTCCGGGCAGCATCGTCTCGATGGTGCCCCGGACACCCCCGAACGCGTCGAACAGGGCCGCCTGCGTCACGGCCTTCTGGTCCTCGGACGGCTCGGCGCCGGGTTCCGGGTTGGTCGGTTTGTCGAGTGACATCGCCGGTTACTGCTCCTGTCCGAGCGGTCGGAGTTCGTACTTCGGGTTGAACAGCACCCGACGGCCGTGACTCAGGGAGATGCGCCCGGAGGCGATCATGCGTCTCCCGGGCTCGATTCCCACGATCGAGCGACGCCCGAGCCAGACCACGTCCACTGCGCCGGAGCCGTCGAACAGCTCGGCCTCCAGGGCGGGGACGCCGGCTCGCGGCCGGAGGGTGACCGTGCGGAGGGTGCCGGTCACCTTGACTATCTGGCGGTCGTCGCAGTCGCAGATCCGCGTACAGCCCGCGGCTTCTGCGTCCTCCTGCAGCTCCGCGGAATGCAGCTCCTCCTGCGAGGTGGACAGCCGCTCGATCATCCGGCGGAACCGGCCCGCCGGCCTGGCCGGCTTCGCGGGCTTCTCGGGACGCGGTTCAGCACTCATACAGGAAAGCCTACCGGCGGGCCGACTACCTCTCGAAGCGGTATCCCATGCCCGGTTCGGTGATGAAGTGCCGCGGATGCGAGGGGTCCGCCTCCAGCTTGCGCCGCAGCTGGGCCATGTAGACCCGCAGGTAGTTCGTCTCGGTGCCGTACGAGGGCCCCCAGACCTCCTGGAGCAGCTGCTTCTGGCTGACCAGCTTGCCGCCGTTGCGGACCAGTACCTCCAGCAGGTGCCACTCGGTGGGGGTCAGCCGTACGTCGCGCCCCTCCCGCACCGCCTTCTTGGCGGCCAGGTCCACCGTGAAGCCCTCGGTCGCCACGACCACCTCGTCCTCGCCGGACCCTGCGGACGGCTCGGCCCGGCGGACGGCGGCGCGCAGCCTGGCCAGCAGCTCGTCCATGCCGAAGGGCTTGGTGACGTAGTCGTCGGCGCCCGCGTCCAGGGCCTCGACCTTCTCGTCGGAGCTGTGCCGGGCGGAGAGGACCAGGATCGGCACGCGGGTCCAGCCGCGCAGCCCCTTGATCACCTCCACCCCGTCCATGTCCGGCAGGCCGAGGTCGAGCACGACCACGTCGGGGTGGCGGGCCGCCGCGAGCTCCAGTGCGCTCGCGCCGTCGGCCGCGGCGTCGACCTCGTACTTGCGCGCCTTCAGATTGATCACGAGGGCTCGGACGATCTGCGGCTCGTCGTCCACCACGAGCACCCGGGTCATTGAGGTCCTGCCTTCTGTCGCGTCGTCCGGTCACGGTCGTGACCGGTGTCGAGGGAGTGGTCCGTACCGGTGCGGTCCGCGCCGGGGACTCCCGTGGCTCCGGGGTCGTCTCCCCCGCCGCCCCCGGGATCGCGTCCCGCGTCGTGCCGGGCATCGTGCCGGGCGTCCACCGTGCCACGGGCCGGTACCGGGCCGCCGGGCACCGCGCGCAGGGTCAGCACCATGGTCAGCCCGCCGCCGGGGGTGTCCTCGGCGGCGAGGGTGCCGCCCATGGCCTCGGTGAAGCCGCGGGCGACGGCCAGTCCGAGGCCGACCCCGGCGCCGCGCGGGGCGTCCCCGTGCCGCTGGAAGGGGGCGAAGATCCGGTCCTTGGCCTCGTCGGGGACCCCCGGGCCGCGGTCGACGACCCGTACTTCGACCCGGTCGCCGAGGCTGCTGGCCGCCACCAGTACGGGCGTGCCGGCCGGGCTGTACTTGACGGCGTTCTCCACGACGTTGGCCACGGCCCGCTCCAGCAGCCCGGGGTCCACCGCCACCATCGGCAGCGACTCGGGCACGTCCAGCAGCACGCTGTCCTCCGGTACGCCGCCCAGCGCCATCGGGACCACCTCGTCGAGGTCGATCTCGCGGATCAGCGGGGTGACGGTCCCGGTCTGCAGCCGCGACATGTCCAGCAGGTTGCCCACGAGGTGGTCGAGGCGGTCGGCGCCGTCCTCGATGCCCTCCAGGAGCACGGCGCGGTCCTCCTCGGACCAATCGACGTCGTCGGAGCGCAGCGAGGTCACGGAGGCCTTGATGGAGGCCAGCGGCGTACGCAGGTCGTGGCTGACGGCGGCGAGCAGGGCGGTCCGGATCCGGTTGCCCTCGGCCTGCCGGCGGGCCTCCTCGGCCTCGCCGACCAGCCGCTGGCGGTCGAGGACCACGGCCGCCTGGGCGGCGAAGGCGCCGAGGACGCGGCGGTCCTCGGCGGGCAGGACGCGTCCGGACAGGGCCAGCGCCATGTGGTCGCCGATGGGCATGTCCACATCGGCGTCCTCGGGCCGGGCCGCCGGGTGGGGGCCGACGCTGCCGGCCGGTTTCCAGGGCTCCAGGTCGTCGGCCCGCTCCAGCAGGGCCACCGACTCCATGGCGAAGGTCTCGCGCACCCGCTCCAGCAGCGCGTCCAGCGTGGTCTCGCCCCGCAGCACGCTCCCGGCGAGGAAGGAGAGGATCTCGGACTCGGCGCGCAGCCGGGCGGCCTGGTGGGTGCGGCGGGCGGCCAGGTCCACCACCGAGGCCACCGAGACGGCCACGCCGAAGAAGACGGTGATGGCGACGATGTTCCTGGGGTCGGACACGGTGAACCGGTGCAGCGGCGGGGCGAAGAAGTAGTTCAGCAGCAGTGAGCCGAGGGCGGCGGAGGCGAGGGCCGGCCAGAGCCCGCCCAGCAGTGCGGCGGCCACCGTCAGCGCCAGGAAGAGCAGCATGTCGTTGGCGAGCCCGAGATCGGCGTCGACGTGCGTGAGCAGCAGGCACAGCAGCACCGGGAAGACGGTTCCCACCACCCAGCCGGCCACGATCCGGTTGCGGCCGAGCCGGGCCGCCGAGCGGGCCACCGGCAGCCCGCGCCCCTTGGCGACCTCCTCGTGCGTGACGATGTGGACGTCGAGGTCGGGCCCCGAGTCGCGGGCCACGCTCGCGCCGACGCCGGGGCCGAAGACGTACTGCCAGGAGCGGCGGCGGCTGGAGCCGAGGACGATCTGGGTGGCGTTGACCCCGCGGGCGAAGGCCAGCAGGGCGTCGGGGATGCTGTCGCCGATGACGTGGTGAAACGTTCCTCCGAGGTCCTCGACCAGGGTCCTCTGGACCGCGAGCTCTTTCGGTGAGGCGGCGGTCAGGCCGTCGCTGCGCGCGATGTAGACGGCGAGGATCTCGCTGCCCGAGCCCTTGGCCGCCATCCGCGAGGCACGCCGGATGAGGGTGCGCCCCTCGGGCCCGCCGGTGAGCCCGACGACGATCCGCTCCCGCGCCTGCCAGGTCGAGCGGATCCCGTGCTCGCCCCGGTACTGCTGGAGGTACTCGTCCGCCCGGTCGGCCACCCACAGCAGCGCGAGCTCGCGCAGTGCGGTGAGGTTGCCCGGCCGGAAGTAGTTGGACAGGGCCGCGTCGACCTTCTCGGGCTTGTATATGTTCCCGTGCGCCATCCGCCGGCGCAGCGCCTGGGGGGACATGTCGACCAGCTCGACCTGGTCGGCCCTGCGGACGACCTCGTCGGGCACGGTCTCCCGCTGCCGCACCCCGGTGATCGCCTCGACCACGTCCCCGAGGGACTCCAGGTGCTGGATGTTGACGGTCGACACCACGTCGATGCCGGCCCGCAACAGCTCCTCCACGTCCTGCCAGCGCTTGGCGTTGCGCGAACCGGGGACGTTGGTGTGGGCCAGCTCGTCCACGAGCGCTATCGCGGGCCGGCGGGCGAGGAGCGCGTCCACGTCCATCTCGGTGAAGGTGGCGCCGCGGTGGGCCAGGGTCCGGCGTTCCACCTGTTCGAGGCCGTGCAGCATGACCTCCGTGCGCGGCCGCCCGTGGTGTTCGACGAAGCCGACGACGCAGTCCGCGCCCCGCTCCGTCCTGCGGTGCCCCTCCGAGAGCATCGCGTAGGTCTTGCCCACGCCGGGTGCCGCGCCGAGATAGATCCTGAGCTTGCCGCGTCCCATGGGCTCATTCTCGGGGACGTCCGGGCCGGGCACGCACCGATCGCGGCCCCGGGGCCGATCCCTGACGGATCTCTGACGCGGGCCGCCGCGGTGCGCCCGCGGTGCGCGAAAGCCGGTGGGCCCCACCCCGAGGGGGTGGGGCCCACCGGCCGGAAACACGACGCGTCCCCCTGTGCTCGGGGGCCGTCCGCGGTCAGCGGGTCAGCGGACCTCGGTGATCTCCGGGCCGCGTTCGAGCTGGCCCATGCCGCCGCCGAAGCGGGAGCCTTCCTGCTCCTCCGTCTGCACGCCGTCCGGCACCATCTGGGCGTCGTTGGGCAGCTTCAGGACGATCGGGTCGCGCGGGGCCATCGGGCCGTCGCCGCGGACGACGACGGTGTCCCGGAAGATCTGCTCCAGCACGCCCGCCGACTCGGGGCGCACCGCGCCCTGGCCGGAGATGACGCCCCGCAGGAACCAGCGCGGGCCGTCCACGCCGACGAAGCGGACCAGCTGGGCACCGGTCTGTCCGTCGGGCAGCGGGACGGGGACCTGCGCGCGCAGCTCCCAGCCCAGTGCGCCCTGGACCTCGTCGATGATGCCGCCCTGCTGGGTGATGCCCGCGGCGATCTCGTCGCGGACCTCGCCCCAGATGCCCTCCTTCTTGGGGGCGGCGAAGGCCTGCAGCTGCACGGCGCTGTCGCCGAGCACCACGGTGGCGGCCACGATGGCGTCCCCGGCGACCTCGACGCGCAGTTCCATGCCGTCGACACCGGGTACGAAGATGCCGCCCAGGTCGACCCGGCCCTCGGCCGGGTTCCCGAGCACCTCGGAGACGTCCCAGGGGCCGTCCGGCCGCGGGGCCGGGGGCAGGTTGATCCGGCGCGGCGCCTCGGCGGCGTCCGACTCGCCCGCGTCGTCCTGCTCAGCGGCGACGCCGTCTACGACCTGCTCGGCCGCGCCGCCGTCCTTGGCGGAGTCGTTCTTCTTGCGACGTCCGAACACGTCACTGTCCTTCCCGGTCGGTTACGACCGAAGCGTAGCCATTCCCACCCTGCTGACCAGCGCCGGATCCGGCCACGGCCGCATGACCGCCGGTGGAGCCGAAGCCCCCCTCGGCCCGGGCCGAGCCGGGAAGTTCCGCCACCTCGTGGAAGCGCACCTTCTCGACCCGCTGGACAACCAGCTGGGCAATGCGGTCGAAACGCTCGAACCTGACGCTCTCGCGAGGGTCGAGATTGACCACGATCACCTTGATCTCTCCACGGTACCCGGCATCCACCGTCCCCGGGGCATTCACGAGCGCGAGCCCGCAGCGTGCGGCCAGACCCGAACGCGGGTGCACGAAGGCCGCGTACCCGTCGGGCAGGGCGATCGAGACCCCGGTGGGCAGCACCGCGCGCTCACCGGGCTCCAGTACGGCGGCCTCGGTGGTGACCAGGTCGCAGCCGGCGTCACCGGGGTGCCCGTACGCCGGAATCGGCACCTCCGGGTCGACGCGGCGGATCAGCACGTCCACGTCGTGGCGGGGTCCGTTGTCGTTCAGGGACATCAGGGGTTCACCTCAAAGGCGCGTGCGCGCCTGACCTGGTCCGGGTCGGCCATGGCCGCCCGGATCTCCTCGGGCCGTCCGTTGTCGATGAAGTGGTCGACCTTCACTTCGATGAAGAGCGCGTCGGCGCGGACCGCGACCGGGCCCTCCGGCCCGCCTATCCGGCCCACGGCCGTGCAGTAGATCTTGCGGCCGGCGACGGCGGTGACCTCGGCCTCCAGGTACAGCACGGTGTCCACGGGCACCGGCCGCACGAAGTCCGTCTCCAGCCGTCCGGTCACGGCGATGACCCGCAGCAGCCAGTTCAGCGAGCCCAGCGTCTCGTCGAGTGCGGTGGCGAGCACCCCGCCGTGGGCGAGCCCGGGCGCGCCCTGGTGGGCGGGCCTGACGGTGAACTCGGCGCTGACGCGCACGCCCTCGCCGGCCCTGGCCTCCAGGTGCAGCCCGTGCGGCTGGCCCCCGCCGCAGCCGAAGCAGTGCTCGTAGTGGGCACCGAGGAGCTCACCGGGTGCCGGCGCGTCGGGATGCCGGACCGGTGCGGCGGCATCGTCCGGGGGCGTCAACGCTGTGTTTCGTCCACTCACAGCCGCAGACCTTACCCGCGCGGCTACCCGCCGGTCGCCTCGTGGCAGGCTTGAGCACATGCAGCTCTCCACCGCGCACCACGACGAACGCCTGACCGCCCCCCGCTCCTGGTGGGGCATCGCCGTCATGACCGGCCTCGCGGGCGCGCTGATGCTGCTGCCGCTGGGGACGCTGCCGCTGCTGGCGGGCCTCGTCGGCGGCACCGCGCTGGCCGGCCTGGTGGTGAGTTCGTACGGCTCCGCGCGCGTGCGCGTGGTGAACGGGGCGCTGGCCGCCGGCGAGGCGCGGATCCCGGTGTCGGCGCTGGGCGAGCCCGAGATCCTGGACGCCGAGGAGGCGCGCGCCTGGCGCACGTACAAGGCGGACCCCCGGGCCTTCATGCTGATGCGCAGCTACGTGGCGACGGCGGTCCGCATCGAGGTCACCGACCCCGCCGACCCGACCCCGTACGTCTACGTCTCCACCCGCGAACCGCAGGCCCTGGTCTCGGCCCTGCGTGCGGCGCGGGCGGCCTGACGGGCCTGCCCGGGGCCGCCGCGCACGCGGCGGCGGGGGCGTCAGCCGCGCGTGAAGTACTCCGGACCCTCCAGGGCTGCCCTGGTGGCCTCGGGAAGGGGCTCCACGGGCCGTTCCAGGGGCGGCAGGGCGCGCAGGGCCTCCCAGGCCACCGCCTGCCTGCGCAGGTCTCCACGGACCTTCTCGGCGAGTTTGCGGGTGTCGCGGCGGTTCATGACCGCTCCGACCGCGGCGCCCACCATGAACGGCATGAGGTTGGGCAGGCTGCGGATCATCCGCTTCATGATCTGCTGGCGCAGTTCGCGCTTCATCTGCCCGCCGAGGGCGGCGTTCAGCGTCGTGGGCTTGGTGAGGTCGACCCCGCGCTCTTCCGTCCACGCGGTCAGGTAGGCGAACGTGCGCTCCTTGAGGTTGCCGTGCGGCCGCTGGCCGTAGACCTCGTGGAGTTCCGCGATGAGCTTCAGCTCGATCGCCGCGACGCCGGTGATCTCCGCCGCGAGTTCGGCGGGCATCGCGGGCGGCACCGGCAGCATGGCCGCCGCGCCGATGCTGGCGCCCACGGTCGCCGAGGCGGCGGTGGCGCCGGAGATCAGCTTGTCGGCGAGCTGCTCGGGACCGAGGCCGGGGAACTGCGCCCGCAGCGTGGCGAGGTCCCGGACCGGAACGCGCGGCGCGTTCTCGATGACCCTGTCGGTGACGTAGAGGGCGGCGCCGCGCACGCCTTCGCCGCCCTTGCGCACACCGTTCTTGACGGCTTGCAGCCGACGGCCCCCGGCACCGCGCCGGGACCCCTCGCCGGGCTCGGCGCCCGACGCCGCCGGGGCGGTGTCGGAGGCGACGGCGAGTGCCGCACTGGCGGAGCCGCCGGGGGCTTCGGAACCCGTCTCCGGGTCCGTGGTCACCACCTGCGTCTCCGCCGGATCACCCTGCTTCCGGAAGGGTCGCCTCCGAAAGGGTGTCGAGCCAGCCACGGCCTACGCCTCTCAGTCGCAGTCGCGACAGATCGGCTGACCGTTCTTCTCGCGTGCCAGCTGGCTGCGGTGGTGCACCAGGAAGCAGCTCATGCAGGTGAACTCGTCGGCCTGCTTGGGCAGGACCCGAACGGCCAGCTCCTCGTTGGAGAGGTCCGCACCGGGAAGCTCCAGGCTCTCGGCCGAGTCGAATTCGTCCATGTCGACGGACGAGGACGACTTCTCATTGCGTCGAGCCTTCAGCTCTTCAATGCTGTCGTTGTCGACATCGTCGTCGGTCTTGCGCGGGGTGTCGTAGTCCGTTGCCATTGTTCGCTCTCCCCCTCTGGGTGTTAGCGGTGTCTCAGCGCACGTAACGCACGAGAGGCCGGACTTGTGCCCGACCTGAGGCGGAGATTTTGCCTCACATCAAGGTCTGTTACTCAATCGACACCCAGCCGCCCACCTGAAGGGGCGATCGGCTGGGATGACGACCGGGACCGTACACGGTCCGGGCGCCGTCTTGCACAAACGCCACCCCGTGTATTTCCCGCCATTCGGGGGGCCGGAAACCCGGACTTCCCGGGCGTTCCGGCCGCCCCCGAGTCACCGAACACACAAGGCCCGCCACCGCCGACTGTGATCGATCACACAGGGGCGGATGGATTCAGGGGCCAAGTATTCAGCCAAAAGCGAACGCGGGGTGGGGGGTCTCACAAAGGCAGAGTGACGCGCATCACGAGGCCACCGCCCTCCCGGGGCATCGCCTGGATCCTGCCGCCGTGTGCGCGCGCCACGGAGCGCGCGATCGACAGGCCCAGCCCGACACCCTTGTCACTGCCCGTGCGCTCCGTACGCAGCCGCCTGAACGGCTCGAAGAGGTTGTCCACCTCGTACGCGGGAACCACGGGACCCGTGTTCGACACCAGGAGCACCGCCTGACCGTGCTGGGCCTCGGTGGTGACCTCCACCCAGCCGTCCTCCGGCACGTTGTACCGGACGGCGTTCTGCACCAGGTTGAGGGCGATCCGCTCCAGCAGGACGCCGTTGCCCTGCACGACGGCCGGCTCGCGCTCGCCGCGGATCTCCACGCCCTTGGCGTCGGCCTCGCCCCGCACCTGGTCGACGGCGCGCGAGGCGACCTCCGCCAGGTCCACGGGCTTGCGCTCGACGATCTGGTTCTCGCTGCGGGCCAGCAGCAGCAGGCCCTCGACCAGCTGCTCGCTGCGCTCGTTGGTGGCGAGCAGGGTCTTGCCGAGCTGCTGGAGCTCCACCGGGGCACCCGGATCCGACAGGTGCACCTCCAGCAGGGTCCGGTTGATCGCCAGCGGCGTCCGCAGCTCGTGCGAGGCGTTGGCGACGAACCGCTGCTGGGCCGTGAAGGCCCGCTCCAGCCGGTCGAGCATCTCGTCGAAGGTGTCGGCGAGCTCCTTGAGCTCGTCGTCCGGCCCGTCCAGCTCGATCCGCCGGGTCAGGTCGGAGCCGACCACCCGGCGGGCGGTACGGGTGATCTTGCCCAGCGGCGAGAGCACCCGGCCGGCCATCGCGTAGCCGAAGGCGAAGGCGATGATGCTCAGGCCCAGCAGGGCCATCAGCGAGCGGCTCAGCAGGTCGTCCAGGGCGTGCCTGCGCTGTTCGAGGATGCACTGGCCGATCGCGGCGTTGAACTGGTCGGGCGTCAGTTCGAGGCCCACCACTCCCGGACAGGAGCTGCTGGTGACCTTCACCTGGCCGCCCACGATCTGGAACGGCAGTGCGTTGCCCTGCCGCAGCGCCTGGGCCGCCAGCAGATAGATGATCGACAGCAGCAGGATGCCCGCGATCAGGAACATCCCGCCGTAGAGCAGGGTGAGGCGTATCCGGATGGTCGGCCTCAGCCACGGGAAGGGACCCTCGGGCTGGCCGGGGTCCCAGTTCGGTTTCGGTGGCGCCGTCGGTGGCGCCGGGGTGGTCGCCACGTGGTCAGATCCGGTATCCGGAGCCGGGCACCGTCACGATGACGGGCGGCTCGCCCAGCTTGCGGCGCAGGGTCATCACCGTCACGCGCACCACGTTGGTGAACGGGTCGGTGTTCTCGTCCCAGGCCTTCTCCAGCAGCTGCTCGGCGGAGACCACGGTCCCCTCGCTGCGCATGAGGACCTCCAGCACCGCGAACTCCTTCGGCGCCAGCTGCACCTCCTTGCCCTCGCGGAACACCTCGCGCCGGTTCGGGTCCAGCTTGATCCCGGCCCGCTCCAGTACGGGCGGCAGCGCGACGGTGGTGCGCCGGCCGAGCGCCCGCACGCGGGCGGTCAGCTCGGTGAAGGCGAAGGGCTTGGGCAGGTAGTCGTCCGCCCCGAGCTCCAGGCCCTCCACGCGGTCGCTCACGTCGCCGGAGGCGGTCAGCATCAGCACGCGGGTGGGCATGCCGAGCTCGACGATCTTCCGGCACACGTCGTCGCCGTGCACGAGCGGGAGGTCCCGGTCGAGCACGACCACGTCGTAGTCGTTCACGCCGACCCGCTCCAGGGCGGCGGCGCCGTCGTACACGACGTCCACGGCCATGGCCTCCCGGCGCAGGCCGGTGGCCACCGCATCGGCGAGCAGCTGCTCGTCCTCGACGACGAGTACGCGCACGTCGTTTCCTTCCTCCGAGCCCAGAAGGGCACACGTGTATTGCGTCGTACATCCTGCCCGTTTCGGCCGTAAACCGGCTGTAAGACGGGTCGTGGAGGGGCCCGCGGGACGGAAGTGAGGATTCCCTTGCCCGGAGAGGTTTCTGTGCCCAGGGTGCCGGGGAGGACGTGAGCACACCCCATCCACTCCCTGACGGCGGTATTGCCACGTGCCGCCGCCGACCCACGAAGAGGGGGCGAACCCATCATGGACGCATTCAGCGCGGGTCTCCTGCAGCGCATCAGGGCCACGCAGTCGGATCTCAGGCACGCCCGTGAGACGGGCGACGACTTCCTCGCGGAAGTGGAACAGGCGGAGCTGGAGGACCTCCAGCGCCTGGCCGCCGAGCACGGCGTTCCGGTCACGGCCGCCGCGCCCGCCTGCTGACCGGCCGCTGACCGGCTCGCGAGAGCCGGCTCACGCGACGTACAAGGACGACGTGGACCCGGGCCGCCCGAAGGGGCGGCCCGGGTCCACGTGCGTTCACCGCCGCCGTCGCTCAGTCGTGCCAGGCCCCGGCCTCTTCGAGCAGCGGCTGGAGCGAGGCGAAGACGGCCGGGGTGGCGGCCAGTACGAGTTCGCCCGAGGCGGGCTCCCCGGGGCGGCCGCCGGTCACGGCCCCCGCCTCCCGGGCGATCAGGTCGCCGGCGGCCAGGTCCCAGGGGTTCAGGCCGCGCTCGTAGTAGCCGTCCAGCCTCCCCGCCGCCACGTCGCACAGGTCCAGGGCCGCCGAGCCGCCCCGCCGGATGTCGCGCACCAGCGGGATGATCCGCTGCGCCACGTCGGCCTGGTGCGCCCGACGGGTCTGGACGTAGGCGAAGCCGGTCCCGACCAGCGCCTGGTCCAGCGGGGCCGCCGGACGGCAGGCCAGGCGCGCCGTGCCCAGCCAGGCGCCGCCGCCGAGCACCGCGTGGTAGACCTCCCCGCGCATCGGCGCCGCCACGACGCCCACCACGGTCTCGCCCCCGTACTCGGCGGCGATGGACACGCCCCAGCTCGGGAGGCCGTAGAGGTAGTTCACGGTGCCGTCCAGCGGGTCCACGACCCACCGCACCCCGCTCGTGCCCGGGGTGTCCGCGCCCTCCTCGCCGAGCATCCCGTCCTCGGGCCGCCGCTCGGCGAGGATGCCGGTGATCAGCTTCTCCGCCGCGATGTCCATCTCGGTCACCACGTCGATCGGGCTGGTCTTCGTCGCGGCCACCGCCAGATCGGCCGGCCGGCCGTCGCGCAGCAGGGCCCCGGCCTGCCGGGCGGCCTCCAGGCCGACCTCCAGCAGTTCGGCCTTCAGCTCTTCGGAGATCACGCCTTCGCTCCTCGTTCCCGGGCGTACGGGCTGTCCGCGCCCGCGGCGGCCGGCCGCGGGGCCCGCGCCGGGCAGCAGCCCACCGCGCACAGGTCGTGGCTCTGCCCCAGCGCGCCGACCCAGCACTCCCGCGGCGTCTCGCCGCGCTCCTTGGCGGCCCGCTCCAGGACGAGCTCCCGCACGGCCCCGGCGAAGCGCGGGTCGGCTCCGACGGTCGCCGAGCGCGCGACGGGCAGACCGAGCTCGGCGGCCTTGGCGGTGGCCTCGGTGTCCAGGTCGTACAGGACTTCCATGTGGTCGGAGACGAAGCCGATCGGCACCATGACCACGGCGGGGGCGCCCTCGGCGTGCAGGGCCTCCAGGTGGTCGCAGATGTCCGGCTCCAGCCACGGGATGTGCGGGGCGCCGCTGCGGGACTGGTAGACGAGCCGCCAGGGGCGGGTGACACCGGTGCGCACCGCGACCTCTTCGGCGATGACGCGGGCGACGTCGAGGTGCTGCTGGACGTAGGCGCCGCCCTCCCCGTCGGCGGTGTGGTCCTCGACCGGGCCGGAGGTGTCGGCGGCGGCCGTCGGGATGGAGTGCGTGGTGAAGGCGAGGTGCGCTCCGGCGCGCACCTCCTCGGGCAGGGCTTCGAGCGAGGCCACCACACCGTCGATCATGGGCTCCACGAAGCCGGGGTGGTTGAAGTAGTGCCGCAGCTTGTCGACCCGCGGCGGCTCCACGCCGTCCTGTTCCAGCGCGGCCAGGGCGTCGGCGAGGTTCTCGCGGTACTGCCGGCAGCCCGAGTACGAGGCGTACGCGCTGGTGGCGAGCACCGCGATCCGGCGGCGCCCGTCGGCCGCCATCTCGCGCATCACGTCGTTCAGGTAGGGCGCCCAGTTCCGGTTGCCCCAGTAGACCGGCAGGTCCAGCCCGTGACCGGCGAAGTCCTTGCGCAGGGCGTCGAGCAGCTCGCGGTTCTGCCCGTTGATGGGGCTGATCCCGCCGAAGCCGAAGTAGTGCTGCCCGACCTCCTTGAGCCGCTCGCGCGGGATGCCGCGCCCGCGGGTGACGTTCTCCAGGAACGGCACGACGTCGTCGGGTCCTTCGGGTCCCCCGAAGGAGAGCAGCAGGAGTGCGTCGTACGGGGCGGCTGGGCCGGCGTCGGGGGCACGGAACTGGTCTGACATGCCTCGAATCCTGCCACTCGGCCTCCCCGCCCGGTAACGGACCCGGCGCCGTCTCACACATCGGATGGCAGGTAAGGTCACCCTAAGTTCCTGCCCGGCGCTTTCCCCGTGCGTGCGCTTCGTCGCCAGACGTAATCTGTGTGAGCCAATCCAGTCCCTTACGGAGGGCACCTTGCCCAGTCCCTACCGCGCGATATTCGCGACCCCCGGCACCAAGGGGTTCACAGCCGCCGGCCTCATAGGCCGGATGCCGCTGTCCATGGTGGGCATCGGTGTCCTCACGATGATCACCGAGCTGGGCGGCAGCTACGCCCTCGCCGGCGGGATCACCGCCACCATCGCCCTCTCCGCCGCGGCCGTCGGCCCCCAGGTCTCCCGGCTGGTCGACCAGCACGGACAGCGCCGGGTGCTGCGCCCCGCCACCCTGGTCGCGGCCGCCTCGGTGACGGGCCTGCTGATCGCGGCCGCCCAGGGCTGGCCGAGCTGGACGCTCTTCGTCTTCGCCGTCGTCGCCGGGTGCGTGCCCAGTGTCGGCTCGATGGTCCGGGCCCGCTGGACGGCCCTGTTCCGCGACACCCCCCAGCTGCACACGGCCTACTCGTTCGAGTCCATCGTCGACGAGGTCTGCTTCATCGTCGGCCCGCCGCTCGCCGCGACGCTCTCGGCCGGCTGGTTCCCCGAGGCCGGCCCGGTGGTCGCCGTCGTGTTCCTGGTGGCGGGCGTGTGGTGGCTGACGGCCCTGACCGCGACCGAGCCGAAGCCGCATCCGCGCCACGAGCACTCGGACCTCTCGTCGGCGCTGCGCTCCCCCGGCCTGCAGGTACTCGTCGCGACCTTCGTCGCGACCGGCGCGATCTTCGGCTCCGTGGACGTGGCCACCCTGGCCTTCGCCGAGGAGCACGGCAGCAAGTCCCTCGGCGGCGTCTTCCTCGCGGTGTGGGCCTTCGGCTCCTGCCTCGCGGGCATCGTCTTCGGCCTGATGCACTTCAAGGGCAAGGCCGAACCTCGCTGGGTCGTGGGCATCAGTGCGATGGCCGTGAGTATGATCCCCCTCCTACTGGCCGGGAACCTTCCGTTTCTGGCCGTGGCGCTCTTCGTCTCGGGCCTCGCCATCGCTCCCACGATGATCACCACGATGGCCCTGATCGAGGCGCACGTACCACACGCGAAGCTGACCGAGGGCATGACCTGGATCAGCACCGGCCTCGCGGTCGGTATCGCGCTCGGGTCCTCCGTGACCGGCTGGGTCGTCGACGCAGCCGGTGCGCAGACCGGGTACGTCGTCTCCGTCTCGGCGGGAGCGGCCGCGGCGGCGGTTGCGTTCGCGGGATACCGCCGGCTGACGAGGCCGGCGCAAGGGGAGGAGCCAGCAACCGATGGGGACGGCGACAGCACGGAACGGCAGCACGGCGACCGCGTGGCGTAACTGGGCGGGCAACGTCACCGCCACGCCCACCCGCGTGGTGACCCCGGCATCGGTCGGGGAGCTCCAGGAGGCGGTCCGCCGGGCCGCCGAGGACGGGCTGCGGGTGAAGGCGGTCGGCACCGGCCACTCCTTCACCGCGGCCGCCGCGACCGACGGCGTCCTCGTCCGGCCGCAGGCCCTCACGGGGATCCGGTCGGTCGACCGCGCGGCGGGCACCGTCACGGTGGCGGCGGGTACGGCCCTGAAGGACCTGAACCGTGCCCTCGCCGCCGAGGGCCTCTCGCTCACCAACATGGGCGACATCATGGAGCAGACGGTCTCCGGCGCCACCAGCACCGGCACCCACGGCACCGGCCGCGACTCGGCCTCCATCGCCGCCCAGATCCGCGCCCTGGAGCTGGTCACCGCCGACGGCGAGCTGCTGACCTGTTCCGAGAAGGAGAATCCGGAGGTCTTCGCGGCGGCCCGGGTGGGCATCGGGGCGCTCGGCGTCGTCACGGCGATCACCTTCGCCGTGGAGCCGCTCTTCTTCCTGACCGCCCGTGAGGAGCCCATGGGCTTCGACCGGGTGACGGCCGAGTTCGAGGAGCACTTCGCGGAGAACGAGCACTTCGAGTTCTACTGGTTCCCGCACACGGGCAACTGCAACACCAAGCGCAACAACCGCAGCCAGGGTCCCGCCGCCCCGCCCGGACCGGTGAGCGCCTGGGTCGAGGACGAGCTCCTGTCCAACGGCCTGTTCCAGGCCGTCAACACGCTGGGCCGGGCCGTCCCGGCCACCATCCCCTCCATAGCCCGCGTGGCCAGTCGCGCCCTGTCGGCGCGCACCTACACGGACATCCCGTACAAGGTGTTCACCAGCCCGCGCCGGGTGCGGTTCGTGGAGATGGAGTACGCCCTCCCGCGCGAGTCCGTGGTCGAGGCGCTGCGGGAGCTGCGGGCGATGGTCGACCGCTCCGGGCTGCGGATCAGCTTCCCGGTGGAGGTGCGGACGGCCCCGGCGGACGACATCGCGCTGTCCACGGCCTCCGGGCGCGACACCGCCTACATCGCGGTGCACATGTACAAGGGCACCCCCTACCAGGCCTACTTCACCGCGGCCGAGCGCATCTTCACCGCGCACGGCGGCCGCCCGCACTGGGGCAAGGTGCACACCCGGGACGCGGAGTACTTCTCCCGCATCTACCCGCGCTTCGGCGAGTTCACCGCGCTGCGGGACCGCCTGGACCCGGACCGGGTCTTCGGCAACGACTACCTGCGGCGCGTCCTGGGGGCCTGAGGCGGTTCAGGGTGCGCCCGGCGGCGCCGGCGACGGTGTGGCGCCGCCGGCGCCACCCGGTGTCGGGGTCGGGTCCGGCGTCGGCTTCGGCGGTTCGGGGGGCGGCGTGGGCGTGGGCGTCGGACCGTGCGTCGGCTGCGAGGGGCCGGGCGCCGGCTCCCCGGAACGCGACGGGTCCGGGTCCGCGCCCGGGGTCCCGCCACCGCCCCCGGCACCGGAGGGGCTCGGGGAGGCCCCTGCGCCCGGGGCGTCGGTGCCGCCCCGCCGCTCCTTCTCCCCGCCGGCCGGGCCGTGTTCGGGCGGGGCGGGCCGGTCCCCGCCCGCCGTGCGGGTCCCGCCGGAGAAGAGCGTGCCGCCGCCGCTGCTGACGGAGGTGCCCGCCATGGCCTCGTAGGTGCCGAGCCCGCCGATGGCGATGGCGAAGGCCGCTCCGGAGGCCACCGCGGTGCGCTTCCATCCGCGCACCCGCGTGCCGTGCACGGTGGGCTCGCCGAACTCACCGGCCGGGCCGGGAGCCGCGGCCTCCCCTGCGGACGGCGGCACCTGACGGGCCTTCGGCCGGGCGCCCTCGCGCAGCTGGTCGCCGGTGCGCCGGAAGAGGTGCTGGATGACGGGTCCGCCGGCGGTGGCGACGACGCTGACCACGCCGGCGCCGAGGATGGTGCCGTAGACGCCCATCTTCGAGGCGAGCAGGGCGGCCGCGACGGTGGCGAGGGAGGATCCGGCGACCTGGGCCACGCTCAGGTCCAGCTTCTTCCCCTCCGGTTCGGTCCCGACGTCACGCGTCGTCTTCTGACCCATCGCCATCCCCTGTGTGCCCGGCCTCTCGTGCTTCTCCTCTTTCAGCAGTTACTGACAGCTGAGCGAAGGGGATAGTTCCGTTTCGGGCGATTCTGTGAAGCAGGACACCCGGGTTCGGGTGCCGGGCGCAGGTGGGACCCGACAGCGGGCAGGCCAACTCCCGCCGTCCGGGGAAACTTCGGCGGCGCGGCGGTCCACCCAGGTGGCCCGAATGGAGTACTGTGGCGAGCCCTGGGTCTGTCCTTCCTTTCGGATGTCCGGATCCGGGAGAGGGGGCCGGCTGACGGAAAGCGGCACTCGAAGACCGGCGATGCCGCGGCATTGCACGGTTCCTGCTGCGCACAGTAACCACTCGGTCACTGTGCGTGCCCAACAGGTAACCGTGCCATAACGGCGATCAAGGGCGCATGCCCGACACGCCGGTTTAACTCGGCAAGGTTGTGGCAGGCTGCACCCGGGCAGGCCACACTCGACTAGCGGAAGCAGCGACGCACGTGACGTCGGCAGGCACCACCCGGGAGGTCCCCATGCCCGAACTGCGTGTCGTGGCCGTCTCCAATGACGGCACACGACTGGTGCTCAAGGCTGCGGACAGTACGGAGTACACGCTTCCGATCGATGAGCGGCTTCGGGCTGCCGTACGCAACGACCGTGCGCGCCTGAACCAGATCGAGATCGAGGTCGAGAGCCACCTCCGCCCCCGCGACATCCAGGCCCGCATACGAGCCGGTGCCTCCGCGGAGGAGGTCGCCCAACTCGCCGGCATCCCCGTCGACCGCGTACGCCGCTTCGAGGGCCCCGTGCTCGCCGAGCGCGCCTTCATGGCCGAACGCGCCCGCAAGACGCCGGTGCGCCGGCCCGGCGAGAACACCGGTCCGCAGCTCGGCGAGGCCGTGCAGGAACGCCTGACCCTGCGCGGGGCCGACAAGGACTCCGTCCAGTGGGACTCGTGGCGCCGCGACGACGGCACCTGGGAGGTCCTCCTGGTCTACCGGGTCGCGAGCGAGCCGCACTCGGCGAGCTGGACCTACGACCCGCCGCGCCGGCTGGTCGTGGCCGTGGACGACGAGGCCCGCTCCCTCATCGGCGAGTCCGAGGACCTGCCGGCGGCGCCGGAGCCGAGCTTCCCCTTCGTGCCGAGGATCGCGCGCCTGCCGCGCGACCGGCCGCTGGACCGCGCCCTGGACCGGCAGCTGGAGCGGGTCGAGCCCCGGCCCGCGCCCGTACCGGAGCCGGAGGAGGAACGGGACACGCTGACCAGCCTGCTGGAGGCGGTACCGAGCTTCCGCGGCGACATGGTCGTCCCCGAGCGCACCGAGCCGACGGACACGGAACCGGAAGCGGAGGAGCCGCCGGCCCCCGCCGCGTCGGCGGGCGCGGGCGCCGCGTACGCCGATGTCCTGATGCCCCGCACGGTGGCGGGCCACCGCGACCGGCTGACGGGCACCACCGACCGGCAGGCCGAGGCCGACGGGGTCCGCCCCGGGCGCCGTGCGGCGGTGCCGAGCTGGGACGAGATCGTCTTCGGCACCCGGCGCAAGAAGCAGGAGTAGTTCCCGCCGACGGCCGAAGCGGCGGGCCGTGCGTCAGGGCGGGACCGGCGAGCGCGCCGGTCCCGCCGCTGCGCCTACTGGGGGTCCGGACCCGTGGCCACCGGGCGGGCGGGGTCGGCGCACCAGTGCGACCAACTGCCCGCGTAGAGGTCGGACTCGATACCGGCCACCTCCAGGGCGAGCACCTCATGGGCTCCGGAGACCCCGGAGCCGCAGTACACGCCCACCGGGGCGCCCTCCGACGCGCCGAGCGCCTCGAACCGGGCCCGCAGTGCCTCCGCCGGCAGGAACCGGCCGTCGGGGCCCACGTTCTCGGTGGTCGGGGCCGACAGCGCGCCGGGGATGTGACCGCCCACCGGGTCGATCGGCTCCACCTCACCGCGGTACCTCTCCCCCGCCCGGGCGTCCAGGAGGACGCCTTCGCGCGCCCGCAGCGCCGCCGCGTCGGCGTCGAGCAGCCCGAGCGCACCGGGGGTTGGCTTGAAATCGCCCTCAACCGGAATCACTCGTTCGGCCGTGAGTTCGCCCCCCGCAGCCGTCCAGGCGGCCAGACCGCCGTCCAGGACTCGCACGTTCGGGTGACCCGTCCAGCGCAGCAGCCACCACGCGCGGGCCGCCGCCCAGCCCTGACCGCCGTCGTACACGACCACGGGCGCGTCCGCCGGGACCCCGGCCCTGCGCATCGCCGCGCCGAAGGCTTCCGGGTCCGGCAGCGGGTGGCGCCCGCCCGACCCGGCCGGACCTGCCAGTTCGCGGTCGAGGTCGACGTAGGCGGCACCCGGCAGGTGCCCGGCCTCGTACGCCGGCCGCTGGTCGGGGCCGCCGAGCTGCCAGCGGACGTCCAGCAGGACCGGCGGCCTGGTGCCCGCCAGCTCGTTCCTCAGTTCGGCGGCGGAAAGGATCGCAGTTTTCGCAGTCATGGCGGCCATCTTCCTCCCCGCCCGGCACCCGTGTAACAGGGCCGTCATCAGCGGGGCACCCGGTTCCGGTCAACTCCGGTCCGGACCACCGGAATGCGGCGCGGCCGGGGCGCGCCGCGTCCGCCGGAGTGGAACCATCAGCACCGGTGACGGCACGACGGAGGAGACGGCTGACATGACCGAGGCAGCGGAAGCGACCCGGCGCACCCCCGGCACCCCGTGCTGGGTGAGTCTCATGGTGCACGGCCTCGGGAGCACCGAGGACTTCTACGCCGACCTGTTCGGCTGGGAGTACGTACCCGGGCCCGAACAGCTCGGTCCGTACGTCCGCGCCGTGCTGGACGGACAGGAGGTGGCCGGGATCGGCGAGATGCCGCCGGACGGGCACCTGCCGATGGCGTGGACGACGTACCTGGCCACCGACGACGCGGACGCGACCGCCGAGTCGGTCCGGGCGTGCGGCGGCACGGTCGCGGTGGGACCGCTGGACGCCGGCATCGCGGGACGGGTGGCGATCTGCTCGGACCCGCTGGGCGCGGTCTTCGGGCTGTGGCAGACGCAGGCCCGGCGGCCGGGCGCCCGGCCGCGCGGCGGTCCGGGCACCCCCGTCTGGCACGAGCTGATCACCCAGGACACCTCGGCGGTCGGCAAGTTCTACGAGCACGTGTTCGGCCACGAGGCGCAGACCGACGACACCGCCCCGGACGACTTCGACCACCTCACCCTGAACCTGGCGGGCCGGCCCGTAGCCGCCGTGCACGGCGTGGGCCGTTCGCTGCCGCACGACCGGGGTCCGCACTGGCTGGCGTACTTCGAGGTGGAGGACACCGACGCGGCCGCGCGGCGGGTCGAGGAGCTCGGCGGGCGCGTCGTGGACCCGCCCCGGGAGGGCCTGCGCGGACGGCAGGCCACGGTGGCGGACCCGGAGGGCGCGGTGTTCGCCCTCGTGTGCCCGCGGCCCTGAGCCGCACCGCGGGGGGACTCGGTCGGCGGGCCGCCCGGGCGGACCTGCGTCGTGGAGACCGTGGCGGGATTCGAACCCGCGTCACCGGATTTGCAGTCCGGCCCCTGGGCCACTCGGGCACACGGTCGTGGTGGCGCTTCGGGTACGACCGTAGGCGCATCCCCCGCCCCGGGTGAAGGGAACGCCGCGGCCCGACACACGACTGCCATACCCCGTTCACGAAGCGCCGCGGGCAGGGCCGTCGGGGCGCGGGTGCGAAGGTGCGAAGGCGTCGTGGGGGTGCTCCAATGAGCTGGAGTGCCGCCCCCGCACCGGGTGCCGGGGAACGCGCCGCCGAAGCCGGGCGGCGGCCCACGGCCCGGTCACCCCCCACCGGACGGCACGTGAGGAGCGGTGATGAGCGACGACATCGAAACGATGGGGCCGGTCGACTACCTGATCGTCGAGTTCCCGGGCAACAAGATGACCGGTGAGGGCTTCCCCCTGCTCGTCGGTCTCGTGGATCGCGGCATCATCCGCATCCTCGACCTGGTCTTCGTCCGCAAGGATGCCGATGGTTCGGTCGTCGCTCTGGAACTGAAGGACGCCGGCGGCGGCGAGATGGACCTGTCCGTCTTCGAGGGCGTGGCCTCGGGCCTGCTCGGCCAGGACGACATCGACGAGGCCGGTGCGGCCCTGGAGGCGGGCAGCTCCGCCGGGATCCTGGTCTACGAGAACGTCTGGGCGGCGCCGTTCGCCCGCGCCCTGCGCCGCGGTGGCGCGCAGCTGGTGGCCGGCGGCCGGATTCCCGTCCAGGCACTGCTGGCCTCGCTCGACGCCATGGAGGCGTGAGCCCGGCCGCGGGCGGCGGGCCGCGGGCAGCGCCCCGATCCCGACCCGCGGCACCCCACCCACCCCACCACCCCGCCCGCGGACCGGACGCGCGCCGCGCCCGTCCGCCCCTCGGCACCCTGGGAGATGACGCCCCATGCCCGGACTTCTTCGTGGTATCGCCCGTACCGCCGTCGTGGCCGGAACGGCCACAGCGGTGTCCAACCGCGTGTCGCGGCGGCAGGCGGGCCGCTGGTCCCAGCAGGAATACGAGCAGCAGCAGGCCGCGGCGCCCCCGCCCCCTCCGCAGCCCGTGCAGGCCGCACCGCCGCCCCCGCCCCCCGGCGACGACATGAGCAGCAAACTCGACCAGCTGCAGAAGCTGGGCGAGCTGAAGGCCCAGGGGCTGCTCACCGAGGAGGAGTTCGCCCAGCAGAAGGCACGGCTCCTCGCGGGCTGAGAGGCCGACCGGTCACGGGGGACGGGAAGGGATGACCCCATGACGGCACCGCGCACCCCGGCACCGGCCCCGGCCGAACCGCCCCCGGAGGGCGACCGGCTGCGGGACATGCTGCGCACGCCCGGCTACCTGAAGCTCCTCGTCCTGTGCGCGCTCATCGGCATCCCCGTCTCCCTCGCGGCGTTCTGGTTCCTGGTCGGGCTCCACGAGCTGGAGCACCTGGTGTGGTCCGACCTGCCGGAAGCGCTCGGCTGGAGCGGCCCGCCCTGGTGGTGGCCGCTGCCGATGCTGCTGGTGGCGGGTGTCCTGGTCGGGCTGGTGGTGACCCGTCTGCCCGGCTCCGGCGGGCACATCCCCGCCTCCGGACTGCACGCCGGAGGAGCCACCTCCGCCGCGCTGCCGGGCGTCGTCCTGGCGGCGGTGCTCAGCCTGCCGCTGGGCGCGACCCTCGGCCCGGAGGCCCCGCTGATCGCCCTCGGCGGGGGGCTCGCGCTGCTGTTCCGGGACTTGGCCCAGGCGCCCGCGACCCCGCAGAGCACGGTGATCCTGGGCGCGGCCGGAGCGGCCGCCGCCATCTCCGCGATCTTCGGCAATCCGCTGATCGGCGCCGTACTGCTGATGGAAGTGGCCGGGGTGGGCGGACCGCAACTCTTCGCGATCATGCTGCCGGCCCTGCTGTCCAGCGGGGTCGGCGAGCTCGTGTTCACCGGCTTCGGCCGCTGGACGGGCCTGGCGTCGGGCAGCCTGAAACTGGACCTGACCGGGCCCTTCCCCCGCCTCGACGCGCCCGACGTGCTGTGGTCGCTGCTCCTGGCGGTGGTCCTGGGCGTCTTCATGCACTTCGTGCTCGCCGGCGGCCGCTACGCCTCCGTGTACGTGGCCCGGCGGCCGGTGGCCCACACGACCGTCTGCGCCGTGGCGGCCGGCGCCTTCGGCGCGCTGTACGCGCTCGTCACCGGCAACTCACCCGTCGACGTGGCCTCGTCCGGCCAGGCCGTGATGAACAGCCTGGCCTCCGATCCGCAGGCCTGGGGCATCGGGGCGCTGATCGCGGTCCTGCTGTGCAAGGGCGCGGCGTACGCGCTCTGTCTGGGCAGCCTGCGCGGCGGGCCGATCTTCCCGGCCCTGTTCCTGGGCGCGGCCGCGGGCGTGCTGTTCGCGCCGCTGCCGGGACTGGGCGTCATTCCCGGTCTCGCGGCCGGCATGGCGGCCGCAGCCACCTGTGCGCTGCGGCTTCCGGTCAGCAGCGTGGTGCTCGTCGTCCTGCTGCTCGGCAGCGGCGCGATGATCCCCGTGATCATCCTCGCGTCCGTGGTCGCCTTCGTGGTCACCGAACTGCTGCCGCCCGGGCCCGAAGTGCCCCCGGTGGGCACGGCGGTCGCGGCCCCCGCGGCCGGCGCGAAGTGAGGAAGGAGCCTGTCATGACGAGTCACGTGGGCGGAGCCCGACCCGAGGGCGCCCCGTCGGCCGCGCACAGGAGCGGCTTCAGCGCCCGCAACGGCTGGCTGTACTTCGCCGGCTTCCTGATGGTGTTCGGCGGACTCATGATGATCTTCTCGGGCATCTCCGCGATCGCCAGGGACGACGTCTTCATCCCCACCCCGCACTACGCCTACGCGTTCGACCTCACGAGCTGGGGCTGGATCCACCTCGTCCTGGGCGTCGTGATCCTCTGCGCCGGACTCGCCGTGATCCGGGGCGCCCTGTGGGCCCGGGTCGTCGGCCTGGCACTGGCGGGCCTCAGCATGGTCGCGAGCTTCATGTGGCTCCCGTACACGCCGTTCTGGGCCCTGGTGCTCCTGGCGATCGACGGCCTGATCGTCTGGGCGCTGTGCACGGCTCCCGGTCTGACGGGGGACTGAGCCCCGGTGCCGGTGGACACCGCGCCGCCGACCCCGCTGGTCCTCGTCGTCGGCGTGTCCGGCTCGGGCAAGACCACGGTGGCCCGGCTGCTCGCGGACCGGCTCGGCTGGCCCCACCGGGACGCGGACGAGTTCCACTCCCCGGCCAACCGGGCCAAGATGGCGGCCGGGCACCCCCTCGACGACGCCGACCGGGCCCCGTGGCTCGCGGCCATCGGCGCCTGGATGGACCAGGAGGCCGGCGCGCACCGCCCGGCGGTCGTCACCTGCTCGGCGCTCAAGCGCTCCTACCGGGACCGGCTGCTGCGCGGGCGGCCCGGGGCCCGCCTGCTGTACCTGCACGGAACGCCGGAACTCGTGCGGGCCCGGCTGGGGGCCCGGCACGGGCACTTCTTCCCGGCGGCCCTGCTGGACAGCCAGTTCGCCGACCTCCAGGAACCGGGACCCGACGAGCACCCCGTGGTCGTGGAGGTCGACCAGCCGCCGCGGGCCGTGGTGGCGGCCGCACTGTCCCTGCTGGACCTGACCGCCCCTTCCCCACCGTCCGAGGAGGCCCCCATGTCCGCGCAGACGCCCCGGTCCGCAGGCCCGACGGGTGAGCAGTGGGAGCTGCGGCACGGCGGGCAGAGCGCCGTCGTGGCCGAACTCGGCGGCGCCCTGCGCCACTACGAGGCGGACGGCGTGCCCCTGCTGGACGGCTTCGCCGCCGACGAGCCCGTCACCTCGGGGCGCGGGCAGATCCTCGTGCCCTGGCCCAACCGGGTGGGCGGCGGCCGCTACCGCTTCGACGGCGCCGACCTGCAGCTCCCGCTCAGCGAGCCGGAGCGGCACAACGCGATCCACGGGCTGCTGCGCTGGACCCCGTGGCGGCTGCTCGCCCACTCCGGCGACGCGGTGCGGGTGGGCACCACCCTCCACCCGCAGCCCGGCTACCCCTTCCTGCTGGAGGTGTTCGCCGAGTACCGGCTCGACGACGCCGGCCTGGCCGTCCTGGTCGGCGCCGTCAACGCGGGCGGCACGAGGGCCCCGTACGGCGTGGGGCAGCACCCGTACCTGACGGTGGGCACCCCTGTGGTGGACACGGCGCTGCTGACCGTGCCCGCCCGGCACCGGCTGACCACCGACGACGAGGGACTGCCGACGGGCGAGGTGCCGGTCGAGGGCACCGAGTTCGACTTCCGCTCCGCCCGGCCCATCGGCGCGCAGGCGCTGGACACCGCCTTCACTGGACTCGAACGGGACGCGGACGGGCGGGCCGTGGTCCGGCTGGCGCACCCGTCGGGGCACCGGGGCACCGACCTGTGGCTCGGCGAGGGCACCCGGTACGTGCAGGTCTACACCGGCGACACGCTGGCCGAGCCCGGGCGGCGCCGGCGCGGTGTCGCCGTGGAGGCCATGTCCTGTCCGGCGGACGCCTTCCGCACGGGCAGCGGCCTCACCGTCCTGGAACCGGGGGCCGGCCACGCGCTGCGCTGGGGGCTGCGCCCCTGGGGAACCTCCGGCTGAGGCGGCGATCCGATGACCGGACACCCCGAACCCCCCGTCCCCCGGCCCATGAGCGCGGAGGACTTCCGGACGCTGTACGAGCGGCTGCGCCGGACGGCCCGGTCCGGCCCGCAGGAGGGCGGCCGGCGCGGGGCGCTGCGGCACCTGACGCCCGCCCGTGTCGCGGCGGCAGCGGCCGAGGTCCGGCTCGGCCGCACGGTCTCGCTGGCCGCGCCGATCGAGACGCGGCCGGGCCCGGACAACCCGGAGCCGGCGAAGCACCGGATGACCGGGCCCGCTCCCGGGGAGGCCGGGGCCGACGGGCTGCACTTCGCCCTCGACCGCTTCGCCATGAACGTGCACGGGGACGCGGACAGCCACCTCGACGCGCTGAACCACGTGCTGTACGACGGCGCGCTCTACGACGGGGTCCCGGCCGGGGACGCGACGGCCCCGGAGGTCCGCTCGCTCTCCGTGGACCTGGTCGGGGAGGGCATCGTCGGACGGGGTGTGCTGCTGGACGTGCCGCGGCTGCGGGGCGTGCCCTGGCTGGAGCCGGGGGACCACGTGACGGCGGACGACCTGACGGCCGCCGAGGCCGCCCAGGGGGTCCGCGTCGGCCCCGGGGACCTGCTGCTGGTCCGGGTGGGGCACCGGCGGCGCCGCGGGGAGCTCGGGGCGTGGGAGGCGGCCCGGTCCAGGGCGGGCCTGCACCCGCGGGCGCTGTCGTTCCTGGCCGAACGGGAGGTCTCGGTGCTGGGCGGCGACGGCAACAACGACACCGCCCCCAGCGCGGTGGCGGACGTGGCCTTCCCCGTGCACGTCCTGGCGGTGCACGCGATGGGCGTGCACCTCATGGACTACCTGCAGTTCGAGGAGCTGGCGGCCGTCTGCGCGCGGGCCGGCCGCTGGAGCTTCCTGTGCGTGGTCGCGCCGCTGCGCCTGCCGGGCGCCACCGGATCTCCCGTGAACCCGATCGCCGTGCTGTGACGGCGGTCCGCGCCCTTCCCCCGCCCGGCCGGGTCGCCGTCCGGGGGAAGGGCGGCTAGCTTCGAATGGGTGGGAATGCTTGGCCTCCGCTCCGCGGAGTGACAGGTCCCGGCCCGCCGGGCGGGGCCACGAGCCCAAGGACGGTGGTCGACGTGGGCGACTCTCCCCACTACGACGTCATCATCATCGGCACCGGCGCCGGGGGCGGTACCCTCGCCCACCGGCTGGCGCCCTCCGGCAAGCGCGTACTCCTCCTCGAACGCGGCGGCTGGCTTCCGCGGGAGCGGGACAACTGGGAGTCCACCGCCGTGTTCGTCAAGGGCAAGTACCGGGCGCCGGAGTTCTGGTTCGACAAGCACGGCAACGAGTTCCCGCCCGAGGTCAACTACTACGTCGGCGGGAACACCAAGTTCTACGGAGCCGCCCTCTTCCGGCTGCGGCCCGAGGACTTCGGCGAGATCCGCCACCACGGCGGCATCTCCCCCGCCTGGCCGCTGCGGTACGAGGACCTGGAGCCGTACTACACGCAGGCCGAGCACCTCTACCGGGTGCACGGGCGGCACGGGGAGGACCCCGGCGAGGGGCCGGCGAGCGCCCAGTACGCCCATCCGCCCGTCGAACACGAGCCGCGCATCCAGCAGTTGAGCGACGACCTGGAGAAGAAGGGGCTACACCCCTTCCACCTGCCCATCGGGGTCGACCTCGTCCAGGACGCCGACGGCAGGGCCGTTCCCTCCAGCGTGTGCATCCGCTGCAACCGGGTGGACGGCTTCCCCTGCCTGGTGCGCGGCAAGTCCGACGCCCAGGTGGTCTGCGTGGAGCCCGCCCTCGAACACCCGGGCGTGGAGCTGATGACCGACGCCCACGTGGTCCGGCTGGAGACGGACGCCGCCGGGCGCACCGTCACGGCCGTCGTCGTCAGGCTGCCCGACGGCTCCGAGACCCGTTTCTCGGGGGACGTCGTGGTCGTCTCCTGCGGTGCGGTCAACTCGGCCGCCCTGCTGCTGGCCTCGGCGAGCGACGCCCATCCCCGGGGGCTGGCCAACAACTCCGACGTGGTCGGCCGGCACTACATGCGGCACAACAACCTGGCCCTGATGGCGGTGTCGAAGGAGCCCAACCCCACGCAGTTCCAGAAGACCCTCGCGCTGCACGACTGGTACCTGGGCGCGGACGACTTCGACTTCCCGCTGGGCGGCATCCAGATGCTGGGCAAGTCGGACGCCGAGCAGATCCACGGGGAGGCACCGCGCTGGGCCGGAGCGGTCATGCCGGACATGCCCTTCGAGGTTCTGGCGCACCACGCCGTCGACTTCTGGCTGTGCGGCGAGGACCTCCCGATGCCGGGCAACCGGGTCACCCTGGACGGCGACGGCGCCATCCACCTCGCGCTCGACGAGAAGAACAACATCGAGGGCCTCGGCCGGCTCCGGCACAAGCTCCAGGGCATGCTCGGACACCTGGGCATGCACGAGCACCACCTGCTGCCGCACAGCATCTACCTGCACAAGGGCATGCCGATCGGGGCGACCGCGCACCAGGCGGGAACCGTCCGCTTCGGCACGGACCCGGCCTCCTCTGCCCTGGACGTCAACTGCAAGGCCCACGACCTCGACAACCTCTACGTGGTCGACACGAGCTTCTTCCCGAGCATCGGCGCGGTCAACCCGTCCCTGACCGCCATCGCCAACGCCCTGCGGGTCGGCGACCACCTCTTGGCCCGGCTGAACTGACCCCTCCCGGGGCCGGCCCGGACCTGCGCCGACCGGAGGAAGATCCTCGGCCGAACGGCGCAACCGGGACCCGCCCGGCGGGCCCCCCGCCACGGCCGGTGATTACGTGGGCGGTCGGTCCGGCCCGCTGCGGCCGGGGCGTGCCGGGCCCGCTCATCGAGGAGGCAGCACAACGTGGATTCCACCGTGGGCGCACCGCAGGGTGTGATTCCGGCTCACCTGCTGAAGGGCCAGAAGGCACTGGTCACCGGCGCCAACTCCGGGATCGGGAAGGCGACCGCGATCGGGCTCGGCCGGGCCGGCGCCGACGTGGTCGTCAACTACGTGGCGGACCGTGAGTCCGCCGAGGCGGTCGTCCGCGAGATCACCTCGTTCGGGGTGCGTGCGGCGGCGTACGAGGCGGACGTGTCCCAGGAGGACCAGGTCGTCGCCATGGTGGACCGGATGGTGCAGGAGTTCGGGACGATCGACATCATGGTCGCCAACGCGGGCCTGCAACGGGACGCCGCGTTCACCGAGATGACCCTCGCCCAGTGGCAGAAGGTGCTGGACGTCAACCTGACGGGGCAGTTCCTGTGCGCCCGGGAGGCGACGAAGGAGTTCGTGCGGCGCGGCGTCGTGCCCGAGGTGTCCCGCGCGGCCGGGAAGATCATCTGCATGAGCTCGGTGCACCAGATCATCCCGTGGGCGGGGCACGTCAACTACGCCTCCTCCAAGGGCGGCGTGCAGATGATGATGGAGACCCTGGCCCAGGAGCTGGCGCCGCAGAAGATCCGGGTGAACGCGGTCGCCCCGGGGGCCATCAAGACGCCGATCAACCGCGGTGCCTGGGAGACCGAGCAGGCCCGCGAGGACCTGCTGAAGCTGATCCCGTACGACCGGATCGGCGATCCGGACGACATCGCCCACGCGGTCGTCGCGCTCGCCTCCGACCTCATGGACTACGTGGTGGGGACCACCCTCTACGTCGACGGCGGGATGACCCTCTTCCCCGGGTTCGCCACCGGCGGCTGATCCCCTCCCTCGCCCCTAGCAGCGAAGGCACGCATGCACACCACGTTCCAGCTGCTGGCGGCGGACGCGCCGGCCCAGCTGCTTCCGGCCCGACAGCTCATGGCCTTCACCCTGGCCTCGCACATCATCCTGGTGCCGATGGGGGTGGCCCTGCCGTTCATCACCCTGCTGATGCACTACCGGGGCATCCGCCACAACGACCCCACGGCCCTGCTGCTGGCACGGCGCTGGTCGGCGGTGATGGCGGTGCAGTTCGCCGTCGGAGTCGTCACCGGCACGGTCCTGTCCTTCGAGTTCGGGCTGCTCTGGCCGGGGCTGATGGGCAAGTGGGGCGACGTGTTCGGCATCGGCTTCGGTGTCGAGGCGTGGGCGTTCTTCCTGGAGGCGGTGCTCATCGCCGTCTACCTGTACGGCTGGCGCCGGCTGAAGCCCCGTACGCACTTCCTGCTCGGGCTCCCGCTGCCGGCCGCCGCGTTGATGGGGGCCTTCGGCATCCTGGCGGCCAACTCGTGGATGAACACCCCCCGCGGCTTCACCCTCGACTCCGCCGGCAACCCGGTCGACGTGAACATCTGGAAGGCCATCTTCACCCCGATGTTCGGACCGCAGTACTGGCACTTCGTCGTGGCGATGCTGCTGACCGCGGGGTACGTGGTGGCCGGGGTCTACGCGGTGGGCTGGCTGCGCGGCCGCCGGGACCACTACCACCGGCTCGGTTTCACCGTGCCGTTCACCGTCGCCGCCATCGCCACCCCGATCCAGTTCTTCCTGGGCGACTCCATCGCCCGGCAGGTGTTCCAGAAGCAGCCGGTGAAGTTCGCCGCCATGGAGATCGTCTGGGAGACCGACACGCACATGCCCGAGTACCTGTTCGGCCGTCTGCATCCGGACGGGACGATCTCGGGCGGCATCAAGATCCCCCAGCTCGACTCCATCCTGGCCGGCTTCAGCCCGGACACCAAGGTGATGGGGCTGACCGCCGTCCCGGAGAGCGACCGGCCGAACGCCACCCAGGCGACCATCGCCCACTGGGCCTTCGACCTCATGGTCGTCATCGGTTCGGTGCTGATCCTGCTGGCCCTCTGGTACGCGGTGGTCTGGCTGCGCCACCGCCGGCTGCCGGCGTCCAAGTGGTTCTGGCGCAGTGCCGCCTGCGCGGGCGTGGCCTCGGTGGTGGCCGTGGAGTGCGGCTGGGTCACCACCGAGGTGGGGCGCCAGCCGTGGATCGTCTACCAGAACATGCGGGTCGCGGAGGCGGTCACCGCGACCCGCTCGACCACGTTGTGGATCATGTTCGGGCTGGTGATCGTGGTGTACGTGTTCGTCTTCGGCGCGTTCCTGGCGGTCCTGCTCAAGATGCGCACCCGATGGCGGATCGCCGACGCGCAGCAGGGGGCGGGAACTCCGGTCGAGGCACCGGAGTCGGACACGCCGTACGGACCGCGCTCGGCCGTGCCGTCCTCCTCGTCCTCGTCGTCGTCGTCGACGCCCTCGTCCGGGGACGGCCGCCCGTGACCGCCGACATCATCGCCTTCGTGCTGCTGCTCGCCGTGACCGCCTACACCTGCGCCGGCGGAACCGACTACGGGGCCGGCTTCTGGGACCTGACCGCGGGCGGGGCCGAGCGGGGCAAGCGCCCCCGGTGGCTCATCGACCACGCCATGGCACCGGTGTGGGAGGTCAACAACGTCTGGCTGATCTTCATCTTCGTCATCATGTGGACGGGGTTCCCGGTCTTCTTCCAGACGGTGTTCTCCGCGATGTGGGTGCCGCTCGCCCTGGCCGCCGTCGGCATGGTCCTGCGCGGCGCGGGCTTCGCCTTCCGCAAGGCCTCCCGGCGGCTCGCCGGACGGCGCCTGTTCGGGACCCTGTTCGCCGTGTCCTCGCTGGTGACGCCCTTCTTCCTCGGCGCGGCCGTCGGCGGCATCGCCTCCGGCCGGGTCGCGCTCGGCACGGAGGCCTCGGCCAGGGCCTGGTCCAACCCCACCTCCCTCGTGTTCGGGCTGCTGGCCATCGCGACCACGGCCTTCCTCGGTGCCGTGTTCCTCTCCGGTGACGCCCGCCGCTTCGACGCGCCCGATCTGGTCGACCACTTCCGGGGCCGGGCGCTGGGCGCGCTCGCCGCGGTCGCCGTACTGGCCGTGGTCGCGCTGTTCGTCACGCGCACGGACGCCCCCCACGTGTGGCACGGCCTCACCCACGGCATGGGGCTGGTCTTCGTCCTGCTGGCGGCGGCGGCCACCTTCGCCACGGCATGGCTGCTGCTGCGGCCGCCGGGAACCCGGGTGCGCGTCGCGGCAGTGGGAGTCGTCGCGGCGGCCGTCCTGGCCTGGGGCATGGCCCAGCGGCCCTACCTCATCCCCACCTCGCTGACCGTCGCCGAGGCCGCGGGCGCCCCCTCCACCCTGACGTGGCTGGCGTTCGTCACGCTGGTCGCCCTGGTGATCGTCGCCCCGGCCGTCGTCCTGCTGTACTGGCTGGACACGCACGGCGAACTGGAGTCTCTCACCGACGCCGACCTGCAGGGCGGCGGCACCGAACCGGGGAAGGGCGCCGATGGGAGCTGACGGCCGCCCGCCGGGTCCGGGCGGCCGGAGGAGAACCCCGCGGTGACCGAGGACCAGATCCTCCTCGGCATCGCCCTGACGGTGGCGCTGGCCGGCTTCTGCCAGATCCTCGCCGGGAAGCTGCGCGTCCCCGCGCTGCTCCTGCTGCTGCCGGCCGGCTTCGTCGCGGGGTCGCTGACCGACGTCATCCACCCGAACAACCTGGTCGGACCCGAGTTCTCCGCCCTGGTCTCCCTGTCGGTGGCGGTGATCCTGTACGACGCCGGGCTCGGGCTCGACCTGCGCCAGCTCTCGGGCCGCACCCGGGGGATCGTCGGCAGGCTGCTGGTGGCCGGTGTCCTCGTCACCTTCCTGGCCGTCGCGGCCGTCGCCCCCGCGCTGTTCGGCATGTCACTGGCCAGCGCCGCCATGGTGGGCGTGATCCTCGTGGTCTCGGGCCCCACCGTCGTGGGGCCGCTGCTGGAATACGTACGGCCCACCGACAAGCTGCGGCGCATCCTCGTCTGGGAGGGGACGCTGATCGACCCGATCGGCGGCATCCTCGGCGCGCTCGTCTTCCACGCCGTCTCCTCCTCCGCTTCCCCCAAGGGCCACGGCTACCAGCTCGGCCAGTTCGCCATCAGCATGGGCGTCGGCCTGGTCGGCGGCGCTGCGGGCGTCGCGCTGCTGTGGCTGACCCTGCGCGTCCTGCGGCTCGGCGAGACCCTCGGCACGATCGCGCAGCTGGCCGTGGTGATCATCGTGTCGGCGGGGTGCGACGTCGTCCGCGACGACACCGGGCTGATCGCCGCGACCGTCACCGGTCTGGCGATCGCCAACCTGCCCGGCTTCGACATGCCCGCCCGCCGGCCCTTCTTCGAGACGCTGGTCCAGGTGATCATCGGGTTGCTGTTCGTGTCGATCTCCTCGACCGTGACCCCGGCCTCCCTGAAGCCCGTACTGCTCCCCTCCCTCGTCCTCATCGCCTTCCTGGTCCTGGCCGTCCGGCCGTTCGTCGCCCTCGTCTCCACCGGGAGGGCGGGACTGGGGCCCGGGGAGCGGGGGTTCATCGGCTGGATGGCACCGCGCGGGATCGTCGCGGCCTCCACGGCCTCCGCCTTCTCCGCCGGCCTGTCCGACCAGGGCCTGGCCGGCGCCTCCAAGATCCTCCCGGTCACCTTCCTGGTGATCGTGGGCACTGTCCTGCTCTACGCCCTGACCGCCGTCCCCGTGGCCCGCAGGCTCGGCGTGGTCCGCCCCTCCCGCTCGCGACCCCTGCTGGTCGGCGGCGACCGCTGGGTCGTCGACATGGGCAAGGCCCTGCGGTCGGCCGGGCTGCAGGTCCTCATGTGGGCCGGCGACGAGGACGAGCGGGAGCGGATCAGGGACGCCGGCCTCGAACTCGCCCGGGGAGAACTCCTGGCCGCGGCCACCACCCCGCGCGCCCGGCTGGAGGGGATCACCACCGTCTTCCTGTGCACGGACGACGACGACTTCAACGCCCTGGCCTCGGTCATGGTGGAGGGCAACGTGGAGGGCCCCGTCTACCGGGTCGGGCCCCCGCACGAGGGCCGCGGCGTCATCGCCCCCTACACGGGCGGCGACGTCCTCTTCGGCGCCGGGCTGGTCCGCCACGTCCTGGCCGAGCGGTACCGGCAGGGCGCCCGGTACCTCGTGCAGCCGGCCTCGCGGCCGGTACCGGCGGACTGCGAGACGCTGTTCGTGGTGCGGGCCGACGGCCGGCTCGATCCGGTCACCGGGACGGGGGGCGGGGCCGGGGCCGTCGCGGCCGCCGAGGGCGACCTCCTCGTACTGCTGGGTCCGGTGCCGTGACGGCGTGCGGAGGCGGAGGGGCGGCCGTACCGTGGGCTGGAGCCGTCCCGCGCCGCGAACCGGAGGTCGGAGGTCACCCGTGCCGTTGCCGCACAGTCGTACGAAGGTGCCCGTCGGGCCACCGGCATCCCGCTACGGCCCCTGATGTCCTGGGCCTCCCGGTTCCGGCTGCTGCAGTACACCAAGGCCAGCCTCTGGATCGTGCCGCTGATCGGTCTCGTCCTCGGCGTTCTGCTGGCGGAGTGGGCCGTCTCCGTGGACGCCACCGAGTGGCTCCCGGCCGGCTGGCGGTACTCCGCCTCGACCGCCAGCGGCGTCCTCACCGCCATCGTCGGCGCGATGATCGCCCTGCTCGGCTTCGTCGTCACGATCGGCGTGCTCGTCGTCCAGCAGGCGACGGGCACGCTGTCCCCGCGCTACATGCGCCTGTGGTACCGGGACCGGCTGCAGAAGGTGGTGCTGGCCACCTTCACCGGGACCTTCTCCTTCTCCTTCGCCCTGCTGCGCAGCATCGAGTCGGACTCCGTGCCCGATCTCGGCGTCACCATGGCCGGGTCGGCCGTGTCCGTCAGCCTGTTGCTGCTGCTGGTCTACCTCAACCGGTTCACCCACAACCTCCGGCCCGTGGCCATCGCCGGCCTGGTCGGACGGATGGGCGAGACGGTCCTGGTCCGCGGGGAGGCCGCGGTCCTGGGCGCCGCCCCGCGCGCGCGTGAGCCCGGGACGCCGGCGGACGGCGGCCCGGTCACCCGCGTACGGTCCGAACGCGGCGGCGTGATCCAGGCCTTCCACCCGGGGCGGCTGACGGCGCTGGCGGAGCGCCACGACTGCGTCCTCGTGGTCACCCGCCTGGTCGGCGACTACGTGCCGCCGGGCGCGGTCGTCGTCGAGGTCCACGGCGGGACGCCGCCCCCCGAACCGCGGCAGGTGACCGGGCTGATCGCCTTCGGCTCGGAGCGGACCATCGAGCAGGACCCCGCCTTCGCGCTGCGGGTCCTCGTCGACATCGCCGTACGGGCCCTCTCCCCCGCCGTGAACGACCCCACCACCGCGGTCCAGATCCTCAACCAGATCGAGGCGTTCCTCCACACGGTCGGCCGGGCCGGCCTGCGCGAGCGCTACGTACTGGCCGACCGCCACGGCACGCCGCGGCTGGTGGTCCAGGGCCGGGACTGGGAGGACTACCTCCAGCTGGCCGTGACCGAGATCCGCGAGTACGGCACGTCGTCCGTCCAGATCTGCCGGCGGCTGCGCTCCGTGCTGGAGGGCCTGCTCACCGCCCTGCCGCCGGGCAGCCTGCCGGCCGTCCGCACCGAGCTGGCCCTGCTGCGGGAGTCGGTCGAGCGCGAGTACGCCGACCCCGCCCGCCGCACCCTGGCGAGCACCCCGGACCCCCAGGGCATCGGCGCCCGCCACCGCCCGGGGTGACCGGCGGCGCCCACCTGCCCCGTCCGCTGTCGACGGCGCTCGGCGGAGGCAACCGTGCCATGCTGGCGCCGTGCCGTTCGATCACAATGACCACTACCACGACCTCTTGCTGCGCGAACTTCCCCGAACCGGCCGAAGGGCCCTGGATGTCGGCTGCGGCAACGGGACGTTCGCCCAGAAGCTCGCCCTTCGGGGATTCACGGTGGACGCCATCGACGCGGACGGCGACGTCATCGCCGCCGCGCGGGAACAGGCCGGCGCGCTCGAACTCCCCGCGGACATCAGCTTCGAGCAGGCCGACATCACCCGCCTGACGCTGCCGCCGAACACGTACGACTACATCTCCTGCCTGGCCAGCCTCCACCACGTGCCCCTCGAAACGGTGGAGAGGCTGCGTGAGTCGCTGACCGCCGACGGCGTCCTGGTGATCCTCGGCTGCTACCGGGAAACCACCGCGGCGGACCATGCCGTGAGTGCTCTGGCGGTCCCCGTGAACGCCGCCTACCGCCTTGCGGTGTTCGCCCGTGAGCAGCTGCCCGCCCACCGCAGGAGTACCCCCCGCCGGCTCCCGGACGCAACCGTGGCCGCGCCCCGTGTGTCCCTGGCGCAGATCAAGGAGTACGCGTCGGCCCGGCTCCCGCACAGTGAGATCCGGCGGCTGCTGTTCTGGAGGTACCTCCTGGTGTTCCGCAACGGCCGCGGAGCGGACGCACGGTGACCGCCTCCGGTCCCGTCCGCGGCCGCGTCAGGGGCGGTTGACCGGGAGGACGTCCGGGGAGAGGGCGGCCGCGTGGGCCGCGGCGGAGGTCATGTGCTTGCGGTGGTGGCGCCGGCAGAGGACCTCGTAGCCGATCGCCTCCGACGGGCGGTTCACGTCGCCGACGACGACCTGCTCGCCCTCGACGACCATCACGCCGCCGACCGTGCGGGCGTTGTGCGTGGCGCGGGCGCCGCACCAGCACAGGGCCTCGACCTGGAGCTGCTCTATCCGGTCGGCGAGCTCGATCAGGCGCTGCGAGCCCGGGAAGAGCTTCGTGCGGAAGTCCGTGGTGATGCCGAAGGCGAAGACGTCCATGTCGAGCTCGTCGACGATCCGGGCCAGTTGGTCGATCTGCTCCGGGGCGAGGAACTGGGCCTCGTCGACGATGACGTAGTCGGCCCGGCCGCCCTGCGAGAGCTCGCCCACGAGGTAGCCGTAGAGGTCCATGGCATCGGCGACCTCGACCGCCTCCGTGACCAGGCCCAGGCGGGAGGACAGCTTGCCCTCGCCGGCGCGGTCCTGGCGGGTGAAGATCACGCCCTGCAGACCGCGGGCCGAGCGGTTGTGCGTGATCTGGAGCGCCAGAGTGCTCTTTCCGCAGTCCATCGTTCCGGAGAAGAACACCAGCTCGGGCATGGGAAGTAGGGGCCTTTCGGGTCGTGGGCGGGTACGGGGGCGGCCGGAGGGGTCAGGTGCGGATTTCGAGCAGCGGGACGAGCTGTTCCGCCGCGGTCATGGAGCCGTGCATTCCGGCGAGCGCCGACTCGTTCGGCTCGTTGCGCGACGCGGTGATCGCGACATCGGCCTGGGCCGCCGCGACGACGTCGCCGATCCGGCCGAGCACCCGCTCGTCGCACTCCCCCGGCGGGCCGAACCAGCCCAGTTCCAGGGCCTCTTCGCGGCTCGCCACCCAGAAGCGGTCGCCGAGCACCTCGCGCCACACGGTCAGCACGTCGGCCTCGGCACCCGGCACCGCGTACACGTGCCGGGCCCGGCCCTCGCCGCCCAGCAGGGCGACGCCGGCGCCCAGCTCCCAGTCCTCGTCGAAGTCGATCCGCGCGTCCTCGTCGAAGGGGACGTCGACCATGCCGTGGTCGGCGGTCACGTACAGCGCGGTGCGCGGCGGGAGCTGCTCGGCGAGCCGCTGGACGAGCCGGTCCACGTACATCAGCTGGCCGCGCCAGGCGTCCGAGTCCACGCCGTGGCGGTGGCCGGCCCCGTCGAGTTCGCTGTAGTAGGTGTAGACGAGCGAGCGGTCACCGGCCGCGAGGCGCTCGGCGGCCACGTCCATCCGCTCCTCGCCGGTCATCCGGCCCAGGAAGGTGCCGCCGCTGAGGGCGACCTTGGTGAGCGGGGTGCTCTGGAAGGCGGGCGAGGACACCTGCGCGGTCGCCACGCCGGCCTTGTCGGCCTCCTGGAAGACCGTCGGGTACGGCTGCCACGGCTTCGGCGGCGCCCACGGGTGCCAGCGGAGCTGGTTCATCAGCTCGCCGGTGGCGGGGTTGCGCACGGTGTAGCCGGGCAGCCCGTGGCGGGCCGGCGGCAGCCCGGTGCCCACGGAGGCGAGCGAGGTGGCGGTGGTCGCCGGGAAGCCCGCGGTGATCGGCCGGCCGGTGCCGCCGCGCGAGCTGCCGAGGAGCGAGGCCAGGTAGGGGGCCTCGGCCGGGTGGGCCTTGATCTGCTCCCATCCCATGCCGTCGACGAGGAAGACGCAGTTGCGGTCGGCCGGGGTCAGCTCGGCGATGGACGCCGTGTAGCCCGGTACGCCCTGCCCCGCCACGAGCGTCGGCAGCAGGTCGGCGAGCGACCCGGCGCCGTACTCCGGGACGGGGGCGCCGCCCAGGTCCAGCAGCTCCGGCTCGGTCCAGTCCTGCGGTGCGGAGTACACCATCAGCGGGCGGAGGGGGAGGACGTGGCCGCGGTGGCCTCGCTCAGCGCCTGCGCGAAGACCAGGGTCTGGCGCACCGCCTCCGGGCCGTCGCCGGCCTCGCTGACCCGCAGGCTGAGGTCGTCGGCGGTGGAGTTGCCGGTGTAGCCGTGGTCGGAGTCGCAGTTGGGGTCGCCGCAGGCGGCCGGCTCCAGGTCGATCCGCGAGACCGCGCCCCAGCCGATGGTCAGGACGACCTCGCGGGGCAGGGTGCCGGGGGTGTAGGACTCCGGGTTGGCGACGACGCGGCTGAGCACCACCGAGGAGATGCTGGAGAGCTTGACCGACTCGGTGGACGTCGTCGCGTACGGGGACGGGGACCCGGCGTCGGCGGCCTGCTCGTCGGTGTGGCTGACGATGAAGCGGTTGCCGGTCAGGACCAGCACGGTGACGTGGCGGCGCACCTCGTTGGAGTCGAAGGTCGTCTCCTGGTGGACCAGGTACGACGAGATCGGCTCGCCGCCCACCGCGGCCTCCACGGCCTCGGCCACGAGGGCCGGGTAGTAGCCGCTGCGCTCGATCGCCGTGCGCAGCCCCTGGGTCGTCGTACCGGATTTCGCCATGGGGTCAATGGTAAGGCCCTCCGGGTGCCCTCCTACCGCGCCGTACCCGCTCAGTAACTGGGGAGGGTCCGCGGCCCGAGATCACCGCGGGCGGGCGGATGGGCGACGCGGACCGTGGCGCTGAGCACGGAGATCCCCTCGACGGCGACGACGACCGGTTCCAGGGAGACTCCGATCACCTCGGGATGGTCGTCCACCAGCCGGGACAGCCGCAGGAGCACCTCCTCCAGGGCGGGGGTGTCGACCGGGTCGCTGCCGCGCCAGCCGAAGAGGAGGGGCGCGGCCCGGATGGACCGGACCAGTCCGGCGGCGTCCCGGTCGGTGGCCGGGACCAGCCGGTGGGCGGTGTCGCCGAGCAGTTCGGAGGCGACCCCGGCGAGCCCGAAGGAGAGGACGGCGCCGGCGGCCGGGTCGATAACGGACCGCACGACGGTGTCGACGCCCCTCGGCACCATGGCCTGGACCACGGGCTGGAGCTCGCCCGGCTTGCCCAGCGCTTCGGTGAGCTCCTCGTACGAGCGTCTCAGCTCGGCCTCGTTCGTGAGGTCGAGCCGTACGCCGCCCAGGTCCGCGCGGTGGCGCAGGTGCGGGGCGGTGGTCTTGAGGGCGACCGGGTAGCCCAGGACGGCGGCCGCCCGGACGGCGGCGTCGGCGCTGGGCGCGGGGAGGGTGGGCAGGACCCGGATCCCGTAGCGCGCCAGCAGCTCGCGGGCGTCCCAGTCGTTCAGGGTCAGCACGGCCCCGGCGTCGACGTCCGCGAGCAGCCCGGCGAGCTGGGTCGCGGCGCCGGCCTCGTCGATGTCCTCGTACTCGGGGACGTGCCCGGAGTCGGCGAGGGCCCGCCGCCACTGGCCGTAGCGCACGGCCTCCGCGACGGCCTTCACGGCGCGCTCGGCGGCGGGGTAGCTGGGGATCCGGTCCGGGTCGGCGGTGGCGTCGGCCGCGAGGGCGGCCGGGGTGAAGGGGCTGTCCGCGGTGGTCCGGTCGGGCGCCCCGGCGGCGGGGCCGCGGGTCGCTGACAGGGCCTGCACCAGCTCGGCCAGTTCCACGTGCACGACCGCCACCGGCTTGCCGGGGGCCTCGGCGACGGCCTCGCGCAGCGCGTCGGCCAGGTCGTCGGCGAGGGCGTGCTCGCTGACCCACGGGATGGCGGTCACGACCACCGCGTCGCAGTCGTCGGAGGCGAGGGCGGCCGCCAGCGCGGTGCGGAAGTCCGCCGGGGACGCCGCGGTCGTCAGGTCCAGGGGCGGCAGCGGCCGCAGGCCCTGGGTCAGGCAGGCGTCGTAGGTGAGGACACCGAGGGACTCGGAGTTGCCGAGGATCGCGATCCTCGGTCCGGCGGGCAGCGGCTGCGAGGCCAGCAGCAGGCCGACGTCCACCAGCTCGGTGACGGTGTCGACCCGGATGACGCCGGCCTGGCGCAGGAGGGCGGAGACGGTGTCGTCCGACAGCCGGGTGCCGGGGACGACGTGCCCGGCGGGGGTGTGGCGGCCGCCCTTGGCGACGACCACGGGCTTGACGGCGGCGGTCCGGCGGGCGAGGCGGGTGAACTTGCGCGGATTGCCGAGGGTTTCGAGGTACAGCAGGGCGACGTCGGTGGCCTCGTCCTCGTACCAGTACTGGAGGATGTCGTTGCCCGAGACGTCGGCCCGGTTCCCGGCGGAGACGAAGGAGGACAGGCCTTCGCCGCGCCGGAGCAGCGCCGAGAGCAGGGCGATGCCGATCGCGCCGGACTGCGTGAACAGGCCGGTCCGGCCGCGCATCGGCATCGGCGCGGGGGTCAGCGAGGCGTTGAGCCCCACCTCCGGGGCGGTGTTGATCACCCCGTAGGCGTTGGGTCCGATGAGGCGCATCCCGTACGAGCGGACCTGCCGCAGCAGCTCGCGCTGGCGGGCGAGTCCGGCCGGGCCGCTGTCCCCGTATCCGGCGGAGAGGACGACGAGCCCCTGCACGCCGTGCTCGCCGCAGGCGGCCACCGCGTCGGGCACCCGGTCGGCCGGGACCGCGATCACGGCGAGGTCGACGGGGGCTCCGACGGCCTCGACGGAGCGGTAGGCCCGCACGCCGTCGAGGAGGTCGCGCGTGACGGCCTCGTTGACGGCGTAGAGGTGGCCGCGGAAGCCGCTGTCGCGCAGGTTGCGCAGTGCGGCCGCGCCCACGCCGGCGCCGGAGCGGCTGACTCCGACGACGGCCACCGAGCCGGGGGCCAGCAGGCGCTGCACGGAGCGGGCCTCGGCGCGCTGCTCCCGGGCCCGCTGCACGGCGAGGGACTCGGCGGTGGGTTCGAGGTCGAGGGTGAGGTGGACGGAGCCGTCCTCGAAGCTGCGCTTCTGCTGGTAGCCGACGTCCGTGAACACCTTGATCATCTTGGTGTTGGCGGGGAGCACCTCGGCGGCGAACCGGCGGATGCCGCGCTCGCGGGCGACCGCGCCGATGTGTTCGAGGAGCGCGGAGGCGACTCCGCGGCCCTGGTGGGCGTCCTGGACGAGGAAGGCGACCTCGGCCTCGTCGGCGGGGGCGGAGGCGGGCCGGCCGTCGGGGCCGATGCGGTCGTAGCGGACGGTGCCGATGAACTCCTCGCCGATGGTCGCGGCGAGGCCCACCCGGTCCACGTAGTCGTGGTGCGTGAAGCGGTGCACGTCGCGGTCGGAGAGGCGGGGGTAGGGCGCGAAGAAGCGGTAGTACTTCGACTCGTCCGAGACCTGCTCGTAGAAGCTGACGAGCCGGCCGGCGTCCTCGGTGGTGATGGGCCTGATCCGGGCGGTGCCGCCGTCGCGGAGGACGACGTCGGCTTCCCAGTGGGCCGGGTAGGACGGGTCCGACTCTATGGTCATGCGCATACCTTACGGCCGGACCGGGCCGGACAGCGCTCGCGCGGCGCAGCAGGCAAGCCGGGACGAACCGGTGCAAGCTGGGGAAGGTCGAGGAGCGGCGACAGCCGGACCGAAGGTCGGTCGGAGCATTCGGGGTGCCGTGAGAGACTGGTCTAGACAACGTTGAGAACCTGAAGGGCATCACCATGGCAGAGCGCCGCGTCAACGTCGGGTGGGCCGAGGGCCTGCACGCTCGTCCCGCCTCGATCTTCGTCCGTGCGACGACCGCTTCCGGCGTCCCGGTGACCATCGCGAAGTCCGGCGGCGACCCCGTCAACGCCGCCTCCATGCTGGCGGTACTGGGCCTGGGCGCCCAGGGTGGCGAGGAGATCGTCCTCGCCTCCGAGGCCGAGGGTGCGGACGCCGCACTGGACCGCCTCGCGAAGCTGGTCGCCGAAGGCCTCGAGGAACTCCCCGAGACCGTCTGACCCTTCGGGTTCACCCCGCGAACGGCGAGGCCGCGTCCCCCACGAGGGGCCGCGGCTTCGGCGTTCCGGAACCAGGAAATGCGGCGCGACGGAAAAGAGGCCCGCGCCGACGGGCCGGGCAGAATTCCGCGGCGCAGCATTCAGCCGGGCGGCGCTTCCCCGCCCACCCGCCCGCAAGAATTCGGCACGGCGAATTACCGGGCGCAGTGATTTATCAGGCGCAGCGAATTCACGCGACGGCATCCTTTGTATACGGCTCCTGTTAATGCCGGCCGCTCGACATGTTTACGGCAGGTTGCGAAGTGCTCACCACAGGCCGCTGCCGCAGCCGGTGCGCGGCCGCCGCGCGGTCGGCGTGGACCGCGGCCAGCGCCCGCGCCCGTTCGGCGTCGCCGCGGGCCACCGCGTCCACGATCGCCCCGTGTTCCGCCCAGGACTCCGCGGGCCGGACCGGGGCCTCCACCACGAACATCCACGCCACCTTGTGGCGCATCTGGGTCAGCAGCGCGATCAGCCCGGGGCTGCCGGAAGCCTGCGCGAGCGTCTCGTGGAACCAGCCCCCCAGGGACCGCAGGTCCTCGCCCTGACCGCGCCTGGCCCGCTCCTGCCCCAGCCTGACCAGCCCCCGCAGCACCTTCAGGTGCGCGTCGGTGCGGCGCCGGGCGGCCCTGGCCGCCGCCAGCGGCTCCAGCAGCATCCGCAGCTCCAGCAGATCCGCCGCCTCCTGCGCGGTCGGCTCGGCCACGCAGGCCCCGGCGTGCCGCCGCGTGGTCACGAAGCCCTCGGACTCCAGGGTCCGCAGGGCCTCGCGGACCGGGACGCGCGAGACCCCGTACCGGCGGGCCAGCACCTCCTCCGTCAGCCGACCGCCCGGTTCGAACACCCCGGAGACGATGTCGTCGCGAATTGCCGTGCATACCGCGTGCGCAGGAATACGCAAGACCGAACCTCCGCCTATTTCCGACCACCGGCTCCCGTGCGCATCCACACGCACGCATCGACTCTATTGCAGCACAGCATAATTTCGAGAGCCGACCGAAATCCGAAACATTGCGCCGGAGTGCAAAAACACGAAGACCCCGGCTCGGGAGACGGGGTCTTCGTGAAGCGGTGCGTCGCGCGCTGCGCCCGGTGGGCGGCGCGGAGGGTCAGAGGCTGACGCCGTGCGAGCGCAGGTACGCGATCGGGTCGATGTCCGAGCCGTACTGCGAGCCGGTGCGGGCCTCGAAGTGCAGGTGCGGGCCGCTGGAGTTGCCGGTGGAGCCCGACAGGCCGATCTGCTGGCCCGGGGTGACCTGCTGGCCGACCGAGACGTTCAGCGACGACATGTGGCCGTACTGCGTGAAGGTGCCGTCGTTGTGCTTGATGACGACGTTGTTGCCGTACGCACCGCCCCAGCCGGCCTCGACGACGGTGCCGAAGCCCACCGCGTGGACCGAGGTGCCGGAGGCGGCGTGGAAGTCGATGCCGGTGTGGCTGCCGGAGGACCACATGCCGCCGCCCGCCTTGTACTGCGTGCTGACGTAGGAGTCGTCCAGCGGGGAGACGAAGGTGTTGAGGCGCTTGCGCTCCTCCTCACGGGCGGCGCGCTCGGCGGCCTCGCGCTCGGCCTTCGCCTTGGCCTCGGCGAGGCGCTTGGCCTCGGCGGCCTTCTGCTTGGCGTCGGCCTCGGCCTGGGCCTTGGCGGCGGCGTGCTCGGCGGCGCGCTGCTGGGCCTCCGCCTGGTCCGTGATGTCGCCCGCGAGGTCCTCGGCGACGACGACGGCACCCAGCCCGTTCTCCGGGGCGGAGCTGCTGTGGTTGTCCGCGGCGAAGGCCGGGGCGGCGAGGGAGCCGACCACACCCGTGGTGGCGATCGCGGCGATACCGGCGTAGCCGGCGGTCTTCTTGCTCAGGCGGCTGGAACCACGGTGCTTGCCGGAACCAGCGGGACGACTGCCAAACGCCATGAAGGGTTTGATCCTTTCCTTCCTTCTCGCCTACCGGGTTAGCTGACGGGTTCGGAGCAGGAAGGTCTCCTACGGGCCTCCTCTTGCGAGGGGGTCCGATTCACCCCAGGGACTGATGTGGGTCCCCGGCTCCCCAGGCTCGCGCCTGACGGGGACTCGGCGATCGCTGTCCGGTGCCGCGGGTGCGGCGGGCACAACTGACGGACAGCACGCCTGACGCTAGGCGGATCATCAGTCAATCGCCAAACAGACGCGCCTTTTTGTTGCGTACGCCACACCACATACAAGCAACCTCACCACTAAACGGACAAAAAGGGGCTCCGGCGGAAAACCGCCGGAGCCCCTTGCGCCGTGCCTCAATTGCCCGTCATCCGGGCGCCCGCGACGTCAGTTGGTGACGACCGTGACGTCACCGATCCCGAGGGCCCGCACGGGCTCCTCGATCTGCGCGGCGTCGCCCACGAGGATCGTGACCAGCCGGTCCGCCGGGAAGGCCTGCACGACCGCCGTGGTCGCCTCCACCGTGCCCGTTTCGGCCAACTGCGCGTACAGCTGTGCCTGGTAGTCGTCCGGCAGCTCCTGCTCGACCTGGTCGGCCAGGGTGCCGGCGACCGAGGCGGCCGTCTCGAACTTCAGCGGGGCCACGCCCACGAGGTTCTGCACGGCCACGTCGCGTTCGGCGTCGGTCAGTCCGCCCTCCGCGAGGGTGCGCAGCACCTTCCAGAGGTCCTCCAGCGCCGGTCCGGTGTTGGGGGTGTCCACCGAGCCGCTGATGGCGAGCATCGAGGCGCCCTTGCCGTCCGCCGTGGAGCGCAGCACCTGGCCGAAGGCGCGCACCCCGTAGGTGTACCCCTTCTCCTCGCGCAGCACCTTGTCCAGGCGGGAGGTGAGGGTGCCGCCCAGGCAGTACGTGCCGAGCACCTGGGCCGCCCACACCCGGTCGTGGCGGTCCGCCCCGATCCGGCCGATCAGCAGCTGGGTCTGGACGGCGCCCGGCCGGTCGACGATCACCACGCGGCCGGTGTCGTCGGCGGTCACCGGCGGCACGGGACGGGCCTCGGCGGTGTCACCCGTCCAGGCGCCCAGCGTGTCCGCCAGCACGGCGTCCAGGTCGATGCCGGTCAGGTCGCCGACGACCACCGCGGTGGCGGTGGCGGGGCGTACGTGGGCCTCGTAGAAGGCGCGTACGGCGGCGGAGTCGATCCGCGCGACCGTCTCCTCGGTGCCCTGGCGCGGGCGGGACATCCGCAGGGACGCCGGGAAGAGCTCCTTGGAGAGCTGCTTGGCGGCGCGGCGCTGCGGGTTGGCCAGCTCGTGCGGGATCTCGTCGAGCCGGTTGCGCACCAGCCGGTCGACCTCGGCGTCGGCGAACGCGGGGGCGCGCAGCGCCTCGGCGAGCAGGCCCAGCGCCTTGGCCAGCCGGGAGGCCGGGACCTCCAGGGAGACCCGCAGGCCGGGGTGGTCGGCGTGCGCGTCGAGGGTGGCTCCGCAGCGCTCCAGCTCGGCCGCGAACTCCTCGGCGGTGTGCTTGTCGGTGCCCTCCGACAGGGCGCGCGCCATGATGGTCGCCACGCCGTCCAGGCCCTCGGGCTCGGCGTCGAGGGGCGCGGTGAGGTTGATCTCGACCGCGACGACCTGCTGGCCCGGGCGGTGGCAGCGCAGCAGGGTCAGCCCGTTGGACAGCGTCCCGCGCTCGGGGGCCGGGAAGGCCCACGGCTGCGGCTCGCCGGCCTGCGGGCGCGGGTGGAAGGTCATCGTGACGGCTGCGGTGTCGCTCACTGCTCCGCCCCCTCGTTCTCGTCGCTGTCGGCGTTCTCTTCGCCCTCTTCGCCCTCGGCCCCGTGCGCCGCGAGCGGCTCGTAGACGAGCACCGCGCGGTTGTCCGGACGCAGTCGGGCCGCGGCCACGGCCTGCACCTCCTCGGCGGTGATGTCGAGGACGCGCCCGACGGCGGTGAGGGCCAGCTGCGGGTCGCCGAACAGCACCGCGTACCGGCACAGTTCGTCGGCGCGGCCGGCCACCGTGCTCAGCCGGTCCAGCCACTCGCGCTCCAGCTGCGCCTGCGCCCGCTCCATCTCCTCGGCCGTCGGCCCCTCGGCGGCGAACCGCGCGAGCTCCTCGTCGACGGCCGCCTCGATGGCGGGGATCTCGACCCCGCTGGAGGTCTTGACGTCCAGCCAGCCCAGCGAGGGCGCCCCGGCCAGGCGCAGCATGCCGAAGCCCGCGGCGACGGCCGTCTGGTCGCGGCGCACCAGTCGGTTGTGCAGCAGCGAGGACTCGCCGCCGCCCAGGATCGTCAGGGCCACGTCCGCGGCGTCGCACTCGCGGGTGCCGTCGTGCGGCAGCCGGTAGGCGGCCATCAGCGCACGCGCCGGGACCTCCTCGGTGATCTCCTCGCGCAGCTGCTCCCCGATGATGTCGGGCAGCGAGCCGTCACGGGGCGGCTGCTTGCCGTCGTGGGAGGGGATGGTGCCGAAGTACTTCTCGATCCAGGCGAGGGTCTTCTCCGGGTCGATGTCCCCGACGACCGACAGCACCGCGTTGTTGGGCGCGTAGTAGGTACGGAAGAAGGTGCGCGCGTCCTCCAGGGACGCGGCGTCCAGATCGGCCATGGAACCGATCGGGGTGTGGTGGTACGGGTGGCCCTCGGGGTACGCCAGGGCGGTCAGCCGCTCGAAGGCGGTGCCGTACGGCACGTTGTCGTAGCGCTGGCGGCGCTCGTTCTTGACGACGTCGCGCTGGTTCTCCATCGACTCGTCGTCCAGGGCGGCCAGCAGCGACCCCATCCGGTCCGCCTCCAGCCAGAGCGCGAGCTCCAGCTGGTGGGTCGGCATCGTCTCGAAGTAGTTGGTGCGCTCGAAGCTGGTGGTGCCGTTGAGGGAGCCGCCGGCGCCCTGGACCAGCTCGAAGTGGCCGTTGCCCGGTACGCTCGCCGAACCCTGGAACATCAGGTGCTCGAAGAGGTGAGCCAGACCGGTGCGCCCCTTGACTTCGTGGCGCGAGCCGACGTCGTACCAGAGACAGACCGCGGCGACCGGGGTCAGGTGGTCCTCGGAGAGCACCACGCGCAGGCCGTTGGCCAGCCGGTGCTCGGTCGCTGTCAGGCCGCCGGAGCCGGCCTGGGCTGTGGCCGTGTGACCCATGGGCATGTGGTCCCTTCGATCGCGATGCAGAGATTTCCGTCAGACCTGCCACTGTATGCAAGCGCGCCGACCACCGGATAAGTTCCCGGGCCAGACCTGGGTCGGAGTCGGCGTTGTCGGTCCCTCGGGACACAATGGTGCGCGTCGCACCCCCGCCGGACACCGGCAGGACCCAGCCAGACCCCGCCAGACCAGCCAGACACCCAGCACATCCCATTCTTGGTTAAGGAGCCGCGCAGCGATGGCCCGCCGCAGCACGAAGACCCCGCCGCCGGAGGATTTCGAGGAGAAGATCCTCGACATCGACGTCGTCGACGAAATGCAGGGCTCCTTCCTCGAGTACGCGTACTCGGTGATCTACTCCCGTGCCCTGCCCGACGCCCGGGACGGCATGAAGCCGGTGCACCGCCGGATCGTGTACCAGATGAACGAGATGGGTCTGCGTCCCGACCGCGGGTACGTGAAGTGCGCCCGCGTCGTCGGCGAGGTGATGGGCAAGCTCCACCCCCACGGCGACGCCTCGATCTACGACGCCCTCGTGCGCATGGCCCAGCCCTTCTCCATGCGGCTGCCGCTGGTCGACGGACACGGGAACTTCGGCTCGCTGGGCAACGACGACCCGCCGGCCGCGATGCGGTACACCGAGTGCAAGATGGCCGACGCCACGTCGCTGATGACGGAGTCGATCGACGAGGACACCGTCGACTTCACCGCCAACTACGACGGCCAGGAGCGGGAGCCGGTCGCGCTCCCCGCCGCCTACCCGAACCTGCTGGTCAACGGGGCGTCCGGGATCGCGGTCGGCATGGCGACGAACATGCCCCCGCACAACCTCGGCGAGGTCATCGCGGCGGCCCGCCACCTGATCCGGTACCCGCAGGCGGACCTGGAGGCGCTGATGCGCTTCGTGCCGGGTCCCGACCTGCCCACGGGCGGCCGGATCGTGGGCCTCTCGGGCATCAAGGACGCCTACGAGAACGGCCGCGGCACCTTCAAGATCCGCGCCACGGTGGCCGTGGAGAACGTGACGGCGCGCCGCAAGGGCCTCGTCGTCACCGAACTGCCCTTCACGGTCGGCCCCGAGAAGGTCATCGCGAAGATCAAGGACCTGGTCGGCTCGAAGAAGCTCCAGGGCATCGCCGACGTCAAGGACCTCACCGACCGCGCCCACGGCCTGCGCCTGGTCATCGAGATCAAGAACGGCTTCCACCCGGAGGCCGTACTGGAGCAGCTCTACAAGCTGACGCCGATGGAGGAGTCCTTCGGCATCAACAACGTGGCGCTGGTGGACGGGCAGCCGCTCACCCTCGGCCTCAAGGAGCTGCTGGAGGTCTACCTCGACCACCGCTTCGAGGTCGTCCGGCGGCGCAGCGAGTTCCGCCGCACCAAGCGCCGGGACCGCCTGCACCTCGTCGAGGGCCTGCTGGTCGCCCTCATCGACATCGACGAGGTCATCCGGCTGATCCGCGACAGCGAGAACTCCGCCCAGGCCAAGGCCCGGCTCATGGAGCGGTTCTCGCTCAGCGAGACCCAGACCCAGTACATCCTGGACACCCCGCTGCGCCGGCTGACCAAGTTCGACCGCCTGGAGCTGGAGTCCGAGCGCGACCGCCTGACGGGCGAGATCGACGAGCTGACCGGGATCCTGGAGTCCGACAACGAGCTGCGCAAGCTGGTCTCCGCGGAACTGGCCGCCGTCGCGAAGAAGTTCGGCACCGAGCGCCGTACGGTCCTGCTGGAGTCGGCGGGCACCGCGGTGGCGGCCGTTCCGCTGGAGGTCGCGGACGACCCGTGCCGGGTGCTGCTGTCCTCGACGGGCCTGCTGGCCCGTACGGCCAACGGCGAGCCGCTGCCCCAGGACGGGGGCGGCGCCCGGGCCAAGCACGACCTGATCGTCTCGCAGGTCGCGGCGACCGCGCGGGCCGACGTCGGTGTGGTCACCTCCGCGGGCCGGCTGCTGCGGCTCTCGGTGATCGACCTGCCGCAGCTGCCGGACACGCACGCCGCGCCGAACCTCGCGGGCGGCGCACCGGTCTCGGAGTTCCTCTCCGGGCTGGAGGCGGACGAGAAGGTGGTCTGCCTGACCTCGCTGGACGAGTCCTCGCAGGGCCTGGCGCTGGGCACCGAGCAGGGCGTGGTCAAGCGCGTCGTGCCGGACTACCCGGCCAACAAGGACGAGCTGGAGGTCATCACCCTCAAGGACGGCGACCGGATCGTCGGCGCGGTCGAACTGCGCACCGGCGAGGAGGACCTGGTCTTCATCACCGACGACGCCCAGCTGCTGCGCTACCCGGCGGGCCAGGTCCGCCCGCAGGGCCGTCCGGCCGGCGGCATGGCGGGCATCAAGCTCTCCGAGAACGCCAAGGTGATCCACTTCTCGGCCGTGGATCCGGCGCGGGACGCGGTGGTCTTCACGGTGGCGGGCTCGCACGGCACCCTGGACGACTCGGTGACCTCCGGGAAGCTGACCCCCTTCGACCAGTACCCGCGCAAGGGCCGGGCCACCGGCGGTGTGCGCTGCCAGCGGTTCCTGAAGGGCGAGGACCTGCTGGTACTGGCCTGGGCCGGCGGCTCCCCCGCCCGCGCGGCGGCGGCGAACGGCGCTCCGGCCGAGCTGCCGGCGACGGACCCGCGCCGGGACGGTTCGGGCGCGCCCCTGCCGGCAGTCGTGGCAACGCTGGCGGGCCCCGCACTGTAGGGGTTCCCGACCATTCGGGTGGTACGTCCGGGGGACGTACCACCCGAATGGCGACTAGTGTTTTCCCTCTTGGCACTGTCGGGTGGGGCGGGAGAACACAGAGCTGATGAGTCGTCGGTCGGGCGGATTGATCGGGGACTGGGCCGAGGCCCAGCGCCGGATGCAGCAGACGCAGCTGATCCAGCACCGCGAGGCGGAACGCCGCCAACGTGCGTACGAACGCGAGGCGGCCCGGGGGCAGCGCGAGCAGCAGGCCGCCTACCGCCAGCATCGCGAGGCCGAGGCGCGACGACGTACGGCGCGCATCGAGGCAGAGGTCGCCGCACTGCAGGGGCTGCTGGCCGCGGGCTGCCGGGCACCGGCGTTCCGCACGTCCGCGCTGGTCAGGCCGGAACAGCTGGAACCCTTCGCCCCGGGCAGTCTCGCCCATCCGCTGCCGATGCCGCGCCTGGAGCAGTTCCAGCAGCAGAGCAGCGGCTGGACCCTCGGCTCGAACCGCCGGGCGCAGGCGGAGCGCGAGGCGCACGCCCGCTACACCCAGGCCTGGCAGGCCGCGCATGCCGCGGAGGTGCAGCGGCAGCAGCAGCTGGCGGCGTACCGGCAGCAGTACGACCAGTGGGCGGCGCAGCAACTCGCCGGGATCCGGCAGCACAACAACGGTCTCGCCGAGCTGGCCAGGGCGCTGCGCGCGGGTGACGCCGAGGCCGCAGTGGAGTACTTCTCCGCCGCCCTCTACGCCTCCACCGCCTGGCCCGAGGCACTGCCCAGGCAGCTGGCCGCCGCCTACGATCCGGGGGCGCGCGAGTTGGTGCTGGACTGGCAGCTGCCGGGGTTCCAGGTGGTGCCCGAAGCCAAGTCGGTCCGGTACATGCCGAGTACGGACCAGGACAAGGAGACGGCTCGTCCCGCCACCCAGCGGCGCGCGCTGTACCGGGACCTGCTGGCACAGTGCCTGCTGCTGGTGGCGCGCGAGCTGTACGCCGCGGACGAGTTCGGCGCGCTCGAGTCCGTCGTGGTCAACGGCTTCGTGGACGACCACGATCCGGTGACGGGGCAGGAGGCCCGGATCGTGCTCGCTTCGGTGTCGGCGGCCCGCCCCGCCTTCGCGGGGCTTCGGCTGGAGCAGGTCAGCGCGGTGGACTGCCTGGTGGAGGGGTTGCGCGGGCAGCTGTCGGCGCGGCCCGACCAGCTGACTGCCGTACGCGCGGGACGCAGGCCCGACGAGGTCGGCGGCGGAGTCGTCAGCCACGGCGGGCACGCGGACGACGACGAGGACGAGCCGGACCTCTTCGTGATGGACCCCATCGCCTTCGAGAACCTGGTGGCGGAGCTCTTCCGGGCGATGGGCATGGAGGCGGTGACCACCCAGCGGTCCGGCGACGGCGGCGTCGACATCGAGGCGAACGACCCTTCCCCGATCACGGGCGGGCGGATCGTCGTCCAGGTCAAGCGCTACCGCAACACCGTGCCGCCCACGGCGGTACGGGACCTGTACGGCACGGTCCAGGACAAGGGCGCGAACAAGGGGGTGCTGGTCACCACCTCGTCCTTCGGGCCGACGTCGTACACCTTCTCCAACGGCAAGCCGCTGGAGTTGGTTCCCGGCGAGAAGCTGGTGGAGCTCCTGCACCAGTACGGGCTGCGCGGGCGCCTCGGTGGCGGCCCGGCAACCCCGGCCCCGGTCCCGGCGCAGCGCGCCGGCGAACCCGCCCCGTCGGACGACCACAACGTGCTCGGCATGACCTGGGCGGGCCGGGTCGCTCTGGACGTGTGCGCCCTCGTCTGCACGGGCAACCGGGTGCTCAGCGAGGACCACTTCGTCTTCTTCAACAACCCGCGCACGCCGGACGGTTCGGTACGGGCCCGGGCGCACGCCGCGCCGGACAAGGCGGCGCTGGAGGTGTCCTTCGAGGCCCTGCCGCGCGAGGCGGACCGGCTGGTGCTCGTGGCCGCCGTGGACCCGGAGGCCGATCCGCATGCCGACCTGGCCGGCTTCACCGATGCCCGGATCCGGCTCCTGGACGCGGCGGGTGCGGAGGCCGGTCAGCTGGAGGTCTCCGACGGCCGGGCCGGCGAGACCGCGCTGGTGCTGGGCTCGTTCCGGCGCAGGCCGAACGGCGACTGGGACTTCGTGATCGGCGGCAAGGGCTACCGCGGCGGCCTGGAGGACCTGCTGCGCGAGTACGGCGTCGACGTCGCCTAGGCCGTCTCTTTCGGATCTTGTCGGCCGAGCCCGCGTTGTCCGGTGCCATGGGGTCTCCCCAGGCCCGCAGGGCCGAGGGGAAGGATCGCAAGGCGGAGGAGCTCCTCGCGTACTGGGCGTACTCAGGAGCCCCGACAACCTGGGGGTCCCCCCGGACGGAGTCTGGGGGATGAGGTGCGGTGCCGGGCAGCGCGGGCCCGGCAAGATCCGAGAGAGACGGCCTAGGGGTGGAGCGGATGGACGAGTCCGACGACCGGGCGCCCGAGCCGGTCTGGGTGGTGGCCGCGAACGTCGTGGCCTGGCGTCGCTGCGGGGTCGGCGGCCAGGAGCTGCGCCCGGGGACGAAGTTCTTCAAGGGCGGGGCGAAGGTGTACGTGTCCGGGGTGTACTGCGGTCCGGGGGGTGACCGGGTCACGGTGGCGGGCCGCGAACGGCACTCCGGCCGGTGGATCGTCATCGACACCGCGACACGCCACCTCCACAACTTCCGGCCGCAGCTCGTCCACACTCCGCGCGTCCTGGAACGGCTGGGCGAGGAACGCTACGCACGCGGCTTCACCGAGGAGCGCTACGCGGTGGACGCCGCCCCGGTGCTGGAGCGGTACGCACGCCAGTACCGCGCCGCGACGGCGCCCGGCAGCCCGCATCCGGACCGCTGCCGGTGTCACGCCTGCCTCACCGGCGAGGCCCTCGCCGCAGACGACTCCGACGGTCCGGCGGCCGCCGGATAGCCGTGGCCCCATCGCATCGCGCGGAGAAAGTGTTATCGCCGCCCGTCCCGCGGGTCTCCTCTTGTGTCAGGCCGAGTGGGCCGTCACACCTCCGAGGAGATGCGATGCAGTTGCGCGACGACGAGTTCGGGCAGGACCGGGCGGAGCGACCTTCCGGGCCGCGCCACGCGGGCCGGGTGGCCGGTGGCCGCCGCCGGCCCCGCAGGAAGATGCCCGTGCCGGCGGCGGTCGCCACCGTGGTCCTGCTGACCGGAGCCGGGAGCGCGTACACGCTCATATCGGGTGAGTCTCCTGCCCGCACCGCTGCGACGGCCTCGTCCTCTTCCCCTTCTTCGGCCTCGTCCTCGTCCTCGTCTTCGGCCTCGTCCTCCGACGCCGTCGGCCCGGGCCCTCTGGACGGCCCGGCCTCCCCCGCCACCGGGGCCGGTGCGACGGAGGGAACCCCCGCGGCCGGGGCGGCACCGAGCGCGAACGCCACCGCCGCCTCCCCCTCGCGTACCGCGGCGTCGCCCGAACCCGCCGCCACGCAGTCCGCGAAGACCGACCGGGCCGCGCAGCCGACCCGTGGCCCGTCGGGCAGCGGTCCGGTGGGACCGGACCCGAAGGTGCCCGGCGCCCGCATCTCGACGCAGGACGTCCGAACGGCCCAGTCGCTGTCACTTCAGCTGCTGAACAACGAACGGGCCACCGTCGGCAGGCCTCCGCTCGTACTCAGGCAGGACCTCAGCGACTTCGCCCGCAAGTGGGCCGAACACATGAAGAAGAACGGGTTCGGCCACTCCTCCAACGAGGAGCGCGCCTACCTGAACACCGGCTCGCGCACCTGGACGGGCGAGAACATCGTGTGGTGGAGCGATGCCTCGATGACCGCCCAGGAAGCCGCCGAGAAGTTCCAGTCGATGTGGCGCCACAGCCCCGGCCACTACAAGGCGCAGGTCAGCGCGGAGTTCACCGAGGTGGGCGTGGGGCTCTACCACGACGCCTCCGGCTGGTGGGGCGTGCACAACTTCTCGGACGGCAAGTAGGCGACGGGCCGCGCCCGGCACTCCTTGGTCAATACGCGGGGGACGTCTCGGAAGCATCCGTCTCGGAAGCATCCGGCTCGGGCGCGTCCGGCTCGGAGGGGTCCGGCTCCGGGGCGTCGCCCCAGTCCTCCGCGGGCCGGTCGACGTAGCGCAGCACGCCCCACATGCTCTCGGGGTTCGCGTCCTGCGGCGCCGCCTCGCGGCAGGCCTCCAACTCCCCCACCAGGGCCTCGCCGTCGGTGCCCGAGCCGATCAGGACCAGTTGCGTCAGACGGGCTTCGCCCCGCCCCCAGGGCTGCGGGGCGAAGCGGAGGAAGCGGCCGACGGCCTGGATCTCGTAGCGCTCGCCGTGTCCGGGGACCCCGAACCACACGAAGCCCTTGATCCGGTAGAGGCCGGCCGGGCGCCGGTCGAGGAAGTCCATGAACCGGCGCGGGGAGAGGGCCTGCTCCGAGGTGAACTCCGTGCTCTCGTAGGCGGCGTGCGCGTGGGTGCAGTGGTCGCGCCCCCCCGCCTCCGCGAGCAGGTCCTCGAAGGACAGCTGTCCCCGGGTCTCGGTCCAGGGCCGGCGGTCGAAGAGCAGCTCCGCGTCGATGCGGCCGTGGTCGGCGCCCACGACCGGGGTGCCCGGCGCGCAGAGCGCGGCGAGTTCGGTCTCGATCCTGGCGCGTTCGACCGGGTCGACCCGGTCGGTCTTGTTGAGCACCACCAGGTCCGCGACGGCGAGGTGGCGGTCGGTCTCCGGGTGCCGGGCCCGGGTCGCGTCGAACTCCGCCGCGTCCACGACCTCCACCATGCCGCCGTACCGGACGGCCGGGTTCTCGTTGGCCACCAGCATGCGGATCATCTCCTCGGGCTCGGCCAGGCCGCTCGCCTCGATGACGATCACGTCGATCCTGTGGACGGGCGCGGAGAGCTTCTCCAGGTACGCGTCCAGCTCGCTGCCGTCGACGGCGCAGCACAGGCAGCCTCCGCCGAGGGAGACCATCGAGTCCCCGACCTGGCCGGCCACCGACATCGCGTCGACCTCGATGGAGCCGAAGTCGTTGACGACGACCCCGACGCGGGTGCCGCCGCGGCCGGCGAGGAGGTGGTTCAGCACGGTGGTCTTCCCGGATCCGAGGAATCCGGCGAGGACGACGACGGGGATGGGCTGCCTGCTGTTCACCCGTCCGATCGTAGCCAGGCCGGGCGGGCCGGGGTCACGTCCGGGGCCGTGCCCGGCGTCCCGCCCGGGGTCAGACCGTGTCAGGCCCGGGTCAGGCCATCAGCGGCACCGGCTGCGGAGGGGTGGGGCCCTTGTACCGGGCGGCCGGTCGGATGATCTTCGAGTCGGTGGCCTGCTCCAGGATGTTCGCGCTCCAGCCGACGACCCGGGCCGCGCAGAACGTCGGGGTGAACATCTCGCGCGGCAGCCCGCAGAGCTCCATGACCACGCCCGCGTAGAACTCCACGTTGGTGTGCAGTTCGCGGCCCGGCTTGAGTTCGGCGAGGATCTCCTCCACCTGGCGCTCGACCTGCACGGCGAAGTCCACGAGGGGGCCGCCGAAGCCGAGGGCGATCTCGCGCAGCATGCGCGAGCGGGGGTCCTCGGTGCGGTAGACGGGGTGCCCGAAGCCCATGATCCGGTCGCCGGCGAGGACGCGCTCGCGGATCCACGGCCCGATCCGGTCCACGGTGCCGATCGCGTCGAGGGTGTCCAGGGCGCGGCTGGGGGCGCCGCCGTGCAGCGGTCCGGAGAGCGCGCCGATGGCCCCGGTCAGACAGGCGGCGACGTCGGCGCCGGTGGAGGCGATCACCCGAGCGGTGAACGTCGAGGCGTTGAAGCCGTGGTCCACGGTGGATATCAGGTACCGCTCGACCGCACGGGCCCGGGCGGGGTCGGGCTCCTCGCCGGTCAGCATGTAGAGGTAGTTGGCGGCGTAAGGAAGGTCCGTGCGCGGCTCGACCGGCTCCAGGCCCTGGCCCAGCCGGTGCAGGGCGGTGAGCAGGGTCGGCACCGCGGCGCAGGCCGCCAGCGCGTCCGCGGCCCGCCGCTCGGGGGTGAGGTCGTACACCGGCCGGAAGCCCGCGGAGGCGCCGAGCAGCGAGAGCGCGGTGCGCAGCCCGGCGAGCGGGCCGGAGAGCCGGGTCGCGCGGGCCAGGTCCGGCAGGACCGCCCGCACCTCCTCGGGCAGCCGGCGCAGCGCGGCGGTCTCGGCGGTGAAGGCGGCCCGCTCGGCGGGGTCCGCCGGGAGGGCGCCGCGGAACATCAGGTGCCACACGTCCTCGAAGCTGCGGACGGCCGCGAGCTCCACGGCCGAGTACTGGCGGTAGTGGTAGAAGCCCTCCCGGCCCCGGACGTCCCCGAGCTCGGTTTCGGTGACCACGACCCCCGCGAGGCCCCGCGGTCCTTCGATGGTGCTGTCGGTGGTGTTCATGCATCGACCATCCATGATGGATTTGATCGCTGTCAATATTGATTGAATCAACATAGCAATGCATCTGTAGGGTGTTCGGCATGAGTGACCAGACGGACGGCGGACGCAGGCTCAGCACGCAGGAGGCGGCGCGGGTGCTCGGCGTGAAGCCTGCGACGGTGTACGCCTACGTCAGCCGGGGCCAGCTCGCCAGCCGCCGCGATCCGGCAGGGCGGGGCAGCAGCTTCGACGCGGCCGAGGTCGAGGCGCTGGCCCGGCGCAGCCGGCGCGAGGCTGCGGCGGCGCCCGCCGGTGAACTCGCCGTCCGCACGGCGCTCACCCTGATCGAACCCGACCGGTACTACTTCCGTGGCGTCGACGCCGTGGACCTCGCCTCGCGGTACCCCTACGAGGAGGTCGCCGAGTGGCTCTGGACGGGGAACCTCACCCTCGGGGCCCGGTTCACCGCTCCTGCGGAGGTACTGGAGGCGGCCCGCCGGGCGGTGGACGCCCTGCCGGCCCACAGCGGCCCGGTCGACCGGCTGCGCGTGGCGGTCGCCGCCGCCGCGGTGGCGGACCCGCTGCGCTTCGACCTGTCGGAGGAGGCCGTGCTGGGCTCCGCGCGCTGCCTGATCCCGACACTGGTCGGCGCCCTGCCGGCGGCGGGCGGCGGACGGGCCGGCGACGGCCGGATCGCCCGCCAGCTGTGGTCCCGGCTGACGTCCCGGGAGCCGGACCCGGACGCCCTCGCCGTCCTGGACCTGGCCCTCGCTCTGCTGGTCGACCACGACCTGGCCGCCTCCACGCTCGCCGTACGGGTGGCCGCGTCGGCGCGTGCGCATCCGTACGCAGCGGTGTCGGCCGGGCTCGGCGCACTCGAAGGACCGCTGCACGGCGCGGCCGGACGGCTCGCGCACCGGATGCTGGTGGAGGTGCTGGACCAGGGCGGTGCCGCGCCGGTGGTCGCCGAGTACCTGCGGGCGGGACGCCGGGTCCCGGGCCTGGGCCACCGCCTCTACCGCGGCGAGGACCCCCGGGCGGGCGCGCTGTTCGCACGCCTGGAGGGGCTGGACGAGGCCGCCCCCGCACTGGCGGCGGCCCGCGAGGTGGTCGCGGTGACGAGCCGCCAGGGCGGGCTCCACGCCAACGTCGACCTGGCGCTGGCGGTCCTGACGGTGTCCTGCGGCATGGCCCCCGAGGCCGGCGAGACAGTCTTCGCGGTGGCCCGAACGGCGGGCTGGATCGCCCACGCGCTGGAGGAGTACCAGGAGCGCCCGCTGCGCATGCGGCCGAGCGGCCAGTACCACGGCCCGCGCCCGCCCCAGCCGATCCCCCAGGGGCCGGTCGCATAGCCCCGGGGCGGCCGGCTTGACGGCCGGGGCGCGAAATGCCGGGCGCGGGAGGCCACTTGAGCAGGGAAAAAGCAACTTCGACAGGGCCCGCACAGGCCGCTACCTTCACCTGGTCCCCGGCGGTCGCGACGGCCGCCCGGGAGTTCCTCCAGGCCGCGCCGCCCGCGACGGGATGAGCAGGCCACCGGACCGCGCCCACAACAGGCACCCCCGACCAGGGAGAGACGCATGCCCCATCTCGCTCTGTACACCTTCGGCACCCTGAAATCCCCTCTCTCCGATCCCGCACCGCTCACGAGCGAGTTCTACGAGCGCGGTGAGGCCGTCTACCGGCGGATCAGCCGTCACCCCGGATATCTCGCGCGCGCCGAAACGGCCGACGGCGACCGGGGTCTGCTCTTCGGGGCGGACTGGGGTGCGTGGGGAGACTTCGCCGTGCCGACCTGGTACGACAAGGGCCGCACGGCGCAGACCACCGCCCTGGCCACGACCCTCTCCCTCTGGACCGGCCTGCGCGCCGCCTTCGACGCCGTCTACACCGGCCTGCACCGCGAGGCGCTGGCCCGGCGCCACGACTGGTTCGAGAAGAGGACGGGGCAGCCGTCCCACGTGTGCTGGTGGGTCTCCGACGGCGCGATACCCACCTGGCAGGACGGGGTCTCCAGGCTGGAGCACCTCCACGCCCACGGCTCCGCGCCGCACGCCTTCACCTTCCACCGCCCGTTCGCCCCGGACGGAACGGCCGCCCCGGACGGAACGGCTGAAGCTCCACGACACCCGCTTCACCCGCAGTGACCGCTGGAACACGGCCCGGCCGCGAGGGGAGTGGGGTACCCGACAAGCGGGGCGCACATGTTCCGCTTGTGCCGGGGCCGACCTACCGTTGCTGTCCATGCGGTTCCCCCTCATGAGCGCTCGGCGCCTCGGGCTGCCCAGACGGGCGGTCTCGCAGATCCTGCTGACCCAGCTGGCCATCGCTGCCGGGGTCGTCGTCCTGGCCACGGGCCTGTTCCTCGCGCCGCTCGGCGCCCAGCTCGACGACCAGGCCATGCGCCGTGCCCTGGCCATCGCGCAGAGCGCCGCAGCGGACCCCGCGATCGCCGCGGGCCTCCTGGACTCCGGGGCGTCGGCGGACAGCCCGGTGCAGGCCTCGGCCGAACGGATCCGCCGGGCGACGGGCGCCGAGTACGTCGTCGTCCTCGACCTGGACGGCATCCGCCGCTCGCACCCGAGCCCCGACCGGATCGGGCTGCCGGTCTCCACCGACCCGAGCGACGCCCTGGCCGGCCGCGAGGTCATGGAGATCGACGACGGCACCCTGGGGCGCTCCGCACGCGGCAAGGTCCCGCTCATCGCCGCCGACGGCGAGATCGTCGGCGCGGTCTCGGTCGGCATCGCCTACGACAGCGTCCGCGACCGTCTGCTCGGGGCCATCCCGGGCCTGCTCGCCTACGCCGGCGGCGCCCTGGCCGCGGGCGCCCTCGCCGCCTACCTCCTCTCCCGCAGGATCCAACGCCAGACCCGCGACCTGGCCTTCTCCGACATCGCCGGCCTGCTCGCCGAACGCGAAGCCATGCTGCACTCCATCCGCGAAGGCGTGATCGCCCTCGCCCCCGACGGCCGGGTCCGGCTGGTCAACGACGAGGCCGCCCGCCTGCTGGGCCTCACCCCGGACTCCACCGGCACCTTCGCCGGGCAACCGCTCGACGACGTCCTCGGCCCCGGCCGCACCGCAGACGTACTCTCCGGCCGCGTGACGGGCCGCGACCTGCTCACCGTCCAGGGCCCGCGGGTCCTGGTCGCCAACCGCATGCCCACCGCGGACGGCGGGGCCGTGGCCACCCTGCGCGACCGCACCGAGCTGGAGCACCTGAGCCGCGAACTGGACTCCACCCGCGGCCTGATCGACGCCCTGCGCGCCCAGGACCACGAACACGCCAACCGCCTCCACACCCTCCTCGGCCTGCTGGAGCTGGGCCTGCACGAGGAAGCGGTGGAATTCGTGACCGAAGTCGTCGGAGTCCACCGCACGACCGCCGAACAGGTCACCGAGAAGGTCCACGACCCACTGCTGGCCGCCCTCCTCGTGGGCAAGGCCACCGTCGCCGCCGAGCGCGGCATCCCCCTGCGGCTGGCGGCCGCCACCCTCCTTCCCGACCGCCTGGTCGACCCGGGCGGGCTCGTCACGATCGTCGGCAACCTGGTGGACAACGCCCTGGACGCCGCCGCCGGCGCAGCGGCGCCCCTGGTCGAGGTGGAGCTGCGCGCGGAGGGCCGTACCGCCGTACTGCGGGTGCGCGACAGCGGCCCCGGGGTCCCCGCCGCGCGCCGCGAGGAGATCTTCACGGAGGGCTGGTCGACCAAGCAGCCCCGGGCCCACCGCGAGCGCGGGCTGGGCCTCGCCCTCGTACGCCGCCTCGCGGAGCGGCAGGGCGGCAGCGCCCGGGCCGGTGAAGCAGCGGACGGAGGGGCGGAATTCTCCGTCGTACTTCCGGAGGCCCTGCGATGAACGAGACCCCGATCCACGTATTGGTCGTCGACGACGACATGCGTGTTGCCCGGATCAACGCGGCGTACGTGGCGAAGGTTCCCGGTTTCCGGGTGATCGCGCAGGCCCATTCGGCCGCCGAGGCCCTGGACTTCCTCTCCGCCCACCCGGTGGACCTGGTCCTCCTGGACCACTACCTCCCCGACGAGAACGGCCTGGACCTGGTCCGCCGCCTGCGCCAGCGCGGCGACGGAACCGATGTGATCATGGTCACCGCCGCCCGCGATCTCGCCACCGTGCAGGCCGCCATGCGCCTCGGAGCCCTCCAGTACCTGGTCAAACCGTTCACCTTCGCCGGGCTCCGCGCCCGCCTGGAGGCGTACGGTTCGCTGCGCCGCGCCCTGGACACGGGCGGCGAGGCCGAACAGGCAGAGGTGGACCGGATCTTCGGCGCCCTCGCCGGGGCGGCTTCCGTGAACGAGCTCCCCAAGGGCCATTCGCCCACCACGGCGGAGCTGGTCCGCCAGGTGCTGCGCTCCGCCGAAGGCCCCCTGTCCACCCAGCAGATCGCCGACCGCGCGGGCATCAGCCGCCAGACCGCCCAGCGCTATCTGAAGCTCCTCGAACGCTCCGGCCGTGTCTCCCTGGCCCTGCGCTACGGCGAGACCGGCCGCCCGGAGCACCGCTACACCTGGCTCCCGCCGGAGGGGCCGGGCCGGTCCGACGCCCAGGCCTGACCCCTCAGGCCAGCCTCCCGGCCCGGCGCCTCCGATCCGGGGCCCTCCGGTCCGGCTCGTCCGCTCAGACCGCTCCCGCACCGGTCAGCGAGCGGACCTCCGTCTCCGCGTGCCTCGCCTCGTCCGGTTGCTCGCCGGAGGTGACCGTGCCCAGCCAGCCGGCCAGGAAGCCCAGCGGGATCGAGACGATCCCGGGGTTCTGCAGCGGGAAGAACTGGAAGTCGACCCCGGGGAACAGCGATTCGGGGCTGCCCGACACCACGGGCGAGACCAGCACCAGCAGGACCGCCGGCACCAGGCCTCCGTACACCGACCACACGGCTCCGCGCGTGGTGAACCCACGCCAGAAGAGCGAGTACATGAGCACCGGGAGGTTGGCCGAGGCGGCCACCGCGAAGGCCAGCCCCACCAGGAACGCCACATTGAGGTCCTGCGCGAGCAGCCCGAGGGCGATGGCCACCGCCCCGATGCCCACGGCGGCGGCCCGGGCCACCGAGACCTCGCTGCGCTGCCTGGCGTGCCTGCGCTTGAGCGAGGCGTACAGGTCGTGGGCCACGGACGCGGACGAGGCCAGCGTGATGCCGGCCACCACGGCCAGGATGGTGGCGAAGGCGATGGCCGCGACGAAGGCGAACAGCACCGCGCCACCGGTGGTTTCGGCGCCTCCCCCGAGGAAGGCCGCGAGCAGCGGCACGGCCGTGTTCCCCGAGGCGTTGGAGGCCCGTACCTCGTCCGGTCCGACCAGGGCCGCCGCTCCGAAGCCGAGGACGATGGTCATCAGGTAGAAGCTGCCGATCAGCCCGATCGCCCACACCACGGAGCGGCGGGCCGCCCGGGCGGTGGGCACGGTGTAGAAGCGCGACAGGATGTGCGGCAGTCCGGCGGTTCCGAGGACCAGCGCGAGGCCGAGGCTGATGAAGTCGAAGCGGGCGGTCCAGTCCCCGCCGTACTTCAGTCCGGGACCCAGGAACGCCATTCCGTGCCCGCTGCGTTCGGCGGCGCTGGTGAGCAGCCGGTCGAAGTCTCCGTGGAAGCGCAGCAGCACGAGCACGGTCAGCGTGACCGCCCCGCCCATCAGCAGCACGGCCTTGACGATCTGGATCCAGGTGGTGGCCCGCATTCCGCCGAAGGACACGTAGACCACCATCAGGGCGCCCACCCCGACCACGGTGAGGGTGCGGGCCGCGGCGCTCGAGTTCCCGAGCAGCAGCCCGACCAGGCTGCCCGCGCCGACCATCTGCGCGACGAGGTAGAGCACGGAGACGACGACCGAGGACGTACCGGCGGCGATCCGCACCGGGCGCTCGCTCATCCGGGCGGCGACCACGTCGGCGAGGGTGAAGCGCCCGCAGTTGCGCACCAGTTCGGCGACGAGGAACAGCACCACCAGCCAGGCGACGAGGAATCCCACCGAGTAGAGCAGGCCGTCGTAGCCGAAGAGGGCGATCAGCCCGGAGATGCCGAGGAAGGAGGCGGCGGACATGTAGTCGCCCGCGATGGCGAAACCGTTCTCCATCGGGGAGAAGAGTCGCCCTCCGGCGTAGAACTCCTCGGCCGAGCCGTGCCGGTTGCGGCTGACCCAGGTGGTGATGCCCAGGGTCACCGCGATGAAGAGGCTGAACAGCATCAGCGCCAGGGTCTGGTGCTCGGTGGTCACCGGCCCGCCCTCCTCGCCCGGTTCCGGTCCTGGCCACGCTCCTGCTCGAAGACGGTCCAGCGCAGGTCGAGTGCGGCCCGGTCCCGGCGCAGCCGCGCATGGCGGGCGTAGGCCCAGGTGAGCAGGAAGGTGCTGAGGAACTGGCCGAGCCCCGCCAGCATGGCCACGTTGACCGCGCCCAGGACCGGCCGGGCCATCAGAGCGGGCGCGGCCGTGGCGGCGACCACGTAGGCGACGTACCAGAGGAAGAACCCGGCGGTCGCGGGGACGACGAACCGGCGATAGCGGCTGCGGACCTCCTGGAAGGCCGCGCTGCGCTGCACTTCCCGGTAGATGTCGGATGCGCCGGGCGCCGGCCGGACGGCAGGGGCCGGCCGGGGCGGGGACGGTTCCGCGCCCTCGCCCCAGCCGACGGCCAGCGCGTCGTACCAGGGGTCGTCCAGCCGGATCGTTCCGGCATCGCGCCCTTCGTGCTTGTCCACCGAACTCTCCTTGTCCGCTGCCGCATTGGCCGCGTGCCCACAAGGATGTGCGGAATGGACGGTTTCCGGACTGGTGTACCGGTGCTCTTCACTCCAACAGGTGATGGAGCGAAGGGCACCGGTGTGCCCGGCGCCCGCCCGTGTCAGGCGTCGATGCGCGAGCGGTCCAGCGTCGCCGCGGAGCTCGTGATGAACTCCTTGCGCGGGGCCACCTCATTGCCCATAAGCAGATCGAAGACCTGCTCGGCGGAGTCCAGGTCGCCGATGTTGATCCGGCGCAGGGTACGGAAGCGGGGGTCCATGGTGGTCTCCGCCAGCTGGTCCGCGTCCATCTCGCCGAGGCCCTTGTAGCGCTGGATCGAGTCCTTGTAGCGGATGTTCTTGCGCTGGTACTCCAGAAGGGTCTGGCGCAGCTCGTTGTCCGAGTACGTGTAGACGTACTTGTCCTGGCCCTTCTTCGGCTGGACCAGCTCGATCCGGTGCAGCGGCGGGACGGCCGCGAAGACCCGGCCGGCCTCGACCATCGGCCGCATGTAGCGCTGGAAGAGCGTGAGCAGCAGGCAGCGGATGTGCGCGCCGTCCACATCGGCGTCGACGAGCAGCACGATCTTGCCGTAGCGGGCGGCGTCGATGTCGAAGGTACGGCCCGAGCCGGCCCCTATGACCTGGATGATCGCCCCGCACTCGGCGTTCTTGAGCATGTCCGAGACCGAGGACTTCTGGACGTTGAGGATCTTGCCGCGGATGGGCAGGAGCGCCTGGAATTCGGAGTTCCGGGCGAGCTTCGCGGTGCCGAGGGCGGAGTCGCCCTCGACGATGAAGAGCTCGCTGCGGTCCACGTCGTCGCTGCGGCAGTCGGCCAGCTTGGCGGGCAGGGAGGAGGTCTCCAGCGCGGTCTTGCGGCGCTGCGCCTCCTTGTGCTGGCGGGCCGCGATCCGGGTCCGGGCGGCCGCGACGATCTTCTCCATCACGGCGCGTGCCTGCTGCTTGTCGTCGCGCTTCGTGGAGGTCAGGAAGGCCTTGAGCTCCTTGGCGACCACGGCGGCGACGATCCGCGTGGCGGCCGAGGTGCCGAGCACCTCCTTGGTCTGACCTTCGAACTGGGGTTCGGCCAGGCGGACCGTGACGACGGCCGTCATGCCCTCCATCGCGTCGTCCTTGACCACGTCGTCCTCGGCGACGCGCAGCAGCTTGGCCGAGCGCAGCACCTCGTTGACGGTCTTGGTCACGGAGCGTTCGAAGCCGGTGACGTGGGTGCCGCCCTTGGGGGTGGCGATGATGTTCACGAAGGACTTGACGTTGGTCTCGTAGCCCGTGCCCCAGCGCAGGGCGATGTCCACGCCGAGCTCGCGGGTGACCTCGGTGGGGGTCATGTGGCCGCGGTCGTCGAGGACCGGGACGGTCTCCTTGAAGGTGCCCGATCCGGTCAGCCGCAGCACGTCGCAGGCGGCCTTGTCCTGGGCGAGGTACTCGCAGAACTCGCTGATGCCGCCGTCGAAGCGGAAGGTCTCCTCGGTCTTGCCGGCCCCGTCGATGCCCCGCTCGTCGCGCACGACCAGGGTCAGGCCGGGGACCAGGAAGGCGGTCTGGCGGGCGCGCTGGTACAGCGTCTCCAGGCCGAGACGGGCGTCCTTGAGGAAGATCTGGCGGTCGGACCAGTAGCGGATCCGGGTGCCGGTCTTGCCCTTCGCGATGCGCTTGACCTTGCGCAGGCCGTTCGCCGGGTCGAAGGGGCTGTCGGGGCCCTGCTCGGTGAACATGCCGGGGACGCCGCGGCGGAAGCTGATGGCGTGGGTGGAGCTGCCGCGGTCGACCTCGACGTCCAGGCGGGCGGAGAGGGCGTTGACCACCGAGGCGCCGACACCGTGCAGGCCGCCGGAGGCCGCGTACGAGCCGCCGCCGAACTTGCCGCCCGCGTGCAGCTTGGTCATGACGACCTCGACACCGGACAGGCCGGTCTTGGGCTCGACGTCCACGGGGATGCCGCGGCCGTTGTCCCTGACCTCGACGGAGGAGTCCTCGTGGAGGATCACTTCGATGTGGTCGCAGTAGCCGCCCAGGGCCTCGTCGACGGAATTGTCGATGATCTCCCACAGGCAGTGCATGAGGCCCCGGCTGTCGGTCGAGCCGATATACATGCCGGGACGCTTGCGGACGGCCTCCAGCCCTTCGAGGACGAGCAGGTGCCGCGCGGTGTAGTTGGAACCGTCCCGGTCTGCTCCGGACAGCAGCGCGCTGGAAGGCACGGACGTGTCGGCGGTCACGCAGTTCGCTCCTCGCTGAATTTCTTTTCTGGCCCTGTCGGGCGCAGGGGTGGCTCGGGTGCCCGTCGAAGGGTACCGAGGCCAGGTAGAGCCGATGCAACGCCACCCTCGCGCTTTCCTCACCCTAGTCCAGATCCGTACGGATGTTCGATCCCCCGGGCGGGTGAAGGAAACATCACGTTCCCTTCCGCGCATGAACCATTTAGGGTTCGGGCACGTCCTCATGAACAACCTGGCACTCTCGCCGGGGAGGATGGAACTGCAACAAGCGCACGAGTGACAACGCGAAACCGTAAAGCAACGCAATACGGCTCCTTCGCCGCCAACCGGCAACAGCCGGCCAGCTTCGGAAGGAAGTTTCGAGGAAAAGCCGCGAGCGGGAACGTTTTCGGCCTGGTTGGATGTTGACCCTGGTACGACAGCTCGTCGAGCTAGAGAAGAGGCGACGTGACTACTGTTCTGACACCCGCGACCCCGCTGACGGCCGCTGACCGATGCGACCGTTGCGGCGCCCAGGCATATCTGCGCGTCGTCCTGCTGAGCGGCGGTGAACTGCTCTTCTGCGCCCACCACGGTCGCAAGTTCGAGCCGGAACTCAAGAAGATCGCCGCGGAAATACAGGATGAGACCGAGCGGCTCACGTCCGCTCCGGCTGCCCATGCCGAACCCGAGGACCGCTGACACACAGGCCTAACCTCGCATCCGACGAGCCAGGACCGGCCAGGCCGGTCGACGGGCGGCACCCCTGAGACCCAGGGGTGCCGCCCGTCCTCACGTCCGCCGCCGCCCGCCCTCGGGAAGGGCAGCGGTCCGGGCCCGCGGGTGTGCCGGGCCGCACGGCGGGGACACGGCCCGACCGCCCCTAACCCGCACGATGCCCCTGCACGGACCCTGCTCGGGCCCCGGAGCCCCTCCCGGCCCCCCACGCGGCATCCTGGCCCCCACCCGGCTGCGCGGCCCTCTCCGGGGCCGTCACGAAGCCGGTCAGCGGGGCGATGCGCGTGTACACCCCCGGGCTGTCGGCGCGCCCGCAGCCCCGGCCCCACGAGACGAGCCCGATGAGCCGTCCCTGGGCCACCAGCGGCCCGCCGCTGTCGCCCTGGCAGGCGTCCTTGCCGCCCCGGCCGTCCCCCGCGCACACCATGGATTCGGCCCGGAACTGTCCGTCGGCGTCTCCGGGGTACGCGCGCCCGCAGACCTCGTCCGCGAGCACCGTCACGCGGGCGGCCCGCAGCGCGTACGCGTAGTCACCGAAGCCGCTCGTGTCCCCCCAGCCGTAGACGTCCGCCTCGGTGCCCGCCCCGTACGCGGGGTGGCCGGCCTCCGCCATGGGAAGCACGTGGTCGGCCGGCACCGCCTCCGCCAGTTCCAGCACGGCGAGGTCCCCGGCGTTGCTCTGGGGGTCGTAGTCGGGGTTCACCCGCGCCCCGCGCACCGCGATCTCCCGGCCGTCGGCCGCCCGGAGCTCCGTACGGCCCGCGATGACCCGGAAGTCGGACACGGACTCGACGGGGCCGCCGAGCACCTGCCGGCCCAGGCAGTGCGCCGCGGTGACCACCCTGGTCGGGGCGACGAGGACGCCCCCGCAGAACTGACCGTCCCGCGTACCTCCGAACCGGTCACGGCTGGCCAGGGCCACGACCCACGGACTGTCGGCCACCTTCACCGGCTTCCCGCCGATCACCACGCTGTCCGCGGCCGCCTGAGGCATCTGGGCGAGCGGCGCCGCGGCCGCTCCCGCCGCCAGGGTCAGCGCGCCCGCCAGGACACGGGCAAAGGGACGACGCATGAGGCCTCCTGACTCCGAGTGTGCATGACTCCACCCAGAGTGGGATGCCCGGTGGCCGAGCGCACCCGCGCGGCCACCGTCGGCGACGCCCCGCCGGTCAGTCCAGGTAGTCGCGCAGCACCTGGGAGCGGGACGGGTGGCGCAGCTTCGACATCGTCTTCGACTCGATCTGGCGGATCCGCTCACGCGTGACCCCGTAGACCTTGCCGATCTCGTCGAGGGTCTTCGGCTGCCCGTCGGTGAGACCGAAGCGCATGGAGACCACGCCCGCCTCGCGCTCGCTCAGGGTGTCGAGCACCGAGTGCAGCTGCTCCTGCAGGAGTGTGAAGCTGACGGCGTCGGCGGGGACGACGGCCTCGGAGTCCTCGATGAGGTCACCGAACTCGCTGTCGCCGTCCTCGCCGAGGGGCGTGTGCAGGGAGATCGGCTCGCGGCCGTACTTCTGGACCTCGATGACCTTCTCGGGGGTCATGTCGAGTTCCTTGGCCAGCTCCTCCGGGGTGGGCTCGCGGCCCAGGTCCTGGAGCATCTGGCGCTGTACGCGGGCGAGCTTGTTGATGACCTCGACCATGTGGACGGGGATGCGGATGGTGCGGGCCTGGTCGGCCATGGCACGCGTGATCGCCTGCCGGATCCACCAGGTCGCGTACGTGGAGAACTTGTAGCCCTTGGTGTAGTCGAACTTCTCCACCGCGCGGATCAGGCCCAGGTTGCCCTCCTGGATCAGGTCCAGGAAGAGCATGCCGCGGCCGGTGTAGCGCTTGGCCAGGGAGACCACGAGACGGAGGTTGGCCTCCAGCAAGTGGTTCTTCGCGCGGCGGCCGTCCTCGGCGATGATCTCCAGCTCGCGCTTGAGCTTGGGCGCCAGCTTGTCGGAGTTCGCCAGCTTGTCCTCGGCGAAGAGGCCCGCCTCGATGCGCTTGGCGAGCTCGACCTCCTGCTCGGCGTTGAGGAGGGGGACCTTGCCGATCTGCTTGAGGTAGTCCTTGACCGGGTCGGCGGTGGCGCCGGCCACCACGACCTGCTGGGCCGGGGCGTCGTCCTCGTCGTCCGAGATGACGAAGCCCTTGTTCTCCCCGCCCTCGTCCTCTTCGTCGCCCTCGGCCTTGACCGCGTCGGGACCCTCGTCCGGGTTCTCGTCCTCGCCGCCCTCGTCCGCGTCCTTCTTCGCCGCGGTCTTCTTGGCCGCGGTCTTCCTCGCGGCCGTCTTCTTGGCGGGCGCGGCCTTCTTCGCGGCCGTCTTCTTCGCCGCCGCCTTCTTGGCGACGGGCTCCGCCGCCGTCTCCTCGACGAGGGCGTCCGGTGTCAGCGGGTCCACCGCCTCGGCCGCCGGGACCGCGGGGGCCGCGGGCTGCGCCGCCGTCGTCCTGGCCGCCGTCTTCCTGACGGGTTCGGTGGCCGTCCGCTTGGCCGGGCTCTTCGCTGCGACGCTCTTGCGGGTGGTGCGCTTGGGCGACTCCGCGGCACTGACCATCAGCGTCACACCCTCTTCCTCGAGGATCTGGTTGAGGCTGCGCAGAACATTCTTCCACTGGGTCGCAGGAATCTGGTCAGCCTCGAAGGCCCGACGCACGTCATCGCCGGCGATCTGCCCCTCGGCCTTGCCCCGCTCGATGAGCGCCATCACAGACTCGGAATCGGCGATCTCCGGCGGGAGCGTACGGGATGTGCTGGCCGACACGAACAACCTCTCGGAACGATGGGAACGGCTTCCGACCCCGGGCCTGGTGGTGCTGGACCGGAGCCGACGACCACCGACCGGGGATGGGCCGGCGGCGCGGGCAGGGGCCGGGGAGCTGCACAGCACCCCCAAGGGCTGCTGTCTTCCCTCCGTCGGCCATCACCTCTTAAGTCATCGCGCGACCTCGCGGAGCGTTACGCCCAATCTTCGTGGCCCGAGTCACACCCCGTATGCGCGGCTGCCGGTCATACGGTCGCACCCCTCGGTTCCGAAAGGGCCGCGACGGCTCCGGAGGGGGTCCGGAAGAGGGACGGGCCCCGCACGCCGGTGTCGCCGGGCCCGGCCGGGCCCGGCGACGTCTCGTACACCCCCGCGCACCCGCCCGTCAGTGCTCGCGCGGGGCGGGAACCACGCGCTCGACCTCCGGATGAACCGTCAGGAGCTGGCGCATCGCGCTCTCGGCGCCCACCGCGTCGCCCGCGGCGAGGGCCTCGACCATCCGTGCGTGGTGCGCGACGCAGGTCTCGCTCGGGCGGTCGCAGGAGGTCATCGGGCTGCCGGAGACCTGGAGAGCGGCGGAGACGATGCCGGAGAGGTGCTCCAGCATGCGGTTGCCGGCGACCTGGATGAGGAGCGCATGGAACTCGTTGTCGGCGCGCGCGAAGGTGATCGAGTCGCCCTGCCCGAGGGCGTGGCCCATGATCTCGACCATGTCGGCCAGGCGCTGCTGGATGTCCGGGCGGCCGTGGCCGGCGGCCAGGCGGGCGGCGAGCGGCTCGATCGTCCAGCGCAGTTCGCCGAGCTCGCGGCGCTGGTCGTCGCGCTGCGGCCCGAAGGCGCGCCACTCGATGATGTCGGGGTCGAGCAGGTTCCAGTCGGCGACGGGGCGGACCCGGGTGCCGACGTTGGGGCGGGCGCTGACGAGGCCCTTGGCCTCGAGAACCCGCAGCGATTCGCGGACGACCGTACGGGAGACCTCGAAGCGCTGGCCGATCTCCTCGGGGACCAGGGGGCGGTCCGCGCCGAGGTCGCCGGAGACGATCATCTGGCCGAGCTGCTGGACGAGTTGGCCGTGCAGGCCGCGGCCGCGGCTGCCGGCCGCGCGGCGGCCCACGCGGCTCAACTCGACGTCGGCGCCGTCCCAGTGGGGTGCTCCGACGCGGTCGGACCCGGGGGCCTCCGGGTAGGGGTAGCGGTCGAGTTCGCCCGCGCCGGCGAGGCCGGAGTCGGCATGGCGGGCGGCGGTCATCATGGTGTGCGCAAGGGTACTCACGAATCCTTTGTCGGTCGTGCCTCCATGACCCTTGAGGTCTTTGGTGAAAAGCACACGAAAGGGTGATCGGTGCCACCTACGCAATTGACGACTTATCGTAAAGAACCGGGCCTATTGCGTGGAGTTGCGGTCCGCTTGACGCGACATGGACGGCAACGGTCCCGTCCGTGACCGCTCCCGCACCGGAACGATCACCAACGGACCCTGCTGCGCAGTCCGGTGAACCCATAGGCGCACAACAGGACCATCAGCGACAGCACCAGAGCGGTGGCGACGGGTTGGGTGATCACCCGCAGGACCCCCACCAGCAGGCGGTCCAACTCGGGCGGCCACTGCACCCAGGACAGGCCGCGCAGCCGGGGCCCCAGTCCGGTCACCGGGTACGCGGAGGATCCCTCCAGCGCCTTGCGCACCAGCGGAACCACTCCCACGGGTACGGCGAGCACCGCCGCCAGTCCCGCGGTGGCGGACCGGAAGACGCCGGAGGCCAGTACGCCGGCCCAGGCGCAGCCGATCAGCAGGCCGGCCCAACTCGCCGCCGGGGAGAGCCACTCCGACGGGACGCGCAGGGGGCCGCTGTCGAAGACGAGCGCCAGCGCGGCGGCGTCGGCGGTCACCACCAGGGCGCCCAGCATCAGGGCGAGGGCGGCGCAGACGCCGAGTTTCGCGGTGAGCAGCCCCAGTCGGCGGGGCACGGTGCCCCGGTCGGCGGCGAGGGCGGGGTAGCGGTACTCCTCGCCGAAGGCCAGGGCGCCGAGCAGTCCCGCGCCCAGCGCGGCGGGTGGCAGCGGCAGCAGCTCGGGCCAGGCGGCAAGCAGCCGGCTCTGCGGGCTCTGACCGGCCCGGGCGAGCACCAGAGCGGTGAGGACGGAGACCACGACGACGAGAGCGGTGGTCAGGACCGGGGTGGCGGTGCCGAAGACGCGGAGCAGCTCGTAGCGCAGGGGCCGCAGCGGCCCGCCCACGCGCCGCACGGCCGAGGGCGGCGGCTGGGAGCGGGTGCGCCGGCCGGGCCCGCCCGGGACCTCGGCGGGTTCCGCCGCCGCGCCGGCGGCCGCCGTGCCCGCTGCCGCGGCGCGGGCGTGCGGGACCGGCGCCGTCGACGCGCCGGCATCGCCGGTCTCGTCGGCGAGCTGGTGGACCAGTACGCCGTGGCGGAACGCCGCCTCGCCGACCTCGGCGCAGTTGCTGCCGTACACCGACAGCCGGCTGCCGCTCTCCTCGACGATCTCCACCGCCCGCTGGGCAGCGCGGGCTTCCCGTCCCAGTACGTCGGCCAGCCGGGCGGCGTGCGGGGTGCGCACGGCGACCCTGGGGCGCAGCCGGGTCCGCGCGAACTCCGTGGCCTCCTGGTCGGCGACGAGGCGGCCGGCCTCGATGCTGACGACCCGGTCGGCGCTGCGGGCCGCCTCCTTGGCATCGGCGGTGGTGAAGAGCACGGCTCCGCCGAGGGAGGCGTGGCCGCGCAGCAGCCCGTACAGCCAGCCGCGTTCGCGGGGGGAGAGTCCTGCGGCGGGCTCGTCGAGGAGGAGGGTGCAGGGATCGCCGAGCAGCGCCGAGGCCAGCGCGACCCTGCGCTCCATGCCGAGCGACAGCGAGCCGAGGCGCTGGTCCCGCAGGCCCGCGATGCCGACGACCTCGAGCATGGTGTCGGCCCGGGAGGCCGGCACCCCGGCGGCTGCGCAGAGCATCCGCAGCTGGTTGCGGACGGTCCGCGCCGGGTTGCCGGGGACGTCCCCGAGCACCACCCCGACCTCACGGCCGGGATGCGGGATCCGGTGCAGCGGGCGGCCGCGGAAATAGGTGACGCCGCGGCCCGGTTCGAGTTCGAGCATGAGCCGCAGGGCGGTCGTCTTGCCCGATCCCGGCTCGCCGAGCAGGGCGGTCACATGCCCCGGGCGGGCCTCGAGGGTGAGGTCGTCCACGAGCGGCGCGGCGCCGGAACGTGGCTTGCTGGTGAGTCCGATGGCCTGGAGCATCGCTTCCCTCGCGGGGTGTGAGACCGCTTTGCGGCAGCGTGGGTACCGCAAGCAAGGTAGCGCGATATGTCCGATTTTCGGCGCAACCGGTCCGATGGAATGCCCATCGTTCCGCGAGGTTCACCCCTGTCCGGGAGTTCGGATCGCCCGCCGGCGCATGCGGCACGGGCGGCGAGGGCGGCGGGTGTCCCGCGGCGTCAGACCTCCGGGCGCAGCATCGGCGGATTGAGGAGGGTCGCCCCGCCCGCGCGGAACAGCTGGGCGGGCCGGCCGCCCTGACGGGTCGTCGTCCCGCCGGCCGGCACCAGGAACCCGGGGGTGCCGGTGACCTTGCGGTGGAAGTTGCGCGGGTCCAGAGCCACTCCCCAGACGGCCTCGTACACCCGGCGCAGCTCTCCGACGGTGAACTCCGGCGGGCAGAAGGCGGTGGCCAGCGAGGAGTACTCGATCTTCGAGCGGGCCCGCTCCACACCGTCGGCAAGGATCTGCGCGTGGTCGAAGGCGAGCCCGGCCGAGCTCTCGTCGCCGACGGCCAGCACCTCGTCGACGGGGGCCCAGCGCGCGCTGTTGGCGTCGCCGCCCGCCCGCGGCGCGGGGAGGTCCGGAGCCAGCACCAGATGCGCCACGCTGACGACCCGCATCCGCGGATCGCGCTTCGGGTCGCCGTAGGTGGCCAGCTGTTCGAGGTGCGCCCCGTTGCCCGCGCCCGGCATGGCGGGGTCGTGCGCGCACAGGCCGGTTTCCTCGGCGAGCTCTCTGGCGGCGGCGGCCGCGAGATCCTCGTCCCCGCGGACGAATCCGCCGGGCAGCGCCCAGCGGCCCTGGAACGGCTGCTCACCCCGCCGGACGACCAGCGCGCAGAGCGCGTGGCGCCGCACGGTGAGCACGACCAGGTCGACGGTGACTGCGAAGGGCGGATAGGCCGACGGGTCGTAGGGCGACATGCCGCGATCATAGTCGTCTGCCTGACGATAAACAGCGCTTTGGTGACCTTGAAGCCAACGGCCCGCAGGCCGACGGGTGCGCCGGGCGGGCGCGGCCGGCGATGTCCGCGGCGCGCGAGCCCGAGCCGGCCCGGCAGAGTGCGCACCGGGCGCGGACCTTCGGCCGGTTCAGCCTCCCAGTTGGAGCGCATCCGCGGCCTCCTCCACCATGCCGAGGCCGAGCCGGCTGACCCGGACGGCAAAGGGTTCGCCCGCCACCCGCAGGCCCGCGAGCCGGATCGCTCCGAGGGGAGCGCCGGGCAGGGGGACGAGCGCGACGGTCCCCGCGGGGGCGTCGGGGCGGATTCCGGCGAGGGCCGTCAGCACGTGGACCCCGGCGGCCGCGGCCACGGCGGCGGGGCGGCAGGCCGCCGGGTGCGGGATGGGGACGCTGCCCGCGGTCCGCTGTTCCGCGGCGAACATCTCCGGCAGCCGGTACCCGAAGGCCTCAGCAGCGTCCAGGAGGCCTCTGAGCAGGCCGGACGCCTCCTTCTGGAATCCCGCCGCGGCCAGGCCGGACACGGCCACCGCGCTCTCGTACGCCCGCACCGCGCCCGAGCGGTGGCCGAACGGGTTGTGTCCGGGTTCCTTGAGGGCCATGCTCCGCAGTCCCCATCCGCAGTCCATGGCGGGGGCTCCGAACAGCCGGGCCAGCTGCTCGGTGCGGATCCGGTCGAGAAGCCCGGGCGCGAGCCGGCCGCCGCCGAGCAGCCCGGTGTCGAGCAGATGGGCACCGGCTCCGGTCAGGCGTGGCAGCGGCCGCCCGTCGGGATGGAGGGCGGCAGCCGGCCGGCCGCCGTCCGGGCCGTCGATCCAGAACCCCTCCCGGAACCGCTCCCGCAGCGCGGCCGCCCGCTCCTGCCATTCCTCGGCTCCGGGTCGTCCGCATCCGGCGAGGAGGTCCGCGCCGAGCACGGCAGCCCGGTGCGCGTGGGCCTGGGTCTCGCAGCGCCGCGGACCGGGCTCGGGATCGGCCAGGAAGCCGTCCTTCCCAAGGGCGCCGCGCAGCCAGTCGAGGCACCGTTCGGCGGCCGGTAGCAGTCGGGCGACGTCCTCCTCCGGCATGCCCCAGAGGCGGGCTTCGGCGAGCACCGCGGGGAAGGCGAGGGTGGCCTCGGTGCCGGTGCACGCGGGTGGGAGCTGCGGACCCGCCCCGCGCAGGGGCCCCGGGATCTTCCCGGCCTCGGCCCCGGGACCCTCGGTCTGCGTCCGGGCGAGGATGCGCAGCGTGGCGGCGGCGAGCCCGGTCCCCAGCGGCAGCGCCATGCGGGCGGCCCAGAGCGACTCCGCCGGTGCCAGGCCCAGCCGCCAGGGCACCCCGGCCGCCGCGAAGGCGTCGGCCGGCTCTCCGGGGTCTCGTGAGAGCAGCGCGCCCAGATCCTCGACGCTGGTGCGGAACCACGCCTCGGCCCTCGGGTCGTCCCCTTCGGCCCGGGCGTCGGCCAGCGGGTTCGCCACCTGGCCTGCGGAGGCCCGGACCACCCGGTCGTGCGTGGTCCGCAGCTCGATGGTGCGCGATTCCCCGGGCCCCAGGTCGAGCTGCCAGCGCAGCAGGCCTGCCGAGGCCACGGCGTCGTCGGGCGCCGGCTCCGCCGCGGTGACGGCCTGTGCCGCGCCGGTGCTCCAGCGCAGGCCGGCCGCGTGCACCCCGGCGGGCAGCTCCGGCCCGGCCCGGCCTGCGGCCACTTCGGCCAGTTCCGCCAGGTCGGTGCCGAGCAGTACCTCCACGGGGAGTCGTACCGGCCGGCCCGTGAAGCTGCGCAGGGTGATCCGCTCGGTGCCGTCGGCGTGGCGGACGCGTTCCACTCCGATGTCCGGGTCGGGTCCCGGTTCGGCGCCGGTGCGCACGGTGGCGGTGAAGGCGGCCCGGTCGGCCCCGAGGCTGCGCCCCTGGACGGCGACGGGGTCGCGGCCGCCGACGCGCAGTACGCACCGGGAGAGCAGCCTGCGGCCGGAGCGGTAGATCCCGTCGATCCCCTGCCCGGTCAGCTGGCCGTGTTCCGGCGAGATGACCAGGCTGGGCGCGGCGACGCAGATGACGGCGCCGTGCACGGGTGGCAGCTCGGGCCGGCGGGCGGCGGGCACGGCGGTCGGACGGGGAGGTGCGGGGTGAGACATGTGTCGCCTTGTCTGCGCTCCGGTGGGTTCAGCTGGGCGGCGGCGCGGCCGGGGCGGCACCTCCCCCCAGCTGAACGCCCCCGCCCCCGCCCGGGTCACGGGCCGCGGCTCCGGCCGGTCGCGGCGGGGAGTGAACCCGCCGCGCCGGACGGCGGTCGGGGCGCCTGGCGGCGGCAGCACGGGGCGGCGGCACGGCGGCCGGCGCGCGCTCACTGCCCGCTCCCCGCGGTGCGCCGGGATCCGCGGCGCGGCGCCGTACGGCCCCGTCGGCCGGGCGGGCGGGTGGGGGCGGAGGACCTGCTGTTCCTGGGTTCCCTGCGGCGCCGCTCCTGCCTGAGGCACTGCCGCAGCCCCTCGGGGTCGATGCCCTCGTTGCAGGCGTGGTGGAGCAGCTGGGCGAAGCGGTATTCGGCGTCGGCCCGCAGGGCCAGGCCGAGGGCGATCCGGGCGGTCGGCTCGTCTCCGGTGGACCAGGAGACCCAGCCGGCCAGGGTGAGAGGGGCAGCGGCGTGCTCGACATAGGCGCCGACGCAGCGGCGGGCCAGCGCCCGCCACAGGCGAAGGGCGGGGGCCGCTTCCTCGCCCTCCATCCACTCGGCCGCGATGTCGCGGACTTCGCGGTCCTGGAGCCCGAGGATGAGTGAGGCGGCCTCGTCGTGGCCGAGCAGCGCGTCGTCCCAGTCGTCGCCCTGGGCGCCGCTCTCGACGGGCGGCGCCAGGGTCATGCGCCGCATGAGGGACTGCGCCAGCGTGATGGTCTCGGTGCCGACCTCCTCCCGGGTGGCGCCGTGGAGGATCCTCGGCATCAGGGCGGCGGCCGCCCGGTCCAGGGCCCGCTCCGCCTCCTGCGCCACGGCCCCGCGCAGCGGCGCCAGCCTGCCTTCGATCTCTTCGAGGGAGCCCCGGACCTGGAGCCCGGCGAAGGTCGCGGCCGCGGCCATCACCGAGGTGCCGACCGGGGCGAGCGGGCTGCCCTCGGCCGGGCAGCACCGCTCGTCGGGGCAGACGTAGGACCAGAAGCGGCCGTCCGACAGGCACAGGGCCTCCAGCACCGGCACGTCCAGCGCGCCGCAGGCCAGCCGGATCCGCTGGGCGAACGGCCGCAGCCGGGTCATCACGCCCCGGCCGTCCTCCTGCCCGCGCGGCTCCTGGCAGAGGTAGACGACGATGCCGTCGGGCTTGACGCCGCGTCGTTCGCTGCCCCGGATGAGGCAGTCCGCGACCTGTCGGGCGGTGTCCTCCCATTCGGCGGGAGCGGTGGGGATGCCGACGCGGAGCCGGCCGCCGAAGCGCCCGCCCTCGCCGTGCACCGCGACCATGACGAGGGAGTCGGAGGGGTGGAAACCGAGCATGTAGGGCAGCGCGTCGGCCAGTTCGGCCGGGCTGCGCAGGGTGATCTGGGGTTCGCCGCTGGTTCCGGCCGGGCTGATGAAGGACCGGTCGGACGGGCGACGGGATTCGCTGTTGTTCGTCATGCCACGAAGGTCCCGCGCATGATCCGATCCCGAAAGCCCTGTGGATAAGTGTTGATGCTTCAACTTCCACACGGGTCGGGCAGCATTGGCGCGATGTCGGAGGCATCGGGTTGCATGGGGGCATGAACGCAGACCTGAGGTCCTCGGCCGACTCCGTACTCGCCCGCCTCGTGGGGGATCCCACGGGCACCGCCCGGCTGCGCGAGGACCAGTGGCTCGCGATCGAGGCCCTCGTCGCGCACAAGCGGCGGGCGCTCGTGGTCCAGCGCACGGGCTGGGGCAAGTCCGCCGTGTACTTCGTCGCGACCTCGCTGCTGCGTGCGGCGGGCGCCGGCCCGACCGTGATCGTCTCCCCCCTCCTCGCGCTGATGCGCAATCAGGTCGAGGCCGCGGCACGGGCGGGCATCCGCGCCCGCACCATCAACTCCGCCAACCCCGAGGAGTGGGAGGGGATCCAGGCCGAGGTCGCCGCGGGCGAGGTCGACGTCCTGCTGGTGAGCCCGGAGCGGCTCAACAACCCGGACTTCCGCGACCAGGTGCTGCCCAAGCTCTCGGCGGCCACCGGCCTGCTCGTGGTGGACGAGGCGCACTGCATCTCCGACTGGGGGCACGACTTCCGCCCCGACTACCGCCGGCTGCGCACCATGCTGGCCGACCTCCCGCCGGGCGTCCCGGTCCTCGCCACCACCGCCACGGCCAACGCCCGCGTGACCGCCGACGTCGCCGAGCAGCTGGGCACCGGAGCCGGCACGGACGCGCTGGTGCTCCGCGGCCCGCTGGACCGCGAGAGCCTCAGCCTGGCGGTCCTGACCCTGCCCGACGCGGCGCACCGGCTGGCCTGGCTCGCGGACCACCTCGGCGAGCTGCCCGGCTCCGGGATCATCTACACGCTGACGGTGGCCGCGGCCGAGGAGGTCACCACGTACCTGCGCCACCGCGGGCACACGGTGTCCTCGTACACCGGCAAGACGGAGAACGCGGACCGCCAGCAGGCCGAGGACGACCTGCAGGCGAACCGGGTCAAGGCCCTGGTGGCCACCTCCGCCCTGGGGATGGGATTCGACAAGCCCGACCTGGGGTTCGTGGTGCACCTGGGGTCGCCGTCCTCGCCCATCGCCTACTACCAGCAGGTCGGTCGTGCGGGCCGCGGCGTGGAGCACGCGGAGGTGCTGCTGCTGCCCGGCCGGGAGGACGAGGCGATCTGGCAGTACTTCGCGTCGGTCGCCTTCCCGCCGGAGGAGCAGGTGCGCCGCACCCTCGACGTCCTGGCCCACGCGGGGCGCCCGATGTCGCTGCCCGCCCTGGAGCCGCTGGTCGACCTGCGTCGCACCCGGCTGGAGACCATGCTCAAGGTCCTCGACGTGGACGGCGCCGTGCACCGCGTCAAGGGCGGCTGGACCTCGACGGGCGAGCCATGGGCCTACGACGCCGAGCGCTATGCCTGGGTGGCCCGCCAGCGGGCCGCCGAGCAGCAGGCCATGCGCGACTACGCGGCGACCACGGGGTGCCGGATGGAGTTCCTGCGCCGGCAGCTCGACGACGAGGAGGCCGCGCCCTGCGGCCGCTGCGACAACTGCGCCGGGGCCCGGTTCGCGGCCGAGGTCTCCACCACCGCGCTGGACACCGCGCGCGGCGAGCTGGGCCGCCCCGGCGTGGAGTTGGAGCCGCGCAAGATGTGGCCGACGGGACTCGCCGCGGTCGGTGTCGACCTCAAGGGGCGGATCCCCGCCGGGGAGCAGGCCTCGACCGGCCGGGCCCTCGGACGGCTGTCCGACATCGGCTGGGGCAACCGGCTGCGCCCGATGCTCGCTCCGCAGGCTCCCGACCAGCCGGTTCCGGACGACGTCACGCAGGCCGCGGTCGCGGTCCTCGCCGACTGGGCCCGGGGCCCCGGCGGTTGGGCCTCCGGCGCCTCCGACGCGCCGGAACGTCCGGTGGGCGTGGTCGCGCTGCCCTCGCGCAGCCGCCCCCGCCTGGTCGGTTCGCTGGCCGCGCGGATCGCCGAGGTCGGGCGGATGCCCCTGCTCGGCACGATCTCCTACACCGACCGGGTCCCCGAGTTCGGGCTGGCCTCGTCCAACAGCGCGCAGCGGGTCCGCGGTCTCCACGAAGCCCTGGCCGTGCCGCAGGAGCTGGCGGCGGCACTGGCGGAGAATCCCGGCCCGGTGCTCCTCGTGGACGACCGTGCCGAGAGCGGCTGGACACTCGCTGTGGCCGCCCGACTCCTGCGACGCGCAGGCTCAAAGGAGGTGTTCCCGCTGGTGCTGGCGCTCCAGGGGTGACCGCATGCGTCATTCTCGGCGTGGCGGGGCAAGGATATGAACGGCATACCGGCGAATTCCGGTCGGCGGCGTCAATTGCTCGTTGCCGCATGCTCCGAAGCCACGCGAGAATTGGAGTGCTCCCGCTCGGCTCCCCGGCACCCTCCTGGGCCGCGCTGCGGCGCGCCCCGACTCCAGCCGTGCCCGTCCGCGGGCGTGTACCCGAAGGGAGGAACGTGACCTTCGGATTCACGCCGCCTTCGACCTCGTCCCTGGTAACGGCCACCGGCGGTGCGAGCCGGCACGGCAGGCTGCTGGAACCCTCCGAGTGGATGTCGGCGGGCATTCCCCTGCTGCGCAATCCGCGCGAGGTCGTCAGCGGGCTGCACTCCCGGCACAGCCCGGTGCCCACGACCGCGGTGATCGCCGTCCTCGGCCCGGAGGAGGAGCTCGTGGCGAGTGCTTCCTTCGTGCAGCGCTCGGCGTCGGCCGACGGCTGGGAGTACCGCAACGCCCTGCTGTCCCGGCTGCGCCGGGTCCTCCCGCACGACCTGCGGCGAAGGACCCCGGTGCGGACTGCCGTCCTGCTCTACTGCCGCGAGGGCGACGAGAGGTGGACCCCGGAGGACGGGGCGTGGATGTGGGGGCTGCGGGACGCCTGCACGTTGCACGGGCTGCGCTGCGGCGCGTACATCACGCTGACCCGCGACGGCTGGCAGGTGCTGGGCGAAGGGCGTGGTGGCCGACGGCCCAGCTCGGACTCGCGGCCGCAGCGGCTCGGCGACACCGTGGCCGAGTTCGCTCCGCTCGCCCTGCACACCGGTGGCGGCTCCGTCGGGGCCCTGCGCCGGACCGCCGCGCGCTGAAGCCCGTACCCGGCGCCCGGACCCGTCCGGCCCTCGTCCACGGCGCGCGGCCTGCCCGCGGGCAGGCCTCACAGCCGTACACCCGGAACCGGGCGTACGGCGGATCAGGCCTCGGGCATCCGCGCGGGCGTCGGCTCGGGCCACGGCTCGAACCTCGGCCCAGGTCTCGGCCCGGGCTTCAGCGGGGCCGGCTCAGCGCCCGCCCCGCCCCTCGCCCGTGCCGGGGTACAGGGCGTCAGACGCCCGCACCCAGCACGGAGTTGATCTGCTTCGCGTCACCGCACACGATCAGCAGTGCACCCGCCCGGGTGACCGCGACCGGCAGGGAGCCCGCGACGGTGTCGACGGAACCGCCGTTGACGGCGAAGACCACGACGGGACGGCCGGCGGCACGTTCGACCTGCGCCGCGTCTGCGTAGAAGACGTCGTCCCCGGCGTCGTGCAGGGCCCAGTACGCGGCCTCGCCGAAGGACAGCTCGTGAGCGGCCCACGGGTGCGGGTCGCCGGTGGTGAGCACCAGGATGTCGCCGGGCGCGCGCCCGGTGTCGAGCAGCAGGTCCACGGCCTCTTCGGCCGCGTCCAGCGCACCCTCGGCGGACGCGGGGATCAGCTGGATCTGCGGCACCGCCGAGGAGACGGACGGTGCGGTGGGGGCTGCGGGAACGGGTCCGGTGCCGGTCTGCGCCGCGCGCTGCGCGGGGGGTGCGGGCCGGGCGGGACCGGGGCGGCCGGGCCGCGGGACTGCGGCAGGACGCGGACCAGGTACGGGGCGGGGGGTCTGCGCGGTGCGGCTCGCGGCCGGCGTGACGCGGGGACCCTGGGCACTCTCGTGAATCTGAGGCTCCTCGATGGCGGGGGTGAGAGGCATGAGTTGATGTCTATCAAACACCGGTACGAAACGTACCGGCCGGTGGCACATGGGTGCGATCAGAAATCGAAGCCGAGTTGGCCTCCGTTTTCCAGCTCCACCGACTCCTCGCTGCGGCGCACCTTCTTCAGGTGGCGCCATCGGGGCAGCGCGTCGAGGTACGACCACGAGAGCCGGTGGTAGGGGGTGGGCCCCCGCTCCTCCAGGGCCGCCCGGTGCACGGGCGAGGGGTATCCGGCGTTGGCGGCGAAAGCGAAGTCCTCGATTCCGCCGCCCTGTTCGCCGAGTTCGGCCATCATGCGGTCGCGTCGGACCTTGGCGATCACCGAAGCCGCGGCGACGGCGATGCAGGACTGGTCGCCCTTGATCACCGTACGAACCCGCCAGGGCGGGCCGAGATAGTCGTGCTTGCCGTCGAGTATCACCGCGTCGGGCCGCACCGGCAGGGCCTGCAGCGCGCGCTCCGCGGCGAGCCGCAGGGCGGCCGTCATACCCAGTTCGTCGATCTCCTCGGGCGTGGAATGCCCGAGCGCGTACGCGGTGACCCAGTCCTCCAGGACGTCGAGCAGAGCGTCGCGTCGTTTGGGGGTGAGCAGTTTGGAGTCGGTGAGCCCGGCGGGCGGCCGGCGCAGGCCCGTGATCGCCGCACACACGGTGACGGGACCGGCCCAGGCCCCTCGTCCGACTTCGTCGACCCCGGCGATGACCTTGGCGCCGGTGGTTGCACGGAGGGAGCGCTCGACGGTGTGGGTGGGTGCTTCGTACGGCATGGCGCCAGCAAGGTTACGCCGCCCCGGGCCCACTGCACACCCCCGCCCCGGTCCGACCGGCATCCGATCGGCCGCGGACCCCGCCCGGGCCCTCCCCCGGCCGCCCCTCCCCGTCTCACACCCTGAGCAGCGGCACCATCACCTCGTCGATCAACCCGGCAAGGTCGGCATCCTCCCATTCGCTTCCGCACACCTTGGCGCGGTACATCAGCATCGCCGGAATGACATCCACGACAAACGGACCACTAGCATCCGGTCGCACGTCACCCCGCTCGATTCCACGCAGCACAAGCTCCCTGATCAGGCGCTGGGCGGGCTCCTGCAGCCCGGACCAGATGACCCCGTGGAAGCGCTCCGCAGTCAGGTGATCGCATTCGTGAAGCACCGACCAGAGGGCCTGCCCGGCCCGCGAGTGCATGACGTCCCTCGTGCGCGCGCACAGCAGGTAGAGGTCGTCGCGGATGGAGCCGGAGTCGGGAATCTCACCGATCTCCGGCAGGCCGGTCCGCAGCGCGTCGGCCACGAGGTCGGCCTTCGAGGGCCAGCGCCGGTAGAGCGCGGCCTTGCCGGTCTGCGCACCGGCCGCGACACCCTCCATGGTCAGCGCGTTCCACCCGACGGTACTCAGCTGCTTCAACGCCGCGTCGAGAATCGCCCGTTCGAGTTCGGGACCCCGCCTGCGCCCCGGCGACGCCGATGACCAGCGCGAACCCACCATCTCCCCACCTCCGACCGGCCCGAGACGCCGCCGCTGCATAGATTTTCAGCCTTAGTGAACGCTTGCGTGCACTAATCCCGGCTCCTACCGTGGACCCCATAGTGAACGACTGCGTTCACTATTTCACTTTGGGGGGATCCTCAGTGACAAGCTCTCAACTCGCCGCGCCCCGGATACCGGGGGCGGCGCGCCGGGAGGGACGCCCCGGCGTGGCGCTCGCCGTCATCGCCGCCTGCCAGCTCATGGTCGTCCTCGACGCGACCATCGTGAACATCGCGCTCCCGCACATCCAGACCGCGCTCGACTTCAGCACCACCGACCTCTCCTGGGTGCTCAGCGCCTATACCCTCACGTTCGGCGGACTGCTGCTGCTCGGCGGCAGGGCCGGCGACATCCTCGGCCGGCGCCGGGTGTTCCTGGCCGGAATCCTGCTCTTCACGGTGGCCTCGCTCATCGGCGGCTTCGCCCAGGAACCGTGGCAGCTGCTGGCCGCCCGGGCCCTCCAGGGGGTCGGCGGCGCGATCGCCTCCCCCACCTCGCTCGCCCTGATCACGACCACCTTCGCCGAAGGCCCGGAGCGGAACCGGGCGTTCGGGGTGTTCGCGGCCGTCTCCGCGGGCGGCGGCGCGATCGGCCTGCTGGCGGGCGGCATGCTGACCGAGTGGCTCGACTGGCGCTGGGTGCTCTTCGTGAACGTGCCGATCGGCCTGCTGATCGCGGTGCTCGCCCCGCTCTACATCAGCGAGTCCGAGCGCCACCCGGGCCGTTTCGACATCGCCGGCGCCCTCACCTCCACCGGCGGCATGGCCTCGCTCGTCTACGGATTCATCCGCGCATCGGAGGAGGGCTGGCGCGACCCGCTGACCCTCGGCTCGTTCGCCGCCGCCCTGGTCCTGCTGGCCCTCTTCGTCGTCATCGAGTCGCAGGCCCGCGAACCGATCATCCCGCTGCGCATGTTCGCCGACCGCAACCGCACCGGCACCTACGTCATCATGCTCGGCCTCGCCGCGGCGATGTTCGGCATGTTCTTCTTCATCGTCCAGTTCGTGCAGAACGTGCTGGGCTTCTCCCCGATCCAGTCGGGGCTCGGCTTCCTGCCCGTCACGGTCGCCATCGTCACCGCCGCCGGCCTCTCGCAGCGCTTCCTGCCGCGCTTCGGCCCCAAGCCCTTCATGGTCATCGGGTCCGCGCTCACCGGCACCGGGCTGGCCTGGCTGACCCTCCTGCGGACCGACAGCTCCTACCTCTCCGGCGTGCTCGGGCCGATGCTCCTGTTCGGCTTCGGCATGGGCCTCAACTTCGTGACGCTGACCCTGACCGCCGTCTCCGGGGTGGAAGCGAAGGAGGCCGGGGCCGCCTCCGGGCTGCTGAACGCCAGCCAGCAGGTCGGCGGCTCGCTCGGCCTGTCCATCCTCGTCACCGTCTTCGGCACGGCCAGCCGCGAGGAGGCCACCAAGCAGGTACCGGCGTTCCTCTCCCAGGCGGATCCACAGGCCGCGGCCGCCTTCCAGCAGACCGGACGGCTGCCCGACCCCTGGGGGGACCTCGTCCTCGCCCAGGGCATCTCCACCTCGTTCATGGCCGCCGTGGCGATGGCCGGCCTCGCCCTGGCCACCGCCCTGCTGGTGATCCGGGTACGCAAGAGCGACCTGGAAGCCCTGGCCGGCGCCGCCGCGAAGGCCGGTCCGGCCGCCTGAACGGTCGCCCGCACGGAGCGGGCCGGACGCGGGGAGGTGGTGCCCCGCGTCCGGCCCGGTCTGCCGATGCCCCCGGTATGCCCGTTGCCCCTGGCGGCCATGGCCCTGGTGTCCCGACGTCCCGGCGTCCGGCTAGTACTCGACCCGGCTGCCGAAGGCGCCCAGCCGCGAGCAGACCTCGTACGACGCCGTCACCGGGCGCTCGCGCAGGATCTGGCGGGCCCGGTACTCGCCCATGCTCATCGCGTACCAGGGGATGTCTCCGGCCCCGGACATGTCGTCGTTGATGCCGCGCAGGGCGCAGGACCGCTGGGGCTCGGGCAGCCGGTCCAGGGCGGGTACGGCGTCCGCCGACAAGGACTGGAAGTAGGCGAGGTCGATCTTCTGGTCCTTCTCGAAGCGGGCCACGTTCCGCTCGGCGACCATGCCGTCCGGGGACAGCAGCCCGAAGGCCAGGACCGCCGCGGCGGCGCTGCCCGCGACCGCCCGGGGCAGCCACCGCGCGCCGAACACCCCGGCCGCCATGATCAGTACGATGACCAGCCCGAGCCACAGCTCCATCGCGGCCACCGAGACCCGCAGCCTGGTCAGGCCGTACGCGTCCACGTAGAGGTCCATGCGGCGCAGCGCGGCCGCGACCACCACGAGCGTCAGCGCGCACAGCACACCGAGGACGATCCGGACGAAGCGCCGGTCGCCCGCCCCGGAGCGCGGGGCCCAGCGCAGGGCGAGCGCGATCACCGCGAGGGTGAGCAGCGTGGCCCAGAGCAGCTGCCAGAACCCCTGGCGGGCGTACTCGGCGTAGCTGAGGCCGGTGCTCTCCAGGACCTTGTCGTAGCCGCCGAACAGGACGGCCAGCTGGACGGCGTTGAACCCGGCGAAGAGCAGGTTGAGCACGATGAGCGGCAGGGCCCATTCGACCCGGGAGCGCGGCTTGCCCGGGGCCGTCCGGATCCGGTCCCAGCGCAGCGGGGCGGCGGCGGTGCGGGCAGCGGCGATCGCGATCACCACGCCGAGGACGAAGAGCATGAACCGGATGGGCCCGTCCTCGACCGACACGTCGGGTATCAAGCCGCCCAGCAGATCGGCGAAGGCGGCGTCCGCGGAGGCGAACAGCGCGCCGAAGAGCACCAGGAGGGCGACGGCCACTCCGGCGGCCTTGGCCACGGGCAGCCAGCGGTCCTTGCCTACCCCTCCGCGCGAGCGCAGTCCCTTCAGGACCCAGGCGGTGCCGGAGACGGTGGAGTCGACGAATCCGAGCGGGCTGAGGAAGACCCCCGGCCAGGTGCGGCTGCCGTGGAGGGCGAGCGCGCCCAGCAGCAGCGCGGCCAGGATCGCGAGCGTGGACGGCCAGGCGGAGTCGCGCAGGGCGGGTATCGCGAGGAGTGCGATGCAGCCGATCACCCAGGCCAGCGTCCAGGGCCTGGCCGTACGGCCGGCCGCGCGGGCGGCGACGTACGCGGCGACGACGGCGGGCACCACCGCGAGGAGCAGGCCGGGGCCCATGCCGTCGGCCAGGAGGAGCGCGCCGGCGAGACCGGACGCGAGGACGGCGGCCAGGGTCGCGGTCCGGACGGGGGCGGCCTCGGCGGGACGCACCAGCGTGGCCCAGGAGGGCTTCGCGGGCGGCCTCGGAGCCGGCGGCCCCCAGGGGCGCGGTTGCTGGGGGTGGTGCTGCGGCTGCCAGGCGGGCCGCCCGGTGTGTGCGCCCGGCCGGGGCCCTGCCGCGTCGGCGGGCGGGTTCCCGGCCGGGGCCGGGTGCGTGGGCGAATCCCCTGTCGTGGGCTCTGCGTCGGCCGCGGCCTCGGGCCGGGCTTCGTGCGCCCCGCCGGTGTTCTCTGACATCGGGTCCCCTCCCCTGTCGGCCGCCCCGGCGTTCAGGTTGGAGCGGCGATGAGGACAGATTAGGCCGACGGCAGGAGGTTTTGAACAGGATCAAAAGCGCGCTGTGGCAGGACCGTGACAATCGGAACGCGGGCTCCCACCCGTACACATGAGGCCCGCCGCGGGCGCATCCCCGTGGTGGAGGGGCTGCGCCGCGGCGGGGCTGCGCCTTGGAGAGGGCTACATCGCGGCGGGGGCTGCGCCGTGAAAGGGCTACGCCGCCGTCTCGGGCAGCCAGGCCGGCAGGGCTTCGGTCTGCGCCAGCCACTCGGCCGGCAGCACCGCGTCGCCGCGCGCGCCCAGGACCCCGCCGACGATCGCGCAGGTCGTGTCCACGTCGCCGCCCACCTGCGCGGTGGTCCAGAACGCCCGCTCGTAGTCGTCCAGTGCCCGCGCCGCCGACCACAGGGCGAACGGCACGGTGTCGTGGGCGCTCGTGCGCCGTCCGCAGCCCAGCACGGCGGCGACGGTGGTCGCGTCGCCGTAGTCCAGCATGTCGCGGGCCCGCCGCAGCCCGGCGCCGACCGCACTGCGCGGCACGAGGGCGATCACCCCGTCCAGCAGATCGGCCGCCTTCGGCGGGGCGTCCGTACCGGCGGCCAGCGCGGCCGCCGCGGCGACGGCCATCGCCCCGCACACGGCTTCGCGGTGCTGGTGGGTCGTGTAGGCGGAGACCTCCGCCTGGTGGGTGGCCTGCTCCGGGTCGTCGGCGTACCAGGCGCCCAACGGTGCGATCCGCATGGCGGCGCCATTGCCCCACGAGCCCTGCCCGTTGAACAGTTCGGCGGCCAGCGTGCGCCAGTCCTCGCCCTCCCGCACCAGACGCAGCATGCGGTTCACCGCGGGCCCGTAGCCCCGGTCGAAGTCGTGGTGGTGGGCGAAGGAGCTCGCGAGCGCGTCCTGGTCGATCCGCCCGTGCGCGGCCAGCACGGCCACCACCGAGCAGGCCATCTCGGTGTCGTCGGTCCACTGCCACGTCTCGGTACCGGACGGCAGTTCGCGCCGCTTGAGCAGCGGGTAGTTCACGGGGACGAAGTACTGGGAGCCGAGGGCATCACCCAGTGCCAGCCCGCGGAGGCTGGCCATGGCGCGTGCGTAGCGCCGTTCGGGAGTCGAGTCAGGCGTCATCGCGGGTCACTCTAGCCGTCCAGGTCGTAGGGCTCAGGTGTGGTCCAGCGCTCAAACGGGCGGTCCATCCGGTACCGGCCGTCGGGGCCGAGCAGGAGCATCCGGAAATCGCCGTTCCCGGGATTGGACAGGGACTCGAATTCGGCCACCGACCAGTGGAACCAGCGCATGCAGAACAGCCGCATCGTCAGCCCGTGCGTCACCAGCAGCACGTTCTGGGGATGGTCCGGGGCCTCGAAACTGCGGTAGAGGCTCTCCAGGAAGGATCCGACGCGGTCGTAGACGTCCGCGCCCGACTCCCCCTGCGCGAAGCGGTAGAAGAAGTGCCCGTAGGCGTCCCGGTACGCCTTCTGGAGCCGCACGTCCTCCCGGTCCTGCCAGTTGCCCCAGTCCTGCTCGCGCAGCCGCGGCTCCTCGCGCATCCGGACCCGCGTGGGGTCGAGCCCCAGCTCCCGGAAGGTCTGGAGGGTCCGCCGGTAGGGGGAGACGTACGCGCTGATCGTCTCGTTGCCGAAGATCTCCCGCAGCCGGACGCCGGATGCCGCGGCCTGCTCGCGGCCGTTCCGGGTCAGCCGGAGGGCGTGGTCGGGTTCCCTCTCGTACACCGTGTCGTCGGCGTTCCCCTCCGATTCCCCGTGTCGGACAAGGACGATGCGCCGTGGTCGAACCATCCCATGACCCTATTCGGCCACCGCCGGGCCGACCGACCGGGCACGCCGGTCGGCCGAACGCTCGTCATACGGTCATACCGTCCAGGACGGTTCGAGGTCGACGACGTCACCGGTGAGGGCCTCGACGTCGGCCTGGAGCTGGGCGCGCAGGGACAGCCGCTCGACCCGTTCCTGCCGGTACTTCCCGTGCTCGGCGGCGGCATGCCACATGGAGAGCACCAGGAACTCCCGGCCCGGGGCCTCGCCGAAGAGGCCCCGGACCATGCCGGGCGAGCCCGCCATGGCCGGGTTCCACACCTTCTCCTGCATCAGGGCGAAGTGGTCGACCCGGCCCTCGCGGACACGGGTGTGCGCCACCCGGACCACGTCGGCATCGGTGAAGCGCGGCTCGAAGCCGGTCTTCACGTCGAAGCGGTGGTCGAAGAGTGTGACCCGAAGGTCGGTGTAGGTGCCGTGCTGCGCGGCGGCCAGTCTGTCGTGCGAGCGCGCCATGAAGGAGTCGTAGAAGGACCGGCTCTCCCAGAACGCGAAGACATGCGCCACCCCCTGCCGGCCTCTGCTCCAACCGCCGCCCTGCCCCCGGAAACCCGGCTCGCCCGGCAGCCCCGCCCATTTTCGCTGCCCCCGCTCGAACCCGCGTCGGTCCGTCACCGTGCAGCGAATCCACTTGACCAGCACGGCGCCATCGTACGGTCCAGGAACCGCCCCGGTCAGTCCCCAGCGAGGTACATCCCCACCAGTTCCCCGGCGTCCCGATCGGGCAGCCGAACACCGAACTCCTGGTCGAGCACCGTGAGGAGTTCCTCCGGTCCCACGCGTCGCTGCTCGGCCGTCCCGTCGGGGTGCAGCGTGGTGAGCTCCCGCCCCACAAGCGCCCGGCGGACATCGTCGCCCGGGCGCTGGACGATGACCCGCCCGACGAAGGAGGAGCGGGGGTGACCGGAGCTGTAGTGGTTGAGCACGACGTAGTCGACCGGGTGGTAGTGCTGCGGCGAGAAGGCGTACAGGTCCCGCCAGCTCTCGCCGCGCAGCAGGCACAGCGCCAGGACGCCGCCCGCCTCCTCGCGGACGCGGTACGTCCACTTCCCCTGCTCCACCGGGGTACCGGGGCGCGCCAGCGGAACCGGCTCAAGGGGTCCCTGGTGGCCGAAGCCGGCGTCGCACAGCCACTCCTCACCGTCGACCGTGACGACGAGAACGGCATGGGTCACCGCCAGCAGGGAGTCCCCGCGGGTGCGGTTGCGGGCACCGCGCCCGGTGACCTCGAAGCCGATCCGCTCCAGGGCGGCGGCCAGCAGCGAGTTCTGCTCGTAGCAGTAGCCGCCCCGGCGGCCGTGCACGAGCTTGTCCTCGATCGACGTGACGTCCAGCGCGACGGGGCGGCCGAGCAGGACGTCCAGGCTCTCGAAGGCGATGGCGGCGGTGTGGGCCCGGTGCACTGCGTACAACGTGGGGGGGTCCGGCCGGAGTTCCCCCACCGCCACACAATCCCCGCCGAGACCGATCCGGTCCAGGTAGGCCTCCAGGTCCAGCTCGTCACCGCTCCACATCGGCCCCGTCTCCCCTGTTCCCCCGCTGCCTTCCGGCATCGCACGGCCCGTAAATCCCGGGCCGGGACACGTCCGCGCCCCGCACAATGATCGCCATGACCGCCCTGCACACCAACCCGCTCTTCGCCCGCCTCGCCGATGCCGAACGCATCCTCGTGGCAGGCGCGGGCGGCGGTTTCGACATCTACGCCGGCCTGCCCGTCGCCCTCTCCCTCCTCCACCAGGGCAAGGAGGTCCACCTCGCGAACCTCTCCTTCAGCCATCTCGCGGGCCTGCCCCTGGAGGACTGGACGGCCCCCGACGTCGCCGCCGTCACCCCGCGGACCGCACCCCACCAGGCCTACTTCCCCGAGCGGACGCTGGCCCAGTGGCTGGAGACGCACGGCTATCCGTCCACCGTGTACGCCTTCCCCCAGACCGGGGTGCAACCGCTGCGGGCGGCCTACCGCGCCCTGGTCGACCTCCACCGCATCGACGCGATCGTCCTGGTCGACGGCGGCACCGACATCCTGATGCGAGGTGACGAAGCGGGCCTCGGCACCCCGGAGGAGGACATGACCAGCGTCGCGGCGCTGGCCGCGCTGGACGACGTACGGGAGCGCCTCGTCGTCTCGGTCGGCTTCGGCGTGGACGCCTACCACGGCGTCAGTCACGCACTGGTGCTGGAGAACATCGCCGCGCTGGAGCGCGAGGGCGCCTACCTCGGCGCGTTCTCCATACCGCGCGCCACCCGCGAGGGGGCGCTCTTCCTCGACGCGGTGGCCCACGCCCAGGACAACACTCCGGAGCGGCCGAGCATCGTCAACGGCTCGATCGCCGCGGCCGTGCGGGGGTCCTTCGGCGATGTCCGGTTCACCACCCGCACCCAGGGCAGCGAACTGTTCGTGAACCCTCTGATGTCCCTGTGCTTCGCCTTCGACCTGCCGGGACTGGCCGCGCGCTGCCTCTACCTGGACCGCATCGAGCACACCCACCTGCTGCGCCAGGTCCACTCCCGGATCGCGGAGTTCCGCGAGGACCTCGTCACCCGCCCCGCCCGCCGCATCCCCCACTGACGACCGATGCGCGAAGGGGACCGGCCCAGGTCCGGTCCCCTTCGCGCACCACGGGCGGCTACGGACGCGGCTCCCGCGGGACACCGCGGCGGCCCGGCCCGCCCGCCTCGCCGCCCCCGTACGATTCGCGGAAGACGTTGTGCTGGCGGGCGCGCCGGCCCGGATGACGCCGTCCCTCCGCCGGGTAACCGACCGACACCAGCAGGGCGATGGCGAGGTCGTCACGGCCACCGATCCCGATCACCTCCTTCACCTCCTCCTCGTCCCAGCCGTTCATCGGAGAAGTCGCCAGGCCCATCTCCGTGGCGGCGAGCATCACGAAGGAAGCCGCGATCACGGCGTCCTTGACCGCGTACTCCCGGAGCAGGCCCCGCTGGTCGAGGTCCTCCTGGAACGCCTGCGACGCGACGGAGAACATCTCGATGAACTCGTCGTTCCACGCACCGCTGGACCGGGCCTGCTCGTGGACATCGCGGTGGTCGTCGCGCCAGGCCTCGGGCTCGGCCACGAAGACCAGTACGACCGGAGCCTCTTGCGGCTGGGGCTGACCCCCCGTGGCCCGTGCCAGCCCCGCTCGACCCTCGTCCCCGAGAACCGCGACGACCGAGCGGTCCTGGAGGTTCCAGCTGGTGGGGGCCTCGACGGCCAGATCGAGCAGCGCGTCGAGCATGGCCTGCGGAACGGGGTCGGGCAGGTAGTGGCGGACGGTGCGGCGGGTACGGATCGCTTCCGCGACGGACATCGTGGGACTCGTCATGTCACTCACTATTGGAGAGCCACTCTCCATCAGGAAGAGGGCACTTTTTTGTGCGTTACTCTCCCCGCATGAAGACCACGGTGGAATCGTCAGGGCTGCCGGCCGATGCCTATTCCGCGAAGTGCCCGACACGCCAGGTCCTCGATCACATCTCGGGCAAGTGGACCGTCCTGGTCGTGGACGCCCTCCTCGAAGGCACCCTGCGGTACACCGAATTGAGCCGGCGCATCGAGGGCGTGTCGCAGAAGATGCTGACTCAGACCCTGCGCTGCCTCGAAGCCGACGGGTTCGTCGCCCGCACCGTCCACCCCACCGTCCCGCCCCGCGTCGACTACGACCTGACGGAGCTGGGCCGCAGCCTCGCGGAGCCGATCACCGCGCTCCGCCAGTGGACGGAAACCCATATCAACGAGATCGAACGGGCCCGCGCCCGGGCCGCGCAGGAGGCCGGGAAAACCCCCTGACCCGAGGAGAAGGGCAGCCGGGTCGAAGGGCAGCCGGGTCGCAGATCCGGCCGCTCCAACGGCAAAGGGGCGCCGGCCCGTGGCCGGCGCCCCTCCCTGTCGGAGATCACGCTCCGGGTTCAGCCGCGCCGGATGTCACATCCGGCGCGGCTCCGCCCGGTATCAGCTGCAGCCGCTGGTGGAGCCGCAGCCCTCGCAGATGTAGCAGGAGCCGGCGCGCTGCATCTTCGTACCGCAGGAGAAGCAGAGCGGGGCGTCGGCGGAGACGCCGAGCTGCATCTCGACCAGTTCGGCGCTGCTGTGGGCGGCCTTGCGCTCCGGGGCCGGAACGGCGACCGGCGCGGGCTTCGGAGCCGACGGCACCGCGGTGAGCGGGGCCGACTGGGCCAGCGACTCGGTGTCGATCTCCTCCTCGAGCGGCTCGTAGGAGCCGGTCTCCAGGTGGCGCTGACGCTCGTCGGCGGTGTGGATGCCGAGGGCCGAGCGGGTCTCGAAGGGCAGGAAGTCCAGCGCCAGGCGACGGAAGATGTAGTCGACGATCGACTGCGCCATCCGCACGTCCGGGTCGTCCGTCATGCCGGCCGGCTCGAAGCGCATGTTCGTGAACTTCGAGACGTAGGTCTCCAGCGGCACGCCGTACTGGAGGCCGACCGACACGGCGATCGAGAAGGCGTCCATCATGCCCGCGAGGGTCGAGCCCTGCTTGGACATCTTCAGGAAGACCTCGCCCAGACCGTCGTCCGGGTAGGAGTTCGCGGTCATGTAGCCCTCGGCGCCGCCCACCGTGAAGGAGGTGGTGATGCCCGGACGGCCCTTCGGCAGGCGCTTGCGGACGGGACGGTACTCGATGACCTTCTCGACGGCGGCGCGGATGGTCTCCTCCGTCTTGGCGGTGACCTCCTCCTTCTCCTCTTCCTTCTTCTTGGCGGAGAGGGGCTGGCCGACCTTGCAGTTGTCGCGGTAGATCGCGAGCGCCTTGACGCCGAGCTTCCACGCCTCGAAGTAGATCTCCTCGATCTCCTCGACGGTCGCCGACTCCGGCATGTTGACCGTCTTCGAGATCGCGCCGGAGATCCAGGGCTGGATCGCGGCCATCATGCGGACGTGGCCCATCGCGGAGATGGAGCGCTCGCCCATGGCGCAGTCGAAGACCTCGTAGTGCTCGGTCTTCAGACCCGGGGCGTCGACGACCACGCCGTGCTCGGCGATGTGGGCGACGATCGCCTCGATCTGCTCCTCCTGGTAGCCCAGGCGGCGCAGGGCCTGCGGAACGGTGCCGTTGACGATCTGCATCGAGCCGCCGCCGACGAGCTTCTTGAACTTGACCAGGGCCAGGTCCGGCTCGACACCGGTGGTGTCACAGGACATCGCGAGACCGATGGTGCCGGTCGGCGCGAGGACGGAGGCCTGCGAGTTGCGGAAGCCGTTCTTCTCGCCGAGGCGCAGGACGTCCTGCCATGCCTCGGTGGCCGCGGCCCAGATCGAGTTGTCCAGGTCCTCGGTGCGCGGCGCGACGGCGTTGGCGTCGGCGTGCTGCTTCATGACGCGCTTGTGCGCCTCGGCGTTGCGGGCGTAGCCGTCGTACGGGCCGACGATGGCGGCCAGCTCGGCGGAGCGCTTGTACGCGGTGCCGGTCATCAGCGAAGTGATCGAGGCGGCGAGGGTGCGGCCGCCGTCCGAGTCGTAGGCGTGGCCGGTGGCCATCAGCAGGGCGCCGAGGTTGGCGTAGCCGATGCCCAGCTGGCGGAAGGCGCGGGTGTTCTCGCCGATCTTCTGCGTCGGGAAGTCCGCGAAGCAGATGGAGATGTCCATCGCGGTGATGACCAGCTCGACGACCTTGGCGAAGCGCTCGGCGTCGAAGGACTGGTTGCCCTTGCCGTCGTCGTTGAGGAACTTCATCAGGTTGAGCGAGGCGAGGTTGCAGGACGTGTTGTCCAGGTGCATGTACTCGCTGCAGGGGTTGGACGCGGTGATGCGGCCGGACTCGGGGCAGGTGTGCCAGTTGTTGATCACACCGTCGTACTGGATGCCCGGGTCGGCGCAGGCCCACGCGGCCTCGGCGAGCTTGCGGAAGAGCGCCTTGGCGTCGACCTTCTCGATGACCTCGCCGGTCATGCGCGCCCGCAGGCCGAACTCGGTGCCGTTCTCGACGGCCGTCATGAACTCGTCGTTCACGCGGACGGAGTTGTTGGCGTTCTGGTACTGGACGGACGTGATGTCGTCGCCGCCCAGGTCCATGTCGAAGCCCGCGTCACGCAGGGCGCGGATCTTCTCCTCCTCCTTGACCTTGGTCTCGATGAAGGCCTCGACGTCCGGGTGGTCCACGTCCAGGACGACCATCTTGGCCGCGCGGCGGGTGGCGCCGCCCGACTTGATCGTTCCGGCGGACGCGTCGGCGCCGCGCATGAAGGAGACCGGGCCGGAGGCGTTGCCGCCGGAGGAGAGGAGCTCCTTGGAGGAGCGGATGCGGGAGAGGTTCAGGCCGGCGCCGGAGCCGCCCTTGAAGATCATGCCCTCTTCCTTGTACCAGTCGAGGATCGACTCCATGGAGTCGTCGACGGCAAGGATGAAGCAGGCGGAGACCTGCTGCGGCTGGGGCGTGCCGACGTTGAACCACACCGGGGAGTTGAAGCTGAAGATCTGGTGCAGGAGGGCGTAGGTCAGCTCGTGCTCGAAGATCTCCACGTCGGCGGGCGACGAGAAGTAGTCGAAGTCCTCGCCGGCCTTCGTGTACGTCTTCACGATCCGGTCGATCAGCTGCTTCAGACCGGTCTCGCGCTGCGGGGTGCCGACCGCGCCGCGGAAGTACTTGCTGGTGACGATGTTGACCGCGTTCACCGACCAGAAGTCGGGGAATTCGACGCCGCGCTGCTCGAAGTTGACCGAGCCGTCGCGCCAGTTGGTCATGACGACGTCACGGCGTTCCCAGTTCACCTCGTCGTAAGGGTGCACGCCGGGGGTGGTGTGGATGCGCTCGATACGCAGGCCGCCCTTGGCAGCCTTGGTCCCCTTGGCGCGGGAACCACGTGCCGAGCTGCTCGCCGTCTCTGTCATGCCGCTGCCTCCCATATGCGGGCAAAAACGCCCTAAAGTGCCAGCGATATTCCGCGGCACAGTGCTGTGTCTCTGTATCTACGTCTCTTCGCGCGGCCGACCGGCCACGACCCGGTGCGCGAGCACCGTGCCGCGGGCAGCCCGGTCAGTCGGCGGCGGAGGCGGGCACGGGGACCTGGGCGGTCCCGCCGTGCTCGCACTCTTCGGGGTGAGGCCGCGGCTCGCGGAGTTCCGCGATTGCGGTCTCGAAGTCTTCGAGGGTGTCGAACGCTTTGTAGACGGATGCGAACCGCAGGTACGCGACCAGGTCGAGCTCCTGCAACGGGCCGAGTATGGCCAGACCCACGTCGTGGGTGGTCAGCTCGGCGCTGCCGGTGGCGCGCACCGCCTCCTCGACCCGCTGGCCGAGCTTGGCGAGGGCGTCCTCGGTGACCGGCCGCCCCTGGCACGCCTTGCGCACGCCGGAGATGACCTTGGTGCGACTGAAGGGTTCGGTCACCCCGCTGCGCTTGATCACCATCAGCGAGGCCGTCTCCACCGTCGTGAAACGACGGGAGCAGTCGGGGCACTGACGGCGCCGACGGATCGACGTGCCGTCGTCCGTGGTGCGGCTGTCGACGACGCGGCTGTCGGGGTGCCTGCAGAAGGGGCAGTGCATGGTTCCCTCACCCTCCTTCTCGGCACGACTGAATCACCCCACGGAGCCCCTCAACGACCGAGACGGACTCTGTCGGGGGCTCGCGGAGCAGCCACCAGCATATGCGATCCCGGGAGCCTCAGAAGACCCAGGGACCACAACTTCTGGGTAGCCGCGCTCATCCAACCACTAGATCTTGGGTTGCGGCGGATTTGGACGCCTCTGCGTGTCGCGGCGTCCGATAGCCGGATACGGGGCCCCTCGGTGCCACACTGGGCGCAGGGCCGAACGGCGGCCGTCCGACCGGGAAGGGTACCGTAAGCAGCGGAGGCCGAGCCGAACCCGCGTTCGCCGAACCGATCGCCCATACACCCCGCGATTTACCCACGCAGGGCGATCTGCGATTTTTCACTCGAACGTGTGTTTGGCGCAACCTTTCGAAAGCAACTACCGTTGTCCAGCTAGGGAGAACATTTCGAGAGGGGCCGACGTGACCACCACCGCAGACAGTGCCGCCATCACTGCCCAGAACCGCTCCCAGAACCGACTCGAGCCGGTGCATGCCATGAACGACGCAAACCTGAACCCGGACGCGGACGCCGCAGTGCGCCCCGCACGCTCGCTGCCAGGTCGACCTCCAGGCATCCGCGCCGACAGCTCCGGGCTCACGGACCGGCAGCGGAGGGTCATCGAGGTCATTCGCGACTCCGTGCAGCGCCGGGGTTACCCGCCGTCGATGCGGGAGATCGGCCAGGCGGTCGGTCTGTCCAGCACGTCCTCGGTGGCGCACCAGCTGATGGCCCTGGAGCGCAAGGGCTTCCTGCGGCGCGACCCGCACCGGCCCCGGGCCTACGAGGTGCGCGGCTCGGACCAGCCCAGCTCGCAGCCCACGGACACCACCGGCAAGCCCGCCGCCTCCTACGTTCCCCTGGTCGGCCGGATCGCGGCCGGCGGCCCGATCCTCGCCGAGGAGTCGGTCGAGGACGTGTTCCCGCTCCCCCGCCAGCTCGTCGGCGACGGTGAGCTCTTCGTCCTCAAGGTCGTCGGCGACTCGATGATCGAGGCCGCCATCTGCGACGGCGACTGGGTCACGGTCCGCCGCCAGCCGGTCGCGGAAAACGGCGACATCGTCGCCGCGATGCTGGACGGCGAGGCCACCGTCAAGCGCTTCAAGCGCGAGGACGGCCACGTCTGGCTCCTCCCGCACAACGCCGCCTACCAGCCGATCCCCGGTGACGAGGCGACCATCCTCGGCAAGGTCGTCGCGGTCCTGCGCCGGGTCTGACCCCGCCGCTCCCTAGCCAGCCCCCGGGACCCACTGCGCCGGTCCCGGGGGTTGTTTTGTCTTCCTTCTCTTCTCGTCTCGTCTTCTCGGCTGGTCGCTACTTGTCGTCGGCCCGGGCCGTCGCGTCGATCGCGGCGAGCGAGCGGCGGACCTGGTTGCGGTCCGTGGTGTACCAGAAGTCCGGCAGCGTGGCCCGCAGGAAGCTCCCGTACCGGGCGGTCGCCAGGCGGGGGTCCAGGACCGCGACGACACCCCGGTCCCCCGAGGCCCGGACGAGCCGGCCCGCGCCCTGGGCCATCAGCAGGGCGGCGTGTGTGGCGGCGACGGCCATGAAGCCGTTGCCCCCGTGCTCCTCCACCGATTTCTGTCGGGCGCTCATCAGCGGGTCGTCGGGGCGCGGGAAGGGGATCCGGTCCATGACGACCAGCTGGCAGCTGGGTCCGGGCACGTCCACGCCCTGCCACAGCGACAACGTCCCGAACAGGCAGGTCTTCGGATCGGCGGCGAAGTTCTTGATCAGCTCGCCGAGCGTCTCCTCGCCCTGGAGCAGGATCGGGTTGTCGAGCCGGCCGCGCAGTTCCTCGGCGGCCGCCTTGGCTCCGCGCATGGAGGAGAACAGTCCGAGGGTGCGACCGCCCGCCGCCTCGATCAGTTCGGCGAGCTCGTCCATCATGTCGCCGCGGGTGCCTTCACGGCCCGGCGTGGCCAGGTGCTTGGCGACGTAGAGGATGCCCTGCTTCGGGTAGTCGAAGGGCGAGCCGACGTCCAGGCCCTTCCACAGCGGCACGTCGTCGCCCTCGACGCCCTCCGGGGACAGTCCCAGGGAGGCGGCGACACCGTTGAAGTCGCCGCCGATCTTCAGGGTGGCCGAGGTCAGGACCACCGAACGGTCCTCGAAGAGCTTCTCGCGCAACAGGCCGGACACCGACAGCGGGGCGACGCGGAGGGTGGCTCCGAAGCGGTCGTGCCGCTCGTACCAGACGACGTCGTACTCGGAGCCGATCGTGATCCGCTCCGCCACCGCGTGGATGTTCTCTACCGCCGCCAGGGCCTGCTTGCGGACCGCGTCCTCGTCGTGGACGGACTTGTCGCGGGTGGCACCGATCGCCGAGATCACATTGCGCGCGGCGTCCCGCAGGGACATCAGGGCGTAGCCGAGGTCCTCGGGAATCTGCTCCAGGCGGCCCGGGAGCGCGAGCTCCATGACGCGTTCGAAGGTCTCGGATGCGGTCTGCAGCGCGTCCGCGACCTTCTCGTCGACCAGCTTGGCGGAGCGCTTCACGGCTCGGTTGACCTGGCCGGGAGTGAGTTCGCCGGTGGCGACCCCGGTGACCCTGGAAACCAGCTCGTGGGCCTCGTCGACGATCAGCACCTCGTGCTGCGGCAGCACCGGCGCACCCTCGATGGCGTCGATCGCGAGCAGCGCGTGGTTGGTGACGACCACGTCCGCCAGCTTGGCCTGCTCGCGCGCGGCCTCGGCGAAGCACTCGGCTCCGTACGCGCACTTCGTCGCACCCAGGCACTCGCGGGAGGAGACGGAGATCTGCGACCAGGCCTTGTCCGAGACGCCCGGTGTCAGGTCGTCGCGGTCGCCGGTCTCCGTCTCGTCGGCCCAGTCCCGCAGGCGCAGCAGGTCCTGGCCGAGCTTGCTGGTCGGCGCGGCAGCCTCGAACTGGTCGAAGAGGCCGTCCTCCTCGTCCTGCGGAGCGCCTTCGTGCAGGCGGTGCAGGCACAGGTAGTTCGACCGGCCCTTGAGCATGGCGAACTGCGGCCGGCGGCGCAGCTGCGGATGCAGCGCGTCCACCGTCCGGGGCAGGTCACGCTCGACGAGCTGCCGCTGGAGGGCGAGGGTCGCGGTGGCCACGACCACGCGCTCGCCGTGGGCGAGGGCCGGCACCAGGTAGCCGAGGGACTTACCGGTGCCGGTACCCGCCTGGATGAGCCGGTGGGAGTTGTCGTCGATCGCTTCGGCGACCGCTTCGGCCATGGCCACCTGGCCGGGGCGCTCCGTGCCGCCGACGGCGGAGACGGCGGCGTGCAGCAGGTCGGGGAGGGAGGGCTTCGTCATAGCACTGCCAACCCTACGGGGCCCCGCTGACAGCGGGGGCACACCGACGGGGATTCATGGCCGGTGGAGGGGGTTGGGCACGGTGCCGTACTGCACGGCGTGCGGGCGGTCGGGGCGGTCGCGGTAGCCGTCCTCGTACAACCGGTTCCGGTTCAGGCACAGCCTCGCGATGCGCTCGGCGAGCAGGTCGAAGAGCTCGAAGCGGTCCTTGAGCTCGGGGAAGCGGGCCTGGTGGCGCAGGATCTCGGCCCGTACGAGCGACCAGAAATCGCCCTCCGGGACGCCGAGGCGGTCCGCGCACAGGGCGGACAGATAGCGGAAGACCCCGATGAACAGCCCGGAATGGATGAACTGCGGCAGGAAGCCGGAGGGCTCGGTGAGCAGGACGGCCCGGACCTCGGCGGGCACGGAGGCCAGCTCGGGCAGCGGCTCGTCACTGATGTTGACGTCGTCCACGAAGTCCTTGATCGCGAGCCGGACCGGGACGTCGTGCTCGTCGAAGATCACGACGGCGTTCTCGCCGTGCGGGGAGAAGACCGTGCCGTAGCGGTAGAGGAAGTGGAGCAGCGGGGGCAGGACGGCGGCGAAGAGCCGCTGGAGCCAGACGTCGGGCGTCAGGCCGGAGCGGGCGACGAGCTCGGCGGTGAAGGACCGGCTTCGGGGGTCGGTGTGGAGCAGGGAGGCCAGCGTGCGGGCGCGCTCCCCCGGCGCGAGGAGCCCGGTGAGGGGCTCGCGCCAGATCGCGCCGAGGAGCTCCTTGTACTGGTAGGGGACCTCGGGGAGCCGGTCGTAGACGGGGTGGCGGACCGTGACGGAGGCGACCTCGCCGAGCAGGATCACCCGGCACTCCTCGCGCAGGAAGGGATCGGCGTCGCGGAGGGAATGGATCCAGGCGGTGACGGCGGGGGCCGCCAGGGCGAGGTCGGAGGGCAGGCCGCGCCAGACCATCGTGTTGAAGACGGAGAGCGGGAGCTTGACGCTGTGCCGGTCGGGGCGGCTGAGGTTGAGGAAGGTGCGGATCGACTGCTGGGGCAGGCGGACGTCGGGGTCGGCGGGGAGCGGGACGAGGTCGCCGGAGGCGAGCGCCGGGGCGAAGAGGGGGAGGACGACCTCGTCCCACTGCCACGGGTGCACGGGGAAGTAGAGGTAGCGCAGCGGGTCGAGGCCGCGGTCGCGGAGGGTCCGGTCGAAGGCCGCGCGAGTGACCGGATCGAGCTCGGCGGAGTAGAGCCGGGCGGGGTCCTCCAGGCCGGCGGTGCCCCGGTAGGCGGCGAGCGAGGTGTGGGCGGCGAGCCAGGGCAGCCGCTGCCGGGTGCGGGCCTCGGGGGCCCACGCGGCGGTGTCTGAGGCGGACAGTCCGATGCGGCCCTTGTTGAGGACGAGCCAGGGGTGGCCGGTCTGGTGGCCTTCGAGGGCGGCGTAGTCGAGCTCGGCGAGGACGTCGGCGGTGAGGGCGGTGTGGTCGATCCGCGCGTCGGCGGCCAGGGTGGCGCTGAGCTCGCGGACGAGGTGGCCGAGGGTGGCTCCGTCGAGTCCGAGGAGGGTGCGGGCGCGGACGAGGAAGGCGTACGGGTCCCCGAAGGAGGCCGGGGCGACCGGGGCGGGCGGGGGCGGGGTGAGCGTGATGGTGTCCGGTGCGACGTGCCAGCTGTCGTAGGAGCGGCGACGGGCCCGGAAGCCGAGGACGCTGCCGTCGTCGAGGGTCAGGGTCCAGGCGTCGTCGTCATCGTCGGCCGGGGCGCGGCCGGGGACGGGGACGGGGCGGATGATCTCCTCGTACGCGAATTCGGCGAGCATCTTGGCGAGGAGCCGTCGCGCGGCGGACTCCCAGGCCGGGAGGGTTAATTCCGGTGGTGTGCGGGGGTGCTGCGGCGACGGCGGCAGGTCCGGCTCCGCCGGATCGGTGGCTGCGGGCAGGTTCGGCACGAGACTCCTCGAAGATCGGGAACTTTGCTGCGCGACGCAGAGTTTTCGAAGGGAGAGGTGCGAGCGACGACGGCGGTCGGGGCGTGCGGGAGCGGCGATCAGAGGAGATTGCGCAGCGCCCGTTCCCGGACCATCAGGGCGGCGCGCTTCTCGGGAAGGTCGATTTCCGCGTGGCAGCGGAAGCCTGAGCTGAGGAAGGCCGATACGGAGGGGGTGTTGCGGATGTCCGGTTCCGCGACGACGCGTGTGCAGCGGGGACTGTTGCCGAGGACCAGGTCGGCGACGGCGCGGAGCAGGGCCGTGCCCAGCCCGCGGCCGCGGTTCGTACCGTCTCCGATGAGCAGGTGGATACCCATGTCGTGGGGGCGTGCCGGGTAGTGGCGGGAGAGCGGGTCGAGGTCGGCCCGGTAGATCTCCCAGTAGCTCATCGGCGTGCCGTCGAGGAGGCCGAGGCAGGGGATGCTCCAGCCGTCGCCACCGTCGTCGAGCTGGGACCGCAGGTGGGCCGCGGTGACGGCGGCGGGGCCGGCGAGTTCCCAGTAGGCGGCCACCTCGGGGTCGTTCATCCAGCCGGTGAGGAGTTCCAGGTCTCGGCCCGGCCGTACGGGTTCGAGACGGAAGACTCCGGCCCGGGTGGTGACGCTGCCCCAGGTGGCGGGTGAATCGAGCAGGTCGGCCTCGGCGAGCAGGGGCAGCAGGCCGGCGTTGAGGCGGGGTGCGGCGGTGTGCCGGCCGACGACGAGGGCGTCGACGGCTTCAGGGGCGTCGAGGCCGGGACCGGCGGTATCGACGGCGGTGTCCATGAGGCTCATCGGGGGCTCTCCTCCGCGTCGTGCGCCGACGCGTCAATCGTGAAGGGGGTTGATGATGGTGACGTAGACGGACTGGGTGTCGACGGGGCCGACGAGTTCGTCGAGGCCGCCCAGCCGGGTGAGCAGGTTCGCCTTGCAGCGCAGGGTGGGCGAGTCGAGCAGCCGGGTGGGGAGCGGGCCGAGGCCCGTCGCCTTGGCGAGGAAGCGCCGGAAGGCGGCGAGGAGGACGCGTTCGTCGGCGAGCCGCTGGGACCCGAAGGCGCCGATCAGGCCGAGCACGTTGTTGATGCCGAGGTAGTAGGCGAAGCGTTCGTCGGTGACGGAGTCGGAGACGAAGGTGTCGCTGCGGCTGCCGATTCCGGGGAGTCGTCGCTCCAGTTCGGCGCGGCGGGACTCGCGGAAGTAGTAGCCCTGGTTGTCGCGGTAGCGGCCGCCGGTCGGCCACCCGGCCGGGTCGAGGAGGACCAGGGTGTTCTGCTGGTGCGCTTCGAGCGCGATGCCGGCGAGGGCGTCGAAGGCGAGGACCGGCAGGACCACGTGGTCGAGGTAGCGCAGGAACCACTCGGCGGCGACGGCCGAGGTGGTGTGTCCGGTGGCGGAGGCGAGGCCGGAGACGATCCGGGCGAGACGGGAGGTCATGGTGGTCCGGCCCGGCCACGGACGGGGAGAGGTGAGCGCGGCGATGCAGACGGCGTCGTCGCCCGAGCGGAAGGGGTTGTGACGGAGCAGGGCGTCGAGGCCCGGAACGGGGGTGCCGTCCGGGGCGTCCACGGCCACCCAGGCCGGGTCGCGGACGATGTCGAAGCCGGGGTGGGCCGCCTGCCACTGCTCGGTGAGGCCGGTACGGAGCAGCCGGTGGACCTCGACTCCCCGGTGGAGTTCCTTGCGGAGGTTCTCACGGCGGGAGTTGGTGATGCGCAGGCCCAGGGAGAGCTTGAGCATCGCGGGGGCGCCCGGCCGGTGGACGGTGCGGACGGAGGAGGTCGGGTGCCAGGCCTCGCCGTGCGGGCCCAGGTCGTGCAGGAGTCCGGCGTCGCGGAGGGCGGCGACGGCGGGGCGGTGGAGGAGTTCGCGGGCCTGCCAGGGGTGCAGGGGAAGGGGGGTGGTGCCGTCGGGCAGTGGCAGTCCGGGGGCGATGCGGCCGAGGAGCTGGGGTGCGGTGACGGGGCGGCCGCGCTCGGTCCAGGCGGATTCGGTGGCGAGCGCGGAGGGGGCGACCGCGAACCAGTGCAGGGGGAAGGAGCCGTGGAGTTCGGGTGAGTAGCGGCGGGCCTCGGTCTCGGAGAGTCCTTCGCGGCTCTTGGGATCGGGCTGGAGGGGGTGGCCGAGGAGCAGGGACTGTTCGGCGGTGAGGAAACGGTCCGCGCAGGCGGGGGCCGGGGCGGTGGGGCGCTCGCGCCGGTCGGCGATGAACTCGGTGGTACGGCGCACCGAGTCGGCGACCCGGCCGACGAGGTCGGCGCTGCCGCGGCTGTCGTGGCTGTCGCTCGCGCCCTCGCGGGCGATGAGCGCGGCGAGGGTGACGGCGTCCAGGCAGGGGGCGGTGGCGGCGGTGCCTTCGAGGCGGGCCGGGCCGAAGCGGTGCCAGCCGGTGTGGGACCAGTGGCGGACAGCGACCAGTACGGCGGTGCCGGATGCGGGGAGGGGGATGCGCAGGGGGCTTCCGGCGGGGCCGTCGGGGCGGTGGAGCCCGGATTCGCGGACCCAGCACCGGAGCAGGTTCTCGACTGCCGCGGCCTCGGCGGCGAGGGCCGGGTCGGGGTGGTCCAGGGGGTCGGGTCCGGCGGTCGGCTCCGGTCGGATGAAGCCCGGCCGGCCGGTGCGGGCTCTGGGCGTGCCGTCCTTCTGACGGGGCACGGTGGCGTTCGATCCGGCGTCGGCTGCGGCCGGCTGACGGGGCAGCCCGCCGGGCGCGGCCTCCGGTGCCTGGGGGTGATCGGCCGTGCTCGCGTCGGTGTGTGCGCCGGTGACCGGGCGGGGATCGGGAGCCGGTTCGGCCGAGGGGGCCGGTGCGGCCTCCCGGGACGCGGGGTCGGCGGCCTGGGGGGGCTCCGCGCCGCGGGGCGGGGCGCCGACCGGAGATGCCGGCGCCCCGGCGGCCGGCGCGGGTGTGAAGGGCGGCTGCGGCGGGGCATGGCCCGCTACCGGTTCGGCGGTCGCCTCGGGTGCCGGCTCGGGCACCGGCCGCGGCAGCAGCGGGGCGGCTGCTTCGGTCTCGGGGCGCGGGGCCGCCGAGCGGGCCGGGTCGGGCAGCGGCTCCGGGTGGTCCGGCCCTTCCGGGGCGGCTTCGGGCAGGGAGGGGGCGGAAGCCGAGCGGTCAGGAAGGAGGTGGGGACGCAGCGGAGCTGTCGGGGTGACGGGGGTGGTCGGGGTGGACTGGTGCGGGTCGGGCATCGCGGGTCCTCGGGGTGCGGTCAGCGGGTCCGGCGGGCGGCGGCCGGGATGGCGTCGGCCAGGCGGTCGAGGACCGCTGCGGCCTGCTCGTCCGTCAGGGTCAGCGGTGGGAGCAGGCGGACCACGGCGCCGTGGCGGCCGCCGAGTTCGACGATCAGACCGCGTTCCAGGCACTCCTGGCGGACGGCCGCGGCGAGGGCCGGTGCGGCGGCCCCGGTGTCGGGGTCGACGAGTTCGAGGCCGATCATGAGACCGCGGCCCCGGACGTCCCCGATGCAGGGATGGGCGGCGGCGAGGCCGCGGAGGGCCGCCAGCATCCGGTCGCCGAGGACGGCGGCGCGTTCCGCGAGCCGGTTCTCGCGGACGAAGGCGAGCGTGGCGGTGCCGGCGGCCATGGCGAGCTGGTTGCCGCGGAAGGTGCCGGCGTGGGCCCCGGGGGTCCACGCGTCCAGACCCGACCGGTAGACGATCACCGCGAGGGGCAGGCTGCCGCCGATCGCCTTGGACAGGACCATCACGTCGGGCACCACCCCGGCGTGGTCGACGCCCCAGAAGGCTCCGGTCCGGCCGACTCCCGTCTGGACCTCGTCGGCGATGAGGGGGATCCCCCTGGACGCGGTGATCTCGCGCATGCGGCGCAGCCAGCCGTCCGGGGCGGGGTTGACCCCGCCCTCGCCCTGGACCGGTTCGACGATCAGGCCGGCCGGCCGGGGGACACCGCCCTTGGGGTCGTCGAGGAGGTTCTCCGTCCAGCGGGCGGCGAGTTCGGCTCCCTCGGCGCCCCCGACGCCGAACGGGCAGCGGAAGTCCTGCGGGTAGGGGAGCCGGGTCACCCGGACCTCGGATGCACCCCCCGAGGCGTCCAGGGCGCCGGCGCTCATGCCGTGGTAGGCCCCGGTGAAGGCGAGCAGTCCGGAGCGCCCCGTCGCGGTGCGGACCAGCTTGAGGGCGGCTTCCACGGCGTCCGTGCCGGCGGGACCGCAGAACTGGATGCGTGCGTCGGCGGCGAGCGCGGGCGGCAGGTTGGCGAACAGCTCCGTGGTGAAGGCGTCCTTGACGGGTGTCGCGAGATCCAGCACGTGCAGGGGCGCACCCGAGTCCAGGACGCTGCGGACGGCTTCCAGCACCACCGGATGGTTGTGTCCGAGCGCGAGGGTGCCGGCGCCGGAGAGGCAGTCGAGGTAACGGCGGCCGTCTGCGCCCTCGATGGTCAGGCCGCGGGCCCGTACCGGGACGATGGGCAGGGAGCGGGCGTAGGTCCGGGCGGCGGACTCCCGCTGCGCCTGCCTGCGCAGAATGCCCTCGTGACCTGCTACGCGGCTGCCCTGCGGCGGCACTTCGCGCTTCGCCCCCGGTGGGGTCCGTGTGGCGGCCGCCGCCCCGACCGGCTCGGTGTAGGCCACGAGTGTCGCTCCTCCCGCACTGACTTCACTGACGGATTGCCCTTCGAACACCAACGCTCCCCCATCCCCCGTACGTACCAACGACGGTGACGGCGGCGGATCACGGGTGGGCGCAAGATCCTTGTCAAGAAGTGAGCATCAGGAACCACTGACCCGGCCTAGGTCGTCCAAGGCGTCAGCGGCATAGTGGGGGGCTCCACTCCACGCCTCGAACCTCCAGGGGGACGAACGACATGCGACCGAACCGACCGGTCACCGCGACGCTGTGCGCGGCCGCCCTCGTGCTGACCGCCGCCGCCTGCGGCTCCGGCGACGGGGAGGCCGGCGGCGACGCCAAGCCCACCGTGGCGGCGAGCCTGCCGAACACGGACGGGATAAAGATCCCGGACCAGCTCAAGCAGAAGCTCAAGGAACGCGGCATCGACGTGGAGAAGTGGAAGGGGGGTGAGTGGAAGAACTGGAAGCAGGAGGACTGGCTCCGCGAGGCGGGCGACTACATCAACCCGATCATCGAGGACCTCTGGGACCCGGACCGCATGCGCGACGCCGAGCAGCCGCAGCGTCCGGCGGTCGACCCGGACGCGGGCAAGGACCAGGGCGTCACCGACCCGACGCCGGCGCCGGTGGCGGCGAAGCCGGCCGCCGCGCCCTACCACGAGAGCGTTCCGGAGTCCGGCAAGGTCTTCTTCGACGGCCCCGAGGGCTCGATGGTCTGCTCGGCGACCGTGGTCAAGGACCCCGCGCACCCCGGCAAGTCGAACCTGGTCTGGACCGCGGGCCACTGCGTGCACGCGGGCAAGGCGGGCGGCTGGTACCGCAACATCGCCTTCGTCCCCTCCTACAACAACGCGGGCAAGCCGTCGGCGCAGCTCAAGGGCGCGCCCCGCAATCAGGTGGCCCCGTTCGGCGTGTGGTGGAGCGACTGGGCGCAGACCTCCGACCAGTGGATCGCGACCGGCGGTCCGACCGGCGGCGCGGGCGCTCCGTACGACTTCGCCGTGCTGCACGTGACGCCCGAGAAGGGCAGCGGCAAGTCCCTTGAGGAGACGGTCGGTTCGGCGCTCCCGGTGGAGTTCGCCGCGCCCGCCGTGCCGAAGGTCGCGGGCCTCACGGCCACGGGTTACCCGGCGGCGGCGCCGTTCGACGGCCAGAAGGCCTTCCAGTGCACGGACAGGCCGGGACGGCTGACCCTGAAGGCGAACGAGCCGGTGATGTACCGCATCGGCTGCACCATGACCGGCGGTGCCTCCGGCGGCGGCTGGGTCGCGATCGGCGCGAACGGCAAGCCGGCGCTGGTGTCGAACACCTCGATCGGCCCGGCCAAGGCGGGCTGGCTGGCCGGACCCCGGCTGGGCCCGGAGGCGAAGGGCATCTTCGACGCCGTCAGCGGCAAGTTCAAGTAGCCCGCGCCCCACGGCGGGAACGGATGAGGCCCCCCTGCACACCGCAGGGGGGCCTCAGCCGTCGTGCCGTCGCCCGCAGGCGGCCGACCCGTGACGGCTACTGCTACTGCTTCGCCAGCGCGTACGGCGCCAGGTCCGCCGCCAGCTCCTGGTGGACGCGCGCCTTGAGCAGGGTGCCCTCCGCGGTGTGCTCCTCGGAGATCACCTCGCCCTCGGCGTGCGCCTTGGCCACCAGCGATCCGCGGGTGTACGGCACCAGGGCCTCCACCTCGACCTCGGGCCGCGGCAGCTCGGAGTCGATGAGCGCGAGGAGTTCCTCGATGCCCATGCCCGTCCGCGCCGAGACGGCGATGGAGTGCCGCTCGATCCGCAGCAGCCGCTGCAGGACGAGCGGGTCGGCGGCGTCGGCCTTGTTGATCACCACGATCTCGGGCACGTTCACCGCGCCGACCTCGCGGATCACCTCGCGCACGGCCGCCAGCTGCTCCTCCGGCGCCGGGTGCGAACCGTCGACGATGTGCAGGATCAGGTCGGAGTCGCCGACCTCCTCCATCGTGGAGCGGAAGGCCTCGACGAGGTGGTGGGGCAGGTGCCGGACAAAGCCGACGGTGTCGGCCAGGGTGTAGACCCGGCCGCTCGGCGTCTCGGCCCGGCGCACGGTCGGGTCGAGGGTGGCGAACAGTGCGTTCTCCACCAGCACGCCCGCGCCCGTGAGGCGGTTGAGCAGCGAGGACTTGCCCGCGTTGGTGTAGCCGGCGATGGCGACCGAGGGCACCTTGTTGCGGCGCCGTTCCTGCCGCTTGATGTCACGGCCGGTCTTCATCTCCGCGATCTCCCGGCGCATCTTCGCCATCTTCTCGCGGATCCGTCGCCGGTCGGTCTCGATCTTGGTCTCACCGGGGCCTCGGGTGGCCATGCCGCCACCGCCGCCGCCACCCATCTGGCGGGACAGCGACTGACCCCAGCCTCGCAGTCGCGGCAGCATGTACTGCATCTGCGCGAGCGCGACCTGCGCCTTGCCCTCTCGGGACTTGGCGTGCTGGGCGAAGATGTCGAGGATCAGTGCGGTCCGGTCGACCACCTTGACCTTGACGACGTCCTCGAGGGCGATGAGCTGACCGGGGCTGAGCTCACCGTCGCAGACGACGGTGTCGGCGCCGCTCTCCATGACGATGTCACGCAGCTCGCGGGCCTTGCCGGAACCGATGAAGGTGGCCGGGTCGGGCTTGTCGCGGCGCTGGATCACGCCGTCCAGTACGAGAGCACCCGCCGTCTCGGCGAGGGCGGCGAGCTCCGCGAGGGAGTTCTCCGCGTCCTGCACCGTGCCGGAGGTCCAGACACCGACGAGCACGACGCGCTCCAGGCGGAGCTGTCGGTACTCGACCTCGGTGACGTCTTCGAGCTCGGTGGAGAGACCGGCCACGCGGCGCAGGGCCGCGCGCTCGGAGCGGTCGAACTGGTCGCCGTCCCGGTCTCCGTCGATCTCGTGGCTCCAGGCGACGTCCTCTTCCATCAGGGCATCGGCCCGAAGGCTCTCGGTGAAGCTCTGCGAGTCACGCACGTCAGATGCGTCCCGCGCGTCCTGGGAAGGGGAAGAAGAGGAGGTCATTGGATCCTTACGTCGATTCGAATAGCGGTGTCACGCCTGGCGGGGACACGGGGGCTGTCACGTCCAACGTGTCACACCGCCCGGGGATTCCCCGAACGGACCCGTCGATGGTGACATGCCCGTTCCTCGGCGGTCACACCCCTTTCCCGTCGGACCCGGCCCGGCCCGGAGCCGCCGCCCCGCCCGGGGCGGCCCCGCCCGGAGCCGCCTTGCCCGGCGCTGCCCGGTCCGCCGCCGCCGCCGGAGCGCTCCACTCCGGGTGTCCCGGCATCGGCGGGGTCTTCGCCCCGTACAGCCACGGCTCCAGGAAGGCCCCCAGGTCGCGGCCCGCCTCCTGCGAGGCCAGGCGTACGAAGTCCGCCGTGCCCGCGATGCCGTCCCGGTACTGCGTGACCCAGCGCCGTTCGATCCGCTCGAAGGCCGGGGCGCCGATCTCCTGCCGCAGCGCGTAGAGGATCAGCGCGGCGCCGTCGTAGACCACCGGCCGGAACAGCCCGATCTTCTCGCCGGGCGCGGCCGCCTTCGGAGCCGCCGGGGGGCCTCCCGCCGCCCGCCACTGGTCGGAGCGCTGGTACGCCTCGCGCATGCGCCGCTCCAGGGAGTACTTGCCGAGCCCGTCGGCGTACAGGGCCTCGTACCAGGTGGCGTGTCCCTCGTTGAGCCACAGGTCGGACCAGGTGCGGGGGCTGACGCTGTCGCCGAACCACTGGTGGGCGAGCTCGTGGACCATCACCGCCTCGACGTACCACTCGGGGTAGCCCTCGCCGGAGAACAGGCTGCTCTCGAAGAGCGAGAGGGTCTGCGTCTCCAGCTCGAAGCCGGTCGTGGCCCGCGCGATCAGCACCCCGTAGTTCTCGAAGGGGTAGCGGCCGACCCGCTCCTCCATCCACGCGATGTGCCCGGCGGTCTTCTTCAGCCAGGGGTCGAGCCGCTCCCGGTCGGCGGCGGGCACCACGTCGCGCAGCGGCAGTCCGTGCGGGCCGGTCCCGTGGACGACGGCGGAGCGGCCCACGGAGACCTGGGCCAGCTCGGTGGCCATCGGGTGCCGGGTCCGGTACGTCCACGTCGTGGAGGGGCCCGTGCGCCGGGCAGGGGCCGCCCGGAGCCCGTTGGCGACGGCCGTGAGCCCGGCGGGGGCGGTGATCCGGAAGGTGAAGAGGGCCTTGTCGGCGGGGTGGTCGTTGCAGGGGAACACGCGGTGGGCGGCGTCCGCCTGGTTGGCCATGGCCAGGCCGTCCTCGGTGGGCACCCAGCCGCCGTCCCCGCGGCCGCGCGGGTCGCTGGTGTGCCGGACCGTGATGCGCAGCGCGCCGCCTTCCGCGACCGCGCGCGCCGGGGTCAGTACGAGGTCCTCCCCCACGCTCTCGAACCGCGCGGGCTCCCCGTTGACCTCGGCGGACGCCACCTTGCCGTGGGTGAAGTCCAGGTTGACGCGCTCCAGCGGCTCCAGTGCCCGGGCGTCGATGACGGTGACCGCGTCGAGCGGGGTCCGGTTGTCCTTGTAGGTGAAGGACAGGTCGTACGCGAGCACGTCGTAGCCGGGGTTGCCGAGCTCGGGGAAGAGCCGGTCGCCGATGCCCAGGGGCTTCGGCGGGGGCAGTACTGCGGCGACGAGGGTGAGCGAGGCCGCGGCGAGCAGGGCGGCGCGCAGGCGGGGGGAGGAAAGCTGCATCCACCACCGCTTACCAGCGCCCGCCGCGGCACCGCGTACGGCGCGCGACGGGTCCACCCGAACGGGACCTTCCGGCGCCGTACGGGCCTACGCGCGGCTGACGTCGTAGACGCCCGGCACGTCCCGCATGGCGCGCATCAGCGCGGGCAGCCCGGCCGCGTCGGGCAGCTGGAGGGTGTAGGTGTGCCGGACCCGTCCCTCGACCGGTGGTTCGACGGTCGCGGAGACCACCTCGACGCCCTCGCGGGCGATGGCCTCGGTCAGGTCGGCCAGCAGGTGGGGGCGGCCGAACGATTCAGCGAGCAGGGTGACCCGGCAGTCCGCGGTGGCCCGCCAGTGCACGGCGACGGAGGTCCGGCCCACGGCGCGCATCTGTGCGACGGCCGCGCACTGGACGCGGTGCACGGTGACGGCGCCGCCGCGGACCAGGAAGCCGGCGACGGCGTCCGGCGGGACCGGGGTGCAGCAGCCGGCCAGCCGGACGGTGGCGTCCGGCAGGTCGGCCACGGCGTTGGCCCCGCCGCCCCGGACTCCGACGACCGACAGCGGTGCCCGCGCGGCCGAGGTGGTGGCCATGGCGCGGTCCGGATGGGAATCGAGCCAGCTGCTGATGGCGATGCGGGCGGCGGGCGTGCGGGCATGGTCCAGCCACTCGGCGGAGGGCCCGGAGGAGGCGTCCTGCGCGAGCAGGAGCTGGACGGTGTCGCCGTCGGAGAGCGACGAGGAGAGGGAGGTGAGGCGCCCGTTCACGCGGGCGCCGATACAGCCGTGGGCCGCTTCGCCGTGCTGTGCGTAGGCGGCGTCGATGCAGCTGGCACCGGCCGGGAGGCCGAGGGTGCCGCCGTCGGCCCGGAACACGGTGATCTCCCGGTCCTGCGCCAGCTCGGCCCGGAGCACGGTCCAGAACGTGTCGGGGTCGGGGGCGGACTGCTGCCAGTCGAGCAGCCTGGACAGCCAGCCGGGCCGGGTGGGGTCCACCCGCTCCTCGTCCGGGTCGGCGGCGGCGTCCGGTGTCGCGGTGGCGTACGGGTTGCCGAGCGCGACCACGCCGGCCTCGGCGACGCGGTGCATCTGCCGGGTGCGCACGATGACCTCGGCCACGTAGCCCTCGGGCGTGGCCACGGCGGTGTGCAGGGACTGGTAGAGGTTGAACTTCGGGGTGGCGATGAAGTCCTTGAATTCCGAGACGACCGGGGTGAAGCAGGTGTGCAGCTCGCCCAGGACGCCGTAGCAGTCGGCGTTCTCGCCGACGAGGATGAGGATGCGGCCGAAGTCGGAGCCGCGCAGCTCGCCGCGGGTGCGGGAGATGCGGTGCACGGATACGAAGTGCCGCGGCCGGACCTGCACTTCGGCGGCGATGCCGGCCTCGCGCAGGACCGTCCGTACGGAGTCGGCGATGCCGGGCAGCGGGTCGCGTTCGCCGGCGTGGGCCGCGATGAGGGCGCGGGTGCTCTCGTACTCCTCGGGGTGCAGGATCGCGAAGACGAGGTCTTCCAGCTCGGTCTTGAGCGCCTGCACGCCGAGCCGTTCGGCCAGCGGGATCAGGACGTCGCGCGTGACCTTGGCGATGCGGGCCTGTTTCTCGGGCCGCATCACGCCCAGGGTGCGCATGTTGTGCAGCCGGTCGGCGAGTTTGATGGACATCACGCGGACGTCGTTGCCGGTGGCGACGAGCATCTTGCGGAAGGTCTCCGGTTCGGCGGCGGCGCCGTAGTCGATCTTCTCGACCTTGGTGACGCCGTCGACGATGAAGCAGACCTCGTCGCCGAACTCGGCACGGACCTGATCGAGGGTCACGTCGGTGTCCTCGACGGTGTCGTGGAGCAGGGAGGCCGTCAAGGTCGTGGTTTCGGCGCCCAGTTCGGCGAGGATCAGGGTAACGGCGAGCGGATGTGTGATGTACGGCTCACCACTTTTTCGCATCTGGCCGCGGTGGGAGCTCTCCGCGAGCAGATAGGCGCGCCGCAGAATGGACATATCGGCGTCCGGATGGTGGGCGCGGTGGGCTTCCGCGACATGGCCGATCGCGTCCGGGAGCCGGTCCCGGGACGTCGGCCCGAGCAGCGCGGCACGCCCGAGCCGGCGCAGATCGAGCCTGCTCCGGCCCCGTCTGCGGAGCTCAGGGCGCGCTTCGGGGTGTGCTTCGGGGTTCGTGGCCTCTGCACTCATGGGCACCTCCGGCGGCTTCGACCGGCGGTGGTGGGCATGGGGTGAGCCCTCAGGGCCGGTGCCTGATGTTACCGACCCCACCACGTGGCGCAGTCCACCTCTCGCGCAGCGTGAAACGGATCACCCATTAGAGGGAAGCTTCAGGAGAAAGCCGTTTCGGTGAGCCAGGCCTCGTCGAACTCACCGGCGGCCACGATGACGGCCGGTCCGGTCATGTCGATCCGACCGTCGGGGTGTTCGGTGATGACGAGCGTCCCGCCGGGGAGGTCGACGGTGTACGTGGCCGGTTCGCCGGTGGTGGCGGGGTCCGCGCCGTCGCGGCGGATGGCGGCCACGGCGACGGCGCAGGCGCCGGTGCCGCAGGACCGGGTCTCGCCGGAGCCGCGCTCGTGGACGCGCATGGCGACGTGCCGGGGGCCGCGGTCGACGACGAACTCGACGTTGACACCCGTCGGGTAGGCGGAGGCCGGGCTGAACGGCGGGGCGGTGAGAAGGTTCCCCGCGTCGTCGAGGCTCTCGACGAACGCGACCGCGTGCGGGTTGCCCATGTTCACGTTGCGGGCGGGCCAGCTGCGCGGTCCGACGCTGACGGTGACCTCGCCCTCGGGGAACGCGGCGCGGCCCATGGAGACGGTGACGTCGCCCGCCTTGTCGAGGTGCACGCGCTTGACTCCGCCGCGCGTGGCGACGGCGAGGTCCCCCGGCTCGACGTGGCCGGCGTACTGCAGGTAGCGGGCGAAGACGCGCACGCCGTTGCCGCACATCTCGGCGACGGAGCCGTCGCTGTTGCGGTAGTCCATGAACCACTCCGCCTCGTCGGCCAGGTGCGCCGCCTCGGGGTGCGCGGCGGACCGGACGACGTGGAGGACCCCGTCGCCGCCGATGCCGGCGCGCCGGTCGCAGAGCTTCGCGACGGCGGACGCGGGCAGCTCGATGGCGTTGTCCGGGTCCGGGACGATCACGAAGTCGTTCTCGGTGCCGTGGCCCTTGAGGAAGGAGAGGGTGGTCTGCGTCACCCCGCCATGGTACCGAGCCCCTGCTCAGAGGCGCCGCGCGGCCCGGCGGCGATCACCCGGCGGCGGGTACGGGAGCCGGGGCCCCCGGGGGCGGTCACGGGCCCCGGTGGCGGGTCCGGTGGCGGGCCCGGAGGCGGTCAGCGGAGCCGGGCGACCCGGTACACGGCGAGGCCTACGACGACCAGTGCGACCACGGCGTACAGCGCGGCCATGCGCCAGTCGGGGCGGCGGCCGCTCCCCCTGGCCGGGAGGCCGGGCCAGGTGTAGCCGACCCGTCGGGCGGCCATCATCCCCCAGCCTCCGGCGCAGCAGCTGATGAGGAAGCCGAGCATGGCGACCACGGCTCCGCCGTCGCCGAACTCGAAGGCCAGGGGAAAGGCGAACATCAGCGAACCGGCGGCGGCGAGCATCACGATGGGGGCGATCTGCCAGACGCGCAGGCGGCGCTGCGGTCGCAGCTCGACCTCGAACGCGGGTCCGGCGGCCGCCTCGGCCTCGGCGGTGTCCGGGGCGTCCGGGCCGTCGGGGGTCAGCCGTGCGGGTTCGGCGGGCAGGCCGAGGCCTGCGGTCCCGTCCGTCCCGCCGAGAAGCATCGGGTCCGCTTCCCGCCGGGTGTCGTCCCGCCCGGTGTCGCGAGGGCCGGCCTCCATCGCCACGCGCCCTCCCCACTCGGACTCAGTACGCCGCCATGCATCGCAGGTGATCGCACCCGCTGGAGTTTGATGATGGCACGCCCTCGACCCCGCTACGGGCGCCCGGGGCGTCCCGATGCCATCACGTGATCAGGCTGTAACCGCTCGTTCGACCAACGACGCGGCGAGTCCGGGGAGTTCCGCCCGGTCGGCGGCGGCCCCGCTGAGCCAGTGGACGCGCGGATCACGGCGGAACCAGGAGTCCTGACGGCGGGCGAACCGCTTGGTCGCCCGGACGGTCTCCGCCCTGGCCTCGTCCTCGGTGCACGCCCCGGCGAGCGCGGCCAGCACCTGCTGGTAGCCCAGCGCCCTGGACGCGGTGATCCCGTCGCGCAGCCCGCGGGCCTCCAGCGCGCGGACCTCGTCCACCAGCCCGTCCTCCCACATCCGGTCGACGCGCAGCGCGATCCGCTCGTCGAGCTCGGGCCGGGCCACGTCGACGCCGATCTGGACGGTGTCGTAGACGGACTCGTGGCCGGGCAGGTTCGCGGTGAACGGCTTGCCGGTGATCTCGATGACCTCCAGCGCGCGGACGATGCGCCGGCCGTTGCTGGGCAGGATGGCCCGGGCGGCCTCCGGGTCGGCGGCAGCGAGACGGGCGTGCAGGGCCCCGGGGCCGCGCAGCGTGACCTCTTCCTCCAGCCGGGCGCGGACCTCGGGGTCGGTGCCGGGGAACTCCATGACGTCCAGGGCGCCGCGCACGTACAGGCCGGATCCGCCGACGAGGACGGGGGTGCGGCCCTCGGCGAGCAGTCTGTCGATCTCCAGACGGGCCAGGCGCTGGTACTCGGCGACGTTGGCGGTGTCGGTGACGTCCCAGATGTCGAGGAGGTGGTGCGGGACACCGCCGCGCTCCTCGGTCGTCAGCTTGGCGGTGCCGATGTCCATCCCCCGGTACAGCTGCATGGAGTCGGCGTTGACGACTTCGCCGTCGAACCGGCGGGCCAGGGCTACGCCCAGGTCGGACTTTCCTGCCGCGGTGGGACCGACGACGGCGATGACCCGCGGGGCGGGGGCTGCTTTCCTCACTGCCCCAGTCTCGCAAACGCCCGGGCATGTACCCGATCGAGCTACGTGACGGGGTGGGAACGGGGTCGTTGCCCTGGCGAGGTTCCGGCCGGGAGTGCGCCGTGCGCACGCCCGGCGCGGGCCCGGCTCAGGCCGGTTCGGTCACCGCGGAACTTCACTCGCACGAGTAACGTTACGGGAGTAGACATGGGCGTTTTTGATCGGTTTTTTCGTCGTAAGGACGAGGCCGTGACCGAGGAGGTCGCGGCCGCGGCTCCGGCGGCGGAGTCCGGTGCGGCCGAGCAGGCCGAGCCTGCTGTTGCGGAGAGCGAGCCGGTGGTGGAAGCCGTGGAGATTCCGAAGCAGCAGTCGGCGGAGGTGGCCGCGGACAGCGAGGCCGGCGAGGGCGCCCGTACGTAGGACACGCCAACGGAAGGTGACCCATGGGCCTGCTGGACAATCTGAAGGCCAAGCTCGCTCCGGCGAAGGACAAGGTCGGCGATCTCGCGCACCAGCACGAGGGCAGGATCAGCGAGGGTCTGGACAAGGTCGCCAAGGCCGTGGACTCCAAGACCAAGGGCAAGTACAGCGGCCAGATCACGAGCGGGACGGGCAAGGCGAAGGACGCCCTGGGGAAGATCGCGCACAAGGACGCCCCCGGCGGGCCGACGCCGCCGGCCGCCTCCTGACACGGTCACGAAAAGGGGCGCGGAACCGGCTGATGCCGGCTCCGCGCCCCTTTCGGCGTTCCGGCGCCACGACCGCTACGGCCGCCACGACCGGTACGGCCTCTACGACCAGGTGGCGACGAAGTACCCGACGCCGTACGGGGCGTCCTCGTACAGCAGCCGTCCGGCGAGGTCCGCGCCCTCGGCGGCGCCGGCCAGCACCTGCCAGGGGGCCCGGCCGGCGGCCTGGAGTTCCGCCGCGAGCCCGGCGTCGATCGCGGCGAGCGCTGCCGCGTCTGCGGCGCCCAGCGCGCGTGCGGCGGCGGCGTCGAAGCCCTCGGCGCGCTCGTCCAGGTAGCCGGGGGCCTTGAGGGTGCGGCAGGCACTGCCGTCGCCGAGGACCAGCATGGCCACGCGGTCGGCAGACCGGCCCAGGTCCGCGCCGAGGAGGCCGCAGCCGCTCGGGGGCAGGTGCTCGGCGACGGCCACGCCCGCGACCGGGGAGGCCGCCCACCGGGCCTGCCCGAGCAGCCAGCCGGCCACCGCGAGGGACGTCGGGAGGGTGGTCCCGGTGGCGTGGCCGCTCGGCGGTTCGCCCTGGTCGGGGCCCAGGGTGACGGTCAGGTCCACGCCGAAGCCGGCGAAGCTGCCGGGGGTGCCCTGGTCGTATCCACCGCCCTCGACGGCGGCTCCGACCACGACCAGCAGATCGGGCCGGGAGGCGGCGAGCACCGCGAGCGCGTCGGAGCAGGCGGTGCGGGCGTCGCCGAGTTCGGCGGCGGCGCCCGCGGCGACCTCCGGCACGAGCAGCGGCGGGGCGGGACAGACGGCGGCGGCTACGAGCATGATCCGCAGCCTAGCCGGACGGGCGCCCCGCAGCCCCGCAGCCCCGGGAGGAGGCCGGTACGGCCTCAGGAGGAGGCGGGCACCGAGCAGCCGGAGGCGACGGCCGGGAGGGGCGCGGGGACGCCCAGCGTCGGGATGCCCAGCATGACGCCCGCCGGCTGCGCCGGGGCGGCGTTGCGCTTCTCCCAGGCGTCGCCGGCGCGGGTGCGGCGCACGGTCAGGGTCGGGCCCTCGGCCAGCAGGTGGTGCGGCGCGGCGTAGGTGATGTCCACGGTGACCACGTCGCCGGGGCGGACCTCCTGCTCCGGCTTGGTGAAGTGGACCAGGCGGTTGTCGGGGGCGCGGCCGGACAGGCGGTGCGTGGCGCCGTCCTTGCGGCCCTCGCCCTCCGCGACCATGACCTCCAGGGTGCGGCCGACCTGCTTCTTGTTCTCCTCCCAGGAGATCTCCTCCTGGAGGGCGACCAGGCGCATGTAGCGGTCCTGCACGACCTCCTTGGGGATCTGCCCGTCCATGTCGGCGGCGGGGGTGCCGGGCCGCTTGGAGTACTGGAAGGTGAAGGCGTTCGCGAAGCGGGCCTCGCGCACGGCGTGCATCGTCTGCTGGAAGTCCTCCTCCGTCTCGCCGGGGAAGCCCACGATGATGTCGGTGGAGATCGCGGCGTGCGGGATCGCGGCGCGGACCTTCTCGATGATGCCGAGGAAGCGCTCCTGGCGGTACGAGCGGCGCATCGCCTTCAGGATCGGGTCCGAGCCGGACTGCATCGGCATGTGCAGCTGCGGCATCACGTTCGGGGTCTCGGCCATCGCCGCGATCACGTCGTCCGTGAAGTCGCGCGGGTGCGGGGAGGTGAAGCGGACCCGCTCCAGGCCCTCGATCTGGCCGCAGGCGCGCAGCAGCTTGCTGAAGGCCTCGCGGTCGCCGAGGTCGGAGCCGTAGGCGTTCACGTTCTGGCCGAGCAGGGTGATCTCCGAGACGCCCTCGGCGACCAGGGCCTCGACCTCGGCGAGGATGTCGCCGGGCCGGCGGTCCTCCTCCTTGCCGCGCAGCGCCGGGACGATGCAGAAGGTGCAGGTGTTGTTGCAGCCGACGGAGATGGAGACCCAGGCGGCGTACGCGGACTCGCGGCGGGTCGGGAGCGTGGAGGGGAAGGCCTCCAGCGACTCGGCGATCTCGACCTGCGCCTCTTCCTGGATGCGGGCGCGCTCCAGCAGCACGGGGAGCTTGCCGATGTTGTGCGTACCGAAGACGACGTCGACCCAGGGGGCCTTCTTGACGATCGTGTCGCGGTCCTTCTGGGCGAGGCAGCCGCCGACGGCGATCTGCATGCCGGGGCGCTTCGTCTTCATGGGGGCGAGCCGGCCGAGGTTGCCGTACAGCTTGTTGTCGGCGTTCTCGCGGACCGCGCAGGTGTTGAAGACCACGACGTCGGCGTCGCCGTCGGAGCCCTCGGGCGCGCGGACGTAGCCGGCGTCCTCCAGCAGACCGGAGAGCCGCTCCGAGTCGTGCACGTTCATCTGGCACCCGTAGGTGCGCACCTCGTAGCTTCGCTTCTCGTCCACTGCCTGGCTCCGGTCGCTGCTGGTCATGCAACAAGGGTAGGCGGTGGACGGGAGCCCTCCGGTCGCCGTGCGCCCGGTCCCCGGGCGGGAGCCGGTCGAAGCGGACGAGCCGCAGGTCAGGGGCGTCGGCGACGGTCGTGGGCGGGGGCCGCGGACGTCCCGCGCCGTGACAGGACGGCGGACGGGTGGCAGGATCGCGCCCATGCCTCTCGTACCGCCCCGGATCAGCAGGCGCCACGCCCTGCGGGTCCTGGTGGCCGTACTCGCCGTGCTCGGCGTCCTCACGTGGTGGCTGAAACCGTTCGGGGAGTCCGAGCCGGAGGGCGAGCTGACCTTCAGCACGGGCGCGCGGACCGGCGTCTACCACCGGTACGGACAGCTCCTGCAGCGGGCGCTCGGGCAGGACATGCCCGGGGTGGACGTCACGCTGATCACCAGTGAGGGCTCGCAGGAGAACCTGAAGCGGCTGGCCACCGGGGAGGCCGATTTCACCGTGGCCACGGCGGACGCGGTCGCCAAGTACCGGCTCGACGGGAAGCCCGGCGCGGACCTGCTGCGCGGATGCGCGCGGCTCTACGACGACTACGTGCAGCTGGTGGTGCCCGCGGGGTCCACGGTGCAGTCGGCGCGGGACCTGCGGGGCAAGCGGGTGGCGATCGGCCAGCCCGGCTCCGGGGTGCGGCTCGTCACGGAACGGCTGCTCACCGCGGCCGGCATCGACCCCGTCCTGGACCTGACACCGGTGTCCATCGGCATCGACACCATGCCGACCGAGCTGGAGGCGGGGCGGATCGACGCCTTCTTCTGGTCGGGCGGCCTGCCGACGAACGCGGTGAAGGAGCTGTCCGAGCGCTTCGACATCCGGCTGGTGCAGCTCGGCGACCTCGTGGAGCAGCTCCAGGGGAGTGGCAGCCCGGCGCGCTACTACCGGACGGCGGTCATGCCGCAGGACGCCTACAGCCGGGCGCGCAACACCAGCTCGGTGACCACGCTGGCCGTGCCGAACCTGCTGGTGACCACGGCCAAGGCCGATCCCGAGCTGACCGAGCGGCTGACCCGGACGGTGATCGGCAGCCGCGACACGGTCGGGCGGGCGGTGCACGCGGCGCAGCTGGTGGACCTGCGCACGGCGATCTACACCGATCCCCTGGAGCTCCACGAGGGAGCCGGCCGGTACTACCGGTCCGTCAAGCCCTGACGTTCACGCGGACGGGGGCAGCAGCATCGTCGCCGCCGCGGCCGCCCCGATCAGGCCCGCGTGGGTGCCCAGGGTCGCCGGCACCACCTGGAGCCCCTGGACGAAGGAGAGCGTGGCGTACTGCGCGAGGTGGGTGCGGATCGGGCCGAAGAGGGTATCCCCCGCGGCCGCGACTCCGCCGCCGATGACCGCGATGTCCGTTTCCACGAGGGTGGCGCTGGCCGCGATGGCGGCGGCCAGCGCGCGGCCGGCGCGGTCGAAGGCGGCGAGGGCGATCGGGTCGCCCTGTGCGGCGGCCGCGGCCACGCCCGCCGCCGAGGCGTCCCGCGCGGTGATCCGCCCGCCGTCGCCGTTCGCGCCGTCGGAACCGCCCGGTCCGGAGCCCTCCGACGGGGTCCAGCCCTGCTCGCGGGCCCAGCGGGCGATCGCCGTGCCGGAGGCGATCGACTCGACGCAGCCGCGGCCGCCGCAGACGCACGGCTCGCCGTCGAAGGCCACGCTGATGTGGCCGATGTGGCCCGCGTTGCCGGTAGGACCGGGGTGGAGCTGATCGTTCAGGATCAGGCCGCCGCCGACGCCCGTGGAGACCACCATGCACAGGGCGTTCGCGTACCCGCGGGCCGCGCCCAGCCAGTGCTCGGCCGCGGTCATCGCCACCCCGTCACCGGCCAGCACGGTCGGCAGCCCGGCCCCGCGCGCGGCGAGCTCCGCGGCGATCCGCTCCTGGACGGGGAAGTCCCGCCACGCCCCGATGTTGACGGGACTGACCGTGCCACGGGAGGTGTCCACCGGGCCGGCGCTGCCGATCCCGCAGCGGACCGCGGAAGCCCACAGCGGCGACGCGGACAGATCGGCGACGACCTCGGCCACCGCGGCCATGACGCCCTCGGCGTCCACTCCGCGCGGGGTGGGGCGGCGGGTGGTGGCCGTCATCGTGCCGTCGGGGTGCACCAGCGCACCGGCGATCTTCGTGCCACCGATGTCGATCGCCACCGTCGGTCCGGCGGCCGCTGCGGCGGCGCGCGGTGCGGGTGACGGGGCGGCGGCGGGAGTGATCACGGTGGCGGCTCCAGGAAGGGGTCAGGCATCAGTATGCGCCGGGGGCGGCGCCGTGCTGTCGCGGGGCTCCAGCCTCGGCCGCTCGCTCTCGCGGACCCCGGGCGGGCCGCCGGCGAGGACGGACAGGAGCTCTTCGGCGGCCAGCCGTCCGAAGCCGGCCGTGTCGCGGACGAGGGCGGTGAGGCGGGGGTGGGTGACGCGGCACAGCGCGGAGTCGTCCCAGGCGACGATCGACAGCCGGTCCGGCACGGGGATGCCCAGCTCGGCGGCGACCGCACTGCCGGCGACGGCCATCACGTCGTTGTCGTAGACGAGCGCGGTCGGGGCCTGCGGCTCGGCGAGGACCCGGCGGGTCGCGGCCGCGCCCTCGGCGTCGGAGTAGTCGGTGACCACCGAGCGGACGTGGTCAGGGCCGAGGCCGCGGCGCTCCGCCTCGGTCCGCAGGGACTCGATCCGGCGGACCGTGTGGGCGAGGCCGGGGAGCCCCGCGATGTGGACGATCCGGCGGTGGCCCAGCCCGTGGAGGTGGTCCAGGACCTGTGCCATCGCGCCCGCGTCGTCGGCCCGGACCGAGGAGACCGTCGCGGGGGCGGGTACGGGCGCGGGGCTCCTCACGGGCTCGGCCGGGGAGCCGGGCTCGCCGATGGTGACCGCGGGCAGGCCCAGCTCCGCCAGGAGCGCGGGGCGCGGGTCCCCCGTACGCGGGTCGACGACGAGCACGCCGTCCACGCGCCGTTCGGCCCACCATCGGCGGTAGACCGCGCATTCGGCGTCCACGTCCTCGACGACCTGGAACAGCAGGGCGGTCCGGGCGGCGGCGAGGACCTCCTGGATGCCGGAGACGAGCTGGAGGAAGAAGGACTCGACGCCGAGGGTGTGCGCGGGGCGGGCCAGGACGAGCCCGACGGCTCCGGAGCGCTCGCCGGACAGGGCCCGGGCCGCGCTGTTGGCCTGCCAGCCGAGTTCCTCGGCGACGCGGCGGATCCGGGCCCGGGTGTCCTTCGACACGCCCGGCCGGTCGTTGAGCGCGAAGGAGACGGCGCTCTCCGACACTCCGGCCCGCCGGGCGATGTCCTTGATCGTGGGTCTGCGGGCCATGGCCTGCCTCATCCATCCTTCATGCGGTACGGGTTGCGGGCTGCGGACCGCGAGCTGCGGACTGCGGACGACACTGGCCGGACCGTACGCGATCCGGCCCCGGCCGACAGCCCCGGTCACCGCATCCGGCAGGGGTCCCGGCAGGCACCGACCGCCGCCGCGGCCGGCCGCCATGACCGGAAATCCGCTGTCCATTTCCGCACAGTTCCCTGATCTCCGCCAGCGCTAAACCGCATTAGTTGCCAGGGCAGTTCAGAGCAGAACCCTTGCCCGGACTGGACTGAAGCGCATAAGTGGAAGTGGATGAGGCCCTGTTGACTTTCCGCATCCACACCGGCATTTTGTGGGCCGTCCGGTGAATTCGTGCAGACTCCAGAACCCCAGGACGCCTCGTGCAGGATCACGCGCTCCGCTTCGGTGCCAACTACACGCCGGCCCAGGGCTGGTTCCACCACTGGCTCGACTTCGACCTCGACGCGGTCAGGGCCGATCTCGACGCGATCGCCGCGCTCGGACTGGACCACGTCCGGGTGTTCCCGCTGTGGCCGGTCTTCCAGCCGAACCGCACGCTGATCCGGCCGCGCGCCGTCGAGCAGCTCGTCGCGCTCGCGGACGCGGCCGCCGAGCGCGGGCTCGACGTCAACGTGGACGGCCTGCAGGGGCACTTGTCGAGCTTCGACTTCCTGCCCGCCTGGACCCGGACCTGGCACCGGCGCAACCTCTTCACCGACCCCGACGTGGTCGCCGGGCAGGAGGAGTACCTGCGTACGCTCGCCGCCGCCCTCGCCGACCGGCCGAACTTCCTCGGGATGACCGTCGGCAACGAGATCAACCAGTTCTCCGGCGCCCCGCACCCCGACCCCGACCGCATCACCCCGGCGCAGGCCGCCGACTGGCTGGAGCGGATGCTCGCCGCCTGCGAGCGGGGAGCGCCGGGCCGTCTCCACCTGCACGCCGAGTACGACGCCGTCTGGTACCGCGACGACCACCCCTTCACGCCCGCCCAGGCGGCCGGGCTGGGCGGGGCGACCGCCGTCCACTCCTGGGTGTTCGACGGCACCGCGCAGCGGCACGGCGCGCACGGGACGGCGACCGAGCACCACGCCGCGTACCTGATCGAACTCTCCAAGGCCTGGGCCGCGGACCCGCGCCGGCCGGTGTGGCTGCAGGAGGCGGGCGCCCCGGCGCCGCTGATCGGGCCGGCGGAGGCGGCGCGGTTCACCGAGGCCACGGTCGTGAACGCGCTGGACTGCCCGGATGTGTGGGGCGTGACCTGGTGGTGCTCGCACGACGTGTCCCGGGAGCTCGCCGACTTCCCGGAACTGGAGTACGGCCTCGGCCTGCTCACCAACGACGGCAGGACCAAGCCGGCCGGCGCCGCCCTCGCCCGGATCGCCAAGGAGTGGCGCGGACGCGTGCACCGGCCCGCTGCCCGCTCCACCGCGCTCGCCGTGGACGTGGGCGGGGCGGAGCGCGCCCCCGGCCGCTCCGTGTGCGCCCCCGGCGGCGCCTTCTTCGACGCCTGGACCGTGCTGACGGCCCAGGGGGCGCGCCCCGCCGTGGTGCTGGCGGAGCGTGCCGGCGACCCGGCCCATCTGGCGGCGCGCGGCATCACCGAGGTGCTGCGCGTGCGCGACGTGCTGTGACCCGAACCCCCACCCCACGCCCGGACCCGCACACCCGAGCCCGCCCGCCCACCCATCTCGCGAGGAGCCCCGCATGCCCCACATGTCCCGCATGCCCCGCATGTACGAGACCGACCACGGCGCTGTCCCCCGTACGCCGCCCGTCCCGTTACGACCCACCCGGCGCAGAGTGCTGGCCGCCGGGGCCAGCGCCGCCGCGCTGCTGGGCGTGGCCGGCCGTGCGCGGGCCGCGGCCCCCGCCGCCGGGCCGGCGGCGGCCGCGCCCGGGACCGGGGCGGCCCCGGACGCCCTGGCTCCGTACGCCTCCTACTGGTTCCCGGACTCCCTCCCGGCGGGCGTCCCGGGCCCCGGGATCGTGTGGCGCTCGCTCAGCCGGTGGACCCCCGAGGACGACCCCGACCTGGCCCACAACACCGCGACCGTGCCGCTGGCCGAGCGGTTCACCCCTGTCCCGGCCAACGGGACCGCCCGCGCCGGCCAGGCCCGGATCGCCTCCCTCGTGTCCTTCGCGCCGACCGCCCAGAACCCTTCGCAGGGCTCCCCGACCGCCGACTACTACGCGCTGACGCACTGGGCGTACATCGACGAGCTGGTCTTCTGGGGCGGCTCCGCCGGCGAGGGGATCGTCCTGGCCCCGAACGCGCCCGTCGTCGACGCCGCCCACCGCAACGGGGTCCGGGTGCTGGGCAACGTCTTCCTGCCGCCCGTGGCCTACGGGGGCGACCTGCAGTGGACCCGCGACCTGGTGCAGCGCGACTCCCTCGGCCGCTTCCCGATCGCGGAGCAGCTCGTACGGGTGGCGCGCGCGTACGGCTTCGACGGCTGGTTCGTCAACGCCGAGACCGACGGCGGCGACAGCGCCCTCGCCACCCGGATGAGGGAGTTCCTACGGGCCCTGCGGGCGGCGGGCGAGCCGCACGGTCTGCGGATCACCTGGTACGACGCCATGAACAGCACCGGCCGGGTCGGCTGGCAGGGTGCCCTGAACGCCCTCAACCAGGAGTTCTACGAGGACCGGGCCGGCAAGGTGGCGGACACGCTGTTCGTGGACTTCCGCTGGACCCCGGACACGCTGGCCGCCTCCGGCGCGCTCGCCGACCGGCTGGGGCGCTCGCGCCACGAGCTGTGGGCGGCCGTGGACACGGAGTCGCGGGGCTGGAACGCCGACGTCCGCTGGGACGCCATCCTCCCCCGGACGGGCGACCACGTCGTCAGCTACGGCTTCTACCGGCCCGAGTGGACGCGCAACCACCTGACCGACCGCTCCCCCGGCGCCTTCCACCACGCGGACGACCGGTTCTGGACCGGGGAGTCCCTCGACCCGGCCCGGCCGGCCCCCGAGGGCTCCTGGCGGGCTCCCGCGACGGCCGTCGCCGACCGGTCCACCGTCGCCGGGCTCCCCTTCGCCTGCTCCTTCAACACCGGCCACGGACTGCGCTGGTACGAGGACGGCCGGGTGGCCTCCGACACCCCCTGGAACCACCTCGGACTGCAGGACCGGCTGCCGGGCCGCCGCTGGGCGGTGGACACGGCCGGAAGCCGTCCGTCGGTCACCCTGGACTTCGCGGACGCCTGGCGCGGCGGCTCCAGCCTGCTGGTCTCGGGCACCCTGACGGCTCCGGTCGCCGTGGGCCTGCACGCCACGCGGCTGCCGCTGACCCGGGCGAGCGTCGTGGAGCTGGTGCACGCGAGCGGGGCGGGTCCGGTCGCGGTGGAGGTGGGGGTGGCCACGCGGGAGCCGTCCGCCCCGGGCGGACCGGTCCCCTACACCTGGCTGCGGGCCGGGAGCACGGACGCCGGGGCGGGCTGGCGCACCGCACGGGCCGCGCTCGCGCCGCTGGCGGGCAGGACCGCGTACGCCCTGGCCGTACGGATCACCGCGCCCGCGGGGAGCCCGGTGGTGTGGCGGCTCGGCGCCCTGTCGGTGCACGACGGCGCCCGCACCCGGCGCCCGGCCCCGCCCACCGCGGCCGCCGTGGACGCCGCGGCCCGCCAGGACGGCCGGGCCTGGCTGCGCCTGTCCGGGCGGGCCGCGGCGGCCGGTGCGGGCGGGCGGGCCCGCCACCACGAGGTGCACCGGGTGCTCCCCGACGGCGGCCGCCGCTTCCTCGGCGGCACCTGCGGCACCGCCCTCTACCTGCCCGGGGTCCCGCGCGCCGGCCGGGAACGGGCGGCCGTCTTCGAGGTACGGGCCGTCGACGAGCTGTACGCGGCGTCCGCGCCGGCCCGCGCGGTGCTGCCCTGGGAGCCGTAGCCCGGCAGGGACCGGGCATCGGGGCCGGACACCAGGGGTCAGACGGTCTCGGGGCCGGTGCGCGGGACGGTCACGGTCACCCGCAGCCCGTGCGGCGGATTCGTCTCGTAGGAGAGGGTCCCGCCGCCCGCGGCGAGCAGGGCGCGGGAGATCGACAGGCCGAGCCCGGAGCCCTTGATGTTCTGGTGGCGGCCGCTGCGCCAGAACCGGTCGCCGACGCGCTGCAGCTCGTCCTCGGTGAGGCCGGGGCCGCGGTCGGCGACGACCACGCGGACCGAGCGGCCCTCGGCCGAGACGGACACCTCGACCTCCTCACCGGCGGGCGTGAACTTGAGGGCGTTGTCTATGACGGCGTCGAGCGCGCTGGACAGGGCGATGGGGTCGGCCCAGCCGGTGACGGCGGTCCGGCCCGTCTCGGTGAGCCGGACGCCCTTCTCCTCGGCGTACGACCGCCAGGAGGCGACCCGTTCCGCCGCCAGCGCGCCGATGTCGGTGAGGCTGATCTCGGCGGAGGCGTGCTCGGCCAGCGCGAGGTCGAGGAGGTCGTCCAGGACCTGGGTCAGGCGCTTGCCCTCGGTCCGTACGGAGGCGATCTCCTCGTTGCCCTCGGGCAGTTCGAGGGCGAGCAGCTCGATGCGCAGGAGCAGCGCCGCGAGGGGGTTGCGCAGCTGGTGCGAGGCGTCGGCGACGAAGGCCCGCTGCTGCTCCAGTGCCTCTTCGACGTTGTCGGCCATCTCGTTGAACGAGTGGGCCAGGCGCTGGAGTTCCGGCGGGCCGCTGGCGGCCGCGACACGGGAGTTCATCCGCCCGGTGGCGATGCCGTGGGCGGCGGCGTCCAGGGTCTGCACGGGCTTGAGCACCCAGCTGGTGAGCCGCAGGGCGGCGCCGAAGGCGACGAGCATGGCGGCTGCGAGGCCGCCGGCGATGAGCAGCCAGCCCCGCAGGATGCGGCCGCGCATGAGGTCGGTCGGCGATTCGGTGGCGATGACCGCGACCACGTCGCCGTCGAGGACCACCGGGGAGACGACGAGCAGCTTGCCGTCGGCCTGCCAGGGCCACACCTGCGGCGGGTCGTGGCTGCGCCGCCCGGCGAGCGCCTCCTGGAGGGCCTTGTAGCCCTCACCGGAGCGGGGGAGCTGCCACCAGCCCGGGGAACGGGCCAGGGCGTTCCCGTCGCGGTAGAAGACCCCGACGCGGATGCCGTACAGCTCCTGGTAGCGGGCGAGTTCGAGCTGGAGCAGCTCGCGGCGCTCGTCGGCGTCGGTGGAACCGGCGCCCTGGGCGTCGATGACGAACTGGGCGAGGGCGGCGAAGCGGGCGCTGTCGTCGATGCGGTCGACCACGACCCGCTGCTGCTGCCCGGCGGCCAGGCTCACGGCGAGCGGGAAGCCGAGCGCGAGGAGCGTGCCCGCCATCAGGATGACGAGCAGGGGGAGCAGACGGGCGCGCACGGCAGGCGTTTCCTAGGGGGCGGTCGGGGCGACGAGCCGGTAGCCCACCCCTCGGACGGTCTCGATCAGGGCCGGCATGCGCAGCTTGGAGCGCAGCGAGGCGACGTGGACCTCGAGGGTGCGCCCGGTGCCCTCCCAGCTGGTGCGCCACACCTCGCTGATGATCTGCTCGCGGCGGAAGACGACGCCGGGCCGCTGCGCGAGCAGGGCCAGCAGGTCGAACTCCTTGCGGGTGAGGGGCACGTCGGTGCCGTCGACGCTGACGCGGCGGTTGGGCAGCTCGATGCTGACGGGGCCGAGGCGGACGACGGTGGGAGCACCGGTCCCGGTGGCGGCCGCCTCCTCGGAGGCCCCGGTGCGCCGTGCGACGGCGTGGATGCGGGCGAGGAGCTCGCCGGTGTCGTAGGGCTTGACGACGTAGTCGTCGGCTCCCATGTTCAGGCCGTGGATGCGGGAGCGTACGTCGGCCCGCGCGGTGACCATGATGACGGGCGTGGCGGTGCGCTTGCGGATCTTCCCGCACACCTCGTAGCCGTCCTGGTCGGGCAGGCCGAGGTCGAGCAGGACCACGCCGAAGGGCGGGGCGCCGGCGGGCAGCAGCGCCTGGAGGGCCTCTTCGCCGTTGCGGGCATGGGTGACCTGGAAGCCGTGCCGGGCGAGGATCGCGGACAGGGCGGCGGCGACGTGGTCGTCGTCCTCGACGAGCAGCAGTCTCATGTCGTCCCCCTCTCCTCTTCTCTCTCGACTCCGGCGGCTGGTCAGTGCCACGCGCATGGCCGCAGAAAAGGCCACCCTGCATCCACGCCCATGCGGAGTCCCACGTCAAGAGGGTTCCGCCGCGGCGCGCCTTCCGTTATGCACCCGGTACGCGCGCATGATCGACTTCAGCGGCGCCGCGCACGGAGCGTATCCGCAAGAGGCCGGATCGTTATGCTCAATTCTCCCTCAGATGTGATGACGTTGTGCGCGGGACGTCACTACTGTCCTCCCAACCGAGGAGGACGGAGCTAGAAGCCGATGAGCGGAGTATCAGTGACCAAGGACGTTCAGGACGCGGCCGGTACCGCGGACGACCTGGTCGTGCTGAGCAACGTCAACAAGCACTTCGGCGCGCTGCACGTGCTTCAGGACATCGATCTGAGCATTGCCCGCGGCGAGGTGGTCGTGGTGATCGGTCCTTCGGGATCGGGCAAGTCCACGCTGTGCCGGACCATCAACCGTCTGGAGACCATCGACTCGGGCACCATCACGCTCGACGGCAAGGAGCTGCCCTCCGAGGGCAAGGAGCTCGCCCGTCTGCGTGCCGACGTCGGCATGGTGTTCCAGTCGTTCAATCTCTTCGCGCACAAGACGGTGCTGGAGAACGTCATGCTGGGCCAGCTCAAGGTCCGCGGGATCGACCCGGCCACGGCCCGCGCGAAGGCGGTGTCCCTGCTGGAGCGGGTGGGCGTCGGCACGCAGGCCGACAAGTACCCGGCGCAGCTCTCCGGCGGCCAGCAGCAGCGCGTGGCGATCGCCCGGGCGCTCGCGATGGAGCCGAAGGTGATGCTCTTCGACGAGCCCACCTCGGCCCTCGACCCGGAGATGATCAACGAGGTGCTGGAGGTCATGCAGCAGCTCGCCCGCGAGGGGATGACCATGGTCGTCGTCACGCACGAGATGGGCTTCGCCCGCTCCGCGGCGAACCGGGTCGTCTTCATGGCCGACGGAAAGATCGTCGAAGAGGCCACCCCCGAGCAGTTCTTCAGCAACCCGCGCAGTGATCGGGCGAAGGACTTCCTGTCGAAGATCCTGCACCACTGAGGTTCACGTCTGGTAGTCATCCGTATGCGGATCACTGCCGGAACGGTTCCTGTCGGCCGCGCGTGCGCCGTAAGCGTCGCTCGTCGTTCAACAACGTCTCATCCGAGGGAAGTTCACCATGAAGATCTCCAAGGCCGCTGCGGCCGCGGCAGTCGCCGTCGCCCTGTCCCTGACCGCGACCGCGTGCGGTGGCAGCAAGCAGGACGCCGCCTCCGACGGCGGTGCGTCCGGTGCCGCCAAGGACAAGATCGTCGTCGGCATCAAGTACGACCAGCCCGGCATGGGCCTGAAGACCCCGGACGGCAAGTTCACGGGCTTCGACGTCGATGTCGCGACCTACGTCGCCAAGGAGCTCGGCTACCAGCCCGACCAGATCGAGTTCAAGCAGGCCGTCAGCGCCGAGCGCGAGAACCTGATCTCCAACGGTGACGTCAAGTTCGTCGTCGCGACCTACTCGATCAACGACAAGCGCAAGGAGAAGGTCGACTTCGCCGGCCCGTACTTCCTCGCGCACCAGGACCTGCTGGTCCGCGCCGACGACACCTCGATCACCAAGGCCGAGGACCTCAACAAGAAGAAGCTCTGCTCGGTCACCGGCTCCACGTCCGCGCAGAACGTCAAGACCAAGCTGGCCCCCGAGGCCGACCTGCTGGAGCAGGGCGGCTACTCCGAGTGCCTCACCGGCCTGGAGAACAAGGCCGTGGACGCGCTGACCACGGACAACTCGATCCTCGCCGGCTACGCCGCGCAGGAGAAGAACAAGGGCAAGTTCAAGCTGGTCGGCCTGAACCTGAGCAACGAGAACTACGGCATCGGTCTGAAGAAGGGCGACAAGGAGCTCCAGACCAAGATCAACGCCGCGCTCAAGAAGATGGTCGAGGACGGCAGCTGGCAGAAGGCCGTGGACAAGAACCTCGGCCCGGCCAACTTCAAGAGCGAGCCTGCCCCGCAGATCACCGAAGGCAGCTGATTCATCGGTGAGTGGCGCCGCCGCCCGCCTGCCGCGGGCGGCGGCGCACCTCACCGGCCATCCTGGGGAGAGCGCAGGGCATCGTGTTCGATTTTCTTGATTCCGGGCAGTACGACGTGCTCGGAGCCTTCTGGGTGACGGTTCAGCTCACCCTCTACTCGGCGGTCGGATCCCTGATCTGGGGCACCGTCCTGGCGGGGATGCGGGTCAGCCCCGTCCCGCTGCTGCGGGGCTTCGGTACCGCGTACGTCAACCTCGTGCGCAACACCCCGCTGACCTTGGTGGTCATCGCCTGCTCGCTGGGTCTCAGCCAGACCCTCGGCATCAACCTGGGCGGCGAGACGTTCAAGGAGACGGGCTTCCGGCTCGCGGTCCTCGGACTGATCGCCTACACCGGCACCTTCGTCTGCGAGGCCCTGCGCTCCGGCATCAACACCGTGCCCGTCGGCCAGGCCGAGGCGGCCCGCGCACTGGGCCTGAGCTTCTTCCAGGTGCTCACCCTGATCGTGCTCCCCCAGGCCTTCCGGGCGGTCGTCGCACCGCTCGCCAACGTACTGATCGCGCTCACCAAGAACACCACGGTGGCCGCGACCATCGGCGTGGCCGAGGCGGCGCTGCTGATGAAGGAGATGCTGGAGAACGAGGCCCAGGCGGTCTTCGCCGTCTTCGCGGTCTTCGCCCTCGGTTTTGTCCTTCTGACCCTGCCCACCGGCCTGCTGCTGGGCTGGGTGTCCAAGCGAGTGGCGGTGAAGCGATGAGCTCCGTGCTGTACGACACCCCCGGCCCCCGGGCCAAGGTGCGCAACTGGATCTACAGCGGGATCTTCGTCGTCCTGTTCGGGCTCGTCCTGTGGTGGGCGCTGTCCCTCATGGCCGAGAAGGGCCAGCTCGACGCCGACAAGTGGACCCCCTTCGTCACCGACAGCCAGGTATGGACCACCTACCTGATCCCCGGCCTGATGGAGACCCTCAAGGCCGGCGCGCTCGCCATGGTGATCGCCCTTCCGTTCGGCGCCCTGCTGGGCATCGGCCGGCTCTCCGACCACGCCGGCGTACGGGCCGCGGTCGGCGCGTGGGTGGAGTTCTTCCGCGCCATCCCGGTGCTGATGCTGATGCTGTTCAGCAGCGCGCTGTACGCCCCCCAGCTGATGGACGTGCCCTCCGACACCCGCCCGTTCTGGGCCGTGGTCACGGGCCTGGTCCTGTACAACTCGGCCGTCATCGCCGAGATCGTCCGGGCGGGCGTCCTCTCCCTCCCGAAGGGGCAGGCGGAGGCCGCGAAGGCGATCGGCCTGCGCAAGGGCCAGACCATGACCCACGTGCTGCTGCCGCAGGCCGTCACGGCCATGCTGCCGGCGCTGGTCAGCCAGCTCGTCGTGATCCTCAAGGACACCGCGCTCGGCGGCGCCCTGCTCGGCTTCGCAGAACTGCTCTCCATGAACCGGCAGATCGCGGCGAACTACAGCAACACCATCGCGACCATGTTCGTGATCGCCCTGATCTACATCGTGGTGAACTTCGCCCTGACCACCCTGGCCTCCTGGCTGGAGAAGCGGCTGCGGGGGTCGAAGAAGGGCACCGGCGCCGTCGTCGAGGGCGACGTGGCCGAGGTCGACGCGGGCGGCGCGGCCGGCGTGGGCAAGGCCCCCTGACCCGACGGGACGACACCCCCCGGGGTCTGACGTACGGTCAGCCATAGTGCGTATCCAGCGTGGTGCGGCGGAACACATCACCCAGAGGAAGAACCACAGCATCGTCCAGAAGAGGTTGAGAAGTGGATAGTCGTCCATGCCCGACTCCGATCATGCACGTGGT
>NZ_JBFBGM010000014.1:0-218558 GCF_040684695.1 Streptomyces erythrochromogenes
GTACGGCCTGGATCCAGGCCGAGCGCCGGGTGCTCGCCGCGCGCTCCGCCCCGGACCCCGCGCCTCAAACTCCCCCAGCTACCGCTGGGAGGTGCCCCCTGGCGAGGCTGTATGTGCGGCGGGGCCGGATGGTGCGGCGGGGCCGGAGTGGCTGGTGGGGTGGGGGTTGACGCCTGCACCGTTCGGGCGTAAACCGGAACGACTCAGGCGTGGTGTGCGGTGAGGGTTCGCGCGTGCGTGGGAGGGTGCGGGCAGGTCGGGGTGATTGTCACCTCGTCCGACCATCGTCCTGTCCGGCGAGCAGCGAAGGTCTTCCATGCGACTGCGCAAAGCCCTTGCCCTCACCGCCTTCCTCTCCGCCGCGCTGGCCGTCACCACCGCGCCCACCGCCGGCGCGGACATCGGCACCGGCGGCGGTGCCCGCCCCGCCCCCGCGATGCCCTCCCGGGTCCAGGCCACCTGCGGGGACGGCAAGAGTTCCGCCTTCCCCATCGGGGCCCGCATCCGCGGCGGCCCGGCCGTGTACCGCACCGGCGGCGAGCCGCAGACCTGGTACCTGGACCTGACCAACACCACCGACTCCGAGTGCAGGGCCATCCACCCCGTCGTGGTCCTCACGGACAAGGCCCGCACCCTGCGCCCCGCCCACCTGCGGATGGAGTTCGACGCCCCGGGCGGCACCCTGCCCGCCGGCCTCGAACGCAGCGACCGCGACGAGATCATCGCCGTCTTCGACGGGGGCGAGGCCTTCCCCGGCTTCACCGTCGGCCCCGGCGGCACCCGCACCGTCAAGGTCTCCCTCGCCTTCGCCCCCGACGCCCCCACCGGCGAGGTCGTCGCCGACGCCGCCCTCGTCCAGCGCAAGGGCGACGACGGCGACTGGATCGGCGAGGCGGGCGGCTACCGCTTCTCCGTCGAGCAGTCCGAGGACTCCGCCGAGGGCGGCTCCCTCGCCCACACCGGCCCCCGCGAGTGGGTGTACGGCGCGGGCGCCGTGGCCGCCCTCGCCGCGGGCGGCGGTCTCCTGCTCGGGGCCCGCCGGCTCCGCATCCGTGCCGGGACCCGCGCGCACTGATCCCGCGGCCCCGCTCGCTCGTACTCGATCCCGCCCCCGGGCTCCCGTACTCGATCCCGTCCCCGGGCTCCCGTACGGCGGCCGCGACCGTCCCGCATAGAGTCCCGTTGTGGACAAGAACCTCCAGGGTCACCGCGCCGGCTCGCCCGTGCGGTCCGGCATCCCCGAGCACGGCCGGATCCCCAAGTACTACGCCGTCAAGGCTCGGATCGCCGAGCTCCTCGACGAACTCGGCGAGGGCGGGACCCTGCCCACCGAGCGGGACCTGGCCGAGCGGTACGAGGTGTCCCGCGAGACCGTCCGGCAGGCCCTGCGCGAGCTGCTGCTGGAGGGCCGGCTGCGCCGTTCCGGCCGCGGGACCGTCGTTGCCGGGCCCAAGCTGGAACAGCCCCTCTCCCTCGCCAGCTACACCGAGGGCGTGCGCCGCCAGGGCCGCAGGCCGGGCCGGCAGCTGATCGGGCTGGAGCAGTTCCCCTGCCCGCCCGACCTCGCGCCCGGCATCGGGGCCGAGACCGGCGAGCCCGTCTGGCACCTGGAGCGGGTCCTGCTCGCCGACGACGAGCGCGTCGGTCTGGAGAGCACGTACCTCCGGGTGGCCCGCGCCCCCCGCCTGAACAGCGATTTCCAGCCGGACTCCTCCTTCTACGGCTACCTCCGCGACAGCCTCGGCATCTCCTTCGGCGAAGCCGACGAGAAGCTGGAGACCGTGCTCGCCACCCCCCGCGAGGCCCTGCTGATCGGCACCCCGCCGGCCCTGCCCATGCTGCTCATCCACCGTTTCTCGCGGGACCAGGGGGGCAGGCCCCTGGAGCGGGTCCGTTCGCTCTACCGTGGTGACCGGTTCAGTTTCACGACCCGCCTACGGGCCGAATAGCCCGGCAGCAACTCACCCGTACCAATCGAAAAGGGGCGTAGTGAAGTCACAAAAAGATAACGGGTCTAGTCCAAGCGTCGAGGGCTGTTCACCGACGCGTCGCCGGGCCGACCCTCCCGGGTCACGGTCCGCGCCCACCGTTGGCGGCGTGAGAGTCATAGTCGTCGGAGGCGGCGTGGTCGGCACCATGCACGCCTGGCAAGCAGTCGAACGCGGCCACGAGGTCGTCCAGATCGAGCGCGAGGCCGAGGCGCGCGGCGCCTCGCTGCGCAATTTCGGCCAGATCTGGGTCAGTGGACGAGCCGGGGGAGAGGAGCTCGACACCGCCCTGCGGGCCCGCGAGCTCTGGGAGCGCATCGGCGCGGAGGTGCCCGGCCTGGGCTTCCGCGCGATCGGCTCCCTCACCCCCGTCCGCAACGCCCGTGAGTACGCCGTCGCCGAGGCGGCCCTGGCCCGCCCGGACGCCGCCGCCCGCGGCTACGAACTGGTCACCGCCGAGCAGGCGCGCACGATCAACCCGGCCCTGCGCGGCGCCTTCGAAGCCGCCCTGTGGTGCGAGCGGGACGCGGCCGTCGAACCGCGCACCGCCCAACTGCACCTGCGCGAAGCGCTGCGCGCCAGGGCCGGCGGCCGCTACACCTTCCTCGCCGGCCGCGAGGTCCGCGAGGTCACCGGCCCCGGCGCGGTCCGCGACGACCACGGCGACGTCCACCGCGGCGACGTCGTGGTCCTCGCCACCGGCGCCTGGCTGTCCGGGCTGGTCCGCGAGCTGGCCCCCGACCTGCCCGTGCGCCGGGTCCGGCTCCAGATGATGCAGACCGCCCCGCTCGGCGAGCCGCTCACCACCTCCGTCGCGGACGCCGACAGCTTCCGCTACTACCCCGCCTACCGGTCAGCGGCCCTCGACGAGCTGAACGCCCGCCAGGCCCAGACGCCGGTCGCCGCCGCGCACAAGATGCAGCTGCTGATGGTGCAGCGCCAGGACGGCGGGCTGACCATCGGCGACACCCATGAATACGAACACCCCTTCGCCTTCGACACCCTCGAGGACCCCTACGAGCACCTCACCGAGGTCGTCGAGTCCTTCCTGGGCCGCCCCCTGCCGAAGATCAGGCACCGCTGGGCGGGCGTGTACGCGCAGTGCACGGACACCTCCCGCGTCGTCCACCGCCAGCAGGTCGCCGACGGCGTCTGGCTGGTGACCGGACCGGGCGGGCGCGGCATGACCTGCTCGCCCGCCATAGCCGAGACCACCGCGAACGAACTGGGCTGGTAACACCGATGACCGAAACCAACACGACCACCGAGACCACGACCACCGAGACCAACACGGCCACCGAGACCACGGCCGCCACCACCGCCGACAGCCGCCGCCTGGTCGTCCTCGACATGGCCGGCACCACCGTCGCCGACGGCGGCCTCGTCGAGCGCGCCTTCGAGCGGGCCGCCGAGCGCCTCGGCGTCGAGCCCGGCACCCCCGACCACGCCGAGAAGCTGCAGTACGTACTCGCCACCATGGGCGAGTCCAAGATCTCCGTCTTCCGCCACCTCTTCGGCACGGAGGAACGCGCCCGGCGTGCCAACTCCGCCTTCGAGGAGGCGTACGCGGAGCTCGTCGACGGCGGCCTCGTCTCCCCGGTCCCCGGCGCCCGCGCCGCGATCGAGAAGCTCCGCGCCGACGGCCGGACCGTCGCCCTGACCACCGGCTTCGCCCGCGTCACCCAGGACGCCATCCTCGATGCCCTCGGCTGGCAGGACCTCGCCGACCTCACCCTCTGCCCCGCCGACGCGGGCGGCCGCGGCCGCCCCCACCCCGACATGGTGCTGACCGCGTTCCTGCGCACCGGCGCCGTCGCCGACGTGAGCGACGTCGTGGTCGTCGGGGACACCGCCTACGACATGCTCAGCGGGCGGCGCGCCGGCGCCGCCACGGTGGCGGGCGTCCTCACCGGCGCCCATGACCGCGCGACGCTGACGCGCAACGGCGCGACCCACGTCCTCGATTCCGTCGCCGAACTCCCGGACCTCCTCGCGGAGTCGGCGTGAGCGGCATCCGTTTCGACGGGGTCAGCGTCGTCTACGACGGCAACACCGTCCTGGACCGCCTCGACCTGACCGTGGAGGCGGGCGAGGTGATGGCGCTCCTCGGCCCCTCCGGCTCGGGGAAGACCACCGCCCTGCGCGCGGTCGCCGGCTTCGTGCGGCCCGCCGCGGGCCGGGTGCTCATCGGCGGCCGGGACGTCACCGCGCTCCCGCCGCACAAGCGCGGCATCGGCATGGTCGTCCAGCAATACGCGCTCTTCCCGCACATGCGGGTCGAGGACAACGTCGCCTTCGGCCTCAAGGCGCAGAAGGCGCCGAAAGCCGGGATACCCGGCCGGGTCGCCGAGGCCCTGGAGATGACGGGCATGGCGGCCTACGCCCGGCGCTACCCGCGCGAACTGTCGGGCGGGCAGCAGCAGCGGGTCGCCATCGCCCGCGCCCTCGCCATCCGCCCCGGCGTGCTGCTGCTGGACGAACCGCTGTCCGCCCTCGACGCGCAGCTGCGCTCCGGGATGCTCGCCGAACTGGCCCGGCTGCACCGCGAACTGCCCGACGTGTCCATCCTGTACGTCACCCACGACCAGGTGGAGGCCCTCACCCTGGCCGACCGGATCGCCGTCATGGACCGGGCCCGGCTCCAGGACTGCGGGACACCGCAGGAGCTGTACCGGGCCCCGCGTACGGAGTTCACCGCGTCCTTCGTCGGCAACGCGAACCTGCTCCCGGTCACGGTGGCCGAGGGCGGCGCGGTTTTCGAGGGCCGGTCGCTGACCCTCGACCGCGGGCGGGCGGCACCGGGCGCCGCGGCGACCCTGTGCGTACGTCCGCACCTGCTCGGCCTCGGCGCCGGCCCCAACGCGCTGAGCGGCACCATCGCCGAGGTGCAGTGGCGGGGCTCGACGCACCGGCTGTACGTGGACGTCGACGGCCACCGCGTGAAGGCGGACCTCCCCGAACTGCGGGAGACGCCCGCGCTGGGGGACCGGGTCACGCTGCACTTCGAGCCGCGCGATGCGGTGCTGCTGGGGGCGGGGGTGGCCGGTGCCTGACGCCTCGCGGCGAGCCGCGCCGTCCCCACTGCCGGACGCCGGAGCGCCCGTGCCCGTGCAGGCTCGGGGCTCCGCCCCGGACCCCGCGCCTCAAACGCCGGCGGGGCTGGAAAGGTCGCCGGGCCTGGACGGGGCGGCGGGTGCGAAGGGCGTCGGCGCGGTTCCTCAAGGGGGCCGGAGGGGGTGGGCGGTGCCGCGCGGCGTGTGGGCGCTGCCGCCCGTGGGGGTGCTCGCGCTGCTGTTCCTCTATCCGCTCGCGCTGGTGGTCCAGCAGTCCTTCACCCCCGACGGCAGTGGCGGCGCCTTCGACGCCTACGCCGGCGTCTTCGGGTCGCGGGCCTTCCAGGAGGCCCTCGGCACCACCGTCTGGCTGGCCGTCGGGGCCACCCTCGGGTGCCTGGTCCTCGGGTTCACGCTCGCGCTGATCATCGCCTTCGTGCCGTTCCCCGGAGCCCGCGCCGTCGCGAAGTTCATCGACGTCTTCCTCTCCTTCCCCTCCTTCCTCATCACCCTCGCCCTCCTCTTCCTCTACGGCACCGTCGGCATGGCCAACGGCCTCGTCACCGAGTTCACCGGCGCCGCCGAGGGGCCCTTCCACTTCCTCACCACCCCCTGGGGCGTCCTCCTCGCGGAGATCACGTACTTCACGCCCTTCGTGATCCGCCCGCTCCTCGCCGCGTTCTCCCAGCTGGACACCGCCCAGCTGGAGGTCGCCGCGGGCCTCGGCGCCCGCCCCGCCCGCATCGTCCGGCAGGTGATCCTGCCCGAGGCCCTCCCGGCCCTCGGCGCCGGCGGCAGCCTCGTCCTCGTCATGTGCCTCAACGAGTTCGGGATCGTCCTGTTCACCGGCGCCAAGGACGTCACGACCCTGCCGATGCTCATCTACGGCAAGGCCATCCTCGAATCCGACTACCCGGCCGCCTGCGTGGTCGCCGTCGTCAACATCGCGATCTCCGTCGGCCTGTTCGGCCTCTACCGGGTGGTGAGCAAGCGTGCTGGTGCATAGCAAGGCCGGCCGCTGGGCCGCCTGGGGCCTCTTCGGCCTCCTCTTCCTGCCGCTCTTCGCGCTGCCCCTGCTCGTCGTGGTCGCCGCGTCCTTCGCCACCCACTGGTCCGGCGCCCTGCCCTCCGGGCCGACCACCGCGAACTACGCCGCCGCCGTACGCGGCGAGTCCCTCCAGGCCCTCACCACCAGCCTGGTCACCGCCGTCGCCGCCAGCCTCCTCGCACTCACCGTCGGAACCTGGGCCGCGCTGGCCGGGGCCGCGCTGAAGAAGCGGGGCAAGCGGCTGCTCGACGCGCTGTTCATGCTGCCCGTCGCCGTGCCGTCCGTGGTCGTCGGCCTCGCCGTGCTCGTCGCCTTCAGCCGCCCGCCCGTCCTGCTCAACGGCACCGCCCCGATCGTCGTCCTGGCCCACACCGTCCTCGTCACGGCGTTCGCGCACCAGTCGGTGTCCGCCGCGATCGTCCGGCTCGACCCCGCCTACGAGCAGGCTGCGGCCTCCCTCGGGGCCCGCCCCGCGTACGTGCTGTGGCGGGTCCGGCTCCCCCTCCTGCTGCCGTCCCTCACGGCCGCGGCCGGCCTCTGCTTCGCCCTGTCCATGGGTGAGCTCAGCGCCACGATGATGCTCTACCCGCCGGACTGGATGCCCCTCCCGGTCCGCATCTTCACCGCCACCGACCGCGGTTCGCTCTTCAGCGGCTCCGCCGTCGCGGTGGTCCTGATGGCCACCACCCTGCTGGTCCTGCTCGCCGTCTCCCGCGTCCGCACCAGGGCCTCGTACCGCTGATCCCCGCTGATCCCAGTCGACTCCCTTTCCCCGTGAGGAAGTTCCATGCCCAGCACAGCCATGCCCGGAACCCGCCCGCTCCGCGTCGCCGCCGCCGTCACCGGCAGCCTCGCCCTCACCACCGCCCTCACCGCCTGCGGCGGCTCCTCCCCGGCCGGCCCGGCCGGTTCGGCCGACTCCAAGGGCGCCGAGAAGGTCGTCACCGTCTACAGCGCCGACGGCCTCAAGAGCGAGAAGGGCGACGGCTGGTACGACCGTGTCTTCGCCGACTTCACCAAGAAGACCGGCATCGAGGTCAAGTACGTCGAGGGCGGCTCCGGCGAGATGGTGCAGCGCGCCGTCCGGGAGAAGACCAACACCCAGGCCGACGTACTGATCACCCTGCCGCCCTTCATCCAGCAGGCCGACGGCAAGGGCCTGCTCCAGTCCTACGTGCCCCAGGGCGCCGACAAGGTCAACGGCGCCGACAAGTCCACCGAAGGCAAGTGGACCTCGGTCGTCAACAACTACTTCGGCTTCGTCTACAACAAGAAGGAGCTCGCCGAGGCCCCCAGGACCTGGGAGGAGCTGCTGGACGCCCGCTACAAGGGCAAGCTCCAGTACTCCACGCCCGGCGTCGCGGGCGACGGCACCGCCGTCCTCATCAAGTCGATGCACGACTTCGGCGGCAAGGAGCCGGCGATGGAGTACCTCAAGAAGCTCCAGGCCAACAACGTCGGCCCGTCCTCCTCCACCAGCAAGCTCGCGCCCAAGACCGACAAGGGCGAGCTGCTCGTGGCCAACGGCGACGTCCAGATGAACTTCGCGCAGTCCAAGTCCATGCCGAACCTGGGCATCTGGTTCCCCGCGAAGGAGGGCGGCAGGCCCACCACCTTCGCCCTGCCGTACGCGGCGGGCCTGGTCGCCAAGGCCCCGCACTCCGAGAACGGCAGGAAGCTCCTCGACCACCTGCTCAGCGAGGAGGCGCAGCGGCTGGTCAGCGAGGTCGGGGGCGGCTTCCCGGCCCGCAGCGACGTCAAGCCGACCGACGCCAACGCCGTCGAACTCACCAGGCTCATGACGGGTGTCGAGATATTCGAGCCCGACTGGGCAGACATCGACAAGAACCTCACCGGCTACGTGGACGCGTGGAAGTCGGCAACCGGAAGCTGACTCGTTGCTTCCTCGTCATCCACGCCCTGCACAGTGATTTTTGTATAACGGGTCTGGACCGAAGACCGCACCTTCGGTCCGGACCCGGCGCACGTCCCCAGCGCCCCAGCACCTCTCCCCAGCGCCTTCCCACGATCACTCCCGGAGGAGTTCGTGTCCCCTGCCGTCCCTGCCGGACGCACCCTCGCCGTGGCCGCCACCGCCACCGCCCTGCTCGCCACCGCCCTCGGCGCCCACACCGCCACGGCCACCGCGGCCGCCCCCACCGACAAGGTCCTCGTCATCGGCGTCGACGGCGCGGTCCTCGACCGCGTCAAGGCCGCCAACGCCCCGCACCTGCAGGGCCTGATGGCCCAGGGGCTGACCGCCCGCAGCACCCTCTACGCGGGCCCGATGGCCGCCACCTCCTCGGGCCCGGGCTGGTCCACCATCGCCACCGGCGTCTGGCCCGACAAGCACGGCGTGAAGGACAACTCCTTCACCGGCAAGAACTACGCCGCGTACCCGGACTTCCTGACCCGCATCGAGAACGCCCGGCCGGCGCTCAACACGTACGCGGCCGCCGACTGGGAGCCCATCACCTCCACCGACCAGAACGGTCCGATCTTCTCCGCCAAGGTCGACAAGCGCCTCTCCCTCAAGGGCGACCGCGACGGCTACCGCAACGAGGACCCGAAGGTGGCCGCCGCTGCCGCCACCGAACTGCGGACCCAGAACCCGGACGCCGCCTTCGTCTACCTCGGCGAGATCGACGCCGCCGGCCACTCCTACGGGGCGGCCAGCCAGCAGTACCTCGACGCCGTCGCCCGCGTCGACGCCCTGGTCGGCCAGCTCCTCACCGCCGTCCAGAACCGCCCGACGTACGGCCAGGAGAACTGGAAGATCCTGGTCACCACCGACCACGGCCACACCTCCTCCGGCGGCCACGGCGGTTCGACCATCGCCGAGCGCGGCACCTTCGTGATCGCCAAGGGAGCCGGGATCCCGGCCGGTTCGGTCCGCGACGACGTCAAGCTCGCCAACGTGGCCGCGACCGCCCTCGCCCAGTTCGGCGTCGCCGCACCCGGCATCGACGGCGTCCCGCTGGGCTCCCCGGACAGCGACCCCTTCGACACCGTGCGCCCGGCCCTGCAGGCCCGGGTGGACGAGACGGGCATCCCGGCCGGGGTGAAGGGATTCACGCACACCCCGCCCGCCGGCTGGTCCGTGGACAACTCCAGGATGGGCACGGGCGGTGTCACCGAGTGGGCCGGCTGGGCCTTCGCGACCGACGAGTTCTGGACCCAGTCGCAGCGCGACCAGTGGCGCGAGCTGAACGTCCGCTCCCGTGACGTCTTCGCCGTCGCCGACTCCGACGAGTGGGACGACAAGACCCACACCGGCACCTTCGACTCCACCCTCGTCACCCCCAAGTGGCCGGTGGCGGGCGGCAGTACGCGCACCCTCACCTTCCAGACGCACTACCGCCACGAGGCCGGCCAGACCGCGCAGGTCCTCGTCTCCTACAACGGCGCCGCCCCGGCGGTGGTGAAGACCTACACCGCCGACGCCGTCGCCAAGGCCGACTCCCTCGCCCTCCAGGTCCCGGCCGGTGCCACCGACGTCCAGGTCCGCTTCCGCTACAGCGGCAGCAACAACTGGTTCTGGACCGTCGACAACGTCCGCCTGGGCTGACCTTCCGGCCCGGTCCCGCCCCCTCGCGTCCGGGCTGTGGACGTCAACCACGTCCGCGGCCCGGCCCCGATAGGGTGGTAGAGACCAGAGGCAGCAGGTCAGCGAGAGCGGAGAACAGTCCAGTGGCAGAGCGCAAGCCGATCGAATCCTGGCTCACCGACATGGACGGGGTCCTCATCCACGAGGGCACCCCCATCCCGGGCGCCGCTGACTTCATCAAGCGGCTGCGCGAGTCCGGCAAGCCCTTCCTGGTGCTGACCAACAACTCCATCTACACCCCGCGCGACCTCCAGGCCCGCCTGGCCCGGATGGGCCTGGACGTTCCCGTCGAGAACATCTGGACCTCCGCCCTGGCCACCGCGAAGTTCCTCGACGACCAGCGCCCGGGCGGCACGGCGTACGTCATCGGCGAGGCCGGCCTGACGACCGCCCTGCACGACATCGGCTACGTCCTCACCGACCACGAGCCCGACTACGTGGTCCTGGGCGAGACCCGCACCTACAGCTTCGAGGCCATGACCAAGGCGGTCCGCCTGATCAACGCCGGGGCGCGCTTCATCTGCACCAACCCCGACGAGACCGGCCCCTCCACCGAGGGCCCGCTCCCGGCCACCGGCGCCGTGGCCGCCCTGATCACGAAGGCGACCGGCAAGCAGCCGTACTTCGCGGGCAAGCCGAACCCGCTGATGATGCGGACCGGCCTGAACGCCATCGGCGCGCACTCGGAGACCAGCGCGATGATCGGCGACCGGATGGACACCGACGTGCTGGCCGGCCTGGAGGCCGGCATGCAGACCTTCCTCGTACTGACCGGTCTGACCAGCGAGCAGGACACCGAGAAGTTCCCCTACCGTCCGACCAAGACGGTCCCCTCGATCGCGGACCTGGTCGACCTGGTCTGACCGACGGCCGTGCGGACGCGGACCGTACGGCCGTGGTCCGTACGGACGTGGACCGTGCGGACGCTGACCGTGCGGCCGTCCGGGCGTACCGCGTTTGGGGCGTACGGCTGACACGTACGGCGCCGCTCCGGATGCGGAGCGGCGCGCCGCGCGTGAATCTCCTTGTCGAGGAGGTTCACCATGCGCAGTGTTCCGATCGCTGTCCGCACCGCCGCCGTGGCCGCCGCTCTGGCGGCGTTCTCCGCGGTGACCGTCGTGTCCGCGCCCACCGCCCTCGCGGGTGAGGAGGACCGCGGCGACCGCGGCAGCATCACGGTCGACCCGAACCCGGCCAACCCGGGAGCGCAGGTCAAGCTGCGGGTCCACGGCTGCGAGGGCAACAAGGGGGCGGCCAAGTCCTCCGTCTTCGTGTCGGACGCCGACCTCTACGGGCGGGACGGCGGGCGGCGCAGCCCGCTCTACGGCGACGCGATGATCAGCTCGCACGCCTCGCCGGGCTGGCACGCCGTCCGGGTGTACTGCGACGGCGACGAGAAGTTCACCGGCTCCGTGCAGATCTCCGCCTACCGCCACCCCTCGCACCACGCCTCGCCGATCTGGCCGGTCCACGCGGGCGGCGGCGGCATGGCGGACCGCCCGGCCGAGGCCCCCGGCCTGCTCACCGCGGCGAAGAAGGAGCACACCGGCGGCGACGGCCCGGGGATGCCGCACACGGTGATCGGCGCCGTCCTCGCGGCGGTGGCCACGCTGGCCGTCGCGGGCCGGGCGCTGGCCCTGCGCCGCCGTCGCAGCGGCGAGTGAGGCGGGCGCCGCGTGAGCGAGCAGTGGCGGACGGACGAGGCCAAGGCCTCCGCCGGGGGCCGGATGCTGACCTTCGCGGCCTGGTCGGTGCTGGTGCTGGGCCTGTGGCTGTGGGGGCGCGAGCTGACGGTGGCGCCGGCTCCGCCCTCCGGTCAGGCCGGAGGGGCGCTCAGTGCGGGGCTGCCGGCCGCGCACGCGCCCGTCACGGGATCGCTGCCGCAACGCGTCGACGTGCCGTCCATAGGCATCCAGGCCCCGGTGGTCTCCCGGGGCCTGGACAAGGACGGCGCGATCGATCCGCCGCCGTACGACAGCCCGGGCACGGTGGGCTGGTGGGGGCAGGGCGTCCAGCCGGGGGCGGCGGGGACGGCGCTGATGGTGGGGCACGTGGACACGCGGTCCAAGCCGGCGGTCTTCTACGGCCTGAGTTCGGCCAAGCCGGGCGACAAGGTGCGGGTGGTGCGGGCGGACGGTTCCGTCGCGGAGTTCACGATCGAGGACGTACGGGTCTACGAGCGGGCGGCCTTCGACGCGCACAAGGCGTACGGCCCGCGGGTGCGGGGCCGCGCCGAGCTGAGGCTGGTGACCTGCGGGGGTACGTACGACAAGGCGGCCGAGCAGTACACGGCGAACGTGGTGGTCTCCGCCTACCTGACGGGCGTGGGCGTCCGCTCCGGCACGTCGGTGTAGAGGGTTCCGGGAACGAGGTTCCGGGAACGAAGAAGCCCCTCACAGCTTTCGCTGTGAGGGGCTTCCTCCGTCTGTGCGCCGCCAGGGACTCGAACCCCGGACCCGCTGATTAAGAGTCAGCTGCTCTAACCAACTGAGCTAGCGGCGCTTGCTGACAGGGAAAACTCTACCCCACCTCCGCGGGTGCTCGTGACCAGCCACGCCCGCCCTGTCCGATTAACCCATGTTTGAGTGGTTTATCGTGCACGATATGTCTGCGCCGACCACATCTGATGCTTTATCAGGTGTGGTCCCGGTCGACCACTGGAACCGCAGGGGAGTGGACGGAACCGCATGACGATGCAGCCCCCGACGCATGTGCAGATGCCGATGCCCGCTTTCGAGGAGTACGAGCCCGCGGGCGACTGCGTGTGCCCGGGGTGCGCCCAGAGCCGCCGCGCCCTCGCCCGCGCCAGGGCCATACCGCTCCGGGACGGCGGTCACCCCGCCGCGCGCGGCGCACGCCGGGCGCTGGTCCTGGCCACCGCTGCCGGAGTGGTCCTCGGCGGCGGCACCGGGACCGCCGTGGCCCTGAGCGCGCCGGCCACGGGTCCGGCCACCGGTCCGGTCCCCGGCGACGATCCCGGCAGCCCGCAGGGCGGCCGCACCCCCCTGCACGGCCCGAAGGGCAAGCCGGGCAGCCCCGGAGCCCCGGCCCGGCCCGGGGTCGTGAAGCGGATCGACCGCACGACGATCATCAACAGGGCGAAGCTGTGGCTGGACGCCCAGGTCCCCTACAGCATGTCCACGTACTGGACGGACGGCTACCGGCAGGACTGCTCCGGCTACGTCTCCATGGCCTGGAACCTCGGCTCGAACGAGTGGACCGGCAGCCTCGACGCGTTCGCCACCAAGATCACGAAGGATGAGCTGCTGCCGGGGGACATGCTGCTCTTCCACAACCCGGCGGACCCCAACAACGGCTCGCACGTGGTCCTCTTCGGCGGCTGGGTCGACGAGACGCGCACCCACTACGTCGCCTACGAGCAGACCCGCCCCACGACGCGGAAGCTGGCCACGCCCTACGGCTACTGGACCAACGCGGCGAAGTACGTCCCGTACCGGTTCAACGGGGTGACGGGCGGCATCGTCCCGGAGGTCCCGGGCGCCGTGCCCGCCCCCGAACCGCCGGCGGCCGGTCCGAAGCCGGGCGACGCGCCGAAGACCTTCCCGGGCGCGGCCATGTTCGCCCCGGGCGCCGTCAACGACCACGTGGCCCAGCTGGGCCGGATGCTGATCGAGCGGGGCGGGTACCGCTTCTACCCCAAGGGTGTCGCCGACCGGACGTGGAGCGACCACGACCGGCTCGCCACCCAGGCGTTCCAGCGGGCGCAGGGCTGGACGGGCGCCGACGCCGACGGGGTCCCCGGCGCGCACACCTGGCGCCTGCTCGTCGAGAAGCAGGGCAAGAACATCGCGCCGCTGGTGGGCGCGGCGCCCGGGCCCGGCGGCGTACGGGCCTTCCCGGGGGCCGCGGTGTTCCGTCCGGGGGTGTCGCACCCGGCCGTCGAGGCCCTCGGCCGGCAGCTGGTGAAGAAGGGCTTCGGCAAGTACTACACGTCCGGTCCGAGCGCCCGCTGGGGCGAGGCGGACCGCCGCAACGTCGAGGCCTTCCAGCGCGCGCAGGGCTGGCGCGGGGCCGCGGCCAACGGCTACCCGGGCCCGGAAACCTGGCGCCGGCTGTTCGCATGACGGAGGTAACGATGTTTCCCACGCGCACCACCTCGACGACGGGCACCCTCCGCGTACCGGCCGCGCCCAAGCCCGCCCCGACCTCCTTCGGCTGGGCCACCACCACCCCGACCCTCTCCCTCCGCCTCACGCCCCCGACTCCGGCGGCCGCCCAGACCCCGCCGGTCCCGGCCCCCGTCCAGGCGGCCGCGCCCGCCTCTGTCCCGGCCGGGTCCGCTTCGCCGGCAGCCCCGGGGCCCGTGCCCGTCCCGACCCCTGCGGCACCGCAGCCCGTCCCGGCTTCCGCCGAGGCGACTTCACCGTGGGCGGCCGACCTGGGCGCGGCACCCGCCACCCCGGGGGCGGTGCCCGCCTGTACCTCTGCCCCCGTCAGGGAGGCTTCACCTCGGGCGGCAGGCCTGGGCGCCGGGGCCTCCGCCCTGGGGGCCGAGCCCGCCCGCGCCCCCGCCGGGTCTGCTTCGCCGTGGGCGGCCGCCCCGGGGCACGTGCCCGGTCCCGTCCCGACCCCTGCGGCACCGCAGCCCGTCCCGGCTTCCGCCGGGGAGGCTTCGCCCGGGGCGGCCGGCGTGGTGCCCGCCGCCCCCGGGGCGGTGCCCGCCTGTACTTCTGCCCCCGCCGGGGCGGCTTCGCCTCGGGCGGCCGGCCTGGGCGCCGCGACCTCCGCCCTGGGGGCCGAGCCCGCCCTCGCCCCCGCCGGGTCCGCTTCGCCGGGGGCGGCCGCCCCGGGGGGCGTGCCCGGTTCCGTCCCGGTGTCGGCCGGGGAAGCGCCGTCGTGCGTGCCCACCGGGGAGGCGGCGCCCGACGGGCACCCCGCCGCGCCTCGGCCCGCCGCCTCGACCCCGGCCCTGGCGGGGTACCGGGGCGCCGACCCGGTAGCCGCGCCTGCCACTGTTCCCCCACCCGCTGCGTCGGCGGAGCCGGCCCCTGCCGTGGCGGAGGCCGGGCCCGCTCCGGTCCGGGTGGCGCGCCCCGCGGCGCTCGCGCCGGGGGAGCCGGGCGACGGCGCGGCGCCCGCGGTGCAGCCCCCGCGGGCCGCCCCGCTCGGCACGTACGCACCGCCCGGCGCGCAGGAGCCGGCGGCCGACCCCGCCCCGCACACCGTGCCGGCCCGTGCCGTTCCGGCGCCTGCCGGTGAGGCTGCTCCCCTGGCGGCGGAGCCGCCGACCGCGCGCGCCCCGCACCGGGGCCCGGCGGAGACCGTTCCGGTGCCTGCCGGAGCCGTGCCCCGGGCGGTGGAGCCGCCGGAAGCCCCGGTCGCGTACGGCCTGCCCACCGGGACGGCGGAGGCGGGGAACGTACCTGCCGCCGTAGCGGCCCCGGCCCGGGCGCCGGAGCGGCCCGCCGCGCACCGCGCCGTGAGCCCGGCGGAGCCCGAGGCCGTGCCCGTCCCGGTGCCGTTCGGGCAGGCCTCGCCGCCCGCATCGCATTCCGTTCCGGCGGAGCCGGAAGCCGCACCCGGACCGCAGGCCCTGCCGGACGGCGGGGCGGCGGCGGTGCCCGCCGCGCGGGGGGAGTCCGAGCCCGAGCCCGTGCACACGACGGCCGACTCCGCGCCCGGCGGCGGCCCGCACATCCCGCGCCCGCACCCGCAGCACGAAGAGAACGACGGGCCCGAGGAGCCCGAGCACGAGCAGCACCCCGACCCCGACCCCGACCCCGACACCGCCCCGAACTCCGGCGTGCCCGGACCCGGCGTCGCCGAGATCGTCGCCCAGGCCGTGGCACGCGCCATGGAGGAGGACGACACGCAGGACCTCCCGCACGTCTCCGCCCCCCACCGCGGTACCGCCGTCACCGAGGTACCGGTGAACCTGCCGTTCCGGGCCGCCGCGTCGGCCACCCCCCTGCCGAAGCGCGAGCCCGCCCCCGCACCCCGGCCCGCGCGCCCCGCCCCCGGCCGCCGCGTCCCCCGCGGGGACGACCGCCTCCGCGAGCACCGCGGCCCGGTGCTCCCCGGCTGGGTCGGCGTGGCCGTCGGCGGCCTCGCCCTCGCCGGCTGCGCGGCAGTGCTCTGGCGGGCCGGGGCCGTCCCCGACGCGTTCGCGGCGGCCTTCGGCGCGGCCCCCCGCGCCTACCACGGCCTGCGCGCCACCCACTGGCCCCCGCTCGCCTTCCTCGGCGTCGTCGCCCTCGTCGCGCTCGGCGGCCTCGGCCGGGCCCGTACCGGCCACGCCTGGGTGCTCACCCTCTTCGGCCGCTACCGCGGCACGGTCCGCCGTACCGGCCTGACCTGGGTCAGCCCCCTCCTGCTGCGCCGCCGGGTCGACGTGCGGCTGCGCCACTGGCGCAGCGACCCGATGCCCGCCGTCGACTCCGGCGGCCTCGCCCTCCAGGTCGTCGTCCAGGTCGTCTGGCAGGTCAAGGACACCGCCCGGGCCACGCTCGCCGTCGCGGACCACACCGAGTACCTTGCCGAGCAGGTCGAGTCGGCCATGGCCCGCGTCCTGTCCCAGCTCCCGGCGGACGCCTTCCACGAGGACGCCCCGACCCTGCGCGACGCCGAGGCCGTCGGCGACGCGCTGACCCGGATGCTGGCTGCCGAGACCGAGGCGGTCGGGATCGAGGTGTTCTCGGCCCAGCCGACCCGGATCGAGTACGCGGCCGAGGTCGCCGAGGCGATGCGCCGCCGGCGGGTCGCCGCGATCGACGCCAAGCACCGGGACACCGTGCTGACCTCGGTCGTGGACGCCGTGGACGACACCGTCCACCGGCTGACCTCGCGCGGACTCGTCGAGCTCGACGACTACGAGCGCAAGGCCCTCGTGAAGGACCTCACGGTCGCCTTCTACACGGGCCGCACCGAATAGCGGGACACGCATCACCCATCACCCATCACGCACCACGCACCACGCATCGCGCACCACATCGCACCACAGGGAAACGGGTGGCCGGTATCGACCGGACCACCCGTTTCCTCATTGGTCTGGACATGGCCAACTCTCGTCAATAATCTGGGACTTGGTCTAGACCTAATCCCCACGCGCGCGCTCTCACGGAACTCCCCCCACGTTCAAGGAGCATCATGCGTAACGTCCGCATGCCCGGACGGGCCGGCGTCGCCGCGCTCGGCCTCGGCCTCGTCGCCGGAATCACCCTCGTCGGCGCCCCCAGCGCCAGCAGCCACGGCTACACCGACACCCCCATCAGCCGCCAGAAGCTCTGCGCCAACAGGGCCGTGTCCGACTGTGGCGCGATCCAGTGGGAGCCGCAGAGCGTCGAGGGCTTCAAGGGCTTCCCGGCCGCCGGCCCCGCCGACGGCAAGATATGTTCCGCGGGCCTGCCGCAGTTCGCCGAGCTCGACAACCCGCGCGGCGGCGCCTGGCCCACCACCAAGGTGACCAGCGGCCAGAGCTACGCCTTCCGGTGGCAGTTCACCGCCAACCACTCCACCACCGACTTCAAGTACTACGTCACCAAGGACGGCTGGACCGGCACCAAGGCCCTCACCCGCGCCGACCTCGAACCCCAGCCCTTCCTCACCGTCGCCTACAACGGCGCCCGCCCCGCCATGACCACCGTCCACCAGGGCGCCATGCCCGCCGGCAAGTCGGGCCGGCACCTGATCCTGGCGGTCTGGACCGTCAACGACACCCCGATGGCCTTCTACGCCTGCTCGGACGTTCAATTCTGACAGTACGTCAGCTACCCTCCGGCGGCATGCGGACGACGACAGCACCCGGAACCGTCGCGGAGCTCATAGCGCGCCAATGGGGCGACCACCGGCCCGGGCTGAAACACGCGGAAGGTGTCCTCACCCACCACCGGACCGCCCAGGAAGCCGCCGCGCGCGCCGCGCTCCTCGTCGACCTCATGCCCGCGGAGGCCGAGCCGCACCTCGGGGTCCTGCTCGACAACACCCCCGAGTTCCCGTTCTGGCTCGGCGCGGCGGCCCTGGCCGGGGCCGCCGTCGCCGGGATCAACCCGACCCGGCGCGGCCCCGAACTGGCCCGCGACATCCTGCACACCGACTGCCGGCTCCTGATCACCGAGCCCGCCCACCTGCCCCTGCTGCGCGGCCTGGACCTGCCGGGCGTACGGGTCCTGGTCACCGGCACCGAGGAGTACGCGGCCCTCCTCGCGCCCTACGCCGCCGCCAAGCCCGGCGAGGCGACCCTGCGCGCCCCCGCCCCCGACGCCCGCCTCCTCCTCTACTTCACCTCCGGCTCCACCGGCGCCCCCAAGGCCGCCCTGTGCAGCCAGGGCCGGCTCGCGGCTGCCGGAGCCTCGCTCGCCCGCCAGTTCTCCGTCGGCCCGGACGACGTCCACTACGTCTGCATGCCGCTCTTCCACGGCAACGCCGTCATCGCCGACTGGCTCCCGGCACTCGTCGGCGGGGCCGCGGTGGCCCTGCGCCGGCGCTTCTCCGCCTCGGCGTTCCTGGACGACGTACGCGCCTACGGGGCCACCTACTTCACCTACGTCGGCCGGGCGATCCAGTACCTCCTGGCCACCGAGCCCCGCCCCGACGACCGCGCCCACCCCCTGCGGCTCGGCTTCGGCACCGAGGCCGGGGCGGTGGACGCGGCACGCTTCGCCGAACGCTTCGGGGTCCGCCTGGTGGAGGGCTACGGCGCCACCGAGGGCGGCGCCTCCGTCCAGCGCACCCCGGACACCCCGCCGGGCGCGCTCGGCCGGGCGGGCGCGGGCGACGACCTGGCGGTCATCGACCCGGAGACGGGCACCGAATGCCCGCCGGCCGTCCTGGACGCGGACGGCCGCCTCCTCAACGGCTCGGCCGCCATCGGCGAACTGGTCAACCGGGGCCGCAGCCTGTTCGAGGGCTACTGGCGCAACCCCGACGCGGAGGCCGACCGCACCCGCGACGGCTGGTACTGGACGGGCGACCTCTTCTTCCGCGACGCGGCGGGCTTCCTCTACTTCGCCGGCCGCACCGACGACCGGCTCCGCGTCGACAGCGAGAACCTCGCCGCGGCCGTGATCGAGAACATCCTGGCCCGCTGGGCGGACGCGGCCGCCGTGGCCGTCTACGGGGTCCCGGACGAGGTCGCCGGCGACCAGGTGATGGCGGCCCTGTCCCTCCGGGAAGGCGCCGAGTTCTCCCCGGCGGCCTTCGAGGACTTCCTCGCCCGCCAGCCGGACCTGGGCACGAAGATGGCCCCGCGCTACGTCCGCATCGTGGCGGAGATGCCGGTCACCGCGACGAACAAGGTCCACCGCGTGGCGCTCCGCCGGGCCGGCTTCCGCTGCGAGGACCCGGTCTGGCACCGCGCCCCTGCCGGGGGCTACGCCGTTCTGACCCCGTCGGCCCGGTCCGCCCTCCTGGCCCGCTACGAGGCCCAGGGCCGCCTCGACCTCCTGCACCGCTGACGTCTGCACCGCCGCTGCGGGGGCTCTGCCCCCGACCCCCCGCGCCTCAATCGCCGGCGAGGCTGGTTTTGGCCGCCGCCGCCTCAATCGGTGCTGGCCGGGTATTCCAGCCCCGCCGCCCTGCTCGGTGCGGGCCGGGTATTCCAGCCTCGCCGCCCTGCTCGGTGCTGGCCGGGTATTCCAGCCCCGCCGGCGATTGAGGCGCGGGCGCGGAGCGCCGTGTAGTGACCGGGGCCGGGCAGCGTCTGGGAAAGGGAGGGGTAGGGCCGGTCCCACCCCGCGCACGCCCCCTGGGGCCATGGTTCCGCCGCTGGCAGCGCCGTAGCGTGCCCGCATGGACGATCACGCCCGTACCCCCTGGCAGGCCCTGGCCCGCGGCCGCTACCTCCGCTCCGCCTGGCCCTGGCGCGCCGCCGGGTACCTCGCCGGCGGCGCCCTCACCGGCCCGCCGCTCCTCCTCGGTCTCGTCCTGCTCGCCGCCGCCGGCATCGTCGCCTTCCCCCTGCTCGCCCTCCTCGGCCTCGCCGGGCTCCCCACCGGCGCCGTCGAGCGCCGCCGCCTGCGGATCGTCGACGCCGACCCCGCCCCCACCCCGCACCGCACGCCCGCCGAGCCCGGCGTCCTCGCCTGGGCCCGGCTGCGCTACCGCGAGCAGGCCACCTGGCGCGAGCTCGCCTACGCCGTCCTGCACGGCTTCGTCCTGTGGTGGGTCGACCTCGCCGCCGTCGCGGCCCTCCTCGGCCTGCCCCTCCTGCTGCTCACCACCCCGCTCCAGCTGGCCCTCGCCGCCGACGGCGAGGTCAAGGTGCTCAAGCTCGCGCTGGTCACCTCCCACCCGGCCGCCCTCGCCGTCGCCGCCGCCGGAGCCGTGCTCCTGCCCGTGTTCCTGCACGCCCTCGGCGCCCTCGCCGGCGCCCGCGCCGCCCTGACCCGCGCCCTCCTCGCGCCCCGCGAGCGCGAGCTCCGTGCCCGGCTCACCGAGGTCACCCGCTCGCGCGCCCGGCTCGTCGCCGCCTTCGACGCCGAGCGCCGCCGGATCGAGCGCGACCTCCACGACGGTGCCCAGCAGCGACTCGTCGCCCTCACCATGACCCTCGGCCTCGCCCGCCTCGACGCCCCGCCCGGCCCGCTCGCCGACCGGCTCGCCACCGCCCACGCGGAGGCCGGCCGGGTCCTCGCCGAGCTGCGCGAACTCATCCACGGCATCCACCCCCAGGTGCTCACCGACTACGGCCTCACCGGAGCCCTCGCCGACATCGCCGAGCGCTCCGCCGTCCCCGTCACCACCGACCTGTCGGCCGCCCTGCCCCGCCTGCCCGAGCCGGTCGAGGCCGCCGCGTACTTCGGTGTCTGCGAGGCCCTCGCCAACGTCGGCCGGCACAGCGGCGCCGGCCGCGCCGCCGTCACCGCCCGGCACACCGGCGGGGCGCTCCTGATCGACGTGAGCGACGACGGCCGCGGCGGCGCCGACCCGGCCACCGGCTCCGGACTGACCGGACTGGCCGACCGGATCGCGGTCCTCGATGGCACACTGACGATCACCAGCCCGCCCGGCGGCCCCACCGTCCTGAGCCTGGAGATCCCGTGCCCGGTGAGCAGCCCCGAGAACAGCGCCCCTTGAAGATCGTCCTCGCCGAGGACGCGGTCCTGCTCCGCGAAGGGCTCGTCGGTCTGCTGACGCGTTTCGGCCACGAGGTGGCCGCCGCCGTCGGGGACGCGGACGCGCTCCGCGCCGCCGTCGCCGCCCACGACCCGGACGTCGTCGTGACCGACGTACGGATGCCCCCCGGCTTCGGCGACGAGGGACTGCGCGCCGCCGTGGAGCTGCGCACGGCCCGCCCGGCCCTGCCCGTCCTCGTGCTCAGCCAGTACGTGCAGCGCTCGTACGCGGCCGACCTGCTGGACTCCGGCGACGGCAGTGGCGTCGGCTACCTCCTCAAGGACCGGGTCGGTCACGTGGAGCAGTTCCTCGACGCGGTGGTCACGGTGGCCGGCGGCGGCACCGTGGTCGACCCGGAGGTCGTACGCCAGCTGCTGCGCCGGCGGCGCGATCCGCTGGCCGCGCTGACCCCGCGCGAGCGGGAGGTGCTGGGCCTGGTCGCGGAGGGGAGGTCCAACGGGTCCATCGCCCGGGAGCTGGTGGTGTCCGAGGCGGCCGTGGGCAAACACATCGGGAACATCCTGGGAAAGCTGGACCTGCCGCCCGCGCAGGACACCCACCGCCGGGTGCTGGCGGTCCTCGCCTACCTGCGCGGGTAATGGTTTGGAGCACCCCTGAGGACCGGGTAGTATTTTCTCTGTCAGCAGGCGCCGCTAGCTCAGTTGGTTAGAGCAGCTGACTCTTAATCAGCGGGTCCGGGGTTCGAGTCCCTGGCGGCGCACCTGTCCTTCGGGCGGTTTCCGGTTCACCGGGAACCGCCCGAAGTGTTTTCCGGCCGGATGGCGGACGGCCGCGGATGGCGCGGGACGGGCCCCGCAGGGCCCGGCGCAGCCGGGGTCCTAGAGCGTGAGCGACAGCAGCAGCGGCGCGGCCTTGCGGTTCAGGGTGTCGGCCGCGGCCCGCAGCCGGTGCGCGTGCTCGACCGGCATGGACAGCGCCAGGCAGCCGACCGAGGCGCCCGCCGTGATCGGGACGGCCGCGCAGACCGTGCCCACGGCGTACTCCTGCAGGTCCAGCATGGGGACGGTGGCCGGCTGGGAGTCCAGCTTGGAGAAGAGGATCCGCTCGTTGACGATCGTCTTCGACGTGAGCCGCGCGATCTTGTGCCGGGACAGGTGGTCGCGCCGTCCGTTCAGGTCCAGCTGTGTGAGCAGGCACTTGCCGACGGCGCTGGCGTGCGCCGCGGACCGGAAGTCCACCCACTCGTGGACCTTCGGGGTGCGCGGGCTGTCCGCGAACTGCGTGATCCTGACCTCGCCGTCCACGTACCTGCTGATGTAGACGGCCGCGCCGACCGAGTCGCGCAGCCGGTCGAGGGTCTCCTGGAGCTTGTCGGTCAGGGCCTGCTGGCGGTCGGTGCCGGAGCCGAGCAGGACGAGGGAGTCCCCTATGGCGTACGCGCCGTCCGCCACCTGCAGCACGTATCCCTCCCGGCGCAGCATGAGCAGCATCGGGGCGAGATGGACTGCGGGCAGGCCGGTCTCACGCGTGATCTGCACCTCGGTCACACCGCCGGTGTGCCGTGCGATCGTTTCGAGTACGCGCAGTGCGTACTGCACCGAGTGGAACGGCGCGGTCGGCTCGGGCTTCAGCGCCACGGTTTCCCCCTAGCAGGTTGTTACCGCTTGCCCTACCACGATAGCCATCAAGAGGCCCATGTGGAGCGCCTGTTGGGGAGATTGATGGCTCGATCACGTCCGTCTGCCTCTATCTACGCCTCTGGCATATGCCATGGTCACACGCAACTCCCGGCTTTCCGGGAATGCCCGGCGGCGCGTCACGGTTCGAGTTCTTCGTACGGTTTCGCACGGACGGCGTGCGGGCGCGGAGCACGGGACGGGAGCGACGATGAGTGACACCGGGGACGCGAGCGGCGGGGCGCACGGGCTGCCCGAGGAGATCGGCAGCGGCGGCGACAGCGGCGGCGGCATCCGGGGCACCGCCCTCGGCCGGGCGCCCGTTCCCCTGTCCGTCCTGGACCTCGTCACCGTCGGCGCCGGCAGCACCGCGTCCGACTCCCTGCGCACCAGCGTGGCCATATCCCGCCTTGCGGAATCCCGCGGCTACCACCGCCACTGGGTCGCCGAGCACCACTCCATGCCCGGCGTCGCCAGTTCCTCGCCGGCCGTGATCCTGGCCCACCTGGCCGCGCACACCTCCCGCATCCGGCTCGGCTCGGGCGGCGTGATGCTGCCCAACCACGCCCCGCTCGCCGTCGCCGAGCAGTTCGGCACGCTGGAGGCGCTCGCCCCGGGCCGGATCGACCTCGGCCTCGGCCGGGCCCCCGGCACCGACGGCCGCACCGCCGCCGCGCTGCGCGGGCCCGGACGCCTCGAAGAGGGCGCGGACGAGTTCCCGCGCCGCCTCGCGGAGCTCACCCGCTTCCTCGACGACGACTTCCCCGACGGGCACCCGTACGCCCGCGTCCACGCCGTACCCGGCCCGGTGCAGGGCCCGGCCGGGCGGCCGCCGCTGTGGCTGCTGGGCTCCTCCGGCTTCAGTGCGCGCCTCGCCGGCGAGCTCGGCCTGCCCTTCGCCTACGCCCACCACTTCTCCGCGGCCGGCACCATCCCCGCGCTCGACCTCTACCGCGAGAGCTTCCGGCCCTCCGCCGTACTGGACGCCCCCTACGCCGTCATCGGTGTCTCGGCCCTCGCCGCCGACACCGACGAGGAGGCCCGCGCCCAGGTGCTCACCGGCGCGCTGTCGATGCTGCGGCTGCGCACCGGGCGCCCGGGGCTGGTGCCCACGCCCGAGGAGGCCGCGGCCTACCCCTACACCCCGCTGGAGCGGGAGTTCGTGGACGGCTGGCTCGCCAACATCGTCCACGGCACCCCCGGCGCGGTCGCCGACGGGCTCGACGGGCTCGCCAAGCGCACCGGCGCGGACGAGCTGATGCTGACCGCCAACGCCCACAGCGGGGCGGCTCGGCTGCGTTCCTACGAACTCGTCGCGGACGCGTACGGCATGCCCGCGGAGGTACTCGACGCCGACTGACCGCGCACCAACGGGATTTGGCTGGTTCATTGCCAAAACCTTGCGGGAGCGTGTCTCAAGGCAGCCTTAAACCGCTCGTCACCCGGGGTGGCGGGCGGTTTCTGATGTGCGCTCAGGTCTCTGACTTGGGGAAATAGCGCTGGAGTGGTCTAGTCCTTCTTTGGTCCGAACCATTGACGCGGGGCTGGAGTGATCGCTATCACTTCTCTCACCCGAACCTCCAGCACTCTCCTCCCAGCCCCCCGGAGGCAGTTCATGCACATCCGTAAACCCCTCGCCGCGGCCGCCGCCACGGCCGCGCTGGCAGCCGGAGCGCTTGCCTCCTTCGCGGGACTCGGCACCGCCCAGGCCGCCGACACCGCGGCCGGAGCCGCCGCGGGCGGCGTCCGCATCGCCTACTACGACCAGTGGAGCGTGTACGGGAACGCCTTCTACCCCAAGCACCTCGACACCCGGGGCATAGCGAGCAAGCTGGACGTCATCAACTACTCGTTCGGCAACATCCACCCCACCGAGCTCACCTGCTTCGAGGCGAACAAGGCCGCCGGCGACGACAACAACCCCAACGCCGGTGACGGCGCGGGCGACAGCTACGCCGACTACCAGAAGTCCTTCAGCGCGGCCGACAGCGTGGACGGCGTCGCCGACACCTGGAACCAGCCGATCGTGGGCGTCTTCAACCAGTTCAAGGAACTGAAGGCCAAGTACCCCCACCTGAAGATCAACATCTCGCTGGGCGGCTGGACGTACTCCAAGTACTTCCACGACGCGGCCAAGACCGACGCCTCCCGCAAGAAGTTCGTCGCCTCCTGCATCAAGCAGTACATCAAGGGCGACCTCCCGGTGGAGGGCGGCTTCGGCGGCGCCGGCACCGCGGCCGGCATCTTCGACGGCATCGACATCGACTGGGAGTACCCCGGCTCCTCCGGCGGCCACCTGGGCAACCACTACGGCCCCGAGGACAAGCAGAACTTCACGCTGCTGCTCCAGGAGTTCCGCAAGCAGCTCGACGCCGAGGGCGCGGCCAACGGCGGCAAGAAGTACATGCTGACCGCGGCCCTCCCGGCGGGCCAGGACAAGATCAAGTACATCGAGACCGACAAGATCGGCCAGTACTTGGACTACGCCAACATCATGACGTACGACATGCACGGCGCCTGGGACGGCGACGGGCCGACGTACCACCAGTCCCCGCTGTACCCGTCCGCGGCCGACCCGACCGACCCGATCGCGCCGGGCACCGAGAAGTACAGCATCGACAACGCCATCGACTCCTGGATCGACGGCAACCCGGCCTACGGCATCACCGGTGGCTTCCCCGCCAACAAGCTGACCCTGGGCTACGAGTTCTACTACCGCGGCTGGAAGGGCGTCCCGGCCGGCACGACCAACGGCCTCGCCCAGACCGCGACCGGCGGCTCCGCCGCGCGACCGCTCAGCCAGCAGGCGGGCATCGCGCACTACAAGGAGCTCGGCGGCATCGTCGACAACGCGGCGACCACCTTCTGGGACGACCAGTCGAAGTCCTCGTACTTCTACAAGGACGGCGAGTTCTTCACCGGCCTGAACCAGAAGTCCATCCAGGCCCGGGTCGACTACGGCAAGCAGCGAGGCCTGGCCGGCGCGATGATGTACTCCCTGCTCGGCCTGGACAACAACGCCACGCTGCTGGGCCAGATCTCCGACGCCCTGGGCGGCACCACGGTCCCGCCGACCACGCCTCCCACGACGCCGCCGACCACCCCGCCGACCACGCCTCCGACGACCCCGCCGACCACGGGCTGCGGCTCGACCCCGGCGTACGTCGCGGGCACCGTCTACACCGGCGGCAGCGAGGTCTCCCACAACGGCCGCAAGTACAAGGCCCAGTGGTGGACGCAGAACGAGACGCCGGGCACCACCGGTGAATGGGGTGTCTGGAAGGACCTCGGCGCCTGCTGATCTCCCCCCACCCCGCGCCGAGCGACGCCTCCGCCCCGCCCCCTTCGCCCGGGGGCGGGGCGGAGGTGTGTGACATGGTTGCCGGATTTCGGACACCGGGTGGTAGCGGGGTCGTTACGCTCGGCCACGAGCCCGTTTCCCGCTTGGGGGTGCCGTTCCATGGTCCTGGCCCGCGACATCGATCCCAGCGCCTCGCCGCTGGACTACTACAGCTACGAGCTGCGCCGCCTGAGAGAAGAGGCCGGCCTGAAGCAGTCCCAGCTGGGCGCGATCATCTTCTGCACGGGCTCCCTGATCGGCATGGTCGAAAACGGCCGCCGCGTCCCGACCCGCGACTTCTCGGAGCGGGTGGATGCGGCCCTGAACACGGGCGGGGTGTTCTCCCGCCTGGTGGGGCTGGTCCTGCGGAGCCAGTTGCCGAGCTGGTTCCAGCCGTACGCGGAGATGGAGGGCCAGGCGGCGTTCATCTCCACCTACCAGTGCCAGCTGGTCCACGGGCTGCTCCAGACGGAGCCCTACGCGCGGGCCGTTCTCGGCGTTGAGAAGCCTGACAAGCTCGACGCTGCGGTGGCGGCACGAATGGACCGGCAGCGCATCCTGACTCGGGAGAGCCCGCCGGTGCTGTGGGCGGTGCTTGACGAAGCAGCTCTGCATCGGGAGATCGGAGGTCGCGAGGTGATGCGCGGCCAACTGGCCCATCTGTTGAGCCTCGTAGAGCGGCGGTGGCTGGAAATCCAGGTGCTGCCCTTCAGCGCTGGGCAGCACGCTGGAATGATGGGCTCGTTCACCTTGCTGCGCTTCGACGGCGCCCCGGACATCCACTACAGCGAGAGCTACGACTCCGGTCACATGACAGCCAACGCGCAAGTGATCAAGGAGCGTTCGGTCGGCTACGCTCACTTGCAAGCCGAGGCCCTCCCACCCCGGGCGTCGGCTGGGCTGATCGCTCGCGTAATGGAGGAACGCTATGGCAAGCATCCAGAAGCTGACGGGCGCACAGTGGCGTAAGTCGTCCTACAGCGGCTCGAACGGCGGCGAGTGCGTCGAGTGCGCACCGCTCGACGGCGCCGCCTGGCGCACGGCTTCGTACAGCGACAACGGAGACTGCGTCGAGGTGGCCGCGCAGCCGTGCCGGGTCGCCGTGCGGGATTCCAAGAACCCCGACGGGCCCGTCTTCACCGTCGGGGCGGCGGCGTTCGCCGCCTTCGCCCGCAGCCTGTGACTCAGAGCCAGCCCTGCTGAGCCGCTTTGAGGCCCGCCTCGAAGCGGCTCGTGGCGTGGAGCCGTTCCATCAGCGCGGACATCTGCCGCCGTACGGTCCGCAGCGACACCCCGAGCCGCTTGCCCGCGGCCTCGTCCGTCAGGCCGGAGGCCAGCAGCTTGAGCAGCTCCAGCTCGGCCGCGCTCGGGCGGGAGTCGCCCGTACGGCAGCGGTCCGCGCCCAGCGGCACGGCGGCCTGCCACGTCTGCTCGAACAGGGTGACCAGGGACGCCACGATCCCCGGGGCGCTGGTGCACAGCGCGCCCAGCCGTGAGTTCGCCGGGTCGATCGGTACGACCGCCACCGTCCGGTCGAAGACCAGCAGGCGCGGCGGGAGCAGCGGGCTCGTACGCACCTGGCCGCCCTGCTCCGTGAGCCAGCGGGCGTAGGCCAGGGTCGCCGGGTCGTTGCGGGCGCTGTCCTGGTAGACGGACCGCATCTCGATGCCCCGGGCCAGCGCCCGCTCGTCGAGCGGCCGGGAGGACTCCAGGCTGGCTTCGGACAGGGCGCCGCCCGGCAGGATCGCCAGGCACTCGCGCTCCAGCCCGTGGGCGAGTTCCTCCAGCCGGCTCTGGATGGCGTCCATGCCCACCAGGCGTTCCGCGCCGTCGACCTCGGTGTTCGGGCGCAGTTCCGCGAACTCGGAGACCACCTGGGCCGCCGCGGCCTTGCTGCGGGCCAGTTCCTCCTGCTGCCGCGCCAGTTCCTCCTCCTGGCGGCGCAGCAGCAGCTCCAGGCCCAGTTCCGGGCGGACCGCCCGCAGCGCGCCCGGGCTGTCCCGGGACGGTCTGAGCAGGTCCAGGTCGACCAGCCGGTCCAGGCCCTCGCGGACCTGCGTCTCGGTGAGGCCGAGGCGTGCGGCCAGCTCGGCGACACCTCCGGAGGGGTCGGCCAGCATCCCCCGGTACACGGCCTCCACCTCGGCTCCGAGCCCCAATGTCTGCAGCAAGTCCCCGCCCCCCAGCGCAACTTCGGCATCCACGCGGGTGCCGTCTGCGGTGATCGTAGGCGAAAGCTGGCACCAAGGTGCCAGGCCCTTTGGTGCCAGCCGGAAACCCTTCTGCGCGGGTCGCGGGCGCAGCACCATGGTGATCACCGGAACGGCGGGGGCGGAAGCCCCCCGGCTCAGGCCAGAGCCCACGGACGTACCGGGACAGCGCGCAGCAGCACACCGCACACCGCACCGACGGACCACCACCCAGCACCTGACCTCGGGGGAAAACCATGTCCCGCACCGCCCGCCGCTTCGCCGCTGTCGCCGCCGCCCTCGCCGCCCTCTGCGCCGCCGCCGTCACCGCCACCGCGCCACCCGCCCCCGCCGAGGCCGCCCACGTCAGCGCCGGCATCAACCGGGACGCGCCCCCGGCGGACGCCGACGCCAGCATCAACTGGGACTAGCCGGCGTGCGCATCGTCCGGGCCGCCCTCTCGGGCCCGCACCAGGACCCCGACCGCCCCGGCGGGCTCGCGCTCCTCTCCGACCTGATCTGGGCCCACGCCGAGGCCGCCCACGGGCTCGAACACGTACGGGCCAAACCGGCCGGCCAAGGCGTCGACCTCTACCTCTTCCTGCGGGCCGTCTCCGAGACCGCCGCGCTGGACCAGGCCCGCGCGCTCCTCGACGGCGCCCGAGCCCCCCTGCGCGCCCACGGCTACCGCACCGCCGAACCGCGTCCCCGACGCCCCCACGAAGGAACACCGTGACCACCACCCTCCGCCGGGCCGCCCGCAAGGCCTCGGTCGCCGCCCTGTCCGGCGCCCTCGGAGCCGGGCTGCTCACCGCCGCGGCCGTCGCCGCCGCCCCTGCGGCGACCGCCGCGACCACCTGCAGCGGGACCGCCTCCCTCTACGGCGTCCTCCCCGACGGCCGGCTCACCTTCAGCACCATCACGCCCGCCACCGGCGACCTGAAGAAGGTGCTGGTCGGCGCCCACCTGGGCTTCGAGCCCAGGGCGATGGCCACCCTGAACTTCAACACGATCCTCGTCACGTCCACGGCCGGCGCCCTCTACCGCCTCGACGTACTCACCAACAACACCTCCCTCGTCCTGGAACGCCCGCCCGTCAAGCTCTTCGACAGCGGCTGGACCCACGACAAGCTCACCTACGACGGGCACGGCCACCTCTACGGGACGGCCGGGGGACTGCTGATCCAGTACCTGGTCTCGCAGCCCAAGCCGACCGGCTCGGCGCACATCGGCCGGCGCAAGGAGATCGGCAGCGGCTTCGCCCTGAAGACCCTCACCGCCGCCGGGGACGACCGGCTCCTGGCCACCACCGCGGCCGGCGCCCTCTACTCGTACAAGATCAACAGCGATGGCGGCTGGGACCGCGACGACCTCAAGACCTCGGGCTGGTCCGCCTTCGACCAGGTCGTCTCGCCCGGCGGCGGCCTCTACTACGGCCGGATCGCCACCACCGGCGCCATGTACTGGTACAAGGACGCCAACCCGGCCGACGGCTCCGGCGCCGACATCGCCCACCACAACGAGACGCCCGTCAACACCGGCGGCTGGACGCAGCAGTTGCTCTCCGCCCAGCCGGCGACCTTCAGCTGCACCACCACCGCGGACCCCCTCGACGGCCGGGACATCCCCGCGGTGAAGGCGGCCGGACGCGACCTGATGGACAAGCACGACGGCGGCGCCTGGAACAGCTCCGCCCAGTGGAACTGCCTGGAGCAGCTCTGGGACAAGGAGAGCGGCTGGCGCTACTGGGCCGACAACCCCAACTCCACCGCCTACGGCATCCCGCAGGCCCTGCCCGGCTCCAAGATGGACGCCTTCGGCGACGACTGGCGCACCAACCCCGTCACGCAGATCAAGTGGGGCCTGTCCTACATCGACGGCCGGTACGGCACGCCCTGCGGCGCCTGGACCCACTTCCAGAACAACAACTGGTACTGAGCCGCGGCCCCTTCCCGCGCCCGCGCCCGTACCCCCTCCACTTCTCGACCTCCCCGGCCCGACGCGCGTACGTCAGGGCTGCCCGAAAACCGGAGACACCCATGCTCTCGACGTCCCTCAAGCGCCGCCTCGCCGCGACCCTCGCCGTCGGCGCCACCACCCTCGGCCTGGTCACCGTGACCTCGGCGCCCGCCCAGGCCGCCGCCATCTGCGGCGGCGACGTGTCCGTCTACGGCACCCTCCCGGACGGCCGCCTCACCTACACGGCGATATCCCCGAACACCGGGGACCGCGTGAAGACGCTGATCGGCGCGGACCTCGGCTTCACGCCCAAGGCGATGGCCACCCTCAACTTCAACACCGTCCTGGTGACCTCGACGGCCGGCGAGCTGTACCGCGTGGACATCCAGACCAACGGCAACGCCCTCACCCTGGCGGGCGTCACGAAGATCTGGGACAGCGGCTGGACCTTCGACAAGATGACCTACGACGGCGCGGGCCACCTCTACGGCACCGTCGGCGGCCAGCTCCACCGGTACAACGTCTCCCAGGCCAAGCCCGCCGGGCCCGCCCACATCGCCAAGCACGTCGTCATCGACGAGGGCTTCGTCCTGAAGACCCTCGCCGCGGCCGGCGACGACGTCCTCGTCGCCAGCACCGCCGACGGGCGGCTGCTGTCGTACCAGATCAACGGCGTCGGGGACTGGGAGAGCTCGGAGCTCAAGGGCAGCGGCTGGTCGGCGGTCGACAGCCTGGTCTCGCCCGGCGGCGGCCTCTACTACGGCCGGACGAACGGCGGTATGTACTGGTACCACGACGCCGACCCCACCGACGGCAAGGGCGACGACATCGCCTACCACCCCGGCGACCCGGTCGACGCGAGCGGCTGGACCCAGACGCTGCTGTCCGCGTTCGCGGGCGACTGCACCTACCGCCCGCCGGCCCCGCCGACCCCCACCCCCTCCACCAAGGGCGGCCAGATCGCCCGCAGCGAGATCATGAGCCGCGCCCTGAACTGGCTCGGCCGGGACATCCCCTACAGCCAGAGCGCGTACGCCTCCGACCCGGACGGCGACCACACCTACCGCACCGACTGCTCGGGCTTCATCTCCATGGCCTGGCACGCCTCCACCAGCTACACCACCGCCAGCCTGCCGAGCGTCAGCACCACCATCTCCAAGTCCGACCTGCAGCCCGGCGACGCGCTGAACACCTCGGACGGGCACGTGGTGCTCTTCGAGAAGTGGATCGACAAGGGCGCCGGGAAGTTCTCCTACATCCACGAGTCCAACCCGAACGACGACATGATGCGCGGCCAGGACTACCTGAGCGGCGGCAGCGACGGCCGCATCGCCGGCCACGCCGCCTCCGGCTACGTGGCCCTGCGCTACGACAAGGCCATCAGCGGCTGACCCGCACGTCCGCACACCGGAAGGCCGGACCGCCCTCGGACGGTCCGGCCTTCCGGCACGTTCGGAGCGGGTCGGTCACACGGCCCGTCAGACCAGCGGGTGCTGGGCCGGTTCGTCGGGCTGGGAGGGGGCCGCCGCCTCCACGCGGCGGCCGATCATGCGGGCGATCACGTCCGGGGCGACGGCCCGCGAGTACAGCCAGCCCTGGCCCGTGTCGCAGCCGACGCGGCGGAGCCGGGCCGCCTGACCGGCCGTCTCCACGCATTCCGCGGTCACCGTGAGGCCCAGCCGGTGCGCGAGCTGGACCAGGGCCTCGACGATGGTCTCGTCGGCCGGGTTGGGGTGCGCGCCCTCGTCGTAGCGGAAGCCCCGGACGAAGGAGCCGTCCAGCTTCAGCACCGAGACCGGCAGCCGGCTGAGGTAGGCCAGGTTCGAGTAGCCGGTGCCGAAGTCGTCGATGGCGATGCGGACGCCCATGTCGCTCAGCGCCTGGAGGGCCTGCAGCGGCCTTCCGGCGGAGCCCATCACCGCCGACTCGGTCAGCTCCAGCTGGAGCAGCTGCGGCGCCAGCCCCGTCTCGGCGAGGATCTCCGCGACGTCGCCGACCAGGTCCGAGTCCCACACCTGGCGCACGGCGACGTTGACCGACACGAAGACCGGGGTGTCGCTGGGCTGTTCGATCTGCCAGCGGCGCGCCTGCCGGCACGCGGTCCGCAGGACCCACTGCCCGAGCTGGACGATCGACCCGTCCTCCTCGGCGATACCGATGAACCGATTCGGCGTCAGCGTGCCGAACTGCGGGTGCCGCCAGCGCACCAGGGCCTCGACACCGCGCAGCGCACCGCTCTCCAGATCCACCAGCGGCTGGTACTCCAGGGCGAACTCGCCCCGCTCCACGGCCGGCCGCAGCGTGGAGGACAGCGCCTGCCGGGTCATGCGGTGGGCGTTGCGCTCCGGGTCGAAGAGGGTCCAGCGGGCCTTGCCGTCGGCCTTGGCCCAGTACAGGGTCGTGTCGGCGGCCTGCATCAGCCCGGTCGCCGAGGTGCCGTCCGTGGCCCGCTCCACCACGCCGATGGACGCGGACACCGACAGCCGCTGCCCGGCCAGGTCGAAGGGCTCCTGCACGGCGGCCAGGACGCTGCGCGCCAGGTCCGCGAGCTGCTCGGTGCCGGTGGAGTCCTCGACGAGCAGGGCGAACTCGTCGCCGCCGAGGCGTGCGACCAGGTGCCCGCCGGTGCGCCCGTAGCCGGACTGGTCGGCGCACTGGGTCAGCCGGGAGGCGACGGCCGTCAGCAGCCGGTCGCCGACGCGGTGGCCGAGGGTGTCGTTGACGGCCTTGAAGCCGTCCAGGTCGAGGTAGCACAGGCCGATCCGGCCGGTGCCCCCGCCGTGCTCGTACGAGGACGCCTCCAGGGCGGCGGAGAGCCGCTCGAAGAACAGTGCCCGGTTGGGCAGGCGCGTGACCGGGTCGTGCATCTGCAGGTGCCGCAGCCGGGCCTGGAGGTCGCGCCGGTCGCTGATGTCGGAGACGGACAGCAGGACGTTCCCGGTGCCCGGTACCGGCCCCAGGGTGACCTCGGTCCACAGCGAGTGCCCGTCGGGGTGCTTGAGGCGGCGGGTGCAGCGCAGCCGTGCCTGCCGGCCGCGCAGGACCTCCTGGTAGGCGGCCCAGGTCCGGGCCTCCGCGGCCAGGTCCACCAGATCGGCGGCGCAGCGGTGGACTAGCGCGTGGGGTTCGCTGCCCAGCAGGCCGGCGAAGGCCTGATTGGCCGTCACCACGTAGCCCTCGCGGTCGACGACGGCCATGGGGAGGTGCGCCGCGTTGAAGGCGGCCCGGTAGTCGCGCAGCTCGGACGCGGCGCGATGGGACACCGACGGCGCTGCCGGTGCCGACGGCACTGACGGCACCGCAGGGTGACGCTCCGTAATGGCGGATCGGATGCCGTCGGCCGCCGAACCGGTTCCTTCTGAGGTTCCGCTCACCGTTGGCCCCGCAGTGTTCGTGAGTGTCCGTGCAGGAAAGTGTGCCGATCATAGAGGCTGCCGGGAGGCCCTATCCAGCGGCGTCACCGGTTGAGACGCGGGAGTTCGGCGTGATGACGGATCGGCGGACCAAGATCGCGTGATCGTTTCTGCGCGGCAATGAGCGGGACGGGGGTCCTGTTGATCTCAGGTGATCGGTCGTGACGTTCTGTAGGCACCCCCGTGAACTTCGGGGGTCACCGGCTTGCCCCACCCCTCACTCGTGCGGGGCACTGGAACTGGGCATTAGTAAGACAATCGCCTCAAGGTGGCTAAACAGGTATCAATCCACCACCGGAGGTCGATGTGACGCGACAGCAGACACCCGGGGGAGTGGACCGCTCTCGCGTCCGAAGTACCGCCGCGGCACTCACTTCCCTGACGGCGCTCGCCGCCATGTCGCTCGTCGCGGGTCCCGCGGTGGCCGACCCGGGCGCCGGGCCCTGCGCGCTGACCCGCACGGGGGCGCACCACTCCCTGGGCCTGGACACCTGGAACGGCGCCTACCCCAAGCCCGAACGCACCCTCGACGCGGTGATGGTCTTCCTCTCCTTCCCCGACCACGAGGGCACCCTGACGCCCGAACTGCTCACCCGCGACTACTTCCCCGCCACCAGCGACTTCTTCGAGCAGGCCTCGTACGGGCGGTTCCGCCTGGTCCCGCACCCGCAGAAGCAGTGGATCCGGATGCCCCGGCCGTCCACCGCGTACGGGATAAAGCGCGACTGGGCCCCCGGCGACCGGGCCGCCTACCTGCGCGACGCGGTCGCCGCCGCCGACGCGCAGGTGGACTTCGGCAAGTACGACATCGTCTACTTCGTCGCCGACCCGGACGCGCCCGGGGTGGACTCCGACGCCACGAAGGTCGTGAACTTCGACCGCCCGATCGTCGCGGACGGCACGGAACTGCGGCGGATCGTCACCGTCTTCGAGCGCCACCCGCCGGACCGCAACGTGCTGGCCCACGAGACCGGGCACGTCTTCGACCTGCCCGACCTCTACCACCGGCCCACGGACGGCAAGGGCGACTGGGACACCTACGTCGGGGACTGGGACGTCATGGGCAGCCAGTTCGGGATGTCCCCCGACCTCTTCGCCTGGCACAAGTGGAAGCTCGGCTGGCTGGACGCCTCCCAGGTGGACTGCGTCCAGTCGGGCTCGTCCCTGCACACCCTGCAGCCGCTGGGGCAGGCCCCGCCGAGCGGCGGCACGGGCGGGACCCGGCTCGCGGTCGTCCGTACCGGGCCCGGCAGCGCGATCGCCGTCGAGGCGCGGGGCTCGTCCGGCAACGACGGCGACACCTGCACCGAAGGGGTCCTCGTCTACCGGGTGCGCAACGAGGCGGCCTCGGGCGGCGGACCCATCGAGGTGATGGACGCGCACCCGGGGACGGAGGCCTGCTGGGACCGGTCGGTGTACCCGCCGCTGGCGGACGCGCCGCTGGAGGTGGGCGAGACGTTCACGGTGCCGGGGGAGCGGATCACCATCGAGGTGGCCGACCGGACCCGGTCCGGCGCGTACACGGTGAAGATCACGACGTGACGACCTGATGGCGTGACGCTGTGACGGCACACGAAGAAGGCCCCCCACTCGCGTGGGGGGCCTTCTTCCGTCTGTGCGCCGCCAGGGACTCGAACCCCGGACCCGCTGATTAAGAGTCAGCTGCTCTAACCAACTGAGCTAGCGGCGCTTGCTGACGAGGAAGACATTAGCAGGAGGATCGGCGGAACGAAAAATCGATATCCCCAGGTCCCGTCGGTGCGGCGGTGCGGGCCGCCCGTACGAAGGCCCAGAGCAGGGCCTCGGCCCCGGGGAGCCAGGGCTCCCGGGCGTCGGGGGCCACGAGCCACCGCGACGGCCCGGGGCCCGCCGCCAGCGGCGGCACGGTGACGGCGTCGCCGCGGCCGTGGCACAGGGGCGCCGGGGTGCCGCGGGAGGCACCCCACTCCTCCCACGCCAACAGGGCGGGCAGCCGGTGGGCGGCCCCGGGGGCGGCGAAGAGCAGCATCCGGCCGCGGTGCACGGCGACCGGGCCGGAGCCGGGGCCCTCGGCCCGGAGCAGGTCCAGGACGCGCCGCCCGAGGACCAGCGGGACGTTGACGACGTCGAAGGCGTTCCCGCAGGGCAGTGTCGCCGGCAGTTCGGGCCGGGCCTCCCACAGCGCGAGGGTGCGGCGGGGGTTCGCGCAGGCCGAGGCGAGCCAGGCGGCCCCCTGCGGGGTGACGTGCGCGGCGGGCGCGGTGCGCGTGCGCTCGCCGGGCGCGTGGAGGGCGGTGCATCCGTGGGCCGTCGTCAGCGTCGTCATATGCCAAGGTCTACCCGCCGTAGCGATCCGAACCCTCGGAGTTACCGAAAATCGGGACAGGGCGGGTAGGTCGGGAGTACATTGCCCCCGCATATGACAGTCGGTTGTCACGCCAGGTCGGCGCGGCCGCGCTGGAGGGTCTCGCCGAACTCGATCATCTTGAGGGCGTAGTCCTCGGTCCACTCCGCCTGCTCGGCGATGGCCCCGGCGGTGAGCCGGTCGAAGCGCCGCGGGTCCGCCAGCTGCGCCGCGGCCAGGGCCTGGAACTCCACCGCCCGCTCCTGCGCCGCCCGGAAGGCCAGCGTCAGCTCGGTCGCACGGGCCAGCAGCTCCCGCGGGTCCTCGATCGATTCCAGGTCGAAGAAGTGCTCCGGATCGGCCACGGCCTCCGAGGGTTCGAAGAGCAGCGGCGCCGGCCGCAGCCGTCGCTCGGTCCGCTCGGGCTCTGCCATCCCTGTCCTCCTGCTGCTGCGTGCGAAATCCTTCCGGGCCACCGTCCATTGTCCAACGCCCCGCAAGAGCGCGCCCCGACGGGTGGGAACACCTGTACGGCCGGTGGGGCGCGCGAGCAGACGGGTGGACCGGGTGGCGGGGGAGTCGCTCAGGTGATCGGCCGTCAGCGGCGCGGCGTGCGAAAACCACCCGGCCGGGGGCCGCTCAGACGGTGACCACGGCCTCCGCCGCGAGCTCCGCCTCGCGCTTCGCCGCCAGCTCGGCCACGTCGGCCAGGACGGCGGCCAGCTCGTCCGCGAGGGTCTCGGGGGCCTCGAAGCCCTCGGCGCCGATCAGCTTCGGGATGCCCGGGATCGCGACGGAGTGCTCGGCGGGCAGCATGCCGAGACGGGTCAGGATCGGGAGCAGCATCTCGGCGGCGGGGGCGCCGCCGGTGGGGCCGGCGCTGTAGCTGACGATGCCGACCGGCTTGCCCTTCCACTCGTCGTAGAGGAAGTCGATGGCGTTCTTGAAGGGGGCGGTGAAGCCGCCGTTGTACATCGGCAGGACGAAGAGGAAGGCGTCGGCGGAGTCGACCAGGGCGCTCCAGTCGCGGGTGTGCTGGTGGGCGTAGTTCCCGGTGGAGGCGTATTCGGGCTCGTCCAGGAAGGGCAGCGCGATCTCGGCGAGGTCGACGGGGGTGACCTCGAAGGCGCCGTGGTCGCGGGCCTGGCCGGCGACCCACCGGGCGAGCGGGCGGCCGGAGGAGGTGGGGCGGGTGGCGGCGGAGACGACGTGCAGGCGGGTCATGGAAGCGGCTCCCGGTCGGTGCGGTTGTTGATGTGTCATCTATCAAAGCGTTATGTGAGTGACGTGTCAACAAGGTAGATGATGTGTCACCGATCTGGCTAAAGTGGAACGCATGACCCCCGCATCCGAGCCCCGCTGGCTCACCGAGGCCGAGCAGGACGCCTGGTACGCGTGGCGCCGGATGTTCCCGCTGGTCAACGCCGAGATCGCACGCGACCTCAGCCAGGACAGCGGACTCTCCGAAGCCGACTACGACGTGCTGTCCGTCCTCGGCTCCACGGACGGCCACCGCATGCGCATCAGCGCGCTCGCCGAGCTGATGCAGTGGTCCCGCAGCCGGCTGTCCCACCAGCTCACGCGCATGGAACAGCGCGGCATCGTCCGCCGCGAGGACGTCGCGACCGACGGCCGGGGCGCCGAGGTGGTCCTCACCGGGACCGGGGTGGCCGCGATCACGGACGCCGCCCCGTTCCACGTCGCATCGGTGCGCCGCCACCTCGTGGACGTCCTGACCCCGGAGCAGCTCCGGGCCCTGGCCGAGATCGGCGAGGTGCTGCGCCACCGGTTCGCCGCCCCCCGCAAGGGCCGGGACTGAGCCGCGCCGACGCCTCTACGGCCCTACGGCCGCCAGGACACCCGGTGCTCCGCCAGGTGCGCCAGGACCGAGTGGTTCGCCTCCCAGCCGTCCGGGAACTTCACCGTCACGCCCAGCTGCACCGGCTCCGTCGACGGATGGTCGTCCAGCAGCTCCGCTATGCCCGCCCGGGCCACCACCACGCAGGCGTGCCGGTGCCGGGAGGCCAGCACGCACAGCCGTCCCGTCTCCAGGTGGAAGGCCGTCGCGTCCGGGCGCCCCGACAGCGGGTGCAGCACCACCGTGAGGTCGTACTCGCGGCCCTGCAGCCGGTTCGCCGTGTCCACCGTGACCCCCGAGACCCCGAGCGAGGCCAGCGCCGCCCGCACCGCGGCCGCCTGGTCGCGGTGGGCCGTGCCGACCGCGATCCGGTCGGCCGTCAGCGCCACCGGGCCCGGGGACCGCTCGTCGGAGGTCACCGCACCGCGGTCCAGGGCCCGGCGCACCACCAGGGCCACCGCGCCGACCGCCTCCGGGTCGGTGCGCGGCGTGTGCCGCGCCGGCAGCTCCAGCAGGCCCCAGCCCGCCTCGGCGGCCTCGTCCAGCACCCGGTCCGGACCCGACCCGTCCGAGGGCACCCCGTACGAGAGCTTCCGGTCGCCCGGCCCCGTACCGCTGCGGAACTGCGTGTACGGGTAGAACGCACGCGAGACCAGCGGCGCCGCCGTCGCCGGGAGCCGCCAGGACACCGGCAGCCGGTGCTGCGGCAGCTGCGGGTTGTGCGCGAGCAGCGTGCTCACCGCCGACGCCGACGGGTCGTAGGACAGCCCGGCCCACTGCTCGGCGCCGACCACGCTGAAGGGGTCCAGCTGCCCCGGGTCGCCCACGAACAGCGCCCGCTCGAACAGCCCGGCCACGGCCAGCAGCGCGTCGGAGCGCATCTGGTACGCCTCGTCGACGATGGCGTGCTGCCACGGCTCCACGTCCTTGACGAACGCCCACTTCGCCGCCGTGGAGATGGTGATCGGCAGCTCCGCGAGGTCGGCCGGCTTGGCCGAGAGGGTCACCGACGGCAGCTCCCGCAGCGCAGGATCGTAGGAATCCCCCTCGCTGCTGTGCAGCCGGCCCACCTTCAGCTCCGGGTCCTTCTCGGCCAGCCGCAGCACCAGATCGTCGACCTGCGCGTTCGTCTGCGCCACCACCATCAGCCGGCGCCCCGCCGCGGCCAGCTCCCGGGCCGCGCGGACGACGAGCGTGGACTTGCCGGCCCCCGGCGGGGAATCGACGACCACGCCCCGCTCGGTCCCGTGCAGGGTGTCGTGCAGGATCGCGGCGGTCGCCCGGGCGGCCGCGGCACCCGGGTCGAAGGCGGCGGGCGCGGACACAGGGGTCACAGGATGTCCTCGTCGGTGACGGCGTCGGGAAGGTGGACGGCGGACCCGGACCCCGGCGGGCCGCCATGGGTCCACGGCGTCTGCTCCGGGTCCGGGAGCTTCGGGCCGCCGCGCGCGTCGTGCTCGAAGAGCGTCCAGCACACGCGGTCGCCCTCCTCGGGCACGGAACCCGGCTCCGGGTCCCGGCCGCGGCCCATCTTGTCGAGGAGCCGCAGCACCACCCGCCCGTCCTCCTCGAAACGGACGAACTGCGCGCTCTGCGGCCGCCCGTCCAGCGAGCGGTACACCTTCGGGGCGCCGCCGTCCGCGAGCTGCGGCCGGTCCCGCGTGGACACCGTCACCAGCGGCCGCGGACTGGGCCGCTTCGACTCCGTCCACTCCATCACCACCTCGGTGACCTCGCCCGCGAAGGCCTCGCCCGCCAGCCGCCGGCCCGCCATGACCAGCGGGTCGTCCAGCGCCTCCTGCGCGTCCAGGCGCACCTGCTCCGTCTCCCGCGTGGCCAGCTTCTGCGCCGCCGTCACCGCGTCGTCGCGGCGCGGCTGCGGCGGCTCGCCCGCCCGCACCCGGTCCCGGTGACCGGTGTACGACCAGCGGTCGCGCGTCCAGCGCTCCTCCGCCCGCTCGCCCGGCGGCAGCCCGCGCACCAGGCCGATCGCCTCCCACGTCGCCCACCAGGTGTTCGACATCTGGTCCACGACCAGCCGGCGCACCGCCCGCTCGGCCGCGCGCACCTCGCGGTCGTCGTCCCCGGGCCCGGCCGCCAGGGCCGCGCGCGCGGCGTCGTAGCGGGAGATGGCAGGAGCCAACAGCTTGTTGTCGAACGCCGGATCGGTCGCGGGACCGGCCGGCGGGCACAGCAACTGGCCGTGCCCGTCACGGCCCACCTCCGCACGCAGGGCCGCCTCGGCCCCCGACCCGCCCGCCGGCGGGTCGATCCAGGCCATGAGCGCGCCCAGGTGCTGGTCCTCCAGATTGCTCTGGCCCGTCGCCCAGTGCCGGGACAGCAGGTCCGTCGCCGACAGCAGCATCGAGGACCCGGGCACCCGCGCCCGCTCGCCGAGGTGGGTGAACCAGCGGCCCAGCAGCGGCACCCGCGACGGCGTCGGATACGGATTGTCCGGATCCTCCTCCGCCGTACGCCGGAAGCGCATCGACCGGCCCAGCAGCCGCACGTACTCGATGCCCGCCCGGCTCGGCACGATCAGCTGCGGGGCGTCCACGCACAGCTCGGTCTCCACCTTGACCCGCTTGCCCGTCTCCGGGTCGGTCTCGCTGCGCTCGGCCGGCTCCACCTCGTCGGCGTACGCGTCGATGTGCGCCAGCACGTGGACCGCGAGGTCGGCCAGGAACGCCCAGCGCAGGTCCCGGTCGCGGGGCTGGGGTATCACGAAGACCCGCGGCTCGTTCGGATCGGTGCCGACCATCGCGCCCAGCGGGGCTCCGGCCTCACCGGCCGTGGTCAGCGGCACGAAGACCAGCGGCTTGTCGCTCAGGTGGCGGTGGCGCACCGTCGCGAGCGGCTGGGCGCGGCCGGCGCGGACGGCCTCCAGCCGGGCCAGGGTGCTCAGCAGGGGCATTCGGGGGACTCCGGGACGTGCGGACGGGGAAGGGCGGCGGCCGGCTCCAGCGCCTCGGCGCGCAGCAGCGCCGCGCGGTGCAGGGCGGCGGCCGTGGGGTCGTCGGCGCAGCCGCCGCCGGCGGCGGCCGCGAGGGCCTGCTCGACGGTGGTCAGCGCGCCCAGCTCGCCCCGTACGGACCGGCCCAGTGCCGTCACCTCGTCGGCCGCGCGGGCCTTCTCCCGGCAGTGGAAGGCCAGCTCGCAGGCGGCCAGGCACTCGGGCGCGTAGGCGGCGTCCACCGCGGACACCGCCTCGGCCAGCTCCTCGGCGGTCCGCTCCGGGTCGAAGCTGAGCCCCTCCGGCAGTGCGGCGGCCAGCTCCTCGACCCGGGTCAGCCGGTCCAGCTGGCGGCGGGTCACCGCGCGCTCGCGGCGGACGTCGACGGAGGCGGCGGTCGGCAGGTTGGAGAAGTCCTTGGGGCAGACCAGCAGCACGGTGTGCCCGACCTCGGCGCCGGCCACCTTCCCGGCGATCCGCTCCAGGGCCAGTACGTAGACGGCGGCCTGGCGGGCCGCCGCGCCCACCTTCGCCGCGTCCGCGGCCGCGTCGATCATGGGGAACGACTTGATCTCCACCACGGTCCAGCGGCCGTCGGGGTGCACGACGACGGCGTCCGGCTCCAGGTACGCCGGGGTGCCGGCCACCTCCAGGGCCAGCATCGGGTGGTCGAGCAGGGTCCAGTCCTTCGCCGACGTGGCCTCGCGCAGGGCGAGGGCCGTCCGGGCGGCGCGGCCCTCGGGCCCGGCGGCCGTCAGGTCGGGGACGAGCGCGCCGGAACCGGGCGGCTCGGCGGCCGTGTCGAGGTGTGCGTGCACCAGCCGCAGCAGTTCGGCCCCGCCGTCGCCCTTGACCTTCGCCTCGAAGGAGTTCCCGCGGACGATGGCGAACTGCGACTGGCCGAAGGCGGCGGGCGAGCCGAGGGCCGTGGCGAGGGCGTTCTTGTCCACACCGGCACCGTCGAGCAGTGCGCGTCTGCCGCAGCCGGGGTTGGCGGCGAGGGCCGCGAGTGCCCGCGCGTCGAGCGGGCGGGGCGGCACGGCGGGGCCTCGCAGGCCGGCGAGCCGCTGCCGCAGCGTGGTCGGCTGCGCGGGACTGCTGGGCGGGTAAGAGCTCACCCGCGGAAGTGTCCCATCCGCCACTGACAATCGTGTGCGGAGCGGGGAAACGGGCCGGTGGGAGGGCCGGGCGGGGGCGTGATGGATGATGGACGCACGAGGAAACCATCGTAAAAACGCACAATCTCGCACCGATCGGGAGATTCGCATGGCCCCCCGCATCCTGCTGGCCCGTCACGGCCAGACGGCGTGGTCCCAGCTCGGCAAGCACACCGGACGCACGGACGTGCCGCTGCTGGAGGAGGGCAGGCAGGGCGCGAAACTGCTCGGCGAACGCCTGGCCCGCGACCCGTGGCGGGGCCTGCCCGGCCTGGAGGTGCGCACCAGCCCGCTGCTGCGCGCGAGCGAGAGCTGCGACCTGGCGGGCTTCGGCGCCCGGGCCGAACCGTGGGACGCGCTGCTGGAGTGGGACTACGGCGACTACGAGGGCATGACCCCGGCCGAGATCCAGGCGGTCCGGCCGGGCTGGCTGATCTGGCGCGACGGGGTCCCGGGCGGCGAGTCCGTCGCCGACGTCTCGGCGCGCGCCGACGAGGTGGTGGCGTGGGCGCGCTCGGCGGAGCGGGACGTGCTCGTCTTCGCCCACGGGCACATCCTGCGCACCCTGGCCGCGCGCTGGCTGGGCTTCGAAGCCTCCTTCGGCGCCCGGATCCGCCTGGAACCGACGTCCCTGTCGGTCCTGGGCTGGGCGTACGGCGCGCCGGCACTGGAACGCTGGAACGACACGGGCCACCTGGACGCGTAGCGCTGGCTTCGGCGGACCGGGGTGCCCCTGGCTCTGCCTTTGCGCTCCGCGGGGGTAGCAGTCGGGCGGGATCGGGGCTCGGTGCGGGTTCCCTCGCGGGATGCGGGGCGGGATTCGGGCGCGGTGCGGGTGGGTCGCGGTGCCGCCGAGGGGTGTCTCCTCGGCTCGGCGCGTGCGGCCACTTCTCGGCTGTGCAGGGTGGTTGCGCGCTCGTCCTGCGGGGACACCCCTCACCGTCCCCACTCCAGCAGCGCGAGCCCGGTTCCCGGAGGCATGGTCCTGTCCGGGCAAAGCGCTGGCGTGGGGTGGGGACACGGCGGAGTGTCCCCGCAGGACGAGCGCGCGACCACGGCCGCCTGGCCGCGACACCCCGCAGGCGCCGAGCCGAGGAGACACTCCGGCGGGGCACCGCCCCACCCCTCGCATCCCGCCCCGGGGAAACCCGGCCCCATTCAGCCTCGCCGGCGATTGAGGCGCGGGGTCCGGGGCGGAGCCCCAGGGCAGTGGCCGGAGCCGAGCCTCAGATAGAGGCGTGGCGGGTCAGGAACGCGTCCACGCGGGGCGAGCGCTGGTGGGGGACCAGGGTCGCGGCCGTCTCCGCGAGCATCGACCGGACCCGCGTCGACTGCACCTCGCCCAAGAGGTCGAGTACCCGGCCGCCCGCCCACGCGGCCTCGTCGGGGGCGTCGGCCCGCGCCAGGTCACCGGCCAGCTCGGCGGTGTAGAGGGCCACGTTCCGGGCGAAGTGCGGATCCTGGAGGTCGGCCGCCCGCCGCGCGTGCCGGGCCGCGCGGGCGTGTTCCCCGAGCGCCGACCAGCACCGCGCCTCCAGCGACTCCAGCTCCGCCTCCCCGAAGAAGGACATCCACTCCGGGTCGGCCTCCGCCGCTCCCCTGGAGAACTCCCGGTGCGCCCGCGCCAGCGATTCCTCGCAGGCCTTGCGGTCCTCCAGCCCGGCCCAGCCGCCCGCCTCCCGCAGCGCCAGCAGCGACAGCAGCCGGGGCGAGCCGAGCGCGGAGGCGGCGCGCCGGCCCGCCTGGGCCGCGCGTACCGCCTCGCGGGCCCGGCCGGTGTCGCGGGCCAGGAAGGACATGTTGCTGAAGGCGTGCGCCTCCAGGCCCGCGTCCCGCGCCACCCGGGCCGTGGCCAGTGCCTCCGCGTAGTGCGAGCGGGCGTCGTCGAAGCGTCCGGAGTCGTGGGCCAGCCAGCCGACCGAGACGGCCAGTTCACCGGCGCCCGAGTGCAGCCTGTCCTCGGTGGACTGCCGCGTCGCCCCGGCGTCGAGCAGGGCGTAGGCGGTGCGCAGGGGTTCGGACGCCTTGCGGTACAGGGCGTCCGCGCCGTGCCGGTCGTCCAGCAGCCGGATCCGGCGTACGGCGTCCTCGACGGCGGCGGCCTCGGACTCGCCGGCACGCGAGGGCAGCCGGCGGTTGTCGCCGAGCAGGGTGAGGCCGAGCGTCGCGGCCGCCACGGTCGCGGAGCCGCCCGCCATGAACGCGCGACGCAGCACGTCGCTCTCCTTGGCACTGGAAGGGGAACGGGGGACGGGGAGGGCCGCGGGCTGAGGGCCGCGCTGCGCGGCGCGCCCGCGGACGCTCTCGCGGGGGGAGAAGCCCAGGTCGGCCAGGGTGCGGCCGGGGAACATATGGAGGAAGACCCGCTCGTAGGCGTAGTTGGGGCAGCGGATCTCGCCGGACTCGACCCGGCCGATGTAGCGCGCGTCGCAGGAAACCGTTTCTCCGATTTCCTTCGCCGCCCGTCGTACCAGGGCCGCGAACTCGGCGGGGGAGTGCTGCCCGCGCAGCCGCCGGAACGTGGAGTTGGGTGAGTGGGGGAACGCCGCCATGGACGTGACCTCTCTGGCAAGGAACCCAGCGCCGGTGCGGTGGCTGGTGCAGTTGGGCCCGGCGCGCATGAACGTACCGCCAGCGAGGGGGTGTTCACGCGATGTTTAGCTACAAAACGGATATCTCACCCGTGATCCGCCATGAACTGCCATCCTTTGCGGCGTCTTTGGTGCGTCACCCGTTGACGTTCCCGTGCGTTGAACCCATGCGGATACGGATCGAGGAGGGGTTCCCCTTGGTGGAGGCCGGCATGGAGAGCACTGCAACGAACACCGCGTCCGGACCCGGCACGGCCCCGGACCTGGATCTGGACCTGGTGACCGTGCCCGCGCGGCAGGGCCTGGAGGCGGTCGACATCATCCGCCGCTCCGCCGGCCGGTCCGGCCCGGTGGGACCCGTCCTGCACGACGGGTCCGGCGGCACCCTCGGTTTCCTCGTCCCGCCCGGCACCGCCGACGCCTGGGACCTGCCGGGCAGCGCGTGCACGCAGTCCGACGGGCGCGGGATGCGCTTCGGCGACGCCGTCTCCCCCACCGCGGGGGCCACGGGCTGGCTGCTCCCGCCGGAGGCGGTCGGGCCGGTCACCGACCCCGAGGTGCTGCGCGCGGCGCTGGGCGAGGCGGCCCGGCTGATCGAGGCCGCGGACAACTGCCGCTGACTCCTCCCGGCCGGCCGCCCCGCACAATGGGGTGGTGGCAGGCAAGGACAGGAACAAGGGCAGGCAGCGCGGTCGGGGCGGCGCGGAGGCGGTCGCCGGGCAGGTGGACGGCGGCCGGGCGGAGCTGGAGCCGGACCGCGAGCGCCCCGGCGCCTGGACCCTGCTGATCGACGGCGCCCCGCAGTCGCACGTCGACCTCGACGATCCGGCGTACCTGGACTTCTCCTACCAGCGGCGGATCGGCCACCTCATCGATCTCGCCGCACCCGCCCGCCAGTCCCTGAACGTGGTGCACCTGGGCGGCGGCGCCTTCACCCTCGCCCGCTACACCGCGGCGTCCCGCCCCCGCTCCACGCAGCAGGTCGTGGAGATCGACGCCGCCCTGGTGGCCTTCGTACGGGAGCACCTGCCGCTGGACCCGCAGGCGCGGATCCGGGTCCGGGCGGTGGACGCGCGGGCCGGCCTGGCGAAGGTGCCGGACGGCTGGGCGGACCTGGTGATCGCGGACGTGTTCAGCGGGGCGCGCACCCCGGCGCACCTGACGAGCACCGAGTTCCTGGACGACGTACGCCGGGCCCTGGCGCCCACCGGGTGGTACGTGGCGAACCTCGCGGACGGGCCGCCGCTGACCCACCTGCGCGGCCAGATCGCGACGGCGGCGTCCCGGTTCACGGAGCTGGCGCTGGCCGCGGACCCGGTGGTGTGGCGGGGGAAACGTTTCGGCAATGCCGTGCTGGTGGCGGCCGACCGGGAACTGCCCGTCGCGGAATTCACCCGCCGGGTCGCGAGCGACCCGCATCCGGGCCGGGTCGAGCACGGCCGGGCCCTCGCGGACTTCGCGGGCGGCGCGGCCCCGGTGGCCGACGCCTCCGCGGTGGCCTCGCCCCAGCCGCCGCCCTCCGTCTTCCGGTAGGCCCTCCTTCCGGCCGTCAAGCCGAAGGGCCGACGAGTTCCTCCGCCACCCGGGCGAAGGCGCGCACGACCCCGCTCCGGTAGGTGGTGCTGGACCACACCAGGGCCCACTGGGTGCTCGGGGCCTCGCGGAGCGGCACGTAGGTGATGCCCGGGTGGGAGAAGTACCGGGTGGAGTGCTGGTGCAGCGGGCCGACGGCCTTTCCGTCCGCGACCAGGGCCAGCACCTCCTGGATGGTGCAGGCGGCCGGACCCCGCTTGATGAGGCGTCCGCCCGGTGTCCGCCGCGGCGCCAGCGCCTCCCCCCAGTAGGGCGGCGCCATGCTGCCGATGTCGGCGACCGGGTGGCCGTCGAGCTGGTCCCAGGTGACGGAGTCCAGGCGGGCCATGTCGGATCCGGCCGGCACGGCGAGCACCCGCCCTTCGGTCAGAACCACCGGGCCGACGACCAGATCCGGTTCCTGGACCGGCAGCCACAGGACCTGGGCGTCCACCTGGCCGGCGCGGAGAGGGCCGAAAGGGTCGGAAAGGCGGGACTCCAGCAATTGGACTTCACCGCCCGGATGGCGTGACCGGAATTCCTCGATCAAAGGCCGAATTTCATGCCCCATGGCTCCGGGCACTCCCAGCCGCAATGCCCCGCCCACCCCCTGGGCCGAGCAGTTGGCCCGCACGAGCGCGTCCTGGAAAAGGTCCCGCGCGTGCGAGAGGTCGTCGCGCAGGCGGCGGCCGATCGGCGTGAGGTGCACGGTGCGCGTGGTGCGCTCGAACAGGGCCGCACCGGTGGCCCGTTCCAGCTTCTTGACGACCTGGCTGACCCGGGCCTGGGAGATGTGCAGCCGCTCGGCCGTCCGCCCGAAATGGAGCTCGTCCGCCAGCGCCAGAAAGACCTCTACGTCCCGCAGTTCCACCTCGGAGCCCCCCGCTCATTGATAACTCACGCTTATCAAGGTGGCTCCAGGTTTTACGTAGATCCGCTTCCCGTCAACTGGATAGCGTGAAGTCGATCAGTGAGGCCGATTCACCGCAAAAAGGAGCCATTCCTGCCATGAACAAGCTTGCCAAGATTGCCGCGACGGCGGCTTCCGCCACCGCCATTCTCGCCCTCGCCGGAGCACCCGCGGAGGCGGCCGCCACGGCGTACAACACGCGCTCGGTGACCCTGTCCGCCTTCCCGACGGAGGCCATGCAGAGCGCCTGTGTGACCAGGGACATCTACCTGGCGACCGGCGACTACAAGTGGTCCCAGATCCTCGGCGGCGCCCGCGTCCCCAACCGCGACATCTTCATAGCGGCCGGCTGGTACACCTGGAGCGACTGCATCACCCCGCACAACGGGTACTACAACCAGCACTCCTGGCTGTCCAAGCCCGGCTCGGCCACCGCCACCCTGGCGGACACCAATGAGCTGCGCCTCTCGGGGACCTACACCTTCGGGTCGGAGCTCGCGCCGAAGTTCTGAGACCGGGCGTGATCCGTGCAGGGCCGGGACCCACGGGGGTGCGGCCCTGCACGGCGTCCGCCCGCGCAGCCTCAGGGGTCGACGATCTCCACCAGCGGCGGATGGTCGTGCCAGGTGCAGAAGACCGACACCTCGCGGCCATCCCGGGTGAAGGTGACCCGGATCCAGAAGTCCTGCTTCCACACCTGCATCCGCCAGCCCGCCGCCGGGGTCGCCGAGACCAGCTCGGCCGAGGAGGCGCCCAGGGAGAAGGTGACCCGGCCGCCGGAGACCGGATAGGCCTGCACCTTCCCCGCGTCCTGGCCGCCCGCCTGCTGCCGGCCGTCCGGTGAGGCGGAGGGCTTCGGCGCCGGCTTGTCGGCGGAGGCGCCGGCCGTCGGCGACGCCGTCGGGCCGGGCGACTGGGAGGTCGGGGCGGACGGGGTCGGCGACGGGGACCCCTGGGGCTGCGCGCGCTGCGTCGAGGAGGACAGCGGCTGCCCGGTCAGCGGCACCGCGAGCGGCCGGTCGTAGGCCGTGCCCGACATGACGGTATGGACACCCCACCAGCACAGCGTCACCGCCGCCCCGGTCGCGAGCATCCACGCCATGGCATGCACAAGTCCTCTTCGCATCAGGGCACATACTGCACCACGCGTCACAAGAGTGGCCCGACACCCCGTGCAGTCGCCCGGATGGACTACCGTGCGGCCCATGGCAAGTGTGCTCGTGGTCGAGGACGACCAGTTCGTACGTTCCGCCCTCATCCGGCACCTGACCGAGGCCTCGCACACCGTGCGCAGCGTCGGCACGGCCCTGGAGGCCCTGCGCGAGGTCGCGCACCACCGCTTCGACGTGGTCATCCTCGACCTCGGCCTGCCCGACCTGGACGGGTCGGAGGCGCTCAAGATGCTGCGCGGCATCACCGACGTGCCCGTGATCATCGCCACCGCGCGCGACGACGAGGCTGAGATCGTCCGGCTGCTCAACGACGGCGCCGACGACTACCTGACCAAACCCTTCTCCGTCGAGCACCTCTCCGCCCGGATGGCCGCCGTGCTGCGCCGCGCCCGGGCCGCCGCCGGCGCCGAACCGCCCTCGCGCGTCCTGCGGGTCGGGGGCCTCGCCATCGACCCGCTGCGCCGCCAGGCGGAGCTCGACGGGGCGGTACTGGACCTCACGCGCCGGGAGTTCGACCTGCTGGCCTTCCTCGCCGGGCGGCCCGGGGTGGTCGTGGCCCGGCGCGAGCTGCTCGCCGAGGTCTGGCAGCAGTCGTACGGCGACGACCAGACCATCGACGTCCACCTGTCCTGGCTGCGCCGCAAACTCGGCGAGACCGCCGCCCGGCCCCGGTACCTGCACACCCTGCGCGGTGTCGGCGTGAAGCTGGAGCCACCACAGTGACCGCGGTGACCACAGGGGCTGCGGTGGCTGCGGCGGGCGCAGTGATGCCGCGATGAGATGGGCCCTGGTCAAGGTGTGCCTCGCGGTCACGGCCATGGTCGTCGTGGCCTTCGCCGTACCCCTCGGGCTCGTCGTCCAGGAGATGGCCAGCGACCGCGCCTTCTCCAACGCCGAGCGGCAGGCCGCCACCATCGGGCCGACGCTGTCGATCACCACCGACCCGACGCAGCTGAGCAAGGCGGTGGAGTCCACGCAGATGGGCGCCGCCCGGCGGATGGCCGTCCACGTCCCCGCGATCGGCGACAGCCCGCCGGTCAGCATCGGCCAGGGCCGCGCCGGGGAACGCGCCATCGCCGAGACCCGGCGGATGGGGCGGGCCACGACGGCCAAGCTGTCCGGCGGCGGCTCGGCGCTGCTCCAGCCCACCGCGCTCGGGTCCGGGGACATCGCCGTGGTGGAGGTCTTCGTACCGGAGAGCGAGGTCAGCAATGGTGTCGCGACCGCCTGGCTGGTGCTGGCGGGCGTCGGACTGGCGCTGATCGTGGGCTCGGTCGCGGTCGCCGACCGGCTCGGCGCCCGGCTGGTCCGGCCCGCCGAACGGCTCGCGGACGCCGCCCACCAGCTGGGCGAGGGGCGGCTCGGGGCGCGCGTGCCGGAGGCCGGCCCGAAGGAGCTGCGCTCCGCGGCCCTCGCCTTCAACGCGATGGCGGACCAGGTGGTCGAGCTCTTGGCCAACGAGCGGGAACTGGCCGCCGACCTCTCGCACCGGCTGCGCACCCCGCTGACGGTGCTCCGGCTCAACACCGCCTCGCTCGGGGACGGCCCGGCCGCCGAACAGACCCGGGCTGCGGTGGAGCAGCTGGAGCGCGAGGTCGACACGATCATCCGCACGGCCCGGGAGCAGCGCCCGGCCACCGGCATGACCGGGGCGGGCGCGGGCTGCGACGCCTCCGAGGTGATCCGCGACCGGATGGACTTCTGGTCGGCGCTCGCGGAGGACGAGGGCCGCGAGGTGCGGCTCGCGGGCGTGGACCGTACGGTACGCATCCCCGTGGCGCGGCCCGAACTCGCCGCCGCCCTCGACGCCATGCTCGGCAACGTCTTCCGGCACACCCCCGAGGGCACCCCCTTCGCGGTGGACGTCCACGACGCCGGCGACGCGGTGATCGTGCTCGTCTCGGACGCGGGCCCCGGCATCGCCGACCCGGACGCCGCCCTGCGCCGCGGCAACGACGGCGGCCGGGACGGGTCCACGGGCCTCGGCCTGGACATCGTGCGCCGGGTCGCGGAGTCGACCGGCGGGGACGTGCGGCTGGGGCGTTCGGTGCTCGGCGGCACCGAGGTCCGCGTGTGGATCGGCCTGGACGGCCGGAGCACGGGCGGCCCGGGCGGGGGGCGGCCCGGCCGCGGCCGACGCGGCAACCGACGTAACCGGGGGCGCGCCACGCCGTGACCGGGGGCGCGCCTAGCAGGCAGGATGTCCTGGTCTGGGTACGGTCCGCGGCATGGACACCCTCATCTTCGGCGGGCTCCTCGCCACGCTGATCGCCATGTACCGGGAGACGTCCCGGATGCTCGTGCTCGGGGCGTGGTGGGTCATGCTCATCGCCGTCACCCTGCTGATGGCACGCCACATCACCGGCAGCCTGGCCCTGACGCTGAGCTGGTGACGATGGCGACGATCGAGAGCCTCGTCCCGGCGAGCACGCCCGAGGCCACCCAGCCGGGCAAGGTCCAGTACTGGTTCGCCTGCTTCTTCGCCATCGGCTGGGCGGGCGTGGTGGGCGCGAGCCTCGTCCACGAGTTCGGGGCGCGGGAGTTCCCGTGCCGGCTCTGCGTGGTGCAGCGGATGTTCATGCTGCTGGCGGCGCTGGGAGCGGCGTACATCATCCGTACGGCCCTGCTGCGCGGCTCGGTCACGGGCCGCCACTACATGACGGGCTGGGGCCTGGCGCTGGTCGCGCTCATGGGCGGCTCGTTCGCGTCCTGGCGGCAGACGACGCTGCACATCCTGCCGGGTGCCAAGGGGTACGGGGGCGAGGTGTTCGGCCTGCACCTGTACGTGTGGGCGCTGATCCTCTTCCAGGTGTCGGTGGTCGTCGTCGGCATCGCCCTGGCCACGGCGCACACGACGGCGGAGCACGGCGTTCCGGCGACCGCGCCAGGGCTGCTGCGGACGGCGGGGCTGTTCGCGCTCTGGTTCCTGGGCGCGGTCATCGTCGTGAGCATGGTGGCCGTCTTCCTGGAGGAGGGCTTCCACTGGTTCCTCCCGGACGCCCCGAACCGGTACCGGTTCTTCTCCGACATCGGGATCCTGGGCCGGGGCTGACCCGGCGGCGACAAGGTTCTGATCGACGTCGCGCGCGGCGTCGCGCCCCCGGGCCGGGCCCGGGGGCCCGGGGGCGTCCCGGTCAGTAGGCGTCGTACTCGCCGAACCAGTCGACGATGTAGTGGACCTCGCGGCTGCTCTGGTTCCACAGGTCGACGATCTCGTGCGGGCCGGGCTTCGCCTGGACCAGGTTGGAGACGTCCTTGCCCGCCGTCCAGTTCAGCGCGGAGCTGGTGGGGCGGGGCGGCGGGACCGGGCGACCGTTGCGGTACGCGTCCATCGAATACGGGTCGGGGGCGACCGAGAGGTGGCCCGCTCCGGTCGTGGCGGCGACGGTGACGTTCAGGACGTAGGCCTCGATGGGGAGGTCACCGCGGTTCATGGAGTCCAGGTTCATGGGGAAGTACCCGCCGGCGAGGCAGGGCCAGCTGCCGGCCGGCAGTCGCCGCGAGTCCATCAGCCGCCACGGCGCGCCCTTCCAGATGCCGGGGGTCGTGCTGGTGAAGGCCGCCTTGCTGCCGGCGCCGTAGTAGCCGACGACGTCGACGATGACGTCCGTTCCGGCCCAGGCGCCGTTGCGGATGTTGATCTTCCCGTCGGCGCCGACGGGGACGATGACCGAGTTGGCGACCGTCTGGCCGGCGGTGAAGTTCAGGCTGGAGGTGGACGGGGCCGCCTGACCGCTCGGGAAGACCGTCAGGTGGCCCGCCTCCCGGGGGTTGGTGACGGTCACGTTGAGCGCCACGGCCGTGGCACCGGCCGGGATGCCGCTCCTGCCGGTGATCTGGACCCCGAAGGTGCCCTGCCCGGCGACCTGGCCCCGCGCCGTGCCGAGGCCTTCGCGGGTGTCGACGAAGCGGGCCGGGTTCAGCGAGGTGTAGCCGTCGTCGGCCGCCCGGTCGAAGTAGCCGGTCACGTCCGCGAGCAGGTCCACGGCCTTCCAGCCGCCGTTGTACAGCTCGATGTACCCGTCCTTGCCGACCGGGACGATCACCTGGTTCGGGACGGTCTGGCCGGTGGCGTAGTTCAGGTTCGAGCTCTCGGGCCGTTCCCTGCCCGAGGGGTACACGCTGACGTGGCCGGCGGCGGTGGTGTTGGTGACGGTGACGTTGAGGACCACCGCGGCGACCCCGGCCGGTACCTTCGCGCTGCCCGCGATCTTCAGCCTGACCGGCGTGTAGGCGGCGACCTTGGCCTTCGCCGCGCCGATGCCGGCCCGGGTGTCGAGCAGCCGGGTGGGGGCGTGCGGCACGAAGAAGGAGCCGGCGGTGGAGAACTGGAGCTGGTTGACCGCCTGGACGTGGTTCACGGTGTCCGTCGCCGTCACGGAGATGGTGTAGTCACCGGGCCGGGAGTAGGTGTGCCTGACATCGCGCAGGATGTCGCCGCCGGTGACGGTGGCCTGGTGCGTCGTGCCGTCGCCCCAGGCGATGGTGACCTCGTGGGGGACGGGCTCGCCGTTGTAGAGGTTGACGCCGAAGGACACGCTGCGCGCGGTCCTGATGTCGGCCCACATGCCGAGTTCGAGCTTCGAGGCACTGGCGGAGGCCTGTGCCGAGCCGCCCTTCGCGGTGCCGGAGGGCAGGGCCGTACGGACCGTGCGTTCGCCCGGACTGCGGAAGGATCCGGACTCGGCGGCGGCCGACTCGTCGGCGGTGGCATCGGGAGCGGCGTCAGGAGTGCCTTCCGGGGGCGGTGCGGAAACCCCGGGCGTCGCAGGACCGGCGGCCTGCGCCGTGCCCGGTACGAGACCTATGCCGACCGCGAGAGCGGCAGCTGAGACAACGAGTCGGCGACTGCGCACCGGCCCCCCTGACCTAGTGGCTGAAAGTATTCGAAAATCGGCTCAGCGTACCGAGTGGCACGGAAGTCTCCTATGCCTGACCGGGGTTGAACGGGCCACAGTTCGATCACGTCCGTTCAGGGGCAGGAGGGCCGGACCGATTCCTCGCGCCCGCGGTCCACGCCACGGCGAGTGCGGCCGAGGCCGTGACCGCGGCGCAGGAGACGGCGAAGGCGGCCCGGTGGCCGTGGGCGGCCGCCAGGGGACCCGCGAGCGCCGCGGCCAGGGCCTGGCCGAGGATCAGGCCGCTGCCGATGACGGTCATGGCCTCGCCCATCCGCTCCGCCGGGCCGGACCGTTCCACCAGTCCGAACAGCGCGATCAGGTGCGGGGCCACGGCCAGGCCGATGCCCGCGACCGCGAAGGCGGCCGCCCACATCCCGGACACCGCGAGCAGGGGGAGCGTGAGCAGGGCCTGGAGGGCGATCGTCCACCGCAGCCGTACGGCCAGGTCCGCCGAGCCGGGCCGGGCGACCGTGACGAAGCCGGCGATCGAGCTGGTCACGGCCATGGCGGCCCATACGAGCCCGGCCGCGCCGGGCTCGCCCAGCGACGCGGCGAGGGCGTTGACGCCCGTGTTGGCCCCGCTCCACGCGGCTCCCTGCAGCACGGCCATCGTGAACAGCAGGACCAGCCCGGGCGACCACAGCCGTACGCCGGCCCGCGCGCCCGGGGAGCCGGCGCCCGGGGAGCCGGCGGCCGGGTCCGGAGCGGTCGGGTGCACCGCGAACAGGGTGCCGGACACCAGGATCAGCCCGGCCGCGAGGACGAGCGCCGAGGCCGGGTGCACGGTCACGGCCAGGACGCCGGCCAGCGCGGGGCCGACCATGAAGCCGACCTCGTCCAGCGTGGTGTCGAAGGACAGGGCCGCCCCGAGCAGGCGCCTGTCCCCGCCGGCCAGCCGGGCCCAGCGAGCCCTGGCCAGGGGGCCGACCTGCGGGACGGTCAGACCGGCCGCGGCGGCCAGCGCCAGGAGGGCGCCCGGCGGCCACCCGCCGAGGACGGCCGCGACGAGGGCGAGGAGGGCGGTGGCGTTCGCGGCGCAGGCGAGGAGCAGTACGGGGCGGTGGCCGCGCAGGTCGGCCGCCCGGCCGATGACGGGGCCGCCGAGGGCCTGGCCGAGCCAGAGCGCGGCGGCGACGGGGCCCGCGGCGGCGATGCCGTCGCGTTCGGTGAGGAGCATGAGCGTTCCGATGGGGCACAGCGCGGCGGGGAGCCGCGCGAGGAACGCGTGGAGGGGGAGGGCGCTGCCGCCGAGGGCGAACACCGCGCGCAGGCCGCCGGGCGGGGGAGGCGGCGTGGGTGCGGACGAGGACGAGGGCGGGGGCGCGGGCGCAGGCGTGGGTGCGGACGAGGGCGTGGGCCGGGACACGGACAACCTCCAACCGCGCGCCGACCCTCCCGTTTCTCCGGCGCGCGCTGTTGCCCGTTGCCCCGGACCGTAGTGCCGCGGCGGTCCCTGCGGAAGCCCTCGCGCGGTCGGTTCCGCAGCCGGTTGCGCTGTCGGCTCCGCTGTTCGTCCGGCTGCCGGTTCCGCTCGGTTTCGCTCGGTTTCGCGGCGCGTCAGCCCGGCTCGCCCGAGGTCAGCCGCTTGGCCTGGGACCGACCCACTTCGGCGGCGCGGTGCAGGTAGTCGGCGATGACGGCGAGTTCGGAGTCGGAGTAGCTCTCCAGTACGGCGCCGAAGGCACGGCCCGGGGTGTCCCACGCCGCGCCGATGCGCTTGCGGGCCTCGGGGGAGAGGGAGACGAGGGAGCGGCGGCGGTCGTGGGGGTCGGCGTGCCGTTCGACGATGCCCGCCTTGACCATCCGGTCGACGAGACGGGTGGCCGAGCCGGAGGTCAGGCCGGTGAGGCGGGCGATGTCGCCGGTGCTGACGGGGCCGGGCTCCATGTCGAGGAGGGCGACGCACTGCATGTCGGTGGGGTGCAGACCGACCGAGTCGGCCATCGCCTGGTTGAAGAGGGAGTAGTCGGCGTAGTGCCGCTGGCTTTCGACGACGATGCGCGCGAGCAGCTCGGCGCGGCTCCACTCATCACCCGTACGGGGGGAATCGGTTGACATCGGATTCTCCGTGCTCCAAATTTATCTGTGTGACGCAGAGGATGTGTGGTGCAGAATCTGTGCCGCGTAGTCATCGTCATCCTAGCGTCGGTCCGCTCCACTCAGGAATGAGGAAACAGCCATGTCCATTCTCGTGACCGGCGGCCGCGGTGCCGTCGCCCGCGGTCTTGTCGGCCTTCTCGCCGCCCGCGGCATCCCCTACCGTCTGGGCTCCCGCGAGCGGGACACCCCCGGTGCGGTCCACTGCGATCTCACCGATCCGGCGACGTGTCGCGGAGCCCTCGCCGGAATCCGTTCCGTCTTCCTCTACGCGGAGGCGTCCGGCATCGAGGCGTTCGTCGAGGAGGCGCTCGCCGCCGGGGTGGAGCACGTCGTGCTCCTGTCCTCCTCCTCGGTGCTCGCCCCGGATGCCGCCGACAGCCCGCTGTCGGCCTCCCACCTCGTGGTCGAGCAGGCCCTGTCGGCCTCCCCGCTGCGCACCACCCTGCTGCGGCCGGGGTCCTTCGCGAGCAATGCCCGAGGGTGGGCCCGGTCGGTGGCGTCGGGCCGCCCAGTCCGTCTGCCCTACCCCGGTGCCCACTGCGACCCCGTGCACGAGGCCGACCTCGCCGAGGCGGCCCTCGCGGTCCTCACCGATCCGGCCCTGGCCGGCCGCGCGTACACGCTGACCGGCCCGCAGTCGCTGACCTTCGCCGCCCAGCTCTCGATACTGGGCGAGGTCCTCGGCCGGCCCCTGCCCTTCGAGGCAGTCCCGGCCGAGCAGTGGAAGGCCGAGGTCGACGGCTGGATACCCGGCCCCTACGCCGAGGCGCTGCTGGCGTACTGGGCCTCCACCGACGGCCTCCCCGTCGAGACCACCGGCGCGGTCGAGCAGCTCACCGGCCACCCGGCCCGCACCTTCAGGGCCTGGGCCGAGGACCACGCAGACGTCTTCGCGTGATCTCGGACCGGGCGCCGGCCGCCGCGGGCCTCGGCGGGCGGGACGGCTACATGATCCCCTTCCGGGCCAGCCGGGCGTACCAGTGGGCGCTGGCGCGCGGCGTGCGGACCTGGGTGTCGTAGTCGACGTGCACGATGCCGAAGCGCTTGCTGTAACCGTAGGACCACTCGAAGTTGTCCAGCAGCGACCACAGGAAGTAGCCCCCCACCGGGGCGCCGTCCGCCAGCGCGCGGTGGATGGCGGCGAGGTGGGCCTCCAGGTAGGCGATGCGCTGCGGGTCGTCCAGGTCCGGGGCGTAGGCCGCGCCGTTCTCCGTGACCATCAGCTGCAGGCCGGGTGCCTCGTGGGTGAAGCGCATGAGCAGGTCGTACAGGCCGGTCGGGTCGATCGACCATCCCATGTCGGTCTGTTCGCCGGGCGGCTGGTGGAAGGCCACCGCGTCCGCGGCGGGCCAGGGGGAGTGGGAGGTGGCGCCGTGGCCGTCGGCGCGCGGGCCGTTCCCGTCCGGGGCTGCGGAGACCACCGCGGGCGTGTAGTAGTTCACGCCGAGGAAGTCCAGCGGCTGGCGGATCAGCGCCTCGTCGCCGGTGCGGACGAAGGACCAGTCCGTCAGGGAGGCGGTGTCGGCGAGCAGGTCCTGCGGGTAGGCGCCGTGCAGCAGCGGCCCGGTGAAGATCCGGTTGGCCAGTGCGTCGATGCGGCGGGCGGCGTCCAGGTCGGCCGCGGAGCCGGTCAGGGGCCGCACCGCGCTCGGGTTGAGCGCGATGCCGACCCGGGTGCGGGCCGGCAGGGCCGCCGCGGCCAGGCCGTGGGCCAGGTTGAGGTGGTGGGCGGCGCGCAGCGAGTCGGCGGGGGAGGTGCGGCCGGGGGCGTGCACCCCCGAGGCGTAGCCGAGGAAGGCGCTGCACCAGGGCTCGTTGAGGGTGGTCCAGAGTTCCACGCGGTCGGCGAGTACGTCCGCGACCTGCGCCGCGTACTGGGCGAAGGCGTAGGCCGTCTCCCGCTCGGGCCAGCCGCCGGCGTCCTCCAGCTCCTGCGGGAGGTCCCAGTGGTAGAGGGTCACGCAGGGCCGGATGCCGTGGGAGAGCAGCTCGTCGACGAGCCGGTCGTAGAAGCCGATGCCGCCGGCGAGGACGCGCGGCCAGGACACCGAGAACCGGTAGGAGCCCAGGCCCAGTTCGGACATGAGGGCGATGTCCTCGCGCCACAGCCGGTGGTGGTCGACCGCGACGTCGCCGGTGTGGCCGCCGTACACCTTGCCCGGGGTGCGGCAGAAGGTGTCCCAGATGCAGGGTCCGCGCAGTGCGGCCGCGCCCTCGATCTGGAAGGCCGCCGTGGCCGTGCCCCACAGGAACCCCTCGGGGAAGCGGAGTTCCCCGCCCGGATCCGTCGCGTTCGACGTGTGTGCCGCGTGTGTCGTGCGTGTCGTGTGCGTAGGGGTGTCAGTCATCCCTTTACCGCTCCCTGCATGATGCCGCCGACGATCTGGCGGCCGAAGACGAGAAACACCAGAAGCAGCGGGAGCGTGCCCAGCAGCGCACCCGCCATGATCACGGACTGGTCGGGGATGTATCCCCGGCCCAGCCCGGTCAGGGCCACCTGGACCGTCGGGCTGCCGTTCTGGGTCAGCGCGACGATCGGCCAGAAGAAGTCGTTCCAGGACATGACGAAGGTCAGCATCCCCAGCACCGCCATCGCCGGCCGGGCGGCCGGGAAGACCACGTGCCACATGACCCGCACGGAGCTGGCGCCGTCCGTGCGGGCTGCCTCCACCAGTTCCGTCGGCAGGGCGTGCACCAGGTACTGGCGCATGAAGAACACGCCGAAGGCGCAGACCAGGGACGGCAGGACCACCGCCTGGAGCCGGTCGGTCCACGACAGCTTCGCGATCAGCATGTACAGCGGCACCACGCTCAGCTGCGGCGGGATCAGCATCGTCCCCACCACCATCGCCATCAGCATCCGGCGTCCGCGGAAGCGGAGTTTGGCGAAGGCGAAGCCCGCCAGGGTGGAGAAGAGGACCGTTCCGACGGTGACGGTGCCCGCCACGATCACCGTGTTCAGCAGGGCCGTGCCCATGTTGGCGTCGGTCCAGGCGATCTGCAGGTTCCGTCCCAGGTTCCCGCCGAACCAGAAGGGCGGCGGGGTCTGGGCCAGGCGCGTGTTGGTGCGGGAGGCCGCGATCGCCGTCCACACCAGGGGGAAGAGCGAACCGGCGGTGAAGAGGCCGAGGAACACATAGGTGAGCCGGCCCGCGCGCAGCGATCTCATCGCGCGTCCCCCCGTCCGCGCAGCAGCCGGGCCGCCCCGGCGATCAGGATCAGGATCAGGAACATCGCCCAGGCGATCGCCGAGGCCCGCCCCAGGTGCAGGTTCACCCAGCCCTGCTCGTACAGGTACAGCCCGAGCGTCTGGAACTGGTGGTCCGAGCCGCCCGTCGCGCCCGCCCCGCCGTTGAACAGCAGCGGCTCACCGAACAGCTGGGTCGCCCCGATCGTCGACACCACACAGGTGAAGAGGATCGTCGGCCGCAGCGAGGGCACCGTCACGTGCAGGAACTGCTGCCAGCGCGAGGCCCCGTCCAGCGCGGCCGACTCGTACAGCTCGCCCGGTACGGCCTGCATCGCCGCCAGGTAGATCAGCGCGTTGTAGCCGGTCCACCGCCAGATCACGATGGTGGAGACCGCCAACTGCGAGGCGAACGTGCCGTTCTGCCAGTCCACCGCCCCGAAACCGACCGCCGAGAGCGCCCAGTTGATCATTCCGTAGTCCCGGCCGAAGAGCAGCACGAAGACGAGCGTGGCCGCCGCCACCGAGGTGGCGTACGGGGTGAGCACGGCGACCCGGAAGAAGGCGGAGCCCCGCAGCCGGTAGTTGAGCAGGTGGGCCACTCCCAGCGCGATGGCCAGCTGCGGCACCGTCGAGAGCAGCCCGATGGTGACCGTGTTGCGCAGCGCGTTCCAGAAGAACTCGTCGTCCCACAGCCGGGTGAAGTTGCGCAGGCCCACCCACGTCATGGTGTCCGGGTCGGTGAGTTCCACCTGGTGCAGCGCCGCCCAGCCCGTGTACAGCAGCGGGAACAGCCCGAAGGCGGCGAAGAACAGGAAGAAGGGCGCCACGAAGGCGTACGGGCTCCAGCGCAGGTCCCATCGGTAGCGGCGCGAGCGCCACACCTGACCCGGCCGGCCCCGGCCGCCCCCCTCCGCCGCCGCCCGCTCGGGGGCGGCGGCGGAGGGGGACAGGAGTGCCGTCTCGTCCGTCACCGGCGCCTCACTGGTCCAGGGCGTTGTCGATGGCCTTCACCGCGGCCTCCCAGCCCTCCTGCGGGCTGCGGCCCTTCTGGTCGACCTGGAGCATCCCGATGTCCGCCAGGTTCTGCGAGATCACCAGGTCCTTCGGACCGACCACGGTCACCGGCACCCCCTGCGCCGCCTTCGAGAAGATCTCACCGATGGGCGCGCCGCCGAAGTACTCGTGCTTCGCCCCCGACACCGCGGGCAGCTTGTAGGCGGCGCTCGCGCTCGGGAAGCTGCCCCGCTTCTCGAAGAGCTTCGCCTGCTGCTCCGGGGCCGTCAGCCAGGCCGCCAGCTTCGCCGCCGCCTCCGCGTTCTTGCCGGCCTTGGGGACCACCAGGAAGGAACCGCCCCAGTTGCTCGGCTTCGGCGCCTGCGCCACGTCCCACTTGTCCTTGCCCGCCGGGCCGGCCTTGTCCTGGATGTAGCCGAGCATCCAGGCCGGGCAGGAGACCGTCGCGAAGGCGCCGTTGGCGAAGCCCTGGTCCCAGCCCGGGGTGAACTGCTGCAGCTTCGCGCTGAGCCCCTCGGTGGCGAAGGACGCCGCCAGGTCGAAGGCCCCGCGCACCGCCGGGTTGGTCTTGTAGACGACCTTGCCCTGCTCGTCGTAGAACCGCTGGGCGCTGCTGCCCGTCACCGCCGCCATGACCCCCGACGCCGAGTCCACGAAGGCCTTGCCGTCCCCGGCCTTCGCCCTGTACGTCTTGCCCGTCTCCAGGTACTTGCCCCAGTCGCCCGCCCACAGCGCGCCGACCGCCTCCCGGTCCGAGGGCAGCCCGGCGGCCTCGAACAGGTCCTTGCGGTAGCAGATGCCCTGCGGGCCTATGTCGGTGCCGAGGCCGACCGTGGCCCCGCCCTTCGCGGCCGGCGCCGTGCCCTGCGCCCACTTCCACGGCAGGTACGCGGCCTTGTCCACGCCCGCCACCTTGCCCAGGTCCACCAGCTTGTCGGCCTGGGTCGCGGTGATCTCGGCGATGTTGTTGACCTCGACGGCCTGGATGTCGGCGAGCCCGCTGCCCGTCCCCAGGTGCGTGAGGAGCTGGGGGTAGTAGTTCTCGTTGCGCTCGATGGAGGTCTGCTCGATGCGGATCCCCGGGTTCTGCGCCATGTACTCGTCGTAGAGCCCGGCCTCCTGGAGGCCGAAGGCCCCGAAGACGCCCACGGTCAGGGTGGTCTGGCCCTTTCCGCCGGACGAGGGGCCCGCCGTGGGGTCCGTTTCGGGGTCCTGTGCGCACCCCCCGAGCAGCAGCGCGGCGGCGCCCATCGTGGCGACCGCCGTGAAGAGGGTTCTTCGGGCTCGTGCTCGGGCCGTGGACTGGGCTCGCATGGGTTCCTCCCTGAAGGGTGGGCGACAACGTGGGGGTGTCGTGTGACACAGTGTGGGAGCGCTCCCACAGTAGTCAAGGGGTAGATTCACAACCGGGAGGAAGCCATGAACGGGAACGGGCGCAGCGGGGGACGGCCGACCCTGGAAGAGGTAGCGGTACGCGCCGGTGTCGGGCGCGGCACCGTGTCCCGGGTGATCAACGGGTCCTCCAAGGTCAGCGAGCAGACCAGGGCCGCCGTCGAGGCGGCGGTGACCGAGCTGGGGTACGTGCCGAACCGCGCGGCCCGCGCCCTCGCGGCCAACCGCAACGACGCCATCGCCCTGGTGATCCCCGAGCCCGAGGCCCGGTTCTTTGCCGAACCGTACTTCTCCGAAGTGGTCCGGGGGGTCGGGGCAGCCCTCGCGGAGACCGACATCCAGCTCGTGCTGACGCTGGCCGGCAGTGACCGCGAGCGCCGCCGCCTCGCGCAGTACCTCTCCGGTCACCGCGTCGACGGAGTGCTGCTGGTCTCGGTCCACGCCGGGGACCCGCTCCCGGAGCTGCTGGCCGAGCTCGGCATCCCGACGGTGATCAGCGGCCGGCGGTCGGCGGGCGAGACGCTGCCCTGCGTGGACTCCGACAACCTGGCGGGCGCGGCCGAGGCCGTGCGCCACCTGCTCGACCGGGGGCGCCGTACGATCGCCACGATCACCGGCCCCCTGGACGTGTACGGGGCCCACTGCCGTCTCGACGGCTACCGGCAGGCCCTGGCCGCCGCCGGCCGGCCCGTCGACGAGCGGCTGGTCGCGGTCGGCGACTTCACCGAGGAGGGCGGCCGCCGGGCCATGCGCGAGCTGCTGGAGCGCAGCCCCTCGCTCGACGCGGTCTTCGCCTCCTCCGACGTCATGGCGGCGGGCGCCCGGCGGGAGCTGCGCGCGGCCGGGCGCCGGATCCCGCACGACGTGGCCCTCGTCGGGTTCGACGACTCGGTGGTGGCCCGGCACATGGACCCGCCGCTGACCAGCGTCCGGCAGCCGATCGAGGAGATGGGCCGGACCATGGCGAGGATGCTGCTGGAGCGGGTCTCGGGGCGGCGGGGGAGTGCCGGGGCGGCGGGCGGGCCGGCGGTCGTCCTGCCGAACAGACTGGTGGTCCGGGAGTCGTCCTGACCGCTGCCGCGGCCCCGGGCCGTGCTGTGGCCTGCGGCGACATGCAGAAGGCCCCGGTCCGCTTCCGCGTACCGGGGCCTTCCCGCAGGGTGAGTGACGGGACTTGAACCCGCGGCCACCTGGACCACAACCAGGTGCTCTACCAACTGAGCTACACCCACCATGTCCGGTCGAAACCGACCGGCCGAAGAAAAGGGTACAGGGTCCGGGAGGGTGCTCGCTCCACCGTTTCCCCGCACCCCCCTCCGGAGGGATCGGGCAGGGCCGCTACGCGCCCGGCGCCGTGTGCCTGGCCGCGATGGTGCGGGCCGTGTCCGAGTCGGGCCCGGGCTGCGGCACGAAGACCGCGTCGCGGTAGTAGCGCAGCTCGGTGATGGAGTCCTTGATGTCCGCCAGCGCCCGGTGGTTGCCGTTCTTCGGGGGGCTGTTGAAGTACGCCCGCGGGTACCAGCGGCGCGCCAGCTCCTTGACCGAGGACACGTCCACGATCCGGTAGTGAAGGTAGCTCTCGAGCGCGGCCATGTCGCGCAGCAGGAAGCCGCGGTCGGTGCCGACCGAGTTCCCGCAGAGCGGCGCCTTGCGCGGCTCCTTCACGTGCTCCCGCACGTACGCCAGGACCTGGGCCTCGGCGTCCGCGAGGGTGGTCCCGCCGGCCAGCTCGTCGAGCAGTCCGGAGGCGGTGTGCATCTCGCGGACCACGTCGGGCATGGTCTCCAGGGCCGCGTCCGGCGGGCGGATCACGATGTCCACGCCCTCGCCGAGCACGTTGAGTTCCGAGTCGGTGACCAGTGCGGCCACCTCGATAAGTGCGTCGTCCGTCAACGAGAGCCCGGTCATCTCGCAGTCGATCCACACCATGCGATCGTTCATGTGTCCCACCTTATGCGGTCCCCTGCGGAGCGGACCGCATATGCGGAAGGTCCCCCATCGGCGGTGACCGATGGAGGACCTTCGCTGTCGTACCCGTTGTGGGGGTTACGCGTGTTCCCGCAGGACCCGGTTCGGGGCGTACAGCTCCGTGACCGTGGGGCCCGCCGCGGCCAGGGCCGCCGCCGCCCGGTGGGGCTGCGGAGTGCGCTGGTGCGGCACCGGTCCCGTCGAGATCTCCGCCACCTGCGCGACGTCGGCCTGGGGCCGCCGTGCCCGGTAGGCGGAGCGGTATGCGGCCGGGGAGGACCCCAGCTGCCGCCGGAAGTGACCGCGCAGGGCGACCGGCGAGCGGAACCCGCAGCGTCCGGCGACCTCGTCGACCGAGTAGTCGGAGGTCTCCAGCAGCCGCTGGGCCTGGAGCACCCGCTGCGTGATCAGCCACTGGAGCGGTGCGCTGCCGGTGAGCGAGCGGAACCGCCGGTCGAAGGTGCGCCTGCTCATGTAGGCGCGGGCGGCCAGCGTCTCCACGTCGAACTGCTCGTGGAGGTGTTCCAGTGCCCAGGCGACGACCTCGGCCAGCGGGTCGGCGCCGATCTCCTCCGGCAGGGACCGGTCGAGGTAGCGCTCCTGGCCGCCCGTGCGGCGCGGCGGTACGACGAGCCTGCGGGCCAGGGCCCCGGCCGCCTCGCTGCCGTGGTCGGTGCGCACGATGTGCAGGCAGAGGTCGATTCCGGCCGCCGTGCCCGCGGACGTGAGCACGTCGCCGTCGTCGACGAACAGTTCGCGCGGATCGACGTGGACGGACGGGTAGCGCTTGGCCAGCGTCGGCGCGTACATCCAGTGCGTCGTCGCGGGCCGGCCGTCCAGCAGACCGGCGGCCGCGAGCACGAAGGCCCCGGTGCACAGTCCGACGATCCGGGCCCCCTCCTCGTGCGCCAGACGCAGTGCGTCGAGCGCCTCCGGAGGCGGCGGTGAAGTGATGGAGCGCCAGGCGGGAACGACGACCGTGCCTGCCCGGGCGATCGCCTCCAACCCGTACGGCGCGGTCAGTTCGAGTCCGCCGGTGGTCCTGAGCGGACCGTCCTCACCGGCGCACACGAGCAGTCGGTAGCGTGGAACTCCCGCGTCCTGCCGGTCAATGCCGAACACGGATAGTGGAATGGAGCTCTCGAAGATCGGTCCGCCGCTGAAGAGCAGCACCGCGACGATCTCCCTGCGGCGACGCCCCGCGAGCTTCCTGCCGGCGTCCGCGACGACGGCGGTGGAATCCTGGCTCATGGCGCTAAGCCCCCCTTGGGTGTCGCGACTCCTTGGTCTGGTCGCACCTGCACGTTTCCCCTCGGCCTTGCACGTGGATCCCCCGCCGTAAATACATGATCGAATCTACTGCGTCCCGTGGTGTCGGCGTGACAAGTTCAGCACGCAGCGCTATGTCGACTTCTCAACTTGGCGAAAAGCATTCGATCAGGAAGGGTTCCACTCCGCTACCCGGGTGGGAAGCGCGCATCCCGGCTGTGGCTAGTACCAGTAGGGCCAAATCGCCCCCTGGCGAGTGTCGTCGCTGGTGGTGGGCGGGTCGGGGGGACATTCCGGCAAGGGGGGCAACCTGCCGGGAAGTTGGCTGAAAATATGCGGGTGTGGGTGTGCGAATGAGTCAGTCGTGCGGGGAGGCGGACCCGGAGGTGCGGCAGCCGTGGCGGCCCTCGGGCCCGCCGCGCGAGTGCCGGCGGCGGTGCGCCGACGGAAGCCGCTCCTCCGCGCGGACCCGGACCCGGGCCGCGGTCCGCTCCGAGTGCCGCAGCAGGACCAGGCAGGCGGCCGTGACGACGAACAGGCCGAGCGTGGCGACTGCTGCCCCGCCGAAGGAGGTTCCGTAGACGACGAGGACCACCGGGACGAGCAGGCAGCTGAAGGCGGCCCAGCGCACGACGTCCCCCGCGGGGTCGTCATGGGGGCGCCCGGAAGACTGCACGGACGGGTGAAGCGGCTGACGCGCAGAGGCGGTCGCGTGCGTGCCGGGGTCGGGGAAGTGGACGGACTGCGTCGGCTGAGCTGGCTGGACGGGGTGAACCGGATGGCCGGGCACGGCGTACTCCCTGCGGGCTCTTCCTGAACGGTCGGACGCATGTCCAACGCCGCCCGCAGGGGCTCGGTCACTGCGCGCACGGGTGGCAACTCCCCGTCTCGTCACTGGCTGTAGGGGACAGCGGACATTGCCAAGGCGCGCTCGCTCCGGCATGCTCCCTGGGACGCTCTCCAAGTGCGGCATGCCCTGTGCAGGACAGGAGTGTCGCCGTACCCTGGTGGGTATGGGCTGGGAAGATGCTTCCCGGACAGAGCTCCGTCACACTGCGTCGCCGAAATCGCCCCTGTTGCTTCCTCCAAGGACCTCTTCGCCGAGACACCCATGGCCGGTCACGAATTCTCCGAACCCGCGGACCGCAAGCGCAAACGGCTCGCCGACCCCGCGTCGGCCGCCGAGCTGCGCGCGGTGGAACAGACACGCTCTCCCTGCGACCCGGCCTTCCGGCACGGCGTCGTCGTGGGATTCGACGGATCGACGTCCAGTGAGCGCGCGCTCGCGTACGCGATCGGTATGGCCCGCCGCTCCGGATCGGGTCTGATCATCGTCCATGTCGCCAACCGGCTGCCCACCACCGTGTGGGCCGGCTGCGAGCCGCCCGTCTTCGTGGACGTGCCCGACCACCGCACCGAGGTGCTCGGCCTGGAGCTCGCCTGCGCGGACTACCTGGCCGAAGTGCCGTGGATCCTGGTCGAGCGCGGTGGTGACATCTGCCATGAGCTGGAGGAGGTCGGCCGGGAGTATTCGGCCGACGCCATCGTGGTCGGCTCCACGCACGGGATCGTGGGCCGGATCTTCGGCTCGGTGGCCGGGCGGCTCGCCAAGCGCGCACAGCGACCGGTTGTTGTCATTCCGTGACCGGTTGTTAAGTCGATTGTGCGGTTGTGCCCTCGTGTAAAGGGTAGATAAATGCTGCTGGGACGCAGCAAACAACTGCAGATCGAAGGGAGCCCGCCGTGGACAATGGTGTCTCTGCGGGAAGCACGGCCTCGACTTCGACCCTCGGGAACATCGCCCTGGGTCTCACCCTTCTCGCATTCGGTATCGGCCACACCGGCGTCATCGACGGCGTGACCGCTGCCAGCTCCGTGTCACTCGCGACCTACGTCGGCGGTCTGGCCCTGTTCGTGCTCGGACTCCTGGAGTTCCGCGGCGGCAACGGCTTCAACGGCACGGCGTTCGCGGGCCTCGGAGCCTTCTGGTTCACCTGGGCCGCGGGAGCCGACGGAAAGGTTTCGGCAGACGCCGCCGGAACGTTCCTCGTCCTGTTCGCCCTCCTCGGCATCACCCTCACCGTGAGTGCCGCGAGCGGCCTCTTCGGGCAGGGCGTGTACGGCCTGTTCACCCTCTCCCTGCTGCTCCTGGCGATAGGCGCCTTCGCCGACAACAGCATGCTGGCCAAGGTGGCGGGCTGGGCGGCCGCGGTCGGCGGGCTCCTGGCCTGGTACGGCGCCACCGCCGCCCTCGCCCACTGGCCGATGGCCTTCGGCAAGGCAGGGCGCAGCGGCGCGGTCGCGGCGAGCTGAGCACGACGACACGCAAGAGCCCCCGTGCGCGGTGCGCACGGGGGCTCTCGTGTGTCCGTCGACAGCCCGGGGCTGCTACTCGACGGTGACCGACTTCGCCAGGTTGCGCGGCTTGTCGATGTCCCGGCCCATGGCCAGGGCCGTGTGGTACGCCAGCAGCTGGAGCGGGATGCCCATGAGGATCGGGTCCAGCTCGTCCTCGTTCTTCGGGACCACGATGGTGTGGTCCGCCTTCTCCTGCTCGCGGTGGGCGACGGCGAGGATCCGGCCGCTGCGGGCCTTGATCTCCTCCAGGGCCGCGCGGTTCTTCTCCAGCAGGTCGTCGTCCGGGACGATCGCGACGGTCGGCAGCGAGGGCTCGATCAGGGCGAGGGGGCCGTGCTTGAGCTCGGAGGCCGGGTAGGCCTCGGCGTGGATGTAGGAGATCTCCTTCAGCTTGAGGGAGGCCTCCAGCGCCACCGGGTAGCCGCGGACCCGGCCGATGAACATCATCGACTTGGCCTCGGCGAACTCGGCCGCGAGCTTCTTGATGTCCTCCTCGCCGTCGAGGATCTCCTGGATCTGCGCGGGCAGCTTGCGCAGGCCCTCGATGATCCGCTTGCCGTCGGTGACCGAGAGGTCCCGGATGCGGCCCAGGTGCACGGCGAGCAGCGCGAAGGCCACGACCGTGTTGGTGAAGCACTTGGTGGAGACGACGCAGACCTCGGGGCCGGCGTGCACGTACACGCCGCCGTCGGCCTCGCGGGCGATCGCGGAGCCGACCACGTTGACGACGCCGAGGACGCGGGCGCCCTTGCGCTTGAGCTCCTGCACGGCCGCGAGCACGTCGTAGGTCTCACCGGACTGGGAGACCGCGATGTAGAGCGTGTCGGGGTCCACGACCGGGTTGCGGTAGCGGAACTCCGAGGCCGGCTCGGCGTCCGCGGGGATGCGGGCCATGCCCTCGATGAGGCCGGCGCCGATCAGGCCCGCGTGGTACGAGGTGCCGCAGCCCAGGATCTTGACCCGGCGGATGCCGCGCGCCTCGCGCGGGTCCAGGTTCAGGCCGCCCAGGTGGACGGTGTTGAAGCGGTCGTCGATCCGGCCGCGCAGCACGCGGTCGACCGCGTCGGGCTGCTCGGAGATCTCCTTGTGCATGTAGGTGTCGTGACCGCCCATGTCGTAGGAGGCGGCCTCCCACTCCACGGTCTCCGGGGTGGCGTTCGTCGTCGTGCCGCTCGTGGTGTACGTGCGGAAGTCGTCGGCCTTGAGGGTGGCCATCTCGCCGTCGTTCAGGGTGACGACCTGGCGGGTGTGGGCGATCAGTGCGGCGACGTCGGAGGCGACCAGCATCTCCTTCTCGCCGATGCCGAGGATGACCGGCGAGCCGTTGCGGGCGACGACGATGCGGTCGGTGAAGTCGGCGTGCATGACGGCGATGCCGTAGGTGCCGTCGATCGCCTTGACGGCCTCGCGGACCTTCTCCTCCAGGGTGTCGGCCTGGGAGCGGGCGATCAGGTGGGTGATGACCTCGGTGTCGGTCTCGGAGGCGAAGACGACGCCCTCGGCCTCCAGCTTGGCGCGGAGCTCGGCGGCGTTGTCGACGATGCCGTTGTGGACGACGGCGACCTTGTTCTCCGGGTCCAGGTGCGGGTGCGAGTTGATGTCGCTCGGAGCACCGTGCGTGGCCCAGCGGGTGTGGGCGATGCCGGTGGTACCGGCGAAGCGCTTCGGGACCCGGGCCTCCAGGTCGCGGACGCGGCCCTTGGCCTTGACCATCTTGAGCGCGCCGGCCTTCGGGCTGTTCACGACGATGCCCGCGGAGTCGTACCCGCGGTACTCCAGCCGTGCCAGGCCCTCCAGCAGCAGCGGTGCCACGTCACGCTTTCCGATGTAACCGACGATTCCGCACATACGGTCCTGCCCCTCCTGAAGTTCGGTTCCTTGCCCGTCATCCGCCCGCGGCCGCTCCGGCGGCGGCCGGCTCAGCCGTAGACGATGCGGCGCAGCTGCCGGAGCGAGAGCTCCGGAGGCGCCACCGCGCGGTGCGGCAGTTCGGCCGCGATCCGTTCGAAGATCTCCGCGTTCACGGCTCCGCCGGCCTGCAGTTCGCGGTGGCGGCGCCGGACGAAGTCCTCCGTCGTCTCGTCGAAGTAGGCGAGCACGTCGAGGACCACCCGGGCCGCTTCGCCCCGCTGCAGCGAGGTGCTGCGCACCAGGTGTTCGACGAGGTCGTCATAGGACGGGCGGCGGTCGAGCACCCGTAGATACTGACGTCTCCGGCCGCCCAACGCAAAGATCCTGCCCGATTACGGGCAGGATCCCTCTGGTCTGGACCAGCGGAATGGATGCATCCGGTCAGAATCTGCGCAAAACGGACTGCTTCGCCGCGGCGAACTCGTCGGCCGTGAGGACTCCCGACTGGTGCAGCTCCCCCAGCTCCCGCAGCCTGCGCAGCAGGGCGTCGTGGTCCTCGGCGACGCCGCCGCCCGGCGCGGCGAGCTCCTTCGGCGGGGCGTCCTCGACGCCCCGTTCCGGCGCCGGCGCGGCCGGGTGCGGCAGCCGCAGCGCCACCGCCGCGGCGACCAGCGCCATCAGCGGGTCCTTCTTGAAGCCGAACAGCTCCACCGTGTACGGGTCGTACTTGGGCGCGGCGGGCTGCCCGGCGCCGGCCAGGCCGAAGCGGAGCCAGCCGTTCTCCAGTCCCTTCGCCGGGGCCCACTCCACCGTCCGCAGATCCGTGACCCGGAACTCGCGCGGCCCCCCGGAGCGCTTGGCCTCCTCGGTCGTCCAGTTCCACTCCAGGGCGACCCGGTCGCCGTCGAAGGTGACGGTCCCGTCGCCCGCGCCCACCGCCAGCGGCACGGCGGGACCGGGCAGCAGGTAGGACTCCGAGGGGCCCGGATCCACCTGCTCCAGCAGCAGCGCGTTGCGCACCGCGTCCACGAAGTACTCCGCGACCCCCGTGCGGTCCGGTTCCACGCTCAGCCGATACGGGTCGGAGGCCTCCGGCAGCCGCCCGCCCGTCACCTGCGTCAGCGGGTCGGCCCCCTCGCGCAGCCGCAGGCGCAGGCGGCCGGCCTTGCGGCCCGGCTCGTGGCTGACCCCCGCGAGCGCGCGCAACGGCACGACCACCTCGCCCAGGGTCTGCCGCAGCAGACCCACCCCCTTGTCGCGGCCGGGCACGATGCGCACCGCGTCGCCGTCGAACGTCCAGGTTCCGTCCTTCTGGATGATTTCCGCCATTCGGCGATTCTCCCACCGCGCACGGCAGGCCAGTTGGCCTATACCTGGGCACATGAGAGTCCTGCGACGCGCGCTCGGCACCCTCCTCGTCCTCGGTGCCGTCTCCTGCACCGCCGCCCGCGGCGACGACGCGAGCGCCGGTGACGACCCGCCCGTGGTCCTCGCCCCCTTCGAACGGCTCCTTCCGGCGCCGGTCTCCGCACGCGCCTCCGGCCCCGGCTATTCCTTCGGGCCCGGCACGGTCGTGCGGACCGGGCCGGGCGCGGGCGGGAACGGCGGGGAGGTTCGCCGAGTCGGCGAGCTCCTCGCGGAGCAGCTGCGCGGCCCGAGCGGGCTGCCGCTGCCGGTGGTCGAGGGGGCGCGGGGGGACGGGATCCGGCTCAGGATCGACGCGGCGGCCGAGGGGGTCGGGGAGGAGGGGTACCGGCTGACCTCCGGGCCGAGCGGGGTCGACCTCGTCGCGCGGACCCCGGCCGGCCTCTTCCGCGCGGGCCAGACCCTGCGCCAGCTCGTGCCCGTGGCCGGGCCCGGGACGGTGCCCGGCGGCACGGTCACCGACCGGCCGCGCTTCGCCTACCGGGGTGCCATGGTCGACATCGCACGGCACTTCTTCACGGTGGAACAGGTGAAGCGGTACGTCGACCAGCTCGCCCAGTACAAGATCAACACACTGCACCTGCACCTCACCGACGACCAGGGCTGGCGCCTGGCGGTCGACTCCTGGCCGCGGCTCGCGCAGTACGGCGGCGCCGGTGAGGTCGGCGGGGGCCCCGGCGGCCACTGGACCAAGGACGAGTACCGCGAGCTGGTCGCGTACGCGGGCGAGCGGTACGTGGACGTGGTCCCCGAGATCGACATGCCGGGCCACACCAACGCGGCGCTCGCCTCCTACGCCGAGCTGAACTGCGACGGGAAGGCGCCGCCCCGGTACACCGGGATCAAGGTCGGCTTCAGCTCGCTGTGCGTGGCGAAGGAGCGGACGTACGAGTTCGTCGACGACGTGCTCGGCGAGCTGGCCGAGCTCACGCCGGGCCGCTACCTGCACATCGGCGGCGACGAGGCGCACGCGACGCCGCCGGCGGACTACGCGGCCTTCATGGACCGGGCGCAGGAGGTGGTGGGCCGGCACGGCAAGACGGTGGTGGCCTGGCACCAGCTGGCGTCGGCGCGGCCGGCGCCGGGCGCGGTCCTGCAGTACTGGGGCCACGACAAGACCGCGGCCGCGGACCGGTCGGCCGTGGCGGCGGCCGCGAAGGCCGGGCATCCGCTGATCCTGTCCCCGGCGGACCGGGTGTACCTGGACATGAAGTACGAGGCGGCGACGAAGCCGGGGCTGTCCTGGGCGGGCTACGTGCCGGTGGCGCGGTCGTACTCCTGGAACCCGGGGGCCTACCTGGCCGGAGTGCCGGAGTCCGCGGTGCTCGGGGTGGAGGCCCCGCTGTGGACGGAGAACGTCGCGACGCGGGCCGAGTGGGAGCTGATGGCGTTCCCGCGGGTACTGGGCCTGGCGGAGCTCGGCTGGTCCCCGGCGGCCGCCCTCGACTGGACGGCGTACAGCCGCCGCCTCGCCGCACAGGCCCCCCGGCTGGACGCCCAGGGCATCGGCTACTTCCGGGCCCCGGACGTCGCGTGGGCGCGCTGACCGGGAGGCCGCCGGCGCCCGGACACGGCGAGGGCGCGACCGCGAACAGGGCCAACTGACTTCGCGGTCACGCCTCACGCTGTCGGGGCGGGGGAGGCGTCGAGGGACCGTATCGATACCTCCCCCGCCCCGTGTTTCACCGCCGGGCGAAGGCCGCGACGGGGTTCTTGAGGTTGCCGATCAGCTGGAGCGCGGCGGACGGGTCGGAGAGGTCGACCATCTGCTTGTTGTTGCGCAGCTGGAGGCGGTTGAGGCAGGACAGCTGGAACTCCTCGGCGAAGAAGTCGTAGCGCTCGAACTTCTCCGTGAGGGCCGGCATGGAGTCCTGGTAGTCGTGGGCGCAGTCGGCCACGGCCTGCCAGAAGACGTCCTCGGTGCAGATGCCCTCGGTGACGAGGATGGAGGACAGGAAGCGGAAGAAGCAGTCGAAGACGTCCGTGAAGATCGACAGGATCTTCATGTCCTCCGGGACGTCCGCCCGGATCCGCTCGACCGCGGGCGGCAGCACCGCGTCCGCGTCCATGATGACGATCTCCTCGGCGATGTCCTTGAAGATCGCGCGCTGCACGACGCCGTCCTTGATGACCAGGATGGTGTTCTCGCCGTGCGGCATGTACGCGAGGTCGTACTGGTAGAAGCAGTGCACCAGCGGCAGCAGGTAGGCCTTGAGGTAGGGCTTCAGCCACTCGGCCGGGGTGAGGCCGGACTCCTCGATCAGGGCGCCGACGAAGGACTTGCCGTCGGCGTCCACGTGGAGGAGCGAGGCCATGGTGGCCAGGCGCTCGCCGTCCCCGAGGGAGTTCACCGGGGACTCGCGCCACAGGGCCGCCAGCATCTTGCGGTACGGCGAGTAGCGGTCGGTGGCGCGCTCGTACTGCAGGTGCCGGTAGCCGATGGCCGCGCGCTCGCGGATGATCGAGAAGTCGACCGACCGGAGGACCTCGTCGGACTCGATCAGCTGGTGCAGCCAGTCGTTGATGGCGGGGGTGGCCTCCATGTAGGCGGCCGAGAGGCCCCGCATGAAGCCCATGTTCAGGACGGAGATGGCCGTCTTGACGTAGTACTTCGTCGGGGTGGTGGTGTTGAAGAAGGTGCGGATCGATTGCTGCGGGAGGTAGGCGTCCTCGCCCTCGCCGAGCAGCACCAGGCGCCGGTTGGCGATCTCCGCGGCAAAGGTGATCGTGGTCTTGTTCCACCACTGCCAGGGGTGGACCGGGAAGAACAGGTAGTCCGCCGGGTCCAGGTCCAGGGTGCGCAGCTTCGCGGAGAACAGGTCGACCGCGGCGTCGCCCAGCTCGGCGCGCATGAAGCTGTCGTGCTCCAGGCCGGCGCCCGCCGTGAAGGTGGCGACGTCCTTGTGCGCGGCCGCCCAGATCAGGTGGACCGGGGCCGCGGCCTCCGGGGCGTACGCGTGGTACTCGTGCACGCCGAAGCCGAGCCGGCCGTTGTTGGCGACGAAGCAGGGGTGGCCCTCGGTCATGCCGGTCTCGATGTCCTGGAAGGAGGACTTCGCCAGCACGTCGGAGGAGATCTGCGGCTTGGTGTACTTGAAGGCCGAGCCCGCCAGGGTGGAGGAGATCTCCTCCAGGTAGACCGGCAGGACCTCCGCGCTCAGCCCCAGGGTCTGCTGGAACTCGATGTGGAAGTCGAGGGCGTCCAGCGGCAGGGACTGCCCGTCCCGCAGCCGGGTGATGGTGACCTCGTCCACCGACCAGTGGTCCAGGACCTGGCGGGAGGCGTCGAAGTGGTACTCCACCGCGCCGTCGTCGGAGACGACCGAGTAGCGGTCGCCGCCGAGGGACACGGGGGTCAGCAGGCGCTCGTGCGAGAACTCGGCGAGGGCCTTGCGGACCAGGGCGCGGTTGGCGCGGTCCCACAGTTCGGGGGAGAGGTGGGAGACGGCGTCGGTCAGGTTCAGGCTCATATCGACACCTCCTGGGCGATGCCGGTGGCGGCCTCGAACTGCTCGCGGGTGCAGAAGCTCAGCAGTGCTTCCTTCTCCGGCTTGGTGACCTGGCGCTCCGGCAGGAAGCCGACGGCCTCGTTCAGGGCGTGCACGGCGGTGTTGGCGACGTCCGGCTCGACCACGACGCGGACGGTGGCCGGGTCGGCGAAGATCGCGGCCATGACGGTCGTGATGACCGCGCGGGTGAACCCGTGCAGCGGGGTGTCGCTCGGCGCGACCAGGAAGTGCATGCCGACGTCCCCGGGCAGGGCGTCGTACAGGCCGACCAGCTCCAGCTCGCTCGGGTCGTAGGTCTCCATCAGGAAGGCCGGGCGGCCCTCGTGCAGGCCGATGTAGGCCTGGTGGTGCTCGTGGGCCGTGATGCGCATGTACTCGCGCTCGACGTCCGGCAGCGTGGCGTCCTGCATCATCCAGAACGAGGCCTTGGGGTGCGTGACCCAGCCGTGCAGAAGCTCCGCGTCGGCGAAGGGGTCCAGCGGGCGGATCGCGAAGTCCCCGAGGACGGAGTCCGTCCGGGAGTAGAGGGTGTCGGTGGTGCTCATGCGTGGGTGCCTTCCGGGGCGGCGAACTGCTGGAACGCGATGGACTTCTCGACCTTGTAGTACTCGCGGCCGAGCAGCTCACCGACGATGTACGCGTTGCGGTACGCGGCCATGCCCAGGTCGGGGGAGGTCAGGGAGTGGTTGTGGGTGGTGCCGTTCTGGAGGTACACCCCGCGGCCGGTGGTGTCGACGCTGTAGTTGCGGGCGGCGTCGAGGCGGCCGCGGCCGTCGAAGTTGAGGCGGTCGCGCACCGGGTCGAGGAAGTCCGGGGTCCGGTACTTGTAGCCGGTGGCCAGGACCAGGCCCTCGGTGGTGAGGGAGAAGTCCCGCTCCTGCTCCTCCTGGCGCAGCCCCAGGGTGTAGGTGCCCGTGGTGGTGTCGTAGGCCGTGCTGTTCAGCGAGGTGTTGGTCAGCAGGGTCGTCGGGACGGCGCCCGGCATGGAGATCTTCTTCTGGTAGAGCAGGTCGAAGATGGCGTTGATCAGGTCGCCGTCGATGCCCTTGAAGAGGTTCTTCTGCTGGGTCTCCAGCCGGTAGCGGGTGTCCTCCGGGAGGGCGTGGAAGTAGTCCACGTACTCGGGGGAGGTCATCTCCAGCGTCAGCTTCGTGTACTCCAGCGGGAAGAAGCGCGGGGAGCGCGTGACCCAGTTGAGCTGGTAGCCGTACACGTCGATCTCGGCGAGGAGGTCGTAGTAGAGCTCCGCGGCGCTCTGGCCGGAGCCGATCAGGGTGATGGACTTCTTCTTCTGCAGCTCCGCCTTGTTGGGCATGTAGGCGGCGTTGTGCAGGAAGTCGCCGCCGAGGCCGGCGCAGGCCTCCGGGACGTACGGCGTGGTGCCGGTGCCCAGGACCAGGCGGCGGGCGCGGTGGGTCTCGCCCTTGTCGGTGCGGACCTCGTAGACGCCGGCCCGCTCGTCGTAGGTGACCTCGGTGACGGAGGTCGAGTACAGGACGTTGTCGAGGCGGTCGGCGGCCCAGCGGCAGTAGTCGTTGTACTCGGCGCGCAGCGGGTAGAAGTTCTCCCGGATGTAGAAGGAGTACAGCCGGTCCTGGTCCTTCAGGTAGTTCAGGAAGGAGAAGGGCGACGTCGGGTCGGCGAGGGTGACCAGGTCCGACATGAAGGGCGTCTGCAGGTGGGCGCCGTCCAGGAACATCCCCGCGTGCCACTCGAAGTGCGGCTTCGACTCGATGAACAGCCCGCTCAGCTCGTCGATCGGCGCGGTCAGGCAGGCCAGTCCCAGGTTGAAGGGACCGAGGCCGATGCCGATGAAGTCGTGGGGCTCAGTGGTGGACGGCAAGGGATTCTCCCAGGAACTGCTCGGCGTGCGCGGCGAGGAGGTCGAGGACGGCAGCGATGTCGGCCGTCGTGGTCTGCGGGTTGAGGAGGGTGAACTTCAGGTACTGCTTCCCGTCCACCTTGGTGCCGGCGACGACGGCCTCGCCGGAGGCGAAGAGCGCCTTGCGGGCGTGGAGCTGGGCCTCGTCGAGGAGTTCCGCGGGAACGTCGTCGCCGGGCAGGAAGCGGAAGACGAGGGTGGAGATCTGCGGCGCGACGACGACCTCGAAACGGGGGTCGGCCGTGATGACGTCGTAGCCGGCGGCGGCGAGGTCGATGACCTCGTCGAAGAGCGAGCCGATGCCGTCGGCGCCCATGATGCGCAGCGTCATCCAGAGCTTGAGGGCGTCGAACCGGCGCGTGGTCTGGATGGACTTGTCGACCTGGTTCGGGATCCGCTCCTCGGCCATGCGGCGCGGGTTGAGGTAGTCCGCGTGGTACGTGGCGTGCTTGAGGGTGTCGCGGTCGCGGACCAGCATCGCGCTGGAGCTCACCGGCTGGAAGAACGACTTGTGGTAGTCGACCGTGACCGAGTCGGCGTGCTCGATGCCGTCGAGGAGGTGCCGGCGGGTGGGGGAGACCAGCAGTCCGCAGCCGTAGGCGGCGTCCACGTGCATCCACGCGGAGTGCTCGGCGGTCAGGCGGGCGATCTCGGGGAGCGGGTCGATGGACCCGAAGTCGGTGGTGCCGGCGGTGGCGACGACGGCCATGGGGAAGAGGCCCTCGGCGGCGCAGTTCTCCAGCTCCAGCGCGAGGACGGAGGTGTCCATGCGCCGGTTGCGGTCCACGGGGACGGAGATGACGGCCTCGTAGCCCAGGCCGAGCATGGCGGCCGACTTCTGCACGCTGAAGTGGCTGGCCTCGGAGGTGAAGATGCGCAGCTTGGGGAGGAGCTCGGCCTTGGTCAGGCCGATCCCGGCGTCCATGGCGCGCTTCATGACGGTGCGGCAGGCCTCGTCGCGGGCCAGCAGCAGGGCGTGGAAGTTGGACTGGCTGCCACCGGAGGTGAAGATGCCGTCCGCCTTCTCCCCGAGGCCGATGCGGCCCGTGGTCCAGTCGATGAGGCGGCGCTCGATGAGCGTGCCGCCGATGGACTGGTCCCAGGTGTCGAGGGAGGAGTTGACGGCGGCCATGACGGCCTCGCCGACCACCGCGGGGATGACCACCGGGCAGTTGAGGTGGCCCAGGTAGCGCGGGTGGTGGAAGTAGACGGCGTCGCGGAGGTAGACGTCCTCCAGCTCGGCGAGCGCGGCGGAGGAGTCGCCGAGCGGGGTGTCGAGGTCGATCCCGTCGATGACCGGGGCGAGTTCGTCGACGGATATGCCGGTGTGGGGCCGTTCGGTGGTGGCGAGTTTGGCGGCGACGCGGTCGACGCTCTCGGTGACGGAACGGCGGTAGATATCCGCGGTCGTCTCGTTCAGCAGATGCCGACGCATCAACTTTCCTCCGGGCAGGGGGGAGATGGGGAGGGTGGGGTGTGTGATGTTTAGGTTAGCCTAACCTAAGCGGAATGACCAAATGAAGATGGACCCTGGTTTTGACCAGGGTCCATCTCGAACTGCTAGGGAGCGGGGCGGAGCTGACTACAGCTCGGACGCCGGGTCCTCGCTGGGAGCCTTGCCCGCGTACGCCTCGGCGAGGAGCTGCTCCTCGCTCGCGCCGAGCCGCCAGTAGCCGGTGAAGCGCACCGAGCGGCGGTCGACGGATCGTTCCTGCACGAAGTGGCGGCGTACCGCGCGTACGGTGCCGGCCTCGCCGGCGAGCCACACGTACGGGGCCTCGGCGGCCGGCGGCTGCGCCGAGCGGAGCGCGTCCAGCACCCGCCCGGTCCGCTCCGGACCACCGCCCTCGCGCACGATCCACGTGATGTCCGCGTCGACGGGCGTGTCGAGTTCGAGCCGGTCGTCCTCGTGCGGGACCTCGAACCAGGCCCGGACCGGGGTGCCCGCCGGCAGCCGGTCCAGGATCGCGGCCGCGGCCGGCAGGGCGGTCTCGTCCGCGTACATCCAGACCGCGTCGGTGCCGGCCGGGGGCTGGAAGCGCACGGACTTGTTCTCGGCGACGGCCGGGCCGATCGCCAGGATCCGGCGGCCGGCGGCCGCCCGCCCGGCCCAGTGGGAGGCGGGGGAGGAGTCCCCGTGCAGGACGAAGTCGATGTCGACCTCGACCGCGTCCGCCCCGTCACGCCGCTGCTCGCGCACGGTGTAGGAGCGCATCACCGGCCGCTCCTCCTCCGGCATGCCGCGCCAGGCGGCGAACCAGGTGTCCTCGTCCGTGGACGGGAGCACGGTGTGCTCCTGGCCGGACGGCGGCAGGAAGAGCGACAGGCTCTGGTCGAAGCCGCCCGAACGGAAGCCCGCGAGGGACTCCCCGCCGAACGTGACCCGCAGGAACGAGTGGCCCAGGCGGCGCGTGCGGAGCACTTCGAGCGCGAAGAAGCGGAAGTGCGCCACGGCCGGGGCGTCGGACGCGGTGGCGGTCATGCGGAGGGTCCCCCTGGAAGTCGGTACGGCCTCGGACGTGCCCGGGGCGTGCCCGCACGGACACGCCCCGGAGGTGGCGTCCGGGATCACCGGGCGCCCGCATGGGTCAGGAGACCTTCTTGGCGTTCTGGATGGCCTTGGCGAGGTCCTCGAGGATCTGCGCGCACTTGTCGTACGAGTAGATGGGCTCGGACACGCGCGGGACGACCTGGTTGGCCTTGACCGCGGGCAGCTCGCCCCAGGTCGGCTTGGCCTTCAGCTGCTCGGGCTGCAGGGTGCCGGTGCGGTTGTCGAGCAGGATGACGTCGGCCTTGTACTTGCCGGCGTTCTCCCAGCTGAGGCTCTCGAAGAAGCCGGCCTCGTCCAGCTTCTCCGGGACGACGAACTCGACGCCGAGCTCCTCGAAGTACTTCAGGTCGGCCGCGGTCTTCGGGGTGGAGACGTAGTACAGGGCGTCCGCGCCGGAGCCGGCGAGCACCTTGATGCCGGGGTTCGCCTTGGTGGCCTCACGGACCTTGGCGGCGGCCGCTTCGAAGCGCGCCTTGGAGTCCACGACGTTCTTGGCGCCCAGGTCGGCACCCAGGGACTTGGCCAGCTCGGCCGTGCGCTCCAGGGCCTTGGGCAGCGAGGTGTCGCCGCCCACCGAGATGGCGGCGGCCGGGGCCAGCTGCAGGATCTTGTCCTTGGAGGCCTCGGGCACGTACCAGTAGGTGCCGTCCCACGTGTTGGTGACCAGGAGGTCGGGCTGCAGGGAGGCGTACTTCTCGACGTTGAACTGGTCGTAGACGTTGCCGAGGATCTCGACCTTGGTGACGTCCAGCGAACCGGCCTGGACGTCGGGCTTGCCGTCGGCGGTCGTGGTCGGGCCGAAGACGCCCTTGACCGGGATGCCGTAGTCGTGGAGCGCGGCGGCGGTGCCGGTGAAGGCGACGATGTTCTTCGGCTTGGCCTTGGTGGAGACGTCCTTGCCGAGGTCGTCCTTGAAGGTCCAGGCGCCGGAGGACGCGGCGGCGGTGCTGCCCTTGTCGCCGTCACCCTTCGCCGAGTCGGTGCCACCGCACGCGGCGAGGACCGCTACGAGGCCGAGGGCGCCACCTGCCGCGACGAAGCCGCGACGGGTGAAGGAGGAGGTCCGGGACTGGGGCATGTCTACGTCCGCTTTCGTGCGTGCCAGGCGGCCACGGGGCCGTTCGAGTAGGAAGGGTAGCCTAACCTCATCATCGATACAGCCCCGGGTGGGTGAGGTGTCTCACTCGCTGTGAACTTGTGCGGCTGATTCGCGATCTTTAATGTCTCTTTATGCGGCGCCGGGGGGCGCTAAGAAGTGCAGGGAGCTGACCGAATCCCTTTCACTTCGCGCGCTTCATAGGGGGAATTCTCGTGCGTCACCACGCGCGACGGGCTGCCGTCGGCGTTTTTTCTCTGTTCGTTCTGGGTGCGGCCTCGGCGTGCGCCGGCGGTGATTCCGCCGAGGGCGGCGCGGGCGATGTCCCGTCCGGGGACAGGGCGTCCTGGACCCTGCCCGTCCAGGCCTATCTCCCGGACGAGAAGCAGAAGCAGCTCGTCTTCGACGCCAGGGAAGCCCTGCTCGTCAAGTGCATGGCGCGGTACGGCTTTTCGTACAAGCCCGCTCCGCCGCTGCCGAAGTTCGGGCCGAAGTCGATGACCGACCTGCGCTACGGGATCCACGACGAGGCGACCGTCTCGCGCTACGGCTACAAGCCGCCCGTCGACCTCGCCGCGATCCGCGAACAGGAACGCGCCGCCGTCGACGGCACGGTCCTCTCCGCGGACGAGGAAGCGGTGATGACGGGCCAGGGCGCGGCCGGTTCCGTTGCGGCCGACCTCCCGGCCGGGGGCTGCGGCGGGGAGGTCGTGCGCGAGATCACGGGCTCCGACGCGGGCCAGTCGATGCTCGCGACGGAACTCGGCAACGAGGCGTACATCAAGGCCCAGCAGGAGCCCGAGGTCAAGCAGGCCTTCGCCGACTGGGCGTCCTGCATGAAGGAGAAGGGCTTCCCCTACGAGAAGCCCATGGACGCGGTGGACGACCAGCGGTTCGCATCCGAGAAGCCCTCGGAGGCTGAGCTCTCGACCGCCGGGGCCGATCTGGCGTGCCGCGCGAAGTCGCGGGTGGCCGAGGTCTGGTACGCCGCGGAGGTCACCATCCAGAAGTCGCTGATCGAGCAGAACTCCGAGCGGCTCGACAAGGTTAAGTCGGACCTCGCCCTTTCCGTGAAGAACGCCTCCAAGGTGCTCGGCGACAAGGGCTGAAGCAGCCCTCCCCCCCCCGGAGTCCGCCCGACTCCCGAATTTCCTCCATGCCGTCACGGCCGTCCGCGTTTCCGGGCTGCCGTGGGGGCTGTCCATCCTGCATCGAACAAGGAAGAGAACCATGGTGAAGAAGTCCATGACCGCCGGCGCGGTGGCTGCGGCCGCCCTCGTCGCCGTCATCACCGCTCCGGGGACCGCCAGTGCCGTCGACGTGAGCGAGAACCGCAACTACCTGTCCCAGTCAGCCTGTTCGGGAACGGAGTTCAAGTTCACGTTCCGCTTCAACTCGAACCAGCAGGGCGCGTACCGCAAGCTCGGGTACTCGCACGGCAACCTCGCCGCCTCCGAGGTCTTCCAGTTCGAGGACCCCACCAAGTACCCGCTGACGTTCTGCTCCGGGACGGGCAAGGGCTCGGGCGAGGGCATCAAGAACAACGCCGCTTCCATCTCGAACGCCCACACCTCCTACGGTGCGGTCGTCTACTACAACAGCTGGTGGCAGGGCGCCTCCGACGGCCTGCAGCCGGGCGTTCCGACCCCGGTCAGCCGCAACCTGTCCAACACGTACAACCAGAACGCCTCCTTCAAGTGGAGCTGACGCACGTTCTGTTGTCGCGTTGAGAGAGAGGCGTAGGTAGTGGCGGACAGCTGTCGGGACAGGGGACTGACGAAGCGTCGGCGTTGGGTCGCGGGCATAGCCCTCGGCGCGATCCTGCTTTCCGGAGCGGGAACGGCGGCAGCCCAGCTGGTCAAGTCCCCGGCTCAGGCAGCGGCGGACTCGGCGGCCCCGCCGCCGAGTCTGCTCACCGCTCCGGTCGAGCGCCGGGTGCTCAAGGACTCGGTGACCCTCCGGGGGACGGTCACGGCCGAGCAGTCGGTGGACGTGAAGGCCTCCGGCAAGGGGGCTTCGGCCGGAGTGTCCGTCGTCACCAGGACACCGCTCGCGGCCGGGGACTCCGTCAAGCACGGCGCCGTGCTCCTGGAGGTCTCCGGCCGTCCGGTGTTCGCCCTCAAGGGCACGCTCCCGGCCTACCGCGACATCAAGCCGGGCATGAACGGCCAGGACGTCGCCCAGTTGCAGAGCGCCCTGGCCGAGCTGGGGCACGCGACGGGCGGCGACCGGTCCGGCAGCTTCGGCGCCGGTACCAAGGCGGCTCTTTCCGCCTACTACGAAAGCATCGGGTACGAACCCACCGAGGCGCAGCAGGACGGCGCGTCGGCCGTGCGGGACGCGGCGAAGGCCGTCACCGAGGCCGAGCGCCGCCTCCAGGACATCCGCGACGGCGGGCACACCACCCCGGCACCGGGCGGAGCGCAGCCGTCCAAGAACCCGGACAAGGAACCTGCCGGGGACCCCGCCAAGGACCTGGGCAAGGAGACCAAGCGCGCCCAGACGGACCTCGACGACGCACGCAAGACCCTCGCCGACCTCCAGGCCGTGGCCGGGCCCATGGTGCCCGTTTCGGAGGTCGTCTTCCTCGGCGGCTTCCCCGCCCGGGTGGACGCGCTCCTCGCGCGCGTGGGGGCGGAACCGTCCGGAAAGGCCATGACGGTGTCCGCCGGGGCCCTCGTGGTCAACGGCTACCTGCAGCCCCACCAGAAGGGACTGGTCCGCAAGGGGCAGCCGGTGCAGATCCTCTCCGAGAGCTCCGGCATCAAGGGGCAGGCCCAGGTGGCGTCCGTGGCGGACGCCGTGGCCCGCCCCGCCGCGGCCGGCGAGGGGGCGTCCGCGGACCGCGGGCCGGCAGAGGGCCAGGGCCAGGCGCAGGGCTACCTGATGGTGGTCAAGCCCGAGGCCGGGCTCGACCCCTCGCTCGCCGGGCAGAGCGTCCGCCTCACCGTCGAGGCGGGATCGACCGGAGGGCCGGTCCTGGTGGTCCCGGTCTCGGCGGTCTCCGCGGGAACGGACGGGGGGACCTACGTCCAGGTGCTGGGGAAGGACGGCGCGCGCCGCAGGGCCGAAGTGACCACCGGGGTGACGGGCGACGGCCACGTCGAGGTGCGTCCCCTCGACGGCGGATCGCTCACCGAAGGGGACAAGGTCGTCACCGGCCTGTCGTCCGCGCGGCGGCCGGGTGCGCCGCGGTGACGGCGCGGCAGCCGGTCGTCGAACTGCGGGGGGCGTCACTGACCTATCCCGGCCCGCCGCCCGTAGCCGCGCTCGGCGAGGTCGACCTCGTCGTGCACAGCGGTGAGTTCCTGACGGTCGTCGGCCCCTCGGGATCGGGGAAGTCGACGTTCCTGAACGTGGTCGGGCTGCTCGACGCGCCGACCTCCGGCAGCTACCTCCTCGACGGACTGGACACCGGCGCGCTCCACGACACCGACCGCACGGCCCTGCGGGGCCGGCGCATCGGCTTCGTCTTCCAGGCGTTCCACCTCCTGCCGCACCGCAGTGCCTGGGAGAACGTGGCCATGGCCCTGCTCTACCAGGGCGTGCCGGCCGCGGCCCGGAAGGAGCGCGCGGAAGAGGCCCTGCGCCGGGTCGGGCTGGAACACCGGATGACGGCGATGCCGACCACGCTCTCCGGCGGAGAACGCCAGCGCGTCGCGGTGGCGCGCGCCCTCGTGGGCCGCCCCTCCCTGCTGCTGTGCGACGAGCCGACGGGCAATCTCGACAGCTCGAACGCCGATTCCGTCCTCTGCCTGCTGGAAGAGCTCAACCGGTCGGGGATGACCATCATCGTGATCACCCACGACCCCGCCGTGGCCGCGCGCGGCCGCCGCGCGGTGGCGATCCGCGACGGCGTCCTGACGGAGAGCGGGGCGCTGTGAAGCGGATCCGCCCCCTGCCCCGCCCCCTGTCCCGCCCGGTGTTCCGCCGGGCGGAGCGACAGGTCGTGCCCTCCCGCATGCGCCGCAGGGACCTGCTCTCCGAAGCCCTCGCCGGAACACTGCAGCGACCCGTCCGGTCCGCCCTGACGTCCGTCGGTACCGTCCTCGGAGTCGGCACCTTCGTGGCCATCCTCGGACTGACCGCGACCGCCTCCTCGCAGATCGACGACCGCTTCAACGCGCTCAGCGCCACGGAGGTGACGGTCGAGGACGTCGCCCGGCAGAAGAACGAGTTCGTGGACCTCGCGTTCCCGCCGGACGCCGACGCCCGCGTCGGCGCCCTCAACGGTGTGGAGAACGGCGGCGTGTACTGGCCCGTACGGCTGGCCGAGGGGGCCACCGTGCGGTCCTCACCCGTCGCCGCCACGCCGGGAGGACGCCGTATCCAGGTGGTCGCCGCCTCCTCCGGGGTACTGCGCGCGGCCGGGCCCGAGCTGGCGGAGGGCCGCCTCTACGACTCCTGGCACGACGCCACCGGCCAGCGGGTGGCCGTGGTCGGTGCGGGCGTCGCGGCCGATCTGGGGATCACCACCCTGGAGACCCGGCCCGTCGTCTTCATCGGCGACGAACCGTTCACCGTCGTCGGCATCGCCTCGGACGTGGAGCGCAAGGCGGACCTCCTGATGTCGGTCGTCGTTCCGCGCAGCACCGCACAGCAGGTCTGGGGTCCTCCGCAGGGCGGCGCGACGATGCTCATCGAGACGCGGATCGGGGCGGCCGCCCAGGTGGCCGGTGAGGTGGCGACGGCCCTCGACCCCGCGCACGCCGAGTACTTCAAGGCCGTTCCCCCGATCGACCCGAAGGCCCTGAGGAGCAAGGTCACGGGCGATCTGGACCAGCTGTTCCTGCTGCTCGCCTCGATCTGTCTGCTCATCGGGACCGTCGGCATCGCCAACACGACGCTGGTGGCGGTGATGGAACGCACGGGTGAGATCGGACTGCGCCGGGCCCTGGGCGCCCGGGGCCGCCACATCACCGCCCAGTTCCTCGCGGAGTCGGGGGCGCTGGGCGCGCTCGGCGGCCTCGTCGGTACCTCGCTGGGCACCCTGACCGTCGTCGCGGTCGCCGTCGCCCGTGACTGGACCCCCGTCATCCACCCGGCCACCGCCGCCCTCGCACCCGTCATCGGCCTGGTCACGGGCCTGGTCGCGGGGGTGTATCCGGCCTGGCGGGCCAGCCGCATCCAACCGGTCGAAGCCCTGCGCCGCTAGCCCCACCGGGGCGTCCGCAGGCCCCACCGCTTTCCGTCCGCACACCTTCGAATGTCAGGAGACAGCTCATGGCCGACGAGATGGTTCGTCTCGCCCAACGATTCGTGAACACGACCTACGGCAACGGTGCGACGCTCGGCATATCCAAGCTGGACGAGAACGGCGTCACCAGCTGGACCACGATGTACGCGCTGACCCGGGCGCTCCAGTACGAGATGGGCATCACCTCCCTCTCGGACTCCTTCGGACCGACGACGCTCGGCACGATCGGATCGAAGTACGGCAAGCTCGACGAGACCACCGTCCCCTCGGCTAACTTCTGCCGGATCATCCAGTCCGCCCTGTACTGCAAGGGCTACGACGGCGGTGAGATCGACGGCAAGTACAACTCCCGGGTCAAGGCCTCCGTCGCGAAGCTGATCCAGAACATGGGCCTGAGCGCCGCCTACCCGGGCAGCTCCCTGTGGCCGAAGGTCGCCAAGGGCCTGTTCAACATGGACGCCTACGTCACCGTCAACGGCGGTTCGGACACCATCCGCACCATCCAGCAGTGGCTGAACGGCCGGTACATCCTGCGCAAGGACTTCTACGCCATCCCCTGCGACGGCCACCACTCCCGCGACGTCGCCAAGTCGATGCTGTTCGCCGTCCAGTACGAGCTGGGCATGGCCGACGGCACCGCGAACGGCGCCTTCGGGCCGGGCACCCAGGCCGGACTGAAGTCCCACACGGTCTCGGCCGGTGCCACGGGCACGTGGGCGCAGCTGTTCACCGCCGCGATGGTCCTCAACAAGCGGGCCGTCCCCTTCGGGGACTTCACCGGTGCGGTCAAGACCGGTGTGGAGAGCTTCCAGTCGTTCATGAAGCTGCCGGTCACCGGGTCCGGCGACTTCCAGACGTGGGCCTCGCTGCTCGTCTCCTACGGCGACCAGACCCGCAAGGGCACGGCGTGCGACGGCGTCACGATGATCACGCAGGCCCGCGCCGAGGCCCTGAAGGCCGCCGGCTACAAGTACGTCGGCCGGTACCTCTACAACCCGTCGACCACGTCCCTGCCGGAGAAGGCGATCCAGCCCGGCGAGCTCGCCACGATCAAGGCGAACGGGCTGCGCTGCTTCCCGATCTTCCAGACGTGGAGCCGGTCCGCCGACTACTTCAGCTACAACCAGGGCACGGGCGACGCCTTCAAGGCCATCGAATGGGCCCAGTACCACGGCTTCAAGCCGGGCACGATCATCTACTTCGCGGTCGACTACGACGCGATGGACGGCGAGATCACCGAATACATCGTTCCGCACTTCCGCGGGGTGATGCGCACCATCGCCGAGAACTCCGGCTACAGGGTGGGCGTCTACGGTCCGCGCAACGTGTGCCAGCGGGTTGCGGACGCCGGCTTCGCGGAGACGAGCTTCGTCTCCGACATGTCCAGCGGCTTCTCCGGGAACCTCGGCTACCCGATGCCGACCAACTGGGCGTTCGACCAGATCGCCACGATCACCGTCGGCTCGGGCGCCGGCTCGATCAACATCGACAACAACATCGCCTCGGGCCGCGACCTCGGCCAGGCCGACTTCAACGCCGGAGCCTCCTCCGACGGCCTGGACGTCGACCTGGACAAGACCGCCTACCGCGATTCCATGCTCACCGATGTCCGCCAGTACCTGACGAAGATCGGCGTTCCGGAGACGGGCGGCGACGGCTGGGACAAGGACTGGGCCACCACCGGCGGCATCACCACCACCAAGGCGTTCGACCTCGTCCTGAGCGCGGACTGGCTCTTCACCTCCCTGGCCCGGCAGCTGCGGCTGCGCAAGGCCCTGATCCAGGCACCGGTGATGTGGGAGCTGCGCAAGCTCAACCCCGGCGACGTGGTGGCCGACATGGCCGTCCGCAACGGGCTGAAGGAGGACTCCAGCACGGGCTGGGGCCAGATCTTCGCGTGGGTGGCCATCGAGGCGCGCAACTACTGCATGCAGCAGGGCATCATCAACGGGACGCCGCTGACCAAGAGCGCCGACCTGAAGTCGGTCTGGACCAACCTGAGCACGGATGAGACGTACAACATCCGCACGGCCGGCTACCTGACGGTGTACAACGCCCACCAGCTCGGCATTCCCCGTCCGGGCCTGAACACCAGCGCCGCCCACACCCAGGACCTGCTCGCCCGCTACAACGGCCCCATCACCGACCCGGACGCGCGTGAGTACGGCAAGCAGCTGATGGGCCTGTACAGCGTGCTCGAGAACTACAACCGGCTCTCCCGCACCAAGTGACCCCGATCATGAGCGTGAATACTGGGCGCATGCGAAAGCAATGGTGGATAGCCGCAGGGGCGAACCTGCTGATGGGCGTGCCGGCCGTCGTGCCGGTCTGGCTCCTTTGGTACATCGCCGTCAACGGGCCGCTCGCCGACCTCGGCTGGACCCTGCGGGATTCCTCGGAGGACGACGGCGTACTGGTCTGGGTGGTGCTGGCGGCGCCGGTCGTGACCGTGTTCGCCCTCCTGTGGTGGCTCGTCAACCGCTTCGTGCGGCGGCGGAACACGGCGGCGGCGCGGGTGTACTGGCCGGTGTGCGTCCTGGCGACCCTGGTCCCCTCGTTCGCGCTCATGATCTTTCTGTGAGGACGAGAAAGAGATGAACAGCATGCAGAACGCGATGACGCGACGGTCCGTGGTCAAGGGTGCCGCGGTGCTCGGTGCCGCGACCGCCATGGGCTCCCTGCTCCCGGGCACGGCCTCGGCCGCGCCGAAGAAGGACGAGGAGCAGCCGAAGAAGCTCCCGGTGTCCGCGAACGGGTGGACCATCGAGAAGGAGGCGAACAACGTCTCCACCGTGTGGACCCGCACCGTCGCCGGCACCGGGCTCAAGGTCGACGTCCGGATCGGTGACGCGGAGGCGCTGCTCCTCCACGTGGTCCGCCGCTTCCACTACGAGATCGAGCAGCTCAGCGCGGTCGACCTGGCCGGCTGGCGCGCGATCGAGGGGCTCCGCAAGGACCGCCCCGAATCCAACCTGGCCTCCGGCACCGCGGTGCGCGTCCGTCCGGGCGCCTCCGCCGAGGGAGGGCTCTTCGAGTTCCAGGAACTGGTGCTGCGCGACATCCTCGCCGACTGCGAGGGAGTCGTGCGCTGGGGCGGCGACGACAAGCAGGTCGACGAGTCGCTGTTCTACCTCGACGGCGGACCGGACGACGAGCGGATCAAGAACGCCGCGGACAAGATCCGGCTCTGGGACGAGACGCCCAGCGCCGGTGCCGGAGTCGCCGTGGACGTCCAGGCGCCGACCCGGCGCAGCCGCGCCGACCGGCTGGCGGGTACCCAGCGCTCCGGTGGCGTGACCGCCCGCTGATACGCCGATGTACGGCACGGGCCCCGGGCCCGTGCCGTACATCCGGCACCTGCTGCCTCAGCCGGCGAAGCCCAGTTCGCGGGCGATCAGCATGCGCTGCACCTCGCTGGTGCCCTCGCCGATCTCCAGGATCTTGGAGTCGCGCCACATGCGCGCCACCGGGTACTCGTTCATGAAGCCGTACCCGCCGTGGATCTGCGTCGCGTCACGGGCGTTGTCCACGGCCACCGTGGAGGAGTACAGCTTCGCGATCGCCGCCTCCTTCTTGAACGGCTCGCCGGCCACCAGCCGGGAGGCCGCGTCGCGCCAGCCGATGCGGGCCATGTGGGCGCGCATCTCCATGTCGGCCAGCTTGAACTGGATCGCCTGGTTGTCGCCGATGGCCTTGCCGAAGGCGTGCCGCTCCTTGGCGTACTTCACCGACTCGTCCACACAGCCCTGCGCGAGGCCCGTGGCGAGCGCGGAGATGGCGATCCGGCCCTCGTCGAGGATCCGCAGGAACTGCGCGTAGCCGCGGCCCTCGTCGCCCACCAGGTTGGCCAGGGGCACCCGGACGTTGTCGAAGGACAGCTCACGGGTGTCCGAGGAGTTCCAGCCCACCTTGGAGTAGGGGGCGGCCACCGTGAAGCCCGGGGTGCCGGACGGGACGATGATCGAGGAGATCTCCGGGCGGCCGTCCGCCTTGCGGCCCGTCACGGCCGTGACGGTGACCAGACCGGTGATGTCCGTACCGGAGTTGGTGATGAAGCACTTCGAGCCGTTGATGACCCACTCGTCGCCGTCCTTGACGGCGGTCGTACGGGTGCCGCCGGCGTCGGAGCCCGCGCCGGGCTCGGTCAGGCCGAAGGCGCCCAGCACCTCACCGGAGCACAGCTTCGGCAGCCACTCGCGCTTCTGCTCCTCGGTGCCGAAGAGGTAGAGGGGCATGGCGCCGAGGGAGACCCCGGCCTCCAGGGTGATGGCGACCGAGGAGTCGACGCGGGCCAGCTCCTCCAGGGCGATGCCCAGGGCGAGGTAGTCCCCGCCCATGCCGCCGTACTCCTCGGGGAAGGGCAGGCCGAACAGGCCCATGCGGCCCATCTCGGCGACGATCTCGTAGGGGAACTCGTGCCGCTCGTACAGGTCGCCGATCTTCGGGGCGACGACGTCGTGGGCGAACGCCTCGACGGTGCGGCGGAGTTCCTCGTGCTCGGGGGTGAGCCGGTGGTCGAGGGACATGGTGTGACTACTCCTTGTGGGAGAGGGCGCGGACGGTACGGGAGGGGCTGGGACGTCCCAGCCGTTCGGCCATCCACACGCTCGTGGCGGTGAGGGCGGCCAGGTCGACCCCGGTCTCGATGCCGAGACCGTCGAGCATCCACACCAGGTCCTCGGTGGCGAGGTTGCCCGTGGCGCTCTTCGCGTACGGGCATCCGCCGAGGCCGCCCGCGGAGGCGTCGACGGTGGTGACGCCGTGCTGGAGCGCGGCGAGGGTGTTGGACAGGGCCTGGCCGTAGGTGTCGTGGAAGTGCACGCCGATGCGGTCGGTGGGGACACCGGCCTCGTTCAGCGCGGAGAGCAGGGCCTGGACGTGGCCCGGGGTGGCGACGCCGATCGTGTCGCCGAGGCTCAGCTCGTCACAGCCGAGGTCGAGCAGGGCCTTGGCCACGGTGACGACCTGGTGGACCGGCACGGCGCCTTCCCAGGGATCGCCGAAGCACATGGACAGGTAGCCGCGGACGTGCGCCCCGCCCTGCCGGGCCCGGGCCACGACGGGCTCGAACATCGCGAGGGACTCGGCGACGGTGCGGTTGAGGTTGCGGGAGGCGAAGGTCTCCGTGGCCGAGCCGAACACGGCGATACGGGTGGCCCCGAGCGCGAGCGCGCGGTCCAGGCCGCGCTCGTTCGGCACGAGGACGGGCAGCGCGGCATCCACGTCGGCGAGCATCGGGAAGAGCTGCTCGGCGTCGGCCAGCTGGGGCACCCACTTGGGGTGCACGAAGCTGGTGGCCTCGATGGTGGTCAGGCCCGCGGCGGCCAGGCGGTGGACGAACTCCGCCTTGACCTCCGTGGGGACGGCCGTCTTCTCGTTCTGCAGGCCGTCGCGGGCGCCGACCTCGTGGATGCGGACCCGGGCCGGCAGGCCGGGGGCCGGGACGCTCATGGGCAGCCCGATCACGCGCCCTCCTCCTCGTCCGCGGTGACGACGGCCAGCACCTGGTCCATCGCGACGGTGGTGCCGGGGGAGACGTCCAGCTCGGTGACCGTGCCGGCGTGCGGGGCGGAGATGACGTGCTCCATCTTCATCGCCTCGACGACCAGCAGGCTCTGACCGGCCGCCACCTTGTCGCCGACGGCCACCTTGACGACGGTGACGGTGCCGGGCATGGGGGCGGCGAGGGTGTCGGCCCCTGCCCGGCCGGCGCCGCTGAGGTTGGCCACGACGGGGTCGTGCCGCTGGACGTGCCAGGAGTCGGCGTCGCGTCCGAGCCAGGTCCCCTCCGGGGAGGCGGCGTGGCTGAAGCGGTGGGTGACGCCGTCGAGTTCGACGGTGACGGTGCCGGGGGTGCGGCTGACGATCCGGCCGCGGGCCGGTGCGGCTGAATCCGCCCCGTCGGGGGCGGAGACGAGGACCTCGGTGTCCGCGCCCAGGGGGCGGGTGCGGACCTCCACCGGCTCCTGGCCCGGGAGACGGAAGTGGTGGAACGTCCAGGCGGGGGTGCCGCCCAGGCGCCAGCCGCTCGCGGCGTCGAAGGGGTCGACCCATCCCGCCGCCCGCGGCTCCGGCGCGGTGCCCGCCAGCAGGGCTGCGGTGGCGTACACCTCGTCCGGGACCCCCTCCGGGAGGAGCTCCGCGAGGTCGCGTTCGACCAGACCGGTGTCCAGGTCGCCCGACACCACATCGGGGTGGGCCAGCAGCCGCCGCAGGAAACCGGCGTTCGTCTGCACGCCCAGGATCACCGTGTCGGCCAGGGCCCCCCGCAGCATGCGCAGGGCGGTCGCCCGGTCCGGGCCGTGGACGATGACCTTGGACAGCATCGGGTCGTACGTCGAGCCCACCGGCACGCCCGCCGTCAGGCCCGAGTCCGTACGGACCGCGCCGCCCGACGGCTCCGACAGGGCCAGGACCGTACCGCCGGACGGCAGGAAGCCGCGCGCCGGGTCCTCCGCGCAGACGCGGGCCTCGATGGCGTGCCCGGTCAGCCGGATGTCGTCCTGGGCGACGGGAAGGGCCTCGCCGGAGGCGACCCGCAGCTGGAGCTCCACCAGGTCCAGGCCGGTGATCAGTTCGGTCACCGGGTGCTCGACCTGGAGCCGGGTGTTCATCTCCATGAAGTAGTAGGAGGAGGGGTCGCCGCCGGGGACGATGAACTCCACCGTGCCCGCGCCGACGTACCCGCAGGAGCGGGCCGCGTCGACGGCCGCCGCGCCCATCGCCGCCCGGGTCTTCTCGTCGAGCAGGACCGAGGGGGCCTCCTCGATGACCTTCTGGTGCCGGCGCTGCAGCGAGCACTCCCGCTCGCCGAGGTGGACCACGTTGCCGTGGGCGTCCGCCATCACCTGGATCTCGATGTGCCGGGGCCGGTCCACCCACCGCTCGACGAGCAGGGTGTCGTCGCCGAAGGACGAACGGGCCTCGCGGCGGGCCGCCGCGATCTCCTCGGCGAGCACCGCCTCGTCGCGCACGAGCCGCATACCCTTGCCGCCGCCGCCCGCCGAGGGCTTCAGCAGCACCGGCATGCCGATCTCCGAGGCAGCCGCGACCAGTTCGGCGTCCGAGAGGCCGCTGCCCGAGGAGCCGGGGACCACGGGCACGCCCGCCGCCTTCACGGTCTCCTTGGCGCGGATCTTGTCGCCCATGAGGGAGATGGCGCTCGCGGGCGGCCCGATGAAGACCAGGCCGGCATCGGTGCAGGCCTGCGCGAAGCCGGCGTTCTCGGCGAGGAAGCCGTAGCCGGGGTGCACGGCCTCGGCGCCCGTCCGCCGCGCGGCGTCGAGCAGCCGCTCCACGGACAGATAGCTCTCCGCGGCCGCCGCCGGGCCGATCCGGACGGCCGTGTCGGCCTCCCGTACGTGGCGGGCGTCCGCGTCCGCGTCGCTGAAGACGGCCACGGAGCGGATGCCGAGCTCCCGCAGGGTGCGGATGACCCGGACCGCGATCTCGCCGCGGTTCGCGACCAGAACAGTGCTGAACATCAGTGAGGTCCTCACGTCACAACGTCACATACGGAAGATGCCGAAGCCCGGCTGCGTCTGATCCTTTTGGCCCAGCGGGGCGTTCGCGCACGCGGTCAGGGCCAGTCCCAGCACCTGCCGGGTCTCCATGGGGTCGATGACCCCGTCGTCCCACAGCCGCGCCGTGGCGTAGTAGGCGTTGCCCTGCTCCTCGTACTGGGCGCGGACCGGGGCCTTGAAGGCCTCCTCGTCCTCGGCCGGCCACTCCTGGCCGGCGCCCTCGATCTGGTCGCGCTTGACCGTCGCGAGGACCGAGGCCGCCTGCTCGCCGCCCATGACGGAGATCTTGGCGTTGGGCCACATCCACAGGAAGCGGGGCGAGTACGCCCGCCCGCACATCGAGTAGTTGCCCGCGCCGTACGAGCCGCCGACCACCACCGTCAGCTTCGGGACCCGGGCGCAGGCCACGGCCGTCACCATCTTGGCGCCGTGCTTGGCGATGCCGCCCGCCTCGTAGTCGCGGCCGACCATGAAGCCGGAGATGTTCTGGAGGAAGAGCAGCGGGATGCCGCGCTGGTCGCACAGCTCGATGAAGTGCGCGCCCTTCTGGGCGGACTCGGCGAACAGGATGCCGTTGTTCGCGATGATCCCGACGGGGTGGCCGTGGATCCGGGCGAAGCCGGTGACCAGCGTCTGGCCGAACTCGGACTTGAACTCCTGGAAGCGGGAGCCGTCCACGACCCGCGCGATGATCTCGCGGGCGTCGTAGGGGGTGCGCGAGTCGACGGGGACCGCGCCGTACAGCCCGGCCGGGTCCACCTTCGGCTCCTCCGGGGCCTCGACCGACCAGGGCAGGGCCCCGCGCTCGGGCAGGGTCGCCACGATGTTCCGTACGATCCGCAGCGCGTGCGCGTCGTCCTCCGCGAGGTGGTCCGTCACGCCGGAGACGCGGGAGTGGACCTCGCCGCCGCCGAGCTCCTCGGCGGAGACGACCTCACCGGTGGCGGCCTTCACCAGCGGCGGGCCGCCGAGGAAGATCGTGCCCTGGTTGCGGACGATGACGGCCTCGTCGCTCATGGCCGGCACGTACGCCCCGCCCGCGGTGCAGGAGCCGAGGACGGCGGCGATCTGCGGGATGCCGGCGCCCGACATGCGTGCCTGGTTGTAGAAGATCCGGCCGAAGTGCTCGCGGTCCGGAAAGACCTCGTCCTGCATCGGCAGGAAGGCGCCGCCGGAGTCGACCAGGTAGAGGCAGGGGAGACGATTCTCCAGCGCCACCTCCTGGGCGCGCAGGTGCTTCTTCACGGTCATCGGGTAGTACGTGCCGCCCTTGACGGTGGCGTCGTTCGCGACGATCACGCACTCGCGGCCGCTGACCCGGCCGATGCCCGCGATGACCCCGGCGGCGGGGGCGGAGCCCCCGTACATGCCCTCGGCGGCCAGTGGCGCCAGCTCCAGGAAGGGGGAGCCCGGGTCGAGGAGGGTGTCCACGCGGTCGCGCGGGAGGAGCTTCCCGCGGGCGGTGTGGCGGGCGCGGGCCTTCTCGCCGCCGCCGAGCCGGGCCGCGTCGAGCCGGGCGCGCAGGCCCTCGGTCAGCTCGCGGTGGGCGGCCTCGTTGGTCCGCCAGGCCTCGGACGCCGGGTCCGCGGCGCTCGTCAGCACTGGTGCCTGCTGCATCGGTCGAGCTCCCTTGCTCGTTCCAGGCGGTTAATGAGCGTTAACGCTCGTGAGCTCAGGTTAACGACCGCTAACGGCCCTGTCTAGAATGGTTTCCCATGAGCACCAGAGCGGCCGCCCCGACCCGACGCGAGCAGATCCTCAGCGAGGCCGCCCGCCTCTTCGCCGCGCGCGGGTTCCACGGCGTCGGCGTGGACGAGATAGGGGCCGCGGTCGGCATCAGCGGCCCCGGCCTGTACCGGCACTTCGCGGGCAAGGACGCCATGCTCGCCGAGCTGCTGGTCGGCATCAGCGAGCGGCTGCTCACCGGCGGCCGCCACCGGGTCGCGGAGGCGGCGGGCGACCCGGGCCGGGTCCTGTCCTCCCTCATCGACGGCCACATCGACTTCGCGCTCGACGACCGGGCGCTGATCACCCTGCACGACCGGGAGCTCGACCGGCTGCGCGAGGCGGACCGCAAGCTCGTACGGCAGCTCCAGCGGCAGTACGTGGAGCTGTGGGTGGACGTCGTACGGGAACTGCACCCCGAGGTGGGCGAGGCCGAGGTGCGGGTCGCCGTGCACGCGGTCTTCGGCCTGCTCAACTCCACCCCGCACCTGGCCGCGCTCGGCCGGGAGGCCGTGGAGTCGCTGCTGCGCCGGCTCGCGCACGGGGCCTTCGGGGCGCTGTCGGCATGACCCGGGGCGTCCGCCGACCGGAATGGACGCGCCGCCTCCGGCCCGGCGGCGGCAGAATGGCCCGTATGCCGAAGCCGATAGAGCCGTCCGACCGATCTGTTGAAGCGCCGAGCCGCGCCGAACTCGTCGACCATCTGGTCCGCACGCGGATCGCGGGGCAGGTCGCGACGCCGCGCGAGAACAACCTCTCCCACTACCGCAAGCTCGCCAACGGCGACCGGCACTACTGGCTGGGCCTGGAACTGGGCGACCGCTGGACCGACGAGCAGGACGTGCTCGCCGTGATGGCGGAGCGCTGCGGCGTCGTGGACGACCCGGGCTTCCGTTACGGCCAGGACACCATCGACCCCGAGCTGACCGTGGCCGGCCTGGACCGGCTGGCCGCGCGCCTGCGCAAGGCGGCGGCCGACCGGCAGCGCGTGCTGTTCGCCACCGGCCACCCGGGCGGCCTGCTGGACGTCCACCGGGCCACGGCGGCGGCCCTGCGCGCCGCGGGCTGCGAGATCGTCGTGATTCCGCAGGGGCTGACGGCCGACGAGGGCTCGGTGTGGCAGTTCGCGGACGTCGCGGTGCTGGAGCGGGGCGCGACCCTGTGGCACACCCATTCGCCGGAGCCGATGACCGCGATCCTGGACGGCCTGACGGCTTCGAGCCGCCCGCAGCCGGACCTCGTCGTCGCCGACCACGGCTGGGCGGGCTGTGCGGCCCAGCGCGGCCTGGACGCGGTCGGTTACGCCGACTGCAACGACCCGGCCCTCTTCATCGGCGAGGCCGAGGGCACCCTCCAGGTGGCGGTCCCGCTGGACGACCACGTCCGCGACCCGCGCTTCTACGACCCGATGGTGGCCTACCTCCTCCACGCGGCGGGCCTGCACTGACACCCCTGCCGCGCAGCCACGGAGAACCCCCGCCCGGCCCCGCCGGTCGGGGCGCGTTGTCAGTGGGCGCGGTTAGCGTCGCCGCATGGTGAAGCCCCCGAGGAAGCGCGATCCGCTGCACGTCCTGGCCGATGACCCCCGAGGGCGTTCCCTCGGGCTGGACCTGCCAGCCGGCGGGGTCGTGCTGAGGCCCGGGCGGCGCCGGTGGGGGAAGGGTTCCGAGCCGCTGGTGTGGGTGTCCGACGAGGCGGTGGGCGTGGGCGCGCTCGCCGCGCACCGCAGCCCGCAGCTCGCCGCCGCCGGACTGCAGGCGGTGCTGCTGCAGGACCGCCCCGGGCTGGAACGCTGGTGGCAGGACCGGGAGTTCGCGCCGGAGCGGATGTCCGACCCGGACGACCACCACGTCGAGCCCGTGCTGCGCGAGTTCTGGAGCAGGGTGGTTCCCGACCCGGAGGAGGGGGAGGAGGGCGAGGAGATCGTCGCGCCCTTCGGCCGGGACTGGCCCGGGCTGGCGGTGCCCGGCCCGCCCGACGGTCCCGACGTCCCGGATCCGCAGGCCGCCGCCTGCGAGCTGGCGGACGAGCTGATCGTGGGCGGAGTCCTGCCGGGCCCGAGGCTGGCGCTGGTCCCTGCCGCCCGGGGTGCCGACGTACCCACCGCGCTGGGCTGGGGCGGGCCGACCAACTTCGAGAACGACACCGCCCTGATCAGCGTGGTGCTCCGGTCCTGGGAGGCACGCTTCGGCGCCCGGCTCGTCGCCCTCGGATTCGACGAGCTCCACCTGTCGGTGGCGGCCCCGCCGCCCACGACCGCCCGCGCCCTGCCCGTCGCGGCGGAGCACTTCGCGCTCTCGCCCGACAACATCTGGCAGGGCTCCGGCAGCATCCGGGCCTACACCGACGAGGCCGTCACCGGATGCGGCCACTGGGCGTTCTGGTGGGACTGACCGGCCTGCCGCGGAGTCGGGCGCGCGGTCAGGCACGCGGGATGCGGACCACGCCCTCCTGGATGACCGTGATCGCCAGCCGGCCGTCCTGGGTGTAGATGCGGGCCTGGCCCAGGCCCCGGCCGCCGTGGGCCGAGGGGGACTCCTGGTCGTACAGCAGCCACTCGTCCGCGCGGAAGGGCCGGTGGAACCACATCGCATGGTCCAGCGAGGCCCCAACCACGTCGCCGACCGCCCAGCCGCCGCGCCCGTGCGCGAGCAGGACCGCGTCGAGCAGGGTCATGTCGGAGACGTAGGTGGCCAGGCAGGTGTGCAGGAGCGGGTCGTCCGCGAGCTTGCCCTGGGTGCGGAACCAGACCTGCGAGCGCGGCTGGAGCGGTTCGCCGACCGTGCCCCAGGGCGGGGTGGTCGCGTACCGCAGGTCCACCGCCCCGCGCGCCTCCAGCAGCCGCTCCACGGTGCCCGGGTCGCGGAAGATCTCGCGGTACGGGGGCAGCGCCTCGGCGGCCGTCGGCAGGGACTCCGGGTCCGGTGCGGCCGGCATCGGGACCTGGTGCTCCAGCCCCTCCTCGTACGTCTGGAAGGACGCGGAGAGGTGGAAGATCGGCTGCCCGTGCTGGACGGCGACCACGCGCCGGGTGGTGAAGGACCGCCCGTCGCGGATCCGGTCCACGGAGTAGACGATCGGCGCGCCGGAGTCGCCGGTGCGCAGGAAGTACGAGTGCAGCGAGTGCGGCAGACGGTCCGCGGGCACCGTGCGTCCGGCCGCGACCAGGGCCTGCGCGGCCACCTGGCCGCCGAACACGCGCGGCACCAGGGAGGTGCGGCTGGTGCCGCGGAAGATGTTCTCCTCGATCTGCTCCAGGTCGAGCAGATCGAGGAGATCCGTCAGTGCCTCGTTCAAGGGGACTTACAGGCCCATCGACTTGGCGATGATCGACTTCATGATCTCGCTGGTGCCGCCGTAGATGCGGTTGACGCGGTTGTCGGCGTACAGGCGGGCGATCGGGTACTCGTTCATGTAGCCGTAGCCGCCGTGCAGCTGGAGGCAGCGGTCGATGACGCGGTGCGCGACCTCGGTGCAGAACAGCTTCGCGGAGGCGGCCTCGGCCGGGGTCAGCTCGCCGGCGTCCAGGGCCTCCAGGGCGCGGTCGGCCACGGCCTGGGCGGCGTCCACCTCGGCCTGGCAGGCGGCCAGCTCGAACTTGGTGTTCTGGAAGTGCGCGACGGGCTTGCCGAAGACGGTGCGCTCGGTGACGTACTGCTGGGCGAACCGGACGGCGGCGGCGGCCTGGGCGTAGGCGCCGAAGGCGATGCCCCAGCGCTCGGAGGCCAGGTTGTGGCCGAGGTAGTAGAAGCCCTTGCCCTCCTCGCCGAGCAGGTCCTCGACCGGGACCTTCACGTCGACGAACGCCAGCTCGGCGGTGTCGGAGGTCTTCAGGCCCAGCTTGTCGAGCTTGCGGCCGATGGAGTAGCCCTCGGACTTGGTGTCCACGGCGAAGAGGGAGATGCCGAAGCGGCGGTCGTCCTCGCTCGGGGCGGAGGTGCGGGCGCAGACGATCACGCGGTCGGCGTGGACGCCGCCGGTGATGAAGGTCTTGGAGCCGTTGAGGACGTAGTGGGTGCCGTCCTCGGAGAGCTTGGCGGTGGTCTTCATGCCCGCGACGTCGGAGCCGGTGCCCGGCTCGGTCATGGCGAGGGCCCACATCTCCTCGCCGGAGACGAACTTCGGCAGGAAGCGCTTCTTCTGCTCGTCGTCGGCGAGCATCTTGATGTAGGGCAGGGCGAGCAGCACGTGCACGCCGGAGCCGCCGAAGTTCACGCCCGCGCGGGAGGTCTCTTCGTAGAGGACGGCCTCGAACTTGTGGGTGTCCAGGCCCGCGCCGCCGAACTCCTCGGGCACGTTGATGCCGAAGACGCCCAGCTCGCCGAGCTTGTAGTAGAAGTCGCGCGGCGCCTGGCCGGCGGCGAACCACTCGTCGTAGACGGGGACGACCTCGGCCTCGATGAAGGCGCGGATGGTCTCGCGGAACGCCTCGTGGTCCTCGTTGAACACCGTACGGCGCACGGCCGGCTCCCTTCGTCGCGGCGGTCCGCCGCCTAAATTAAGCGCTTGCTCAGACTAAGTTACCGACGAGTTGACCAGGCTGTCCAGACTCGGTCGCACGCGCGTACGTCACACCCCCGGCCGGATCACTCCCGGCGCAGCGCGAACCACAGCTCCATCCGCACGTCCGGGTCGTCCACGTCCCGGTCCAGCAGGACCGCGCAGCGCGCCACACGCTGGCGCACGGTGTTGCGGTGCACCCCCAGGGCGGCCGCCGTGCGGTCCCAGCTGCCGTGGTGCGCCAGCCAGGCCCGCAGGGTCTCGCGCAGCGCGGGGGAGAGCGGGCCGAGCAGGGCCTCGGCGTGGGCGCGGGCCTCGGCCTGCCCGACCAGGCCCGCGAGGCCGGCGTCGGCGTGCCGGGCCAGCGGGGTACGGGCCGCCTCCGCGCGCCGCAGGGCCCGCCCGGCCTGGGCGTCGGCCGCGGCCAGGGCCTCCGGCCCCGCCGGGGCGCTCACCCCCAGCCGCCATCCGGGCTGCGCGCCCCCCGGCTCCCGGTCGGTCAGCAGCCGCGCGCCGCCCTCGTGCGGGTCCAGCAGTACGGTGCCCAGCGCGGCCGCGAGGGCCCGCGGATCCCCGGTGCCGCGGGCGTGGACGGCGTACCAGGGCCCGGCGGTCAGGGCCGCGGCCGGATCCCCGTCCAGCAGCAGCCGGGTCAGGGCCGCGGCCTCCGTCCCGGCCGGCCGCTCGGCGGTGAGCAGGGTCAGCAGGACCGCGGCCACCGAGGCCACGGTGTGGTCGCCGGGCGTGCGGGCCGGGGTCGCGGTGCCCAGCGCGGCCCGCCCGGTCAGGGCATAGGCGGCCAGGTGGTGTCCGCCCGCCCGGTCCGTGGCCGTGGCGGGCCCGCCCTCGCGGCCCACCCGGGCCAGCAGCGCCGACAGCGCCTCCCGGGCCGGTTCGGGCAGGTCCGGGCCCGCGGTCCGGCCGCCCGGCCACAGGGCGACCGAGCCGCCCAGGCTCGCGGCGAGCCGGGCCAGCACCGCCGGGACCGGATCGGGCCGGGCCGCGGCCGCCGCCAGGGCCTGCTGGGCCTCGGTGGTCCGGCGCAGCTCTCGGGTCCGGGCCTCCGCCGTGAGCCGCCCCACCGCGCGGGCGACCGCCGAGAACGGGGTCCGCGGGGGAACCTCCAGCAGCGGCAGCCCGTGCCGGGCACAGGCCTCGGCCAGCGCGGCCGGGACCTCCTCGTGCACCGGGGCCACGCCGAAGCCGAGGGCGGCCGCCCCCGCCCCGGCCAGCCGGGCCGCGTACCCGTCGGGATCCTCGGCGGGGCCCGCCCCGGCGGTCAGGAGCAGCTCGCCGCCCAGCAGGTAGGGGGTGGGGTCGGGCATCTCGGAGGCGTGCACGCCGTGCACCCCGGCGGCGGCCGGACCGGCGAGGTGGCGCAGGCCGAGGTCCCGGTCGGCGAGCAGCGAGGCGAGGGGCACCGGCGGGGTGAGCGGCTCCCCGGCGGGCCCGTGGCCGTACTCCGGATCACGGGGACCGGCAGGCATGGATACTCCGTACACATCAGCAGGGCCAGATGGATGAAACGTACACTCCCCACCCTCCGGCGGCGCGCTTACGCTCGAAGGACCGCACACGTCAGGCCAGAGAAAGAGGCACAGCCATGAGCACGCAGCCGCGCGGACCCGTCGACTCCTCCCGCATCCCGCGCTACGCGGGCCCGGCGACCTTCGCCCGGCTGCCCCGCCTCGACGAGGTCGGCTCCGCCGATGTCGCCGTCGTCGGCGTGCCCTTCGACTCGGGCGTCTCCTACCGTCCCGGCGCCCGCTTCGGCGGCAACGCCATCCGCGAGGCCTCGCGCCTGCTGCGCCCCTACAACCCGGCGCAGGACGCCTCCCCCTTCGCCCTCGCGCAGGTCGCGGACGCCGGCGACATCGCGGTGAACCCCTTCAACATCAACGAGGCCGTCGAGACGGTCGAGGCCGCCGCCGACGAGCTCCTCGGCAACGGCTCCCGCCTGATGACCCTCGGCGGCGACCACACCATCGCCCTGCCGCTGCTGCGCTCCGTGGCCAAGAAGCACGGCCCGGTCGCCCTGCTGCACTTCGACGCGCACCTGGACACCTGGGACACCTACTTCGGCGCCGAGTACACCCACGGCACCCCGTTCCGCCGCGCCGTCGAGGAGGGCATCCTCGACACCGAGGCCCTCTCCCACGTCGGCACCCGCGGCCCGCTGTACGGCAAGCAGGACCTCGACGACGACGCGAAGATGGGCTTCGGCATCGTCACCTCGGCGGACGTCTACCGCCGCGGCGCCGACGAGGTCGCCGACCAGCTGCGCCAGCGCATCGGAGACCGCCCGCTCTACATCTCCATCGACATCGACGTCCTGGACCCGGCGCACGCCCCCGGCACCGGCACCCCCGAGGCCGGCGGCATGACCTCCCGCGAGCTCCTGGAGATCATCCGCGGACTGTCCTCCTGCAACCTCGTTTCCGCCGACGTGGTCGAGGTCGCCCCGGCGTACGATCACGCCGAGATCACCTCGGTCGCGGCCTCGCACACCGCGTACGAGCTCACCACGATCATGAGCCGCCAGATCGCGGCGGCGAAGGCGAAGTAAGAAGGGCACCACACCCCCGTGACGCACGACCACGACCTGGTACTCCGTCCCACCGAGGCCCAGACGGCCGCCGCCCTGGCCCCGCCGCCGGGCCGGACGGGCGGGGACCTGGTCGTGGAGACGCTGCGTTCGCTGGGCGCCACCACCGTGTTCGGACTGCCGGGGCAGCACGCCCTCGGCCTCTTCGACGCGGTGGGGCGCTCCGATCTGCGCCTCGTCACCCTCCGCGTGGAGAACAACGCCGGCTTCGCGGCCGACGCGTACGGCCGGATCACCGGCGAGGCGGCGCCCCTCCTGCTGTCCACCGGCCCCGGCGCCCTCACCGCCCTGCCGGCCCTGGCGGAGGCGGCGGCGGCCTCGGCCCCCGTCCTCGCCATCTCCTCCCAGGTGCCGGTCGCGGGCCTCGGCGGCGGGCGGCGCGGCCACCTGCACGAGCTGCGTGACCAGGCCGCGTCCTTCCGGGACGTGGTCAAGTCGGTCCACGAGGCGCGCACCGCCTCGCAGATCCCCTCGGTCGTCGCCGAGGCCTGGGAGTCCGCGCTCACGGCCCCGCACGGGCCCGTCTGGGTGGAGATCCCGGAGGACGTCCTGCGGTCGGAGACGGTCATTCCGCAGGTCACGGGCATGGACGCGACCCCGCACGAGCTCGCCCCCCGCCCCGAGCTGACCGCGGTGGCGGCCCACTGGCTCTCGCGGGCCTCCCGCCCCGTGATCATCGCGGGCGGCGGGGTCGTCCGCTCGGACGCCTCCGGCAAGCTCCGGCAGCTCGCGGAACGGCTGTCCGCCCCCGTGGTCACCACCTTCGGCGGCAAGGGCGCCTTCCCCTGGACGCACCCGCTGTCCCTCCAGTCCTGGCTGGAGGACCGCCACATGACGGACTTCCTGGAGGACGCCGACGTACTCCTCGTCGTCGGCTCGGGCCTCGGCGAACTGTCGTCGAACTACCACACCTTCTTCCCCACGGGCCGGATCGTCCAGATCGACGCGGACCTCGGCAAGCTGGAGTCCAACCACCCGGCCCTGGGCATCCACGCCGACGCCCGCCTCGCCCTCCAGGCCCTGCTGGAGACCGTGACCGAACGGCAGGACGACCACGCCCCCGAGCGGGTCCGCATGGTCCTGGAGGACATCGCGGCCCGCCTCGCCGACCAGGACCTGGCGCTGGAGCAGTCCCTGCTGACCTCGATCCGGTCCGCGCTGCCGGCCCGGTCCCCGTCCTTCTGGGACATGACGATCCTGTCCTACTGGGCGTGGTCGGCCTTCGACGCCAAGCACCCCAACACCATGCACTCGGCCCAGGGCGCCGGCGGCCTCGGCTACGCCTTCCCCGCGGCGCTCGGCGCCTGCGTCGCGGAGCCGGACACCCCGGTGCTCGCCGTCTCCGGGGACGGCGGTGCGATGTACTCGCTGGCGGAACTGGCCACGGCCCGCCAGCACGACCTGGACGTCACCTGGCTGATCGTGGACGACGGCGGCTACGGCATCCTGCGCGAGTACATGACCGACGCCTTCGAGGGCCGCACCACGGGCACCGAGCTCGTCCGCCCCGACTTCGTCGCCCTGGCGGAGTCCTTCGGCGTCCCGGCCGCCACGACCACCCCCGAATCCCTGACGGCCGACCTCAAGAAGGCCCTCGCCACCCCGGGCCCGTCGGTCCTGGTCCTTGCGGCCACCCTCAGGATGTTCGCCCCGACCCACCTCTGAGCCCCCTCCCCTCCCGCGCCGTCCGGCCCGGCCGCGCGGGAGGGCGCACGGGGCGGCGTACGACCCGGACGGCCCACGTGCCGGGCCTCTCCGCGTGCGCCGGAGGCGACCGGCGTACACGTTCGAATTGTTGCGGCGGGATGAAATCCGCCGGTCGGGGCGTTCCCGCTTCCGGCAGGACAGGACCGAACGGGGAGGCCTACGTGGCGGCGGGACAGACAGCGGCGGGGGAGAAACAGGGCTGGGTCGGGCGGCTGACCGCCTACACGTGGCGGTACAAGGCCAACGTGCTGCTCGCGCTCGGCTCGTCCCTGGCGGGCATGGCCGTCATGGCGCTCGTACCGCTGGTCACCAAGGTGATCATCGACGACGTCATCGGGGACCACACCAAGCCCATGGGCCCCTGGGCCGGGATGCTCATAGCCGCCGCCCTGCTCGTGTACGTCCTCACCTACATACGCCGGTACTACGGCGGACGCCTCGCCCTCGACGTGCAGCACGACCTGCGCACCGACATGTACGACACCATCTCCCGCCTCGACGGGCGGCGGCAGGACGAGCTGTCCACCGGGCAGGTCGTCGGACGCGCCACCACCGACCTCCAGCTCATCCAGGGCCTCCTCTTCATGCTCCCGATGACGATCGGGAACTTCCTGCTCTTCGGGATATCCCTCGGGATCATGCTGTGGCTGTCGCCGCTGCTGACCGTCGTCGCGCTGCTGATGGCCCCCGCCCTGTGGTTCATCGCCAAGCGCAGCCGCAAGAAGCTCTTCCCCGCCACCTGGTACGCGCAGAGCCAGGCCGCCGCCGTCGCGGGCGTCGTCGACGGAGCCGTGACCGGCGTACGCGTCGTCAAGGGCTTCGGCCAGGAGGAGCAGGAGACCGGCAAGCTCCGCGAGGCCGGGCGCCGGCTGTTCGCCGGACGGATGCGGGCCATCCGGCTCAATTCCCGCTACACCCCGGCCCTCCAGGCCGTGCCCGCGCTCGCCCAGGTCGCCATGCTGGCGCTCGGCGGCTGGCTGGCCACCGAGGGGCGGGTCACCCTCGGCACCTTCGTCGCCTTCTCCACCTACCTCGCGCAGCTCGTCGGCCCCGTCCGCATGCTCGCCATGGTCCTCACCGTCGCCCAGCAGGCCCGCGCCGGCGCCGACCGCGTCTTCGAGCTCATCGACACGGAGCCCGCGATCCGGGAGGGCGCGCGCGAGCTGCCCGCCGACGCGCCCGCCACCGTGGAGTTCGAGGACGTCCACTTCGGCTACGACCCCGAACGGCCCGTCCTCGACGGGTTCTCGCTGTCCGTCGCGGAGGGCGAGACCGTCGCCGTCGTCGGCGCCTCCGGCAGCGGGAAGTCCACCGTCTCGCTCCTCATGCCGCGCTTCTACGACGCCGACCGCGGCACCGTCCGCATCGGCGGCCACGACGTGCGCGAGCTGACCTACGGCTCCCTGCGCGGCGCGATCGGCCTCGTCCCCGAGGACTCCTTCCTCTTCTCCGACACCATCCGCGCCAACATCGCCTACGGGCACCCCGGCGCCACCGACGAGCAGATCGAGGCCGCCGCCCGCGCCGCCCAGGCCGACGGCTTCGTCCGGGTGCTGCCCGCCGGGTACGACACCAAGGTCGGCGAGCAGGGCCTGACCCTCTCCGGCGGCCAGCGCCAGCGCATCGCCCTGGCCCGCGCCATCCTCACCGACCCCCGGCTGCTGCTCCTCGACGACGCCACCTCCGCCGTGGACGCCCGCGTCGAGCACGAGATCCACGAGGCCCTGCGCGCCGTCATGGCCGGCCGGACCACCGTGCTGATCGCCCACCGCCGCTCCACGCTCGCGCTGGCCGACCGGATCGCCGTACTGGACCACGGGCGCCTCGCCGAGATCGGCACGCACGAGGAGCTCCAGAAGCGCTCGCCGCTCTACCGCAGGCTGCTCACCGACCCCGACGCGCTGGGCGCCGGCTCGCCGCGGACCCCGGACGCCCTCGCGATCGCCGAGTTCGAGAGCGAGCTCGACCGCGACCTCGAACGGGACATCGAGCTCGAGGCCGAGATCGACTCCGAGCCCGTCAACGCCAAGCGCCGGGTCCCCGCCGGGATCACCCCCGAACTCTGGCGCCGCCGCGAGGAGCCCGATCAGGTGGCGGGCCCCGCCACCGCTCCCGCCGCCGGGGCGAGGGCGCCCGGAGCCGGACACTCCATGGCCGGCGCGGTGGCCGGGACCCCCGCCACCCCCGAGCTGCTGGCGCAGGTCGCCGTGCTGCCGCCCGCCGACGACCGGCCGGACGTGGACGAGGACCGCGCCGCCGCGGCCGAGGAGAGCTACGGCCTGCGCCGCCTGCTCAAGGGGTTCTGGGCGCCGCTCGCCATCAGCCTCGCCCTCGTCGCCGTGGACGCGGGATCCGGACTGCTCCTGCCGATCCTGATCCGCCACGGCATCGACCAGGGCGTGGAAGCGGCCGTGCTCGGCGCGGTCTGGGCGGCCGCGGGGCTCGCCCTCGTGGTCGTCGTCGCCCAGTGGGCCGCGCAGTTCGCCGAGACCCGGATGACCGGCCGCACCGGCGAGCGGGTCCTGTACTCCCTCCGCGTCAAGATCTTCGCGCAGCTCCAGCGGCTCGGCCTCGACTTCTACGAGCGCGAGCTGACCGGCAAGATCATGACCCGGATGACCACGGACGTGGACTCGCTGTCCACGTTCCTGCAGACCGGGCTGGTCACGGCCGTCGTCTCCGTCTTCACCTTCTTCGGGATCCTGGTCGCCCTGCTCGTCCTCGACGTCGAACTCGCGCTGATCGTCTTCGCGACCCTGCCCGTCCTGGTCGTCGGGACGATCGTCTTCCGCCGCAGGTCCGTCGCCGCCTACGAGCTCGCCCGCGACCGGGTCAGCCTGGTCAACGCCGACCTCCAGGAGTCCGTCTCCGGCCTGCGGATCGTCCAGGCCTTCCGCCGCGAGGGCTCGGGCGCCACCCGGTTCGCCGAGCGCAGCGACTCCTACCGCGAGGCCCGGGTTCGCGGCCAGTGGCTTATATCGGTCTACTTCCCGTTCGTCCAGCTGCTGTCCTCGGCCGCCGCGGCCGCCGTGCTGATCGTCGGCGCGGGCCGGGTGGAGGCCGGGACGCTCACCACCGGCGCGCTGGTCGCCTACCTGCTCTACATCGACCTGTTCTTCGCCCCGGTCCAGCAGCTCTCCCAGGTCTTCGACGGCTACCAGCAGGCCACCGTCTCCCTCGGCCGCATCCAGGCGCTGCTGCGCGAGCCCACCACCACCCCGCGGCCGCAGGACCCGCGCGAGCTGCCCGGGCTGCGCGGCGAGATCGCCTTCGAGGACGTCCGCTTCCAGTACGGGACGGCCGCCGAACGCGGCGAGAAGGGCGACGCCCTGGCCGGCATCAGCCTGCGCATACCCGCCGGACAGACCGTCGCCTTCGTCGGCGAGACCGGCGCCGGAAAGTCCACGCTGGTCAAGATGGTGGCCCGGTTCTACGACCCGACCGCCGGCCGGATCACCGCCGACGGCGCGGACCTGCGGGAGCTCGACCTGACGGCGTACCGCCACCGGCTGGGCGTCGTCCCCCAGGAGTCCTACCTCTTCCCGGGGACCGTGCGCGACGCCATCGCCTACGGGCGGCCGGCCGCGAGCGACGCCGAGGTGGAGGCCGCCGCCCGCGCGGTCGGCGCCCACGCCATGATCGCCACCCTCGACGGCGGCTACCTGCACACCGTCGCCGAGCGCGGCCGCAACCTCTCCGCGGGACAGCGCCAGCTGATCGCGCTGGCCCGCGCCGAGCTCGTCGACCCGGACGTGCTGCTGCTCGACGAGGCGACCGCCGCCCTGGACCTCGCCACCGAGGCCCAGGTCAACCAGGCCACGGACCGGCTCGCGGGCAAGCGCACCACGCTGGTGGTGGCGCACCGGCTGACCACCGCCGCGCGCGCCGACCGGGTCGTCGTCATGGACCGCGGCCGCGTCGTCGAGGACGGCTCGCACGCCGAACTCCTGGCGCGCGGCGGCCGGTACGCCGAGCTGTGGCGCACCTTCGTCGGGGAGGACGAGCGCGCCGCGGCCTAAGCCGCGGACCGGGCCGGGTCGGACCCGGTCGGACCGGGCCCCGGGGGTCAGAACTCGCCGAACAGCAGGTTCCCCGGGGCGTCCTCGTCGGTGCCGGTGTAGTACTCGCGTACCGCGCCGAGGAGTTCGTCCACCGTCAGGGTGCCGTCCCCGTCCGCGTCGATCCGCCGGAACAGCGCCTCGGTGTGGGCGGGGCCCAGGTCCGTGTCGAAGGCCTCCTGGGCCCGGTGGAACTCCTCCGGGCTGATGACCCCGTCGCCGTCGGTGTCCACGATCGTGAGGATCGCCCGCATCATCGGGCGGAAGGAGCGGTCGTAGGCCGGCCCGCCCTGCGCGTACAGCCGGGTCATGCCCTGCTTGTACTCCTCGGGCGTGACCTTGCCGTCGCGGTCCAGGTCCAGCTCGGTGAAGAGGTCCTGCCAGAAGTCGGCCAGCCCGCCCATCACCAGTGCGGCCTTGGGGGAGTCGGCCGGCTCCGCGAGCGCGGTCAGCAGCCGGGTGCCGAGCGCGATGATGTCGTCGGCGTCGATCACCCCGCTCCGGTCGGCGTCCAGGTGCGTGAAGGCGCGCGCCAGCTTGCGGTCGAGCAGGTCGTTGGTCATGAGAGTGCCTTTCACGGCGGCGTCCGCGTCTGCGGATACGTGGTGCGGGCTTGCGGTCACCTAGCGTAATGTCCCGGCGGATCGTGAACTCCCGCAGTCACGCCGGGGAGTTGTGGAAGCACCCGTACGAGGGAGGGCCGGGCCGCGGCGGTGCGGCCGGGTCCTTGGCGACGGCAACCTTTCGGGGCGCCGCGGCGTCGTACGTGCGTGCGCACTCCGTGCGTACGACCGATCGGGGGACTGGATGATGAAGGGGCAAAGCGGGCGGGGTCGTCGCGCCGCGTCGCTGGGAGCGCTCACAACGGCCCTGTGGCTCTGTGTCGGCGGGCTGTTCGCCGGCGCGCCCGTTCAGGCGGCGGGCGGTGGCGGGTGCGCGGGCCGGCTGGTGCGGACGGTGTCGTTCGACGCGGGCGAGCTGCGCGTCTACAAGAGCCGCACCCGGGCCTGCGCGACGGCCGTGGCCCGGACGCCCGGCGAACGGCGGCGGATGGCGGTCAGCATCCAGCCGCGCGGCGGTGCTCCGGTGCGCGACGCGGGGCGATTCACCCGTTACGCCGGGCCCGTCACCGTGGGGGCCATCAGCCGCTGTGTGTATGTAAAGGGGAGCGTGGGAGCGGGCTCGGCCGACTCCGGCTGGATCCTGTGCTGAGGGACAGTCCCAACTGGGTCTGTTCAGCTGCGTGTTGGCCCGGCTAGGTTCACGGCGACCGAAGTGAACTCAAGGGGAGGGCGAATGCGCAAGACGCTCGGATGGCTGCTGTCGCTCGTGGTGCTCATCGGCACCATGGGTGCGGCCGGATCCACGGCACAAGCGGCCACCGCCGCGGAGCCGGCGGCCGCCGCGGACATCAAGGACCAGATTCTCGGCATTCCCGGGATGAGCCTGATCGAGGAGAAGCCGTACCCCGGCTACCGATTCTTCGTGCTCAACTACGAGCAGCCGGTCGACCACCGGCAGCCGTGGAAGGGCACCTTCAAGCAGCGCCTGACCCTGTTGCACAAGGACGTCTCGCGGCCGTCGGTGTTCTTCACCTCCGGCTACAACGTCAACACCAGCCCGCGCCGCAGTGAGCCGACGACCATCATCGACGGCAACCAGGTGTCCATGGAGTATCGGTTCTTCACTCCCTCCCGGCCCGACGCGGCCAACTGGGCCAACCTGGACATCTGGCAGGCCGCCAGCGACCAGCACCGCATCTTCACCGCCCTGAAGAAGATCTACAAGAAGAACTGGCTGGCCACCGGCGGCAGCAAGGGCGGCATGACGGCGACGTACTACGAGCGCTTCTACCCGCGCGACATGGACGGCGTCGTCGCCTACGTCGCGCCCAACGACGTCGTCAACAAGGAGGACTCGGCCTACGACCGGTTCTTCGCCAAGGTCGGCACCAAGGAGTGCCGCGACCGGCTGAACGCGGTGCAGCGCGAGGCGCTCGTGCGCCGCGAGCCGCTGGAGGCCAAGTACGCGGCGGCCGCCGCCGAGAACGGCTGGACCTTCACCACCGTCGGCAACCTCGACAAGGCCTACGAGGCCGTCGTCCTCGACTACGTGTGGGCCTTCTGGCAGTACAGCCTGCTCGCCGACTGCGCCTCCGTCCCGGCCGCGGCCACCGCCACCGACCAGGAGATCTGGGACTCGATCGACGCGATCTCCGGCTTCTCCGCCTACTCCGACCAGGGCCTGGAGACGTACACGCCGTACTACTACCAGGCGGGCACCCAGCTCGGCTCCCCGGACATCAAGCAGCCGCACCTGGGCAACCTGAGCCGCTACGGCTACCAGCCGCCGCGCAACTTCGTGCCCCGCGACATCCCCATGACCTTCCAGCCGGGAGCCATGGCGGACATCGACAAGTGGGTCCGCGACAACGCCCACCAGATGCTGTTCGTCTACGGCCAGAACGACCCGTGGGGCGCCGAGCCGTTCCGCATCGGGTACACGGCGCGCGACAGCTACGTGATGATCGCACCGGGCGCCAACCACGGGGCGAACGTCGCCAAGCTCCTCGACGGCGAGAAGACCCTCGCCACCGCCAAGATCCTCCAGTGGGCCGGGGTGGCTCCGGCCGCCGCGCTCGCCGACACGGGCCGGGCGGCCCCGCTGGCGGCCCCGGACGCCGAGCTCGACCGCCGCGACCTGGAGCGCGAGCCGCAGCTGCGCCCGTAGGGACGTGAAGGCGTGAGGACGTAAGAACGCGACGCAGGTGAACGACGAGGGCGTGTCCGCATCCCGCGGGCACGCCCTCCCGCCGTCGCGGAGCCTCAGGAGCCGAGCGGGAGCCCGTGGCCCAGCGGGTAGCGGCCCGGGACCGGGACGGGCAGCCGGCCCGTGGGCCGGGCCGCCCCGGTGAGGACCCGGGCCGCCGCGCGCATCTCCGCGTCCCCCCAGGAGTACGTCGCCAGCTCCGCCGCGCAGGCCGGCAGCCGGGCCGGGTCGTAGGGGTTGCGGAGCGCCACCAGGACCACGGGCACGCCCGTGGCGAGCAGCTCCGTCACCAGGGCGCGCTGCGGACCGTCCCCCTCGGGGACGTTGTACGTGCACACCAGCACCGCCGCGTTCCCCGGCGCCGCGGCCACCGCGCGGGCGGGCGCCACCGCCGCGGCCCGGCAGCCCAGCGCGGTCAGCTCCCGGGCCAGGACGACCGTGGGCGGGCCGGTGCTCGCGCTGGGGGAGGCCGGGTCCGTCCCGGTGACCAGCAGCCGGGGTGCGGCCCCGGCGTCGAAGGGCAGTACCTTGCCGGGGTTCGCCAGCAGGGTCGTCGTGGCGGCCGCGATCCGGTCGGCGGCGTCGAGGTGCTCGCGTGCGCCGACCATCGCGTCCACCGTCGCCGCCGAGGGGCGGGCCTCGTCGAACAGCCCGCGGCGGTACTTCAGTTCCAGGATCCGCAGCACCGACTCCTCGACATGGGCCTCGGTCAGCTCTCCCGACGCGACGGCCTCCAGCACGCTGCGGTGGGCCAGCGGCAGGTCCGGCGGGTTCAGCAGCTGGTCGCAGCCCGCCAGGAGGGCCAGTACGGGCACGCGGTCGTCGCCGTACTTCTGGCGCACCCCGGCCATGTCCAGGGCGTCGGTGACCACCACCCCCTGGAAGCCGAGGCGTTCGCGCAGGATGCCGGTCACGATCGGCCGGGAGAGGGTCGCCGGGTCGCCGGAGGGGTCCAGGGCGGGGAAGACGATGTGGGCCGTCATGATGGCGTCCACGCCGGCCTCCACCGCGGCCCGGAAGGGCGGCTCGTCGAGCTCCTCCCAGGCGGCGCGGGTGTGCCGCATGACGGGCAGGCCGACGTGGCTGTCGGTCTCGGTGTCCCCGTGGCCGGGGAAGTGCTTGGCGGTGGCGGCCACCCCGGCGGCCTGGTAACCGCGCACCTGGGCGGCGACCAGTTCGGCGACGGCGTGCGGGTCGGAGCCGAAGGAGCGCACGCCGATGACCGGATTGGCGGGGTTGACGTTGACGTCGGCCACCGGTGCGTAGTCCTGCCGGATGCCCAGGGCGGCGAGCTCGGTGCCCGCGATGCGGGCGGCGCGCCGGGCGTCGGCGGCGGAACCGGAGGCGCCGAGCGCCATCGCCCCCGGGAAGAGCGTCGCGGGCCGGCCGATCCGGGCGACGGCGCCGTGCTCCTGGTCGGTGGAGAGCAGGAGCGGGATCCGGGCGCCGGTGGTGAGGGCGGCCTGCTGGAGACCGGAGGACAGGGCCGCGATCTGCTGCGGGGCGCGGGTGTTGTGGGCCCAGGCGAAGTAGACGATCCCGCCGAGGTGGTAGCGGGAGACCAGCTCGGCGGCGGTGGGCACGCCGAACGCCGCCCGGTTCTGCTCGGCGTCCGCCGGGTCGGGGTCGGTCGCGGAATGCCCGTACGCCCGGGAGACGAAGAGCTGCCCGACCTTCTCGGCGAGGCTCATCCGGTCCACCGCGCGGCGCAGCCGGTCCCGGTCGGGCCGGCGGCCCGCGGGCCCGTCCGGGTTGACGGCGTCGTCGGCGGCGGTGGTGCGGGCGGGGCCCGAGGCGGAGGCGGCCGCCCCCGCGGCCGTGGCGGCGACGGCGACGGCCGCGGCGAGCAGGGTCCGGCGGGAGGCGTGGTTCGGCACGGCCCGGACCCTACCCCTGCCGTCCGCCCCGGCCGGGCGTGTCGCGGCGTGTCGCCCCTCGGCGGCCGGCCGTGCGACGGCCCGGCCGAGCCGTCGTCACGGTGCGGGCGCCGCCCAGTGCTCCTGGAGGGTCCGGACCGTCTCGGTGATGGCCGGGCGGCGGGCGGCCCCGGTGCGCCAGAGGGCGTACAGCCTGCGGACGGGGCCCGGTTCCAGGGGTACGGCCACGGCCCCCGGCGGCAGGGTGCCGGTGCCCAGCCGGGGGACGACCGCGACCCCGAGTCCGGCCGCGACGAGGGCGACGATGGTGTGGTTCTCCTCGGCGACGTGCGCGATGTCCGGCTCGAAGCCGGCGGTGCGCAGCGTCCGCATCAGCCAGTCGTGGCAGACCCGTCCGGGCGGCTGGCACACCCAGCGCTGGCCGCCGAGGTCCGAGCGCCGGACGGTCCCGCGGGTGGTGAAGGGGTGGCCGGCCGGCACGACCAGGTCGCAGAGGTCGTCCCCGATGAGGGCCTGCTCGACCCCCTCGGGCGCGGGCAGCGGGGCGATGTCCCAGTCGTGGGCCACGGCCAGATCGGTGACGCCGCGGGCCACGAGGTCCACGGACAGGTGCGGGTCCACCTCGGTGAGACGTACGTCCAGGGCCGGGTGCCGGCGGGCCAGATCGGCCAGCACCCCCGGCAGCAGCCCGCGCGCGGCCGAGGCGAACGCGGCGACCGTCAGCAGCCCGCTCGGCTGTCCGCGCCGCTCCTCCAGGGTGGTCTCGGCGCGCTCCACGATCGCCAGCAACTCCTGCGCGGTGTCCGCCAGGTGGCGGGCCTCCTCGGTGAGGGCGACCCCGCGCCCGCGCCGCTCCAGCAGGGTGGTGCGGGTCTCCCGCTCCAGCTTGGCGATCTGCTGCGAGACCGCGGAGGGGGTGTAGCCGAGGGCGGCCGCCGCGCCCGCGACCGAGCCGTGGACGGATACGGCGTGCAGGGCGCGCAGCCGGGCGAGATCGAGCATGCCCCCATCTTATTCGTTAGCAGTGCTTCATCCATGGATGAAGAGATCCGCGCTGGTGCTACATGGTCGGCCGGGCCGATGCTCGGTCCATGCGTCCCGTACACACCGCACTCGCCGTGCTCGTCGCCGCCGTCTGGGGCTTCAACTTCGTGGTCATCGAGATCGGACTCGGCCACTTCCCGCCCCTGCTGCTGTCCGCGCTGCGCTTCCTCGTCGCCGCCCTGCCCGCCGTGTTCTTCGTCGGTCCGCCCAAGGTCGCCTGGAAGTGGATCGTCGGGGTCGGGGTCGCCCTCGGCATCGCCAAGTTCGGCCTGCTCTTCACCGGCATGGACGCGGGCATGCCGGCCGGGCTCTCCTCCCTCGTCCTCCAGGTCCAGGCCGTCTTCACCGCCGTCCTGGCCGCGGTCGTGCTCCGCGAGCGGCCCGGCCGGGTGCGGCTGGTCGGCATGGCCGTGGCACTGGCCGGGATCGCCGTCGCCGCCGTGGACGGGGGCACCTCCGGGCCGGTGCTCGGCTTCACCCTGGTCGTGGCGGCCGCCGCCTGCTGGGGCGTCTCCAACGTGCTGACCCGCAAGGCCTCCCCGCCCGACGCCCTGAACTTCATGGTGTGGGTGTGCACGGTGCCGGTGCTGCCGCTGTTCGGGCTGTCCCTGCTGCTGGAGGGGCCCGAGCGGGACCTGGCCGCGCTGCGGTCCCTGGACTGGTCCGGGGTGGGCGTCATCGCGTACGTCGCGTGGGTCTCGACCGTGTTCGGGTTCGGGGCCTGGGGCTACCTGCTGCGCCGCTACCCGGCCTCGTCGGTGGCCCCGTTCAGCCTGCTCGTGCCGGTCTTCGGGATGTCCTCGGCGGCCCTGGTGCTGGGGGAGCAGGTGTCGGGCCTGCGCTGGGCGGCGGCGGTGCTGCTGGTCGGCGGGGTGGCGCTGACGTCGCTGGCCCCCGCGCGGCCGACGGCCCGTACGCCCGCCCCTGCGCCCGCCCGTACGTCCGCCCCTGCGCCCTGCCCTTCGGAGGCCCGTACGCAGGCCGCCGCGGCCGCGGCCGTCAGCGCCGGGAGTCGTCCTGCAGCGGCAGACGCCAGTCCTGGCCGATGAGGGAGACCCCGTACGAGCGGTGCGGGCGCTCCGCGACCAGGGTGAACCCGGCCCGCAGATAGAGCTCGCGGGCGTCGGCCAGTACGTCGTTGGTCCACAGCACCAGCTCGCGGTAGCCGACCGAGCGGGCGAAGGCGACCACCGCGGCGACCAGCAGACCGCCGATGCCGCGGCCGCGCCCCTCGGGGTCGACCAGGAGCAGCCGCAGCCGGGCGGTGCCGGGTGCGCCGTCCTCCCGCACGCACATCACCGAGCCCACCGGGCGGCCGTCCAGCTCGGCGATCCAGACCCGTTCCAGGTACGGGTCGTGGTCCTCGGCGAAGTCCGCGACGATCCGGGCCACCAGGCCCTCGAACTCCGCGTTCCAGCCGTACTCGGCGGCGTACAGCGCGCCGTGCCGCTGCACGATCCAGCCCAGTTCGCCGGGCCCCGGGTCGCGCAGGCGGACCCCCTTCGCCTCGGGGTCCGCAGATGTCCGGGGTGCCGCGGGCGTGTCCATGGCGCCCGAGGATAGCGCGCGGGCCGGGCCGGGGGGATGCCCCGCGGGCCCGCCCCGCGCTGCGCCGTACGGGTCGCCGCGGCGGGCTACTTCTTGCCGCCGCCCAGGATCTGGCCCAGCAGGTCGCCGAGGCCGCCCTCGCCCGCGGGGGCCGCGCCGGGCGCTGCGCCGGACGGGGTACCGGCCGCCGTGCCGCCGGGGGCCTTGCGGGAGGCCGCGCGCTTCGCGAACACCGCCAGCAGGACCGGGATCAGCATCTCGATGACCCGGCTGACGCTGGCCGCGGGGATGCCGGTCTTCTTCGAGACGGCGTTGGCGACGGGCCTGCTCAGCTTCGCCAGCACCCCGGCCATCATCCCGCCGCTCAGCAGCCCGCCGAGACCGCCGCCGAGCGTGGAGACGCCCTGCAGCGGGGGCTCGGCCACCTCGGCGAAGGCCTGGCGCACCTCCGCCCCGTCCTCGTCGTCGGCTCCGGCCTTCTGCTGGAGGTCGCCGGTCATCGCCCCGACCGTGGTCGTGACGGTGTCGCGCGCGCCGGCGGTGTCCGTGCCGAGCAGCGAGGCGATCTCGTTCAGCCGGTCGTCGCCGAGCTCGCCCAGCACGTCGTCCTGGAAAGAAGATTCGCTCATGCCGAAAACGCTACTTCTGTACCGATTCGCCAGCACCTCGGGTAGGCGTTGGGTAACGGAAATGTAAATCTGCAACTCCGGATGCAACCCTCCGGGGGTACCGCGGGTCGTATGTTGCGTCGGCACTTCCGGGGAGGGATCTGGGGGGATCGGGAAGTCCGACGAGGGAGGGGTAACCGTGAGGGGGTCCGGCCGCGAGGCGGGACCCCCTTCGCGCTGTCCGGGCGTTGTCCACAGGCCTGACGGGATGTCGGCGCCGCCCGGTAGCTTCGGGTCATGGCAACGGACGGGGTACGGGCGGCGGTGCAGCTGGCGGTGGTCGAGGGCGTCCTCGAACGCATCACCTACGCCAACGAGGAGAGCGGCTACACGGTCGCCCGCGTCGACACCGGCCGCGGCAGCGGCGACCTGCTCACCGTGGTCGGCTCCCTGCTCGGGGCGCAGCCCGGCGAATCGCTGCGCATGGAGGGCCGTTGGGGCTCCCACCCGCAGTACGGCAGGCAGTTCGCCGTGGAGAACTACCGGACGGTCCTGCCCGCGACCATCCAGGGCATCCGCCGCTACCTCGGATCCGGCCTGATCAAGGGCATCGGACCGAAGATCGCCGACCGGATCGTGGAGCACTTCGGCACCGGCACGCTCGATGTGATCGAGGCCGAGCCGAAGCGGCTGATCGAGGTGCCCGGGCTCGGCCCCAAACGGACGAAGCTGATCGGGGCCGCCTGGGAGGAGCAGAAGGCCATCAAGGAGGTCATGGTCTTCCTGCAGGGCGTCGGCGTCTCCACCTCCATCGCGGTGCGCATCTACAAGAAGTACGGCGATGCCTCCATCTCCGTCGTCAACAACCAGCCCTACCGGCTCGCCGCCGACGTGTGGGGCATCGGCTTCCTGACCGCCGACCGCATCGCCCAGGCGGTCGGGATCCCGCACGACAGCCCCGAACGGGTCAAGGCCGGACTGCAGTACGCCCTGTCCCAGTCCACCGACCAGGGCCACTGCTTCCTGCCCGAGGAGAAGCTCATCGCCGACGGGGTCAAGCTGCTCCAGGTCGACACCGGGCTGGTGATCGAGTGCCTGGCCGAGCTCGCCGCCGACCCGGAGGGGGTCGTGCGGGAGTCCGTGCCGGACCCGCAGGGCGGGCCCGACCCGCTGACCGCCGTGTACCTGGTGCCCTTCCACCGGGCCGAGCTGTCCCTGGTCGGGCAGGTGCGCCGGCTGCTGAACGCCGAGGACGACCGCATGCCGTCCTTCCGGGACGTGGACTGGGACAAGGCCCTCGGCTGGCTCGCCGGGCGTACGGGGGCCACCCTCGCCCCCGAACAGCGCGACGCGGTCAGGCTGGCGCTGACCCGCAGGGTCGCCGTCCTCACCGGCGGCCCCGGCTGCGGCAAGTCCTTCACCGTGCGCTCCATCGTCGAGCTGGCCCGGGCCAAGAAGGCCAAGGTGGTGCTGGCCGCGCCCACCGGCCGGGCGGCCAAGCGGCTCGCCGAGCTCACCGGGGCCGAGGCCTCCACGGTCCACCGGCTGCTGGAGCTCAAGCCGGGCGGGGATGCCGCGTACGACCGGGACCGGCCGCTGGACGCCGACATGGTCGTGGTCGACGAGGCCTCGATGCTGGACCTGCTGCTGGCCAACAAGCTGGTCAAGGCGGTGGCGCCGGGTGCCCACCTGCTGCTGGTGGGGGACGTGGACCAGTTGCCGTCGGTCGGCGCCGGGGAGGTGCTGCGGGACCTGCTGGCGGAGGGCGGCCCGGTGCCCGCGGTCCGCCTGACCCGGATCTTCCGCCAGGCCCAGCAGTCGGGCGTGGTCACCAACGCGCACCGCATCAACACCGGGCTGCCCCCGATCACCGACGGACTGCCGGACTTCTTCCTCTTCCCCGAGGAGGACACCGAGGCGGCGGGCGTGCTGGCCGTGGACGTGGCGGCCCGCAGGATCCCGGCCAGGTTCGGCCTCGACCCGAGGCGCGACGTCCAGGTGCTCGCCCCGATGCACCGCGGCCCGGCGGGCGCCGGCAACCTCAACGGGCTGCTCCAGCAGGCGATGACGCCCGCCCGGCCCGACCTGCCGGAGAAGCGGTTCGGCGGCCGGGTCTTCCGGGTGGGCGACAAGGTCACCCAGATCCGCAACAACTACGAGAAGGGCGCCAACGGGGTCTTCAACGGCACGGTCGGCGTGGTCATCGCCCTGGACGCGGACGAACAGCGCCTGACGGTGCGGACGGAGGAGGACGAGGAGATCGTGTACGAATTCGGTGAGCTCGACGAGCTCGCCCACGCGTACGCCGTCACCATCCACCGCTCCCAGGGGAGTGAATATCCCGCCGTGGTGATCCCGGTCACCACCGGAGCTTGGATGATGCTCCAGCGAAATCTGCTGTACACGGCGGTGACCAGGGCGAAGAAACTGGTCGTCCTCGTCGGGTCCCGGAAGGCCCTCGGGCAGGCCGTGCGTACCGTTTCCGCAGGCAGGAGGTACACGGCGGTCGCGCCGAGGCTGTCCGGACGGATACCGGTGGGAAACATCACCTAGATGATCGATCATTTGGGGTTCCCGCCGCCGTGCGGAGGGGGCAGGATGAGCAGGTTGGCGGCACTCAGTGCCGTCAGAAAGACCAAAGGCCGACCCCGAGTGCACTCTCCTGCGCCAAATGGGGGAAGGTAGAGGCAGTCAGGGCACCTCGAAGAAGAGGCACTACGTCGGTGAGGGATGACGTGAGCGACAACTCTGTAGTACTCCGGTACGCGGACGGCGAATACACCTACCCGGTGGTTGAGAGCACCGTCGGCGACCAGGGCTTCGACATCTCGAAGCTGCGGGCCCAGACCGGGCTCGTCACGCTGGACAGCGGCTACGGCAACACCGCGGCCTACAAGTCCGCGATCACCTACCTCGACGGTGAGCAGGGCATCCTGCGCTACCGCGGCTACCCGATCGAGCAGCTGGCGGAGCGTTCCTCCTTCATCGAGGTGGCCTACCTGCTGATCAACGGTGAGCTGCCGACCGTCGACCAGCTCGCGTCGTTCCGCAACGAGATCACCCAGCACACGCTGCTGCACGAGGACGTCAAGCGCTTCTACGACGGCTTCCCGCGCGACGCCCACCCGATGGCGATGCTGTCCTCGGTCGTCAGCGCGCTGTCGACGTTCTACCAGGACAGCCACAACCCCTTCGACGAGACGCAGCGCCACCTCTCGACGATCCGGCTGCTGGCCAAGCTCCCGACGATCGCGGCCTACGCGTACAAGAAGTCGGTCGGCCACCCGGTGGTCTACCCGCGCAACGACCTCGGCTACGTCGAGAACTTCCTGCGCATGACCTTCTCCGTGCCGGCCCAGGAGTACGACCTGGACCCGGTCGTGGTCTCCGCGCTCGACAAGCTGCTGATCCTGCACGCGGACCACGAGCAGAACTGCTCCACCTCCACCGTGCGCCTGGTCGGCTCCTCGCAGGCGAACATGTTCGCCTCGATCTCCGCCGGCATCTCGGCCCTGTGGGGTCCGCTGCACGGTGGCGCCAACCAGTCCGTCCTGGAGATGCTGGAAGGCATCAAGAACGACGGCGGCGACGTCGACGCCTTCATCCGCAAGGTGAAGAACAAGGAGGACGGCGTCCGCCTGATGGGCTTCGGGCACCGCGTCTACAAGAGCTTCGACCCCCGGGCGAAGATCATCAAGGCGGCGGCGCACGACGTCCTCTCGGCGCTCGGCAAGAGCGACGAGCTCCTCGACATCGCGCTCAAGCTGGAAGAGCACGCGCTGGCCGACTCCTACTTCGTCGAGCGCAACCTCTACCCGAACGTGGACTTCTACACCGGTCTGATCTACCGGGCCATGGGCTTCCCGACCGAGATGTTCACCGTGCTCTTCGCGCTCGGCCGCCTCCCCGGCTGGATCGCCCAGTGGCAGGAAATGATCAAGGAGCCGGGTTCCCGCATCGGCCGCCCGCGCCAGATCTACACGGGCGAGGTCCTGCGCGACTTCGTTCCCGTCGAGGCCCGCTGACCCGAGGCCCTCGGGCGCCGCGCAGGACCGTGCGGCGCCGCCCCAGGCACACGAGAAGCGCCCCGCCGTCGATCCCCCCACGGGTCGACGGTCGGGGCGCTTCCCTTTTCCCCCCGAAACGGATTCCCCCCACGGGACCCGGATCGGGGCGTCCTTGAGCCGGGACCCGTTCGGGTCGGGAGGGCCGCTCAAAGCCTCCCGCGGGCACGTGTCCCGGCCGGCGGATGCCACGGAAAACCCCCAAGGTTTCCGTGGAACGTCCCCCAAGACGTTCCTGGCATCGCCCCATTAGACCTGTCACGACCCCGGATGGTTACGTTGAGGTCACTGTGATCTGCGTCTCCCGTGAAGGAACTGTGGGAACGATGCGAAGGTCATCCACTAGCGGAAGGACCTCAACCGCAGGCTGTTGGTCACCACGAAGACCGAGGAGAAGGCCATCGCGGCCCCCGCGATCATCGGGTTGAGCAGGCCGGCCGCCGCCAGCGGCAGGGCCGCGACGTTGTAGCCGAAGGCCCAGAACAGGTTGCCCTTGATGGTGGCCAGGGTCCGGCGGGAGAGCCGGATCGCGTCGGCCGCCACCCGCAGGTCGCCCCGTACGAGGGTCAGGTCGCCGGCCTCGATGGCCGCGTCGGTGCCGGTGCCCATGGCCAGCCCCAGGTCAGCCTGGGCCAGCGCGGCCGCGTCGTTGACCCCGTCGCCGACCATGGCGACCGTACGGCCCTCGGCCTGCAGGCGGCGTACGACGTCCACCTTGTCCTGCGGGAGCACCTCGGCGATCACCTCGTCGATGCCCACCTCGCGGGCCACCGTCTCCGCCACGGCCCGGTTGTCGCCGGTCAGCAGGACCGGGGTCAGCCCCAGCTCCCGGAGCCGGGCGACCGCCTCGGCGCTGGTCTCCTTGACCGCGTCGGCCACGGTCAGCACCCCGCGCGCCGCCCCGTCCCAGGCCACCAGCACGGCGGTGGCGCCTTCGGCCTCGGCGGCCGCCTTGGCCCGTGCGAGGGCGTCCGGCAGGGTGATCGACCAGTCCGCCAGCAGCTGCTCCCGGCCCACCAGGACGGCGTGCCCGTCGACCACGCCCTGGACGCCGAGCCCCGCGAGGTTCTCGAAGCCCTCCGGCACGGGCAGGGAGCCCGCCCGCTCGGCGGCGGCGCTGGCCACGGCCCGCGCGATCGGGTGCTCCGAGGCGTGCTCCAGGGACCCGGCCAGGCGCAGCAGTTCGAGCTCGTCGACCCCTTCGGCGGTGACGACGCCGGTGAGGGTCATCCGGCCTGTGGTGACGGTGCCGGTCTTGTCGAGGACGACGGTGTCCACGCGGCGGGTGGACTCCAGCACCTCGGGGCCCTTGATCAGGATGCCGAGCTGCGCGCCCCGCCCGGTGCCGACCATCAGGGCGGTCGGGGTGGCCAGGCCCAGGGCGCACGGGCAGGCGATGATCAGGACGGCCACGGCGGCGGTGAAGGCGGCCGTCGCGTCGTCGGTGACGAGCAGCCAGGTCACCCAGGTGCCGAGCGCGAGGACCAGGACGACGGGTACGAAGATCCCGGAGATCCGGTCGGCGAGGCGCTGCACCTCGGCCTTGCCGTTCTGCGCGTCCTCGACCAGCTTGGCCATCCGGGCGAGCTGGGTGTCGGCCCCGACCCTGGTCGCCTCGACGAGCAGGCGTCCGGAGGTGTTGACGGTGGCGCCGGTGACGGAGTCCGCGACGGACACCTCGACCGGGACGGACTCGCCGGTCAGCATGGAGGCGTCCACGGCGGAGCTGCCCTCGACGACCGTGCCGTCGGTGGCGATCTTCTCGCCGGGGCGGACGACGAAGCGGTCGCCGACGGCGAGATCCGCCACCGGGATGCGCACCTCCCGGCCCGCGCGCAGGACGACGACGTCCTTGGCCCCCAGCTCCAGCAGGGCCTTGAGGGCCGCGCCCGCCTTCCGCTTGGAGCGTGCCTCCAGATAGCGGCCGAGGAGGATGAAGGTGACGACTCCGGCCGCGACCTCCAGGTAGATGGCGGAGGAGCCGTCCGTACGGGAGATGCTGAAGTCGAAGCCGTGCCGCATGCCGGGCATGCCCGCGTGGCCGAAGAACAGCGCCCACAGCGACCAGGCGAAGGCGGCGAGCGTGCCGACCGAGACCAGGGTGTCCATGGTCGCGGCACCGTGCCGGGCGTTGGTCCAGGCGGCCTTGTGGAAGGGGAAGCCGCCCCAGACCACGACGGGCGCGGCGAGGGTCAGCGACAGCCACTGCCAGTTGTCGAACTGCAGCGCGGGAACCATCGCCATCAGGACGACGGGCAGGGCGAGCGCGGCGGAGACCAGGAGCCGCTGCCGCAGGGCGGACAGCACCGGGTCGGGCGCCTCGGCCCGCTCCTGCTCCTCACCGGCCGCGGGGGCGGGCGGGGCGGGCGGCGCGGGTTCCTCGGCCGTGTAACCGGTCTTGACGACGGTCGCGATCAGGTCCGCGACCCGGACGTCGCCGCCGTAGGAGACGTGGGCCTTCTCGGTGGCGTAGTTCACCGTGGCCTCGACGCCGTCCATCCGGTTGAGCTTCTTCTCGATGCGGGCCGCGCAGGAGGCGCAGGTCATCCCGCCGATCGAGAGTTCGACCGCCGTTATCGGTCCGTCGTGCACTGTGCTGGTCATGTTCCGGCTCCAGGGGGATGGCCGGGCCGTACGGGTCCAGTATGAGCTGGCCGGCACGGCCCGGCAGGGTGCTGCGAAGTGCCGCGGGTGCTGCCGAAGGGAGGAGCGGGTGCGGCTCAGGCCTGACCGGCGAACTCGTAGCCGGCCTCGTCCACGGCCGCGCGGACGTCCTCGTCGGCGAGCGGGGCGGCGGAGACCACGGTGACCTCGCCGGACGCGGCGACGGCCTTGACCGAGACGACGCCCGGCAGGGCGGCGAGCTCGGTGGTCACCGCGCCCTCGCAGTGGCCGCAGGTCATGCCGGTCACCCGGTAGACGGTGGTGGTCTGGGTGTCCGTCTCGGCGGTCATGTCGTTCTCCTCGTTCAGGGGTGTGTCCGGTCACCGGGAGGGGTGGCCGATGACTCCACCGTCCTCCCGACGATCCGAGACTATACCCCTGGGGGGTATAAAGCGAGCATCGGCATCCGGTCTTTCTCCGCCGTGGCGGGCTCAGTCCTCCCTGCGCCCCCGGTTGCCGGGCCGGCGGGCCACCCAGGCGCGGACCGTGTCTGCGTACCAATAGGGCTTGCCGCCCTCCACGTGGTCGGGCGGCGGGAGAAGTCCGTGCTTGCGGTAGGAGCGCACGGTGTCCGGCTGGACCCGGATGTGTGCAGCGATCTCCTTGTACGACCACAGCTGTCGGTCGCTCATCTGGGACACCTCCTGGTCCACACCGCCGGGCCGGCCGGGCGGCCGTCGGGGGAGCCGGCGCGTGGACGCTGACGATCACTCGGGTAGTGCCCGGGGAACGACGCCGGACGAAGGCCGGGGAGGGGCTGTCGACCGCCTGTGACGGAAAACCCGCGTAACGCGGACATGTGTGACACAAAGGAGACCCCTGTGACCGGAGAGTCACAGGGGTCGGATGAGAAACAACCGGGGGACCGGCCCGGGGATCAGGGGATCAGCCCGGGCTCGGGCGTCGGCGGTACGGGGGCTCGGCGGTACTGGGGGTCAGCGGTACAGGGGATCAGCGGTACAGGGGCGGCCGGTCCGCCAGCTCCACCACCGTCCGTACACCGCTGCGCGCGGCCGTCAGGCCCGCCTCCGAGACGGCCGCCGCCGCGTACCCGTCCCAGGCGTCGGGCCCCGCCACCGCGCCGCGCGCGGCCGCGGCCACCCAGCGCCGCAGCTGCCGGTCGTAGGCGTCGGCGAAGCGCACCGTGAAGTCCTGGACGATCTCGCCGCCCCACCGGCCCGCCGCCTGCACCACCATCGCGTGCCCGTCACCGATCCGGGCACTGCCCGACTCGCCGACCGCCTCGCACTGCACCTGGTAGCCGAAACCGCAGTTGACGAAGATCTCCACGTCGACGACGGCCCCTCCGGAGGTCTCCAGCAGCACCATCCGGGGATCGGCCAGCCCCTCGGGCGCGGCCGACGTGGGCCGCGGCGAGAGCACCGTGACCGCGGTGATCTCCTGCCCCAGCAGCCAGCGGGCCGCGTCCACCTCGTGCACCACGGAGTCGCTGATCAGCATGTCGCTGGTGAAGAACGACGGCGAGGAGGCGTTGCGGTGCCGGCAGTGCAGGAAGAGCGGACGGCCGATCCCGCCCGCGTCCAGCAGCTCCTTGAGCCGCTCGTACTCGGCGTCGTGCCGCCGCATGAACCCCACCTGCACCAGGCGCCGCCCCAGCCGCTGCTCGGCCTCCATGACGCGCAGCGCCCCCGCCGGCTCCGGGGTCAGCGGCTTCTCGCACAGCACCGGCAGCTCCCGGGCCAGGGCCTGCAGGATCGCCTCCTCGTGGGCCGGCCCGGGGGACGCGATCAGTACCGCCTGCACCCCGGGCGCGGCTATCGCCGCCGCCGGGTCGGTGTGCGCACTCGCGCCGTCGAGGGCACCCGCGACCTCCTTGACCCGGTCCCCGTCCGGGTCGGCCACGGCCACCACCCGGGCCCCACCGACGGTCCGCCCGAACCGGCGCACGTGGTCCGCGCCCATCTTCCCGGTGCCGATGACGGCGATGCCGAGCGTGCTGGTCATGTCGTGTTCCCTCCGGAGGGTCAGCGGGCGCCGCAGGAGCGCAGGTAGGCACGGGTACGGCGGGCGATCGGCAGCGGCCGGTCGGGCGGGCAGGGGTACATGTCCTGCTCCACGATGGCGAACAGGTCCACGCCCAGCCGCTGGGCGGCCGCCAGTACGGGCTCCAGCGCGGGCACCCCCGACGGCGGCTCGCACATCACCCCGCGGCCCACGGCCGGCCCGAAGGGCAGCTCCTCCGCGACGACTTCGGCCAGGATCCGCGGGTCCACCTGCTTGAGGTGGAGGTAGCCGATCCGCTCGGCGAAGGTCTCCACGGCCCGCACGCTGTCCCCGCCGCAGTACGCGTAGTGGCCGGTGTCCAGGCAGAGGGAGACGAGCGCGGGGTCGGTGGCGTCCAGGAAGCGGGCCACGTTCTCCGGGGTGTCGATGTGGGTGTCGGCGTGCGGATGGACGACGATCCGCAGCCCGTACCGGTCCTGGACCTCGCGGCCCAGCCGCTCGGTCTGGGAGGCCAGTTCGCGCCACTGGGCGGGGGTGAGGGTGCGGTCCTCCAGCACCTTCCCGGTCTTGTCGTCCCGCCAGAAGGAGGGGATGACGACGAGATGGGCCGCGCCCATGGCCTGCGTCAGCGCCGCGATCCGCGACACGTGGTCCCAGGTCTCCTCCCACACGGCGGGCCCGTGATGGAGTCCGGTGAAGACCGTTCCGGCCGAGACGCGCAGGCCGCGCGCGGCCGTCTCCTCGGTGAGCCGGGCGGGGTCCGTGGGCAGGTAGCCGTACGGGCCGAGCTCGATCCACTCGTACCCGGCGTCGGCCACCTCGTCGAGGAAACGCCGCCAGGGGGTCTGCTGCGGGTCGTCGGGAAACCAGACACCCCAGGAGTCCGGAGCCGAACCGATGCGGATACGGGTCAACGCGGGCGGGGAGGACGTCATAACGGCCACCTTAGGGTGGAGGACGAGTGGGAGGACTGACTGTGACCGGGACCGGCGATCCGTATCCGTTCGACCTGATCACGATGGGCCGGATCGGGGTGGATCTCTACCCGTTGGCGACCGGCGTACCACTGGCCGAGGCGGACACCTTCGGCAGGTTCCTGGGCGGCTCCCCGGCGAACGTGGCCGTCGCCGCGGCCCGCCTGGGGCGCCGGGCGGCACTGATCAGCCGGACCGGAGCGGATCCCTTCGGCGCGTACCTGCGCACCGAGCTGCGGGGCTTCGGGGTGGACGACCGGTGGGTGAGCGAGGTCGCGGACCTCCCCACCCCGATCACCTTCTGCGAGATGTTCCCGCCCGACCGCTTCCCGCTGTACTTCTACCGGCTGCCGAAGGCCCCGGACCTGCAGATCGCGGCGGACGAGGTGGACCTGGAGGCGGTACGGGCGGCCCGCGTGTTCTGGATGACGGGCACGGGCCTGAGCGAGGAGCCCTCGCGGGCGGCGGCCCTGGCCGCGCTGGAGGCCCGGGGCCGGTCGGGGACGACGGTGTTCGACCTGGACTGGCGGCCGATGCTGTGGCGGGAGAAACCGCAGCCGTACTACGAGCGGGCGCTCGCGCACGCGACGGTGGCCGTCGGCAACCCCGAGGAGTGCGAGATCGCCACGGGCGAGTCCGAGCCGTACGCGGCCGCCCGGGCACTGCTCGCGGCCGGTGTGGAACTCGCGGTGGTCAAGCGGGGCCCGGAGGGCGTCCTGGCGGTCCACCGCGACGGAACGGTGGTGGACGCCCGGCCGGTCGAGGTCGAGGTGGTCAACGGGCTGGGCGCGGGGGACGCGTTCGGCGGCGCCCTCTGCCACGGCCTGCTGGCGGGATGGGAGTTGGGGCGTGTCGTGCGGTACGCGAACGCGGCGGGGGCGATCGTGGCCTCACGGCTGGCGTGCTCCAGCGCGATGCCGTTCCCTCACGAGGTGGAGGAGGTGCTGGGGCGTGCCGGTGGTGTCTGAGTGGGAGATGGAGTGGACCCGGCTGCGGGTGCTGGCCCTCGAGCCGGGGGAGGCGTATGCGTTCGCGTCGGGGGACTGCGAATGGATCGTGCTCCCGCTGTCGGGCGGGTGCGAGGTCCATTGCCGGGCTCTGCCCGGACCCGCGCCTCAAACGCCGGCGGGGCTTGATGTGTCGCCGGACGGCATTGAAGCCGGTCTCGCCGAGAGCGGACCGCAGGCAAAATCAGCCCCGCCGGCGTTTGAGGCGCGGGGGTTCGGGGGCGGCGCCCCCGCGGCGGAGCCGCACGTCTTCGAACTGCGGGGGCGCAGCGGGGTCTTCGGCGGGCCGACCGACTTCGCCTACGTGCCCCGGGACGCGCACACCGAGATCCGCAGCGCCGCAGGCGGCCGGTTCGCGCTCGCCGGAGCCCGGTGCACGACGAGGCTGCCCGCACGGTACGGCCCGGCCGAGCGCGTGGCCGTCGAGCTGCGGGGCGCCGGCCAGTGCTCGCGGCAGGTCAACAACTTCGCCGCCGCGGGCCCCGACGGCTTCGACTGCGACCGGCTGATCGCCGTCGAGGTCCTCACCCCCGGAGGGAACTGGTCCTCGTACCCGCCGCACAAGCACGACGAGCACCTCCCCGGCGAGGAGTCCCGCCTGGAGGAGATCTACTGGTTCGAGATCGCCCCCCACGGGGACGTCCCCGGCCTCGGCTACCAGCGCGTCACGCCCTCCCCGGCCGGGAAGACCGACATCCTGGCCGAGGTGCGGACCGGCGACGCCGTGCTGATCCCGGACGGCTGGCACGGGCCGTCCATCGCCGCCCCCGGGCACGACATGTACTACCTGAACGTGATGGCCGGACCGGCCGGCGCCGGGCCGCGGGAGTGGCTGATCCGCGACCACCCCGACCACGGCTGGATCCGCGGGACCTGGGCGGGCCAGGACGTCGACCCGCGGCTGCCCTTCCCCCGAGCAGGAGCGGAGGACCCCCGATGAGGCTCACCGTCGCCCAGGCGCTCGTACGCTTCCTCGCCGCCCAGTACACCGAGCGCGACGGCCGCCGCCACCGCCTGATCGCCGCCACCTGGGGGATCTTCGGGCACGGCAACGTGGCCGGCATCGGCCAGGCCCTGCTGGAGTCCGGGCCGCAGGCCATGCCCTTCCTCCAGGGCCGCAACGAGCAGGCCATGGTGCACGCCGCCGTCGGCTACGCCCGCCAGAGCGGCCGGCTCTCCACCCACGCCGTCACCACCTCCATCGGCCCCGGCGCCACCAACCTCGTCACCGGCGCCGCCCTCGCCACCATCAACCGGATCCCGGTGCTCCTGCTGCCCGGCGACACCTTCGCGACCCGGCCCGCCGACCCCGTCCTGCAGCAGCTGGAGGTCCCGTACGCCGGGGACGTCTCCGTCAACGACGCCCTGCGGCCCGTCTCCCGCCACTTCGACCGGGTCACCCGGCCCGAGGCGCTGATCCCGGCCGCCCTCCAGGCCGTGCGCGTCCTCACCGACCCGGTGCAGACCGGCGCCGTCACCCTCGCGCTGCCGCAGGACGTGCAGGCGGAGGCGTACGACTGGCCCGAGGAGCTCTTCGCCGAGCGGGTCTGGGGGGTGCGCCGCCCGCGGCCCGACCGCGTCGAGCTCGCCGCCGCCGCGGACGCCGTACGGGGCTCCGCGCGCCCCCTGATCGTGGCCGGCGGCGGGATCCGGCACAGCGCGGCCCAGGCCTCCCTCGCCGCCCTCGCCGAGGCGACCGGGATCCCGGTCGCCGTCACGCAGGCGGGCAAGGGCGTGCTCCCGCACGGCCACCCCGCCGACGTCGGCGGGATCGGCCACACCGGCACGGCCACCGCCGCCGCCCTCGCCCGGGAGGCCGACCTGGTCCTCGCCGCCGGGACCCGGCTCAGCGACTTCACCACCGCCTCGGCGACCCTCTTCCAGGACCCCGGGGTCCGGTTCGTCGGCCTCAACCTGGACCCGTACGACGCCCACAAGCTCGCCGCCCGCCCGCTGGTCGCCGACGCCCGCGAGGCCCTCGACGGGCTTCGGGAGGCGCTGGCCGGCCACCGCGTCGACACCGCGTACGAGACGGCGTACCGGCAGGAGGCCGCCCGCTGGGAGGCCCGCGTCGACGCCGCCTACGCCGTGACCACGGCCGACGAGGAGCTCCCGCCCACCCAGGCCCAGGTGCTCGGGCTCCTCGACGCCCTCGTCGACGGCTCCGACATCCTGGTCAACGCGGCCGGCTCGCTCCCCGGGGACCTGCACAAGCTGTGGCGGGCCCGGTCGGCGGACCAGTACCACCTGGAGTACGGCTACTCCTGCATGGGCTACGAGATCCCCGCCGCGATCGGGGTGGCGCTCGCCGCGCCCGGCCGGCCCGTGTGGGCACTGGTCGGCGACGGGACCTACCTGATGAACCCGACCGAGATCGTCACCGCCGTCCAGGAGGGCGTCCCGATCAGGCTGCTCGTCCTGGACAACCACGGCTACGCCTCCATCGGCGGCCTCTCGGGGGCGGTCGGCGCCGAGGGCTTCGGCACCGCCTACCGCTTCCGGGCGCCCGACGGCGCGTACACCGGGGACCCCCTTCCGGTGGACCTCGCGGCCAACGCGGCCTCCCTCGGAATGGCCGTGATCCGCGCCCGCACCGTGCGTGACCTGCGGGAAGCCCTCGCCGAGGCCCGCTCGGCGACGCGTCCCACATGTGTCTACGTACAGACCCGAACGCCCGACACTGTGTCGGGCCCACCCCCGGCACAGGCGTGGTGGGATGTTCCTGTGGCCGAGACCGCGACCCGCAAGGCTGCGGCCGGAGCCCGTGACGAGTACGACCGGCAAGCCGCGCAGCGACGTCGCCATCTGTGAAGGAGCAATAGGCATGAAGACCGTCAACCACTGGATCGGTGGCAAGACCGTCGAGGGCGCGTCGGGCAACTACGGCCCGGTCACCGACCCGGCCACCGGCGAGGTCACCACGCAGGTCGCGCTCGCCTCGGCCGAGGAGGTCGACGCCGCGGTACAGGTCGCCAAGGAGGCCTTCCTGTCCTGGGGCCAGTCCTCGCTGGCCGCCCGCACCAAGGTGCTCTTCGCCTACCGGGCGCTGCTCGACGCCAACCGCGACGCCGTCGCCGAGCTGATCACCGCCGAGCACGGCAAGGTCCACTCGGACGCGCTGGGCGAGGTCGCCCGCGGTCTGGAGATCGTCGAGCTGGCCTGCGGGATCACCACGCAGCTCAAGGGCGAGCTGTCGACGTCGGTGTCCAACCGGGTCGACGTGTCCGCCATCCGCCAGCCGCTGGGCGTCGTCGCGGGCATCACGCCCTTCAACTTCCCGGCGATGGTCCCGATGTGGATGTTCCCGCTGGCCATCGCCTGCGGCAACACCTTCGTCCTCAAGCCGAGCGAGAAGGACCCGTCGGCCTCCAACAAGCTGGCCGAGCTGATGACCGAGGCCGGTCTGCCGGCGGGCGTGCTCAACGTGGTCCACGGCGACAAGGTGGCCGTCGACGCGCTGCTCGCCCACCCCGACATCGCGGCCGTCTCCTTCGTCGGCTCCACCCCGATCGCCCGGCACATCCACACCACCGCCTCCGCCAACGGCAAGCGCGTGCAGGCGCTCGGCGGCGCCAAGAACCACATGCTGGTCCTGCCCGACGCCGACCTGGACGCGGCCGCCGACGCGGCGGTCTCCGCCGCCTACGGCTCGGCCGGCGAGCGCTGCATGGCGATCTCCGCCGTCGTCGCCGTCGGCTCCATCGCCGACACCCTCGTCGACAAGATCCGCGAGCGCGCCGAGAAGATCAAGATCGGTCCCGGCAACGACCCGACCTCCGAGATGGGCCCGCTGATCACGGCCGCCCACCGCGACAAGGTCGCCTCGTACGTCAAGGGCGCGGCCGCCCAGGGCGCCGACGTGGTCCTGGACGGCACCGGCTACACCGTCGAGGGCAACGAGAACGGCCACTGGATCGGCCTGTCGCTGCTCGACAACGTCCGCACCGACTCCGACGCCTACCGCGACGAGATCTTCGGCCCGGTCCTGTGCGTCCTGCGCACCGAGACCTACGAGGAGGGCGTGGCCCTCATCAACGCCTCGCCGTTCGGCAACGGCACCGCGATCTTCACCCGCGACGGCGGCGCCGCCCGCCGCTTCCAGCTGGAGATCCAGGCCGGCATGGTCGGCGTCAACGTCCCGATCCCGGTGCCGGTGGGCTACCACTCCTTCGGCGGCTGGAAGGACTCGCTCTTCGGCGACCACCACATCTACGGCAACGACGGCATCCACTTCTACACCCGGGGCAAGGTCGTGACGACCCGCTGGCCGGACCCCTCGGACGCCCCCGCCGGCGTGGACCTGGGCTTCCCGCGCAACCACTGACGCACGCCCCGGACAGCAGGACCCGCAGGACCCGCAGGACCGGCCCGCCCTCCGCAGTGTCTGCTGCGGGGGGCGGGTTCTGGTTTCCGGTGGGTCAGAAGCGCGACCAGACGTCCGACGCGGCCGTGCCGGACCAGACGGCGTCGCCGTGGCCGTAGTCCGGGACCACGGTGAAGGAGACGCGCTCGTTGCCGCCGGCGCGGATCAGCTCCGCGCCGCGCGGGTGGTCCCCGCGGCCCAGCTCGGTGTTGACCCAGACCACCTCGGCGGTGATGCGGTCCCAGGCGATCCGGTACGTGTCGTCGTCGCCCGCCCAGACCGCGGCGAGGTCCCGCATCAGCGCCGCCGGCAGGAGCCCGCTGCCGAGGGCCGAGGTGGCCGCGTGCCAGGTCGTCAGCGGGGTGCGGGTCAGCGTGAAGCGGTCCTCCGCGGGAGTCGCGCCGAAGCCGTAGGTCCCGGCGCTGTGCCCCTGTGCGTAGATCCAGTTCGCCGGTCCCGGGAGGGCGGCCGTGCGGATCAGCGCGAAGTGGGCGAGCCCGGCGTGGGTGAAGCGCCGGCCCGGGTCCGGCGGCCACGGCACCGGGGAGACGCCGCCCGGATCGGCCACCGCCTTGGCGATCACGGCCGTGAGCCCCGGATCGACGACGGGGAAGCCCTGCGCGAGCTGGGTGGCGTACGCGTCCCGGGTGTCGGCCGCCCGCAGCGCGAGATCGCCGGTGTACGGCCCGGTCGTGTCCAGGGCCACGACCCGGCGCAGCCGCGGCGAGGTGTCGTGCGAGGCCGCGTCCAGCGCCAGGGCGGCCCCGGCCGAGTGCCCGACGTACTCGTACGGCAGCCCCAGGACGCCGTCCAGCGCGTCCACGACCCGGGCCAGGTCCCGGCGGTGCGCTTCGAGCCCCCACGCGGCGGAGACGTCGGCGGCCGCGGCGGCGTCCTCGCGCGGGGTGACCCCGACGACGAGCAGGCCCCGGCGGCGCAGCGTGTGGGAGAGGTTGCGGCCGCCCGGGGTGCCCGGGGTGAAGAACTCCGCCGCGAAGTTCAGTCCGCCGCCGGGCAGCAGGTACGCGATCCCCTCCGGTGCCCGGGCCGTGTCCGCGACCACGTCCACGGTGACGGGGGCCGGGCCGCCGTCGTCGAGCGGGAGGGTGAGGCGGATCCAGCCGTCGCCGGGCAGGTAGGCGGCGGTGCCGGTGCCCAGGGCGCGTTCGATGCGGGTCAGCAGTCCGATGCCCCCGGCAGCGTCGCCGTGCTGTGGTTCCCTCAACGGTGTCCCCCCTTGACCCGGTGATGGCCGATTACCGTCACCCGGGAGACACTTTTGCCGGTCAGCGCGTTCCAGCCAAGTCCGGGACGGCCTCATCCTGTTCGCTCTCGGCGCGACGGCGCCCGCGCAGCACCCGCACGGTGATGCCCGCGCCGGCGAGCACCAGCAGCAGTCCCAGGGCGGGCCACGGCACGGCGACGAAAACGGTCTCGGACCGGGAGACGAGATCGGGGTGGGCGGCGGCCCCCGCGGTGATCCTGACCGTCACCCGGTCGGACTGGGGGGCGTCCGGCCAGGCTTCGGTCAGCTCGATCCGCCGGCCCGGCAGCAGGGTCAGCCTCAGCTCGCGTTCCGGCCGGTCCAGCACGCGGCGCCCGAACAGCCCGTCCGCGGAGACCGAGACCTTCGGCTCGACCACCACGTTGCCCCGGTTGACCAGCGCGTAGCGGACGGTGGCGCGGGCGTCCTGCACCCAGGGCAGCAGCGGGGCGGACCGGTCGACCCGCACGTCCTCCACGCTCAGCCCGGGCGTGACGGGACCCGGCACCCGGAAGTAGAGGCGGGCGCCCACCGAACGCCTCACCCCGACCTGGACCTTGCCGTCCTGCTGCACGCCCTCCACGGCGGTGCCCAGCGCCACGATGCCGCCCACGTGGTCACCGGGCGTCGCGTCCGCCGGGACCTTCACGGTGAAGGGGATGTCCTTGCGGCCCTTGGCGGGCACGGTGACGGTGCCCGCCGCCTCCGGCGCCAGGGTGATCCACGTGCCGACGTCCTTCGGCTTCGTCTCCACCGGCAGCAGCGCGAACGCGCCGCCGGCCGGGGTGTTCACGGCGTCGGTGGCGAAGACCTGGAAGGTCAGCTCCCGGTCGGAGGAGTTCAGGACCGTCACGCTGTCGGAGAGCGTGCTCCCGGCCTCGCCCTGGTGGAAGAAGTACGCGCGATCGGTCATGGCCGCGCCGGCCGCGGGCGTCGGGAACACCCCCCACGTGCCGTTGTCCGCGGCCGCCGCCGGGCCGGCCGGCAGCAGGCCCGCGCCCAGGAGCAGCAGGCCGAGGAGCAGACCGTACAGGGAGGCGCGGGTGCCGGCGCGGGTGCCTTCGCGGGTGCGGGTGCCGGCGCCTTCGCGGGTGCGGGTGCCGGTGCGGGAGCGGCTGGGCGTGCTGCGGCGGGGGCGCATGGGCGGTCTCCAGTCGGCGCGGAAAGGGGAAGGGGTGGTGCGGCGCCGGAGCGCCGCACCACCCTGGTGGAGCGGGCCGTGCGGGAGCCGGTCAGGAGATCGAGAAGGTCACGACCGTCTGGTAGGTGTCGGCGAACATGAACGGCGGGAGCTGGATCATCCCGGCGCCGCCGACGGCGAACTCACCACCGGTCAGCTCGTCGCCCCCGGCGGCCTGGGAGGCCACCTTCATCGGGACGTCGGAGATCGCGCCGGGCGTGCCCGCGGTGCAGGTGCTCGGGCTGTCCGGGTTGGTCACGGTGCAGGACGGCTGGATGCCGATCTGCGCCTTCGCCATGGAGTGGCCGGTGGTCTGGTTCAGGAACGGCGTACGGGTCGCCGTCACGTCCCAGCCGAGGGAGCCGCCGCGGAAGTCCTGGACGGTCGCGGCGTTGAAGACGCCGACCACCGACTGGGCCTTGCCGTTGATGGTGACCGAGCCGAAGCTGACGGCCGGCTGGCCGTCCTTCGGGCCCAGGCCCAGCGGTCCGGGAAGGACCTCGACGTCGACCGGGTTCTTCACACCGGCCTGCTCCTCCAGGAAGACGAAGGCCTTGTACGGGGTGATCGAACCGTCGATCTTGATCGTGTCGGCCTTCTTGGTGACCGTGATGTTGCAGGTGGTGGCGCCCGACGCGTCCGCCGTACCGGTGCCGGTGTCACCGGTCGCCACCCCGGCGAGCAGGGCGGAACAGGTGACGGCGCCGGCCGGGAAGTTGGCTCCGTTGACGACGACGGCGGTGCCCGCCGGGCCGCTGTTGGGCGTCAGCTTCGTGGTGACCGGGTCCTTGGGCAGGGCCTCGACGGCGACCGACCCGAGCGAGGCGCTCGGGCGGGGCGCCGGGGTACAGGTGGTGGTGAAGACCGAACCGGAGAGGTCCGCGTCCGTCACCGCCAGGTCGAGGGCGACCTGGACGGTCGTGCCCTCCGTACCGTCCGGGATCCTGATGGTTCCGGAGAACGCCTTGGGGTCGAGCGGCTGCCCGGCGACGACCGAGACGGTCTCCGGCGGGCTGGTGACCACCTGGGTGGTGGCGCCGACCTTGAGGGTGATCTTGGTCGTGTTCACCGTGGTGACGGAGAACGACGGGATCAGGGGGCTCGCACCCGGGTCGATCGTGATCGGCACGACGTCGCCGGCCTTGGCGCCGTCGGGCAGCGTGACCGTCCAGTTCTGGTTGCCGGAACCGTCCGGCTGGGGCGCCGGGGCGTCGCAGTTCTCGAACACGGTCGTGGTCTTGGTCGCGGCCTGCGCGGAGCCCGCCAGGCCCACCACTGCGCCGGTCAGGGCCAGCGACAGGGCCCCGGCCCCTGCCAGCACCTTGCGGAGATGCGTTCTCGTACTCACTGGGTCGCGACTCCTTCGTCATGACGAACCCTCCCCCCACCCGCTGTGTGGGGGAGGCCGAGCCGGTGCGGTGGCCGATATTGACGCGTCACGGTGATGAGAAGTCAATGACTTGCTTTCGCGCGAAGCACACAGAAATTGATGGGCCATCAGGGAGGGGCTGATGGCCCATCGGATACCGACTGGTCGGGGTGACGGCTGCGTCGGGCGGTCCGGTCGTCGGTCCAGGTCTTATCCGGCCGTATTCGGGGCGGTCGGCCCGGGTGGGTTCTGGTCGGCCGTGACGTGCAGCAGCAGGTTCGGGGTGCCGGCCGGCAGCCCGGTGATCCGGCCGGGCACGGCGCCGCGGACCAGGGCCTCGGAGACCTGCGCGGGGGTGCGCGCCGTACCGCCGGCCAGCAGCAGCGCGGCGGCCCCCGCCACGTGCGGGGCGGCCATCGAGGTGCCGGAGGAGCGGGCGGTGGCGGTGGCGGAGTCCTTCCAGGCGGAGGTGACGGCCACGCCCGGCGCGAACAGGTCGACGCAGGCGCCGTGACTTGAGAACGGCGCGCGGCGGTCCGCGGCGTCGGTCGCGCCGACGGTGAGGGCCTGCGGGACGGAGGCGGGGGATCCGCCGCAGGCGTTCCTGCCCTCGTTGCCGGCGGCGGCGACGAAGGTGACGCCCGAGGAGACGACCCGCAGGACGGCGGCGTCGAGGGCGCGGCTGCGGCTGCCGCCCATGCTCATGTTGGCCACGGCCGGGGTGCCCGGGGTGCGGGCGGCGTCCTTCACCACCCAGTCGAGGCCCTTGATCATGGCCGACAGGCGTCCGTCGCCGCGGCAGTCGGCCACCTTCACGGCGACGAGGGAGACGCCCTTGGCGACCCCGTACGTCTCGCCGCCCACCGTTCCCGCGACGTGCGTGCCGTGGCCGTTGCAGTCGCGGGAACTCTCCAGGAACACCGCGTTGTGCCCCGTCCGGGCGCGGCCGCCGAACTCCTGGTGGCGGGTGTTGATCCCGGTGTCGAGGACGTAGACGGTGACGCCCTCTGCCTTCGTGGCGTACGTGTACGAGCCGTCGAGCGGGAGTTCGCGCTGGTCGATCCGGTCCAGGGTCCAGGGGGCGGGTGCCTGCGGGCGGGCCTGGGGCGTGTCGGCGGCGTCGGTGTCCGTGGTGCCCGTGGTGGTGGCGGTGTCCGTGGTGCCCGTGGTGGTGGCGGTGCCCGTGGTGGCGGCGGTGCCGCGGGCGCCGGAGATGTGGAAGACCGTGTCCGGTTCCACGGAGGCCACCCGGGGGTCGGCGGCCAGGGCGGCGGCCCGCGCGGCGGTGGTGCGGACGGCGAAGCCGTTCAGCGCCGCCTCGTAGACGTACCCGACCTCGTCCCCGGCGTCCGCCGCCTCGGCGGCCAGGGCGCGGGCCGGCGCGCGGGAGGCGGTGTCCTTGAGGACGACGACGTACGGGGCGGTGGAGCCCGCCACGGAGCGGGGGGCGGGAGCCGGCGGGGGGCCCGTGACGGCGGCGGCCAGCAGGGCGGCCGCTGGGATCAGTGAGGCGAATGCGGTGGCGGTCATGCGGCCGATGCTCTGCGAGGGGCGGCGCGGGCGCGCGGAGGGTGCGCCGAGTGGGCGCACGACACGCCGCCGCCGGGGCTACCGGGCGAGGGGCCAGCCGCGCATCGCGAACACGCCCTCGTCGCGGGCGCCGGCGGCGTCGTAAGTGGCCAGCGCGGCCTCGTTGTCGGTGTCGACGCCCACCCACATGCCGTAGCAGCCGCGTTCCCTCGCCTCGTCCGCGAGGGCACGGGTCAGGGCGCGGCCGATGCCGCGGCGCCGGTACCCCTCGTCCACGGAGAGCTCGTACAGGCACATCTCGGTGCCCTTGTCGGGGTGGACCATCTCGATGCCGGAGACCATCCCGGCGGGCACGCCGTCGACGTACGCGATGAGCATCAGGTGCCCGGGGGCGGTCAGGAAGCGCTCGGACCATTCCTGGCGGGCGGGCCCGTCGAAGAGGGATTCGGCGGCCGAGAGCTCGGCGGGTGTGAAGGCCCGGCGGATGTCCATGGCGGTCACGATAGTGCGCGCGGCGCCGGCGGCGGGGCGAAGCCGGGCACGGCGTGGCGGGCGCGCGGAAACTCCCGGCCGGGCGGACGCGACGCCGACCAACCTGTCCCGGTCGTGGAGGACTTGGGGGCTTGAGGGCCGAGGGGGAGCGCCGTGAGGAATGCCGTGGTCACGCCGGGGGGCGACCGGATCCGCTGGGTGGAGCTTCCGGGCGGGGGCCCGGCCCGGGTGTACGTGCACGGCCTGGGGGCCACCTCGCCCGCCTACTTCGCGGCGAGCGCCGCGCACCCGCTGCTGGCGGGCCGGCGTTCCCTGCTGGTCGACCTGCTGGGCCACGGACACAGCGACCGGCCCGAGGACTTCGGCTACACCCTCGAAGAGCACGCCGACGCACTGGCGGCCGCCCTCGACGAGGCCGGAGCGGAGGGCGCCGAGCTGATCGCCCACAGCATGGGCGGAGCCGTGGCCATCGTGCTGGCCGACCGCCACCCGCGCCTGGTGTCCCGGCTGGTGCTCGTCGACGCCAACCTGGATCCCGTGCAGCCCCGTCCCGTCGCCCCCGGCAGCAGCGGGATCGCCGCCTACACCGAGGAGGAGTTCCTCGCCGGCGGCTGGGCCGAGGTCCGCGACAGGGCGGGCGCGCACTGGTGGTCCACGATGCGGCTGGCCGGCCGTACCGCCCTGTACCGCAGCGCCGTCCACCTCGCCGCGGGCACCAACCCCACCATGCGCGAGGTGCTGCTGGGGCTGGAGATCCCGCGCACCTTCCTGCTGCCCGAGGCGGACGCCCCGCTCCCGGGCGCCGATGCCCTCCGTGCCGCGGGCGTCGCGGTGGTGTCCGTCCCCGACTGCGGGCACAACATCATGCTGGACAACCCGGAAGCCTTCGCCCGGGCCACCGCCGCGGCCCTGGGCGCGACCCTCTAGGCGACGTCCTCCAGGCCCCGCCCGCTAGGGAATGGCTTCCAGCAGCTCCATGTCCTCGGGCGACAGCCGCAGCGCGCCGGCGGCGATGTTCTGCGCCAGGTGAGCGGGGTTCGAGGTGCCGGGGATGGCCAGGACGTTCGGCCCGCGGTGCAGCGTCCAGGCCAGCCGGACCTGCGCGGGTTCCGCACCGTGCGCGCGGGCGACCGCGAGCAGCGCTTCGTCGTGGGCGTCGTCCGCGGGAGCCTCGCGCCGGTGCCCCGAGATCGCGAAGAACGGCACGAAGGCGATGCCCTGCCGACGGCAGCTGTCCATCAGGCCGCTGGCGTCGGCACGCCGCTCTCCCAGACCGTACGGATTCTGCACGCAGACCACGGGTGCGATGGCCTGTGCCTCGGCGAGCTGGCCGGGCGTGACGCAGGACAGGCCCAGGTGGCGGATGAGCCCGGCCTGCCGGAGTTCGGCCAGCGCGCCGAAGTGCTCCGCGAGCGACACGACGCCGTTCAGGCGCAGGTTGACGACATCGAGGTGGTCCCGGCCGAGCTGACGCAGATTCTCCTCGACCTGTCCGCGCAGCTGCCCGGGCTCGGCCATCCCCAGCCATGCACCCGAGGGGTCCCGGCCCGGTCCGACCTTCGTGACGATGACCAGGTCGTCGGGGTACGGCGCCAGGGCCCGGTTGATGAGCTCGTTGGCGGAGCGCAGCGGCGAGAAGTAGAACGAGGCGGTGTCGATGTGGTTCACCCCGCGGTCGACCGCGCTCCGCAGGATCCCGACGGCGACCCCCCGGTCGATCGGGGCGCCGTCGGAGTTGCCGCCCATCCCGTTGCCGGTCAGCCTCATCGTGCCGAACCCGAGGCGGTTCACCTCCAGATCCCCGAGCTTCCAGGTGCCCGCCGTCGCTGCCGCGACCGTCCCAGATCCCATCGTGTCCCGCTTCCGTTCCCGTGGTCGTCGTACCGGCAGCCGCGACCGGCCGGAGCCGCCGCCGTGCTCCGGGAGTATGGGACGGGAGGGGAGCCGGTGAGAAGGCGTACCGGGGTGGCGAAACGTCACACCCGGAACGGGAACTCGGCTCCGGTGAACAGCCGTTGGACCTTGTGCAAGGGCTCGCGGGTGAACCGGCCGCGAGTGGCCCGTGGGGCCGCGGGCCCGCTAGCCCTGGGCGTGCGGGGAAGGGGTGCCGTCGGTCCAGGCGTAGACCCGCTTGCCGCGCACCGCGACCTGGTACTGGTGGAAGTCCCGGCACTCGGGCCGCACTTCGGCCCGCACGGCCCGAGGCCACCACTTGGCGTGCAGGTCCGGCGTCCCCTGCCGCTTCGGGGCGCCCGCCGTGCACTGCGGGCCGTCGAGCGGGGTCTTGCCGAGGTCGAACCGTATGAGCCGGTCGTGGCCGGTGGTGCGGACCCGTATGCGGACGTCGGTGGCGTCCTTGGGTATCCAGGACGGCAGGGCGAAGGGTGCTTCCGTGCGCGTCGGCGCATCGGCGGCGGTCGCGAAGCGCTTGCCCTTCTCCTTGAACACCTTGTGGTCGATGGTGTCCGTCACGGGATTGGGCGGCAGGTTGGGCAGGGCGAAGGCGGCGGTGGCGAGGACTCCCACGGTGGCGGCGGCGATGACGAGCGGGCGGCGGTTCATGCCTTCAAGTCTCGGCCGGGAACGCCTCCTCGCGCGTCCCTCCTCAGAACGAACCGCGCCTTGGCCGAAGGTCGCACACGGCGTCATACCTGGGAGGGTCACCGGTCAGGGCTGGGCGACGCCCAGTAACCGGGCGGCGTCCGGCCCCGTTGGCGGGATGACCGTCCGCCCGGCCCCGAGGACCCCCATGCGCCGTCGCCGCCTCCTCCCCGCACTCGCCACCGCCACGGCCACCGCCGTGCTCGCCCTCGCGCCCACCGCCTGGGCGGCGCCCGAGGTCCCGGTCGACAAGCCGCAGGTGCTGAGCCGCTGGACGCAGCCCAGCGCCGCGAGCTACGCGGCCTGGGCCGACGCGCGCGAGCACCGCGCCGCCTGGGCCGCGTACGCCTTCGACTGGTCGACGGACCAGTGCACCACCTCCCCGGACAACCCCTTCGGCTTCCCCTTCGCGGCGGCCTGCGCCCGCCACGACTTCGGCTACCGCAACCACCGTGCGGCGGGTCTGTTTCCGGCTGCCAAGGCCCGGCTCGACGAGGCCTTCCACGCGGACCTGAAGCGGGTGTGCGCCCGCTACTCGGGCAACCGCAAGCGCTCGTGCGACGGCACCGCGTGGACGTACTACCAGGCGGTCAGGCTGCTGGGCATTTCCTGAGGAGCCGCGACACAGAGCACCGGGACCCGCTGGACCAGGTTGTTGCCGAAGCCGCCGCGGTTCCACGGCTGTTCGAGGGGCTGGGTACGCCCGACGGCGTCCGTGGCGCGGACGGTGAGCGTGTGGCGGCCCGGTACGGCCGTCCACAGGCAGCTCCAGGCCTGCCAGGCCCATGGATGCGGATCCGGGGCCGCCAGTTCGGCCCGCGCCCAGGTCAGGCCGTCGTCGGCGCTCACCTCCACCCGGGCGACGCCACCGCGGCCGGACCAGGCCCGCCCCCGCAGCCGTACGGGACCGGGGTGCACGACGCGGGTGCGCGACATGAAGTCGGGGAAGCCCGGCGGGGCCATCAGGGCGCGCGGCGCGATCCGGGTGACCGGCTCGCCCGGATCGTCCGGCTCGTCGGCGGACCACCGGAAGCGGTAGGCCACGGACTGCTGGAAGCCGGTGAACGGCGCGTCGACGAGGGTGATCTCACGCAGCCATTTGACGTGTGCCATGCCGTACCAGCCGGGCACGACCAGCCGCAGCGGGTACCCGTGCTGCGGCGGCAGGGGCAGGCCGTTCATGGCGTAGGCGATCAGTACCCCCGAGTCGTCCGAGGCGGCGTACGGCAGCGGCAGGCTGCGCCGGTAGTCCTGCTCGACCCCGCGCTCCACACCGTGGTCGGCCCCGGTGAACACGGCCTCGACCGCATCGGGCCGCACCCCCGCCCGGTCCAGTACGAGGCCCAGCGGGACCCCGGTCCAGTCGGCGGTGCCCACCGCCTCGACCAGCCACGGCTGGCTGACCGGCCGGGGTGACAGCAGGGCCCGGCCGTTGCCCGCGCACTCCATGGTGACCCGGTGGGTGACGGCGGGCAGCGCGCGCAGGGCGTCGAGGTCCAGCGAGAGCGGCGTGCCGACGCGGCCGTCCACGGTCAGCCGCCAGCCGTCCGCGTCGGCGGCGGGGATGTCGTAGTGGATCAGGACGTAGTGCAGCCCGGGCGGTGTGACCTCGTAGCGCAGGGCTTCCAGCGGGAGCCCGTGGTTGCGGGCGGCGAGCGCCAACTCCTCCTGGCCGATGCCCTCACCGGCCGGGGCGATGCGCGCCGGGGCGCTCACATCCCGCGCGGACGCCTGGTCCATCTCCCCATGGTCGCGCGCCCCGCGCCGCGCGGCACGTCGTCGCCCGCCGCGGGCCTCCGCCTCACAGGTGCCGGGCGAACCAGGCGCGGGCCAGGGCGGAGACCTGCTCCAGGGCGCCGGGCTCCTCGAAGAGGTGCGTGGCGCCCGGGACGACCTCCAGCCGGTTCGCGCAGCGCAGCTCCCGCTGCGCCGCGCGGTTGAGGTCGAGCACGGTGGTGTCGCTGCCGCCGACGACGAGCAGCGTGGGCGCCCGTACGGCGGCCAGCCGGGGCCCGGCGAGGTCGGGCCGGCCGCCGCGGGAGACGACCGCGCCGATGTCGGCGTCGGCGGCGGACGCGGCCCACAGCGCGGCCGCGGCCCCGGTGCTCGCCCCGAAGTAGCCGATCGGGAGGGACGCGCGGCGGCGCATCCAGCCGGTGGCGTCCGCGAGCCGTCCGGCCAGGGTCCCGATGTCGAAGACCTTGGCCCGGTCGGCCTCCTCGGCGGGCGTCAGCAGGTCGAAGAGCAGGGTGCCCAGCCCCGCCCCGTTCAGGTCCGCCGCGACCGTCCGGTTGCGCGGGCTGCGGCGGCTGCTGCCGGAGCCGTGGGCGAACATCACGACGGCCCCGGCCCCCTCGGGCAGGGCCAGGTCCCCGGCCAGGGCGAGGCCGCCGGCGTCGACCTCGACCTCGACCGTGACGGGCCGGGGCGCCGGCCGGCGCGCGGTGCCGGCCGCCGCCCGCGCCAGCAGGGTGACGACCTCCTCGTCGGGGGTCTGGGAGAAGTTCCGGTACCACTCGCCGACGGCCCGGAAGGTGCGCGGTGCGGAGAGGCACACGACCTCGTCGGTCTCGCCGCGCAGCCGGGCGACCGCGTCGGGCGCCGCCACCGGGACGGCCAGCACCACCCGGGCCGCGCCCTGGGCCCGTACGACCCGGCACGCGGCGGCGGCCGTGGCGCCGGTGGCGATCCCGTCGTCCACGACGATCACCGTCCGGCCGTCGAGCGGCACCCGGGGCCGGTCGCCGCGGAACCTGCGGGCCTGCCGGGCGAGCTCCGCCCCCTCGGCGCGCTCGACGGCCGCCAGGTCCTGCGGCGTGACGCGGCTGCTGCTGACGATGTCCTCGCTGATGACCCGCACGCCGCCCTCGCCGATCGCGCCGAAGCCGAGTTCGCGGTGGTGCGGGACGCCGAGTTTGCGGACCATGATCACGTCGAGCGGGGCGCCGAGGGCCCGCGCCACGGGGAAGGCCACCGGGACGCCGCCGCGGGGCAAGCCCAGGACGACGGGACGTTCCCCCTCCAGATGGCGGACGGCTTCGGCGAGCCGCTCTCCGGCGTCCGCGCGGTCGGTGAAGAGCACGGGGGTTCACCCCCAACCCGGGGAGACGAAAGCACGCGCACTGCTCTTCCGACGCAACCCCACGCGGGTGCTCGCCGCAAGTCGGGGAAGCCGGCGGACCCGGGCGCCGACGGACCCGGGCGCACCGAAGAGGAGCGACACCTTCCGGTGAACGCTTCGCCGAACGGCGATTTTCGGTCGATCTGTGTCCCGGTCCGGGCGAGTTCGGCCCGCGCGACCGTGGCGACGGGTGCCGCGCAGCACCCTCTCGGCGCGTCCGGAGCAAGCCCGAACCCCGGCGCCGCCCCCGCCCGTACCCGCCCCGCAAAGCCGCACCCACCGCTGCGACCTGCACGAAAGCCCTCCGCGGAGGGAGGGCTTCGGGTGATGAAGAATGTGTGCCCCCGGCAGGACTCGAACCTGCGGCCAAGTGCTTAGAAGGCACCTGCTCTATCCACTGAGCTACGGGGGCCGGAAGGTGGCCCTGGTGGGCCTGGAGCCCCTGGTGGGGGTGGGACTTCGGTCCGTGCCGGGTCAAGGATAGGGCTCCGGTTGCCTTGTCCCGGTTGCTTCACTCGCGTGCCACGATGTGGAGGTTCGGTGAAGCGGTCCCGATAATCGCAGGCAGGTGCGATTCTCGCATCGCTTTTGCGCCGCGGCGCCCTGGGTGTTGTGCACTCGTTATGCCTGCGCCCCACTCGTCCGTCGTGCCCAGAATGTCCCACTGAAGTCGCGGTCGGCGCGCAGGGGGCGTATAAGCTTCAAAAATGGTCCTAAATTGGGCATTCTTCGCATGTGGTGACCTTGGATGTTCGGCCTCAGCTGCTCGATGCCCTGTCCGCCCTGCGCGACCGGGTCGCGTCCGTACGTCTGCCGTTGCCCCTGCCCGGCGCCCCACGGGCCCGTCAGACCAGATCCGAGCTGCTGGCGCAGCTCGACGACTACCTCGTACCGCGCCTGAAGGCGCCCGAGGCGCCCCTGCTCGCCGTCGTCGGCGGGTCCACCGGGGCCGGTAAGTCCACCCTCGTCAACTCCCTCGTGGGGCGCCAGGTCAGCGAAGCCGGCGTGCTGCGCCCGACCACCCGCACACCGGTGCTCGTCTGCCACCCCGACGACCACCACTGGTTCGCCGGGATGCGCGTACTGCCCGACCTCATGCGGGTCTGGGTGCCGCACGAGGACGACGACGCGCCCCCCAGAGCCGCCCCCCGGCGCCCGGGCCGCGGCCACACCGGAGCCCAGGGCGGCCACGAGACCCGCGAGATGCGGATCGAGACCGTCACCAGCCTGCCGCGCGGCCTGGCCATCCTCGACGCCCCCGACATCGACTCCCTCGTGGTCGACAACCGGACACTCGCCGCCGAACTCATCTGCGCCGCCGACGTCTGGGTGATGGTCACCACCGCCTCGCGGTACGCCGACGCCGTCCCCTGGCACCTCCTGCGCACCGCCAAGCAGTACAAGGCCACCCTCATCACCGTCCTGGACCGGGTGCCGCACCAGGTGCTCGCCGAGGTCTCCCGCCAGTACGGGGCCCTGCTCACCAAGGCCGGACTGGGCGACGTACCGCGCTTCACCGTCCCCGAACTGCCCGAGTCGACCGGCGGCGGCGGACTGCTGCCCGCCAGCGCCGTCGCCCCGCTGTTCGCCTGGCTCGCCCACCACGCGCAGGACCCGGCCGCGCGCCAGTACGCCGTCGGGCGCACCGCACTCGGCGCGCTGGACTCCCTGGGGCGCAGGATGCCCGAACTCGCCTCCGCCGTCGCCGCCCAGCACGCTGCCGCCGTACGGCTGACCTCGGCCGTCGAGGACGCGTACCGGCGCGAGGGCAAGCGGGTCAGGGGCCGCCTCGACCGCGGCGCCGTACTGGCCGGCGACGCGCTCACCCGGTGGCGCGGCTACCCCCTCGACACCAGCGCCGACGAACTGCTGGACTCCCTCGCCGAGTCCCTCGCCGCCCTCCTGCAGTGCGCCGTCGCCGCCGCCGACGAGCGGATCGCCGAGGTCTGGCGGCGCGAACCGGCCTCCGGCGCGCTGACCCTGCCCACGCCCGACCGGGAGGCTGGGGAGCGCATCGGCATGGCCGTGCGCCGCTGGCGGCGCGTGCTGGAGGAACTCGTCGAGGAGGAGGTGGCCCGGCTCGACAAGCAGCCCGCACCCGACGCCGAGGCCGTCGCGGCCCTGCTCGCCGCCGCGCTGCTCGGCGGCAAACGAGCCCGGCCCGCCGGGGAGAAGCTCGCCGAGCGGATCGGCGCCCAGGCCGCACTGCGGCTGCGCGACAAGGGCGGGGAGCTGGTCGGCGACCACCTCGACGAGGTGCTGCGCGGCGAACGCGACCGCCGCCTCGCCCCGTTGGAAGCACTCGAAGTGACCCCGGAACCGCAGGCCGAACTGATCGCCGCGCTGTCCGTACTGCAGAAGGAGAGGTGACGCCGTGACCGCCCTGACCGACCGCACCGACGACCGCTGGGACGACGGGTTCATCGCGCGTTCCCGTCCCCGCCCCGTCGAAGCGGGCGAGGGGGACGCCGCCGACGCGGGCGACGAGGGCGACGAAGCGCTCGTACGGGCCGTGTCCGGCACCGTCTCCGGCGCCGGCAGCGACGGAGGCAAGTCGTCGGCGCCCCCGCTCAGCCCCGAGGCGCAGGCCCTGCGCCAGCGCCTCGACGCGCTGCGCCAGCTGGTCGGGCTCTCCCGGACCCGGCTCGACGGCAAGACCCTCGCCGAGGCCGGTCGGGTACTGGACGAGGCCGCCGCACGCCGCGGGCTCTCACCCCAGCACACGGTCGTCGCGATCGCCGGGGCCACCGGAAGCGGCAAGTCCACGCTCTTCAATTCACTCGCCGGGGTGCAGATCTCCGAGACCGGACTGCGCCGCCCGACCACCGCCGCACCCATCGCGTGCAGCTGGTCGGACGGGGCCGCCGGGCTGCTGGACCGGCTGGAGATCCCCGGGCGGCTGAGGCGCCGGCCCCGCGAGACCTCCGAGGCCGAGACCCTGCGGGGGATGGTCCTCGTGGACCTCCCGGACCTGGACTCGGCGCTCGGCGTGCACCGCGAGCACGTGGACCGCGTACTGGCCCTCGTCGACGCCGTGGTGTGGGTCGTGGACCCGGAGAAGTACGCCGACGCCGTGCTGCACGAGCGGTACCTGCGGCCGCTGGCCGGACACGCCGAGGTGACCTTCGTCGTGCTCAACCAGGTGGACCGGCTGCCCGGCGAGGCCGCCGACCTCGTCCTGGACGACCTGCGCCGGCTGCTCGACGAGGACGGCATCGCGCTCGGCGAGCACGGCGAGCCCGGCGCCACCGTCCTCGGGCTGTCCGCGCTGACCGGCGAGGGCGTCGGGGAGCTGCGCGAACTCCTCGGGCAGTTCACCCAGGAGAAGGGCGCCGCGACCCGGCGGATCTCGGCGGACGTGGACCGCGCGGCCGTCCGGCTGCGGCCGCTCTACGTCGCCGACGGGCATCCCGGACCCGAGATCGGGGAGGCGGTGCGCGCCGAGTTCGAGGACCGGCTCGCCGAGGCGGTCGGGGCCTGCGCGGCCGGACTCGCGGCCGAGCGGGCCTGGCGGCGCAACGCGGGCAAGGCGTGCGGGACCCCGTGGCTGCGGCTGTGGCGCTGGTACGAGAACCGGCGCGCGCCGCGCACGCTGGCGGGCCTGGCCGCGCTGGCGGCGATCGGCGGCCGGGGCCAGACGGTCGCCCCGGCGCCGGCCGAGGAGGAGGTGACCGCGCGTCAGCGGGTGGAGCAGGCCGTACGGGCCGTCGCCGACGAGGCGGTCGCGGGCCTGCCCGAGCCGTGGGCGCAGGCCGTCCGGGAGACGGCGGTGCGCGGCGCCGACCGGCTGCCGGAGGCCCTGGACGAGATCGCGCTGACCCTCGGGCCCGCCGCCGCGGCGCCGAACGCCAAGCCGCCGCGGCCCGCGTGGTGGCCGGTGGCGGTGCTGGCGCAGGCGGCCATGACGCTGCTGCAGATCTTCGGCGGACTGTGGCTCGTCGGGCAGATCGTCGGGGTCCTGGAGCCGAAGCTGATGCCGCCGGTGCTGCTGATGGTGGCGGGCATCATCGGCGGGCCCCTCGTGGAATGGGCCTGCTCCATCGCGGCCCGGGGCCCCGCGCGGCGGTACGGGCAGGACGCGGAGCGCAGGCTGCGGCAGGCGGCGGCCGGGTGCGGACGGGCCCGGGTGCTGGAACCGGTGGCGGCGGAGCTGCTGCGCTACCGGGAGGTGCGGGAGCAGTACGCGACGGTCGCCGCAGGGGGGAGCCGGTTGTCCACAACCCGCCAGTAGTCCACACGCCGCAGCGGGGGACCGGCCGCCGGACGCAGCATGGGTCCTAGCCCGTACGGATGGTCCGTGCGGGCCGGTACGACGGGGGAGGGCGGCCGGGATGTACGACACCCAGGTGACGCTGGTGGGACATGTGGCCACGCAGGTCGACTACAAGGAGACGGTGAACGGTCCGTCGGCGCGGTTCCGTTTCGCGGTGACGCCCCGGTACTTCGACCGGCGCAAGGACGCCTGGACGGACGGGACCACCAGCTTCTACACCGTGTGGGCGCGGCGCACCCTCGCGGTGAACCTCGCCGGTTCCGTATCCGTGGGCGAACCGCTGGTGGTGCACGGGCGGCTGCGCGTGCGGGACGACCCGCCCGACGGGGAGGGCAACCGGCGGTTCGGCGCGGAGATCGACGCGACCGCAATCGGCCATGACCTGAACCGCGGCACGGCGGCCTTCAGGCGAGTGGTGAGAACCGATCATCAGCTGATGGACACTCAAAAGGCAGCGGTGGGTTGAGTGTTCGAGGCGGTTAGGATTCCCCGGTACTCACGGGCACCTGGGTCTTTGGCCCGAAGGGGAAGACTGTGTCGATTGCCGTTCCCGCATCCTCCGCTCCTGCTGCTGCTCCTGTCCCTGCTGCTCCCGCTCCTGTTCCCGCTGCTCCCGTACCCGCCGTTGCGTCATCCGCTCCGGCCCCGCTCGAACCCGCCGCGACGGTACGGGGCTCCGCGCGCCGCCCGCTCGCGGCCGCCCTGCTGGCCGCGGCCCTCGCCGCCGCGCCCGGCGCCCGGGCCGCCGCCGACTCCGGCCCTGTGGTGCCCCGGGCCCCGGAGGGCGCGAGCGCCGTGCTGGACGGGCTGAAGACCTTCGGCCAGGCGGTCCTCCACGGCGGCGACGGTTCGGTGCGGCACATCCCCGCCGGGCTGTACGAGATGCGGGTCGACGGTGGCGGGATGCTCCAGACGTACGGGGTCGGGGTGGCGGGCAACGCCCAGCCGCAGGCCCGGTACACGGAGAGCGGCTGGAGCGGCAGCCCGCTGGCGGGCAACGGGCAGGCAGGCCGGATCCGCTGGGTGCTGGAGCACTCCTACCCGCAGCTGAACGACCTGGCCGGGCTGGCCAAGGCGGCCGGGGCCGTGTCGCTCACCGCGGAGAGCGCGGCGGCCGGGACCCAGGTGGCGATCTGGCGGCTCGCGGACGGCGTGCGGGTCGAGGCGGCGGACCCGTCCGCGGAGAAGCTCGCCGACTACCTCCAGCGGGCGGCGGGACAGATGGCGGAACCGCCCGCCTCGCTGGGGCTCGACCCCGGCGACGTCTCGGGGCCGGTGGGTACCCGGCTCGGCCCGGTGACCGTGCGCACCGGGGCGCGCAGTGTGTCGGTCGTCCCGGACGCGGCGGCCGTCGCCATGGGGGTGCGCGTGGTGGACGCCGACGGGCAGCCGCTGACCACGGCCGTCAACGGGAGCCGGATCTACTTCGAGGTGCCCCCGGGCACCCCCGACGGGACGGCGTCGGTCACCGTCCAGGGGGCGACCAGAGTGCCGGTCGGCCGCGTCTTCACCAGTGGCGTTCCCGCCCAGGCGCAGATCGTGGCCGGCTCCAGCGAGTCCGCGGCCGCCGCCACGGCGCGGGCCGCCTGGCAGCCGTCCGCGCCGCCCGAGGCCGGTGCGACCCCGGTCGCGGACGCGGAATCCGGCTCGGCGGCGGTCGCCCTGGGTGCGCAGTCCGCGGCGCTCGCCACGACCTCACCGGACGAGGAACGGCTGGCGACCAGCGGCAGCTCGGCCGCCACGCCCGTCATCGCCTCCCTCGCGGTGGGCCTGGTCGTACTGGGCGGCCTGGTCGTCCTCCTGCTGCGCAAGCGCCCGCTCGATGAGGAGCAGTAGGAGCAAGCGGCAGCAGGAGCGGCACGAGAAGCGGCAGATGGAGCGGTGGGACGAGCGGTGGGAAGAGAAGGAGGGGGCCGGCATGGAGCATCGGGCCGGTTCCGGCACGGGATCCGGGGTAGAGGCAGGAAATGGTTGATCAAGAACTGACCTGGACCGGCGCCTTCGCGCGGTGGGACCGCCGGCTCTTCGACGCCGTGGCCCGCAGGCACTGGCCCGGCGCCGACCGGGTGCTGCCGCGCCTGGGGCGGGCCGCCAACCACGGCGTGCTGTGGGGAGGGGCCGCCGCGGCCATCGCCGTCTTCGGATCGGCCGGGGCGCGCAAGGCGGCCCTGCGCGGGGCGGCCTCGCTCGCGCTGGCCTCCTCGACCATCAACACCATCGGCAAGTGGTCCGTACGCCGCCCCCGGCCCCTGCTGGAGGGCGTGCCCGTGGCGCGGCAGCTGGCCGTGCAGCCGCAGACGACCTCCTTCCCGTCCGGGCACTCGGCGTCCGCCTTCGCCTTCACCGCCGGCCTGGCGCTGGAAGCCCCCGCCCTGGGCGCCGCCCTCGCGCCGGTCGCCGCGTCGGTGGCCTTCTCCCGCGTCTACACCGGTGTGCACTACCCCTCCGACGTGGTCGCGGGCGCGGCACTGGGCGTCGCCGCCGCGTTCGTCGTACGCCGGCTCGCGCGGGACGTGAAGGAGGCCCGGGCCGTACCGGGCGACGAGCCGAGGGCCGTCGGGGTGCCCGCGCTGCCCGACGGGGCCGGGCTGACGGTGGTGGTCAACACCGGGTCGGGCACGGCCGCGGCCGTGCGCGACGTCCTGCGCGCCCGCCTCCCCAAGGCCGAAGTGGTCGAGTGCGAGGGCGCCGAGCTGCTGCCCGCGCTGGCGGACGCCGCCTCGCGCGCCACCGTCCTCGGGGTGTGCGGCGGCGACGGCACCGTAAACGCGGCCGCCACCGCCGCCCTGCGGGCCGGGATGCCCCTGGCCGTCTTCCCCGGCGGCACCCTCAACCACTTCTCCCTCGACCTCGGTCTCCTCGGACCCGAGAGCACCTGCGAGGCCCTGGAACACGGGGAGGCCGTGCGCATCGGCGTGGGCCGCTTCTCCCCGGGCCCCGGCCCGGACGGCGAGCCCGGCTACTTCCTGAACAACTTCAGCATCGGCGCCTACCCGGAGCTGCTGCGCCACCGGCTGCGCTGGGGCCCCCGCATCGGCGGCGGCCCGGCCGCGCTGCTGGCGGCCTGGAAGGTCCTGCGCGCCGAGCGGCCCGTACGGCTGAGCCTGGCCGGGCGGCCCCGCAGCGTCTGGCTGCTCTTCGCCGGCAACGGCACCTACCACGGCACCGGACCCACCCCCGGCCGCCGCGACAGCGTCGGCGAGGGCCTGCTGGACCTGCGGGTCGTCTACGGCGGCGGGCGGCCCGGCCCCCGGCTGCTGGCCGCCGCGTTCGCGGGCCCGCTGAGCCGCTCCCCGGTCCACGCGGCCACCCACCTGCGCAGCCTGCGGGTCGCGGCCGTCCCGAAGGGCACCCCGCTCGCCTACGACGGCGAATACGCCAAGGCGCCGGGCGAGCTGGTCCTCGACACCCTCCCGGGAGCCCTCACGGTCTACCGACCCCTCTGACCGCCGTACCGGTCGTCCGCCGCACCGGACGGCCGGTACACCGGTGTTCCCGGCGGGCGACCGACCGCACTGCATCCTTCGGCCTACGGCGTTCTCGGTCCTGTGGAGGACGATTGCGCGGCGGCGCCGCGAGAGGGTTGATCCGTGAGGACAACCATCGGATACACCATCGAGAGCATCGGCTACGTCGTAGGGGCCCAGGGAGCCGTCACCTTCGCCTCGCGGACCTTCTTCGGCGCGGAGTGGGGGTGGGTGCCCAAGATCGTCGACCTTCCGTCCGCCGCCTACCTCGGCATCCTCGCCGTGGGGCTGGCGCTCGTCGCCGTCGGCGTGAACACGCGCAAGGCGCCCGCGCGCCGGGACACCGCCTGACCGGACCCGCCCGCGGGCCGACCGGACCCGCCCGCGGGCCCACCCCAGCTCAGGGGCTCTGACCTACCCATTCGCCCGCGGGTATGGACGTACGGCAAGATGGGGTGTATCTGCCCACCATCGATCTGCCGGACGGTTTCTCTTGGCTGAGTTCATCTACACCATGCGCAAGACGCGCAAGGCACACGGCGACAAGGTGATCCTTGACGACGTCTTCCTGAACTTCCTGCCCGGCGCGAAGATCGGTGTGGTGGGTCCGAACGGTGCCGGTAAGTCCACCGTTCTGAAGATCATGGCGGGCATCGAGCAGCCGTCCAACGGCGACGCCTTCCTCTCGCCCGGCTACACCGTCGGCATCCTCATGCAGGAGCCGAAGCTCGACGAGTCCAAGACGGTCCTGGAGAACGTCGAGGACGGCGTCGGCCCGATCAAGCAGAAGCTCAACCGGTTCAACGCGATCGCCGAGGAAATGGCGACGAACTACACCGACGAGCTCATGGAGGAGATGGGCAAGCTCCAGGACGACCTGGACCACGCCAACGCGTGGGACCTCGACGCCCAGCTGGAGCAGGCCATGGACGCCCTGGGCTGCCCGCCCGGCGACTGGCCCGTCACCAACCTCTCCGGTGGTGAGAAGCGCCGCGTGGCCCTCTGCAAGCTGCTGCTGGAGGCCCCCGACCTGCTGCTCCTCGACGAGCCCACCAACCACCTCGACGCCGAGTCCGTGAACTGGCTGGAGCAGCACCTGGCCCAGTACAAGGGCGCCGTCGTGGCCGTCACCCACGACCGCTACTTCCTCGACAACGTCGCCGAGTGGATCCTCGAGCTCGACCGCGGCCGCGCGCACCCCTACGAGGGCAACTACTCCACCTACCTGGAGAAGAAGGCCGAGCGCCTCAAGGTCGAGGGCAAGAAGGACGAGAAGCGCGCCAAGCGCCTCAAGGAAGAGCTGGAGTGGGTCCGCTCCAACGCCAAGGGCCGCCAGGCCAAGTCCAAGGCCCGCCTCGCCCGCTACGAGGAGATGGCGGCCGAGGCCGACAAGATGCGCAAGCTGGACTTCGAGGAGATCCAGATCCCGCCGGGCCCGCGTCTGGGCTCGATCGTGGTCGAGGTCAACAACCTCTCCAAGGCGTTCGGTGACAAGGTCCTCATCGACGACCTGTCCTTCACGCTGCCGCGCAACGGCATCGTCGGCATCATCGGCCCGAACGGCGCCGGCAAGACCACGCTCTTCAAGATGATCCAGGGCCTGGAGAAGCCGGACTCCGGCGAGATCAAGGTCGGCGAGACCGTCAAGATCTCCTACGTCGACCAGGGCCGCGCCAACATCGACCCCAAGAAGACCCTCTGGGCGGTCGTGTCGGACGAGCTGGACTACATCAACGTCGGCAACGTCGAGATGCCGTCCCGCGCCTACGTCAGCGCCTTCGGCTTCAAGGGGCCGGACCAGCAGAAGCCGGCCGGTGTGCTCTCCGGTGGTGAGCGCAACCGCCTGAACCTCGCGCTGACCCTCAAGCAGGGCGGCAACCTGCTGCTCCTCGACGAGCCCACCAACGACCTCGACGTCGAGACCCTCGGCTCGCTCGAGAACGCGCTGCTGGAGTTCCCCGGTGCGGCCGTGGTCGTCTCCCACGACCGCTGGTTCCTGGACCGGGTGGCCACGCACATCCTCGCCTACGAGGGTGAGTCGAAGTGGTTCTGGTTCGAGGGCAACTTCGAGTCGTACGAGAAGAACAAGATCGAGCGGCTCGGCCCGGACGCCACCCGTCCGCACCGTGCCACCTACAAGAAGCTCACCCGAGGCTGAGGGGAGAGCTGAGGTCACGGCCATGGCCAGACACCAATACCGTTGCCCCCTGCGCTGGGCGGACATGGATGCCTTCGGGCACGTCAACAACGTCGTCTTCCTCCGCTACCTGGAGGAGGCGCGGATCGACTTCATGTTCCGCCTCGCGCCGGGGGAGGGCAGTGAGTCCTTCACGGGCGGATCCGTTGTGGCCCGCCACGAGATCGACTACAAGCTGCCCCTCGTGCACCGTCACGAGCCGGTCCTCATCGAGTCCTGGGTGACCCGGATAGGCGCCGCTTCCCTGACCATCCGCTACGAGGTCAAGGACGAGGCGACCGAGGACCGGCCGGAGACCGTCTACGTGCGCGCGGAGACCGTGGTCGTGCCCTACAACCTCGCCGCGGGCCGGCCCCGCCGCATCACGGCCGAGGAGAGGCACTTCCTGGAGGAGTACCTCGACGAGCCGCAGTCCGAGGCCATCGCGGCATGACCGAGCAGCTGCGCTTCGCCGATTCCGGGGAGGCGGCGGACCTCGCCGCCTTCCTGGGCCGGCTGGTGCACTACGACCGTGCCGCCGCCGTCCGCCTCCAGGCGGGCGGCGGCGCGCTCGGCGTGTTCGGACGGCCGCCCTCCTTCGAGGTCCTGGCCATCCGAACCGTGCGGCTCGCCGTCCCCGTGGCGACGCCGCTGGACGTGACCGTGTCCGCCGGAGAGCTCCTGGAATCCGTGGACGAGGCCTCGGCCGCGGCCACCGTGCCCGGGCCGGTCACCGGACCGCCCTGGACCGGGGTGCTCCCGCCCCGCGGCGGCTGGCGGCAGGTGCCGGGGCTGCCCGGACCCGAGGGGATCACGGCGGCCGTGGCGGCCTCCGTCGCCGAGTTCCGGGCCCGTGACGAGGCCCTGCCTGCACAGCACCGGACCCGGTCCGAGCGCGACCGCATCGGCCGCGAGATCTGGTCCCGCACCCTGGGCGACACCGAGCTCCCGCTGCGCGTCGCGCACGCCGCGCAGTCCCTGGGCTTCCTGCGGCCGGTACGGGCCGCCGTGGCCGCCTCCGCGTCCACCGCCGCCCCCGACCCGGTCGCGCTGCTCTCCTCCGGGAGCTGGCTGCGGCTGCGCACCCCGTACGGCTCCGTCGCCACCCGGCGTCCCGGTGCCACCGGCGGCCTCGGCGCCTTCCAGGTCCGCCCGGTCTGACCCGCGGGCCGCGCGGCCCGCGGCCCGCCGTCCTGCCGCGCCCTGTTCTGCCGCGCCGCGCCCCGTCCTTCCGCGCCCTGCCCCGTACGTCCCTAGCCCGCCGTGTTGATCATCGACGCTGCGGCGTACGTGAGGTACTTCCACAGCTGCGCCTCGTGCTCCGGCGCCAGGCCCAGCTCGTCCAGCGCCACCCGCATGTGCTTCAGCCAGGCGTCGTGGGCCGCCGAGTCCACCTGGAACGGCGCGTGCCGCATCCGCAGGCGCGGGTGGCCGCGGTGCTGGCTGTACGTGGTCGGACCGCCCCAGTACTGCATCAGGAACAGCGCGAACCGCTCCTCGGCCGGACCGAGATCCTCCTCCGGGTACATCGGGCGCAGCAGCGGGTCCTCCGCGACCCCTTGGTAGAAGCGCCGCACCAGGCGACGGAAGGTGTCCTCGCCGCCCACCTGCTCGTAGAAGGTCTGCTCCTGAAGGCCGCCCCGCGGAATCTCATTCACCCGACCATCGTCTCAGACGCCCGGTACCGCCCGGGGGCGCCTTCGCGCTCGCACGTCCGGGCCGGGCGCAGGACAGTGGAGGCATGGGCGCACACACCGCACGCACCGCAGGCACCGGGACGCGGGATCTGCGGGAGACCGCGCACGCCGCCCAGGTACGGGAGCTGGCGGCAGCCGGCGTACTGGACGACCCGCGCTGGCGGGCGGCGTTCGCGGCCGTCCCCCGGCACGTCTTCGTCCCCTACTTCTGGACCGAGCGCGGCGCCGGCCAGGAACGGCTCTGGGCCGAGGACCCCGATCCGCAGCTCCGGGCCCGCTGGCTGCGCGGCGTGTACGTCGACGCCCCGCTGGCGACCCGGCTGCGCGACGGCCGGCTGGTCTCCTCCAGCAGCCAGCCCTCCCTGATGGCGAAGATGCTGTCCGCCCTCGACGTGCGCGACGGCGACGACGTCCTGGAGATCGGCGCGGGCACCGGCTACAACGCGGCCCTGCTCTGCCACCGCCTCGGCGACGAGCACGTCACCACCGTGGACCTGGACGAGGAGATCACCGAGTCCGCGCGGGCCCACCTGGCCCGGCTCGGCCGCCACCCGACCGTGGTCACCGGCGACGGCGCCCGCGGCTGCCCCGCCCGGGCCCCCTTCGACCGGATCCTGGTGACCTGCACGCTCCCGCTGGTCCCGCACGCCTGGCTCGGGCAGTGCCGCCCGGGGGCGCGCATCCTGGCCCCGCTGTCGACCGGGCTGATCGCCCTCACGGTCCGGGACGCCGATTTCGCGGAGGGCCGCTTCCTGCACACGGCCGCCTACTTCGTGCCGTTGCGCGGGGCCACGGCCGTGCCGCCGCCCGACCGGATGGCGATGGTGCGCGGGCTCCCGTACGAGCTGGTGGAGAACGAGCGCTTCCAGTTCATGCTGGTGCTGACCGCCGGGGTGCTGACCCCCCGGGAGGCCCTGGACCTGTGGCGCAGCGAGGGCCGCCCGGCCCGTGAACGCTTCGGCGTCTCGGTCGGCCCGGACGGCCAGTGGTCGTGGCTGGACGATCCCCAGGGGCCCTACGTATGGCCCCTGGGGGAGGCGTGATCAGCCGCGCCGGATGGTGATGGTGGTCCAGGCGCCCACGTGGACGCGGTCGCCGTCGGCGAGCGGGACCGGGACGTAGGGCTGGATCGGGTCCTCGCCGCCGTTGATGGTGGTGCCGTTGGTGGAGTTCTGGTCCACCACGGCCCAGCTCATGTCGGGCTGCTGCACCAGCACCGCGTGCTGGTGGGAGACGCCCGGGTCCTCCGGGGGCACCGACAGGTCGATGTCGGGGGACTCGCCCGTGGAGGCGCGGCGGCGGCCGATGGTGATCTGGCCGCCGGACAGCGGGAGATGCTGCTCCGGGGAGTACGCGGGCAGGTTGAGCCCGGTCGCCTCGGGCCCGCTGCGCTGCATCATCGCCATGAAGTACGAGCGGTCGGGGCCGATCGTCGCGCTCCAGGACCCGCCCTGGGGCGGGAGGGGCTGGTACGGCGGCGTCTGGGGCTGCTGCCGGTACTCCTGCTGGTACTCGCGCTGGTGCTGCTGCGGGGGCTGCTGCTGGTACGGGGGCTGCGGGGCCTGCTGGTACGCCTGCGGCGGCTCGTGCGAGGGCGGGGACAGCAGCCAGTCGTCCTCGCGCTGCAGGGGCTCGGCCGGGCGGTTGACCCGGGACGGCCGCGAGCCCTGGTACTCGAAGTGGTCCTGCGCGTACGTGCCCGGCGCGGGTACGGGCGGCGGGGGCGGGCTGCCGGGGCGGGGCCCGCCCGGGGCGCCCGTGCCGTGCGCCGGCGGCGCCTGCGGAGCCGGGTCGGCGGCCGGCGGCGCGTACGAGGTCGCCGAACGGGTCAGGTAGTTGTACCGGCACTCCTCGCAGAACGGGGCCATGGCCTCGCGCGGGGTGCGGCACTGGGGGCAGAGCTCTGCCTGGGCGGTCGGTTCACCGGCGGTCGGGGGGAAGCCGTAGCCGTAGGAAGGCACCGCGGGGGGTCCCTCCTGGGCACCCATGCGGTGGCCGCAGACCTCGCACCAGTCGTCGGAGGCGGACTGGTGCCCGTTCGGGCAGGTCGGCATGGCGGCTCTTCCCCCTTCTTCTCCCTGCGTCATCGCGGGAGGCTCTCAGAACTTCTTCACTCGGACGGTCTGCGTCGAACGTGTTTCGAGAGTCATCTCGTCGGCGTCGGCAACCTTCGCTTTCAGCCGCACAGTACCTGCCACCGCGTCCACCACATCCACCACCTTCGACAGGAGTCGTGCTGTGTCGGCGTTCCCGGAGACGCTGGCCAGTTGTACGGCCCGTCCGAGTTTGGCCGTAGCACCATCGACATCGCCCATTTTGCGGGCTTCGAGGCCCTGCTGGATAGCCTGCGCCAGCTCCGCCTGCCCGGTGTAGTGGGCGACCTGCGGGTTGATGGCGGTGGACGCGGCCAGGTCGTTCGTCCACACCGCGCGCACCAGCCCCTGGGCCAGCGCGGCCTCGGGCTCACCTGCCGTCGCGGGCCGCACCAGCGTGGCGCGGGAGGCGAGCATCTCCTGGCCGACGGCCGCACCGGGGACGCGCACGCACACGTGGTACTCGCGGGACTCGTCGCCCCACGACCCGGTCGGGTAGTCGCCCGCGCGCGGGCCCGCTTCGGTACGGCGGTCGGTCAGGTCCTGGACGGTCGGCGCGACCTGCTTGACGTACTGGATCTCCACGCCGACCGGGGTCCACAGGCGCAGCGACACGTCCGCGACCTCCTTGCCCATGACGTTCTCCATCATGCGCGTGAAGTCCTCGGTGAGGTGCGCCGGATCGGCCACGATGTCGGCGGAGCCGAGCAGGGCGCTCGCGATGCCGGTGACCTCCTTCACCTCCCAGTCGGTGCCCACGCCACGGGCGTCGCAGGTGAAGCGGCCCGCGCAGGCGTCGAGGGTGGCGCGCAGGACGGCCGGCTCCTCGTGCTCGTTGCGCCCGTCGGTGAGCAGGATGCCGTGGCGGATGGCGGCGGTGGAGCCGCGCAGCAGGCCGTCGGCCAGGCGCAGCCAGGTGCCGATGGCGGTGCCGCCGCCGGCGCTGAGACCGCGCAGGGCCTCCTTGGCCTCGGCGCGGGTGGCCGGGTCGGCGACGGCGAGGCGTCCCTGGCCGGGATAGACCTCCTTGGCCACGTGCGTGCCGGCGATCACCGCGAAGGCGGTGCCGTCGCGCAGGGTGTCCACGGCGGCCGCCGTGGCCTCGCGGGCGCCGCGCATCTTCTCCGCCGGGTACTCCATGGAACCGGAGCAGTCGACCATGATCACGACGGCGGCGGTGCCGTCGGCGGGCTTCCCGCGGGTGACGCTGCCGCCGCCGGTGGCGGTGACGGTGACGATGGCGTGGACGTCCCGCCCGCCTTCGGGAAGGAACTCGTTCTGGTACACGTCCACGCTGAAGCGCGGTGCGCTCGGCTTGGCGAAATTCGCCATCGGCTGGACTCCTAGAGGGCTCGGGCAGGCGGGTCAGACCTGCGGGCGCGCTTCCACTTCCGGTTCCGGTGCTGCTGCCGGGCCGGGCTGCGGGGCCGCTCCCGGTTCCCGTTCGGGCTGCGTGGCGAACGGCACGAGGGCCACGGTGATGTTGTCGTGGCCGCCGCCGTCGAGGGCGTGTCCCACGAGCACCTGCGCGCTGTGCAGCGGGCGGACCGCGGCGTCGGCGGGCAGCACCTGGGCCATCTCCCGCGCGGACTCCGCGTAGTTCCACAGTCCGTCGGTGCAGACCACCACCACGCCGGGGTGGTCCGGCTTGAAGATCGCGGTGTGCGGTTCGAGTTCGTACGCGTCGGCGCCCAGCCAGCCGGTGATGGCGTGCGCGCGGACGTCCGCGTAGGCCTCGGCCTCGCCCATCAGGCCCGCGGCGACCATCTGGGCGGCCCACGAGTCGTCCTCGGTGAGGCGGCGGGGCAGCGCGGCACGGTCGTCGGGCACCCAGTAGGCGCGGCTGTCGCCCACCCAGCCGATGGTCAGCAGGCCGCCGCTGACGACGGCGCCGACCAGGGTGCAGGCGGGCGCGTTCTGCGCGCCGGGGACCTCGGGGGCCAGGGCGTTGACGGCCGCTGCGGCCGCCAGGATCGCCTCGTGCATGGCCTCCTGGGGGTGCGCGCCGCGGGGGAGGGCCTCCAACAGGGCCTCGTTGGCGGCGCCGGCCGCGGCGGCCGAGGCCTCGTCGGGGCGGCTCGCGGAGGAGACGCCGTCGCACACGATGGCCACGGTGGCGGCCGAACCGTCGGGCAGGGCCGTGGCCGACACGGCGAAGGAGTCCTCGTTGCGGTGGTGGCGCAGCCCCCGGTCGCTGACGGCCGCGACGCTGCCCAGTTCCTCCTCGACGTGGTCGCGCTCGCGGGGCTGCGCGTGCCCGCAGTGCTCGCAGTACCCGTCGGTGTCGACGTGCCCGGCCCGGCAGGCCACGCAGGTCTTCCCGCCGGGTGCGGCGCCGGCCGCGGCGCCGGACGGGGGTGCGCTGTCGTAGCCGTTCCCGTACGGGTTCTCCGCGCCCCAGGGCGCTGCCCCGGGAGGCGTGCCGGGGTCGCCGCCGGGGCGGTCGTGGCGGGTCTCGGGGCCGTCCGACGGGTCCTCGTGGCCCGGGCGGGCGGCGCCGGCCGCACCCCGGGGAGTGCCCTCGGGGGGCGTGCCGGTGCCGTACGGGTTCTCGTGGCCCGGGCCCGGGTACGCGGCTCCGGCCGGGCCCTGCCGAGGCTCCGGTTCCGGCTCCGGCTGATGCTGTGCCGGGGCGGCCCAGTCGGCCGGATCCCCCACCAGGGTCGGCGCGGCCGCGGCCACGCTGCCCCAGCCGGGGGCGGGTTCGCCGGCGCCGGGCGAGCCGTGCGCGCCGGCCGGGGCCGGGATGCCGTAGCCGCCCGCGGGCGCGGCCTGGGCCGGCGCGGCGACGGCGGCCGGGGGCGCGGGGGCGGCGGCCGGCGCCGGTGGCGCGGGTGGCGCCGGTGGCGCCGGTGGGATGGGCACGGTCGGGTGGTCCGTGGACGCGGCCGCGGGAGAAGGGGTCAGGGCATAGCCGCAGAGACCGCAGAAACGGTCACCCTCTTCGAGGGGTTCCGCGCAGCTGGGGCAGCCCGACAGCCGATGCATCGACATCAATCACACCCACGTCCGGGGACGGAAACGGTTGGCCCGTTCCACCAGTTCGATCCTCTCCTCGCCACGCCGTGCCAGCCGGGCGAGGACGCGGTACGAGCGCTCCAGTCCGAAGCGCAGGCCCCGCTCGTCCAGTTGACTGCCGAGCAGCGAGGTCCGGCCGGGGTCGGCACCCCGGCTACCCGACAGTACCCAGTCCAGGGCCGAGCCCAGAACCTCCGTCGCCAGCAACTCCTGCCGTTCCGGGTCCAGCCCGAACCTCCGCAGGGCCTCCACCTGGTCGGCGGCGGCCGCCAGGTCGGCCAGCAGCGGCTCTTGCGGTGACCGGTCGCGCAGACGTGCGCGTACGGCCGCCACCCGCGCGGCGGTGTAGTGGATGGACGCCTCCGGCACGGATTCCAGGGTGCGGACGGCTCCGTCCCGGTCGCCGGCGGCCAGTTGGACCCGTGCGAGCCCGAAGGCGGCGCTGACGAACCCCGGGTCGGTGATCCAGACCAGGCGGTAGTACTCGGCGGCGTTGTCCAGTTGGCCCAGCACCTCCGCGCACAGCCCCAGGGCCAGCTTCGGCGCGGGCTCGCCCGGGAAGGCGTCGTAGATCGCGTCGAAGGACAGGGCCGCTATCTCGTCGTCACCGGTGGCCAGCGAGGCGATGCCGCGGGCCCACACGACCCGCCAGTCGTCGGGGTGGCGGGCCTCCAGCTCGGCCAGGGCGTCCCCGGCCGCGGCCGGTTCGCCGAGCTCCAGCCGGGCGCGCAGCTCTCGCAGCCGCAGCTCGGCCGAGTCGGCGGGGGCCGAGGCCAGCGCGCCCAGCAGATCGGCGGGCGCGGAGGCCAGCAGGCCGGTCAGGAAGCCGGCGTTGGGGTCGGCGGCGTCCACCAGCGGCACCGGCAGCGCCAGGGCCGTGTCGCGGGCGTCGAGGGTCGTGGCGGGCCGCGGGGGCCCGGCGGGCAGCGGGGCCACGGCGACGGGTGCGGGACCCGTCGCGGTCGCGGGAGCCTGCCGTGCCCGGGGCACGGCGGCCCCCGCCACGTGCGTGGCGGTGGTCCCGAGCCCGCCCCTGCCGGGGGCCGCCCCGGTCGGGCCGCCTCCGCCGAAGGACGGGTCTCCCGCGCCGGGCGCCGACCCGGGCAGGCTCACGCCGCCGGGCGGTGTGCCGACGCCGAGCCGGGTCGGCTGCGCGGGCGCTGCGTGCCGCGGCCCCGGCGTGCCGGAGGCCGCCCCGGGTGCGCCGCCCGGCGGGGTTCCTCCGCCGAAGGCGGGCGGGTACGCGGAGGCGGCCGGGTACGCGGAGGCGGCACCCGGCGTGGGCGTGCCGCCCGGCGGGGTGTGGGCGGGGGCCGCGGCCGCGGCCCCGGGTCCGCCCGGGGCCGAAGCCGCCGGCCGGGCGGGGGCGCGGCCCAGGAGGCCGCGCAGGCCGCCGCCCCGGGGGGCGATCGGGCGGTCGCCCAGGCGGGAGACGACCGTGTCCGCCGTGTCCGTACCCGTGAACAGCCGGGTGTCCGGCACCCGCAGCTCCGGGCCGAAGAGGGTGGACAGCTGCGGCCGCGGCATGCCGGTCTGCAGCGCCACCACCTCCCGCAGCACGCCCGTCAGCTGGTCGGCCATCTCCTGCGCCGAGGCGAACCGCCGCCCCGGGTCCGGGTCGGTCGCCCGGACGAGCAGCCGGTAGAACGACTCGTACCGCCGGAACACCTCGATGTGCTCCGGATCCGGCAGCGAATCCACGAACACATTGGTGTAGCCCTGGAAGTCGAAGGTCAGGACGGCGAGCGTGCGCGCCACCGTGTACAGGTCGGAGGCGACCGACGGCCCCAGCTCCGCGACCTCCGGGGCCTGGTAGCCCACGGTGCCGTAGATGGCCGACTCCTCGTCGTCCATCCGCCGCACCGCGCCCATGTCGATCAGCTTCAGCTGGTCCTGCTGCTGGATCGCGTTGTCGACCTTGAAGTCGCAGTAGAGGAGGTTCCTGCTGTGCAGGTGACCGAGGGCCTCCAGCGCCTCGATGCCGTACGCGCACGCCTGTTCCACCGGCAGCGGGTCGCGCCGGCCGTCCGGCCGGCGCCGCTCGTTCGCGATCTCCTTCAGCGACTTGCCGCCGACGTACTCCATGACGATGTACCCGTCCAGCGAACCGGTCCGCTGGTCCAGGTGCTCCACGAAGTTGTAGATCCGCACGATGTTGGAGTGCTCGATCTCCGCGAGGAAGCGCCGCTCCGAGATCGCGGCCTCCATCGCGTCCTGGTCGCCGGTGTCGAGGAGGCCCTTGAGGACCACCCACCGGTCCGCGACCGCCCGGTCCACCGCCAGGTACACCCAGCCGAGGCCGCCGTGTGCCAGGCAGCCCGCCACCTCGTACTGGCCGCGCACCACTTCACCGGCGCGCAGCTTGGGCACGAAGGAGTACGGGTGCCCGCACTTGGTGCAGAAGCCCTCCGTCCGGCCCGGCCGGTCCCCGCGGGCCCGGCCCACCGGGGCGCCGCAGTCCGAACGCGAGCAGAAGCGCTTGCGCTCGGGCACCTCCGGGTTCTCCAGGACCGCCGCCGAGGGGTCGGGGCGCGGCACCTCCGGAACGCTGACCAGGCCCGCACCCAGCCGGCTGCGCCCCGAGGAGGAGGCCGCCGAGCCCGAACTGCGCACCGAGACCGAGCGGGTGGAAGCCTGTCCCGTCAGGGACCGCGACAGCCGCCCCGACACCGAACGGCGCGAGGAGGAGGACCGGGAGGAACGGGCCGAGGCCGAGGACCGCGCCGAACCGTGCGACCCCTGCGACCCGTGGGATCCCCGGGACCCGTTGGCCCCCAGGGAGCCGCGGGCCGCGCTGGTCATCCCCGTCGGCGGCGACACCAGCTCCTCCGCACCCGCCGCGACCGAGCCGACCGGGGCCAGCCCGCAGGTGTCGCAGTACAGCTCGCCGCCGCCCATGTCCTCGTACGTTCCCGGGCAGCCGGGGCGCACGCACGCTGCGCCGCTCGGTCTCATGCGTCCTCCGTCCCCGGCCCGTCGGGCCGCTCTTCCCGGTGCTGCTGGATCTCCTGCTCGGTCCGCTGCTGCGCCACCAGCGCTTCCGCCGCCGCCTGCTGGTAGCGCAGGACGGCCTGTTCGGCGGCCCGCAGGTCGCAGGGTGCGCTCCACAGCATCCGCCGGGCCGTGTCGTACCTCTCGACGAGCACGGGGTCCTCCGCCAGCCCGTGGCGGGCCACCTTCGCCTTGTAGGCGTCGAGACGCCCGCGCAGCTCGGCCCGTACGGCCAGCGGGGCCGTCACCGCGGTCAACGATTCACGGGCCCTGCGCAGTTCCTCCTCGGCCCGCTCCTCCAGGGACTCCAGCAGCGGCGAGAGCCGGTGCCAGCGGGCGTGGCGCCGGTGGTCGGCCGCCGCCGCGAGCTGCTCCTGCAGCACCGTCGGCGGGCCGCTGACCACGGGCACCTCGGACGCGGCGATCTTCGCCAGCACCTCGCCGCGGGCCGTCCGCGCCTCCGCCAGGGTCCGGTCGGCGCGCGAGAGCACGTCGCGCAGGCTGATCAGCCGCTGCTCGGCGTCCTGCCGTACGGCCAGCACGGCCTCGACCTCGCGGCGCACGTCCTCCAGCGCGAGCGCGGCCCGGTCGTAGCGCCCGGTGTCGGGGCGGCCGCCGCCGGGCGCGGAACTCCCGGCGGCGGACCGCCAGAAGGCCAGCGGATCCGCGATCACCCGGGCGCGCAGGTCCGTGAGCTCGGCGGTGATGTACTCCAGGTCGTCGCCCGAGGGGTGTTCGCCCGGGCGCACGCCCACCGAGTGGGCCAGCGAACGGGTGCGGTGCAGCTCGGCGGCGAGCAGGTCGATCCGGGCGGGCAGCGCCGACCAGACGGCGTCGGCCGCCACCACCACGTCCAGCGAACGCGCGTAGAGGTCGTTCATCCGGGCCACGAGCTCGGCGAGGGAGAGCCGCTCGGCCAGCGCGGCGCCCTCGGTGGCGGCCCCGGCGATCAGCACCCCCGGCCCGCGCAGGCGCTCGGTCAGCTCGATCAGGTCGTCGCGGCCCGGCCAGCGGCGCCGCTCACGGATCTCGCGGGCGGCGGCCAGCGCCCCGCTGTAGGCGTCGAAGTACGTCCACAGCCGGGTGATGTCCGCGTCGGTCCCCGCCCACCGCTCCTTGGTGAGCCCGGCCAGCTCGGCGCCCTCCAGCAGCCGGCGCCCGGCGTGGTCCTGGAGGGCGAGCAGCGAGGTCTCGACGGCCTCGTGCTCGGCGCCCAGCCTGGTCAGGGCGCGGTCGACGCCGTCCCGGTCCATCACTGCAGACCCCGCCTCCACCGACTGTGCCTCCGCTTCCGCCGCCGCCTCCGAGTTCGCTCCCGTGTCCGCCTCCGTGTCCGACCCCGTGCCCGGTCCCGTGCCCGAAATCGCCACCGGCCTCATCCGTCCCGGTACTTGGGCGCGGGCGGCCCGGTCACGCCGGGCAGCACGGGCTGGAGGTGCTTGAGGTACGCCTTCATCCACGGGCTGTCATTGCCGCCCGCGCGGTAGTTCTCCAGCACCTTGTTGACCCGGCGGACCAGGTCGGGGGCGTCCTTGTTCATCGCGACCCCGTAGAACTCGCGGGTGAAGGGCGAGCCCACCAGCCGCACCGAGGGGTCCTGCGCCGCCTGGCCGGCGGCGAGGGCGTTGTCCGTGATGATGCCGTCGACCTCGGCCAGCTGGAGCCGGACCAGGCAGTCGAGCTGGTTGGCCACGGTGACCGGTGCCGCGCCGTAGGACTGCGCCTTGAGCGCGCTCTCGGCGGTGGAACCGGCCGCGACGCAGATCCGCTTGTCCTTCAGCGAGGCGTCGTACCCGGTGATCGGCGAGCCCTTGGGTGCCAGCACCTGCTGCCCGGCCTCGAAGTAGGCCGTCGAGAAGGCGACGTCCTCCAGCCGCTTGCAGTTGATGGTCATGGTCCGCACGACGATGTCGACGCGGCCCTCCTGGAGGGCGGGGATGCGCTGGCTCGTCGGGATGGCCCGGTAGATGACCGCGTTCTCGTCGCCCAGGATGTCCTTGGCGATGGCCTTGACCAGGTCGATGTCGAAGCCGTCGAGGCGGCCGCCCTCCGCGGTCTGGTTGCGGTACCCCCAGCGGAAGCTGTTCTGGTCCACGCCCGCGACGAGCTTGCCCGCCGCCCTGATCCGCGCGATGGCCGCCCCGTCCACGTCGGAGGGGCGCAGGCTGGCCTCGGGGTCCTGGCAGGTGTCCGAGAGGACCCAGGGCGCCGCCGGGGCCGCCGGGGCGGGCCCGTGGGCGGGCACACCGGGTGTGGTGTCCGGCGTCGCGTGGGCCAGCGGCAGCAGCACCACCGCGGCCGTCACGGCGCAGGCGACGGCCATCGCGCTCACGCCGCCCCAGCCGCGCAGCCGGCGCGCTGCCCGCCGGACCCCGGAGACCGGGCCCGGGACACGGGTGCGGACCTCGTGCTCCGGGTGCTGCTCGTGCTCCCGGTACTCCTCGTGGCCCTCGGCGGCCCGCCTCGCCCGTATCCGCATCGCTCTCACCTGTACTCCGAAAGCCTGCGCCCGATACCGAGCAGGGCCGCTGTCGCGCCGATGACCACCAGTACCGCCGAGCCCGTCACCAGACCGCCCAGCGCGCCCAGACCGTCCTGGGCGGCGCGGGTGAACTCCCGCTGCTCGTGGGCGACGGCCTGTTCCAGGGAGGCGTCCACCGTGTCGAAGGCGGCGCCGCTGCTCTCCTTGTGCTGCGCGTCCCCGACCACCTGGGGCAGCGCGGCCTCGTAGTCGCCCTTCAAGTCCGCCTCCCGGGCCGCCGTGTGCCGCTGCTTCCACTGCCCGACGCCGTCCACGGCCCGGCTCACGGGCGTACGCCCCTCTTCGTCGTCGGCCAGCCGCAGCGCGGTCGCGAGCCCCGTGTCCAGCTGCTTCATGTTGTTCGTGAAGTCCACGTCGTACTTGTCGGACTTCTTGTCCTCGGCCAGTACGGCGCCCCGCGCGATCAGGGTCAGGTTCTCACTCGCCCGGGCCTGGAGGGAGGCGATCCGCGCGTCGTTGAGGACCTTCATCGACTCCTGCCCGTCCGTGCGGGCCTCACTCAGCGAGGAACGCGCCACGGTGTGGCCGACGGACAGCCAGAGCAGCACCACCACGGAGGCGGCGGTCGCGGCGACCAGGCCGTGGTTGAAGACCCGGTTCGTGTGGCGGTAGTTGCGCCGCTGCGCCCACACCAGGGCGGCCACGGCGAGCACGCCGAGCCCCAGCGAACCCAGCGGCCAGGACCGGGCGTCGTCGTCGTCGGTGTGCAGCCGGCGGGTCTCCGCCTCGTACAGCCGCTGCGCGGCGGGCAGCAGCTGGGTGGTCATCTGTTCGTTGGCGTAGCGCAGGTACGCGCCGCCCAGCGGCAGGCCCTGCCGGTTGGTGGCCCGGGCCTGCTCGATCAGTCCGGTGTACCGCGGCAGCTGTTCGCTCAGCAGGGTGATCTGCTCGCGGGACTCCTTGCTGCCGCCGGTGTTGGCGGCGGCGCTCACCAGCAGGCGGGAGGCGTTGGCGATGTCCTTCTCGTAGCGCTGGCGGACCTCGCGCGGCTCCTGCGCACCGAGGAGGAAGCCGCTGGAGGAGGTGGTGTCGGCGTCCGCGAGGGAGCGGTAGATGCTGGCCGCGTCGGCGCTCAGCGGCTGGCTGCGGCCCACCACGTCGTCGGCGGCGGTGACCCGGTCGGAGATCTCCCACACGCTGACCGCGCCGAACAGCACGATCAGGGCGGCCAGTACCGCGCCGATGATCCGCAGCCGGCCCGGTTCGGTGGTGGCCGCCTCGCGCAGCCGCTGCACTCCCTCGGACCAGGCGGTGCGGCGCCCCGGGGGCCCGTCGGGCCGCGACGCCGGCGCGCCGGAGGGCGGCGCGGAGGCACCACCCCCGGGCGCGGGCGCGCGTGATGTGATCGCCACCGTGACCTCCCCCTCGGTCCTGTCGTCCCCCAGCCGGCGCAGGGGGATCCCCCTGCGCAGCAGCAGTATGGCCGTAGTGCCGGTGGACCACAGCACCCGGTGCTGGATCCGGGGCGATCCGCCCCCGCGGGTGCCTTTCGTCACCCCTTCACCGTCAATACGTCCTTACGGCCGTAACGGTTCCAGACCGGGCGCCTTCCCGGGCGGGTTCACCCGAAATGGGCACGGAGTTTTCCGTGGGCCCGCGCCGGGGCCCCGAGCGCGTCCAGGCCCAGCAGCGCGGCGCCCAGCACCGGAGGCGCCGTGACCACGGTGATCCGGGCGCGCGGGGCCCGTTCGGCGAGGCGAGCCGCGATCCGTTCGTCGAGCGCGGGGTGCCGGGCCGCCAGCACCCCGCCGCCCAGCACCACCGGCACCTGAGCGTCCAGCAGGCCGAGGCGGTCCAGGGCCACCACGGCCATGGCCACGACCTCGTCGGCCTGCCGGTGCACCAGCGACAGCGCCACCGGATCCCCGGCGGCGGCCACCTCGAACAGCACCGGGGTCAGTTCGTGCCGCCGGCCGGCCGGTACGTCCCCCAGGTGCACGGCCTCGATCAGCGAGGCCATCGAGTCGTGGCCGAGGCGGGCGGGCAGCGCCCGGGCCAGCTCCGTCGGCGCGCCCCGGCCGTCCTCGGCCCGGGCCGCGAACCAGAGGGCCTCCTCGGCCAGTCCGCCCCCGCCGCCCCAGTCGCCGGAGATCCGCCCGACCGCGGGGAAGCGGGCGGTCCGCCCGTCCGGGGTCATCCCGACGCAGTTGATGCCCGCCCCGCACACCACCGCGACGCCCCGCGGTTCGGCGTCCGGGGGCAGGCCGGCGCGCAGCAGCGCGAAGGTGTCGTTGTGCACCGCGGTGGCGCGCCCCCAGCCGCGGCGTTCGATCTCGTCCGCCAGCCGCCGCTCCTCCACGGGGAAGTCGGCGTTGGCGAGGCAGGCCGACACGTGCTCGGCGACGGGCCCGGACCCGCCTGCGGCGGGCACCCCCGCCGAGGCGAGGGCCTCGGCCAGCACGTCCACGGCCGCGGCCACCCCGGTGCGGGGCGGCTGGAAGCCCCCGGCCCGCCCGGTGGCCAGCACGGACCCGTCGGGGTCGATGAGCGCGACGTCCGTCTTGCTGTTGCCCGCGTCGATCGCGAGCACCGGGGGGAGGGCGACGCGGGTCACGCCCATGGCAGGTGCTCCTTGTTGTGGGCGAGCAGCCGGTCGGTCAGCCCTTCGGCCAGGTCGTACTGGCCGATCAGGGGGTGCGCGAGCAGCGCCTTGAACACCCGCTCGCGTCCGCCGCGCAGCGCCGCGTCCAGCGCGAGGTCCTCGTACGCCGTCACGTGCGCGACCAGCCCGGCGAACAGCGGGTCCAGGCGCGGCACGGGGAGCGGCACCGGACCGGAGCCGCCGGAGGCGCCGGTCGCGCGGACCCGCGCCTGGACCTCGATCACGGCGTCGTCGGGCAGGAACGGCAGCGTGCCGTTGTTGTACGTGTTGACCACCTGCACGTCCGTGCCGCCGCCGCCCAGCAGGGCGGCCGCCAGGTCAACGGCCGCCTCCGAGTAGAAGGCTCCGCCCCGCTTCGCCAGCAGCGCGGGCTTCTCGTCGAGCGCCGGATCCGCGTACAGGGCGAGCAGTTCGCGCTCCATCGCGGCGACCTCCGCGGCCCGCGAGGGCTTGGTGCCCAGCTCCCGTACGACCTCGTCGTGGGAGTAGAAGTAGCGCAGGTAGTACGAGGGGACGACGCCGAGCCGGTCCAGCACCTCCCGCGGCAGCCGCAGGTCCGACGCGACGGCCTCCCCGTGCGCGGCGAGCAGGCGGGGCAGCAGGTCCTCGCCGTCCGGGCCGCCCCGGCGCACGCCCAGCTCCCAGGTGAGGTGGTTGAGGCCGACGTGGTCGAGGTGGACGTCGGACGGGGCCAGGTCCAGCAGGGCGGCGAACTTCCGCTGGAGGCCGATGGCGACGTTGCACAGCCCGACGGCCCTGTGCCCGGCCCGCAACAGGGCCCGGGTGACGATCCCGACCGGGTTGGTGAAGTCGATGATCCAGGCGTCGGGGCTGGCCCGGCGGACCCGTTCGGCGATGTCGAGGACCACGGGGACGGTGCGCAGGGCCTTGGCGAGCCCGCCCGCGCCGGTGGTCTCCTGGCCGACGCAGCCGCATTCCAGGGGCCAGGTCTCGTCCTGGAGCCGGGCGGCCTGTCCGCCGACGCGCAGCTGGAGGAGGACGGCGTCGGCTCCGGCGACGCCCGCGTCGAGGTCGGTGGTCGTGGTGACCAGGCCGGGATGGTCCTGCCGGGCGAAGATCCGGCGGGCCAGGGCGCCGATCAGCTCCAGCCGCTCGGTGGCCGGGTCGATCAGCACCAGCTCCTCGACCGGCAGGGTGTCGCGCAGCCGCGCGAAGCCGTCGATCAGTTCGGGGGTGTAGGTGGAACCGCCGCCCACCACTGCGAGTTTCAACGTCGTCAGCCTTTCACGCCGGTCAGGGTGACTCCCTCGACGAACGCCTTCTGGGCGAAGAAGAAGAGGACGATCACCGGGGCCATGACCAGCACGGTCGCGGCCATGGTCAGGTTCCAGTTGGTGTGGTGCGCCCCCTTGAAGGACTCCAGTCCGTAACTGAGCGTCCAGGCGGCGGGGTTGTCGGAGGCGTAGATCTGCGGGCCGAAGTAGTCGTTCCAGGCGCAGAAGAACTGGAAGAGCGCGACGGCCGCGATCCCGGGCCTGGCCATCGGCACGACCACGCGCAGCAGGGTGCGGACCTCGCCGCAGCCGTCCACGCGTGCCGCGTCCAGGTACTCGTCGGGGATGGTCAGCAGGAACTGGCGGAGCAGGAAGATCGAGAAGGCGTCGCCGAAGGCCATCGGGACGATCAGCGGCCACAGGCTGCCCGACAGGTCGAGCTGCCTGGCCCAGAAGAGGTACATCGGGATGACCACCACCTGCGGCGGCAGCATCATCATCGCGACCACCAGCATCAGCGACAGGTTGCGCCCGCGGAAGCGGAACTTGGCGAGCGCGTAGGCGACGGGCACGGAGGAGACCACGGTCAACAGGGTGCCCACTCCCGCGTACAGGAGCGTGTTGCGCCACCAGGTCAGGAAGCCCGGCGTGTGCCACACCTCGGCGTAGTTGCCCCACTCCCAGGTGTCGGGCCACAGGTCGCGGGTCAGCGCCTGCCGGTCGCCCATCAGGGAGGTCAGCAGGAGGAAGACGAAGGGCAGGACGAAGAAGAGGGCGGCGGCCACGCCCAGCGAGTGCACCGCGATCCAGTGCAGTACGGCCCTTCGGCGGCGGGCGGCGCCGCCCTGCGCGTGCGTGGTCATCGTCCTGCTCCGATCAGGCCGCCACGGCGCCGCATCAGGAGTGCGGTGAAGGCCATGGAGAGGGCGAACAGGACCAGCGCCACGACGCATGCGGAACCGTAGTCGAAGCGCTGGAAGCCGAGGTTGTGGACGAGCTGGGGCAGGGTCAGGGTGGACCGGTCCGGGTAGCCCGGCTCGAACTGCTGGCCGGAACCGCCGATCACCCCGGCCGCGACCTTCCCCGCCACCAGCGGCTGGGTGTAGTACTGCATGGCCTGGATGACCCCGGTGACCACGGCGAACATGATGATCGGCGAGATGTTGGGCAGGGTGATGTGGCGCAGCCGCGCCCAGGCCCCGGCGCCGTCCAGCTCGGCGGCCTCGTACTGCTCCTTCGGTACGTCGAGCAGCGCGGCCATGAAGACGACCATCAGGTCGCCCACCCCCCACAGCGCGAGGACGGTCAGCGCGGGCTTGGACCAGTCGGCGTCGGTGAACCAGCCGGGCGCGGGCAGTCCCACCGCGCCCAGCAGGGTGTTGGCGGGGCCGGTGCCGGGGTTGAGCAGGAAGACGAAGGCCAGGGTCGCGGCGACCGGCGGCGCCAGGTAGGGCAGGTAGAAGAGGGTGCGGAAGACCCCCACTCCGGTCTTGATCTTCGTGACGAGCAGGCCGACGCCCAGGCCGAAGACCACGCGGCAGCTCACCATCACCACCACCAGCCACAGGGTGTTGCGCATCGCCGGCCAGAACAGCGGATAGTCGGTGAAGACGTAGCTCCAGTTGTCCGTGCCGTTGAAGGCGGGCGGGCGGAAGCCGTCGTACTTCGTGAAGGAGAAGTACACGGTGGACACCAGGGGGTAGGCGAAGAAGACCGAGAATCCGATCAGCCAGGGGGACATGAAGGCCGCGGGGCGCAGGGCGGACCGCAGGCGCCTCGACCGCGGGGCGGGGGCGGCGGACATCGGCTACTCCGCCTTCGCGATGTCCGTGTCGATCTGCCGGTCGACCCCGGCCAGACCGGCCGTGATGTCGGCGACCCCGCCCTTCTCGACCGTGTACGCGAAGTCCTGGAAGGTCAGCTGGTAGGTGCCGCCGTCGGCCCGGGCCGGGGTGGTGCCGGACTTCGGGTGCCGGGCGATGTCGAGGAAGGTCCGCAGCTCCGGGGTCACCTCCAGGTCCGGTGACTCCAGGGCGGCGAGCGTGGACGGCACGTTGTGGATGGCGTTGGCGAAGGCCACCACCGCCTCCGTGTCGGTGGTCATGTACTTGACCAGTTCCCAGGCGGCGTTCTGCTTCCTGCTGCCGGAGGCGATGCCGATGACCGTGCCGGAGAGGTAGCCCTTGCCGTAGTCGGCGGCCTGGTCGTCCGGGACGGGCAGCGGAGCCGTGCCGATCTCGAAGCCGACGCCGGCCTCCTTGGCCATGGGGGCCCGCCACTCGCCGTCGATCTGCATGGCCACCCGGCCGGTGTGGAAGGGGTGTTCCGCGCTCCACTCGTCGCCGAAGGTGCTGCGGAACCGCTCCAGCTTCTCGTATCCGCCGAGCGCCGCCACCAGGTCCTTCTGCGCGGTCAGCATCTTCGTGAAGGCCGGGTCCCGGGAGAGGTTGGAGCGGCCGTCGGCGTCGAAGTAGGTGGGGCTCCACTGCGCGGCGAGCCGCATGGGGGTGGTCTCGTAGCCGTGGAAGGTGGGCATCAGGCCGACCCGCTCGTATCCGTCGCCGGTGGCGTCCGCCGTGGTCAGCTTTTGCGCGACCTCGACGAACCGGCTCCAGGTCCTGGGGGGTTCGGTGATGCCGGCGGCGGCGAAGGCGGTCTTGTTGTAGACGAGGCCGTACGCGTCGTTCAGCAGCGGCAGGGTGCACTGGTTGCCCTTGAACTGCGTGTATTCCAGGAGGGTCTTGGGGAAGACCTTCGTCTTGTCGACGCCGGACTTCTGCAGGAAGGGGTTCAGGTCGGCGAAGGCGCGGGAGTTGCAGAACTTGCCGACGCTGTCCGTGGTGAACGAGGAGACCACGTCGGGGGCCTTGGCGCCGCCCGCGCGCAGCGCCTGGTTGATCTTGTCGTCGGTCATGTTGCCGGTGACCTCGACCTTGATGTTCGGGTGCGCCTTCTCGAAGCGGGCGATGCCGTCCTCGATCGCCTTGACCTCGCCCGGGGCGGACCAGCCGTGCCAGAAGGAGAGGGTGACGTCCGCCTTCGGGTCGTCGGTCGCGGAGTCGGCGGTCCGGCCCGTACAGGCCGTGGCGAGTACGGATATCGCCGCGAGGAGGGCGGCTGCGGTGGTCAGGCGTCCGGTTCTGGGCATGGCGGGGCTCGCTCTCTGCGGGAGGGAACTTCCGGTGGGGGCCTGTGCGGTGCCGGCGGAGCGTGTGGGGGGAGGAAGGGCGCCGGGCCGGGCGGGGAGGGGCGCGGGGGTCAGCGGGAGGTGTCGAAGACCTCGTCCCGGGTGGCGGCCAGCGCGCTCTCCAGCGCGCCGTGCAGGACGGGCCGCCGGAGGACCTCGCCCGGGACCAGCCGGGGGCGGGAGGGGGCCAGCTCGGCGAGCTCGGCCTCCAGCAGCTCGCGCAGCGGTTCCCCTCCCGCGGCGATCGCGGCGCCCGCCAGGACCACGATCTCCGGGTCCAGTACGGCGACCAGCGAGGCGAGACCGGTGGCCAGGGCCGTGGCGTACTCCTGGAGGAAGCGCAGGTGTGCCCCCTCGGGCGAGGCGGCGGCGCGGGCGAGCAGCGCGACGGCGGCGGCGACCTCCGGGCCGTGCGGGCCGGCGTCGGGGTGGCCCTGCGGGCGGCCGGCCGTCTCGACGCCCAGCTCCGCGGCGAGGCGCGGCAGCCCCTCCACCCCGGCCAGCTCCTGGTAGCCGCCGGAGTTCGCCCGGGTGACCTGCCGGACGAGGGGGCGGCCCGGCACGGGCAGGAAGCCGACCTCGCCGGCGCCGCCGGTCCAGCCGCGGTGCAGCCGGCCGCCGAAGACCAGCGCGGCGCCGAGCCCCTCCTCGTTCCACAGCAGGACGAAGTCCTCGTGCCCGCGGGCGGCGCCGAGGCGCTGCTCGGCGACGGCGGCGAGGTTGACGTCGTTCTCGTACTCGACGGGCATCGGCAGGGCTGCCGCCAGGTCGTCGAGGAGGGTGGGGGAGTGCCAGCCGGGGAGGTGGCTGGCGTAGCGCAGCCGGCCGGTCTGCGGGTCGAAGGCGCCGGGCGTGCCGATGACCACCCGGTGCAGGTCCGAGAGGTGCAGCCCGGCGGTCTTGACGGCCCCGCCGAGCGCCTCGGTCACCAGGTCGAGGCCCGCCGCGCCCTCCCTGTACGGGACCTCGTGGGAGGCGGTCACGGTGCCGGTCAGGTCCGCGACGGCGGCCAGGACGCGCCCCGGGGTGACGTCGAGGCCGCCGACGTACGCGGCCCGCGGGTTGATCGCGTACAGCTGGGCGCTGGGGCCGGGGCGGCCGCCGTCGGTGCCGGTGACCACGACGAGTCCGGCGGCCTCCAGGCGGGCCAGCAGCTGGGAGGCGGTGGGCTTGGACAGCCCGGTCAGGGTCCCGATGCGGGTCCGGGACAGCGGGCCGTGCGCCAGCAGGAGGTCGAGTGCGGCCCGGTCGTTCATGGCGCGCAAGAGGCTGGGCGTTCCGGGCGTGGCGGCGGGCATGCGGCGGCTCTCCCTCACCGAGGTGATCTGTTAGGTAAGTTTCCTATCACTGTTCGAGCCGTGTCAATGCCGCTGCCCCGCGGGCCGTGTCCGTGAGGACGGGCCCGCGGGGCAGCGGGAGGGGGGCGGCGGCGGACCGGGCCGCTACTTGGTGATCCGGGGGCCGGCCGGCGGCGGGATCGGGGCGGTCGCCAGGGACTGCGGGGAGGCGGGGTTCGCCAGCGCGGACGGCGCGGCGACGGAGGCCGACGGGTCCGCCGGGGCCTCTTCCTCCTCGTCCCCGGCCGGCAGGCCGCCGATGATCCGGATGCCCGCGGCGTCGAAGGCCTCCTTGATCCGCCAGCGCAGCTCCCGCTCCACCGCGAACTGCTGGCCCGGCATCGTCTTCGCGGACACCTTCACCGTCATCGAGGCGAGCAGCACCTCGTCCAGGCCCAGGACCTCCACCGGACCCCACAGCCGCTCGTCCCAGGGGGACTCCTTCGCCAGCGAGTCGGCGACCTGCTGGACCACCTCGCGGATCCGCGTCAGGTTCTCCGTGGGCCTGACCTGCACGTCCACGCCCGCGGTCGCCCAGCCCTGGCTGAGGTTGCCGATCCGCTTGATCTCGCCGTTGCGCACGTACCAGATCTCGCCGTTGTCGCCGCGCAGCTTGGTCACGCGCAGGCCGACCTCGATGACCTCGCCCGAGGCCACGCCCGCGTCGATCTTGTCGCCGACGCCGTACTGGTCCTCCATGATCATGAAGACGCCGGAGAGGAAGTCCGTCACCAGGTTGCGGGCGCCGAAACCGATGGCGACACCGGCCACACCGGCACTGGCCAGCAGCGGGGCCAGATCGATCTTCAGGGCGGCCAGGACCATCAGCGCGGCCGTGCCGAGGATCAGGAAGGACGCCACCGACCGCAGGACGGAACCGATCGCCTCCGACCGCTGGCGCCGCCGCTCGGCGTTGACCAGCAGCCCGCCGAGCGCGGTGCCCTCGACCGCCTCGGCGCTGGTGTTCATCCGGTGTATGAGCTTGGTCAGCGCCTTGCGGACCGCCGAGCGGATCACGGCCGCTATCACGACGATCAGCAGGATCCGCAGACCGATGCTCAGCCAGGTGGCCCAGTTCTGCTCGATGAAGCTGGCGGCCTCGGTGACGCTCTCCTGCGCCTCCTTGACCGAAGCGGGCGTGTCCGGGACATCGGCTGCCAGCGGCAGCAGAGCGGCGGGCCAGGGCACGACAGGAACCTCCAGATGTAGCGGTCTGCCCGTCCGGGGGTGTCCCCCCGGCCGGGGGCCGGGGGCGGGTGCGCGAGCAGACCAACCACACTAACGGGGCAATCCCTTCACCTTGGTGCCGTGTTCGAGGGAGAGACCAGACTCACCTGGGGATGACTGACTGTGGTTGAAAACACCTCGGACCCGTTACGGGCGAGTGGTGGCGCTTCGACCAGCCGTAAGGAGAGACTGGAGAGCAGATCGTCCCGGCGCGAGCCACGCGCCGCCGACGTACAAGGAGGCAGTCCGTGCCGCACGTCCTGGTCCTCAATGCGTCGTACGAGCCCCTCGGCGTCGTACCGCTCCGCCGCGCGCTCGTCCTCGTCCTGGAGAACAAGGCAGTCTCCCTGGAGGAATCCGGCGCCTATCTGCACAGCGCGACACGGGTCGTCCCCGCGCCCAGCGTGGTACGGCTCAAGCGCTTCGTGCGTGTCCCCTACCGGGGGCCCGTTCCACTCACCCGGCGCGCCCTGTTCGCGCGGGACGGCGGCCGCTGCATGTACTGCGGCGCCGTCGCCACCAGCGTCGACCACGTCATTCCGCGCAGCCGGGGCGGACAGCACGTCTGGGACAACGTCGTCGCGGCGTGCCGGCGCTGCAACCACGTCAAGGCCGACCGGCACCTGCTGGAACTGGGCTGGCGCCTGCGCCACCAGCCGGCCCCTCCCTCGGGCCTGGCCTGGCGGATCATCGGCACCGGGCACCGGGACCCCCGGTGGATGCCCTACCTCCAGCCGTACGGGGCCGATGACGCCCTGGAGCGGATCGGGATCGGCGTGGCGGCCTCCTGACGGCCCCTGCCGGGGGCTCCGCCGGATCCACACCGGGCCGCAGGCCGTCGTCAGACCTGCGGCTCGGCCTCCCGGGGCGCTGCCCCGGGAGGCCGAGCCTCAATCGCCGGCGAGGCCGGATCGCAGGGCTACGGCGTGACCGCGTAGGCCTCCGCCGACCAGAGCGAGCAGCCGTAGCGCGTCGCGCGGCGCTCGCACGTCACCCTCAGGAACCGGGTGTCCGGCGCCGGCGCGTCCAGCCGGAGCGACTCGCGGCCGCCCTTGGACGAGGTGACGGCCGCGGCCGGCCGCCAGGTCACCCCGTCCGCCGAGGTCTCCACCCGGTAGGCCGAGGGGTAGGCGTCCTGCCAGTGCAGCACCAGCCGGCCGACCCGGGCCGGGGCGGGCAGCTCCGCCTGCCACCACGCGCCGTCCACCGCCGGTGACGACCAGCGGGTGCTCGGGGAGCCGTCCACGGCCGCCGAGGCCGGGAACGAGGCGGTCTCGTTCGCCGAGGCACTCGCCCGCGCGGTGCGCAGCAGGTCCGGCCCGCCCGTACGGGGCACCGCCCGCACCGTCAGGGTGCGGGACTCCCCGTCGAAGGACACCGGGATCCGGTAGGTGCCCGGCGCGGTGTTCGCGGCGACGACGACCTCGAACGGTATCGACGCCCGGCCGCCGCGCGGGACCACCGCGGTCTGCGGGAGGCGGACCTCTATCCCGGCCGGCGGCTGCGCCGACAGCGGTCCGCGGACCTCGCCGGGGCCCAGGGCGGACAGCTGGGCCGTGACCCGCTGCGGGGCGCCGCCGATCTCGGCGTCGGTGCCGGCGCCGTCGGCCAGCTCGAAGCGGGCCCGGGGGCCGTCCCCGAACCACGGGACCACCTGGTGCACCACGGGCGCGGCCCCGGCCCAGGCCAGGCGCACCGCGTCCGCGCGCAGCCCCGCCGTGTCGATCTGGGTCCAGCCCGACGCCGCCGCGTCGCCGACCTTGCGCCAGCCCTCGCCCGGTACGTGGACCTCCACCACGGCGCCCCGCGAGCCCGAGGGGAGCGGGTCCGTCATCACCGTCACCGCCGACACCGGGCGTACGGAGTCCAGCCGGACCGTCCAGGCCTGCGCGTCCTTCGTCACCGTTCCGGTCGTGCGGGCGAGCCCGGTCCAGGCGTCCGCCTCCGCCGCCGCCTTCTCCAGGAAGGGGTCCAGGACGGCCTTGTCCACCTGGGCGGGGCCCGGCTCGGCCAGCGCACCGCGCGCCTCGGCGAGGGCCCGGGAGGCCTGCCAGGCGGCCGCCCCGTCCCCGCGGGCCTGGGCCTGCAGGACGTCCACGGCCAGTTCGCCGGCCGTTCCGTAGCGCGAGAGGCGCTCCAGCCAGGGGCCCGCCTCGTCCGACAGGGCGGTCAGCCGGGCCGGGGCCTCGCGCAGCACCGTGAAGGCCTTGCGCAGCTCGGTCCCGGCCGCCGGGTCACCCGCGGCCCGGGCCTTCCAGAACTGCTCGACCAGCGGCTTCAGGTACGCCGACTCCTCCTGCTTGAGCCCGGAGGAGGTGGTGTTCCCGGCCAGCGCCGCCACCGCCTCGCGCTCCCGCGGGTCCGAGCCCGCGAGGTCGCGCACGGCCGCCTGCCAGGACTCGCCGGCCCGGTAGCCGCGCGGGTTCCAGGCGAAGTCGGCCGCCGTGAAGAGGGGGATGCGCGACAGGATCGGCTGCTGCATCGCGTTGGACAGCAGCGCCGCCGAGCCGCCCGCCACCGCCGGTTCGCGGCCCGCGTACGGGCCGAGGAAGATGCGGCCCGGAACCCAGTCGTTGACGGGGTAGTTGTCCATGGTGATCAGGGGCTGCTGCCCCAGGGCGGAGCGCGCGCCGGCCAGTTCCCGGCCCGTGATCGTGCGCGGCACCACGCCGACGCCCGTCCAGGCCACCTCCACCCGCGCGTCCAGCCCGCGGGCCAGGGCCGTCCGGTAGGCGGTGGCGCCCTCCTGGTAGTACTCGGTCGGCAGCAGCGACAGCGCGGGCGCCCCCGGATACCGGGAGGCCAGGTGTGCGGACAGCTCGTTCGCGACCTCCGCGTGCGCCTTCGCGGCGGCCTCCGGGCCCCTGCCGTACTGCTGCACGTCCGCGCGGCAGCCCCATTCGGTGTAGCTGACGTCCTGGAACTGCACCTGGAAGGCGCGGAAGCCCAGGTCCCACATCGAGTCCAGCTTGCGTGCGAGCGCCGCCCGGTCGGCCGACGACGACAGGCACATGGACTGCCCCGGGGTGACCGCCCAGGCCAGCACCACCCGGTTGGCGCGGGCCCGTTCGGCCAGCGTGCGGAACTCCTGCTGCCGCTCCTTCGGGTAGTCCTCGCGCCAGCCCGTCGTGCGGTACTGGTCGTCGCCGGACGCGATCAGCAGCCGGTTCTGCTTGGTGCGGCCCATGAAGTCCAGCTGGGCCAGGCGCTGCTCCTCGGTCCACGGCTGGCCGTAGAAGCCCTCGGTGATGCCGCGCACCGGCGCGGCGGGCCAGTCGCGCACCAGGACGCCGGGCACCTTCCCGCTGGTCGAGGCGAGGAGCTGGCGCAGCGTCTGCGCCGCGTGGAAGAGGCCTTCCTCGCCGACGCCGGCCAGCGCCACCGTGTCCCGTCCGCCGGGCTTTCCCACGGCGAGGCGGTAGCCGCCGTTCGGCAGGTCCGTGGCCGCGGTCGCGCCCAGTGCCAGCAGGGCCTCCTGCGCGCCCGCGTCCTGGAGCCGTACGACGGTGCCCCGCGCGGGCAGCGGCTCGCCCGGCTCCGGCTCGTGCAGGGTCTTCACGCCCGCCTTGCGCAGGGCCTCGCGCACCACCCGGACGGCGTGCGGGTCGGCGTCGGCCGGTGCCACCAGCACGGCCTCCCTGCCGAGCGGCACCTCGCGCGCGGCGTCGGCGGCCATCGACTGCGGCCGGGGCCACACGGCGGGCCCCTCGGCGGCGCTGCGGGGGGTGTCCGCGCCGGGGTCGAGCACGGGTCCGACGGTGCCGTTGGCGCCGACGCCTCCGGCACCGGCCGCGCCGGACGTGCCCGGTGCGCCGGTCGTCCCGTCCGGGAGGGAGGGGCTCGCGAGGAACCCGAGCGGCGCGGAGGCCACGGCGCCGCCGAGCAGCGACCCGATCACCGCAATGGCGGCGGCGGTCGACCGTTTCCTGCCCCTGAGCTGCACAGAGCCTCCTCGTCGCGAGACGTCCCCCGCTCGTACGAATGAGCCCGAGCCCACCACCCGTGCGGCTGGAGTGTCAATGCGGGTGGGTGATCTGCCCCGGATCTGCCAGGAATGCGGCCCCTCCGAGTGGGTATGGCTGCGGTGTTCCCCGGCGGCGTCCCGCTTTTGTGCTCCACGCTTCTGACCCACCCTCATCCCCTCCTGCCCGCACGCACGAAGGAGCGCCCGTCCATGGACGACCTGGCCCGGCTCGCCGCCCTGCACGGCATCGCCACCGCCTACCAGCCCGCCCCCGACGTCACCGTCCAGGTCCCCGAGGCCACGATCAGAACCGTCCTCGGTCTGCTCGGGGTCGTCACCGACGACGCCGAGAGCATCCGGGGGTCCGCCGAGTCGGCCGCCGAGCGGGCCGCGACGCGGCTGCTGCCGCCCACGGTGGTGCTCTGGCAGGGGGAGCCCGTACCGCCGCTGCCCGCCGGACTTCCGCCGGGCAGCCGGGTCGTGGTGGTGGCGGAGGAGTCGGGCGAGGAGTTGGCCTGGGGCCCCGGACTCCCGCTCGGGGTCCACCGGATCACCGCCGAGGCCCCCGACGGGCGGACCGCCGGGGCCACCCTGGTCGTGGCCCCGGAGCGGGCCCCCGCCGCACCCGGGCGCGCCTACGGGCTGCTCGTCCAGCTCTACTCCTTCCTGTCCGAGCGCTCCTGGGGCATGGGCGACCTCGGGGACCTCGCCGAACTCGCCCGCTGGGCGGCCCGGACCCACGGCGCGGACTTCGTCCAGGTCAACCCGCTGCACGCCGCCCTGCCGGGGACACCGACCGACCCCTCCCCGTACCGGCCGTCCTCGCGCCGCTTCCCCGACCCCGTCCACCTGCGGATCGAGGACGTCCCCGAGTACGCCGACTGCCCCGAGCGCGAGGCCCTGGCCGAACTGGCCTCCCGGGGTGCGGCGCTGCGCCACGAGGTGCTGGAGAAGGGCGCGTTGATCGACCGGGACGCCGTCTGGGACCTCAAGCGGCAGGCCCTGGAGATGCTGTACGCCGTCCCCCGGACCCGCGAACGGGAGGCGGACTACCGTGCGTTCTGCGTGCAGGGCGGGCCGTCGCTGGACCTCCACGCGGGTTGGCAGGCCTCGCGCACGGGCGAGGACCCGAAGGCGCGCACCGACTTCCACCGCTGGCTGGTGTGGCTGACGGACGGCCAGCTCGCCGCCGCCCAGCGGGCCGCCCGCGAGGCCGGGATGACCGTCGGCATCGTGCACGACCTGGCCGTCGGGGTGCACCCGGGCGGTTCGGACGCCTTCGAGCCGGCGCTCCACGCCCGCTCCATCTCGGTCGGGGCCCCGCCGGACGCCTTCAACGCGCGCGGCCAGGACTGGGGGCTGCCGCCCTGGCGCCCCGACGTGCTGGCCGGCACCGGCTACGCCGCCTTCCGGTCGCTGCTGCGCGGGGTGTTCCGGTACGCGGGCGCGCTGCGCATCGACCACGTCATGGGGCTCTTCCGGCTCTGGTGGATCCCGGAGGGGACCCCGCCCGCCGAGGGCACGTACGTCGCCTACGACGGCGAGGCCATGCTGGCGGTCCTGGTCCTGGAGGCGCACCGGGCCGGCGCCCCGGTCATCGGCGAGGACCTCGGGACGGTGGAACCGCACGTGCGCCGGGAGCTGGCCCGGCGCGGGGTGCTCGGCACGTCGGTGCTGTGGTTCGAGCGGGACTGGTCGGGCGACGGCAGCCCGCTCGCCCCGCAGGCGTGGAGGGCGGACTGCCTGGCCACCGTCACCACCCACGACCTGCCGCCCACGGCCGCCAAGCTCGCGGGCGGCCACGTCGAACTGCGCGACCGGCTCGGCCTGCTGACCCGTCCGGTCGAACGGGAGCGGGCCGAGGACGCCGCCGACACCGCCGAGTGGCTGGCCCTGCTGGACGGGCTGGGCCTCGACACCAAGGGCGAGGAGGCCGCCGTGCAGGCCCTGTACGCCTTCCTGCTGCGCACCCCCGCGCGCCTGGTGGGCGTATGGCTGCCGGACGCGGTGGGGGACCGGCGGCCGCAGAACCTTCCGGGCACCTGGGACCAGTACCCCAACTGGCGGCTGCCGGTCGCCGATGCCGCGGGCCGGCCGCTGACGCTGGAGGAGCTGATGGCCTCGCCCCGGGCGAACGCGCTGCTCAGCGCGGTGCAGGCGGGAGCGGGTCCCCGTACGGCACCCCCGGGCGCGCGCGGCGTTTAGGTGTTCGCTACGTTTGCACCGTGGACAAGAAGAACGCTCTGCGCGCCGGCGCCGTCTCGGCCGGAACGACGCTGATGATGCTGCTGATGACGTCTCCCGCTCTCGCGCTGACCCGCGACGACGGCGACGACCCGGGCCCGGGCCTGAGCATCGGCGAGACGCTCGGCCTGTACGTGGCCCTGCCGATCGTGATCTTCCTGGTCATCGTGGGTCTCGTGATGGCCCTCGACAAGTCGGACAGGCCGAAGAAGAAGCAGGCCTGACCCGGTCCGGCCCCTCGGGGGCCGGAGCCGCGACCTTCCCGGGCGCCGGGGGTCCGCACCGCCGATCCGCATCGGCCGTGCGTCGACCCCCGGCGCCTCGTCATGTCCTCAGACGCCGGCCATCAGCTTGCGCAGCAGGCCGGTGAGCTGGGCGACCTCCTCGTCGGTCAGCCCGGTGAGCGCGGCGCGCTGCACCTCCAGGCCCGCGGCGACGGCCTCGTCGACGAGCGCGAGGCCCCGGTCGGTGATCGTCACCTGGAGCCCCCGCCGGTCGTGCGGATCGGGCTTGCGGCACAGCAGCCCGGCCTTCTCCAGCTTGTCCAGCCGCCCCGTCATGCCGCCCGTGGTGAGCATGAGCGTCGCCGAGAGCTGGCGGGGCGAGAGCGTGTACGGGGCACCCGAACGGCGCAGCGTGCCGACGACGTCGAACTCCCCGCGCGAGATGCCGAAACGCTGGTAGCGCTCCTCCATCGCGTCGCCCATCGCCTTGGCGATCCGGTAGATGCGCCCGAAGACGGCCATGGGGGCCGTGTCCAGCTCGGGGCGCACGGCGAACCACTGGGCCGTGATGGCGTCGACCGCGTCCTTGTCCTCACTCATGAGCGCAGTATTCCGGTTGCCTCGGATCGTTCGCAAGAAAGTTGCTTGACGGAAAGTAGCTTAGCGGTAAGCTACTTGCCAGCAACCGAATCGGGGGAGAGGCCGTCATGGCAGTGTTCAGGGGCAGGGCGTCGAAGGCCGGGGAGGCGAAGGTCGCGGGGGAGCGGTCGCTGCTCCTCGGCATCGCCATCAGCGCGATCGGGATCGGCATGTACGTCCCCTTCTCGCTCGTCTTCTTCCACCACGTCACCGGCCTCTCCTTCACCCTCGTCGGCCTGGTCCTGACGGTCACCGGCGTCGCCGGGCTGGCCTTCATGCCCCTGGCCGGCACGGCCGTCGACCGGTTCGGCGCCAAGCGGGTGAACCTGGTGCTCTACGGGATCCGGGCGCTCGGCTTCGCCCTCTACCCCTTCGCGAGCTTCCCGGCCGCCTTCGCGGCCGTCGCCCTCGTCACCGCGCTCGCCGACCGCTCCTTCTCCGTCGTGCAGCAGTCCCTGATCGGGGAGGTGGCGCGGGGCGCCGCCCGCGACCGGCTCCAGGCCTCCACCCGGGCCCTGCAGAACGCCGGGATGGGCGCGGGCGCCCTCCTGGTCTCCGGCGTGCTGGCGCTGTGGGGCACCGGCGCCTTCACCCACACCGCCTGGGCCAACTCCCTGGCCTTCGCCCTCGCCGGACTGCTCGTCGGCCGGGTCCGCCCGGTCCCGGCCGCCGCCACCGCTGCCGCTGCCGCGGCCACCGCCGGGCTGCCGGACGCCGGCTACCGCACGGTGCTGCGCGACCGCCCCTTCCTCGGGCTCACCGCCGCCAACTTCCTCACGGCGCTCGGCTACTCCGCCCTCTCCGTCCTCTTCCCGCTCTACCTCTCCACCTGGCTGGCGGCCCCCGCCTCCCTCACCGGAGCGGCCTTCACCCTCAACACCGCCCTGTGCGCGGGGATCGGCGTCCTCGTCGCGGGCCGCGTCCGCCGCTCCGGTGCCCGCCGCACCCGCTCCGCCGCCCTCGGCGCGCTGCTCTTCGCCGCCGCCTTCGCCGGACAGATCGTGCTCGGCACGCTGCGCCCCGGCCAGGCCGTGACCCTCGCCGCCCTCCTCGTCATCGTCGTCGTCTACACCCTCGGCGAACTGGTCCACAGCCCCTCCGGCGGCGCCCTGTCGGTCTCCGCCGCCCCCGAGCCGGTCCGCGGCCGCTACCTGGCCACCTACCAGCTGTCCTACTCGCTGGCCACCGCCCTCGCCCCCTCCCTCTTCACCGCCCTGCTCGCCGTGGACGGCCGCCTGCCCTGGGCCGTGCTCACCGCCGCCGCGCTCGGCGCCGCCCTGGCGCTGGTCCGGCTGGAGCGGCACCTGCCGGCCGAGGCCGTGTACGCCGAGCCCCCGGCGCCGGTCGCGGGCGCCACCCCGGCCGCGGCCGACGGCGCCCCCACCCCGGCCGAGGACGACGCCGGCCGCCGGCCGGCCACCGCCACCGCAGCGGCCTGAACCACCCCCCGGTCCCGTCTTCCTCACCCGTACGAGGAGCCACCCGCCATGAAGCGCATCGCCACCGTCGCCCTGACCGCCCTCGCCCCCATCTCCTGGGGCTCGACCTACGCCGTCGCCTCCGAACTCCTGCCGCCCGACCGGCCGCTCTTCACCGGCGTCATGCGGGCCCTGCCCGCGGGCCTGCTGCTCACCGCGCTGGCCCGCACTCTGCCCAAGGGGGCGTGGTGGTGGAAGTCCGCCGTCCTCGGCACCCTCAACATCGGCGCCTTCTTCCCGCTGCTGTTCCTCTCCGCCTACCGGCTGCCCGGCGGGGTCGCGGCCGTGCTCGGCTCCGCCGGCCCCCTCTTCGTCGTGGGCCTCGCCGCCCTCCTCCTCGGGGAGCGCGCGAGCCTGCGTACCGTACTGGCCGCCGTCGTCGCGGCGTTCGGCGTCAGCATGGTCGTCCTCAAGGCCGAGGCGGCACTGGACCTCGTCGGCGTCGTCGCCGGTGTGGTCTCCTCCGCCTCCATGGCCGCTGGCACCGTCATGACCAAGCGCTGGGGCCGGCCCGAGGGTGTCGGACCGCTCGCCGTGACCGGCTGGCAGCTCACCGCCGGCGGCCTGGTCATCATCCCGGTGGCCGCCCTCGTCGAAGGCGCCCCGCCGGCCCTCGACGGCAAGGCCCTCCTCGGCTACGGCTACATGATGCTGATCAACACCGGCATCGCCTACTGGCTCTGGTTCCGCGGCATCGGGCAGCTCAGCGCGACCTCCGTCACCCTCCTCGGACCGCTCTCCCCGCTCACCGCGGCCGTCATCGGCTGGGCCGCCCTCGGACAGGCCCTCACCCCCGTCCAGCTCGCGGGCATGGCGATCGCCTTCGGAGCCACCGTCGCCGGACAGCTGGCGGCCGCCCGCACCCCTCAATCGTTCAGTTCTGCTGAAAAGATCGATCGGAACATTTCGATGGACCTGACCGATGGCCAGGTGCGACGGTAGGTCCCTCGACATCCGACCGACCCCGAGGGGGAGACGCACAGTGGCCGTCATGGACCGCGCCCGCACCGTTTCGCACGCCGAACCCGGCAGCACCGGCAAGAAGGGTGCCGCCGGGTTCGGCGTGCTCCTCGCCCTGCTCGCGACGGTCGTCTGGTCCGGCAGCTTCGTCGCCACCCGCGGCATGGCCGAGACGGTCCCGCCCGTCCAGGCGGTCTTCTGGCGCTGGATCATCGCCCTGCTCGCCGTCGCCCCCTTCGCCGCCCGACAGGCCTGGCAGCAGCGCACCCTGATCCGGCGCCACCTGGGGTTCATCGCCCTCGCCTCGCTGTTCGGCGTCGCCCTCTACAACACGCTCGTGCACCAGGCCGGACTGACCACCTCGGCCTCCAACATGGGCATGATCATGGCCGCCTCGCCCGTGATCATGGCGCTGTACGCCCGCCTCGGCGGGGAACGCCTCGGCGCCCGCCGCACCTTCGGCATGCTGCTCGCCGCCTTCGGCGTGCTGCTGCTCGTCGGTGACGGCTCGATCGGCTTCGACTTCGGCGCCGGCGACCTGTGGATGTTCGCCGCCGCCCTCTCCTTCGCCACCTACAGCGCCCTGCTCAAGCGCAAGCCCGCCGAGCTCGGCGGACTGGCCTTCCTGATCACCACCTTCGTGCTCGGGGCGCTGATGCTGGCCCCGGCCTACGCCGTCTCCCTCCACCTCCAGGGCGGCTTCGAGACGACGGCCGCCACGGTCGGACCGCTGCTGTACGTCGGGGTGTTCTCCTCGGCCGTCGCCTTCTTCGCCTGGAACAAGGCCGTCTCCGTCATCGGGGCGGCCCGCGCGGGAGTCGTCTACTACCTCCAGCCGGTGTGCGTCGCCGGCCTGGGCCTGCTGCTCCTGGGCGAGCCGACCGGACCGGCCGAGCTGCTCTGCATGGCCCTGATCCTCGGCGGGGTCGGGCTGGGAAGTGCCCGGCGGTAGGTTCGGGCCCATGACCGAGTGGGACATCAAGAAGCTGCGGATCCTGCGGACCCTCGCCGAACGGGGCACCGTGACCGCGGCGGCCGAGGCGCTCCACATGACGCCCTCGGCCGTCTCGCAGCAGCTGACGAACCTCTCCCGGCAGCTCGGTGTGGCCCTGCTGGAGGCACAGGGCCGCCGGGTCCGCCTCACCGACGCGGCCCACCTCGTCCTGCGGCACGCGGAGGAGGTGTTCGCGCAGCTGGAGCGGGCCGACGCGGAGCTGGCGGGCTACCTCGCCGGGGACGCGGGAGAGGTACGGGTCGGGGCGTTCTCCACCGCCGTGCCCGCGCTGGTGGTCCCGGCGGTGGCGGAACTGCGCAGGGCCCACCCGGGGGTGGAGGTCCGGGTCCGTGAGACCGAGGCCGCGGAATCGTACGAGCTCCTGTCCGCCGGGGGCGTGGACCTCGCGCTGTCCCTGGCGGCCCACGCGCCCACCGCGCGGGACCGGCGGTTCACCCGGGTCACGCTCATGGAGGACCCGCTGGACGTGGCGCTCCCGCCGGGGCACCCCCTGCGGGACGCGGCCGGCCTGCGGCTGGCGGACCTGTCCGGCGACCCGTGGATCTACGGGGGCAGCGGCCCCTGGTCGGAGATCGCCCGGGGCGCGTGCGAGGCTGCGGGCTTTGTCCCCGAACAGGCCCACTCGGCATCGGGATGGACGGCCATCCTGGCCATGGTCGAGGCGGGGATGGGCGTGGCCCTGGTCCCGCGGATGGTGTCGAGCCGGGCCTCCGGCGTGGCGGTACGGGTGCTGTCGCGGGACCGGCCGACGCGGCACGTGATCGCGGCGGTCCGCCGCGGAGCCGAGTCCGCTCCCGCGGTGGCCCACGTCCTCACGGCCCTGCGGACCGTCGCTGCCGCACGCTGACCCCGTCGGGCCGGGCCGCAGGCGCCGGGCGCGGGCGGGGCATGCCGCTGCGCGGAGCTTCTCCCCGCCCCGCCCTTTCTCCGTTTCCCGGGCTCCGCCCCGGACCCCGCGCCTCAAACGCCGGCGAGGCTGGATTTCCGGACCCGTGCCCTCGATCGCCGGGCGGGGCTGGAAAATCCAGCCCCGCCGGCGTTTGAGGCGCGGGGGTGCGGGGGCAGGGCCCCCGCCACGGCGCCGCACCCGCGGGGGACACCGCCCCGGCGGGTGCGGGCAGAGCCCGGGGGCCCTCAGACCTGAGCGGCAGCGGACGCTGCGGCGTCGGCGGCCTGGGCCTTCAGGGCGCGTTCGACGCCCGCCCGGGACTCCGACACCAGACGCCGCAGCGCGGCGTTCGGCTCGGCCGAGGCCAGCCAGGCGTCCGTCGCGTCCAGGGTCTCCTGCGAGACCTGGAGCGCCGGGTACAGGCCCACCGCGATCTGCTGGGCGATCTCGTGGCTGCGGGTCTCCCAGACCTCCTTGACCGCCGCGAAGAACTTCGCGGTGTACGGGGCCAGCAGCTCGCGCTGGTCGGTCTGGACGAAACCGCCGATCACGGCCTCCTGCACCGCGTTCGGCAGGTCGCCGGACTCCACCACCGAGGCCCACGCCGCGGCCTTGGCCTCCGCCGTCGGGCGGGCCGCCCGGGCGGTCGCCGCGTGGCGCTCGCCGGCCGCCGTCGCGTCCCGCTCCAGCTCCGCCGCGATCGCCGGCTCGTCGGCGACGCCCGTCGCGACGAGCCGCTCCAGGAACGCCCAGCGCAGCTCGGTGTCGACGGCCAGGCCCTCGATCTCGGCCGAACCGTCCAGCAGCGCCGACAGGTACGCCAGCTGCTCCTCGGTGCGGGCGGTGGCCGCGAAGGCCCGCGCCCACGCCAGCTGGTGGTCGCCGGCCGGCTCCGCCGCGCGCAGGTGCTCCAGGGTGGCCCCGGTCCAGGCCGCCAGGCCCTCCTCACGCCACGCCGGGTCCGCGTAGAGGTCGACGGCCAGCTTCACCTGGCGGTGCAGCGACTGGACGACGCCGATGTCGGACTCCTTGCCGATGCCCGAGAGCACCAGCGAGAGGTAGTCGCGGGTGGCGAGCTCGCCGTCACGCGTCATGTCCCATGCCGAGGCCCAGCACAGGGCGCGCGGCAGGGACTCCGCGAAGTCGCCGATGTGCGCGGTGACCGCGGCGAGGGACTCCTCGTCCAGGCGGACCTTCGCGTACGACAGGTCGTCGTCGTTGAGCAGGAAGACCGCCGGGCGGGTACGGCCGACCAGCTCCGGCACCGTGGTCAGCGCGCCGTCGATGTCCAGCTCGATCCGGTCGGTGCGCACGAGCGCGCCGTCCTGGAGCTCGTACAGGCCCACCGCGATGCGGTGCGGGCGCAGCGTGGGCTCGCCCTTGGCGCCGGCGGGCAGCGCGGGCGCCTCCTGGCGGATGCCGAAGGCGGTGATCACGCCGTTCGCGTCGGTGCTGATCTCCGGGCGCAGGACGTTGATGCCGGCCGTCTCCAGCCACGCCTTCGACCAGGCGGTCAGGTCGCGGCCCGAGGTCTCCTCCAGCGCGCCCAGCAGGTCCGACAGGCGCGTGTTGCCGAAGGCGTGCGCCTTGAAGTAGGCCTGCACGCCCTTGAAGAAGGCGTCCGTGCCGACGTAGGCGACGAGCTGCTTGAGCACCGAGGCGCCCTTGGCGTACGTGATGCCGTCGAAGTTGACCATGACGTCGTCGAGGTCACGGATGTCCGCCATGATCGGGTGCGTGGACGGCAGCTGGTCCTGCCGGTACGCCCAGGTCTTCATGGAGTTGGCGAAGGTGGTCCACGCGTGCGGCCACTTCGAGCCCTCCGCGTACGCCTGGCACGCGATCGAGGTGTAGGTGGCGAACGACTCGTTCAGCCACAGGTCGTTCCACCACTCCATGGTGACGAGGTCGCCGAACCACATGTGGGCGAGCTCGTGGAGGATGGTCTCCGCGCGCACCTCGTACGCCGCGTCCGTCACCTTCGAGCGGAAGACGTACTGGTCGCGGATGGTGACCGCGCCCGCGTTCTCCATCGCGCCCGCGTTGAACTCCGGCACGAAGAGCTGGTCGTACTTGGCGAACGGGTAGTCGTAGGCGAACTTCTCCTGGAACCAGTCGAAGCCCTGCCGGGTCACGTCGAAGATCGCGTCCGCGTCGAGGAACTCGGCGAGCGAGGGCCGGCAGTAGATGCCGAGCGGCACGGACTGCCCGTCCTTGCCCTCGTAGGAGCTGTGCACCGCGTAGTAGGGGCCGACGATCAGCGCCGTGATGTACGAGGAGATGCGCGGGGTCGGCTCGAAGCGCCAGACGTTGTCCTTGACGTCCGCCGGCGCGGGCGTCGGGGAGTTCGAGATGACCGTCCAGCCCTCGGGGGCCGTCACGGTGAACTGGAACGTGGCCTTCAGGTCGGGCTGCTCGAAGCTGGCGAAGACCCGCCGCGCGTCCGGAACCTCGAACTGGGTGTAGAGGTAGGCCTGCTGGTCGACCGGGTCGACGAAGCGGTGGAGGCCCTCACCGGTGTTGGTGTACGCGCAGTCCGCGACGACCCGCAGCTCGTTGGCGCCGGCCGCGAGGTGCGCCAGGGCGATCCGGGAGTCGCGGAAGACCGCCGCGACGTCGAGCGACTTGCCGTTGAGGACGACCTCGTGCACCGCCGGGGCGACCAGGTCGATGAAGGTCTCCGCCCCGGCCTCGGCCGACTGGAAGCGCACGGTGGTCACGGAGGGGTAGGTGCCGCCCTCCTGCGCGCCGCTGAGATCGAGTTCGATCTCGTACGAGTCGACGGTGAGCAGCTTCGCACGCTGCTGAGCCTCTTCACGGGTGAGGTTCGTGCCTGGCACGCGGTCATCTCCTTCGATGGTGACGTTGCCCCGACATCCTTCCACGGGGAAACGCCTGCCGCCCCGGAGTAATCCACGGGCGAACGCGAGGTCGCAAACCTGCCGGACACCGGCGCCCCGCCCCGGCACGCTGGGGGCATGACCAGCAGATACCGGGCGATGCCCATCGAGGAGGCGGCGCTCAAGGAGCTCCGTGCACGCGACGACGCGGGACGCGGCCCCGCCCCGTACACCGACGCGGAGGGCGGGGCGCCGCTGCGGTGCTGCCTGCGCACCAGCACGGCGGGGGAGCGGATCGCCCTCGTCTCCTACGCGCCGCTGCGCCGCTGGGCGCAGCGGACCGGAGCCGATCCCGGCGCCTACGACGAGCAGGGGCCCGTCTTCATCCACGCCGAGGACTGCGCAGGGCCCGCGGACGGCGGCGGATACCCCTTCGCCCGGTCCGGGGTGCAGCGCACCGCCCGGCGCTACGACGCCCGCGGGCACATCCTCGGCGGACGGGTCCTGGACCTCGGGGAGGATCCCGACGGGGTGGTCGAGGGAGCCCTCGACGAGGCCTTCGCCGATCCCGGGGTGGCCCTGGTCCACCTGCGCTTCGCGGAGTTCGGCTGCTTCCAGTTCGAGGTGCGCCGGCCCTGACACGGCGGGAGGGCGGGCGCCGTGCGGCGCCCGCCCTCCTGGTCGTACCGGGTGCGGGGTCAGCCGCGCAGCTCCTCGGCCACGAGCTCCGCGATCTGGACCGCGTTCAGCGCGGCGCCCTTGCGGAGGTTGTCGTTCGACACGAACAGCGCGAGGCCGTTGTCCACCGTCTCGTCCACGCGGATGCGGCCCACGTACGAGGCGTCCTTGCCGGCGGCCTGGAGGGGGGTCGGGATCTCGGAGAGTTCCACGCCCGCGGCGTCCTTCAGCAGCTCGTAGGCGCGCTCGACGCTGATCGGGCGGTCGAAACGGGCGTTGATCTGGAGGGAGTGGCCCGAGAAGACCGGCACGCGCACGCAGGTGCCCGAGACCTTCAGCTCCGGGATCTCCAGGATCTTGCGGGACTCGTTGCGGAGCTTCTGCTCCTCGTCGGTCTCGAAGGAGCCGTCGTCGACGATCGAGCCCGCGAGCGGGAGCACGTTGAAGGCGATCGGACGCTTGTAGACGCCCGGCTCGGGGAAGTCGACGGCACCGCCGTCGTGGACCAGCCCGGTCGCGCCCTCGGCGACGGCCTTGACCTGGCCGTCGAGCTCGGCGACACCGGCCAGGCCGGAGCCGGAGACGGCCTGGTAGGTGGTGGCGACCAGCGAGGTCAGGCCGGCCTCCTCGTGCAGCGGGCGCAGCACCGGCATGGCCGCCATGGTGGTGCAGTTCGGGTTCGCGATGATGCCCTTGGGGCGGTTCTTGATCGCGTGCGGGTTGACCTCGGAGACGACGAGGGGGACCTCGGGGTCCTTGCGCCAGGCGGAGGAGTTGTCGATGACGACGGCGCCCTGCGAGGCGACCTTCTCGGCCAGGGCCTTCGAGGTGGCGCCGCCCGCGGAGAAGATCACGATGTCCAGGCCGGAGTAGTCGGCCGCGGAGGCGTCCTCGATGGTGATCTCGCGGCCCTCCCACTCGATCGTCGAGCCGGCGGACCGGGCCGAGGCGAACAGGCGCAGCTCGTCCACCGGGAACTTGCGCTCGGCGAGGATGCTGCGCACGACTGCGCCTACCTGACCGGTGGCTCCGACGATTCCGACCCTCACGGTGACTCCTTCTGCTCCGTTACGACGCGGGCGCGCGTGGGGCCATCATGCGTTCGACCCCACGCGCCTTGTCCAATTTATTGTCCGAGGAACGGACGGTGTTCTGAATGTGAACACCCATGACGAGTGCATGGCGGCCGTGTTTCACGGCCCCGGAACGACCGTTTTGCCTGGTCGGGGCCGGTTAGCGTCCGATCTGTCGTGACCGCTATGCGGACATGATCGACTGCTGATCGCAACATACCTCGGGGAGATCCACCGTGCGTGCCATTCGCCGCAACCGCCATCGCCACCGGTCCATACCGGCGCTCGCCGCCCTCGCGGCAGCCGCCGTCGCCGCACCCGTCCTGCTCGCGGCCGCCCCGGCGGCGGCCCACCCGCGCGAGGGCCGGCTCGCCGGGGAGCTGGTGGAGGAGGTCACCGCCAAGGGCGCGTACCGCCACCTGAAGAAGTTCCAGCAGATCGCCGACGCCAACGGCGGCAACCGCGCCGCCGGCACCCCCGGCCACGCCGCCTCCGCGGCCTACGTGCACGACACGCTGAAGAAGGCCGGGTACGAGGTCTCCTACCAGGACTTCGACATCCACGAGGCGCACACGCGGACCGAGCGGACCACCGTCCTCGGCCAGGACCCCCGCGAGCCGGCCACCGCCGCCTTCACCTTCACCCCGTCCACCCCGGCGGGCGGCCTGACCGCACCGCTCGTGCCCGCCCGGGTCGACGAGACCCCCGGCTGCACGGCGGACGACTATCCGGCCGGTGCCTTCACGGGGAAGATCGCCCTGGTCAAGCGGGGTTCCTGCACCTTCGTGGAGAAGCAGCGGGCGGCGGCCGCGGCGGGCGCGCTCGGGATCATCGTCTACAACCACAGCGGTACCACCCCGGTGCGGGGCGGCTACTCCTCGCCCGCCGAGGGGATCATCCCGAGCGCCGGCATCACACTGGCCGACGGCGAGGCGCTGGCCGCAGCCGCCGGGAAGGGCGAGGTGACCGTACGCCTGGACCTGGACCAGGAGCACTTGAAGAAGACCACCCGCAACGTGATCGCCGAGACCCGGGGCGGCCGCTCCGACCGCGTGGTGAGCCTCGGGGCGCACCTGGACTCGGTGCCCGAGGGCCCGGGCATCAACGACAACGGCTCCGGTTCGGCCGGTCTGCTGGAGGTGGCCCTGAAGCTGGCCGGGGAGGGCGCCAACAAGAAGGGGAAGGGGCCCGCCAACAAGGTCCGCTTCGGCTGGTGGTCGGCGGAGGAACTGGGCCTGCTGGGCTCGGAGCACTACGTCGCGCAGCTGTCGGAGAAGCAGAAGAAGGACATCGCGCTCTACCTGAACTTCGACATGATCGCCTCGCCGAACCCGGTGCAGTTCGTCTACGACGGCGACGACTCCGACCGCACGGGCGCCGGCGCCGGCCCGGCCGGCTCGGCGCAGATCGAGGCGCTGATCAACGGCTTCCTCGACCGCAAGGGCAAGCCGCACGAGGGCAGCGACTTCGACGGCCGCTCCGACTACGGGCCGTTCATCGCGAACGGCATCCCGGCCGGCGGCACCTTCACCGGGGCCGAGGGCATCAAGACCCCCGAGCAGGCCAAGAGGTACGGCGGCACGGCCGGCGCCCCGTACGACCCGAACTACCACGGGGCCGGAGACGACCTGGGGAACCTGGACCTCAAGGTCTTCGACACCAACCTGGACGTGATCGCGCACGCGGTCGGCACCTACGCCGAGTCGCTGCGCTCGCTCGGCAGGTAGCGGGGCCGGGGGTGGAACGGCCCGAGGGGGCGGTGCTCGTCAGAGCGCCGCCCCCTCGGGTTTCCCTGCGGAAGGTGCTACGGGAGGACCTTCTCGATCTGCACGCTGCCGGTGCCGGCGGCGGTGCCGCGGGCGTTGAGCAGCTCGACCTGGCCGAAGAACTGACGGCCCTCGGGGGCCGCGCTGGTGACCAGGACGTTCGCCGAGACCTGCGCGGTGGCGCCGGTGGCGAGGTTCACCGCGGCGGCCTCGTCGACCTGGACGGAGCCCAGGGCGGCCGAGAAGAACACGTCGCGGTAGTCGTACGTGGTGGAACCGGACGGGATCGCGTAGCCGATCACCTTGACGGTGTAGGTGCCCGCGGCCGGGTTCACCAGGCTCACGGCCTCCTCGGAGTCGCCGTCGGCGGCGGAGCCGACCTTGACGCCGTCCTTGTAGACCTCGAGGTCGAGGTCGGCGGCGGTGTCGGACACCTTGCCGATGGCCACGTCGAGGCGCGAGGTGCCCGCGGGCACCGCGATCTCGGTGGTGTGGGTCTCACCGTTGGCGATGGTCGGCTTGGCGACCTTCGCGGAACCGAGCGGGCCGCCCTTGAGCTTGCCGCCGCTGATGGCCGCGCCGGCGTTCTTGACGCTCCACTGGACCGGGGCCGGGGTGCCCTGCTTGACCTCGGGCAGGACCTTGACCGCGGGGTCGAAGGCCGCGCCGAGCACGGAGACGTCCAGCTTGAACGGGTTGTCCAGGACCGGCGACGTACGACGGGCCTCGACCTCGATCTCCCAGACGCCCGGCGTCGGCTCGGGGTACGAGCGCACGTCGGGGCGGCAGGTGTTGGCCGGGTTGTCGTAGTTCGGGTAGCAGTTGGTCGTGGCCGTCGGGTCGACCGGCGTGCCGTACGGGTGGATCGCGATGAAGCGCGTCTGGGCGCCGGCCGCGAGACCGCTGAGCGCGACCTCCAGGCTCTTGGCGCCCGGCGGCACGGTCACGAAGTACGACTTGTGCGAGTTGCGCTGCACGGTCGAGGACTGCGACAGGGAGAACGACGGCGCGGCCAGGGGGGCGGAAGCCACGACGGTCGTCAGGATCTGCTTGTCGATGCCCTCGGTGGTCTCGTCGTCCAGCTGCAGGATGCCGCTGTGGACGCCGGCCGTCTTGGCGTTGGCCTCGACCTTGATGGTGACGGGCTTGTTCAGCGGCAGGGTGACGTAGTCGTAGCCGCCGATGACCTTGAAGGTGCCGTCGTTGTTGCGCCAGCTCAGGTCGTGCCGGGTGCCGTACTTGACGCCCGTGGTGCGGGTGACGACGACGTTGTAGACCTTCTTCTGGCCGACCTTGAGGCCGCCCTCGCGGTCGTACAGGCCGGTGCCGAAGCCCGGGGTCTTCAGGAACTGGTCGATCGCGGTGTCGACCGGCGCCTTGACGGTGAACTCGTTGGCCTTGGCGTCACGCTGGATGGACTCCCAGGCGCCCTTGACGTCGATCAGACCCGAACCCTGCGCGTGCGCCGGGACGTTGTCGATCTTCTTCGCGGAGCTGGTGAGCGCGACCCGCAGGGAGGCCGGGGTCAGCTTGATGTTCTGCTGCTTCGCGGCCGAGATCAGCAGGGCGCTGGCGCCCGCCGCCTGCGGCGAGGCCATCGAGGTGCCCTGGAGCATGCCGTAACCGGCCGGCAGGGTGTAGCCGGCCTCCTTCACCGGCGCGCCGGGCAGCCAGGTCTGGATGGTGTTGATGGCCGCGCCGGGGGCGCTGATGGTCGGCGTGAAGCCGCCGTCCTCACGCGGACCGCGCGAGGAGAAGGGGAACATGTTGTACTTCGTGCTCACGCCGGAGCCGTAGTTGGCGGCCCACGTCTCCTTCGAGACCGAGGCGCCCACGGAGATGACCTTGTCCGCGAGGGCCGGGTCGCCGATGGTGTTCACACCCGGGCCGGAGTTGCCGGCCGAGATGACCAGCTGGACGCCGTAGGTGTCGACGAGGTTGCGGTAGAGCTCGGCGCGCGCGTTGTTGCCGTCGTTCAGCGCCGGCAGGCCGCCGATGGACATGTTGACGATGTCCACGCCGCGGTTGACGACGAGGTCGATCATGCCCTCGGTCAGCGCGATGTTGGTGCAGCCGCCGGACCAGGAGCAGGCGCGCGAGGAGACGAGCTTGGCGCCGGGCGCCTCGCCGTTCATCTTGCCGCCGAAGAGGCTGTTGGCGGCGGTGATGCCGGCGACGTGCGTGCCGTGCTCGGACTCGATGATGCCGATGTTGACGAAGTCGGCCTTCTTGCCGACCCAGTCCCCGCCGAGCGGGTCCATCGGGACGTCCTTGCGGATCTCGATCACGAACGGGATCCGCTCGGCGACCTCGGTCGCCGGGTTGTCCGTGCCGAAGTAGCCGATCTGGTAGCCGTCCTTGTACGGCTTCATCGGCTCGTTGTTCGTGAAGTCGCCGTCCTGGTCGGTGTCGACGCGGACGGTGCCGGCGGCCACGTCGTACAGCATGCCGAACCGGTCGGTGGTGTCACCGTCGCGGTTGACGTCGCCCGCCATGTCACCGGTGGCGGTGATCGACTCGCTGAACCGGCTCCACTGGAAGCTGCCCTCGGGCGCCTTCCAGCTCTGGCCGCCCGCGGTGAAGGTGCCGCCCGCGGCCGTGACGGGGGTGATCTGGGCGCGCCAGGTCCCGTCGTTGTCGGTGATCGGGTCGGTGGCCGTGACCCAGTCGACGATCTTGCGCTCGCCGGTGGTGGTCTTCTGCAGGGCCGGGTGGCCGAGGTCGACACCGGAGTCCATGATGCCGATGGTGACGCCGCGGCCGTCGGCCTGCGGGTTGTCCTCGACGAAGTCGACCGCGCCGGTCTCGAAGGACGGGTTGTACGGGTTCTTCGCCGGGGTGTTCTTGTCCGGCGCCGCGTACGTCTCGGCCGCGGTCTTCTTCACCGTGCCGGTCTCGCGGCCGGATTCGGGCCGCGGGTCCGGCAGCTGGATCTCGTGGCGCAGGTCGATGCCGTGCACCGAGGACAGCTTGGCGGCCGCCTTCAGCGCCGCCTCCGCCTGGGCGGTGGGCACGGTGGCGCGCACGTAGCCGAGGTTGTCGTACGTCCGGCCCACCGAGGCGCCCTGGACGGCGTCCAGCTGGTCGGCGACCTGCTTGGTCTGGCCGGGGGCGGTCGCGACCATGACGGTGACGTTCGCGTCACCCTTGGCCTTGGCCTCCTGGAGGAGCTCGACGTCGGCCGAACCGAGCTTCTGGTCGGCGGACTTGACCGCGGGCGAGGTGCCCGGGGTGTCCGCACCGGTCGCCGCGAACGCGGGCACGGCGCCGCCCGCCACGAGGGCGGCGACCAGGCCTGCCGCGGCCGCGACGCGCGCGGCGCGTCTGGGCCCGGGTATGGAGCTGGGGGATTCGAGGGTCATCAGCATCCCTGGTAAGTGAAAGATACGGTCCGGATTTCGGTGCCGGATGACCGGTCAGCTTTCCTCAAGCGACCGGTCTTTGGGGAGGGATGTCATCGACCGAGACCTACCGTGGCGGACACTCGCCAGTGCGGTGTTCCCGCCAGTGGGCCCGTATCCGGGCACAGTGGTGCGAACCATGGGGGCTGAAGAGTTGATTTATCGACTTAGTGGCCCCAAGTCGGTACCGGGGCGCGGGCGCGCACCGGTACGGGTGTGACAGATTTCGAGCGATCAGCGCTCGCGCGTGCGCGCGTAGTGGCGCGAGGCCTTCGCCCGGTTTCCGCAGGCGGACATCGAGCACCAGCGCCGCGTTCCGTTGCGCGAGGTGTCGTGGAAGTGCAGGACGCAGGTCTCCGAGGCGCACTTGCGGATCCGGTCGGGCGCCGAGCCCAGGAGGTCGAGGTAGTCGCGCGCGGCCGTCCAGGCGGGCCCCCAGGCGGGATCGGCGAACTCGGCCCGCTCGCCCGGCCCTTCGGCGGTCAGGGTGGCGCGGATGCGGCCGTGCTCCAGTACGGCGTCGATCAGCGCCCGGGCGCTCTCGTCGGCGGGGTCCGCCACCGCGCGGGCCAGTGCCTCGCGCGCGGTCATCAGGTGGACGAGGGTCGCGGCGTCGGCCCGGAACCGGCGGGCCAGTCCGGTGGACTCCAGCCAGACCGCGAGCCCTTCGACCCGGCTCAGCCCGAAGGCGCCGGCGAAGAGGTCGGCGGGCTCGCCCTCGTGCATCCAGCGGGTGTTCAGCAGGTCGAGGGCGATCGGCTCCCCGGTCAGGGGCCGCGGGTCCGCCGTGGTCATGTCCGTCTCCTCGCTCGCTAACCCCTCAAGGGTACGTGAGCGGTTGACGCCTGTGGTTCTAACCTTTAAATTGAATGTAGAAGGTTAGAGACCAGGGAACGGCCTCCGGGGAAGGACCCGTCATGACCACCGCCATCAGCAGGCTCCGCACCGGGCACATCGGCCTGAACGTCACCGACCTGGAGCGCTCGCTCGCGTTCTACCGCGACGCGCTCGACTTCCAGGTGCTGGGCGAGGGCAAGGAGGAGGGCCGCCGCCACGCCTTCCTCGGCCGGGACGGCGAGCTCGAACTCACGCTCTGGCAGCAGGCCGACGGCGCCTTCGCGCCGGCCGCGGCCGGGCTGCACCACCTGGCGTTCTCGGCGGACCACGTCGAAGAGGTGCGCGCGTACGAGGAGCGGCTGCGGGGCCTCGGCGTCACGTTCGCCCACGAGGGCGTCGTCGCGCACCGCGAGGGCGCGGCCTCCGGCGGCATCTTCTTCCACGACCCCGACGGCACGCGCCTGGAAATCTCCGTACCGACCGGCGCCGAGGGTGCCCCCGCCCCCACCGCGGACGCGCCGACCTGCGGGTTCTTCTGATGTCCGGCGTCTACCACTGGGGGTCGCTCGCGGTGCAGGAGCGGGTCGGCGTGCGCGGGCCGGCCGAGCACGTCGGCCGCTCGATCGGCACCGGCATCCGCGACGTCGCCGCGGCCTTCCTGGAGCTCCAGCCGCACCTGGTCGTCGGGGCCGCCGACGGCGCAGGCCGGATGTGGGCCTCCTTGCTCACCGGCCCGCCCGGCTTCGTACGCGCCACCGGTCCGCACCGGATCGCCGTCGCCGGCGGTCCGCCCGCGGGCGACCCGCTCGCCGAGGCGCTGGCCACGGACGGGACCCGGGTCGGGACCATCGCGCTCGACCCGCGCACCCGGCGCCGCATGCGGCTGAACGGAACCCTCGCGGCGACCCCGCGGGGCTTCGCCGTCGAGGCCGAGCAGGTCTTCGCCAACTGCCCCAAGTACCTGCAGAAGAGGCAGCCGCTGGAGCTGGTCGCGGCAGGGGCCGGCGTCGTGCGCCGCGGGGACGCGCTCACCCCCGGCCAGGTGCGCACCGTACGCGGCGCCGACACCTTCTTCATCGCCACCACGGCGCAAGAGGAGGGGGTGGACGCCAGCCACCGGGGCGGGCTGCCGGGCTTCGTGGAAGTGCTCTCCCCGGTCGAACTGGCCTGGCCCGACTACGCGGGGAACGCCATGTTCCTGACCCTGGGCAACCTCACGGCCGATCCGCGGGCCGGGCTGCTCTTCCCGGACTGGGAGAGCGGGTCCGTCCTCCAGCTCAGCGGCCGGGCCCGGACGGAGTTCGCGCCCGACGGCGGCCGCCGCACCCGCTTCCGGGTGGAGTCGGTGGTGGAGGCCGTGCATCCGGGGCGGCTGCTGTGGAGTACCCCGGAGTACTCCCCTCACCTCGGGAGCACCACCAGGTAGGCGGCGGGCTCGTGGTCCGCGGACGCCGTCAGGGCGGTCCGGATGACCGCGGCCTGCTGCTCGGGCCAGTCGCGGAGCTTGCGCGGGGTGATGTGCACGACGGTCACCCCGAGCCGCTCCAGGGTCTCGCGCTTGCGCACGCACTCGGACCACTCCTCGTCCTCGCCCTGGCGCGGGGCGCGCGTGTCGATCTCCACGGCCACGGCGTGCTCGGGCCAGTACGCGTCGACCCCGCCGAGGTGCGGGCCGCCGGGGATCCGCAGGTCCACGTTCCAGACGGGGTCGGGGAGTTCGTGGCCGCGCACGACCTGGTACAGCCGGTCCTCGGCGATGGCCCGGCCCTCCGCGAGGAGGGACTCCACGGCGTCCACCACGTGCGGCCGGTTCAGCAGCCGGGCCACCGTCAGCTCCCGTACGACGGCCGCCGGTTCGCAGTGCCCGCTGCGGACGGCCTCGCTCAGCAGCCGGCGCACGGTGCCGGCGTCGGAGAGCTGCGCGACGGCGTCGGCGACGGCCCGCGCGACGGGTGCCACGGGCAGCCCGGTGACCTGCTGGGGCCGGGGCGCGGTGTGCGCGCGCACGATCCGCACGTCGCCCGTCGACCGCAGCCGCCGGGTGCCCTGCACCAGGACGTCGATGTGCGAGAGGGCGAGCAGCGGGGGCGCGGCGGCGAACCGGTAGAGGGCCAGTGCCGCCAGCCCGGTGATCATGGCCTCGCCCGCCCCGCGCCGCCCCGCGTACAGCAGCGCGGCGTGCAGCCGCTCCTCGCTCGTCGCCGGTCCGGCGTGGAGCAGGAACACGCCGGGCAGGATCTGCTGCCAGGGCCGCTCGGCCGCCTCGGAGGCGCTCACGCCGTGCTCGCGCAGCTGTGCGAGGGTCAGCACGCGGGGACGGTTGCCGGTGAGGTGGGCGAGGGGGAGGGGTGCGTTGTGGTTCATGACGCGGTGATTCCCTCAGGCCATGGCCTTGCTAACCCCTGTTACACGCTCGTCGACAAATCCGGACAAGACGGGGCTAAAGTACGGGCGTTCGACTGCCGATGAGGTGCGCCCGTACGGGTGACCGGTTCCGCTGCCGGGGCGCCGCCCCGGCAGCGGAACCGCGCACTAGGCGCCCGCCGCCACGTCGCAGGCCTGGGCGCGCAGGGCCCGGGCCAGGTCGTCGCGGGACTCCAGGACCAGGCGGCGCAGCGCCGGCGGAGCCGATGCGTGGGCCGACAGCCAGGCGTCGGTGGCCTCCAGCGTCGCCGCGTCCCCCTGGAGCGCGGGGTAGAGCCCCTTCACGATGTCCATCCCGATCTGGATCGACCGGTCCGACCACACCCGCTCGATGACCTCGAAGTAGCGCCCCGCGTGAGCCGCCAGCAGGGCCCGCTGCGAGGACTGCTGCATGCCCGCGATCGTCGCCTCCACCAGCGCGTTCGACAGCGCGTCCGACTCGACGACCGCCGCCCACGCCTGGTCCTTGACCGCCTGCGAGGGCCGCGCCGCCAGGCACCGCACCTGGTGCCGCTTGCCCGACGCCGTGTCGTCCCGGGCCAGTTCGGCGGCGAGGACGCCCTCGTCCACCGCCCCGTGCGCGGCCAGCGGCAGCAGGAAGTCCCAGCGCAGCTCCTGGTCCACGTCCAGTCCGTCGATCCGGGCCGAACCCTCCAGCAGCCCCAGCAGCAGCTGGAAGTCGCCCTCGCTCGCCGCGCTCGCCGCGAAGAACCGCGCCCACGTCAGCTGGTGCTCCGACCCCGGCCGTGCCGCCCGCAGCTCGTGCAGCGCGCCCGCCGCCAGCTCCCGGCCGACCTGCTCGCGCCGGTCCGGCGCCGCGTAGTGGGTGACCGAGGTGTGCGCCTGCGCGTGCAGCTGCTGCAGGACGCCGACGTCCGTCTCCCGGCCCGCGTGCGCCAGCACCAGCGAGACGAAGTCGCGCGCCGGCATCAGGCCGTCCCGCGTCAGGTTCCACAGCGCCGACCAGCTCAGCGCCCGGGCCAGCGGGTCCGCCAGGTCGCCCAGGTGCGCGCGCAGGGTGGCCAGCGAACCCTCGTCGAAGCGGATCTTGCAGTAGGTGAGGTCCTCGTCGTTGACCAGGACCAGGTCGGGCCGGTCCTGCCCGGCCAGCTCCGCGATCACCGAGCGGGACCCGGAGACGTCCGCCTCGGCCCGGGCGTAGCGCACCAGCGCGCCGTCCGGCTCCAGCCGGTACAGGCCCACGCCGATGCGGTGCGGGCGCAGCTCGTCGCCCTCCTGGACGACCGCGAGCTCGGTGATCCGGCCCTCGGCGTCGTAGGTCACCAGCGGGGTCAGCACGTTCACGCCCGCCGTCTGCAGCCAGGCCCGCGACCACTCGGTCATGTCCCGCCCGGACACCTCGCCGAGCACCGACAGCAGGTCGTCGAGGGTGGTGTTCCCGTACGCGTTCGCCTTGAAGTAGCGGCGCGCGCCCTCCAGGAACGCCTCCCGGCCGACGTAGGCGACCAGCTGCTTGAGCACCGCCGCGCCCTTGGCGTAGGTGATGCCGTCGAAGTTCAGCTTCGCGTCCTCCAGGTCACGGATGTCGGCCGTGATCGGGTGCGTGGACGGCAGCTGGTCGGCGCGGTAGGCCCACGCCTTGCGGCTGTTGGCGAAGGACACCCACGCCTGGTCGAAGCGGGTGGCCTCGACGAGCCCGAAGGAGCCCATGAAGTCCGCGAAGGACTCCTTCAGCCACAGGTCGTCCCACCACTTCATGGTGACGAGGTCGCCGAACCACATGTGCGCCATCTCGTGGAGGATCACGTTCGCGCGCCGCTCGTACGAGGCCTGCGTGACCTTGCCGCGGAAGATGTACTCCTCCCGGAAGGTCACCATCCCCGGGTTCTCCATCGCGCCCAGGTTGTACTCCGGCACGAAGGCCTGGTCGTACTTCCCGAAGGGGTAGGGGTAGTCGAAGATCTCGTGGAAGAGGTCGAAGCCCTGCTTGGTGACGAGGAAGACGTCGTCCGCGTCGAAGTGCTTCGCGAGTCCCTTCCGGCACATCGCGCCCAGCGGGATGGTCAGGTCCCCGCGGGTGTAGGTGTCCGTGACGTAGTGGTAGGGCCCGGCCACCACGCAGGTGATGTACGTGGAGATCGGCGCGGTCTCGGCGAAGCGGCGGGTCTGCCCCTCGCGGGACTCCTCCACGCCGTTGCTCCACACCTGCCAGCCCTCGGGCGCGGTCACCTCGAAGCGGTACGGCGCCTTCAGGTCCGGCTGCTCGAAGTTCGCGTAGACCCGGCGGGCGTCGGCCGGCTCGTACTGCGTGTAGAGGTAGACCTCGCCGTCCTCCGGGTCGACGAAGCGGTGCAGGCCCTCGCCCGTCCGGCTGTACGCGCAGTTCGCGTCGACCACCAGGACGTTCTCGGAGGCCAGGCCGTCCAGGGCGATGCGGGCCCCGTCGAAGACGGCGGCCACGTCCAGCGCCCGCCCGTTCAGGGTGACGGAGTTCACCGAAGGGGCGATCAGGTCCGCGAAGGTGGCACCGCCGGGGGCCGCGGCCCGGAAGCGGACCGTCGTCACCGAGCGGAAGGTCCGCGGGCCCTCGGCCGGCTCGGCCTCGTCCACCGCCGACCTGATGTCGAGGACGACCTCGTACCCGTCGACGGACAGCAGCTCGGCCCGCTCGCGGGCCTCCTCGCGGGACAGATTCTCTCCGGGCACCTGCACTCCTTCGTGCGCGATCGCGTTCTTGGTCGAATCCTCGCACGAGGGGAATGCGTGCGAGGGCGTCCTGGTTGGCCACGGAGGACATGCGCCGTTGATGCCTTTTTCCGCCTGAGACCGACACCGAGGAGAGACATGACCGAGACCCAGGTGCGCGAGAAGACCCCGGTCGACTTCTGGTTCGACCCGCTCTGCCCTTGGGCCTGGATGACGTCCCGTTGGATGCTGGAGGTCGAGAAGGTCCGCGACGTCGAGGTGCGCTGGCACGTGATGAGCCTCGCCGTCCTCAACGAGAACAGGCTCGACGAGCTGCCCGAGGTCTACCGCGAGCTGCTCGGCCCCAAGGGCTGGGCCCCCGTGCGCGTGGTCATAGCGGCCCAGCAGAAGCACGGCGACGAGGTCACGGGCAAGCTCTACACCGCGCTCGGCACCCGCATCCACAACGAGGACAAGGGGGCCACCCGCGAGGTGATCGCCGAGGCGCTGGCCGAGGTCGGCCTGCCGGCCGAGCTGCTCGCGTACGCCGACTCCGACGAGTACGACGAGGTGCTGCGCGCCTCGCACAACAACGGCATCGACCGCGTGGGCCAGGAGGTCGGCACCCCGGTGATCTCCGTTCCGGGCGCCGACGGCGAGGGCGACGTCGCCTTCTTCGGCCCGGTCGTCACCCCGACCCCGCGCGGCGAGGCCGCCGCCCGGCTGTGGGACGGCACCCTGCTCGTCGCCTCCACGCCCGGCTTCTACGAGATCAAGCGGACCCGCACCAAGGGCCCCTCCTTCGAGTAGCCCGTACGGCGAGGAGACACAGAAGACCCCCGTGAGTCACGTCCTCACGGGGGTCTTCTGCTGGACACGCCCGCCGGTGAAGGTTGAGAAGACGATCACGAGGCAGACGGACTCGGGGTGCGATCAGCCCTTGACGGGGATCAGCAGCGGGGTGTTCGCCTTGGCGTCGGCGTAGCGCTTGGAGACGTCCTGCCAGTTGACGACGTTCCACATCGCCTCGATGAAGTCCACCTTCTGGTTCTTGTACTGCAGGTAGAAGGCGTGCTCCCAGGCGTCGAAGACCAGGATCGGGGTGCTGGCCACGCCCACGTTGCCCTGGTGGTCGTAGACCTGCTCGACGACCAGACGGCCGCTGACGGGCTCGTACGCGAGCACGCCCCAGCCGGAGCCCTGGGTGGCGGAGGACGCGAAGGTCAGCTGCTTCTTGAACTTCGCGAAGGAGCCGAAGGACTCGGTGATCGCGTCGGCCAGGTCGCCCAGGCCGTCGGCCGCGGTGGGCTCGCCGCCGCCCTCGCCGGTCTTCGGGCTGGCCATGTTGTGCCAGTAGATGCTGTGCAGGATGTGGCCGGAGAGGTGGAACGCGAGGTTCTTCTCCAGGCCGTTGAGCGCGCCCCAGTTCTCCTTGTCGCGCGCCTCCGCCAGCTGCTCCAGCGTGTTGTTGGCGCCCGTGACGTAGGCCGCGTGGTGCTTGTCGTGGTGCAGCTCGATGATCTGCGGGTTGATCACCGGCTCCAGCGCCGCGTAGTCGTACGGGAGCTCAGGAAGCGTGTAGATGGCCATGCGTGTTATCCGGTCCCCTCAGCGTGCCAATCGCTAATTGCAATTAATGCGCAACTGCACGCTAGCAGTATCTATTCCGCCTCACGAGTAAGGGTTACCTCTGTAAAACGCAGGTGGGCCCCGTGCGTTCGCACGGGGCCCACCTGCGGAGGAAGGGCTGTCAGCGGGCGTCGGCCGCCCGGCGCTGCAGGACGTATCCGGTCACCGCGAGGGCGGCGGTGAGGCCGCCGGTGAAGATCACCTGGACCCGCGTGTCCTCGCCCAGCGCCATCAGCACCAGGACCCCGGCCACGCCGGCCAGCGCCACCCAGGTCAGGTACGGGAAGCCCCACATCCGGACGACGAGCGTCTCGGGGGCCTCGCGCTCCAGCCGGCGGCGCAGCACGAACTGCGAGACGGCGATGAAGCCCCAGACCACGAGGATGACGCCGCCGACCATGTTCAGCAGCCAGGCGAACAGGGTGTCCGGGTACCAGTACGACAGCAGCACGGTGACGAAGCCGAAGCCGGAGGAGGCGAGCACCGCCCGGCGCGGCACGCTGCCGGTGACCTTGCCCAGCGCCTTGGGGCCCTGGCCGCGGGAGACGAGGGAGTAGGCCATGCGCGAGGAGCCGTAGATGTTGGCGTTCATCGCGGACAGCAGGGCGATCAGGATGACCACGTTCATGATCTCGCCGGCCGCCGGGATGCCCAGGTGGTCCAGGGTGGCCGCGTAGGGGCCGTCCTCCGTGACCTTCGGGTCGTTCCACGGCAGCAGGGTGACGATGACGAGCATGGAGCCGACGTAGACGACGGCGATGCGCCACATGGTGGTCTTCACGGCCTTGGCCACGCCCTTGACCGGGTTCTCCGACTCGGCGGCGGCGATGGTGACCGTCTCCAGTCCGCCGTAGGCGACGACCGAGGCCAGCAGGCCGACGAGCAGGCCGTCCACACCGTTGGGCAGGAAGCCGCCGTCGTGGAGCAGGTTGGCGGTGCCGGGCGCGCCGGTGCCGGGCAGCAGGCCGAGGACGGCCAGCACGCCCAGCCCCAGGAAGAGGCCGATGGCCCCGATCTTGAGGGCGGAGAACCAGAACTCGAACTCGCCGAAGTTCGAGACGGCGGCCAGGTTGGAGCCGCAGAACAGCGCCATGAAGACCAGCACCCACATCCACGACGGGGTGCCCGGGAACCAGCCCGCCATGATGTGCGCCGCGCCGATGGCCTCGATGGCCACGCCCACGCACAGCAGGGTCCAGAACATCCAGCCGGCGGTGAACCCGGCCCACGGGCCGATCGCCCGCTCCGCGTGCACCGAGAAGGAGCCGGAGGCGGGGTTGGCGGCGGACATCTCGCCGAGCATCCGCATCACGAACATCACGAGCAGTCCGGACGCGGCGTAGGCGAGCACGATCGAGGGGCCCGCGGCCGCGATGCCGGCTCCGGAGCCGACGAAGAGACCCGCGCCGATGACGCCGCCGAGGGCGATCATCGAGAGGTGGCGCTGCTTGAGTCCGTTGCCGAGGGGTGATCCGCCGTCGGTCTGTGGTGCTTCGGGAGGTGTCAGGGTGCTCTGGCTCATTGCGGGTGTGCCTGTCCGGTTGTACGGGGGGACGTGATGAGGTGCCCCAGTCTCACCTCTGTCCGATCTTCGGATGGTCGACGTCCGGTATTCGGACAGTCGAATGACCGGCCGTGATCACCCCCGTACGCTGCAGACAGGACGCGGGCGACGCGACGACGGCGGACGGGGGACGACCGAATGGACCACGACGTAAGGGAATTGGCTGCCACGGGTCGGGGGGTGCTCGTCACTGGGGCCTCCCGGGGAATCGGGCGGGCCGTCGCCACCGCCTTCGCCGAGCAGGGGGACAGGGTCGCGGTGCACTGCACGGCCCGGCACGCGGACGCCGAGCGCACCCTCGCGGACCTCCCTGGCGAGGGCCACGTCCTCGTCGTCGGAGACCTCGGCGACCCGGCCCGCGTGGAGGCCCTCGCCGCCGAGACCGAGGAGGCGCTCGGCGGCATCGACGTCCTCGTGAACAACGCCGCCGTGATGCTCGCGCACCCGCTGCCCACGACCTCGTACGCCGACTGGCAGGAGGCCTGGCGGCACACGGCCGCCGTCAACCTCTTCGCCCCGGCCAACCTCACGCACTGCGTCGCCCGCCGCATGATCGACGGCCGACGGGAGGGCCGCGTCGTCAACATCGGCTCGCGCGGGGCGTTCCGGGGCGAGCCCGACCACCCCGCCTACGGTGCCACCAAGGCGGCCCTGCATGCGCTGGGCCAGTCCCTCGCCGTCTCCCTCGCCCCGCACGGCATCGCCGTGGCCTCCGTGGCGCCCGGTTTCGTGGCCACCGAACGGGTCGCCGGGCGGCTCGAAGGGGAGGAGGGCGAGCGGATCCGGGCGCAGAGCCCCTTCGGCCGGGTCGGCACGCCGCAGGAGGTCGCCGCCGCGGTGCTGCACCTGGCCTCGCCCGCGGCGCGCTGGAGCTCGGGCGCCGTGCTCGACGTCAATGGAGCCTCGTACCTGCGCACCTGACACGCGAAGGCCCCCGCGCCGGGTGCGCGGGGGCCTTCGCGTGGGCCGTGGACCGGCGGGCGGTCAGGACTTCGGGCTGCGCCGCTCCCGTACGAAGGCGACCAGGAGGACCAGCAGGGCCGCGCCCGTCGACCACAGCAGCTGCGGGCGCGCGGAGTCGTCGAACAGCATCAGCACCAGGACCGCCGCCATCCCGGCCAGGGCGGCCCAGGTGGCGTACGGGAACAGCCACATCGGCAGGACCAGCCGCTCGGGCATGTCCCGCTCGATCCGGCGGCGCAGCTTCAGCTGCGAGACCGCGATCAGCGCCCACACGAACAGCAGCACCGCGCCGACCGCGTTGAGCATGTAGAGGAAGATCGTGTCCGGCCACAGCAGGTTGAGCAGCACCGAGACGAAGCCGAAGGCCACCGAGGCGAACACCGCCCGGCGCGGCACGCCGCCGCCCGAGACCTTCAGCAGGGACTTCGGCGCCTCTTCGCGCTCGGCCAGGGAGAAGATCATGCGCGAGGACCCGTACAGGTTCGCGTTGAGCGCCGACAGCAGGGCCACGAACACCACGATGTTCATGATCTGGCCGGCCCCCGGGATGCCGATGGAGTCCAGGACGGCGACGTAGGGGCTCTGTCCCGGCTCCAGCGAGTTCCACGGCAGCAGGGTCACGATGACCACCATCGAGCCGACGTAGAAGAAGAGGATGCGCCAGACGGCGCTGCGCACCGCGCGGGAGACCGAACGGGCCGGGTCGTCGGACTCGGCGGCCGCGATGGTGACGACCTCCAGGCCGCCGAAGGCGAAGATGACGGCGAGCATGCCGGCGACCACGCCGCCGAAGCCCTCGGGGAAGAAGCCGCCCTGGCCGGTGAGGTTGGCCATGCCCACCGGGTCCGTGTCCGGGAGCACGCCGAAGATCGCGAGGGTGCCGAGGATCAGGAAGAGCACGATCGCGCCGACCTTGAGGGCGGCGAACCAGAACTCGAACTCGCCGAAGTTCTTCACCGCGGCCAGGTTGCTCACGGTGAAGACCACCATGAAGAGCAGCACCCAGACCCACTGGTCGACCGAGGGCACCCAGCCGTTCGCGATCTTCGCGGCGCCGGTGGCCTCGACGGCGAGCACCACGACCAGCAGGAACCAGTACAGCCAGCCCGCCGAGAAGCCGGCCCAGCGGCCGAGCGCCCGCTCGGCGTAGACGGAGAACGAACCGGAGGCGGGCATCGCGGCCGACATCTCGCCCAGCGCGCGCATCACCAGCATCGCGAGGACGCCGGCGAGCAGGTAGGAGCAGATGATCGCGGGACCGGCGATGCCGATGCCCGCGCCGGAGCCTACGAAGAGGCCGGCGCCGATCACGCCGCCGAGCCCCAGCATGGTCAGGTGGCGCTGCTTGAGGCTGTGGCTGAGGGGTTCCGGGGGCAGCTCGCCCGTCGTGGGAGGTGCTTCTGGCAGGCGCTCACGCATGAGGAGTGCTCGTACTCTCGTTCGGCCCAGCGATGGTGGGGACTCCGCCTGTGGCTTGGCGGGATCCAACAGTCTCACTGAGCGGCGGCTGTCCGTGCAAAACGGACGTGCTATCGGATGTTGCTCGTGATGAGGATCACGTCGGCGCGGCCGGGGAAGTGGGCTTTGTTCATTCCCCACCATCGGGGGGAGCGGGGCTTTGTTCCGGGCGGCGGTGGGGCGGCCCCGGACCGCGCACTAACGTCGGTGATCGTCCCGACCCTCACCACCTCGCGGAGCCCCCTCATGAGCACTGCTTCCGTCTCCCTCCGGCCCGGCACCGTCCTCGCCGACCTGCTGCCCGCGAGCCGCGTGCGCGACATCGCGCTCGTCGTCGGCGGTGCCGCGCTGACCGGTATCGCCGCGCAGATCGCGGTGCCCGTGCCCGGCTCCCCGGTCCCCGTCACGGGCCAGACCTTCGCCGCACTGCTCGTCGGCACCGCCTTCGGCGCCCGCCGCGGCTTCCTGGCGCTGGCGTTGTACGCCCTCGTCGGCATGGCCGGCGTGCCGTGGTTCGCGGGCGGCACCTCCGGCGCCGGCGGTGCCTCCTTCGGGTACGTGCTCGGCATGCTGCTCGCCGCCACCGTCGCCGGCGCCCTCGCGCGGCGCGGCGCCGACCGCTCGGTCCTGCGCACGGCGGGCACGATGGTGCTCGGCTCCGCGGTCATCTACGCGGTGGGCGTGCCGTACCTGATGGCCGCCACCGGGATGTCCCTGAGCGCCGCCGTCGCGGCGGGCCTGACCCCGTTCCTGATCGGCGACGCCCTCAAGGCGGCCCTCGCGATGGGCGCCCTGCCGGCCGCCTGGAAGCTGGTGGGCCGCCGCGGCTGACGCCGGCGCCACCCCCCCGTACCGCCGGAGCCCGGCCCGCCTGACGAGGCGGGCCGGGCTCCGGCGTGTGTACGGGACGTACGGGACGGGATCGGGCTCGGTCAGCCCTGGACGGCGGCCCGCTTGCGGCGGAAGTCCAGGACCACACCGACGGCCACGACCAGGCCGGCGACGAGGGTGGACAGGGTGACCACCTCGCGGTTCGCGTCGTCCACGAACATGTAGCCGATCACGAACATGATCAGTGCGGCGGTGGCCCAGGTCAGCCACGGGAAGAGCCACATCTTCACGGTCAGCTTCTCCGGGGCCTCGCGGACCAGGATCCCGCGCATCTTCAGCTGGGTGAAGCAGATCACCAGCCACACGAAGAGGGCGATGGCGCCGGAGGAGTTCAGGAGGAAGTTGAAGACCGTGTCCTTGAACGCGTAGTTGAAGTAGACGGCGACGAAGCCGAAGACCGTGGAGCCGAGGATCGCGGCGACCGGCACGCCCTTGGCGTTGACCTTGGCGAACGCCTTGGGGGCGTCGCCGCGCTCACCGAGCGAGAAGGCCATGCGGGAGGCGGTGTAGAGGCCGGAGTTCAGGCAGGACAGCACGGCGGTCAGGACGATGACCTCCATGATCGTGCCGGCGTTCGCGATGCCGATCGAGTCCAGGGCGGCGACGTACGAGCCCTTCTCGGTGATCGACTTGTCGTTCCAGGGGAGCAGCGTCAGCACGACGAAGATCGAGCCGAGGTAGAAGACGCCGATGCGCCAGATCACGGAGTTGGTGGCCTGCGTGACGGCCTTGCGGGGGTTCTCCGACTCGCCGGCGGCGAGGGTGACGATCTCGCTGCCCATGAAGGAGAAGACGACCATCAGCACACCGGTGAGGACCGCGCCGTAGCCGTTGGGGAAGAAGCCGCCGGCGTCGGTCAGGTGCGCGAAGCCCGCGCCGGGGTTGTCGGAGCCGGGCAGGACGCCGAAGACGGCCAGCATGCCGATGACCACGAAGGCGCCGATGGCGACGACCTTGATGCCGGCGAACCAGAACTCGAACTCACCGTAGGAGGCGACCGAGCCGAGGTTGGTGACGGTCAGCACCGCCATCACGATCAGGGCCCAGGCCCACTGCGGGACGGCCGGGATCCAGTTCTCCAGGATGGCGGCACCGGCGGTGGCCTCGACGGCGAGGACGACGACCCAGAAGAACCAGTAGAGCCAGCCGATGGAGAAGCCGGCCCAGCGACCGAGCGCGCGGTCGGCGTAGGCGGAGAAGGAGCCCGAGTTCGGGCTGGCCGCCGCCATCTCGCCGAGCATCCGCATCACGAAGACCACCATGGCGCCGACGAGGGCGTAGGAGATCAGGATGGCGGGACCGGCCTTGGCGATACCGCCACCGGAGCCGACGAAGAGACCGGCGCCGATGACGCCGCCAATGGCGATCATGGACAGGTGGCGGTTCTTGAGACCGGCCTTCAGACCGTCGGAAGGCAGACCGTCACCGGGGTTCCCGGTGGGGTTGCCTTCTTTCTGGAGGGTCGTCGTGGAGCTCATGGACGGATCCTTAGGTTCTCGGGTTGCGAGCCCCGGCATTCAAACCTGAGATGAACGCAGGACGGAAGACCTCAATCCGGATCGTTGCCTTCGGACGAACGTCCAGGACCAAGGTCCTGCCGTGTCCCATCTGCGTTCTTTGGGTTTACTTGAGCTTTAGAAGTGACTTACGCGACACCCACTGCGGGCCGTCGGGGCTCCTCGTGCCACACTCGTCCCATGCGCGTGTACCTCGGATCCGACCATGCCGGCTTTGAGCTCAAGAACCACCTCGTGGACTGGCTCAAGAACAACGGCCACGAGCCCGTCGACTGTGGCCCCCACATCTACGACGCCGTGGACGACTACCCGCCCTTCTGCCTCCGCGCCGCGGAGAAGACCGCCGCGGACGAGGGCAGCCTCGGCATCGTGATCGGCGGCTCCGGCAACGGGGAGCAGATCGCCGCGAACAAGGTCAAGGGCGTCCGCGCCATCCTGGCCTGGAGCGTCCAGACCGCCCAGCTCGGCCGTGAGCACAACAACGCCAACGTCATCTCCGTCGGCGGCCGCATGCACACGCAGGACGAGGCCGTCAGCTTCATCGAGGCCTTCCTGGCGACCCCGTACTCCGGCGAGGAGCGCCACACCCGCCGCATCGACATGCTCTCCGCCTACGAGCAGACCGGCGAGCTCCCCCCCATCCCGGCCCACCACCCGCAGGGCTGATCCCGCCTCCGGCCGTGCCACCCGCCGGGCGGGTGGCACGGCCGTCGTCTTCCCCACTCCCTTCCGCCGAGGAGCGCGCAGTGCCCGAGGGGCATACGATCCACCGCCTCGCCGAGGACCACCTGACCCGGTTCGCCGGACGGGAGGTGGCCGTCAGCAGCCCCCAGGGACGGTTCGCCGAGAGCGCGGCCCTCCTCGACGGCCGGATCCTCGACGGCGTCGACGCCCACGGCAAGCACCTCTTCCTCGGCTTCCGCGAGAACGGGTGGATCCACATCCACCTCGGACTCTTCGGCAAGTACGCGATCGGCCCCGCGCCCGCCCCGCCGGCCACCGACACCGTCCGGCTGCGCCTGGCCAACGACGCCTACTACTCCGACCTCCGCGGCCCGACCACCTGCGCGTGGATCACCGACGAGGAGAAGGCCGCGACAAGCGCCCGCCTCGGACCGGACCCTCTGCGCGACGGCGACGACCCCGACCGCGCCTGGACCCGCATCTCCCGCTCCCGCACCACCGTCGCCGCGCTGCTCATGGACCAGAAGATCGTCGCGGGCGTCGGGAACGTCTACCGCGCCGAGGTCCTCTTCCGGCACGGCATCGACCCGTACCGCCTGGGCAAGGACCTCACCCGCGCCGAATGGGACGCCATGTGGGAGGACCTGGCCGCCCTGATGCGCCAGGGCGTGCGCAACAACCGCATCGACACCGTCCGCGACGAGCACCTCCCCGAGGCCATGGGCCGGCCGCCGCGGGTGGACGACCACGGCGGCGAGGTGTACGTCTACCGGAGGGCGAACATGCCCTGCCACATCTGCGGGGGCGAGATCCGCACCGCCGGTCTCGCCGCCCGCAACCTCTTCTGGTGCCCCACCTGCCAGCAGAACTAGGACTCTCCCGGCGCACGGCTGTTCGTCAGGCCGCACCGGACATCCCGCCCATCGCCCGGCAATGCCTGCAATCCGCACATCCCCAGAGCCATGCGTCCATCCCTGCCATGGCATTCCATGACGCCCCGGGCGATTTCGGACACCCCCCGGCCCCGGGTGCGGGGGTACCCCTGCGCATTCACAGCCAGGATGGATAAGGTCCCGAAGCAATGGCCGGAGCACGCGTGGAGACCCTTCTGGCCCGGATGCGCATGCGGTCGCACCGGGGCCGCACCGCCCTGCGTAAATCCGCCGTCGACTACTTCCGCGGAGACGCCTCCGACTGGCTCGCCTTCATCGGGCTGCTGCTCACCGTCCCCGCCATAGCCTGCGGCACGATCATGCTGCCCGTGTGGTTCTCCCCGGCGGCGCTCGTCCTGCCGATCGTGGCCGGCGGCCTGCTGCTGCGCCCCGCCAGCCTCCTCGCCCTGTACGCCGCCTCCGCGACCGCCCTGATCGTCGAAGCCGTCGTGCTCGGTCCTTATACCCAGGGTCCGGCGCGCGTCACCCCCGGCACCGTGCTCGTCGTCGCCGCCTGCGGGTTCTTCGGCCTCGTCATCGCGCAGTTCCGCAGCCGCGTCGGCGTGCCCTGGCGGCGCGGCGGCACCATGCTCTTCGACCTGCGCGAACGCATCCGCGTCCAGAGCAAGCTGCCCGCCCTGCCCCGCGGCTGGCACCGGGAGATGGCCCTGCGCCCCGCCGGCGGCCAGTCCTTCTCCGGCGACTTCGTCGTCGCGGCCCGCACCAACGGCGGCCGGACCCTGGAGATCGTCCTGACCGACGTCTCCGGCAAGGGCATGGAGGCCGGCTCCAGAGCCCTGCTGCTGTCCGGGGCCTTCGGCGGCCTGCTCGGCGCCCTGCCACCGCACGGCTTCCTGCCCGCCGCCAACGGCTACCTGCTCCGCCAGGACTGGGACGAGGGCTTCGCCACCTCCATCCACCTCGTCCTGGACCTGGAGACCGGCGACTACGAACTCCTCTCGGCCGGCCACCTCCCCGCCCTCCAGCTCTGCGCGGGCACCGGCCGCTGGCAGGAGAAGTCCGGCGAGGGCCCGCTGCTCGGCGTCTACGACGGCGCCGAGTTCACCCCCGCCCGCGGCAACCTGCGCCGCGGCGACGTCCTGATGCTCTTCACCGACGGCCTCGTCGAGACCGCCGACCGCGAGATCAGCGAGGGCATCGACCGCCTCACCGGCGAAGCCGACCGCTACGTCTCCGCGGGCTGGGAGGGCGCGGCCTGGCACCTGATCGAGAAGGTCGCCAAGGACGTCAACGACGACCGGGCCCTGCTCCTCATCCGCCGCTCCCCCTGAGCACGGGCGGGGGCCCGACCGGGGTGGGGGCCCCGTCCGGGGTGGGGCCCCGGCCGGGGTGGGGCCTTCCCCACCCCGCCCACCCCGGGCCGCTCCATGGCCGCGGCCCCACCGTGATCCGTAGCGTCGCAGCCACGACCAGGACGGCGACGAGAGGCGGCACACCATGGGACTGCGACGGCGCGGGCGCCCGGACGAGAACACGGCGACGCAAGCCCGGACGGGGGAGCGGCACACCGTGCCGGCCGCCGTGGAACTGCGCGGCGTACGGCGCTCCTACGGACGCGGGGCGTCCGCCGTGCACGCGCTGCGCGGCATCGACCTGAGCCTCCCGCGCGGCAGCTTCACCGCCGTGATGGGCCCCTCGGGCTCCGGCAAGTCCACCTTCCTCCAGTGCGCGGCCGGCCTCGACCTGCCCACCGAGGGCTCCGTACGCCTCGGCGGCACCGAGATCACCGGCATGGACGAGAACGGGCTCACCGAGCTGCGCCGCAGCCGGCTCGGCTTCGTCTTCCAGTCCTTCAACCTGCTGCCCGCCCTCACCGTCGAGCAGAACGTGCTGCTGCCGCTGAGGCTCGCCGGCGGCCGCCCGGACCGGGCCCGCGCCGCGGACCTGCTCGCCCGCGTCGGCTTGGACGGGAAGGGAGGACGGCGCCCCGCCGAGCTCTCCGGCGGCCAGCAGCAGCGGGTGGCCGTCGCCCGCGCCCTCGTCACCCGGCCCGACGTGCTCTTCGCCGACGAACCCACCGGCGCCCTCGACACCACCACCGCCGCCGAGGTCCTCGGCCTGCTCCGCGACGCCGTCGACACCCTGGGCGCCACGATCGTCATGGTCACCCACGACCCGGCCGCCGCCGCCCACGCCGACCAGGTGCTCCTCCTCGCCGACGGCCTGATCGCGGACCGCCTCCCGCGCAGCTCCGCCGCGACCGTCGCCGCCCGCATGACCGCACTCGCCTCCGCGGCCCGCCGCGCTCCCGCGCCCGCGGCCGCCTGAGGGACGGCCCGGTCGAAGCGGGACCACGACGCCCCGGCCGGAGCGGCGCCGGATCGGGCGGGTGGCACGCCCGGGCCACTCGCCCGGGCCACTCGCCCGGGATTGGCACGCCCGCGCGGGCGCCCACCGGCCCTACCGTGCCCCCATGGACCGCACGCTCGCCGCCGACCTCGCCCGGCTCCCCGACCTGCTCGACGCCACCCGCCGCGCCGCCGCCGAAGCGCTCGCCACCCTGGACGAGCGCGCCGTCGTACCGCCCGCCCCGAAGCCGGGGGAGCCCGCACCGCTCCCCGTCCGGGGCACCGGCACGGACAGCGCCCTCGCCGCCTTCCGCGAGCGCTGGGAGCCGCGGCTCTCGGCCTCCGCCGGCCCCCGCTACCTCGGCTTCGTCACCGGCGGCGCCACCCCCGCCGCGCTCGCCGGGGACTGGCTCACCGCCGCCCACGACCAGAACTCCAACTCCTCCATGGACGGCGCCGGCCAGGACCTCGAACGCGAGACCGTGGGCTGGCTGCGCGAGCTGTTCGGCCTCTCCGACGCGCACACCGGCACCTTCGTCAGCGGCGCCACCATGTCCAACACCACCGGCCTCGCGATCGCCCGCGAATGGCTCGGCGAGCGCCTCGGCGTGTCCCCGGCCGAGGACGGCGCCGCGGCCCTCGGCCCGGTCCGCGTCGTCTCCGGCGCCCCGCACTCCTCCATCGCCAAGGCCCTCTCCTTCCTGGGCCTCGGCCGCAGCTCCCTCGTCCGCGTCCCGACCCTGCCCGGCCGGGAGGCCGTGGACCCCGCCGCCCTCGACCGGGCGCTGGCCGACACCCCGGGCCCGGCGGTGGTCGTCGCCAACGCGGGCACCGTCAACACCGTCGACTTCGACGACCTCACCGCCATCGCCGCACTCCGCCCGCGCCACGACTTCTGGCTGCACACCGACGCCGCCTTCGGCGCCTTCGCCGCGCTCTCCCCGGACCACGCCCACCTCACCGCGGGCCTCGACGCCTCCGACTCGGTCTGCGTCGACCTGCACAAGTGGCTCAACGTCCCCTACGACAGCGCCGTCCAGTTCACCCGCCGACGCGACCTGCAGGCCCGCGTCTTCCAGAACGCCGCCGCCTACCTCGGCCCCCTCGGCGAACACCCCGACCTCGTCCACCTCACTCCGGAGAACTCCCACCGGCTGCGCGCCCTCGCCGCCTGGTTCACGCTGAGCGCCTACGGCCGCCAGGGCCACCGCGAGATCGTCGAGCGCAACATCGCCGGCGCCCGGGCCCTCGGCGCCGCCCTGGAGGAGGACCCCGCCTTCACCCTCCTCGCCCCGGTCCGCCTCAACGTCGTCTGCTTCACCCTCGCCGACGCCCCCGACCCGGCCCGGCTGACCGCCCTGCGCGAGGCGGTGTCCGCCGAGGTGTTCGTCACGCCGACCGTCCACGAGGGAACCGCGGGGCTGCGCGCCGCGTTCTCCAACTGGCGTACGACGCAGGCAGATGTCCGCAGGGCCGCCCGGGCCCTGTGCACGGCAGCGAGGGAGATCGCATGACGGGCAGTCCCCTGACCCTCCTGGAGGTCGAGGCCCTGGCGCGCGGCGCGCACGAGGGCCAGACCGACAAGGCCGGCAGGCCGTACGCCGAGCACCTCGCGGCCGTCGCCGAAGGCGTGCGCGTGCGCGGCGGCAGCCCCGAACAGCAGGCAGCTGCCTGGCTGCACGACGCGATCGAGGACGAGGCGCTGAGCCTCACCTGGCTGGATTCCGCCGCTCTCCCGCAGTCCGTCAAGGAGATGGTCCTGGCCGTCACCAAGCGACCGGGCGAGCCGGTGGAGAGTTACGCGGCCCGCATCCTGGCCACCCCGGGCGCCCTCCTCGTCAAGGAAGCCGACCTCGCCCACAACGCCGACCCCGTACGCCTCGCGGTCCTTGACGCCCCCACCCGTGAACGGTTGTCCGCGAAGTACGCATACGTCCGTTCCCTCCTGGGTCTCACCGCCCCCTGAGCCCCCTCGCGCACGGCGGTTGGCGAAAACGGAACAGTGGCCTTTCGTCACGGGGCGTATGACTCCGGCCCGTTGGTGGGAGGATGGTCCATGTGGGGGCATTCTCGGCCGTGCGCCCCCGGCCGACCAGGGGACGACCGAAGGTGTGATCAGAAGTGGCCATTTCGCTGTCAGTGGTGGTTCTGTTGGGGGTCATCCTGGTGGTGCTGATCCGCGGCAACCACATCAAGACGGGCCCCGCCATCGTCGCGGCCCTCTTCGGCTTCTTCCTGGCGTCCAGCTCGATCGCGGACGACGTGAACCGTTTCCTCAACTCCCTCGCGACGATGATCGCGAACATCAAGCTCTGAGGCCCATCGGCAGGGCGCCACGGAGCTCCGGTCCCTCCTGTACGCGAGCCCGCCGCTCCGAGACGCGCCGGACGGTCACCGGGCAACCGGCGAACCGGGCGCCGGGCCGCTCCCGCGCCAGGTCTTTCCCCGGGCTCGACCGAGAGCGGTTCCGGGCCCGGGAACGACCGAAGGGCCAGGTCGAGGAGATGTCCTCTGACCTGGCCCTTCGGTACTCAGAGCGGGCGACGGGAATCGAACCCGCGTAGCTAGTTTGGAAGACTAGGGCTCTACCATTGAGCTACGCCCGCATTGCGTGCGCCGCAGGTCCGGGGACCCTGGCACGGACAGCATCCTAGCGGGTCGTTCCGGCGGATCGCACACCACATTCCGTGCCCGCGCCGCGGCCTGTCCGAAATGGCTCTGGAAACACCGCGCATCAGAGGGTCTCCGGGCATGTACCCTACGTGTCGCACCGACGGGGTGTGGCGCAGCTTGGTAGCGCGTCCGCTTTGGGAGCGGAAGGTCGTCGGTTCGAATCCGGCCACCCCGACCACCGCAAGATCGCGTTGTGGGCTGATTGCCGCTTGCGGCTACTATGCAAGCTGCGTGCCCGTGTGTCTGATGTACCGGGCCGAAGTCCGCTGAACCGCTGAATCGCAGCGAGACGGCAGATCCCCCAGCAGTCAGCCACAAGGAGACCGAACCGTGAAGAGCGCCGTTGAGACCCTGAACCCGACGCGGGTTCGGCTCACTGTTGAGGTGCCCTTCGAGGAGCTCAAGGACAGCCTCGACGCGGCGTACAAGAAGATCAACCAGCAGGTCACGGTGAAGGGCTTCCGCAAGGGCAAGATCCCGGCCCGCGTCATCGACCAGCGCTTCGGCCGCGGTGCGGTGCTGGAAGAGGCCGTCAACGACGCCCTCCCGAAGTTCTACACCGAGGCCGTCAACGAGGCCGACCTGAACCCGCTGGGCCAGCCCGAGGTCGACATCACCGAGCTGAAGGACGGCGAGCTGCTGGCCTTCACCGCCGAGGTCGACGTGCGTCCCGAGATCGAGATCCCGGACTACTCCGGCATCGAGGTCGAGGTCGACGCCATCGAGGTCTCCGACGAGGACGTCGAGAAGTCCGTCGAGCAGCTGCGCGGCCGCTTCGCGTCCACCAAGGACGTCGAGCGCGCCGCCGCCGAGGGTGACGTCGTCACCATCGACCTGGAGGCCAAGGTCGACGGCGAGGTGCTGCCCGACGGCGTCGCCTCCGACGTCTCCTACACCATCGGCTCGGGCGAGCTGCTCGAGGGCATCGACGAGGCCGTCACCGGCCTCGAGGCCGGCGGCGAGGCCACCTTCACCTCGCAGCTGAAGGGCGGCTCCGCCGAGGGCAAGGACGCCGAGGTCACCGTCAAGGTCACCAAGGTCTCCGCCAAGGAGCTCCCGGAGCTGGACGACGAGTTCGCCCAGATGGCGAGCGAGTTCGACACCCTCGAGGACCTCAAGGCCGACAGCCGCAAGCGCCTCGAGAACATGAAGCAGTACGACCAGGCCACGCAGGCCCAGGAGCGCGTCCTGGAGAAGCTGCTGGAGCTCGTCGAGGTGCCGATCCCCGAGAAGCTGCTCGAGGACGAGGTCAACACCCGCAAGCACAACCTGGAGCACCACCAGCTCGGCCAGATGGGCCTGGACCTGGCGAAGTACCTGGAGTTCCAGGGCAAGACGGTCGAGGAGTTCGACGCCGAGACCAAGGACCAGGCGATCAAGGGCATCAAGACCCAGTTCGTCCTGGACGCCCTGGTCAACAAGGAGAAGCTGGGCGTCAACCAGGAGGAGCTCACCGAGCACCTCATGCGCCGTGCGCAGTCCTCCGGCATGTCCCCCGACCAGTTCGCCCAGGCCGTCGTCGAGGGTGGCCAGGTCCCGATGCTGGTCGGCGAGGTCGCCCGCGGCAAGGCCCTCGCGGTCGTCGTCGAGGCCGCCAAGGTCGTCGACACCAACGGTGACGTCGTGGACCTCTCCGACGACGAGGACGAGGTCGAGACGGCCGCCGAGACCGTCGAGGCCGCCGTTGACGGCGACGACGAGGTCAAGGCCGACGAGGCCAAGTAACACTCCGGGCGAAGCCCGCTGAGCAGTGCCCCGAAGGGCCCGGACGCAGCCGCGTCCGGGCCCTTCTGCACGGCCGCGGCAAGGCTTCCGCGGGGCTCTGGGACCTTGCGCTCCGAGCGAACAGTTCGGGAAGCGGGATGGCGTTGTCCGACCTGCGCGTTAGGGTCCATGAATACGAGGGCACGTGAGTACCCGGGCGCCGGCGGACCCGTCCGCTCCGACTGGACCGCGCCCCAGAACGAGACGCTGAGACGGCACATGGCCGTCGGAGACGAGCAGGTGGATACGTGACGAATCTGAAGCCTTACGCCGCGGGTGAGCCGTCCATCGGTGGCGGCCTCGGCGACCATGTCTACAACCGGCTGCTCGGCGAGCGCATCATCTTCCTCGGCCAGCAGGTCGACGACGACATCGCCAACAAGATCACCGCGCAGCTCCTGCTCCTGGCCGCCGAGCCGGAGAAGGACATCTACCTCTACATCAACAGCCCCGGTGGCTCGGTGACGGCCGGCATGGCCGTCTACGACACCATGCAGTTCATCCCGAACGACGTCGTCACCATCGGTATGGGCATGGCGGCCTCGATGGGCCAGTTCCTGCTCACCGGCGGTGCCAAGGGCAAGCGCTTCGCCCTGCCGAACACCGACATCCTGATGCACCAGGGTTCCGCCGGCATCGGCGGCACCGCGTCGGACATCAAGATCCAGGCCCAGTACCTGCTGCGCACCAAGCAGCGGATGGCCGAGATCACCGCGTTCCACTCGGGCCAGACCGTCGAGGCGATCATCCGCGACGGTGACCGCGACCGCTGGTTCACCGCCGAGGAGGCCAAGGACTACGGCCTCATCGACGAGATCATCTCGGCCGCGTCCAGCGCGCCGGGCGGCGGCGGCACCGGGGCCTGATCCAGGCGCCCACCGTCAGTAACCGTCAGCCGACAGCCCGCAGAACGCCACCAGGATGGTGAACACCCAGATGCAGAACAACTTCTCCGCGAGCTCCGCGAGCGGCCTCTACACCGGCCCGCAGGTGGACAACCGCTACGTCATCCCGCGCTTCGTCGAGCGCACCTCGCAGGGCGTGCGCGAGTACGACCCGTACGCGAAGCTCTTCGAGGAGCGCGTGATCTTCCTCGGCGTGCAGATCGACGACGCCTCGGCCAACGACGTCATGGCGCAGCTGCTGTGCCTGGAGTCGATGGACCCGGACCGCGACATCTCGATCTACATCAACAGCCCCGGCGGCTCCTTCACCGCGCTGACGGCGATCTACGACACGATGCAGTTCGTGAAGCCGGACATCCAGACGGTCTGCATGGGCCAGGCGGCCTCCGCCGCCGCGGTCCTGCTCGCCGCCGGCACCCCCGGCAAGCGCATGGCCCTGCCGAACGCCCGCGTGCTGATCCACCAGCCCTCCGGCGGCACCGGCCGTGAGCAGCTCTCGGACCTGGAGATCGCGGCCAACGAGATCCTGCGCATGCGCGACCAGCTGGAGACCATGCTGGCCAAGCACTCGACGACGCCGATCGAGAAGATCCGCGACGACATCGAGCGCGACAAGATCCTGACGGCCGAGGACGCCCTCGCGTACGGCCTGATCGACCAGATCATCTCCACCCGCAAGAGCAACAAGCTCTGACCCTTGCCGCCAGTTGGCGCGGGCACACCACCGGATTCGGGGATGTGAACCACGTCAAGGGGGCCCCGCACGGGGCCCCCGGCAAGGTACCGTCGGATATGAGGCACCAGGAGCGCTGAACCAGGCGTCTCCCAGGCGAAGGGGAAGCACCTCGTGGCACGCATCGGTGACGGCGGCGATCTGCTCAAGTGCTCGTTCTGCGGAAAGAGCCAGAAGCAGGTGAAGAAGCTCATCGCAGGACCCGGTGTGTACATCTGCGACGAGTGCATCGACCTCTGCAACGAGATCATCGAAGAGGAGCTCGCGGAGACCTCCGAGGTCCGGTGGGAGGAACTCCCCAAGCCCCGTGAGATCTACGAGTTCCTGGAGAGCTACGTCGTCGGCCAGGAGCCGGCGAAGAAGGCGCTCTCCGTAGCGGTCTACAACCACTACAAGCGGGTCCAGGCCGGGGAGAACGGCGGCGCGCAGGGTCGCGAGGACGCGATCGAGCTCGCGAAGTCCAACATCCTGCTGCTGGGCCCGACGGGCTCCGGCAAGACGCTGCTCGCGCAGACGCTGGCCCGCATGCTGAACGTCCCGTTCGCCATCGCCGACGCGACGGCGCTGACGGAGGCCGGGTACGTCGGCGAGGACGTCGAGAACATCCTGCTCAAGCTGATCCAGGCAGCCGACTACGACGTCAAGAAGGCCGAGACCGGGATCATCTACATCGACGAGATCGACAAGGTCGCCCGCAAGAGCGAGAACCCGTCGATCACGCGCGACGTGAGCGGTGAGGGCGTGCAGCAGGCCCTGCTGAAGATCCTGGAGGGCACGACGGCGTCGGTGCCCCCGCAGGGCGGCCGCAAGCACCCGCACCAGGAGTTCATCCAGATCGACACGACGAACGTGCTCTTCATCGTGGGCGGCGCCTTCGCCGGCCTGGAGAAGATCATCGAGTCGCGCGCGGGCGCCAAGGGCATCGGCTTCGGGGCGACGATCCGCTCCAAGCGCGAGATCGAGGCCAGTGACCAGTTCCAGGAGGTCATGCCGGAGGACCTGGTGAAGTTCGGGATGATCCCCGAGTTCATCGGCCGTCTGCCCGTCATCACCTCGGTCCACAACCTGGACCGCGAGGCCCTGCTCCAGATCCTCATCGAGCCGCGCAACGCGCTGGTGAAGCAGTACCAGCGGCTGTTCGAACTCGACGGTGTCGAGCTGGACTTCGAGCGCGAGGCGCTGGAGGCCATCGCGGACCAGGCGATCCTCCGCCAGACGGGCGCGCGCGGCCTGCGCGCCATCATGGAGGAGGTCCTGATGTCGGTGATGTACGAGGTCCCGTCCCGCAAGGACGTGGCCCGCGTGGTCATCACCGCGGACGTGGTCCGCTCCAACGTCAACCCGACGCTGGTCCCGCGCATCGTCCCGAAGGACCAGGGCCCGCACGAGAAGTCGGCCTAGCCGCACGGCAGTACCCACGCCCACGGGGACACCGCGCTGACCGCCGACAGCGACGGGCCCGTCTCCTACGCCCCGGACGAGGTGCAGCGCCGCGCCACCGAGGCGGCC